>NZ_JACVAQ010000001.1:1334855-2669711 GCF_014851905.1 Pseudomonas sp. PDM14 | reverse complement strand
TGATAATCAGTTGACTATCAGTCTTACCTCACAAGCACCCACACGAATTGCTTGATTCAAGTTGTTAAAGAGCGTTTCGATTAAGTCTTTCGTCTCAACCGAGGCCGCGCATTCTACAGCAGCCTTTCAATCTGTCAAGCTGCTTTTGAAGAATTTTTCGTTTCTTCTCAACCGCTTGCGCTTCCGATCTGCTTTCGCTTCACATCAGCGGGAGGCGAATTCTACAGCGTTCAAACTCGCTGTCAACCACCTCTTTCACGCTACTTCAGCCGCTTCCGCCTGAAGCGCTAACAAGATCAAACCACCACCTTGTCAGCCCGGCGCATTCTACTCGAATTCGCCGCCGTTGCAACCTTTATTTTCGTCTAACTTCTTGTTTACTAAGGAGTTTTCGGATCCAGCTGCACCGGAAGAGGTGCGCATTATAGGGGAGACAGAAACGGCGTCAACACCTTTGTGAAACTTTATTCGGCTTTCAGCGAGATACGTGCGAATGCCTTCTTACCAGCCTGGCATATATGTACCGCACCAAGCTTGAACACGAAGCTGCGATCAACCACCTCGCCATCCACCTTCACACCGCCCGAACCCAATAGATCGCGCGCAACCGCGGCATTCTTTACCAGCCCCGCCTTATTAAGGACGGAAGAGATTGGCATATCCTCAACCGATGACAGCTCAACCTCCGGAATATCCTCCGGCAGCTCGCCATCCTTCATGCGATTGCCCGCAGCGCGATGCGCATTGGCCGCCGCCTCTTCACCATGGAAGCGAGCAACGATCTCCTCCGCAAGCTTGATCTTGATGTCTCGCGGATTGGCTCCCTTCTCTATATCTACCTTGAACTGCTCGATCTCCTCCATCGAGCGGAAGCTGAGCAGCTCGTAGTAGCGCCACATCAGCGCATCCGGCATGGAGACGATCTTGTTGTACATCACACCCGGTGCCTCTTGGATGCCGATGTAGTTGCCAAGGGACTTGGACATCTTCTTGACGCCGTCCAGGCCTTCGAGCAACGGCATGGTGACGACGCACTGCGCCTCCTGACCATACGCACGCTGCAACTCGCGCCCCATGAGCAGGTTGAACTTCTGATCGGTCCCACCCAGCTCGACATCCGCACGTAACGCCACGGAGTCGTAGCCCTGAACCAACGGATAGAGGAACTCGTGAATGGCGATCGGCTGATTAGAGGTGTAACGCTTGTCGAAGTCGTCGCGCTCCAGCATCCGGGCAACGGTGTACTGCGATGCAAGACGAATGAAGTCGGCCGGCTGCAGCTGGTCCATCCAGGTGGAGTTGAAAGCCACCTCGGTTTTCGCCGGATCGAGAATCTTGAAGACCTGGGTCTTGTAGGTCTCAGCGTTATCCAGAACCTGCTCACGCGTCAGCGGCGGTCGCGTAGCACTCTTGCCGCTGGGGTCACCGATCATGCCGGTGAAATCGCCGATCAGAAAAATCACCTGATGCCCCAGCTCCTGGAACTGGCGCAGCTTATTAATAAGCACGGTGTGACCGAGATGCAGATCGGGCGCAGTCGGGTCGAAGCCGGCCTTGATCCGCAGGGGTTGGCCGCGCTTCAGTTTTTCTATCAGTTCCGCCTCGACCAGAACCTCTTCGGCGCCACGCTTGATCAGCGCCAGCTGCTCTTCAACCGACTTCATTACAGGACCCATGCCACTGAAAACAAAAGGGAACCAACCATACAAGATCACTGACTAATTACAAGTTTTGCGCCGCGAAACCGCCGCCCAGCCGATGCAGTGCATGCAGGGTTGCCTATAGAGAAATTTGATTATATTTTAGACAGTTAATGCATTCTTCCAAGAAACACCTTAAGCCATGACCCAATCTGTACCCAAAGCACCGCCGTACCCGAGGAGCCACCTGCTGGCTGCCAGTGGTATTGCAGCGCTCCTGAGCCTGGCCCTGCTGGTGTTCCCGTCACGCGAAGTTGAAGCGAAGAAGACCTACATCAATCTGGAGCTGGAAAACGGCGCCGAGCAACTGACGCAGGAGAAGGATGACCTCCGACCAGAGCTCGCCCCGGGAGACCAAGGAGCGTCGCCCTTCGCTACCAACGCAGGCCTGACCGAGAAACCAGACAGCACTGAGTCAGCCGCGAATTCCAAGAATCCAGATATTCAGCCCGAAGCCCCCAAAGACCCTCTTCAGCACGCCGTTACCGTTGGCAATGGCGATACGCTGTCGACCGTCTTTTCCCGAGTTGGCCTGAATGCCGGTGACCTGCACGAAGCGCTGAGCGGTGCCAAGGAGGCCAAACAGTTCAGCCGCCTGAAGATCGGTCAGGTGCTCGACTTCAAACTGACCCCCGAAGGCAAGCTGGACACTCTGCACAGCAAACTCAGCGACCTGGAAAGCATTTCCCTGAGCCGTAACGACAAGGGCTACAGCTTCAAACGCGAGCTGGTCAAACCGGATGTACGCACTACGTATACCCACGGCGTGATCAACAGCTCGCTGTTCCTCTCCGCAAAGCGCGCCGGCCTCTCGCACAGCCTGACCATGGACCTGGCCAACGTCTTCGGCTACGACATCGACTTCGCCCTGGACATCCGCGAGGGTGACGAATTCGAGGTGATCTACGAAGAGCATGTGGTGAACGACAAGCAGGTCGGCAGCGGCAACATCCTCGCCGCGCGCTTCACCAACCGCGGCAAGACCTACACCGCAGTGCGCTACACCAACAAGCAAGGCTCCACCAGCTACTACAACGCCGACGGCAACAGCATGCGCAAGGCGTTCATCCGCACACCGGTCGATTTCGCCCGCATCAGCTCGCGCTTTTCCATGGGCCGCAAGCATCCGATCCTGAACAAGATTCGCGCGCACAAGGGCGTGGATTACGCTGCGCCGCGCGGCACTCCGATCAAGGCCGCAGGCGATGGCAAGGTTCTTCTCGCCGGCCGCCGCGGCGGTTACGGCAACGCGGTGATCATCCAGCACGGCAGCAGTTACCGGACGCTGTATGGCCACATGCAGGGCTTCGCCAAAGGTATCCGTACCGGCGGGATGGTCAAGCAAGGCCAGGTGATCGGTTACATCGGCACCACCGGCCTGTCTACCGGCCCGCACCTGCACTACGAGTTCCAGGTCAATGGCCGTCACGTCGACCCGCTCAGCCAGAAGCTGCCAATGTCGGACCCGATTGCACGCGGCGAGAAGCAGCGCTTCACGCAACTGAGTACGCCACTGATGGCACGCATGGATCAGGAAAAAGCGACGCTCCTGGCCCTGAACAAGCGCTAAGCCATGCCGCTCTACCTTGGGGTGATGTCCGGCACCAGCCTGGATGGCCTGGACATCGCCCTGATCCATCAGGACCAGCAGCGCACCGAGCTGCGCGCCACCCACTACCTGCCCATGCCGGCCGACCTGCACGCCGAATTGCTCGGCCTTTGCGCGTCAGGCCCTGATGAACTGGCTCGCGCCGCTGTCGCGGAAAATCGCTGGGCCACTCTCGCTGCCACGGGTATCGCTGCACTGCTTGCCAGCCAGCAGCTCGAAGCCAGCCAGGTTCGCGCCATCGGCAGCCACGGGCAGACGGTGCGCCATGAGCCGGCACGTGGCTTCACCATCCAGATCGGTAACCCCGCCCTGCTCGCCGAGCTGACCGGCATCAGCGTGGTCGCCGACTTCCGTCGCCGTGACGTAGCGGCTGGCGGCCAGGGCGCCCCTTTGGTGCCCGCATTCCACGAGGCCCTGTTCGACGACGGCCAACAGCGCCGCGCCGTGCTCAACATCGGCGGCTTCAGCAACCTCAGCCTGATCGAGCCCGAGGGCACGGTGCACGGTTTCGACTGCGGACCAGGCAATGTACTGCTGGATATCTGGATCCAGCAGTACCTCGGCGAGGCGTTTGATCGCGATGGCGCTTGGGCTGCCAGCGGCACCTGCAACGATGCACTGCTGCAGGCCATGCTCGCCGACGACTTCTTCCAGGGGCGCGGCCCCAAGAGCACCGGCCGTGAGCTGTTCAACCTGCCCTGGCTGCAGCACCACCTGACGACCCAGCCCCAGCTCGCCCCCGCCGATGTGCAGCGCACTCTGCTCGAGCTGACGGCGCGCAGCATCGCCGACGCCCTGCAACATGCGCAACAGAGCACCGAGCAACTGCTGGTCTGCGGCGGCGGCGCGCATAACCGGGCACTGATGGACAGACTGCAGGCGCTTCTGCCGAGCTGTCAGGTCAGCAGCACCCAGGCATTCGGCATCGCGCCCGACTGGATCGAGGCGATGGCCTTCGCCTGGCTGGCCCATTGCTGCCTCGAAGGCATTAGCGCCAACCGACCCAGCGTGACGGGCGCCAAGGGGCCGCGAATACTCGGGGCGATCTACCCCGCGTAAATCGAACGGACACAAAAAAGCCGCGCTATTGCGCGGCTTTTTCTTGCAGCGCGGCTCAGATCGAGAAGGACGAACCACACCCGCAGGTGGTGGTCGCGTTAGGGTTCTTGATCACGAATCGCGAACCTTCCAGCCCTTCCTGATAGTCCACCTCGGCACCGGCCAGGTACTGGAAGCTCATCGGATCGACCACCAGGCTGACGCCATCGCGCTCGACAATGGTGTCGTCGTCCGCCACGTCCTCATCGAACGTGAAGCCGTACTGGAAACCCGAACATCCGCCACCGGTGACGAACACACGCAGCTTCAGACGTGAATTACCCTCTTCATCGACCAGGTTCTTCACCTTGGTCGCCG
This sequence comes from Pseudomonas sp. PDM14, assembly GCF_014851905.1. Lineage (NCBI taxonomy): Bacteria > Pseudomonadati > Pseudomonadota > Gammaproteobacteria > Pseudomonadales > Pseudomonadaceae > Pseudomonas > Pseudomonas sp. PDM14. Next base: position 2,664,986 of record NZ_JACVAQ010000001.1, on the reverse strand, counting down.
CTCCCTGCGTGAATTGCAACGGAGTGGGTGTGAAGGACTCAACGCTCATCTTGCTGATCTCCCGGCGCCAGGCGCCAATTACGTACTGCTGGGCAACGGATTATCCGCTTACCCTAGCAAACTGGTCAACTATTGCGCCTGCCGCCGGTCACGGCAGCAGGGCGGCGTGACCCAGCCCCAGACGCTCGTCCAGGCCACAGAGGATGTTCATGTTCTGCAGTGCCTGCCCGGACGCACCCTTGACCAGGTTGTCGATGACCGACAACACCACCACCAGCTCACCACCCTGCGGACGGTGCACCGCCAGGCGGCAGACGTTGGCGCCGCGCACGCTGCGGGTTTCCGGGTGGGCGCCAGCGGGCATCACATCCACGAACGGTTCGTTGGCGTAACGCTGCTCGAACAGCGCCTGCAGATCGATACCGCGATCGACCACGGTCGCGTAGAGCGTGGCGTGAATGCCACGGATCATCGGCGCCAGGTGCGGCACGAAGGTCAGGCCAACCTGGCCATTGGCCGCGCGGCGCAGGCCCTGGCTGATTTCCGGCAGGTGACGGTGGCCCTTGACCGAGTAAGCCATCATGCTTTCGCCCGCCTCGCAGAGCAGCGAGCCGACCTTGGCACCACGCCCGGCACCGCTGACCCCGGAGGCGCAGTCGGCGATCAGGCGGTTGCTGTCCGCCAGACCGGCTTCCAGCAGCGGGATCAGGCCCAGCTGCACCGCCGTCGGGTAGCAACCGGGCACCGCGATCAGGCGCGCGCCCTTGATTGCCTCACGATTGACTTCCGGCAGGCCGTACACCGCTTGCGGTAGCAGCTCGGGCGCGCCATGCGGCTGACCGTACCACTTGGCCCATTCTTCGGCGTCCTGCAGACGGAAGTCGGCGGACAGGTCGATCACCTTGGTGCCCGCCGCCAGCAGTTCACCGGCCAGGGCGTGGGCAACGCCGTGCGGGGTGGCGAAGAACACCACGTCGCAGGCACCCAGGGTGGCTACGTCGGGCATGCTGAAGGCGAGATTGTCGTAGTGCCCGCGCAGGTTCGGGTACATGTCGGCAACCTTCACCCCGGTCTCGGAGCGCGACGTAATCACCGCCACTTCGGCCTGCGGATGCTGAGCCAGCAAGCGCAGCAGTTCCACCCCGGTGTAGCCCGTGCCACCAACGATACCGACCTTGACCATCACATGTTCCTCGGTGCGAAGCCTGAAAAGCTGCCGATGATAATCCCCGAGCGGGCCGCGGCCAACCTTATGGATGACGCGCGGCACCGGCTTTCACTACTATCGCAGGCACATTGAGTCGGTCTGGATGTTTTCAATGCTCTATCTGTGGGTCAAAGCCCTGCACATCATCGCCGTGGTCTGCTGGTTCGCCGGCCTGTTCTACCTGCCGCGCCTGTTCGTCTACCACGCCATGAGCGAAGACGCGCCCAGCCGCGAACGCTTCTGCGTGATGGAGCGCAAGCTCTACCGCGGGATCATGCTGCCCTCGATGGTGCTGACCCTGGCGTGCGGCATCGGCCTGCTCTACCTCACGCCCGGCTGGCTACAGATGGGCTGGCTGCACGCCAAGCTGACCCTGGTGCTGCTGCTGGTCGGCTATCACCACCTGTGCGGCGCCCAGCTCAAGCGCTTCGCCCGCGGCGAGAACCCGCGCGGTCATGTGTTCTATCGCTGGTTCAATGAAATCCCGGTACTGTTTCTGCTGGCCATCGTCGTGCTGGTCGTCGTCAAACCTTTCTGACGACCGCGACGCGCGCGCATAACAAGAGGAACCCTCATGTCGCTGCCTGCCTCGTTGACCCATCGCCTGCGCCTGCCGGTGGTGGCTGCTCCAATGTTCCTGGTTTCCACCCCGCAACTGGTGCTGGCGTGCTGCCACAGCGGCGTGGTCGGCAGCTTCCCGGCGCTGAACCAGCGCGACACGGCAGGCTTCAAAGCCTGGCTGGAGGAGATTGAAGCCGGCCTCAGCGCCGACTCGGCGCCCTACGCCGTCAACCTGATCGTGCACGGCACCAATCCGCGCCTGCAGGCCGATCTGGCCGTCTGCGTCGAGCACAAGGTCCCGGTGGTCATCACCAGCCTCGGCGCGGTGAAGGAAGTGGTCGATGCCGTGCACAGCTACGGCGGCGTGGTGTTCCATGACGTCACCACGCGCCGGCATGCCGAGAAGGCGGCCGAAGCTGGTGTCGACGGGCTGATCGCCGTCGCCGCGGGTGCCGGCGGTCACGCCGGTACCTGGAGCCCGTTCGCCCTGGTCGCCGAGATCCGTCAATTCTTCGACAAGACCCTGCTGCTCGCCGGCTGCCTCAACAGCGGCCACGAGATTCTCGCCGCGCGCCTGCTCGGCACCGATCTCGCCTACCTCGGCAGCCGCTTCATCGCCACCCGGGAAAGCAACGCGGACGAGGCCTACAAGCAGATGATCCTCGGCGCGCACGCGGCCGACATCATTCATACGCCCGCCGTTTCCGGCATCCCCGCCAGCTTCATGCGCCAGAGCCTGGAAAAGGCCGGCTATGACCTCAAGCAGCTGCAGGACAAGGGCGCCGTGAACTACGGCGAGAAGCTCAAGCCGATCGACGACGAAGCCAAGGCCTGGAAGACCGTCTGGTCCGCCGGCCAGGGCGTCGGTGGTATCGGCGATGTGCCAACGGTCAGCGAGCTCGTCGCCCGCCTCGACCAGGAATATCGCAATGCACAACGCCAGGCTGGACACCTCGCCTGAGCTTCGCCACGCTAGGCGCGCCTACACCGCACAACAGCTCTCATTGACAAGGAAGCTTTATGCAGCAAGAACGCTTCAAGATCGTTTTTACCGGCCAACTGATGCCGGAAGCGACACTGGCCGAGACCAAGGAAAAGCTCGCCAACCTATTCAAGACCGATCCGCAGAAGATCGAAGACCTGTTCAGTGGCCAGTTGAACACCCTCAAGCGCAACCTGGACGCCGCTGAAGCGGACAAGTACCTGGCCGTGCTGCACAAGGCCGGCGCCCTGGCCCGCAAGGAGCCCGATCTCAGCGCCAGCCTGACCCTGGTCAGCCTGGAGAGCGACGCCGAAGCCACCGCCGCGGATCAGGCGCAGATGCGCTGCCCGAAATGCGGCCACGACCAGAACAAGGCACCAGTCTGCAGCGCCTGCGGCGTGGTGATCGAGAAATTCATCGCGCGCCAGGCGCAACTGGCCGAAGCACCGCCACCGGCGGCTGCGGCACCGAGCAACTCGCCTTACTCCACGCCCAAGGCGCAGGTTGGCGACGTGCTGCCCGAGCATGGCGAGCTGAAGGTGTTCGGCGTGACCGGGCGGATCGGCCGGGTGCGCTACCTGGCCTGGTCGGCCGTGATGCTGTTCGCCCTTCTGGGCCTGTACTTCGTTTCCGCGGTGCTGATGGCACTGGTCCCGGTGCTCGGTGGCCTGGCCATCGCCGCCGTGGGTATCGCCGCACTCGTGGTCAGCGTGCAGATCGGCGTGCAACGCCTGCACGACATCGGCTGGTCCGGCTGGCTGTGGCTGGTGAACCTGATCCCCATCTTCGGCAGCTTATTCGCCCTGGTCATGCTGATCGTCCCCGGCACCACCGGCGCCAACCGCTTCGGTCCGCCGCCGCCGCCGAACACCACTGCGGTCAAGGTGCTGGCGTTCGGCTGGCTGATCGTCCCGGTGCTCATCGGCATCCTCGCCGCGATCGCCATTCCGCAGTACCAGGAATACATCCAGCGTGCCGAGCAGGCACAAGTGCAGGACTCACTCGAGCAACAGGAGTAAGCAGTGTCCGCCGAACGAGACGCCTCCAGTTACACGCTGATCACAGGCGCCTCCGGTGGGCTTGGCCTGGCGCTGGCCGAAGCCTTCGCGCGACGCGGGCATAACCTGATCCTGGTCGCCCGCCAGCGCGAGGCGCTGGAAAGCGTCGCCTGCGAACTGACCCAGCGCTTCGGCATCGAAGCGCTATTCCGCACCTGTGACCTGGCCGAGCCGCTGCAACTGAGCGGTCTGCTGCAGGAGCTGGAGCAGGGTGAGCGGCGCATCGATGTGCTGGTGAACAACGCCGGCATCGGTACGGCCGGGGTGTTCGTCGAGCAGGACTGGGCACGCGAACAGGAACTGATCGAGCTGAACGTTCTGGCCCTGAGTCGCCTGTGTCACTCCATCGGCGGCGGCATGCTCAAGCGCGGCCGCGGGCAGATCCTCAACGTCGCCTCGCTGGCGGCGTTCCAGCCCGGCCCGCTGATGAGCAACTACTTCGCCAGCAAGGCCTACGTGCTGCACTTCTCCGAAGGCCTGCGTTATGAAATGGCGCCACACGGGGTCAAGGTCTCGGTGCTCTGCCCCGGCCCAGTGGCCACGCCGTTCTTCCGCAATAGCCAGATGAAGAGCGGCCCGCTGGAGCGCCACAAGCTGCTGGCCGATCCCGAGGAAGTCGCGCTGCTCGCCGTGCGCGGACTGGAGAAGAACCGCGCGATCATCATCCCCGGCTGGCGCAATCGCCTGCTGCCCTGCCTGCTGCGCCTGGCGCCGCGGGCGCTGGTGCGGCGCATCGCGGCCCGCTCCATCGTCCCGCTGCTGCCCAAGCGCTAACACTCAGCCAACCGGCAACGCCTGCGGCTAGGCGTTGACCGTCCTGCCGTTGGCCCAGGCACGCAGTGCGGCCAGGTCCTCGGCCATCACCACCGACAGCGGCGCCGTGCTCTGGATGTTGTGCAGCAGCAACGCCTGATCCACCGGCTGCTGACGTGCCTGCGCGGCATACAGCGCACTGACCACCGCCTGCTCGATCTCTGCACCAGAGAAGCCGTCGCACGCTCCGGCCAGCTCGCCCAGGTCGAACTGCTCTGGATCGAGCTCGCGGCGACGCAGGTGGATGGCGAAGATATCCGCGCGCACGGCGACATCGGGCAGGTCGACGAAGAACAGCTCGTCGAAACGCCCCTTGCGCACCAGTTCCGGGGGCAGACGGTGGATGGCGTTCGCCGTGGCGACCATGAACACCGGCGCCTTGCGCTCGGACATCCAGGTCAGCAGGGTGCCGAGCACACGCTGGCTGACGCCATCGTCGTTGTCACCGGTGGACAGGCCCTTTTCCAGCTCGTCCATCCACAGCACGCAGGGCGCCATCTGCTCGGCCAGGCGCAGCGCCTCGCGCAGGTTGCGCTCGGTCTCGCCGAAGAACTTGTTGTACAGGCTGGCGAAATCCAGGCGCAGCAACGGCAGCCCCCAGAGCCCCGCGACCGCCTTGGCCGCAAGGCTCTTGCCACCGCCCTGCACACCGACCAGCAGCATGCCCTTGGGCAGATCGCGGCCCTGGTTGTTGAGGAAGATGTCCTGGCGCTCGCCAAGCCAGCGCTTGAGGTTGAGCAGGCCGCCAACCTCGGCGAACTGCGCGGTGTCGTACTCGAAGCTGAGCACGCCCTCCAGGTCGAGCAGCTTGAACTTGGTCTTGTTCAGCTCCGGCAGGTCTTCCTGGGTGATCGCGCCGTCGTCGCAGATCACATTGCGCGCCAGGGCCCGCGCCTCGGCGTGGCTCATGCCACGCAGGTTCTTCACCACCTGCTGCAGGGTTCGGTTGTCGGTGCGCACGCGCGCGCCGCGGTTGAGTTCACTCCAGCGCGTGGCCTCTTCGCGCACGATGGCCAGCAGCTCTTCTTCGGTCGGCAGGGCCAGGGTGAAGCGCGCGGCATAGCGTTGTACTTCCGCCGGCAGCTTGAGCGCGTGGGACACCAGCACCAGGGTCGGCTTGTGACCGGCCTCGCTCATGGCGATTTCCTTGAGCAGGCGCACCAGCTTGGGGTTGTCGACCAGGTACGGATGCAGGTCGCACATCACGTACAGGTTGGGCTGCTGGTCATGCTTGATCAGCTTGAGCGCCACGTCGGCCTCGAAGCTCTCACCGGCGCCCGCCGGCTCGCCGCCGAAGCCGAGGCGCTGCAGGCCCTCGGTCACGGCCCAGGTGTAGAGGCCGAGACCACGCTTGACTGCCAGGCTGGTCAGCGTCTCCAGCACGCGCTTCTCGTCCCAGGACTCGACCACGATCAGCTTGACCCTGGAGTCGAGCACCAGGCCCAGATCATGAATATCGTTCTTCAACCCTCACTCCTTGTGAATCCGGCGCGGCTGGCCGGAGTAGGCAGTCATCATCAGGCTGCCAGAATACCCAAGCGCCGGGAAGAACGCCCGTGGTGCGCCCGTGCTGCCGAAGATCTTCGCCTGACTGGTCCACAAAAACACCCGCCGCTGCGGCACCTTGTCGCCAAGCGGGTTTCAGCCTGGGGCTTGAGGTAAACTGCCGGCATGCTTTCCGTGGAGATGGCCATGAGCAACGAACGCCAGTTTTCCCCCGTCGACCGCCTGCTGCTGCAGGCCGACGCCGCACTGCGCACCCTGCTGCCATTCAGCGGCGCCCCGGCCCGGCCTTCGCCGGCCATCGTGCAGAACGAGGCGCAACTGAGCGACGACGAGGCCCGCCATGTCGCCGGCCTGATGCGCATCAACCACACCGGTGAAGTCTGCGCCCAGGCGCTGTACCAGGGGCAGGCACTGACCGCCAAGCTGCCGGAAGTGCGCAAGGCCATGGAGCACGCCGCCGACGAAGAAGTCGACCACCTGGCCTGGTGCGAACAGCGCATCCGCGAGCTGGGCAGCCACCCGAGCGTACTCAACCCGCTGTTCTATGGCCTGTCCTTTGGCGTCGGCGCAGTCGCCGGGCTGATCAGCGACAAGGTCAGCCTGGGCTTCGTCGCCGCCACCGAGGATCAGGTGGTCAAGCACCTGGACGAGCACCTCGAGCAGATTCCCGCGGACGACGCCAAGACCCGGGCGATTCTCGAGCAGATGCGCGACGACGAGGAACAGCATGCCACCAGCGCCATCGACGCCGGCGGCGTGCGCTTCCCAGCCCCGGTGAAGTTCGGCATGAGCCTGCTGTCCAAGGTCATGACCAAGAGCACCTACCGCATTTAAGAACCTGCTCACGATCTTCTGATCGTCGGCCAGGCAGCGTTGAAACGGCGCTCGGGTTGCTCATTTACAGTTCGTAAACTCCGCACCCTCGCCCCATTTTGCCCTTGCCTGGTTCTAGCTCAAAAGATCGTAAACAGGCTCTAGAGATGAAAAGGGCGCCAATCGGCGCCCTTTTTCATTGCGGGAGAATCAGCGCGGCATGTTGCGCGCGTAGAAGATCTCCAGCATCTCGTGGCGCACCCGCTCTTCCACCTGCTCGCGCTGCTCGGCAGTCAGGTTGCTGGCCGCATCGCCGAACAGGTAGTTGTCCAGTTCGAAGTCCTTGAGCAGCATCTTGGTGTGGAACAGGTTCTCCTGGTACACGTTGACGTCCGTCATCTGGTACGCGTCCTGGGTGTCGTCGGAGAGGTAGTTCTGGATCGAGTTGATCTCGTGGTCGATGAAGTGCTTCTTGCCCTCCACGTCGCGGGTGAAGCCGCGCACGCGGTAGTCGACGGTGACGATGTCCGAGTCGAACTGGTGGATCAGGTAGTTGAGCGCCTTCAGCGGCGAGATCACCCCGCAGGTCGACACGTCGATGTCCACGCGGAACGTCGCGATACCCTCGACCGGATGGATTTCCGGGTAGGTGTGTACGGTGATGTGGCTCTTGTCGAGGTGCGCCAGAATGGTATCCGGCAGCGGCCCCGGTGATTCCTCGATCTGGCTTTCGGTCGGCGTGACCGGTTGCTCGGAGATCAGGATGGTCACGCTGGCGCCTTGCGGGTCGTAATCCTGACGGGCGATGTTCAGGATATTGGCGCCGATGATGTCGACAACATCGGTGAGGATCTGCGTCAGGCGCTCGGCGTCGTACTCGGTGTTGATGTACTGGACGTAGGCCTGCTGGTCTTCCGGCGTTTCCGCGTAGCAGATGTCATAGATGTTGAAGCTCAAGGTCTTCGTCAGGTTGTTGAACCCGTGGAGCTTGAGTTTGCTTTTCACCGTTGGGAGTTCTCTTTGTGGATGCGGCTCTGCCGCGTGATCGAGCATGCCCGTCAACTGCGAACAACGCAGTTGCGTAGGACGGTTAACACCTCTTCGCGATGGCGATATGGGTAAGGTTTGGGGCACTGTCCGGCCCCGAAAAAAGGCCGCGCATTATGCAGAGCGATGGCGCCGACTGCCAGAGTCTGCGCCGTCTTTGTGAGCTCCGTGTGTCAGAGCCCGCTTCTGATCTTGCGAGCCAGAGCGAGATAAGGCGGAAATGGCCGAGGGTGCGGAGTTTACAGGCCGTAAATGAGCAGCCCGAAGCCATTTCCAACGCCGTATCGCCGACGCGCAGCAGATCAGACGCGGGCTCTTAGCCCAGCTCGACGATTTCGTAGTCGTGGGTGATCTCCACACCTGCACGGCCGAGCATGATCGAGGCCGAGCAGTACTTCTCTGCCGACAGCTCGACGGCGCGCTTGACCTGCGCCTCCTTGAGACCACGGCCCTTGACCACGAAGTGCAGGTGGATCTTGGTGAACACCTTGGGGTCTTCGTCGGCACGCTCGGCTTCGAGAAACGCCTCGCAGCTTTCCACCGGCTGACGCGACTTCTTGAGGATGCTGACCACATCGAAATTGCTGCAGCCGCCGAGGCCGATCAGGACCATTTCCATGGGGCGCACGCCCAGGTTGCGGCCACCGGCTTCCGGCGGACCGTCCATCACCACCACGTGGCCGCTGCCCGATTCGCCGAGGAACATCGCCTCGCCGGCCCACTGAATGCGTGCTTTCATCGCCTGGACTCCCTGCGCCCGAAAAAGGCGCGTAGCTTATCACAGCCCCCAGCGGCCACCCTGGCGCACAGGCCTGACAGATAGAGCGCGGGCAGTGTTAGCTGCGTCGCAAAATCGCATTGCCGGTCACACCCGGTCTGTTAAGCTGGCGTCGGATAACTGGCACACTTGTTCGGATAATTATTAAAAAAGCGCCTGCTGGACAAAGGCTTACTCTTTTCTTTTCGGGACTCGGGCATGGTAGCTATTACCCTCACACCTAAAATCAAGAACCTGGACAAGCTTCTCGCGCATTGTCATCGCCGCCGCTACACCGCCAAAAGCACCATCATCTACGCGGGTGACCGCTGCGAAACGCTGTTCTTCATCATCAAGGGCTCGGTCACCATCCTCATCGAAGATGACGACGGTCGCGAGATGATCATCGCCTACCTCAACTCCGGCGACTTCTTCGGTGAAATGGGCCTGTTCGAGAAGGAAGGCCAGGAGAAGGAACGCAGCGCCTGGGTTCGTGCCAAGACCGAATGCGAAGTCGCCGAACTGAGCTACGCCAAGTTTCGCGAGCTGACCCAGCAGGACCCGGAAATTCTCTACACCCTCGGCAGCCAGATGGCCGATCGCCTGCGCAACACCACGCGCAAGGTGGGCGACCTGGCGTTCCTCGACGTAACCGGCCGTGTCGCGCGCACCCTGCTCGACCTGTGCAAGCAGCCGGACGCCATGACCCACCCGGACGGCATGCAGATCAAGATCACCCGCCAGGAAATCGGCCGCATCGTCGGCTGCTCCCGCGAGATGGTCGGGCGTGTACTCAAGTCGCTCGAAGAGCAGGGCCTGGTTCACGTCAAAGGCAAGACCATGGTGGTGTTCGGCACGCGCTGAACCGAACCGATAATGAAAGCCCCGCTTCGGCGGGGCTTTTTATTGCGCGATCCCTTTGTGGGGTGTGCCATGCGCCACGGCGCACCCGACGAGGCAGACGAAAAAGCCCGCCGATTGGCGGGCTTTTTCAGGAGCGCAACGATCAGTCCGGATCGACACCAACGATGCCCGGGCCGCGCTCGGGGAAGAACAGGCGCTGCAACTCCAGCCCCGGCTCCTCGGCACGCATGAAGGCTTCGCCGACCAGGAAGGAGTACACCCCGCTGATTTCCATCAGCTCCACATCCGCGCGGTTCATGATGCCGCTCTCGGTAACCACCAGGCGGTCGTGCGGGATGCGCGGCAGCAGGTCGAGAGTGGTTTCCAGGCTGACCTCGAAGCTGTGCAGGTTGCGGTTGTTGATCCCCACCAGCGGCGTATCCAGGGTCTTCAGCGCGCGATCCAGCTCGTCGCCATCATGCACCTCGACGAGCACGTCGAGGCCGACGTCCCTGGCCGTGGCGGCCAGTTCGGCCATGCGCACGTCATCCAGCGCCGAGACGATCAGCAGGATGCAGTCGGCACCCAGAGCACGGGCCTCGACGATCTGGTACGGGTCGATCATGAAGTCCTTGCGGATCACCGGCAGGCCGCAGGCGGCGCGCGCCTGCTGCAGGTATTCATCGGCGCCCTGGAAGAAATCGATGTCGGTGAGCACCGACAGGCACGCCGCGCCGCCGCGTTCGTAGCTCTGCGCGATCTCCGCCGGCACGAAGTGCTCGCGCAACACGCCCTTGCTCGGCGAGGCTTTCTTCACCTCGGCGATCACCGCCGGTTCCTTGCGCGCCGCACGCTCGAGCAGCGCCTGGGCGAAACCGCGCGGCGCATCGGCGCCACGCGCCAGGGCCTCGACCTCGGCGAAGCTGACGCGGCTGCGGCGCTCGGCCACTTCTTCCGCCTTGCGAGCGAGGATCTTCTCCAGCACGGTGGGGATGCTCACGCTTCATTCTCCTGCTTGAACACGGCGGTGAAGGACACCAGCTCGTCGAGTTTCTCCCACGCCAGGCCGGTGTGCAAAGCGTCATGCGCCAGGTGCACACCTTCCTTGAGAGTGGTCGCGTGATCCGCGGCGTACAGCGCGGCGCCGGCGTTGAGGGCAATCATCTCTGCGGCCTTCTGGCCGCTTTCGGTGCGACGCTTGCCGAGCGCATCGCGGATCAGCTTGAGCGAATCGGCGGCGTCTTCCACGGTCAGGCCGATCAGGCTCTGGCTCTTGATGCCGAAGTCTTCCGGCTGGATGCGGTACTCGCTGACCACACCGTCCTTGAGTTCGGCGATGTGGGTTGGCGCGGCCAGGCTGATCTCGTCGAGACCATCCTGGGCGTGCACCACCAGCACGTGCTGGCTGCCCAGGCGCTGCAGCACTTCGGCCAGCGGCCGGCACAGCGCCTGGCTGAATACGCCGATCACCTGGTGCTTGACCGCGGCCGGGTTGGTCATCGGACCGAGCATGTTGAACAGGGTGCGCAGGCCGACTTCGCGGCGCGGGCCGATGGCGTACTTCATCGCGCCATGATGGGCCGGGGCGAACATGAAGCCGACACCGACGTTCTCGACGCAGCGCGCGACCTGTTCCGGCTTGAGGTTGAGGTACACCCCGGCGGCTTCCAGCAGGTCGGCGCTGCCGCTCTTGCCGGATACCGCGCGGTTGCCGTGCTTGGCCACCCGCCCGCCCGCGGCCGCGACGACGAACGCCGCCGCAGTGGAGACGTTGAAGATGTTCATGCCGTCGCCACCGGTGCCGCAGGTGTCGACCAGGCGCTCGGCGTTGATCTGTACCGGCGCGGCCAGCTCGCGCATGACCTGCGCGGCGCCGACGATCTCGTCGATACTTTCGCTCTTCATGCGCAGGCCCATGAGGAAGGCGCCGATCTGCGCGTCGGTGCACTGCCCGGTCATGATCTCGCGCATCACGTCCTGCATTTCCGCCGTGTTCAGGTCGAGGTTGTCGACCACCCGGGCCAGGGCTTCACGAATGTTCATCAGCGCACCCCGCCGGTCTGCTTGAGGAAGTTGGCGAACAGTTCGTGGCCCTGCTCGGTGAGGATCGATTCGGGGTGGAACTGCACGCCCTCGATGTTCAAGGTCTTGTGGCGCAGGCCCATGATCTCGTCGATGGAGCCATCGTCGAACTGCGTCCAGGCGGTGATTTCCAGGCAGTCGGGCAGGGTTTCGCGCTTGACCACCAAGGAGTGGTAGCGGGTCACGGTCAGTGGCTTGTTGAGGCCGGCGAACACGCCGAGGTCTTCGTGGAACACCGGGCTGGTCTTGCCGTGCATCACCTGGCGCGCACGCACCACGTCGCCGCCGAAAGCCTGACCGATGCCCTGGTGGCCGAGGCACACGCCGAGGATCGGCAGCTTACCGGCGAAATGCAAAATCGCCTCGATGGAAATGCCCGCCTCGGTCGGCGTGCACGGGCCGGGCGAGACCACGATGCGCTCGGGCTTGAGCGCCTCGATCTCGGCGACGCTGAGTTCGTCGTTGCGGATCACATGAACGTCAGCACCCAGCTCGCCGAGGTACTGCACCACGTTGTAGGTAAAGGAGTCGTAGTTATCGATCATCAACAGCATGGCTGGCTCCCTTACTTCTCGGACTTCTGGACGGACTGTTCGGCGAGGCTCACTGCGCGGAACATGGCGCGGCGCTTGTTCAGGGTTTCCTCCCACTCCAGCGCCGGCTGCGAGTCGGCGACGATGCCGGCACCGGCCTGCACGTGCAGCTCGCCGTCCTTGATCACCGCGGTGCGGATGGCGATGGCGGTGTCCATGTTGCCGTTCCACGCCAGGTAGCCGACCGCGCCGCCGTAGACGCCGCGCTTGACCGGCTCCAGCTCGTCGATGATTTCCATCGCACGCACCTTCGGCGCCCCGGACAGGGTGCCGGCCGGCAGGATCGCGCGCAGCGCGTCCATCGCGCTGAGGCCTTCCTTCAGCTGGCCGGTGACGTTGGAGACGATGTGCATGACGTTGGAATAACGCTCGATGACCATCTTCTCGGTGAGGCGCACCGAGCCGGTGCTCGACACGCGGCCGACATCATTGCGGCCGAGGTCGATCAGCATCAGGTGTTCGGCCAGCTCCTTGGCGTCGGACAGCAGGTCCTTCTCCAGGTCCAGGTCAGCTTCTTCCGTCGCGCCGCGCGGGCGGGTGCCGGCGATGGGGCGCACGGTGATCAGGTTGTCCTCGACACGCACCAGCACCTCGGGCGAGGAACCGACCACGTGGAAGTCGCCGAAGTTGAAGAAGTACATGTACGGCGTCGGGTTGATGCAGCGCAGCGCGCGATACAGGTCGATCGGTGCGGCCTGGAACGGGATCGACATGCGCTGGGAAATCACCACCTGCATGCAGTCGCCGGCGAGGATGTATTCCTTGATCGCCTGCACCGCGTTCTCGTAGTCGTCACGCTTGAAGCTGGAGACGAAGTCCGGCTCGGCGCCGGCCGGAGCACTGAGGTCGACCCCCAGCCGCGGAGTGATCGGCTGGCGCAGCTTGTTCAACAGTTCGCGCAGCTGCGTCTGGCCCTGCTCGTAGGCGTCGGCCTGGCTTGGATCGGCGAGGACGATGGCGTGCATCTTGCCCGCCAGGTTGTCGAACACCACCACGGCATCGGAGACCATCAGCAGGATGTCCGGGGTGCCCAGCGGGTCCGGATTCGGGCAGCGCGCCAGCTTCTTCTCGACGTAGCGCACGCTGTCGTAGCCGAAGTAGCCGACCAGGCCGCCATTGAAGCGCGGCAGGCCGCTCAGGGTCGGCACGTTGTAACGGGCCTTGAACTGCTCGACGAAATCCAGTGGATCGGCGCACTCGTGGCGCTCCACCTCGACCCCGTCGACGCTGACGCTGACCACGTGGTCGTAGGCGCGCAGCACGGTGCGGGCCTGCAGGCCGATGATCGAGAAGCGCCCCCACTTCTCGCCGCCCTGGACGGACTCGAGCAGGTAGGTGTTGGGCGCATCAGCCAGTTTCAGGTAGATCGACAGCGGGGTGTCGAAGTCGGCCAGGGTTTCGAATGCAAGCGGAATGCGGTTGTAGCCATCGGCGGCCAATCGCAGGAAGGCTTCGCGGGAAAGGGTTTCGCGGGTCATGATGGATCAGCCTCGTGGCGGAAAGCCCGAAGGCGTTCCGGAAAGCAACTCGTATGGGGTACGCAGCACAGGCCGGCGCAGCCGGCAGAATCGATCAGGCGCGCCAGCGCCAACGGGCCAGGGCCTTGAGGATCTTCATGTTGGCGCGATTGAGCCAGTGCATACGGGGAACCACCACGGTGCGATCTCTTGGCTGCGGGTGTTCGGAAGGGTTCGCCGACATTAGCGTAGCGCCCGCCTCTAAGCAACCGCCGGGCAACAGCTGGCGCAGATCGTCGAGCACCAGCGCCGGCGATTCCTCGGCGATCGGCCGGCCATGGTTGTAGCCATAGCTCAGGGCGATGCACGGCACGTCGGCCGCACGGGCGGCGAGCACGTCGTTGCGCGAGTCACCCACGAACAGTGCCTGGCTGGCCTCGATGCCGGCCAGGCGCATGACGTAGAGCAGTGCCGCCGGGTCGGGTTTCTGCTGCGGCAGGGTGTCGCCACCGATGATCCAGCGGAAGTAGCGACCCAGCTTCATCTCGTCGAGCAGGGGCGCGACGAACTGTTCCGGCTTGTTGGTGATCAGCGCCAGCTCGACGCCGTGCTTGTTCAGCCATTTCAGCGTGGCGGTGACGCCAGGGTAGACGCGGGTCAGGCGGTGACTGCCAGAGTAGGCCTGATTGAACAGCTCCAGCGCCTGCTCGGTCTCCGCCTCGCCGACGCCGGCATGCTCCATGTCGCCGGCCAGGGCGCGGCGCACCAGCACCCGCGCGCCGTTGCCGACCCAGTTGCGCACGCGCTCGATACCGGCCACTGGGCGGCCGAGGGTTTCCAGCATCTGGTCGATGGCGGCAGCGAGGTCCGGCACCGAGTCGACCAGCGTGCCGTCCAGGTCGAACATCACCAGGCGCGGCAGCTTACCGTCGAACAGGTTTTGAAGAATGGTCACGCACGCACCTGGGCCAACTCGGCGCGCATGGCGTCGATCACCGCTTTGTAGTCGGGCTGGTTGAAGATCGCCGAGCCGGCGACGAAGGTGTCGGCGCCGGCCGCGGCGATTTCGCGGATGTTGTTGACGTTGACCCCGCCGTCGATCTCCAGGCGGATGTCACGGCCGGAGGCGTCGATTAGCGCGCGCGCCTCGCGCAGCTTGTCGAGGGTGCCGGGGATGAACTTCTGCCCGCCGAAGCCGGGGTTGACGCTCATCAGCAGGATCATGTCGACCTTGTCCATCACGTACTTCAGCGCATCCAGCGAGGTAGCCGGGTTGAACACCAGGCCGGCCTTGGCGCCGCCATCGCGGATCAGCTGCAGCGAACGGTCGATGTGCTGGCTGGCTTCCGGGTGAAAGGTCACGTAAGTGGCGCCAGCCTCGATGAAGTCGCCAATGATGCGGTCGACCGGCGAGACCATCAGGTGCGCGTCGATCGGTGCGGTGATGCCGTACTTGCGCAGCGCCGCGCAGACCATCGGGCCGATGGTCAGGTTGGGCACGTAGTGGTTGTCCATCACATCGAAGTGGACGATGTCGGCGCCGGCGGCGAGAACCTTGTCGACCTCCTCGCCCAGGCGGGCGAAATCGGCGGACAGGATCGACGGGGCGATGGCGAAGGGGTGCATGGAAAGCCTCGGAGCAGAATCACGGTGGCGCGGATTGTAGCCTGAGTCGCCGCCCGAGGCAGTTGTCGTATGTCAGGGAGTTGGGGCGACCTTGGTCGCAGAGGGGTGGTGAAGGTGAGCAGCGGGGCACGTCTTCACCCTACGCGGGCCGCCCCTTGCCCTGCGGGAGAGGATTAGGGCAGCCACGTAGGGTGAAAGAGTGCGGTTTACTCGGGCGCCACCGTGCGCATTTTCTCGCTGCGCCCGCGCAACCATTCCAGAGTCAGGAGCATGACCACCGAGAAGCCGATCAGCAGCGTGGCCGCGGCGGCGATGGTCGGGCTGAGGTTCTCGCGGATGCCACTGAACATCTGCCGTGGCAGGGTCGCCTGCTCGGGGCCGGCGAGGAACAGGGTCACCACCACTTCGTCGAACGAGGTGGCGAAGGCGAACAGCGCCCCGCTGATCACCCCCGGCGCGATCAGCGGCAGGGTCACCCGGCGGAACGCGGTCAGCGGCGAGGCACCGAGGCTGGCCGCCGCGCGCACCAGGTTGTAGTTGAAGCCCTGCAGCGTCGCCGACACGGTGATGATGACGAACGGCACACCGAGCACCGCGTGCACCAGGATCAGCGAGATGAAGCTGTTGCCCAGCCCCAGTGGGGCGAAGAACAGGTAGCTGGCCACACCGACGATCACCACTGGCGCGACCATCGGCGAGATCAGCAGGCTCATCACCAGCGCCTTGCCGCGGAATTCGCCGCGGGTCAGGCCGATCGCCGCCAGGGTGCCGAAGACCATCGCCAGCAGGGTCGCGGCCGGCGCAACGATCAGGCTGTTAGTCAGCGAGCGCATCCATTCGGCCGAGCCGAAGAAATCGGCGTACCAGCGCAGGGAAAAGCCCTGCAGCGGGTAGACCAGGAAGGTGCCGGAGTTGAACGACAGCGGGATGATCACCAGCACCGGCAGGATCAGGAACAGCAGCACCAGCGCGCACAGGCTGCGGTGGGTCCAGAACCAGGCGCGCTCGACGGGGGACTTGTAAGGGCTCAGCATCTCGTTGTTCTCCTGATCAGCTCAGACGCAGGCGACTGGCGCCCACTAGCCAGCTGTAGACCACGTACAGCACCAGCGTGGCGAGCAGCAGCAGGCCGCCCAGCGCCGTGGCCATGCCCCAGTTGATCGTGCTGTTGGTGTAGAAGGCGACGAAGTAGCTGATCATCTGATCGTTCGGGCTGCCGAGCAGCGCCGGGGTGATGTAGTAGCCGATGGACAGGATGAACACCAGCAGGCAACCGGCACCGACACCGGCCACGGTCTGCGGGAAGTACACGCGCCAGAAGCTGGCGAACGGGTGGCAGCCGAGCGAGATGGCGGCGCGCATGTAGGTCGGCGAAATGCCCTTCATCACGCTGTAGATCGGCAGGATCATGAACGGCAGCATGATGTGCACCATCGCCACGTAGACGCCGGTGCGGTTGAACACCAGTTCCAGCGGCGCGTCGATCAGGCCGAGCTTGAGCAGCGCGCCGTTGATCAGGCCGCCCGACTGCAGCAGCACGATCCACGCCGCCACCCGCACCAGGATCGAGGTCCAGAACGGCAGTAGCACGAGGATGATCAGCAGGTTACTGGTACGCGTCGGCAAATTGGCCAGCAGGTACGCCAGCGGGTAGGCCAGCACCAGGCAGATAGCGGTGATCACCAGGCCCATCCAGAAAGTGCGGGCAAAGATATCCAGGTAGATCGCCTGGTCCGGCGTCGCCGCTGCCAGTTCGCCGAGGTCATCGATGCGGTGATCGACGGCCGCCAGCAGGTAATAGGAGGTCAGGCTGTCGCTGTTGCGCCGGATCACCTGCCAATAGGCCGGGTCGCCCCAGCGCTCGTCGAGGGTTTCCAGCGCTTCTTTATAAGAGCTCGGCTCGGCTTTGAACGGCAGCGCACGACCGGTCTTGGCCATCAGGCTGCGGTAGCCGGCAAGCTCCATGTTCAGGCGCTTGGACAGGTCGCCGATTGTCTGATTCTTGCGCGCGTCGGCCAGGTCCAGGCTCAGGGCGTGGTACACCGGCTCCGGCGGCAGGGCCTTGCCATCCCAGGCGGCAATCGCCTCGACGGTACGCGGCAGGGCGCCAACCACTTCCGGGTTGCTCACGCTCTTGTACAGCAGGGTGCCGATCGGCACGAGGAACACCAGGACGAGGAACACCAGCAGCGGCAGGATCAGCCCCTGGGCCTTCAGGCGATTCATCCGCTCGGCACGCGCCAGGCGCTGCTTGAGGGTGAGACCGGCGAATTCGGTGAGGGAGACGGTGTTTTCCATCGTTGACTCCGGTAAAGCTGAGCGCCATCACGCGCCCGGTGAAATGAGATGAGGGCGGACACCGAGGCGCGGCGCCCTCACCCCGTCCTCCGCCAGGCGGAGGGAGTTGCTACTACTTGGCGGCCCAAGCGTTGAAGCGCTGCTCCAGCTGCTCGCCGTAGTCGGCCCAGAAGGTCACGTTCATCGCCACCTGATCCTGGATGTTCTCCGGGGTGGTCGGCATGTCACCCAGCAGGCCCTTGTCGAGCAGCGCCACGGCTTTCTTGTTGGCCGGGCCGTAGGCGATGTTCTGCGAGTAGGTCTTCTGCTGTTCGGGCTGCACGGTGTAGGCGATGAATTTCTGCGCGGCCTCGGCATCCTTGGCGCCCTTGGGGATGGCCCAGGCGTCGAAGTCATAGATGCCGCCGGTCCACACCAGCTTGAGGTTGCTCTCTTTCTGCACGGCAGCGATGCGGCCGTTGTACGCCGAGCTCATGACCACATCGCCGGAGGCGAGGAACTGCGGCGGCTGCGCGCCGGCTTCCCACCACTGGATGCTCGACTTGATCTGGTCGAGCTTCTTGAAGGCACGGTCCTGGCCTTCCTTGGTGGCGAGCACGCCGTAGACATCCTTCGGCGCCACGCCGTCGGCCATCAGGGCGAATTCCAGGGTGTACTTGGCGCCCTTGCGCAGGCCGCGCTTGCCGGGGAATTTCTTCACGTCCCAGAAATCGGCCCAGCCGGTCGGCGCGCTGGCCAGTTTGTCGGCGTTGTAGGCGAGCACCGTGGACCAGACGAAGAAGCCCACGCCGCACGGCTGGATCGCGCCTTCGACGAAGTCCTCGGCATTGCCGAACTGCGCCGGGTCGAGTTCCTCGAACAGGCCCTCGTCACAGCCGCGCGCCAGTTCCGGCGACTCTACTTCCACCAGGTTCCACGACACGCTGTTGGTGTCGACCATGGCCTTTACCTTGGCCATCTCGCCGTTGTATTCACCGGCGATGATCTTGCCGTTGCCGGCCGCCTGCCAGGGCTCGTAGAAGGCCTTGACCTGGGCGTTCTTGTTGGCGCCGCCGAACGACACCACGGTCAGGTCGGTGGCCATGGCCGGTGCGGCGCAGGCCAGCCCGAGCGCGAGTGCCAGCGTTGTTCTGTTCAAGCCTTTCATTGTTGTTCTCTCCACAGTGCTTGGTTGATGACCAATGTCTTGGTTGATCCCAGTGCTTGTTGATGCCCAATGCTTGGTTGATGACGCTATTTCAGTCCGCCAGCAGCGGATCGAGCGCGCGGACGTGCTCCACGTGCCAGCCGAGCGGCACCACGTCGCCCACGCTCAGCGCGGGGTCGAGTTCGGCGATCGGCTGCTTGACGAAGAAATCGCTCTTGCCACACACCTCCAGGCGCACGCGCACGTGGTCGCCCAGGTAGATGAACTCGGCCACGCGACCGGAGAAACGGTTGCTGCATTGCTCGCTGGCGCTGTTGATGCGCACCCGCTCCGGGCGGATCGACAGGGTCACCGGCTCGCCCGGCTCGCCAACGTTGACCGCCAGCGCCTCGACCTTCTCGCCGCGCGCCAGGCCGACCACGCAGCGCTCGCCGTCGCGGCTGAGCAGCTGGCCGTTGATGCGGTTGTTCTCGCCGATGAAGTTGGCGACGAAGGTATTCTTCGGCGCCTCGTAAAGTTCACGCGGCGGGGCGATCTGCTGGATCTCGCCCTGGTGGAACACCGCCACGCGGTCGGACATGGTCAGCGCCTCGCCCTGATCGTGGGTGACGTAAACCACGGTCACGCCGAGGCGCTGATGGATGTGCTTGATCTCCATCTGCATGTGTTCACGCAGCTGCTTGTCCAGCGCGCCGAGCGGCTCGTCCATCAGCACCAGTTGCGGCTCGAACACCAGTGCACGGGCCAGGGCGACACGCTGCTGCTGGCCGCCTGAGAGCTGCGCCGGGTAACGCCCGGCGAAGGCATCGAGCTGGACCATGCCCAGCGCACGCTTGACCCGCTCGGCGATGTCGGTCTTGGAGAGCCCGCGCACCGACAGCGGAAAGGCCAGGTTCTCGGCGACGGTCATGTGCGGGAACAGCGCGTAGTTCTGGAACACCATGCCGATGTCGCGCTTGTGCGGCGGCACGTTGTTGATCGAGCGGCCGGCCAGGAGGATCTCGCCATTGGTGGGCGTCTCGAATCCGGCGAGCATCATCAGGCTGGTGGTCTTGCCCGAACCAGACGGCCCGAGCAGGGTGAGGAATTCGCCTTTGCGAATGTCCAGATTGAGGTCTTTGACGATCAGGTTTTCGCCGTCGTAGCTCTTCTGCACGCCACGAAAGCTCACCAGTACATCGTTGGAGGAAGTCTCGGCCATCACCGCACCTGCGTTCTTGTCTGCCATGGATACAGACTAGAGAGGCCCACAGGGCACGCAAATCGGGCGGTATGACTGATTGCTATAAGGTTAGCGGAGACGTGCGTGTAGGGATTGCCCTACACCCTCAGCGCCAAGGACTGCTCTTGTAGGAGCCAGCTTGCTGGCGATCAGGTGCACGCAATGGCACCGCAAGATCGCCAGCAAGCTGGCTCCTACGCAAGAGCAGATCAGACCAGCTTGTGCTCCATGGCGTAGCGCACCAGATCGGCCACCGAGTGGCTGCCCATCTTCTGCATCAGTCGCGCCTTGTGCGTGCTCACCGTCTTGCTGCTGATCGACAGGTGCGCGGCGATCTCGTTGACGCCCTCGCCCTGCACCAGGCGCTCGAAGACCGAGAACTCACGCTCGGACAACAGCGCGTGGGGGGGCCGCGAGTCGGTCAGGCCGACCTCGAAGACCATGCGGTCGGCCAGGTCCGGATCGATGTAGCGCCCGCCACCGGCGACCTTGCGGATCGCCGTGAGCAGCAGCGCCGGGTCGCTGTCCTTGGTGGCGTAGCCGGCGGCGCCGATCTTCAGCGCGCGGGCGGCCATCTGCGCCTCGTCGTGCATGGACAGCACCAGCACCGCCGGCGGATTGGCCAGCGCGCGAATCCGCGGAATCGCCTCCAGGCCGTTGACGCCGGGCATGGAGATGTCCAGCAGCACCACCTCGCAGGTGGTGCCACGCAGGGTTTCCATCAGCTGCTCGCCATTGCAGGCTTCGCCGACCACCTGCAGGTCCTTGGCCAGGCCGATCAGCTGCTTGATGCCCTCGCGGACGATGGTGTGGTCTTCGGCGACCAGTACTCGAATCACGTCACTCTCCCGCAGAGTCGATGGTTGGAACGGCGATATTGACGGTACGCGGCGACAGCCGCGCTACTCCAGCGTGACCCTGACGCTCAGGGTGGTGCCCTCGCCCGGCGGGCTGTCGATCTGCAGCGTGCCGCCGAGCATCAGTACGCGCTCACGCATGCCGACCAGGCCGAAGGATTGTGCGCGCGGCGCACGCGCATCGAAACCCTGGCCATCGTCGGCGACACGCAGGCACAGCTGCGCGCCGTCGACCCACAATTGCACCTCGACAGTATGCGCCTGGGCATGGCGCAGCACATTGGTCAGCGCCTCCTGCAACACGCGGAACAGGCCGATGGCCTTGGCATCGGACAGCGGCGGCACCTGTTCGGGCACCTCGACCAGGCAGGGAATCTGGCTGCGCGCCTCGAAGCGGCGCGCCTGCCACTCGATGGCCGAGGCGATGCCGGCATCGAGGATTGGCGGGCGCAGCGCGGTGGCCACGTCGCGCACCAGCTGGAACAGGTTGGCGATCAGCCGCTTCATGCTGTCCAGGCGCTCGCGCAGGCCGCCGTCCAGCTCACCGTAGGCCAGTTCGCACATCGAGGTCTCCAGCTTGAGCACGGTCAGCACCTGGCCCAATTCGTCATGCACCTCGCGGGCGATGCGCGCCTTTTCCTCCTCGCGCACGCTTTCCAGGTGCGCCGACAGCTCGCGCAGCTGGGCACGCGAATCGGCCAGCTCCAGCTCGATCTGCTTGTTGTCGGTGATGTCCCAGACCACGCCGTCCCACACCACATGGTCGGCGCTGAGCTGGCGCGCGCTGGCCTTGATGTCGGCCCAGCGCACGCGGCCGTCGCGGGTCAGGATGCGTCCCTGCCAGTGCCAGTCGCCGGCGCCCTCGATGGCGGCGTCCTGGGTCGCGTGGTAGGCGGCACGGTCCTGCGGGTGGACCAGGCTACGGATACCGAAATCCGCCGCCATGATGGTCGCCGCCGGATAACCGACCAGCTGCTCGCCGCCCTCGCTGATGAAGGCGAAGTCCACCAGCGCACCGGGCACTGGCCGTTCCAGGCGGAACACCAGGCCCGGTACGTTGCCGGCGATGCCCTTGAGCCGCGCCTCGCTTTCTTCCAGCGCCGCACGGGCGCGACGGCGCTCGGTGACATCGGTGATATACACCACCAGGTATTCGGCATCGCGAAAGCGCAGGAAACTCAGCGACACGTCCGCCGGCATCAGGCTGCCGTCGGCGCGCAGGCAGTGACTCTCGAAGCTCAGCGCAGCCTCTTCGCGCGAGCGCACCCGACGCCACAGGTTGAGCCAGCGGTCCATGCTCAGGCCCGGCTCGATCTGCGCCAGCGGCCGGTCGACCAGGGCCTCGGCGGGATAGCCGAGCATCTCGCCGACAGCGCGGTTGGCGTAGCGCACATGGCTGTCCCAGTTGACCCAGAGAATGCCCACGGTGCTGTGATCGATGGAGAACTGGGTCAGGCGCAGCGCTTCTTCCGCCGCCTGGCGCAGAGCCAGCACCTGACGCGCGTCGAGCAGCTGCTGCTCCAGCTGGCTGCGCTGGCGCCGCACCACCACGAGTAACGCCACGCAGACCAGCAGCAGCGCACCGAGCAACAGGCAGAGGTTGCGCCAGAAGCGCGGAGAGTCGGTCAGCCCGGGCTTCTTCGCCGTCAGCCAGCGCGCCTGCAACTGCTCCAGCTGCTCAGCCGGCAAGGCACGCAGTGTGGCGTCGACGATGCCGGCCAGCTGCGGCTCGTCGCGGCGCGTACCGATGCGCAGCAACTGCGGCAGGCCGACATCGCCGACCACAGTGAGCGCGGCGAACTCGCTCTCCTGACCGAGCCGGCTGAGCTGCGCCTGGTCGATCACGGCGAAGCGCGCCTGTTGCGCCAGCACCGCCTGCAGCGCCTGGCGGTCCGAGGCTTGCGGCAACAGGCGCAGGTTGAAGTAGTTGCTCTTCAGGTAGTCCGCCGCTGCGCCAGGCATGCGCACGGCGATCAGGTCGGTCTCGCCCAGCTGGTCGAGGTCGCTGCCCGCCAACCCCTGGCGCTCGCCCACCAGCAGGTGCGGCACGCGCAGATACGGATCGGAAAACAGCCACAGGCGCAGGCTCGCCGGGGTCTGGCTGAGGCCCGGAGCCAGATCGATCTTGCCGGCTCGCACGGCGTCTTCCAGCGCGGTCTGATCCGGGTAGCTACGCCAACTGAGCTCCACGGGCAGCTGCCGCGCGAGGGCATCGACCAGCTCGACATTGAGGCCAACCAGGTTCTGCTGGCGGCGGCGGAATTCGGCGTAGGGGGCCTGCAGGACCACGCCGACACGCAGGCGCGGGTGCTCGGCCAACCAGGCCCGCTGCGCCTCGTCGAACGGCAACGCCGCCGGCTCGGGCGCAGCCCACAGCGGCATCACGCAGAGCCACACCAACCAGCCAACCAGCACTCGCATCACGCGCTCCGCGGGCCGTCGCAGCAGGCCCCACCGTCAGTCGCCATACCTTACTCTCGCCGTATCCGTTATCGCCAGGCGCTACCGCACGCCCACCTGACAAATGCCGGGCGAGCGCTTAGTCTGCTTGAACAATCCGCCATTCAGAAATGCTGAGATGCCCACGACCTTGCGCCCGACACTTCTCGCTGTAGCACTGGCCGTTGTCCTGCCCTTCACGAAGGCCGCGCTGGCTGAAGAAACCACGCCTGCCGACCCGGCCGCGCCGAGCGACCAGGCCGCCCCCGCCGACGGCGCAACAGGCGACGCGCCCAAGGCCGACGGTGAGCGCGCGCCGCTGGAGGAGCGCAGCGTCGAAGGCGCCGCCGCCCTCGAACGCCAGCTACCCGCCGGCGAACAGCAGATGCTGCAGGCCGGCAACGAGCGCTTCCTGGCGCTGTGGAAACCGGCCAACGCCGGCGAAGCCACCGGCGTGGTGATCCTCATCCCCGGCAGCGGCGAAACCGCCGATTGGCCACAGGCCATCGGCCCGCTGCGCAACAAACTGCCGGACCACGGCTGGAGCAGCCTCAGCCTGACCCTGCCGGATCGCCAGCCAGTACCCGTCGATACGCCGCCTGCACCCAGCGCACCCGCAGGTGACGCCGCGCCCGCTGCTGCCCCGGCGGATGCAGCCGATCCTGCCGCCACGACCACGGGTGAAACGCCGGCCGATGCTACCGATATCGCCGCCGATCCACCCGCCGCGCCGACCACGGTCGATCCGGCCGAGCGCATGTTCGCGCGCATCGACGCCGGTATCGCCCTGGCGCGGGAGCAGAAGGCCAAGGCCATCGTGCTCCTCGGCCACGGCGAGGGTGCCTACTGGGCCGCGCGTTATCTGAAAGAGAAGAAACCGCCGCAGGTCCTGCACCTGGTGGCTGTCGGTGCGGTGCAACCAAGCGGGCTCACGCCGCCACTGGAAGAACTGCTGCCAAACGTGGAGCTGGTCACAGGCGACTTCTTCTACAAGGACCAGAACAGCGACCGCAGCGCCGCCACGCGCCGCCTGCAGGCGAGCAAGCGGGTGTCGCACAAGGCCTATACGCAGGTCGGCCTGAAGGCCATGCCGGGCAATCGCGAGGCGGAACAGGAACAGCTCTATCGGCGCATCCGCGGCTGGCTGGACAAGGTGCTGCCGGGCGCCAAGTAGGCATCGGGCGCCGTTTGCGCGCCGCGAGATTGATCAAGCGTCGGGCGACAAACCGGGGCGCGCAGGCCGGTTACTAGCGGAAGCCACGCTTGCTGCGCACCAGGTCGTAGGCCTGGTGCAATTCGCGGGTGCGCTCGGTGGCGGCACGGATCTGTGCAGGGCTGGCACCGGCGCCGGCCTGTTTGTCCGGGTGGTGCTGGCTGAGCAGGCGGCGGTAGGCCCGCTTGATCGCCGCAGGTTCGGCACTGGCCTGTACGCCCAGCAGGCGCAGGGCCGACTGGTAATCGCCAATGCTCGGCACGCTACCCGTACGCCGCACCGGCTGATACTCATCGGCCAATACCTGCAACTGCGCGCGCGACCAGCCTAACCAACGCCCCCACTGATCGAGCAGTTTCTGCTCGGCAGCACTGACATGCCCATCGGCCAGCGCCATACGCCAACAGGCCCGCAACAGTGCCTCGGCGCGTTCGGGCCGTTCGCGCACGCCCTGCAGCGGCGCCTCGAGGCTGTCCTTGCCCTGCTTGCCACGGTTGAACGCATCCATCGCCCGACGCCGCGTCGACTCGTCCAATTCCAGGCGTTGCATTTCCTCACGCGCCAACTGGATGTGCTGCTGCAGCACACGCCCATCGCTTTTCGCCAGGCGTCCGAACAGGGTGAACAGCAGCTCGTCGTCATCCACCGTGACGCGCGGGCGAAACAGCGCGCGCAGGCTGGCAAAGGATTGCAGCTTGAGGCGTCGATCCAGCACCTGCCCGAGCACGCCGCCCAGCAGCGCACCGGGAATGCTGGCGAACGCCAGCCCCACCGCCGCACCGATCAGGGTTGCCGGCCAGAGCATCTCAGCGCACCTGCGCCAGTTGCTGCTCGACATCGGCGAGCCGCTCATGGGTGCCAACATCGACCCAGCGCCCGTGGAAATACTCACCGCTGACCGCGCCCGCCGCCATCGCCTGGCGCAACAGCGGCGCCAGCTTGAACGGACCATCGCTGCAACCGGCAAACAGGCCCGGGCTGAGCACGGCGATGCCGCAGTAGGTCAGGCTATCACCGCCGCTCAGGTCATCGTTGAGCTGGCCGTTCTGCAGGCGGAAGTCGCCTTTGGCGTGATGCTCGGGGTTGTCGGTCAGCACCAGATGCGCCAGTCCGGAGAGCGGGCGGTCGAGCTGAGCGAAGGAATAGTCGGTCCAGATATCACCATTGACCACCAGGAACGGTTCCGTGCCCAGCAGCGGCAGCGCACGGAAGATGCCGCCGCCGGTTTCCAGCGGCTCGCCCTCGGCCGAGTAGACGATGTGCACGCCGAAGCGTGAACCATCGCCCAGGTAGTCTTCGATCTGCTGACCGAGCCAGGCGTGGTTGACCACCAGGTCGCGAAAGCCGGCAGCCGCCAGTGCGCGCACATGGAACTCGATCAGCGGCACGCCACCGGCACGTACCAGTGGTTTGGGCGTATGCAGGGTCAGCGGACGCAGGCGCTCGCCCTTGCCTGCCGCGAGAATCATCGCCTTCATGCCGGCTGCGTCTCTTGTTGCGGCAGGCTGGCGAGCAGCTTGCCGAGCACGACCAGCTCCGGCCGGCGCGCGAGCACAGCCTCTATATAAGAGAAGAAACGCGGCACGTCGCCCAGGTACTTGGGCTTGCCGTCGCGATGGCAGATGCGCGCGAAGATACCGATCACCTTCAGATGGCGTTGTACCCCCATGAGATCGCTGGCACGGTAGAACGTTTCGAAATCCGTCGGCACCGGCAGCGCAGCAGCGCCCGCCAGCTCCCAATAGCGCTGCAGCCAACCGCGTACACGCGCTTCCGGCCAGCTGAGGAAGGCATCCTTGAACAGCGAGGTGACGTCGTAGCTGAGCGGACCGTAGACCGCATCCTGGAAATCCAGCACGCCAGGGTTGGGCTCGCTGAGCATCAGGTTGCGCGGCATGTAGTCGCGGTGCACCAGCACCCTGGGCTGCGCCAGCGCGCTGTCGACCAGCAGGTCGCACACTTGCTGCCATTGCACTTGCTGCTCGGCACTCAGCGTCACGCCAAGATGACGCTGCAGGTACCAGTCCGGAAACAGCTGCAGCTCACGGCGCAGCAGTGCGTCGTCGTAGCTGGGCAGTGGCTGGTCGAGCGGCAGGCGCTGGAAGGCCAACAAGGCCTGCAGCGCCGCCTCGAACAGGGCGTCGGCGTTGTCGGCGTTCAGCACGTCCAGCCAGGTCTGCCGGCCCAGATCGTCGAGCAGCAGAAAGCCGCGCTCGAGGTCGGCAGCCAGAATCTGCGGCACATGCACGCCTGCGCCGGCGAGGATGCCGGCGATCTTGACGAAGGGCCGGCAGTCTTCCTGGGGTGGCGGTGCATCCATAACGATCAGGCTGCGAGCGGCGCCCTGCCAGCGAAAGTAACGGCGGAAACTGGCATCGCTGCTGGCCGGGCTGAGCGTCCCGGCCGGGACCTCGCCCCATCCACGGGCGGCAAACAATTCGGGCAGACGCTGGTCCAACCAGCCTTGCAGAAGGTCCAGGCGTACATCGTGATCAGGCATTACAAGGGTCTCCGACGGCGCTAGCCGTTGCGCGGGTCATGCTTTATTATCCAGCATCTTTTTCAGCCCATCGAGAGGCGTGCGGCCCCCGCGGGCCGATGGCGCGCAGGAAGCCCGGAAAAACAAGATGGCAGTAAAACTCCCAGTGTTCCGTAAAAAATTCCCGCTGCTGGTAACCGGCAGCCTGCTGGCCATGCAGCCTTTCGCCGCTTCCGTCGTGAGTGCCGCCGAGCAGTTCGACTGCCAGGCGTCTACCTCCGGTGGCTGGGCCTGCAGCCCGAACGCCAAGGCTAACACCCAGCTGCCACGTCCGCAGCACAGCGACTCCAGCGTCAGCTCCGTCGCCGGAACGCCAGCGCAGAGCGCCGACGGCAAGGTCGTTGCCGACAGCTCCGGCGCACCGGCACAAACGCTGGTGAACGAGAGCAAGGGCAAGGGCTTGAGCAGCCGCAGCGCCGACTACAGTCACCTCGACTGGGTACCGCGCGACAAGCTCAGCGCCGCGCAACTGGCCGAAGTCGGCCCGTATTGCGAAGGCTCGTACGTCGAACCCCTGCGCCCCGGCATGAGCGACGACACGCCGATGGACGAGGCGCCGATGTTCGTCTCCGCCAAGGCCTCGCGTTATGCCCAGGAAACCCAGACCGCGACCCTCGCCGGCAACGTGGTCCTACGCCAGTCCGGCATGCAGGTGGAGGCTGACGAAGCCAACCTGCACCAGACCGAGAACCGCGGCGAGCTGATCGGTAACGTACGCCTGCGCGACCAGGGCATGCTGGTCGTCGGTGATCGTGCCGAGATCCAGCTCGACAACGGCGAAGCCAAGGTCGAGAACGCCGAATACGTGCTGCACAAAGGCCACGTGCGCGGCAGCGCGCTGTACGCCAAGCGCGAAGACAGCGCGATCATCCGTCTCAAGGATGGCACCTACACCCGCTGCGAACCCGGCAGCAACGCCTGGCACCTGAAAGGCAACAACGTCAAACTGAACCCGGCCACCGGTTTCGGTACGGCGACCAACGTCACCCTGCGGGTCAAAGATATTCCGGTGTTCTATACCCCGTATATCTACTTCCCGATCGACGACCGTCGCCAGTCCGGCTTCCTCACGCCGAGCATCAGCTCGTCGAGCGACACCGGCTTCCTGCTGGCGACGCCGTACTACTTCAACCTGGCGCCGAACTACGACGCCACGCTCTACCCAACCATGATGACCAAGCGTGGCCTGCTGCTCGAAGGCGAGTTCCGCTACCTGACCAAGAGCAGCGAAGGCCAGGTCGGCGCCGCGTATCTGGACGACCAGGAAGACGAGCGCAAGCTGCAGTCCGCCTATGAAGACCAGCGCTGGATGTACAACTGGCAGCACCGTGGCGGCCTCGACTCGCGCCTGCTGGCCGAAGTCGACTACACCGACATCAGCGACCCGTACTATTTCCAGGATCTGGACACCGACCTCGATGTCGACAAACCGGACTTCCTCAACCAGCGCGGCACGCTCACCTACCGCGGCGACTCCTACACCGCGCGCCTGAACATGCACGCCTATGCGCAAACCAGCGTGATCGACGTGACGCCATATGAGCGCCTGCCTCAGCTGACTCTGGATGGGGAGCTGCCCTTCCAGCCGGCCGGGCTGAACTTCTTCTATGGCACAGAGCTCGTCCGCTTTGATCGCGATCTGCGTAGCGGTAATTTTGTCGACGAGAACGGTAACCCCGACCCCTGGTACGACAATTACGTACGCGGCCTGGCTCGCGCCAACGGTGATCGTATTCATGTCGAGCCCGGCGTGAGCCTGCCACTCGACTGGGCCTGGGGCTACGTCAAACCGACGCTCAAGTACGCCGTAACCCAGTACGACCTGAAACTCGACTCGATCGGCAAGGCTCAGGTCGGCGGCGACTACGACGACTCGCCTGATCGTAACGTACCGATCGCCAGCATCGACAGCGGCCTGTACTTCGATCGCAACACCCAATGGTTCGGCACCCAGTACCGCCAGACCCTTGAGCCGCGACTGTTCTACCTCTATGTTCCCGAGGAAGACCAGGATGAAATCCCGGTCTTCGATACCGGCGAGTACACCTTCAACTATTCGTCGCTGTTCCGCGACAACCGTTTCTCCGGCAAGGACCGCATCGGCGACGAAAATCGACTCTCGCTGGGCGTGACCAGTCGCTGGATCGAGGAAAACGGCTTCGAGCGTCAACGCTTCCGCATCGGTCAGGCAATCTACCTGGCCGACCGCAAGGTGCAGATGCCCGGCATCGACTATCGCACCCGCAGCGACGCGCAGTCGGATGTCTCGCCCTACGCGCTGGAATACATGTACCGCTTCAACCGCGACTGGAACGTCACCTCGGACTTCAACTGGGACCCGGACAGCCACACCACCCGCTCGGGTAGCGTGATGTTCCACTACCAGCCGGAAGACACCCCGAACAAGATCGTCAACGCTGGTTTCCGCTATCGCAACGAGACCATGCGCTACGACCAGGCTACCGGCCAGTGGGCCTACAGCAGCGACTTCGGCCAGGAAGGCAGTCCGAACTACATCAAGGATTACTACAAGGTCGAACAGCATGACATGTCGGTCATCTGGCCGGTGGTACCGCAGTGGAGCGTGATCGCTCGCTGGCAACATGACTACGCACGCAACCGTACGCTGGAGGCCTTCGGTGGCTTCGAGTACGACAGCTGCTGCTGGAAACTCCGCCTGATCAACCGCTACTGGGTCGATTACGACGAAACCAGCCTCAACCCGGATCAGAACGAAGAAGGCGACCGCGGGATCTTCCTGCAGATCGTCCTCAAAGGTCTGGGCGGTGTGGTTGGCAACAAAACGGAAAGTTTCCTCGACCAAGGCATCCAAGGTTATCGTCAACGTGAAGATCAAGCTTTCTGATTGCCTGCGCCCGCTGCTGTTGGGCGCAGTTTTTCTCGGCACTGCAGTACAGGCCGAAGTCCAGACCCTCAATCGTGTCGTCGCCATCGTCGATAACGATGTGCTCATGCAGAGCCAGCTGGATGCTCGCGTCCGTGAAGTGGTGCAGACCATCGCCAAGCGTGGCGCCGAGCTGCCACCGCAGGACGTGCTCAACCAGCAGGTTCTGGAGCGCCTGATCGTCGAAAACCTGCAGCTGCAGATCGGCGATCGCTCCGGCATCCGCATCACCGATGAAGAGCTGAACCAGGCCGTGGCCAGCATTGCCGAGCGCAATCGCCTGACCCCGGAGCAGTTCGGCGCGGCACTGGCCCGCGACGGCCTGTCCATTGACGATGCCCGCGAGCAGATTCGTCGCGAGATGATCATCAGCCGCGTGCGTCAGCGTCGCGTTGCCGAGCGCATTCAGGTTACCGATCAGGAAGTGCAGAACTTCCTGGCCTCCGACATGGGCAAGATGCAGCTCTCCGAGGAATACCACCTGGCCAGCATCCTGATCCCGGTTCCGGAGGGCTCGTCCCCGGAAGCGATCCAGGCCGCAGAGCGCCAGGTCAGCGACGTTTACAGCAAGCTGCAGGCGGGTGCCGACTTTGCCCAACTGGCGATTGCCCGTTCGGCGAGCGAGACCGCGCTGGAAGGTGGCGACATCGGCTGGCGCAAGGCAGCGCAACTGCCACCGCCCTTCGACGCCATGCTCGGCGCACTGTCGGTGGGTGAAACCACCGAGCCGATCCGCACTCCGGGCGGCTTCATGATCCTCAAGCTGCTGGAAAAGCGCGGTGGCGACACCCTGGTGCGTGACGAAGTGCATGTTCGCCACATCCTGATCAAGCCCAGCGAAATCCGCAGCGAAGACGAAACCCGTCGCCTGGCCGAGCGCCTGTACCAGCGCATCGTCGCTGGCGAGGACTTCGCCGAACTGGCGAAGAGCTTCTCCGAAGACCCGGGCTCGGCACTCAATGGTGGCGACCTGAACTGGATCGACCCCAACTCGCTGGTGCCTGAGTTCCGCGAAGTCATGGCCAAGACGCCGAGCGGCGAACTGTCCAAGCCGTTCCAGAGTCCTTACGGCTGGCACGTGCTGGAAGTCCTCGGTCGCCGCGCCACTGACAGCAGCGAACAGTACCGCGAGCAACAGGCCATGACCGTCCTGCGCAACCGCAAGTACGATGAAGAGCTGCAAGCCTGGTTGCGCCAGATCCGCGACGAGGCCTACGTCGAGATCAAGCTTTGATGCGCTAGAGCGCTGCACCCAAGAGCCCGGCCACTGCTGATGCACCGCCGGGCTTTTTTTCGCCAGCCGTATCCTCGGCGTAAACTCTCTTCACGCCCAGCTCCCGCGAGGTTCCCATGCGCACCGCCCCCCTTTTTGCCCTGACTCCCGGTGAGCCGGCAGGCATCGGCCCCGATCTCAGCCTGCTGCTCGCCCGGCATGCGCAGCCACACGCGCTGGTCGCGATCGCCAGCCGTCACTTGCTGGCCGAGCGCGCACAGCAGCTGCAACTGGATGTCACCCTGCTCGAGGTTGCGCCTGGCAGCTGGCCGACGCAGCCAGCGCCCGCCGGCAGCCTGTACGTCTGGGATACCCCGTTGCAGGCCCCGGTCATCGCTGGCCAGCTCGACCAGGCCAACGCCGCCTACGTGCTGCAGACCCTGATGCGTGCCGGCGAAGGCTGCGTCGCCGGTGATTTCGCCGGGATGATCACCGCCCCCGTGCACAAGGGCGTAATCAACGAGGCCGGGATTCCGTTCTCCGGCCACACCGAGTTCCTCGCCGAGCTCACCCACACCCCTCAAGTCGTGATGATGCTCGCCACCCGCGGTCTGCGCGTGGCGCTGGTGACCACCCACCTGCCGCTGAAGGATGTGGCCGCCGCGATAACACCCGATCGCCTGAGCCGCATCGCGCGCATTCTGCATGCGGACCTGCAGGACAAGTTCGGCATCGCCGCGCCACGTATTCTGGTCACGGGCCTCAACCCGCATGCCGGCGAAGGTGGCCACCTGGGTAACGAAGAGATCGACGTGATCGAGCCCACCCTGGAGCAGCTGCGCGGCGAAGGCCTGAACCTGGTCGGCCCGCTGCCGGCCGACACGCTGTTCACGCCCAAATACCTCGAGCATTGCGACGCCGTCCTGGCCATGTACCACGACCAGGGCCTGCCGGTGCTCAAGTACAAGGGCTTCGGCGCCGCGGTCAATGTCACCCTCGGCCTGCCGATCATCCGCACTTCGGTCGACCACGGCACGGCGCTCGATCTGGCCGGTAGCGGCAAGGTCGATACCGGCAGCCTGCAGGTCGCCCTGGAGACCGCCTACGAGATGGCCGCCAGCCGCGGCGCTTAGAGCTTCGGCCGTTCGCTGCTAGACTGCGCGCTCTTTGTATTTGCGCTTCAGGTCCCTCGCCTGAAGCCTGGAGCCTTGCCCTGATGTCCGAGACGTACCAACACCGCGCGCGCAAGCGCTTCGGCCAGAACTTCCTGCATGACGCTGGGGTGATCCACCGCATCCTGCGCGCCATTCATGCGCGCGAAGGCGAACACCTGCTGGAGATCGGTCCGGGCCAGGGCGCCCTGACCGAAGGCCTGCTGAGCAGCGGTGCGCAGCTCGACGTGATCGAGCTCGACCTCGACCTGATCCCGATCCTGCAAAGCAAATTCGGCCAGCAGAGCAACTTCCGCCTGAACCAGGGCGACGCGCTCAAATTCGACTTCAACCGTCTCGAAGCCGCGCCCAACAGCCTGCGCGTGGTCGGCAACCTGCCCTACAACATCTCCACGCCGCTGATCTTCCACCTGCTGGATAACGCCCCGCTGATCCGCGACATGCACTTTATGCTGCAGAAGGAAGTGGTCGAGCGCCTGGCCGCCGAGCCTGGCGGTGGTGACTGGGGCCGGCTGTCGATCATGGTGCAGTACCACTGCCGCGTGGAGCACCTGTTCAACGTTGGCCCCGGCGCTTTCAACCCGCCACCCAAGGTCGACTCGGCCATCGTCCGCCTGGCGCCGCACGACGTGCTGCCGTTCCCGGCCAAGGACCATCGCCTGCTCGAACGCGTGGTGCGCGAGGCCTTCAACCAGCGCCGCAAGACCCTGCGCAACACCCTCAAGGGCTTGCTCAGCGCGGCGGAAATCGAAGCCGCTGGCGTGGATGGCAGCCTGCGCCCCGAACAGCTCGACCTCGCCGCCTTCGTCCGCCTCGCCGATCAGCTGGCCATCCAGCCCAAGGTCGAGCCGCGCGACTAAACTGCACATCCAGCTTGCCGAGCCCACGCCATGTCCGATTCCCGCTATCAGGTCGACGTCAGCGTCGTCACCCGCTTTCTGCCGGAGCAATCCAACCCGGAGCAGAACCGCTATGCCTTCGCCTACACCGTGACCGTGCAGAACAACGGCAGCGTGGCGGCCAAGCTGGTCAGCCGCCACTGGATCATCACCGACGGTGACGGCCGGGTACAGGAAGTGCGCGGCTCCGGCGTGGTTGGCCAGCAGCCCCACCTGCAACCCGGCGAAAGCCACACCTACAGCAGCGGCACGGTGATGGCGACCAAGGTCGGCAACATGCACGGCAGTTACCAGATGCTCGGCGACGACGGCAAACGCTTCGACGCGCCCATCGCACCGTTCCGCCTCGCCGTACCGGGAGCCCTGCACTGATGGCAACGTATGCCGTAGGCGACCTGCAGGGCTGTCTCGAGCCGCTTCGCTGCCTGCTCGACAAGGTCGAGTTCGATCCAGCCCGCGACCGCCTGTGGCTGGTCGGCGACCTGGTCAATCGCGGCCCGCAATCGCTGGAGACGCTGCGCTTCCTGTTCTCGATCCGCGACGCCCTGACCTGCGTGCTGGGCAACCATGACCTGCACCTGCTAGCCGTGGCACACAACATCGAACGCCTGAAAAAGAGCGACACCCTGCAGGAAATCCTCCAGGCGCCGGACCGCAACGACCTGCTCGACTGGCTGCGCCTGCAGAAGCTGCTGCACTACGACGAGCAGCGTGACATCGCCCTGGTGCACGCCGGCATTCCACCGCAGTGGACGCTGGAGAAAGCCCTCAAGCGCGCCGCCGAAGTGGAAACCGTGCTCAAGGACGACGCCCGCCTGCCGCTGTTTCTCGATGGCATGTACGGCAACGAGCCAACCCTGTGGCATCGCGAGCTGCACGGCGTCACGCGCCTGCGGGTGATCACCAACTACTTCACGCGCATGCGCTTCTGCACCGCCGAGGGCGAGCTCGACCTGAAGAGCAAGGAAGGCCTGGACAGCGCGCCGCCCGGCTACGCACCATGGTTCAGCCACCCGCAACGCAAGACCCGTGGGCAGAAGATCATCTTCGGCCACTGGGCCGCCCTCGAAGGGCGCTGCGACGAACCCGGCCTGTTCGCCCTCGACAGCGGCTGCGTCTGGGGCGGCGCCATGACCCTGATGAACATCGACACCCGCGAGCGCCTGCAGTGCGCCTGCCAGGAGCCCACCCCATGAGCGACTTTAAACGCATCCCGCCCCAGCAAGCCCACGCGCTGCGCGAACAGGGCGCGGTGGTGGTCGACATCCGCGACCCACAGAGTTTCAGCAACGGCCACATCAGTGGCTCGCAGCACCTGGACAACCACTCGCTGCCCGACTTCATCGCCAAGGCCGACTTCGACCAGCCGCTGATCGTCACCTGCTATCACGGCAACTCCAGCCAGAACGCCGCGGCCTATCTGGCACACCAGGGCTTCGCCGAGGTGTACAGCCTGGACGGTGGCTTCGAACTCTGGCACCGCGAGTTTCCGCAGGACGTCAGCCGCGGCGACACCGAATAAAAATTCCCCGCGGCGCAATCCCGCGCCGCGCCTGCCCCTCAGCAATCTGCCGACGACCGGCAATATCCAGACACCCTTGCCACGCCCTTGAACTTGCCGAAAGCGGACTACTCTTAGGTTGAGGCCATCCAAAAGGGAGAGCCGGCACACCGGTTCCGGGCCATCGGTAGCGCTTTCAGGTGTTCTTGGGGGGATTCCATCGGCCGCCACGTCGGCTCCCACGCACCCGCCCGAATGACCCGTGCCGGCTCCATGCAGCGAGCGAGGTGCAGTCATGAGTATTTTCAGCCACTTCCAGCAACGCTTCGAAGCGACCCGCCAGGAGGAGTACTCGCTTCAGGAGTACCTCGACCTGTGCAAGGCGGATCGCAGCGCCTATGCCACGGCGGCCGAGCGCCTGCTGATGGCCATCGGCGAGCCGGAGCTCATCGACACGTCGAGCAACTCGCGCCTGTCGCGGATCTTTTCCAATAAAGTTATCCGTCGCTACCCGGCCTTTGCCGACTTCCACGGCATGGAAGAGTGCATCGACCAGATCGTCTCCTACTTCCGCCATGCGGCGCAGGGCCTGGAAGAGAAGAAGCAGATCCTCTACCTTCTCGGCCCGGTGGGCGGCGGCAAGTCCTCGCTGGCGGAGAAACTCAAACAGTTGATGGAGAAGGTGCCCTTCTACGCCATCAAGGGCTCGCCGGTTTTCGAGTCGCCGCTCGGCCTGTTCAATGCCGTCGAGGATGGCGCCATCCTCGAAGAGGACTACGGCATTCCGCTGCGCTACCTCAACAACATCATGTCGCCCTGGGCCAGCAAGCGCCTCAGCGAGTTCGGCGGCGACATCAGTCAGTTCCGCGTGGTCAAGCTCTACCCCTCGATCCTCAACCAGATCGCCGTGGCCAAGACCGAGCCGGGTGACGAGAACAACCAGGACATCTCCGCGCTGGTCGGCAAGGTGGATATCCGCAAGCTGGAAGAATTCCCGCAGAACGACGCCGACGCCTACAGCTACTCCGGCGCCCTGTGCCGCGCCAACCAGGGGCTGATGGAGTTCGTCGAGATGTTCAAGGCACCGATCAAGGTCCTGCACCCCTTGCTCACCGCGACCCAGGAAGGCAACTACAACAGCACCGAAGGCCTCGGCGCGATTCCCTACAGCGGCATCCTGCTCGCCCACTCCAACGAATCGGAATGGCACAGCTTCCGCAACAACAAGAACAACGAGGCGTTCATCGACCGCATCTACATCGTCAAGGTGCCGTACTGCCTGCGCGTGACCGACGAGATCAAGATCTACGACAAGCTGCTGATCAACAGCTCCCTGGCCAATGCCCACTGCGCGCCGGACACCCTGAAGATGCTCGCCCAGTTTTCCACCCTGTCGCGCCTGAAGGAGCCGGAAAACTCCAACATCTACTCGAAGATGCGCGTCTACGACGGCGAGAACCTCAAGGACACCGATCCCAAAGCCAAATCGATTCAGGAGTACCGCGACAGCGCGGGCGTGGACGAGGGCATGACCGGCCTGTCGACCCGCTTCGCCTTCAAGATCCTGTCCAAGGTGTTCAACTTCGACCCGCACGAGATCGCCGCCAACCCGGTGCACCTGCTCTACGTGCTGGAGCAGCAGATCGAACAGGAACAGTTCCCCGCCGAGGTACGTGAGCGCTACCTGCGCTTCATCAAGGAATACCTGGCACCGCGCTACATCGAGTTCATCGGCAAGGAAATCCAGACCGCCTACCTGGAGTCCTACAGCGAGTACGGACAGAACATCTTCGACCGCTACGTGCTGTACGCCGACTTCTGGATCCAGGACCAGGAATACCGCGACCCGGAAACCGGCGAAATCCTCAACCGCGTCGCCCTCAACGAGGAGCTGGAGAAGATCGAGAAGCCAGCCGGGATCAGCAACCCGAAGGATTTTCGCAACGAGATCGTCAACTTCGTCCTGCGTGCCCGCGCCAACAACAACGGCAAGAACCCGACCTGGCTCAGCTACGAGAAGCTGCGCGTGGTGATCGAGAAGAAGATGTTCTCCAATACCGAGGACCTGCTGCCGGTCATCAGCTTCAACGCCAAGGCGAGCAAGGAGGACCAACAGAAACACAACGACTTCGTCACTCGAATGGTCGAGCGTGGCTACACCGAGAAGCAGGTGCGCCTGCTGTCCGAGTGGTACCTGCGGGTTCGCAAGTCGCAGTAACCCGCCGTCGGCGCGCGCCGGCCGCCGCACGTCCGCGGGGACGTGCGTGCCATGAGCCGTCCCCTGGAGCTGCAGCCAGGGGGCGACTCTAAGGAGAAGTCATGAGCTATGTGATCGACCGACGCCTGAACGGCAAGAACAAGAGCACGGTGAACCGCCAGCGCTTCCTGCGGCGTTACCGTGACCACATCAAGAAGGCCGTGGAAGAGGCGGTCAGCCGGCGCTCCATCACCGACATGGAACACGGCGAGCAGATCAGCATTCCCGGCCGGGATATCGACGAACCGGTGCTGCACCACGGCCGTGGCGGCAAGCAGACGGTGGTCCACCCCGGCAACAAGGAATTCACCAGCGGCGAGCACATCCCGCGCCCCCAGGGTGGTAGCGGTGGCAAGGGCAGCGGCAAGGCGAGCAACTCCGGCGAAGGCATGGACGAGTTCGTCTTCCAGATCACCCAGGAGGAATTCCTCGACTTCATGTTCGAGGATCTGGAACTGCCCAACCTGGTGAAACGCCACCTGACCGGCAGCGACACCTTCAAGACCGTGCGCGCCGGCATCAGCAGCGAAGGCAACCCGTCACGCATCAACATCATTCGCACCCTGCGCTCGGCCCACGCGCGGCGTATCGCGCTGTCCGGCAGCAGCCGCGGCAAACTCAAGCTGGCGCTGAT
Organism: Pseudomonas sp. PDM14; assembly: GCF_014851905.1. Taxonomy (NCBI): domain Bacteria; kingdom Pseudomonadati; phylum Pseudomonadota; class Gammaproteobacteria; order Pseudomonadales; family Pseudomonadaceae; genus Pseudomonas; species Pseudomonas sp. PDM14. Next base: position 2,627,345 of record NZ_JACVAQ010000001.1, on the reverse strand, counting down.
CGAACTCGAACGCCTCAAGCGCGAAGAGCCGGACAACTTCGGCGATATCCAGGAGTTGGAAGCGGAAATCAGCAAACTGCGCATCCGCATCAACCGCGTGCCGTTCCTCGACACCTTCGACCTCAAGTACAACCTGCTGACCAAGCAGCCCAATCCCAGCTCCAAGGCAGTGATGTTCTGCCTGATGGACGTGTCCGGCTCGATGACCCAGGCCACCAAGGACATCGCCAAGCGCTTCTTCATCCTCCTGTACCTGTTCCTCAAGCGGAACTACGACAAGATCGAGGTGGTGTTCATCCGCCACCACACCAGCGCCAAGGAGGTCGACGAGGAAGAGTTCTTCTACTCCCGCGAGACCGGCGGCACCATCGTCTCCAGCGCCCTGAAGCTGATGCAGGAAGTGATGGCCGAGCGCTACCCGATCAACGAATGGAACATCTACGCCGCCCAGGCTTCGGACGGTGACAACTGGAACGACGACTCGCCGATCTGCCGCGACATCCTGGTCAACCAGATCATGCCGTTCGTGCAGTACTTCACCTATGTCGAGATCACCCCGCGCGAGCACCAGGCACTCTGGTTCGAGTACGAGCAGGTCGGCGAAGCCTATGCCGACACCTTCGCCCAGCAGCAGCTGGTTTCCGCGGCGGACATCTACCCGGTGTTCCGCGAGCTGTTCCAGCGCCGGCTCGTGAATTGAGGGCATGCAGATGAGCGCCACCGAGAGAAAACGTCAGCCGATTTCCACCGGCTCGGAATGGACCTTCGAGCTGATCCGCAGCTACGACCGCGAGATCGCGCGCATCGCCGAACGCTATGCGCTCGACACCTACCCCAACCAGATCGAGGTGATAACCGCCGAACAGATGATGGATGCCTACGCCTCGGTCGGTATGCCGCTGGGCTATCACCACTGGTCCTATGGCAAACACTTCCTCAGCACCGAGAAGAACTACAGCCGCGGGCAGATGGGGCTGGCCTACGAGATCGTGATCAACTCCGACCCGTGCATCGCCTACCTGATGGAAGAGAACACCATGTGCATGCAGGCACTGGTGATCGCCCACGCCTGCTACGGTCACAACAGCTTCTTCAAGGGCAACTACCTGTTCCGCACCTGGACCGACGCCAGCTCGATCATCGATTACCTGGTGTTCGCCAAGCAGTACATCATGCAGTGCGAGGAGCGCCACGGCATCGACGCGGTGGAGGACCTGCTCGATTCCTGCCACGCCCTGATGAACTACGGCGTCGACCGCTACAAGCGCCCCTACCCGATCTCAGCCGAGGAGGAACGGCGTCGGCAGAAGGACCGCGAGGAGCACCTGCAGAAGCAGATCAACGACCTCTGGCGCACCATCCCGAAGAACGCCAGCAAGGGGGGCGAGCAGGACAACAAGCGCTGGCCCGCCGAGCCTCAGGAAAACATCCTGTATTTTCTCGAGAAGCACGCGCCGCTGCTTGAGCCCTGGCAGCGCGAGATCATCCGCATCGTGCGCAAGATCGCCCAGTACTTCTACCCGCAGCGCCAGACCCAGGTGATGAACGAAGGCTGGGCGACCTTCTGGCACTACACCCTGATGAACGACTTGTACGACGAGGGCCTGATCACCGACGGTTTCATGCTCGAATTCCTCCAGTCGCACACCAGCGTGATCTACCAGCCCGGCTTCGATAGCCCGTACTACAGCGGTATCAACCCCTACACACTGGGCTTCGCCATCTATTGCGACATCCGCCGCATCTGCGAAAAACCCACCGAGGAAGACCGCCACTGGTTCCCCGATATCGTCGGCAGTGATTGGCTGTCGACGCTCAAGTTCGCCATGCAGAACTTCAAGGACGAGAGCTTCATCCTGCAGTTCCTCTCGCCCAAGGTGATCCGCGACCTCAAGTTGTTCAGCGTGCTCGACGACGACCAGCAGGACGATCTGCTGGTCCCGGCGATCCACGACGAGCCCGGTTACCGCATCATCCGTGAGACCCTGGCCGCGCAGTACAACCTCGGCAACCGTGAACCCAACGTGCAGATCTTCAGTGTCGACCGCCGCGGCGACCGCTCGCTGACCCTGCGCCACCAGCAGCACGACCGCAAACCGCTGGGCGACTCCACCGACGAGGTGCTCAAGCACCTGCACCGCCTGTGGGGCTTCGACATCCACCTGGAAGTGCGCCAGGGCGAGCAGACCATCAGCGTGCAGCACGTGCCGCCGCGGGGCGAGCAGGACACGGAAAACGAGTACCCGCGACTGGACCTGGTGATCCCGCCGATCTGATTCGGAACCGTAGGCGCAAGCTAGCTTGCAACGCACTCAACCCACACGCTGCGCCAGCAGCGCTCACGCCTACACAGCCCGCCCACGGGCGTTTTCGCTTATCCTCCGCGACAACGGAGGGTTCATTCATGCAGATCTACAAAGTCGGCGGCGCTGTGCGCGACCGCCTGCTCGGCCTGCCGGTCAGCGACATCGACTGGGTCGTCGTCGGCGCCACCGCCGAAGCCATGCAGGCCAAGGGCTTCCGCCCGGTGGGCGAAGACTTCCCGGTATTCCTACACCCGCAGAGCGGCGAGGAGTACGCCCTTGCCCGCACCGAGCGAAAATCCGGCCAGGGCTATGGCGGTTTCACCTTCTACGCCAGTCCGGACGTGACCCTCGAAGACGACCTGATCCGCCGCGACCTGACCGTCAACGCCATGGCCGAGGACGAGCACGGCCAGGTCATCGACCCCTACGGCGGGCAACAGGACCTCGACGCGCGCCTGCTGCGCCACGTCTCACCCGCCTTCGCCGAAGACCCGTTGCGCGTATTGCGCGTGGCACGCTTCGCGGCGCGCTATGCGCCCCTGGGCTTTCGTGTCGCCGACGAAACCCTGGCCCTGATGCGCCAGCTGGCCGAGTCCGGCGAACTCAAGGCGCTCACCGCCGAACGCAGCTGGAAGGAAATCTCGCGCGCCCTGATGGAGCCGCGACCGGACGTTTTCATCCAGGTGCTGCGCGACTGCGGCGCACTGGCCGAACTGTTGCCGGAAGTGGACGCGCTGTTCGGCGTACCGCAGACCGCCACTCACCACCCCGAAGTCGATACCGGCGTGCACATGCAGATGGTGCTGCAGCAATGCGCGCAAGCGGCACAACCGCTGACGGTGCGCTGGGCTTGCCTGCTGCACGACCTGGGCAAGGGCACCACGCCGGAAGCCGAGTGGCCGCGGCATATTGCCCATGAAGCGCGCGGCCTGAAACTGATCCGCGCAGTCAACGTACGCTGCAAGGCGCCGAAGGATTGTCAGGAGCTGGCGCTGCTGGTCGGCGAGTACCACACCCATGGCCACCGAGCTCTGGAACTGAAAGCCTCGACCCTGCTGGAGCTGCTGCAGAGCTTCGACGTCTATCGCCGCCCGCAGCGCTTCGAGGAGTTCATCGCCGCCTGCGAGATGGACGCCCGCGGCCGCCTCGGCTTCGAGGACCGCGAATACCCGCAGGCGGACTACCTGCGCGGCGCCATGCAGGCCGCGCGCGCGGTGACGGTACAGCCGCTGCTGGAGAAGGGATTGCAGGGCGCGGAGCTGGGCGAAGCGCTCAAGCGCGAGCGACTGAATGCCTTGAAGGCGTACAAGGAAGGCGCGCAATCCACGTAACGAAACCCATGCCTGTTACACGGTAGTGCCGTCAAACGCAGGGCGGATGGCACTCTATTCATCCGCCAAAAGCCCACCCGGTGGATCGGTAAAGCGTGATCAACCCTACGCAGCCCTGCACAGGGTGCATGCACCATGCCTACCAGCACCACCGCGCAAGATGCTCGCCCTAAGGGGCGGGATAGGCCCGAATCAACTCGGCCGGCGTCAGCTCGACACCCCACCACTGAAAGCTGACCGGCCAGAGCTGTTGGTCGATCGTCGTCTCACGCCACAGCTCGGCCATGGACGTGCCTGCCTCCGGGTGTTGCACCTGCGGCGCGAGCAGCGCAAGCGGCCAGAGCACGAAGGCATTCCTGAGGATTTCCGCCCGCGGCAACACCAGGCCATCGAAGTTGCCGGCCAGCTCGCCATACAGCAGCACATCGATATCCAGCGGCAGGCCCTTGCGGTTCGGCGCGTAGCGGCCATTGTCGGCCTCGATGAACTTGAGGCGACGGTCCAGTTCGGTCAGCGGCAGGTCGGTGTACGCGCGCACCACCAGGTTGAAGAACGGCCCGCTCTTGATGCCCACCGGCTGGCTCTCGAAAACCGGCGAGCACTGCAGGTCGTGAAGGAAGCCGGCCAGGGCATCCAGACCGGCCTGCAGGTGCTGCTCGCGGTCGATGTTGCTACCGAGGCCAAGGAATATCGGGATCATGGGCGACTGCGCTCGATTTCCACACCCACGGCACGAGCGGCCGGGTTGGCGCCGGGTTTGGTCGCCTTGAGACGCAGCCAGGGCATGCCGAACTGCTCCAGCAGGCTCTGCGCCAGGCGCTCGGCGAACGTCTCCACCAACTGAAATTGCGCGGCAGCGGCGAAGGCCTGCACGTGGGTGTGCACCGCGGCGTAATCCAGCGCCAGCTGCAGGTCATCTCCCGCGGCGGCGGGCTGGATATCCCAGGCGAATGTCAGGTCCAGGCGCAGGCACTGGCGAATGCCGCGCTCCCAGTCGTACGCGCCGATCAGCGTGTCGACTTCCAGACCCTCGATGAAGACTTTGTCCACACTCGTTTCTCCACAACACGACAAGGAGTGGCTCCCGCCGCTAGAATCGGGGCTCCCTCGCCCCGGAATGGACACCATGTTCTGGCTGCTGGTCCTGCTCGCCTACCTGCTTGGCTCGCTGTCCTTCGCCATCCTGCTCAGTCGCCTGAGCGGCGGACCGGACCCGCGCGCCAGTGGCTCGGGCAATCCCGGCGCCACCAACATGCTGCGGGTGGCCGGCAAGAAGCTCGCCATCCTTACCCTGCTCGGCGACCTGTTCAAGGGCCTGCTGCCGATCCTGATCGCCAGCCTGCTCGGCTTCGGCATTCAGCAGCAGGCCTGGATCGGCCTGGCTGCGGTGATCGGTCACCTGTATCCGCTGTACTTCCGCTTCCAGGGTGGCAAGGGTGTCGCCACCGCCGCCGGCATGTTGCTCGGCGTCTATCCGCCGGCCGCGTTGCTCGCCGTTGCGGCCTGGGCACTGACCTTTCTGCTCACCCGCACCAGCTCGCTCGCCTCGCTGATCGCCACGCCGCTGACCCTGCCACTGCTGGCCTGGCAGCAACCGGAGGCGCTGCTGCCGATGTGCGTGCTCACCGGGCTGATCGTCTGGCGTCATCGGGGCAATTTACGCGACCTGTTCGCCGGGCGCGAACGGCATTTCTGAATGCTCAAGCTGAGCCGACCTCATACGGCCGGCAACTGCTCCATCGGCCAGCGCGCCTGGACTCCGATCGACGGGCCATCATGCTGCCCGGCCAGCAGGCGCTGGCAACCGGCGTAGGCGATCATCGCGCCGTTGTCGGTGCAGAAGCGCGGCCGTGCGTAGAACACCCGGCCCTTGAACTCGCCAAGCATCTTCTCCAGCGACTGGCGCAGCGACTGGTTGGCGCTGACGCCACCGGCGATCACCAGGCTGTTCAGCCCGGTCTGCTTCAACGCACGGCGGCACTTGATGGTCAGCGTCTCGACCACCGCCTGCTGAAACGCCAGCGCGACATCGGCGCGGGTCTGCTCGCTGGCATCGCCGGCGTCGCGGCACTGCGTCCAGGTATTGAGGGTGAAGGTCTTCAGGCCGCTGAAGCTGAAATCCAGCCCGGGGCGATCAGTCATCGGCCGCGGAAAGGTGAAGCGCCCCGGCGTGCCGAGCTCGGCCAGGCGGGCGATCTCGGGGCCGCCGGGATACGGCAGGCCCATCAGCTTGGCGGTCTTGTCGAATGCCTCGCCGGCGGCATCGTCCAGGGACTCGCCGAGCAGCTGATAACGGCCAATGCCATCGACGCGAACCAGCTGGGTATGCCCACCGGAAACCAACAAAGCGACGAACGGGAACGCCGGCGGCTGTTCTTCCAGCATCGGCGCCAGCAGGTGGCCTTCCATATGGTGCACACCGAGCGCCGGAATGCCCCAGGCGAACGCCAGCGCCTGGGCGCAGGAAGCGCCGACCAGCAACGCACCGACCAGGCCAGGACCCGCGGTATAGGCGATGCCCTCGATCTGCGCCGGGGCAACCTGGGCCTGGTCGAGCACCTCGCGAATCAGCGGCAGCATGCGTTTGACGTGGTCTCGCGAGGCCAGCTCCGGCACCACGCCGCCGAACACGCGATGTTGCTCGATCTGACTGAACAGTGCATCGGCCAGCAGGCCGCGCTCGCTGTCGTAGAGCGCGACACCGGTTTCATCGCAGGAGGTTTCCAAGCCCAGCACCAGCATGGGTTCGCGCCTTTAGAACGGGGGAAATTCGAAGGCGCGCATAATAATCGCCACCCCGCGGGCCGACCAGTGCTTTTCGATCAGAGGCTTTGCATTCTGCGGCACTTGGCGTTAATATCCGCAGCCCTTGAAAACCGACGTATTCCCGTGCCCTTGCCGGATCGCGTCGTCCATTCGGTAAAACAGTGAAGGTACGACCTGGATGCCAGCCGTCAAAGTTAAAGAGAACGAACCCTTCGACGTAGCTCTGCGTCGCTTCAAGCGCTCCTGCGAAAAGGCCGGTGTATTGGCCGAAGTGCGCAGCCGCGAGTTCTATGAGAAGCCCACTACCGAGCGCAAGCGCAAAGCAGCAGCCGCTGTTAAGCGTCATGCCAAGAAAGTGCAGCGCGAACAGCGCCGCCGCGAGCGCCTGTACTGAGTTAGTCAGTCACGCCGCAGAGGTTTCCGCTTAGCCCGGCTCACGCCGGGCTTTGCATTTTCAGAGCCTGTAACTCCGCTTTCGCGCACCGCGAATGATCGGAGTTTTTTCGTTTATGCTCCCGCTTCGCTAACCGCACGCTGACGAGTCCATGGCCGGCCTGATTCCGCAATCCTTCATCGACGACCTGCTCAACCGCACCGACATTGTCGAAGTGGTGAGTTCGCGCATCCAGATGAAGAAGGCGGGCAAGAACTACACGGCCTGCTGCCCGTTTCACAACGAGAAGACGCCCTCGTTCAGCGTCAGCCCGGACAAGCAGTTCTACTACTGCTTCGGCTGCGGCGCCGGCGGCAACGCACTTGGCTTCATCATGGACCACGACAACCTGGACTTCCCCCAGGCCGTCGAGGAGCTGGCCAAGCGCGCCGGCATGGACATCCCGCGCGAGGAAGGCGGCCGCGGCAAGCCACGGCAACCGACCGACTCGCCGCTCTATCCGCTGCTCACCGCAGCCAGCGACTACTACCGCCAGGCCCTGAAGAGCCACCCGACACGCAAGGCCGCGGTGGACTACCTCAAGGGCCGCGGCCTGTCCGGCGAGATCGCCCGTGACTTCGGCCTGGGCTTCGCCCCGCCCGGCTGGGACAACCTGTTCAAGCATTTCGGCGGCGACACCCTGCAGCAGAAGGCAATGATCGACGCGGGCCTGCTGATCGAGAACGCCGAGAGCGGCAAGCGCTACGACCGCTTCCGCGACCGCGTGATGTTCCCGATCCGCGACAGCCGCGGCCGGGTCATCGCCTTCGGCGGCCGCGTCCTCGGAGACGACAAGCCGAAGTACCTGAACTCGCCGGAAACACCGGTCTTCCATAAAGGCCAGGAACTCTACGGACTGTACGAAGCACGCAAGAGCAACCGTGATCTCGATGAAATCATGGTGGTCGAAGGCTACATGGACGTCATCGCTCTGGCCCAGCAAGGCCTGCGCAATGCTGTGGCGACCCTCGGCACGGCCACCAGCGAGGAACACCTCAAGCGCCTGTTCCGTCTGGTGCCCAGCGTGCTGTTCTGCTTCGACGGCGACGCCGCCGGGCGCAAGGCCGCCTGGCGTGCACTGGAGTCGACGCTGCCGAGCCTGCAGGATGGCCGCCGCGCGCGCTTCCTGTTCCTGCCCGAGGGCGAGGACCCGGACAGCCTGGTGCGCGCCGAGGGCACCGACGCCTTTCGCGCACGCATCAACCAGCACGCCCAACCGCTGGCCGACTACTTCTTCCAGCAACTCTGCGAAGAGGCCGACCCGCGCTCCCTGGAAGGCAAGGCGCACCTCGCCACCCTGGCCGCACCGCTGATCGACAAGATCCCTGGCGCCAACCTCGGCGCCCTGATGCGCCAGCGCCTCGGCGAGATCACCGGCCTGAACAGCGAAACCCTGGGCAACATGGCGCGCAGCGCACCGACGCCCGCCGCCGAAACCGGCGACTATGGCAACGACAGCTACTACGATGCCCAGCCCGACTACGGCGATGTCGCCGACTACGCCAACCATATCGAGCCGCCCGCCGCCGAGCCCTTCGACAAGAAGCCGTGGAAGAAAGGCGACGGCAAGGGCTGGAGCAAGGACAAGAACGGCAAGCGCGACGGCCAGCCGCGCACACCACGCAAGCCGGTGAGCGTCGAATCCCCCACACTGACCGCGCTGCGCACACTCCTGCACCACCCGACGCTGGCGCAGAAGGTCGAGGACGTCAGCCACTTCGCCGCCGAAGACGACACCTACGCCCAACTGCTGGTCGCCCTGCTTGGCGCCCTGCAGAAGAATCCGGGGATGCGCTCGCTGCAACTGATCGCGCGCTGGCACGGCACCGAGCAGGGCCGCCTGCTCAAGGCCCTGGCGGAAAAGGAATGGCTGATTTCGGCCGACAACCTTGAACAACAGTTTTTCGACACTATAACTAGCCTTGTAGCCCGCCAACGCGAGCGCAGCCTTGAGCAGTTGCTGCGCAAAGCCCGCCAGAGTGAACTCAGCGCAGAGGAAAAAGAGCAGCTGCGAAACCTGCTAAATCGCAATACCTCGCCCGTCTCTCCCACCTCAACTGGCGCCTGAGGCCCGGAACCGGGTATAATCCTCGGCTTGTTTTTTGCCCGCCAAGACCTTCAGTGGATAGGGTGTTATGTCCGGAAAAGCGCAACAGCAGTCTCGTTTGAAAGAGTTGATCGCCCGCGGTCGTGAGCAGGGTTACCTGACTTACGCGGAGGTCAACGACCACCTGCCCGAGGATATTTCAGATCCGGAGCAGGTAGAAGACATCATCCGCATGATCAATGACATGGGGATCAACGTATTCGAGAGTGCTCCGGATGCGGATGCCCTGTTGTTGGCCGAAGCCGACACCGACGAAGCTGCCGCTGAAGAAGCTGCAGCGGCGCTGGCCGCAGTGGAAACCGACATCGGCCGCACCACCGACCCGGTGCGCATGTACATGCGCGAAATGGGGACCGTGGAGCTGCTGACCCGCGAAGGCGAAATCGAAATCGCCAAGCGCATCGAGGAAGGCATCCGTGAAGTCATGGGCGCCATCGCTCACTTCCCGGGCACCGTCGACAGCATTCTCGCCGAGTACCAGCGCGTCACCACCGAAGGTGGTCGCCTGTCCGACGTTCTCAGCGGCTACATCGACCCGGATGACGGCAGCGTGCCGGCCGAAGAAGTACCGGTCGACCTGAAGACCGCCACGCCTGCAGCCGAAGCGGCTGAAGACGAGGAAGAGGCCGACGGCGACAGCGAAGACGAAGAAGAAGGTGACGGCGGACCGGACCCGGAAGAGGCCCTGCGCCGCTTCACCGCGGTTTCCGATCAGCTGGAAAAAGCCCGCAAGGCACTGAAGAAGCATGGCCGCAGCAGCAAACAGGCCATCGCCGAACTGCTCGCCCTGGCCGAGCTGTTCATGCCGATCAAGCTGATTCCGAAGCAGTTCGATGCGCTGGTCGAGCGTGTTCGCGGCTCCCTGGAGCAAGTGCGCGCCCAGGAACGCGCAATCATGCAGCTGTGCGTGCGTGACGCGCGCATGCCGCGTGCCGACTTCCTCAAGCTGTTCCCCGGCAACGAAGTCGACGAAGCCTGGGCCGCCGGCCTGGCCAAGGGCAAGGCCAAGTACGCCGAAGCCCTCAGCGGCGTGCTGCCGGACATCCAGCGTTGCCAGCAGAAGCTCGCCGCCCTGGAAGCCGATACCAGCCTGACCATCGCCGAGATCAAGGACATCAACCGTCGCATGTCGATCGGCGAGGCCAAGGCCCGTCGCGCGAAGAAAGAGATGGTTGAAGCGAACCTGCGCCTGGTGATCTCGATCGCCAAAAAGTACACCAACCGTGGCCTGCAGTTCCTCGACCTGATCCAGGAAGGCAACATCGGCCTGATGAAGGCGGTGGACAAGTTCGAATACCGTCGCGGCTACAAGTTCTCGACCTACGCCACCTGGTGGATTCGCCAGGCGATCACTCGCTCCATTGCCGACCAGGCGCGGACCATCCGTATCCCGGTGCACATGATCGAGACGATCAACAAGCTCAACCGCATCTCCCGTCAGATGCTGCAGGAGATGGGCCGCGAGCCGACTCCGGAAGAGCTGGGCGAGCGCATGGAAATGCCCGAGGACAAGATCCGCAAGGTATTGAAGATCGCCAAAGAGCCGATCTCCATGGAAACCCCCATCGGCGACGACGAAGACTCGCACCTGGGCGACTTCATCGAGGACAGCACCATGCAGTCCCCGATCGACGTAGCCACGGTGGAAAGCCTCAAGGAAGCCACGCGCGAAGTCCTGGCCGGCCTCACTGCCCGTGAAGCCAAGGTCCTGCGCATGCGTTTCGGCATCGACATGAATACCGACCACACCCTCGAGGAAGTCGGCAAGCAGTTCGATGTAACCCGCGAACGTATCCGTCAGATCGAAGCCAAGGCGCTGCGCAAGCTGCGCCACCCGACGCGGAGCGAGCATCTGCGCTCATTCCTCGACGAGTGATCCAACGAACCCCCGGCCGCAAGCCGGGGGTTTTGTTTATAAGGGCTCTTCGCGCAGCTACACTTGCTCACCACAACCCCCAGCTCGGAAGCCGCCCGCATGCTGCGTTTGCTGGCCATTCTCCTGCCGTGCCTGGCGCTCTGGGCAAATCCGGCGCTGGCGCTTCAACTGAGCGCCGACGAACAAGCCTGGCTGGCCGATCATCCGACCATCCGCCTGGGCGTCGACGCCTCCTGGCCACCCTTCGAATTGCGCAACGCCCAGGGCGAGTATCAGGGCCTGAGCGCCAGCTACGCGGCGCTGATCGAGCAACGCCTGAACATCCACCTGGAAATCGTCGAGCCCGCCACCTGGAGCGAAGCACTGGGTGATGCCAAGGCCGGCAAACTCGACCTGTTGCCAGGCGCGATGTCCACCCCGGAACGCCTGAAGAACCTGACCTTCACCCGCCCCTACCTCGACTTCCCCATCGTCATCCTCGCTCACCCGGACGGCCCGCAACCGCGCCAGCTGCAGGAGCTGTACGGCCTGAAAGTCGCGGTGGTGAAGGACTACGCACCGCACGAACTACTGCGCAGCCAGCACCCCGATCTCAACCTGCTGCCCCTGCCCAGCGTCAAGGCGGCCCTGCAGGCCGTCGCCAGCGGCCAGGCCGATGCCCTGGTCGGTGACCTCGCCTCCAGCGCCTGGACCATGCGCGAGCTGAAGATCGAAGGCCTCTACATCAGCGGCGAAACGCCCTACCGCTACCAGCTGGCGATGGCCGCACCGCACAGCAATGCCACGCTGATCCACATCCTCGACAAACTGTTCGCTGAACTCAGCGCGGAAGAAATCAGCGAGCTGCAGGCACCGTGGATCGCTGGCGTGCTGGATCACCGGCAAACCTGGAAGGACATGCTGCTTTACGGCCTGCCCGCCGTGCTGGCGGTGGTCCTGGTGCTGGTCGCGGTGCTGCGCATCAACCGCCGCCTGAGCCAGGAAATCCGCAACCGCAAGGCCCTGGAGCGCCAGCTGCGCAATAGCGCGCAGCACTACCGCGGGCTGATCGAAAGCCTCTCGGCGATCGCCTGGGAAGCCGACGCCGCCGCGTGCCGCTTCACCTATGTCTCACCGCATGCGGAGAAGCTGCTCGGCTACCCGCTGGCGCAGTGGCTCGAACTGGGCTTCTGGGATCGCCTGGTGCACCCGGACGACCTCGCCGCCGAAACCGCGCGCTGTGTCGAGAACTGCAAGGCTCGCCGCGACCACAGCATCGATTACCGCGTGGTCGACAGCCAGGGCCGCGTACTCTGGGTCCGCGACATCGTCACCCTGATCGAACAGGATGACCAACTGATCATGCGCGGCCTGATGATCGACATCAGCGAAACCAAGCAGGCCGAAGAATCCCGCCGCCTCTCCGAACAGAAGTTCGCCTCGGTGTTCCACAACTGCCCGGACATCCTGGTTATCGCCCGGCGCAAGGACGGCATCCTCCTCGCTCTCAACCAGACCTTCGAGCAGCAGCTCGGCATCAGCGCCAGCGAGGCACTGGGCAAGACCGCCAGCGAGCTGGACATCTGGGTCCACCCCGAACAGGCGCCCGAGCTGCTCGAGCGCATGCAGGGCGAGGCGCTGAACAACCTCGAACTGGTGTTCCGCCGGCGCAACGGCGAACGCTTCACCGGGCTGATCTCGGCCCAGCCGGTCACCCTCGAAGGCGTCGCCGCACTGGTCGTCTCGGTGCGCGACATCACCGAACTCAAGCGCACGCAGCACCAGCTGCAACTATCCGAAGAAAAATTCGCCAAGTCGTTCCACGCCTCGCCCGACGGCCTGCTGATCACCCGCCTGGCCGACGGTCGCCTGCTGGAGGCCAACGAGGGCTTCTGCCTGATCACCGGCTACGAACTGCACGAAGTGCTCGGCCGCACCACCAGCGAGATTGGCCTGTGGGCCGAGCTGGCCGATCGCAACCGCATCGTCGAACTGGTTCTGACAGAAGGCATGGCCCGCGACTTCCGCGCCTGGATTCGCACCAAGCAGAACACCCTGCGCCTGGCTGAACTGTCGGCCCAGCCGATCATGATCAACGACGAACCCTGCATGCTCACCATCGCCCGCGACATCACCGAGCGCGACCAGATGCAGGAGCGCCTGCACCAGGCTGCCACCGTCTTCGAGAGCACCGCCGAAGGCGTGATGATCACCGACACCCGCCAACGCATCACCGCGGTCAACCGCGCGTTCAGCGAAATCACCGGCTACAGCGAAGCGGAAGCCATCGGCCAGTCGCCACGCCTGCTCGCCTCCGGCCAGCACGACAGCGCCTTCTACGCCGGCATGTGGCACCAGCTGTCACTCGACGGCCACTGGCAGGGCGAGATCTGGAACCGGCGTAAGAATGGCGAGCTGTACCCCGAATGGCTGACCATCAGCGCCGTGCGCAACCCGGCGGCGACCATCACCCATTTCGTCGGCGTGTTCGCCGACATCAGCACGCTCAAACAGGCCCAGGCGCGTCTCGACCACCAGGCCCACCACGATCCGCTGACCGGCCTGCCCAACCGCCTGCTGTTCGAAAGCCGGCTCAACAGCTGCCTGGCCGACAGCCTCGCCGAGCAGCGTCAGGGCGCCGTGCTGTTCCTCGACCTCGACCGCTTCAAGCACATCAACGACAGCCTCGGTCATCCGGTTGGCGACCTGCTGCTGCAAGCCATCGCCCTGCGCCTGCGCGAGCAGCTGCGCGACATCGACACCGTGGCCCGCCTCGGCGGCGACGAGTTCATCGTCCTACTCCCCGGCCTACACCGCAGCGTCGACGCCGAACGCGTGGCGACCAAGCTGCTGACCTGCTTCGGCGCGCCGTTCCAGGTCGATGGCCACGAGTTCTTCATCAGCTCCAGCATCGGCATCAGCCTGTTCCCCGAGGATGGCAACGACGTCGCCACCCTGGTCAAGAACGCCGACGCGGCGATGTACAGTTCCAAGGCCAAGGGCCGCAACCGCATCGAGTTCTACACCCGCAGCCTGACCTTCCAGGCCACCGAACGCATGACCCTGGAACACGAGCTGCGCCGCGCCCTCGAACGCGGCGAGATGAGCCTCTACTACCAGCCCAAGCAATGCCTCACCAGCAAGGCTCTGGTCGGCGCCGAAGCGCTGCTGCGCTGGCACCACCCAGTGTTCGGCGAGATCCCGCCGGACCGCTTCATTCCGCTGGCTGAAGACAACGGCATGATCATCCAGCTCGGCGACTGGGTGCTGCAGGAAGCCTGCCGGCAGATGCGCGAATGGCAGGATCGCCACGCGCCGTTCGGCCCGCTGTCGATCAACCTGTCTGGCAACCAGCTGCGCCAGCCGCACCTGGCCAAGCGCATCGCCAGCACCCTCGCCGACTTCGGCCTCGACGCAAGTCGCCTGCAGCTGGAGATCACCGAGAACTTCATCATGAGCCAGGCGGAGGAAGCCCTGAGCATCCTCCACGAACTCAAGGCCCTGAACCTGCAACTGGCCATCGACGACTTCGGCACCGGCTACTCCTCGCTCAGCTACCTCAAGCGCCTGCCACTGGACATCCTGAAGATCGACAAATCCTTCATCCTCGGCCTGCCCGCCGATGCCGACGACGCCGCGATCACCCGCGCCATCATCGCCCTGGGCCGCAGCCTGCAACTCACGGTGATCGCCGAAGGCGTGGAAACCAAAGCCCAGGAACTGTTCCTCGCCGCCGAGGGCTGCCAGCAGATCCAGGGCTACGTGGTCAGCCGCCCGCTCTCGGCGGAATCCTTCGCCAGCAACTTCCTCGGCCCATTAGCGATTGGCAGCGCGGAAATCGCGCCGGTATAATCCGCCCGCCTTCTGGGGGCCTATAGCTCAGTTGGTTAGAGCAGAGGACTCATAATCCTTTGGTCCACGGTTCGAGTCCGTGTGGGCCCACCATATGAAACAACGACTTAGGTCAGCCATCGTGCTGGCCTTTTGTCGTTAATGGGCCGAATAAAAAATTTGCGTACCGTTTTGCGTACCGCTTCCTTTCTACAGCGCTAGGCATCGCGAGATCCGCAGCTCGCAGATTGACACTCAGGTAGCTCTCCAATAGGTTTGTGCTCCCCCAAAGGGGAACGGGATTGGCGTCCCGACATCTGAGATGGGGCTAGTTGGTATCTAGCCCCAAGCATGGCTGTGCCGTTATGGGCGGGCCGTGCGGGGCATCTTCGGATGCGCCGGCCCTCAGACCGGTACGCCAACCCGTGCGGCCTGCTCACCCGATTGGCGTCGGGTGGCAGAACATCCGTTCTGAGGATCACATCATGCCCACTCACACTACTTCGCCCACCGAGGTCAGCTCCGACCTCTCAGCTAGCACCAGCGCTCAACAACTCTTTGCGGCACTTGATAGCTCTGATCCCAGCGGCTTGCTCGGCTACCGATGCAACGCCACACCATTTGAGCTGCTCGATGCAGCCACTTACCGGCAGAACGCGATGATCGGGGTATTGCATGCACTCAGTGACTCACCTCGGTTGAACGAGCTGAGCAGCGGCATCATCAACCAATGCATCGAAGCCCTTCTTATCCTCAGTACCGACGCAAGAGCGCTACAAGCCAAAGCCCATGAAACGTTGCTGCGAAGTGCAATGTTGGACCAGTAGCTCGGAAGTAGCCTGCAGCCTCAAAGGGCTGCAGGCTTCGCCGCTGTGAGCTCAGCTTCGTAGCGCTGAACAAAGGTCACGAGGTCCAGGTTCAGCACTTGGCAGATGTCACGCAACTGGATCAGATCAAGCCTGCGCAAACCGCGTTCAATGTCACTAGCGTATGACTGAGGGCGCTCAAGCGCCTGGGCGAACTGAGCCTGGGTTAGCCCTGCCTCAACCCGGCATTGCTTCAGCAGCCTGAGCAATACCAGATTCTCATCTCGATAGACCGATTTTTCCACGCAACAGGTTCCACTGAAGGCTTGACAGTCCAGCAATCTATATCTAACTTACAGATATCTGCATTACCGATATTCAGATTATTGCAAGGACTACCTTATGCAGCACATGCCGACGTCTCCCGCTCTATCCAAGCCTGGCTTCACAATCCAGATCGATCCCAAAACGCTTGAGATGAAAGTGCAGTTGAAATCGCTTCTCGCCTTTTACCGCACACCACCAGCTCACGAGCAGACTGTCCTTGCCACATGGAACAGCGACCGCCAGGCCGCAGGTGCTTCACACCAAACTGCCGATGATTTTCTCACCGTACCGCAGGCTTCCGAGTTCTTTGCTCACCTCATTAGCCTCGTGACGCCAGGAGGACGGTACTGCGATATGCCCCTCACACATGCAGCACACAGTGAGTGACGCTCATATGAGTTCAAACACACCGGGTACTTTGGAAGTGCTACTAGCCATCGCTAACTGCTGCAGCCAGCCACTACCGCTAGAGCATCAAGTAGCATTCATGGCAGAGATCGAGGCACGTCTAGCCTCTGAGATCGGACTGAGATCTTCGACCAGCACAGAACTCACTCCAGAATATCTGCTTGGGCTGATGTGCTCCTGGTTCATCGAACCAACCAAAATCTCAGCTGAGCGAAGGTTTGAAATGCTCTGCGAACGCTACGTGCTAACCATCGGTACTGGTTGTATCGAGGCCACCCCAGCTGATGTGGCGGTTTTGACCAACGCACTAGTACAGACGCGCGCGCAAGGTAAGAGCAGCCAATATGGCCGCCGGGGACCGAGCTCCCGGAAGGAGCATTAGCCCAATGCGACTTCAAGACGTAACCGGCCTGCTGCTGGATCCGGGAGTCCCAATGATGGGTAGCGAACTGAGTGACGACGAGGCGCTCGCATACGCCCGTAAGCGCTTTTCTATGGCGACCTTTTGTCTAGTCCGCGATTGGATATGGATCGAATTCGACGCCCCGGAGGCTCTGAAAGCGGCCCTCGCACAGACTAGGCGACAACCATCGCTGATCTACGCGCATACCGTGATCTTTGATAGTGACCGCCGGTGGGATGTCGGTGACTTCGTACGCACTTCGCTGCTGCATGAGTTCTGCGAAGGTTTTCACTTCAAGACGCTTAATTCTGTGTACCTGCTCCTCGGACCGGGTACACGTAAGCTCGTCCCAGCTGAAGCCGTGACCAGCATCTACTAGTGCCTGAGACCTATGAGCTTGTCCCCTCCCGAGCAGATAGATCCCGAGGCTAGCGTCACTCATGACATGCAGGCTTTGAGCGTAGCCATGGCCATCTGCTTCAGCAGCCCCGTGACCGGCTACCTCACTCAGGCTCAAATTTCGGTAAACCATGGATATGGCTTCGTCTATAAGCATGTGATGTCTGACCCAAGCGTTACCCGCTTTATGGACGGAAACCTCATCCATACATCGCAGATAAAATGGGTCAGGCGTGAGCACGGTTTTTGGGTGCTACGCACCTTCAATGGCTTCTACGTAATCGTCAGCTTTCATAAATACGGGGGTTTCGACTCGCTGGTCGACCACCTGAGTACTCGGGCTTGGATTCGCCGCATCGCCCCTATTACACGGCAATGATGCTCGCACGCAGAGCATCTCTAGATAAGGTGGCGGCTGTAGGCGACTTCGTTTGCACTTCTCCACGGCTCAACCTCAGCCGTGGCCAGCCACTACCAACGCTCGATACCACGCACCTTTGGCTGGCCCCCTCGTATCGCTGAACGCGGCTCAAGGTTGGCGTCCACAATCTGCGACACGGTCGCCGTGTCGTAGGAGACGGTACGACACACGCCGAGTGTCGCACGTAGAAAATGCCATACCCTGGGACTGTCGCAAGCGCATCCTGCGGCACTCAGGTTGTATCGCATGCCTCTTCTGCGACATACCAGGCATGTCGCATAGCGCTCCTGCGACATGCAAAACGTGCCGAAAACGGCACCAGCAGTGCCCAAACGGACATCTCAGGTGCCATTAAAGGCTGTGACCGTGCCAAAAATGGCACTGATTTTTAGCGCCTATGTCGACCATAAAATCATATATTTCAATTACTTACCTTATTTTTGAATAACCAAAGTCCACGGCTCTGGCAAGCATTTTTGAATTCGCTTTTCCTGTGGTGCACGCAGAGCCCAACCCGCACTGCTGCGCTCGCCCCTTCAGCGCCCTAGGCGCTGGCTGCATTTTGATTTTGATGACAAACCGCTTGCGCGCGCTTTTGCTCCACGCGCACGCTGAATGTAGATGAAGTGTGTCGCGTGAGTGAGAGCGCGCTGACCTTACTCGCGGCGCGAGTAAGGGGGCGTTGGGGCAGATCGAACGGAACGAGAAAAAACGGAGCGAAGGCGGAGTGTTTCAGTGCAGTTCGAGCTGACACAACGCCATTCGCGAAGCGGCTTAGCTTTGTCATCAAACAAAAGAAGAGACGAGCTATGCACCCCACTACCCTGCAAAAAACCCAAACACGCACCAGCAACTTCTATCGGACTCGCTGCGGCGAGAACGATCCATCTTCGGCGCAGATCTGCGCGGCTTTGCTCGCATGCGCCCCGGATCTCCGGCCGAATGCGTTCAGCACGTTGAAGAGCCAGATCGTGTCCGACCAGCTAGCCCGCGGCCATATCGAAGCCGCTGCGGACATTCGACAGCTGACCAACCCGGTCACAGCGCCAGGCTCGAAAGTCGCGCGCAAGCCCAAGCCTCGAACGATTAAGAAGGTGCCGAAAGAAGATGCAGAGCTGCTTTTCAAGCACCTGCGCAAGCACGGTCATGATGACGAAGCCGCAGCTCTGGTCCTAGCCTACTTCCTCGCTGTGCGACCTTGTGAAATGCCGACAATCCAGGTTGAGGGAAATGAGGTCCGGATCATCGGAGGCAAGAAGAGCGCGACCCTGCATCGTGGTGCCGACCGAACGCTGGTAATCGGCATTCCAAAAATTCTGAAAGCGATCACCTGGGCAGCGAAAAGGCTGGCTCAAAGTGAACGCACCGGTGCCGCAATCAGGGATCGTTTTCGTAAGGAATGTCGTGCGCTATGGCCCAGACGGAAAAAGCACCCGACGCTAAAGAGCTTCCGCCACAACTTCTGCGCTGCCCAGAAGGCAGCAGGAGTCGGCAGCGAAACAGCCGCCTACGTTATGGGGCATCAGTCGACAGCATCGCAGGAAGTTTACGGTGACCCCAGGTCTGGCGATTCCAGCCAGATTCATGTCAAACCGGCGGCAGGCGCCGATCTGTCGAAGATACGCAAGTCGAAGAGCTCACCCAGGTATGGTGCAGGCCGAGTACTGGAGAGGATCGAGATACCTGCGACACGCAAGTACTGGGGTCAAACTGAGAACCGGGTAGGCAAAGGGCAGGAGACATAACGACACAAGATCGCGGGTTACAGCTCAAGGTTCTGCGTCATGAATGTCACAAGCGCGAGCGGGCTTTTACTCTCTACAACTTTAAAAATCATCTCGCGCTTACTTCGGGGTAGAAGCTTCACGCAGCGCTTGGCTGTGGCTCTCACAGCAGCGTCGGTGCCATGGATCCGAGCAGCCAGGAATAGCGCGAGAGTGGCGTCGATTAAAGTCATCAGTGTGTCTCGGAGAAGGCACACGGCTGCAGCCCTGCCACGGGCTGCACCGGCCTTAGCCTTCATTTAGCGATAGATGCAATCATCGAGGAGCTTGAGGTCAAGACACCTCGGCAATGACGTCCAGTATCCGCTTCTTACCTTTGGCGCTCAGAGCGCTGAACTGGCGGAGCAGTTCAGCCTCCTCATCCTGGACGGCATAGAAGTACGCCGCTGGCAGGCCGAGCACTTCAGCAATCCGCTCGACCAGGTCCAGGTCTGGACTCCGTTTTCCTAGCTCGTAGCGGTTCATTCGCGTGCTTGCAGAAGCAGGTTCAAGCCCGATCTGCAGGCCGAGTTGCTCTTGGGACAAGCCTGCGCGCAACCGCGCTTCTTTGAGTCTCTTCGACAGAGTGGACATGGCCGTTCTTTGGTGTCGTCAAAGAACGAGATCGTCCGGCGTTCGTGCATATCAAATACTACCGTTTCGGTAGTATTTGGATGTAACCTAGATATCGAAGGCATCGCCCTAACGCGCAGCCGCTCAAGAGCTATTCAGCACACCATTAGCAGTAGAGGGATCAATGAAAGCAGCACGGAAAACTCTGACCTTTGGCCTGTTTTCAGCCATCGCCACCCTGGTCGGCTGCGGCGGCAGCGAACCAACCAAGGACGAAGTACAGGCGATGTTCGACAAAGAAGCTCAGTCCATCGCCCAGGCCGCCGGCGCTGCGGGCAGCAAGATGGCGCCCAAAATGAGCGTGAACGAGATCAAAGGTTGCGAGCATGTACGCGACAGCGTGTATCGCTGCACCCTGGATGTCACCACGACCATGCTCGGCCGGGAGATTAATAAGGTGGCTGCGATCCAGATGACTCAGAGTGATGACGGCGACTGGGTCGTCGTGAAGTAGGTCTTGCGCTCAACGCCTGCCCCACCAGTGTGCAGGCGCTCCTCGCCAGCCCCGACCACGACACGATCCCACCATCTGCGAGCGCCCTATGAAGTTTGATAGGAACACCCCGGATCACACGCCAACTGTGGTCATCTACGACGTGGTGCAGGTTAAAGAACACCAGCACGCCTATACCAACGTCCATAGCTCCCGAACGATGGCAGGCAACCCTACCATCCAAAGCTCTCATCATCTGTCCAACACATGCCGACTGTGGCTACGTGATCCGGCAACTGAGCTCGAAACCACTTTTGAGGGAGCTGGCCCTGGCCAGTATCGTGAGGGTCATAAAATTGCCCTAGCGCACTACGCGAACGCAGTGGTCGCCCACCAAAATCTCAACACGGGCGTGTACGTCACCATCCAGAAGCAGGCCCCTCAGAAGCTGAGCCACTATCCGCTCATTCTTTTCATGAGCTGGCTGGCAGCAGCCCTTTCTTTTGTCTTCTTCTTTGTCGGCCTGAGCAATTGGAACAGGGGACGCCAGGGGATCGACGTAGTAACGGCCAACCCTCACCACTTTGTTCCTTGGCCCGGCGGAGCTCATTACACGTCCTTGAATGGCAAGACCCAAATGATGATTTTGGGTCCAATCGCGGTTATCACGTTCTCAGGCGTACCTATCGCGCTAAAAGCCGCAGCCATCTTCTGGGGAGGCATGGCTCTTTCCCTTGTGGCCTACCAGATCATCAAAGCTGCCTACCGCAACCGTATCGACTTCCAAGCCCACGTCCTGGAAACCGTAAAGACCAAAACTGCAGCGTGCATTGCCATTAAAGCGGCCTGACCGGTAGGTGAGCGGCATGCGAAAGCGCAGAACCTCGTCACCGCGGTAAGCCTGCGCTGACGCCGGATCGAGGGACAAGGTGATGGAGCAAAGAGCGGGTGAACGCTGTGACCTCTGTGAATGCTTCGCCAATGACGGGCAGCTTGGTGTGCTGCACGCCAACTGGGAGCATGGCTCACGGCATGCTGGTGAACGCTATCGAGTGCAGTTATGCGAAGGCTGCTTCTTCCAATCCCTGAGCTACATCCGGCAAGAGCGAGAGATACAGCATCTCTTCAGTGATGAGCCGCTCGATGAGCGCGAATTTGGGCTGATAGGCACTGAAGGAAACTTGGGCGCGGATAGATCGATCCAGCTAGATATTCCGAACGCAGATGCGGAAGCCCTACTGCGCTTTGTGAAGCAGGCAAACGCTCGTGAACTGTGCTCGTCTGACCCGTGGGAATCGTCCCGATTGGAATCCGCACTGGAGGCGTTAGCGGAAGCTCTAGAGGCGAGTTTGAAGTGATCCCTCAAGCATTGCTCTAGTCGCCGACAGCTGCTTGCAATCAACGTCTTCTTCCGGCCAAAAGCAGTCGTTGAGAACTATCTTCCGAAGATAAATCCAGCGTCTCACATGCTCGCATTAGTTGATGAAGGCATCACGCAAACAGCGTTTTCAGCGCGCGCTCTTCTGGCGCGATCTGAAGGCAGTTCATACAAACATGATCTTGCGTGATCTTTCATCTGGCGGGAAAAGCAAAGGACGCCTTAGCGGCCTTTGCTTTTTGCCTCGCAGATCAGAAGACGTACTGCGCGCGCATCACAACGCCGTCACCACTGTCATCTCCAGCTTCATTGTTGATGTTGTCGGTGCTCGCTTTGACGTAATTTGCGCTGATCTTCACTGCTTCGTTTGCATACCAGTTGACGCCTATGGTGTGAGACTTGCCCTCGGTATCGCCAACCTGGCGAACGGCAGTGCTGGTGGTGAAGTTACCGTCGTCAACTGTGAAAGAGTCATAGCGGTAAAACACTTCCCATGCACCCAGTTGCTTGTTGGCGGGCTTGATGGTGTCGAATTTTGCGCCTTCCAGTTTGTAGGTACGAGGTTCGCCGGTCAGGGTGTAAGCGACCTGCCCGTAGTAGCCCGTTACGTCGACATCTTCTGCGGCGGCATCAGCGGTGATGGTGCGACGCATATATTCGCCTTGCACCGATAGTGCGTCCATGGCCCAGGCGCCTTCCACGCCCCAGACCGCATCGTCTTCCCATAGTCCTTGGGTGGCCGAGGCACCGCCGAAGACGGAACGCGTGCCATTGGTGCCAGCGCTGTTGCCGCCGGTGGTCTCCACACCACGGATGCCCATTCGCGAGCGAATGCGTGTGTCGACTGCACTGTCCTGAAGGTCGCGGTAGGCATATTGCAGACCGAGGTGCAGCACATTGCCTGGCTCGTTCAGAGGTGCGAATACACCGCGTACGTTGTAGCGCTTAACGCTGTCTCCATCGGTATCGTTGTTGTTTTCGCTGAACAAGCTACCCGAGAGGAATACTGCGTTGCCGACGACGGAGGAAGCCTGAAGACCCATACCCGAGTTGTCATTGACCCACTCGGCGGTATCGTAGGCGAGGTTACGTTCGAACGCGGTTACCCACTTCGAGCTAGTTGCCTTTTCCAAACCGAAATCAGTGTAGAAACGGCCGATTTTCAGGTTGACCGGGCTAAAGCCCGTGTAGGTAATGCTGGCTTCATCGAAGTAGCCCGCGCTATCACTTCCGGTGTTGCGCGACATGTCGTAGTTGATCTGGTACTTCCAGTCTTTGTAGGCGGTGCCGCCCAGTTCCAGGAAAGCTCGACGGATGTACGCAGCGTCCGCCGAGTTGCCATTGCGGGTGTAGTAGCCGTCAAACATGCCGTAGTCGGCTTGCAGGCGACCACCGAGCTTGAAGCTGAACGCCTTGTCAGTAGTGGCTACCTCTAGACCGCCCTTGGTCTTGATCACCAGATCTGCGCCATCTGTGGTAACTGTTCCTGCGTTCGCCGCAACCGCAGCCCCGCTAAGCAGAATGGCTGCAGTGATCTGGTTGAGTCCTTTGAAACTGGAAATCGGGGTGAGCATGAACTTCTCCTCATTGCCGCTTGGTTTTGGTTGGCGTAGGGAGGTTCTAAGTGCCGCGTGACGGTTTTTGTGGATTTACATGACGAATATGTTTCGTCGGCTGTGGGGCGCGCTGCAGGGTACGTAAACAGGGGCTTTAGCCGATTTTTCGGCGTTCTGGGGAGTATTTCAGAAAGATTACGGATTGTCGGGAAGCGATGGCTGCGGTGAAAACTAAGGTGCGCATCGTGGGTCATTCGAACCAGGAATGACGCTCTTCGAAAGCATTCAGGATGGAGGTGGCAAGTGCTTGAACCTCGCTGCGTTGCGCGGCTAGAGGTGTCATTGATAGCCAGGCCATTCTGCGCATGGCCTGATTAAACACTGACCTAAGAGGGATAAATTTCCTGTCGACTCTCGATGTGTATGCGGGAAGAAGCCCTACGCAGGCCGAGTTCTTGATGAGCTCTCTGACCATCTCGTGTTGAGGGGCGATCGTGATTGCATTTTTACGCGTGTTGGCCAGTGCGTTCCATGGTCCAAAAGCTGCCGCCGTGAGGTTGCTACGTTGCTGAACAAGCATGTAGTCCGCCAATAAGTTTCCAGTGGCAGGATGGCGGCTCTCTGCGAAGTACCGGGTTGCGATATGAGGGTAGTAATCGATGGTGGCTAGCAGATGTGGCTTGGTCATGGCGAAGCCGGGGCTCGGCCGAGGACTCTCGGGGTCTGCCAGCCAGATCATGATATCGGCCTGTTCTACGGGCGCTCCCTCAAGCGGCAGCAACTCTAGGCGTGACGCGCCATGCTGGCGAATGAAGGCGATGAGATTGCGGGCCAGGATGTCGTGCAGTAAGGAATCGGGAACAGCAAGGCGGAGCGGCGCTTGGTTTGCTGCTTCGGGGCGTAAATTACCAAAGCGGCGAGAGAGCTCATTATGCAGGCGCTGTCCTGTTCCGGTGAGATGTAGCGCTCGATCCTGATAGTGGAAGAGTTGCTCCCCTATCTCGGTCTCCAGTTTCTTGAGCTGCTTTCTCAGAAGTGCTGCGCGCATGTTCAGGCTTCGTGCGGCCTGCTTGAAGCAGGCGCAGCGTGCCGCGGCAGCAAACCCTTGGGCGAGTTCTAGATCGATGGTTAGGGTGTCGAACATAAAGTGCGGCCGATTAACGGGCGTCACGGCGACGTACTATTTTCGCGCGGACATAGTTATCGGCGAGTGCGGTCGTTGCTCTCGATGTGGGGAGAGTAACTAGTTCAACCTGTCAGGAAGGTCGCGGGAGAATTACTAATTCGTAAGGTTCGGAGGGTGATCTGTCGTCATGCCTCTAGGTATCAAATATGCTGAATACCATCCGGCGAAAATCATGTATGCACCAGTGTTCTTTCGGCAGTGCGCGATACTGGTCTGTAGCAAGTAGCACAACGAGCAGTGCAAGTATTAGCCGAGTTTTCATGATGAGCTGAGCTAAGCGACTCACATCGCTTTCCTAGCAAGTGATGCTTAGTGTGGTCTCTTCTGCTGAAAGTCCAGATGGAAGCATGTGTAGCCATCCTTGCTAGCGACGACCCCAGCTGTGCCCTGATGCAGGCTCATGATGGAGCGAACGATTGCCAAGCCGAGCCCGGTGCCGCCCTCGTTGCGCGCTCGACTCTTGTCCACCCGGTAGAAGCGCTCGAATAGGTGGGGTAGATGTTCAGTAGGGATTCCGCTTCCGGGATTGCCCACGCTCAACCGCACAGCTGATTCCTGATGTTCGACACGCATGGATACCGAACCTTGTACGGGACAGTAGCGAATAGCGTTGGATAGCAGATTGGATATGGCGCGCTGAATCATCAGGCGGTTACCTCTCACAACTCCTTTGCCTGAGATAGAAATCTCAACACCTTTTTCTTCCGCTGTTAGCAAGAACAGGTCTTTGACCCGTTCCAGTTCGTCTTCCAGAACAATCTGCTCGAAATGCACGAGTGCTGCGGGGTGGCTGACCTGTGCGAGAAAGAGCATGTCAGAGACGATGCGGGTCACCCGGTCTAGCTCCTCCGTACAGCACTCCAGTACCTCCCGATACTCCTCTGGCTCTCTTTCACGAGAGAGGGTCACCTGTGCCTTGCCCATGAGGTTTGCAATAGGTGAGCGCAGTTCGTGGGCTAGATCATCGGAGAACTGGGAAAGCTGCTGCACACCGTTGTCCAGGCGGTGAAGCATGAAATTGATGCCGTCGGCGAGCTGGCGCAGCTCTGAGGGCAGCCCCTTGGTTGGCAGACGGTGTTCCAGGTTGTCCGTCGAAATGCTGGAAGCGATCCGCAGAAAACTGGTCAACGGGCGTAGTCCCTGACGCACCGTCATCCATGAAACACTCAGGATGACAAAAAGCAGAAATGGCGTTGCTACCAGGCTCCACTTCAGCAGCTCATTAAGCAGCTCCTGATCAGAAGTACGGTCCACCGTCAGGTACACAGTAAGAGGGCTTCCGTCCTTGAGACGCGTGGTCTGTACAGCTGTCAGCATTGGACTGTTGATGTCTTCCTGCCACTCTTGAAGTCGTAGGTCCTCAGTGGCCGCAAACAGATTCGGACGGAAGCTGGTTGGCTTGGAACCGATGGTCAACAAAGGGGGCGCTGAGGACTCGGCGCTGGAGATGGAAACGTAGAGGTTGGTGTGCCCCATCGCCAGCTCAACTAGCACATGGGATCTTGCCTGCACTTCTTGCAGGCTGGATGACGAGGCAAGACTGTGAGCGAAGCTCGTCATCTTCGACTCGAGCGCCGATCTGGCTATGCGGTCTAACCCCTGAGAGAGCATCAGATAGGCGACAGTAGCGAGCAAGGCCACCAACGCAACGCTCATGAGGCCTACCTTCAAGCCGAGTTGGGTCGCCAGGCTTGGCCTGTTCATGAACGGTCTTCCAGTACGTAACCGACACCACGCAAGGTATGGATCAGCTTGGTTTCGAAGGGGTCATCGATTTTTGCGCGCAGACGTCTGATCGATACATCGATCACGTTCGTGTCGCAGTCGAAGTTCATATCCCAGACGAGGGAGATGATCTGGGAGCGGGTTAGCACCTCTCCGGTTCTACTCATGAGTAAATGCAGCAGGGCGAATTCTTTGGTGGTGAGGTCGATGCGGTGTTCGCCGCGATAGGCGCGATGCCTGCCTGGGTCAAGCTCCAGATTGGCCACCTGTAAAGTAGCACTCTCGACGAGCTCCTCTCCACGTCTGAGCAAAGATCGGACTCTGGCCAAGAATTCCGGAAACTCGAATGGCTTGACCAGATAGTCGTCAGCTCCGGCGTCCAGGCCTTTGATCTTGTCAGTCAAACGGCCGCGACCGGTCAGCATCATGATTCGCACTTGGCTGGTCTTGCGGATGGAGCCCAGGACCCCCCAACCATCTATGCCTGGCAGGTTCACATCCAGAATGACGAGACCGTAGGCGTTGTGATTGAAAAGGTGCAGCGCATCAATGCCGTCACTGGCGCGGTCAACGATATATCCGCTCTCGGAAAGTCCTTGTTGTAAATACTCTGCTGTCTTATTTTCGTCCTCGACGACCAATACGCGCATAGAAGTCTTATTACCTAGATTTGCTTGGCATTGAAGGTTGTTTCGATGGCGCCTATTTTTATTCTTGGTGTGATTGATTTGGCGCGACCATCGAGCGGCGATTCTAACGTGCCGATTTAGTAGGCGGAGAAAACCTACAGATTTGTAATTTTTACGTAACCTGATTGATAGTTGTAGCTCTTGTGGACGCGATAATTTGCCGTTAGGAGGCCGCTTATTTGTGGGCGAAATACTACTAAATAGCATGGCTGCGCTTAGCGAGGTTCAAATTGCTGGGTTCGACAGGAAAATTCCGGCGCAAAAATCTAACAGTTGTTGATGACCGCTGTAAGCCCTTATTGCTTTCTTTCAAAATTGTAATTCTTCGCTCATCTTGCTGTTAGCTCCCGGCAGTAAGGATAGGTTCGCGGTCGCTATTCTTATAATTCCATTTGGCCGCTCTATTAAATAAAAACTGCCGGAATCAATGGAGCTACCATGAACGCAAAGGCTAAGCTTTCGCTTGCTGTATTTTCCGCTATTTGCGGGATGAGTCCTCTGGTTTCTGCTGAAGAGCAGAAAGAGGGCTTTATCGAGGGGAGCAGCTTCGACATCCTCAACCGCACCTTTTACTTCAATCGCGACGACCGCAATGGCGCGGATGCGCCGGGGGGCGCGGGTTATTCTGAAACCCTGGCTCACGCAGTCATCGGTAAGTTCGAGTCCGGTTTTACACAAGGTACTGTAGGTGTAGGTGTTGATGCGTTCGCCATGATCGGCTTGAAGCTGGATACCGGCGGTGGCCGTAACGGCGGTCGCAGCTCGTTCGACATATTGCCGGTGGATCGCAA
Organism: Pseudomonas sp. PDM14; assembly: GCF_014851905.1. Taxonomy (NCBI): domain Bacteria; kingdom Pseudomonadati; phylum Pseudomonadota; class Gammaproteobacteria; order Pseudomonadales; family Pseudomonadaceae; genus Pseudomonas; species Pseudomonas sp. PDM14. The sequence goes on along the minus strand of NZ_JACVAQ010000001.1, from coordinate 2,599,798 downwards.
CGGCGAAGCGAGTGACGACTACAGCAAGGTTGGTGGCGCTCTGAAGGCACGAGCATTCGATACCGTGCTCAAGGCGGGTGACGTGTTTCCAGCCACCCCAGTCGTTCACTATGGTGATGCGCGCCTACTTCCAGAGTCTTTCCGAGGCGTCACGCTTGAGAACAACAGTCTGGAAGGGTTGACGTTGCAAGGTGGCCGTCTCCATTCCATGAGCCAGCCCGTATCCAGCGACATGCGCGACACGTTCGCCACCTTTTACGCCGGGCCCGTGGACTCGCCTTGGGTTGGCTACTTCGGGGGCGATTACAACGTCAACGAAAACATCAGCGTCAGTGCCTACGGTGGCCGGCTGAAAGATGCTTGGGATCAATACTACTTCGGCACCTCGTTGACCCAGCCCCTGAGCGAAGACCTCGCCCTGATCGCAGGTTTCAACTATTACAACGTTCAGGACGAAGGTAAGAAGCTCCTGGGTGAGCTGAACAACAACATCTGGAGCGCGAAAGTAGGCCTTCAGTTTGGCGCTCACACTGTCAGCGTGTCGCACCAGCGTAACAACGGCGATGACGACTTCGACTACCTGCGTCAGGCTGACTCGATCTACCTCGACAATGCCATCCAATACACCGATTTCAACTCGCCGAAGGAGCGATCCTGGATGGTGCGCTACGACCTCGACATGGAGTCGTTCGGTGTTCCAGGCCTGTCCTTCATGGCCCGTTACGGCAAGGGCACGGATGCGGACTACTCCAACGCTAACGATGTTTACATGCGCCGAGACGATGCTGGAAATCCGCTGACGGACCAAAAGCGCTGGGAGCGTGACATCGAAGCCAAGTACGTGGTGCAGACGGGCTCGCTCAAGGACATGGCGTTCCGTATTCGTCAGGCCAATACCCGGGCCACGCAGTACGAGTCTGATCTGGATGAGTTCCGCCTGATCGTCGAGTACCCGCTTAGCGTGCTGTAACTGTCGCAGGTTTGGATGCGTGATTACTCTGCATCCAAGCTTTCAAATTTGTCATCGTTTAATCACGTTATTGTTAGTTGCTGGCGGTTATTTTTGATCCTGCAAGTTAATGAGGCTTCGGACGGTTGTCAGTGTGCCGGAGACTTAAGATATTCACCTTTGTAGCATTAGTGCTCCTTGGAAAGAGGTGAATCCTAGGCGCCCAGAAATGGGCGCTTTTTTTATGGGCGACGAGATTTCGTAATCGTAATGGTGGCGCCATCTTTGGGTAATTCAGGGTGCGTTAAATTAATGTGAAATTTTCAGGAGGGCACCCCATGAAATCTATCCGTTCTTTCATTATCTTTTTCACATTCGTTGCATCCCAGGGTGCATATGCCTACTCGACTGATGCGTCAGAGAAGAGCGTGAACGAAATCGAGGCGCGAAGTCTGCAGGCAGTTCAACGTTATGCGGAACAGATGGGTAAAGCAGTTCCGCAACCCATTGATTACAGCTACGGCATGAAACTGGACGTGGCGAAAGTCATATACATGACTCCCGCCGTAAAGCACTGCGGCAACGTGGGTAAACTCATGACCTACGAGGACTCAAATGGCGAGCTGTACACCATTCGGTATCTTGCGCAGGGGTACTGCCAAAACACCAAGTGAGCTCGGCAGAGCTTTTCCATGAAGAGCTTCCCTGAGGGATCAGTCTCGCTCTTCGATCACATATCCAACACCTCGGATGGTGTGGATCAATTTTTTCTCGAACGGATCATCAATCTTAGCGCGAAGCCTGCGCATTGAGACCTCTACCACATTGGTGTCGCAGTCAAAGTTCATGTCCCATACCAGGGAAATGATCTGGGTTCGAGACAAAACTTCGCCAGCGCGCCTCATCAGCAGGTGAAGCAGCGCGAACTCTTTAGAGGTGAGGTTGATCTTTGTGTCACCACGGTAAGCGCGGTGTCGACCGGGGTCGAGTTCGAGCTCTGCAACCTTTAATTTGTCAGAAGCTGCGAGCCGATCGCCCCTGCGCAGTAGGGTTCGTGTTCGTGCGAGCAACTCTGGAAACTCAAACGGTTTTACCAGGTAGTCGTCTGCTCCAAGATCCAGCCCTTTCACCTTGTCGGCCAGACGACCTCGTGCAGTCAACATCATGATTTTGGTTTTAGTATTGTTGTAGCGTATTTCTTCAAGCACGCCCCAGCCGTCAACTTCCGGAAGGTTAACATCCAGCATTATCAAGTCGTAGTCATATTGGCTGGCTAGGTAAATACCGTCGCGCCCGGTCGCGGCGTTGTCAACAATATAACCACTTTCTTTCAATCCTTGATTCAAATATTGGGCAGATTTAATTTCGTCTTCTACAACGAGGATTCGCATTTTTTATTTCCTGAGGGTTCGGCTGTTTTGTTATTAAGCGCCAATAAAAAGGATCGTTACTAACAAGGTGGCAATGGAAAGGCTAAGGCCTGTAGTCACTACAGGGTCAAGGGTTGCAGGTGTGGCGGGGTGTCGCGGATGACCGTAGAGGCCTTGTAGCGTCGGAGCTTTCAGGCGCGCGAGATGTATCTGAATATGTTTTTCGGAGTTTTGTGACCCTATTACATTTCGCTTTTCACTGCAGATTACAAATTTGTAATTTTGTGGTCACCGTGGCGATATGGCCTGTGCACTAGATTCTGTTCGGAAATTTACTTGTCTCCCAGCGGCTATATATCTCGTAAATGAGCTGTATCGGGTCGAGGGTTTTCCGTGGAGGATTTAGTTTGAGGTTGCTTACTAATAAAGTTGCCAGTTTGCACATGCGCTACATGCTGGCAGCCGTTCTCGTATTGATAGGCTCGACTCAGCAAGCTGTATCTGCATCTGCATCTGCAGAAATATCCTTGAGTGACGCGCTGCGCATAGCGATTGAAAATAATCCGAGTCTGGCTGCAGCCAATTGGGGGGTTGGAGTATCTCGGGGGGAAAGAACGCAGGCGGGTCTATTCCAGAATCCGGAGATTTCTTGGGAAATGGAGGACACCCGCAGGGACACACGTACCACCACCGTGCAGTTGACCCAGCCCCTTGAGCTGGGAGGCAAGCGCGGGGCGCGGATTGACCTTGCCGATCGCGGTATTGACGTTGCACAAGTCGAGGTGGAGCAGGCGCGAAACGCGCTGCGTGCCGAGGTCATCCAGGTGTTCTACGCATCGCTGCTCGCGAAGCTACGTGTCGACTTGGCGTCCGAATCATTGGCGTTGGCTGAACGGGGTGTGGCTATCGCCCAGGGGCGTGTGCGCGCTGGAAGCGCCTCACCGATAGAGGAGACCCGCGCGGCAGTCCAGCTTTCCGAAGTGCGTCTGGAGCTTAAGCGGGCCCGTGCCGAACTGGGAAATTCCCACGTCTCGCTCAAGGCGGCCATGGGTACAGGCGCGTCTGCAGAACCTGTTGCCATTAACGGCGATGCTTCCATTCTACCTGATCCACCTGCACTCCAGGCGTTGCTAGAGCGCCTGGACAGCACGCCGGAAATGCGTCTTGCAGAGTTGGCTATCGTTCGCCAGGAAGCCTCTTATGGGGTCGAGAAAGCGCAGCGAATTCCCGACGTAAATATCAGCGTTGGTAGCCAGTACAGCGCTGAAGATCGTGAGCGAATCAATGTCGTTGGCATCTCGATGCCCATCCCGTTGTTCAACCGTAACCAGGGCAACATTTTTGCCGCTGCCCGACGGGCAGATCAGGCGCGTGACTCGCGCAATGCGACCCTGTTGCGCACGCAGGCGACCGTACAGCAGGCAATCGATCTGTGGCGCACTGCCACAGATGAAATTGCGTCCTTTGATAAAGACATTCTGCCTTCTGCTACGCGTGCGGTTGAGAGCACGTCGCGCGGCTTCGAGATGGGCAAGTTTGGCTTTATCGAGGTACTGGATGCCCAGCGCACGCTAATCAGTGCCCGTAATCAGTACGTTGCCGCCCTGAGTAGCGCTACCGAGTCGTGGGTGCAGATTGAGCGCCTGTATGGCGACATCTTGGCTACCTCACAGCCCTAATTCCTTTCGTTGATCGCTCGTTATCGCCTCTGACGGCTACGCGCGTCGGGCTGATGTTCACGCCATTTCAGGAGTTTCTATGAGCAAGAAGTTAACCTTGGCCATTGCGGCTGCCATTGCCGTTGGCCTCGGAGGGGTGGGGCTATACGTGTTTCAGGATCGTGATGGCGCGAGCCATCAGGAAGAAGATGGCCATGGTCATGAACGCGAAGAAGCGGGCCATGGTGAGGAAGGGCACGTCGAGCGCGGAGCCAATGGCGGGGAATTGTTCAGCCAGGGCGATCTCACCGTCGAGCTGGTGGCGCCTGAGAGTGGCGACGGTACCGAGCCGATGTCGCTTTATCTGACGCAAAAAGGTGTAGCCATTAGCCCGTTGGCATCTTCCAGCGTTTCGGTGCAGGTACGCCGCCCAACAGGGGAGGTTTCCACCTATGACTTTAAGCCAGAGGGTAGGGCTTATGTGAGCACGCGGGGTGTCGCTGAACCCCATTTCTTCGATGCGAGCCTGTCGATTCGTACTGTCGAACGCACCTATGAATTCAGCTATGGCAAGCGTGAGGGGCTACTGGAAATTACTGGCGAGCAGATGAGCGCCGCAGGAATTGAACTGGCCGAGGCAGAACCCCGTGAAATGGGGGCAATGATCTCCCTTCCGGGCGAGATCCGCTTCGACGAGGACCACACTGCGCACGTTGTGCCACGCGCAGCGGGTGTGGTTGAGAGCGTTCAAGCCAACTTGGGCGAGCGGGTGAAGAAGGGCCAGGTCTTGGCTGTGATTGCCAGTCAGCAGATCTCAGATCTGCGCAGTGAACTGGCGGGCGCGCAGCGCCGGGCCGAGTTGGCGAAAACTACGTTCGAACGTGAACGTCAGCTTTGGGAGGACAAGATCTCGGCAGAGCAGGATTACTTGGCGGCTAGGCAGGCTCGTCAGGAGGCGGACATCGCGCTGGAAAATGCCAGGCAGAAGATGCAGGCATTGAGCGGTGCAAGTATGACCTCTGGAGGAAACCGCTACGAGCTGATCGCGCCTTTCGATGGAGTGGTAGTGGAGAAGCATCTGGTACGAGGTGAGGTGGTCAGCGAGGCGACAAGTGCATTTACGCTTTCTGATCTGGATCGAGTGTGGGCGACGTTCAATGTTGCTCCCAAGGACCTGGTCAATGTGCAGGTCGGTAAGCCGGTCAACATCGTCGCTACCGATCTGGGTGCAAAGGTGGCAGGCAACGTTTCTTACGTAGGTAGCCTGCTTGGTGAGCAAACACGTACCGCCGCCGCCCGTGCGGTTATTGAAAACCCCGATGGCAGCTGGAGGCCTGGTTTGTTCGTCTCCGTGACATTCGCTTCCGCTACTCGAAAAGCTGGTGTGGTGGTGCCGGCTGCAGCCCTGCAGACCATCGAAGAGGTGCCCACCGTATTCGTGCGCGTCGACGAGGGTTTCGTGGCCCAGCCGGTTGAGATCGGGCTGAGCGGTGATGGCTACGTCGAGGTCACCAAAGGCTTGTCAGCCGGTGCGAGGGTCGCATCCGCAGGAAGTTTCATCCTGAAGTCGGAGCTTGGAAAAGGCTCTGCCGACCACGCCCACTGACGGATATTGACGAGAATCCCCTATGTTTGAGCGCATCATTCAATTCGCCATCGAGCAGCGCGCACTGGTGCTGTTCGCCGTGTTGGCGATGGCAGGCCTGGGCGTATACAGCTACCAGCAGCTGCCTATCGACGCGGTACCTGATATCACCAATGTGCAGGTTCAGATCAATACGGCGGCGGCTGGTTTCTCACCGTTGGAAACTGAGCAGCGCATTACCTATCCGATTGAGACTGCGATGGCAGGTCTGCCTCATCTCAAGCAGACCCGTTCGCTATCGCGCTCCGGCTTTTCCCAGATCACGGTGATCTTCGCCGACGGTACGGACCTCTACTTCGCGCGCCAACTGGTCAATGAAAGGCTGCAGGGGGCTCGCGAACAACTGCCCGACGGCGTGGAGTCCAGCATGGGGCCGATTTCTACCGGCCTGGGCGAGATATTCATGTGGACTGTCGAAGCCGAAACGGATGCGCGCAAGGAAGACGGTAGCGTTTACACCCCCACTGACCTTCGCGTCATCCAGGACTGGATTATCAAACCGCAGTTGCGCAACGTTCCGGGTGTGGCCGAGATCAACACCATCGGTGGCTTCACCAAGGAGTTTCAGATTGCGCCCGATCCAAAGCATCTGGCTGCCTACAGGCTGACACTGGCGGATCTGGTCACTGCACTTGAGCGTAATAACGCCAACGTGGGTGCAGGGTTCATCGAGCGCAGTGGCGAGCAGTTGCTGATCCGTGCTCCGGGCCAGGTGGCGAGTGCCGAAGACATCGCCAATATCATCGTCAGCAATGTCGATGGAGCGCCCATCCGTATCAACCAGCTCGCAGAGGTGCAGATCGGTCGAGAACTGCGTACAGGTGCGGCAACGGAAAATGGGCGCGAAGTAGTGCTTGGCACGGTCTTCATGCTGATTGGTGAGAACAGTCGGGCGGTATCTGCATCCGTTGCCAGCAAGTTGGAGGAGATCAACAGAACGTTGCCCAAGGGTGTAGTAGCGGTCACCGTCTACGACCGCACCAACCTCGTCGACAAGGCCATTGCGACAGTCAAGAAGAACCTGATTGAAGGGGCGATTCTAGTCATCGTCATCCTGTTCCTGTTCCTCGGCAACATCCGGGCAGCGCTTATCACCGCCATGGTCATTCCGCTATCCATGTTGTTCACGTTTACCGGGATGTTCACCAACAATGTCAGCGCCAACCTGATGAGTCTGGGCGCACTGGACTTCGGCATTATCGTGGATGGCGCGGTGGTAATCGTGGAGAACGCGATTCGCCGGCTGGCCCATGCGCAGCAACACCATGGTCGCTTGCTGACGCGCTCCGAGCGTTTGCATGAGGTATTTGCCGCATCGAAGGAGGCGCGTCGTGCGTTGATCTTTGGGCAACTGATTATCATGGTCGTGTATCTGCCGATCTTCGCGCTCACGGGCGTCGAGGGGAAAATGTTTCACCCGATGGCATTCACCGTGGTCATCGCCTTGTTGGGCGCCATGATTCTCTCGGTAACCTTTGTTCCTGCTGCCATTGCACTGTTCATCACTGGCAAGGTGAAGGAGGAAGAGAACGCCTTGATGCGTGCAGCCAAGCGCGGCTATGAGCCGGTACTTGGCTGGGTGATGGGCAACCGTACACTGGTGTTCGCCGGTGCTGCCTGTGTTGTGCTGCTGTCTGGTGTGCTCGGGAGCCGTATGGGCAGTGAGTTCGTGCCGAGCTTGAGTGAAGGCGACTTTGCGTTGCAGTCCCTACGTGTACCGGGCACCAGCCTGACGCAGTCTGTGGAGATGCAGAGCCGCTTGGAACAGTTCATTCTCAAGCAAGTACCGGAGGTTGAGCGGGTATTCGCGAGGACCGGGACTGCCGAAATTGCTGCAGACCCCATGCCGCCAAACATCTCGGATGCCTACGTCATGCTCAAGCCAAAAAGCGAGTGGCCCGATCCAGGTAAGTCTCGGGAAGAGCTTATCGCTGACCTGCAGCGCGCCAGTACTTCGTTGCCAGGAAGCAACTATGAACTGTCACAACCCATCCAGTTGCGCTTCAACGAGCTGATCTCAGGGGTGCGCAGTGACGTAGCAGTAAAAGTATTCGGCGACGATATGGATACGCTCAATGCCACAGCCACTGAAATTTCTGAAGTGCTGGAGAAGGTACCGGGGGCTTCAGAAGTAAAAGTGGAGCAGACCTCGGGCTTGCCAGTGCTGACAATCAATATTGATCGAGATAAAGCTGCTCGTTTTGGTTTGAATGTCGGAGATGTTCAGGACACAGTCGCAGTGGCTGTCGGTGGCCAACGAGCCGGTACGTTGTTCGAGGGAGACCGTCGTTTCGATATGGTGGTGCGCCTTGCGGACAACCTGAGAACCGATATCGATGGCTTGTCGCGGTTACTCATTCCGGTGCCGGCAGCGGCGAGCAGTGGGCAGATCGGCTTCATTGCGCTGTCCGAGGTTGCCAGCCTGGACCTGGTGCTCGGTCCCAACCAAGTGAGTCGTGAGAACGGAAAGCGCCTGGTTGTGGTGAGCGCCAACGTGCGTGGCCGGGATATAGGTTCCTTTGTGTCGGAAGCAACCGAGCGCCTTGCCCAGGACGTGAAGACGCCTGCAGGTTACTGGACGACCTGGGGCGGCCAGTTCGAACAGCTGCAATCTGCAGCGAAGCGTCTGCAGATCGTGGTGCCGGTTGCGTTGCTGCTAGTGCTTACCCTGCTATTCATGATGTTCAATAATCTCAAGGACGGCCTTGTTGTCTTCACTGGGATTCCATTCGCCCTTACCGGTGGCGTTATGGCCCTGTGGCTCCGGGATATTCCATTATCCATTTCGGCAGGCGTGGGCTTCATCGCGTTATCCGGTGTTGCGGTGCTCAATGGATTGGTGATGATTTCATTCATCCGCAATCTGAGAGAAGAGGGACGGCCACTGTCGATAGCCATAACCGAGGGAGCGCTTACCCGCTTGCGGCCTGTGTTGATGACGGCGTTGGTCGCCTCGTTAGGCTTCGTGCCCATGGCCTTGGCCACTGGCACTGGTGCGGAGGTGCAACGTCCCTTGGCCACAGTAGTGATTGGGGGCATCCTGTCTTCGACGGCTCTGACTCTGCTGGTGCTGCCAGCCCTTTATCAATGGGTTCATCGCAGGGAAGAGGACGACGAGGAGGCTTCGGCCACCCCGGTTGCCAGCAGCGGCCACTAATCCGGCCGCAGTCAGTGAATCACCGGAGAAAGCCGATGGCGCATTCCGACAGCGATGACTACAGCCAGCATGATCATGCTGGCCACGGCGACCATGATCATGGCCGCGAGGGGCATGATCACGCCCCGTCTGTGACGGAAGGGAACATTCGGCGCATTCGCTTCGTGTTTGCTCTCACCGCGGGCTATGCAGTGATCCAGGCTATCGGAGGCTGGTGGTCGGGCTCTCTTGCGTTGATCGCCGACTCCGGGCACATGGTCTCGGATGCGGCAGCGCTGCTATTGGCCCTTATCGCTTACCGGGTGGCTGCCCGTGCAGCGGACTCCACCCGTACCTACGGCTTTCACCGGGTACGTGTACTGGCTGCTCTAGCCAATGGGGCTGCGTTGCTTGTGCTGGTTTCGTGGATTTTGTGGGAAGCCATCGAGCGCTTTCGCGAACCTACAGAGGTATTGGCGGGCCCTATGCTGACGGTTGCGGTTGTCGGTTTGCTGGTCAATATCGCCGGCTTTCTTATCCTGCGCATGGGCAGCCAGAATGATGCGAATCTGCGTGGCGCGTTTCTCCATGTCCTAGGGGATCTCTTGGGCTCGGTAGGGGCTATCGCTGCGGCGATCGGCATCATGCTCACCGGATGGAGCATGCTCGACCCCATTCTCTCCGTTCTGGTCGCCCTGCTGGTGGTGCGGTCAGCTTGGGGGCTTGTCTACGAGTCTATCCAAGTGTTGCTGCAGGCAACGCCTCGTGGCATTGAGGCTGGGGAGGTCGTAGACGACTTGCGGAGCTTGCCAGGAATAGCCGAGGTCGGTCACTTCCATGCCTGGACGCTCACGGACGAAACCCGTATCGCTACCGTGCATGTTGTACCGTCGCCAGGCGCTGATCCTTTGAGCTTACCTGCGCTGGTGGCGGAGCGCTTGAAGATACGCCATGCAATCGAGCATGCCACTGTGCAGGTTGACCCGCCCGGTGATATTGAGGTCTGTGCGTAAGGCCACGGGATGGCTTCTTTACAACATGAACGGAAAAAGAAAAGGCGCCTGATGGGCGCCTTTTGGTCTGCGGGAAAATCATTTGTCCTCTGTCTGAGGTTTTGCCCCGACCTTGGGAACTCTGAGCTGAGGTTCCGCTTGCTTCTTACCATGAATTTTCTCCTGACTTTCGCGGAAGCGTTTGTTCGCCTCGTAAGACTTGTTGTAGCCATCACCTTTGGCAAAAACGGCAGAAGAACTCATGACCAGCACGGTAGCGAGGGCAATTGTCGGAAATTTCATTTTGGATACCTGGGTACTCTGAGAAAGGAGGTCACTGCATGGCAGTGATGGACTCAGAGTAAGGAGCCGCCGCTAACAGGAGCATGAGCCCAAAATGACAATGCTGATAGCAAGCAGGTGATGTTGCTCAGGGGCAAAAGAGAGGCTGATTTTGGCCGGTAGCTGCCTGTAACAAACGGCCGCTACCGGCCAGAAGCAGACACTCAACGACAGAGTGCAAAGTATGGGTAATCATGAGTTCCGAAGCCCGGAGAGCATGATGGCTAGCTACGGATCAGTCCAACTCACAACAGTCTCGACAGCCGACCTATCGGCCCTCGCTCAAGTACTCCGAGAGGCGGGTCTACCAAGTGAAGACACTGCACTTCCTGGTAGGAGCTTCTACGCCTTACATCTTGATGGGCAGCACATCGGATATGCAGGATTGGAGGTGTATGGACCAGATGCACTGCTGCGCTCTGTCCTAGTTACTCCATCACATCGAATGCGGGGGCTCGGTAGCCTGGTAGTCAACGAGATGGAGAAACTCGCTTTTCAAGTCGGGATCGAAAGCCTGCACCTTCTGACCACAGACAAAGCGCAGTTCTTTGAGCGAATTGGCTACGTGCTTACTCCGCGCCACTTGGCACCGGCCGATATAGCAGGCACCGTGCAATTCAAATCACTATGCCCATCCTCAGCAAGCTACCTCCGGAAAGACATCGGGCCACACCGGTGAGCGGCTGCCGCTAATCACTATTAGGGGAGATCCATGTCCATTGAAGTTCGAGTGGCTCGCCCGTCCGATGCCGATGCCATCCAAGCCATCTATGCCCCTGTGGTGGTCGACACCGCCATTTCTTTCGAGGAAGTACCACCCTCGGCCGACGAGATACGCCAGCGGATAGCTGCGACGCTTGAGACCTATCCCTATCTGGTGGCGGTACGAGATGACCAGGTGCTCGGCTATGCATATGCCAGCCAGCATCGAGCGCGGGCCGCCTATCGTTGGGCAGTGGATGTCACCGTCTATATCGCCGAGGAAGCTCGACGCAGCGGCGTTGGCCAACGGCTCTACGAGACCCTTCTGCCCCTCCTGGCTCGCCTGGGATACAGCTCGGCCTACGCCGGTATTGCGCAGCCCAATGTCGGCAGTGTGGGATTACATGAACGACTGGGGTTTCAGCACATAGGGACGTTTCCACAGGTCGGCTACAAGCTCGGGAAGTGGCACGACGTGGGGTATTGGCGGCTTCACCTGGGCCAACTATCTTCGCCTCCCGAAGACCCCATCCGCTTTGCGGATCTTGAGCACTGACCTGCCCTGAGGCACGCGGCCATGGCAGCAAACCACCTCCTGATCGGCCGAGCCTGCTTCATCGTCAGGGCCGGCTCGATGCCTAACGGCGTTAATCAGCGACCCGGGATAACCCTGCTGCTCGCGGACGGCGAACCACTTGAACTGGAGATCAATGGTCGGTCCGTTGTAGCTGCAGATGCGTGGCTGCTGGCCCCAGAGATTCGGCGAAGATTCATACGTCCACAACCGCACATCAGCATTACGGTTGAGCCAAGCCACTTCGCCTATGCCCGGCTGCTGCATTGGTCGCGCCTTAGCCCTGGAGCAGCTCATCGCTTCGAAGTGGCTGCTGTAGATCGAGCCAGGCTCGCCGAAGTGGCAACGCAGCAGGCATTCGACGCCTGGTTGGATGGCCTGCTTACTCAACACCATCAGCCACCAGCCGCACCCAACTCTCGCCTGGAGTACCTGCTTGCCCTGGTGAAGAACTCCACCATCGAGACTACGGCAGAACAGATCTGGCACTCCTTTCGCCAGAGTTATCCAAGCACCCAGGCCCATTGCTCGCATTGGCTGCAGGACAGCATTGGTATTCCGCTTCGGAAGCTACTGCTCTGGCAGAAGCTGCGGCGGGCCCTGGAGGCAATGAGTAGTGCCCACGGTGCTACCGAGGTGGCCCATGCCGCCGGCTTCGCCGATTCGGCCCACCTGTCTCGTATCTGTCTGCGCACTTTCGGGCTGCGGCCGTCTCAGGCTAACGACCACAAAATCCTTCAAGTAAACCACTTCCCGGATTACTGACACTGCAGTCCTCGCATTTTGAGGAAAGTGTTATGCCACATCTCGATACCTGGGTTGTCAGCAGCCTGCTGATTGGGCTGGGAAGCATGGAGCTTCTTGCCGGGCGCATGCTGAATAGACGGCAAACTGATGAGCTCGCGGTTGATGTTGTCAGCCTTGCTCAGTTCGCCTTGCTGATCAAACCCATGATCATTGCCATTGCCGCGCTGGCTCTAACGCAATGGGCCTCTGGCTGGGCAGGTAGCCTTGCTTCCATGCCGCTTTGGCAGGCTGTCCTGTTGATAGTCATCCCGGCAGACTTTCTCCACTACTGGTATCACCGCCTGGGCCATACGCTGCCTGTCATGTGGCGCATGCACCGCACCCATCACACGGCGACGGCCATGAGCATTACTGTGGCTTATCGGGAGAACTGGCGATGGTTCTTGTTCATGCCGGACATCTGGTATGCCGGTGTAATGGTCTACCTAGGACTGGGCGAGGCAGTGCTGATTAGCCATCTGATCTTTGGTTGCGCCAATGTGCTGGTACATAGCGGCTTCGCCTGGGATAGAGGTCTGTATCGACTACGGTGGCTGGCCCCGCTGACTTGGCTATTGGAGCGCCTGATCCAACTTCCCAGTACGCATCGCGCGCACCATGCCGAGCTGGATGAGCACGGCAATCCGCCTCACCACAACTTCGCCCAGCTGCTGTTCATCTGGGACACCCTGTTTGGCACTGCCAACTTCACTCGCGATCGCTACCCACAGCGCTATGGCATCCCTAAAGACCCGGGTGACCCCTGGTATGTGCAGCTGTGGTGGCCGTTATTTAGATCGAAGAAGTCCGACAGCGAGTACAGCTGAATGTGATCAGAAGTGTCTGCTGTTGGCCAAGAGGGTTTCCTAGCGTTTAGCAACGCGAGTCATGGACAACCTCAGGCTTGGCCCTTACCGTGGCCGCTTCCAGCTCTCGCTGCTACTGAAAAGCTACCGATGACTACCGGCAAGAGAACTCACAAGCTGACCGTATTTGGCAGCGGTACCATCATCGGTGCGCTGGGAGGGCTGATAGGCCTAGGGGGCGCTGAATTCAGACTGCCGCTGCTGATTGGCCTATTCGGCTTCGGCGCGCTGGAAGCAGTAATACTCAACAAGGCGATGAGCTTGGTGGTGGTGGCGACAGCGCTCCCGTTCCGCGCATCTAGCGTTCCCTACGCTGCTGTTTTTGAGCGTTGGGACATCATCGTCACGCTGCTTGCCGGAAGTCTGGCTGGCGCTTGGTTTGGTGCTGGATGGGCCACCAAGCTAAAAAGCCAGACCTTGTACCGTGTGCTGGCGGTGCTGCTGATAGGGATCGCATTCGCACTGCTGTTTGGGCATGAGGCCAGTGCAACAGGCGTCCCTCTGTTTCATGGCGTCACGCTAGCTGCCGTGGGAGTCATTGTAGGTTTCGGTATAGGCGTGGTTGCTGCTCTCATGGGAGTTGCCGGTGGAGAGCTGCTAATACCCACCATCGTTCTGCTGTTTGGTGCAGACATTAAGCTCGCTGGCAGCCTTTCGCTTGCGGTGAGCTTGCCAACCATGATCGTGGGATTCACGCGCTACAGCCGTGACCAAAGCTTCTCGATCATCCGCGCTCAGATGCCCTTCATACTGATCATGGCAGCGGGCTCGATTGCCGGAACATTCATTGGGGGCCAATTACTTGGCTTGATCCCCACGAACTATCTGCTGCCTTTGTTGGCAGGCATCCTGCTGATCTCTTCAGTGAAGGTCTGGCGCCACAGTTAGCGCCACTTAAGAGGTCGACGTCTGGTGTCGAGGTAAGGCGATAGAAATCAGAGCCGCCAGCAGCACGAATCCACTGGAAACCCACAGGCAAGCTTCCAGTCCGTACTGCTGGAACACCCAGCCAGAAAGCAGCGTGCCGAGCAGGCGGCCCAGGGCGTTGGACATGTAGTAGAAGCCCACGTCCAGAGATACCCCGTCCTCCTTGGCGTAGCTGACGATCAGGTAGCTGTGCAGCGACGAGTTCACCGCGAACAGCACACCGAACAGCATCAGCCCGCCCAGCAATACCACCTGTGCCGACCAGCCGGTGCTCAGCCCCAGTGCGATCAGCGCCGGCAAACCGGCCAGGGCCAGAGCCCAGGAGAAAGCAGCGCGGCCATCCGGCACGTGCCCGCTCTTCTTGCCGGTGATACTGGGAGCGAAGGACTGCACGATGCCGTAGCCAATGATCCAGGCGGCAAGGAAGCCACCCACCAGCCAGAAATCCCAGCCGAATACAGTGCTCAGGTACACTGGCAACGCCACCACGAACCACACGTCGCGAGCGCCGAAGAGGAACAGGCGCGCGGCCGAGAGAATGTTGATCGCCCGGCTCTTGGACAGCATGTCGCGGAACTTCGGTTTGGCCTTGGCCTTGCCCAAGTCTTTTTTCAGCATCACCAGGCTGCCCAGCCAGATCAGAGCCAGTACCGCCGCCATGGCCAGCACTGCACCCGTGAAGCCGAGCAAGGCCAGCAGCGCACCACCGAGGAAGAAGCCCACGCCCTTGAGCGCGTTCTTCGAGCCGGTGAGGATGGCCACCCACTTGTACAGCGTGCCCTGCTGGTTGTCCGGCACCAGGAGCTTGATCGAACTCTTGGCGGACATCTTGTTGAGATCCTTGGCGATACCAGACAGCGCCTGGGCGCCCATTACCCAGGGCACGGTCAGCCAGGCGGCCGGCACCGTCAGCATCAGCAAGGCAAGCACCTGCATGCCCAGGCCAATGTTCATGGTGCGGTTCAGGCCGAGGCGTGCACCGAGATAGCCGCCCACCAGGTTGGTGATGACGCCGAAGATCTCGTAGAACAGGAACAGCGCAGCAATCTGCAGCGGCGTGTAGCCCAGGGCATGGAAGTGCAACACCACCAACATGCGCAGCGCGCCGTCGGTAAGGGTGAAGGCCCAGTAGTTACCGGTGACCAATAGGTACTGACGCACTTCCGCGGATAGGGCTGACAACGCCTTCATGATCGCTGCTTACTCCGCCGCGCCGACCAGCCGGGCCAGCTCCACCGCGCGGTTGGCATAGCCCCACTCGTTGTCGTACCAGGCGTAGATTTTCACCTGGGTGCCAGCCACCACCAGGGTCGACAGCGAGTCGATGATCGAGGAGCGCGGATCGGTGCGGTAGTCGATGGACACCAGCGGGCGCTCTTCATAGCCCAGGATGTTCTTCAGCGGGCCTTCGGCGGCCGCCTTGAGCAGCGCGTTGACCTCTTCGGCGGTGGTCTCACGCGCTACCTCGAACACGCAGTCGGTTAGCGAGGCGTTGGCCAGCGGTACGCGCACGGCATGGCCGTTCAGCTTGCCGCGCAGCTCGGGGAAGATCTCGGCAATGGCCGTGGCCGAACCGGTAGTGGTCGGGATCAGGCTCATGCCGGAGGCACGCGCACGGCGCAGATCTTTGTGCGGGGTGTCGAGGATGCTCTGGGTGTTGGTCAGGTCGTGGATGGTGGTGATCGAGCCGTGGCGGATACCCAGGTTCTCGTGGATCACCTTGACCACCGGTGCCAGGCAGTTGGTGGTGCACGACGCCGCGGTGACGATGCGGTGCTGGGCCGGGTCGAACAGGTGCTGGTTGACCCCCATCACCACGTTCAGCGCGCCTTTCTCCTTGACCGGTGCGCAGACCACGACGCGCTTCACGCCCTGATCCAGGTAAGCCTGGAGTACGGCAACGGTCTTCATCTTGCCGCTGGCTTCGATCACCAGGTCGCAGCCGCTCCAATCGGTGTCGGCAATGGCCTTGTTGGCGGTGACGCGAATGCGCTTGCCGTCGATCACCACGTTCTCGCCATCGCTACCCGCTTCGTGCTGCCAGCGGCCATGTACCGAGTCGAAGTTCAGCAGGTGGGCGTGGGTGGCGGCATCGCCAGCCGGGTCGTTGATCTGCACGAACTCCAGCTCGGGCCAGTTCCAGGCAGCGCGCAGGGCCAGGCGGCCGATGCGGCCGAATCCATTGATACCGACTTTGATCGTCATGTTCTGGTTCTCTCAAATAGAACTTAGTTTCTTGGTGCAAGCATGATGATGGCCATGCCAGCCATGGCGACTGCAGAACCCACGAAATCCCAGCTTGTCGGCTTGATGCCATCCACAACCCATAGCCAAAGAATGGCTACACCGATGTAGATGCCGCCGTATGCGGCGTAGACGCGCCCTGCGGCGGTTGGGTGTAAGGAGAGAAGCCACGCAAACAGCGCGAGGGATATGGCCGCCGGCACAAGCAGCCACACGCTTTTCCCCTGCTTAAGCCAGAGATAGGGGAGATAGCACCCCACGATTTCTGCTACTGCGGTGATGGCGAACAGCGCAAATGTTTTGATCACGCTCGATTCCTTTTAGCCGAACTGGTTGATCCAGTTGAGGTGCGCGGGATGCTGAATGGCTTTGGGGCGCAGGGCCTGTACCAAGGCGATGGCATCGGCACGCGGGATACCAGCCTCGATCAGAATGCGCGCGGCGATCAGACCGGTACGACCGGAGCCACCCTTACAGTGGATGGCCAGTGATTGCCCTGCACGCAGCTGGTCGAGGATCGCCTGGCGGGACTCTCGCCAACCCTGGCCGAAATCTTCGAGCGGTACCTGCTCATCGGACACCGGCAGGTGATACCAGCCGAGGTCGAGGGCCTGGCAGTGCTTGGCAATCTGCTCAGCGCCATTGGCGGCCAGCTCGCTCTGCGGCATCAGGGTGATGACCGCCGAAGCGCCGGCTTGCTTGAGCGCAGCCAGCGCCTCCTCAAGCGAGGTGTCCTTGGTGCCTGGGCAGGGCGTGAAGATCAGCTTGCCAGGAGTACCGGGGATGCTGAGCAGGTCGTACGGGTGACTCATCTAAGGTGTTCCTTCGATCAGATGGCGCGCTGATTGACGCGCTTGGAGAGTTCTTCCGCCGATTCCTTGCGCTCGGAGTAGCGGTCAACCAGGTAGTCGGAGCGGTCGCGCAGCAGCAGGGTGAACTTGACCAGTTCTTCCATCACATCCACCACTCGGTCATAGAACGAGGACTGCTTCATCCGGCCGTCCGCGTCGAACTCCAGATAGGCCTTGGGCACCGAGGACTGGTTGGGGATGGTGAACATGCGCATCCAACGGCCGAGCACACGCAGCTGGTTGACCACGTTGAACGACTGCGAGCCACCGCAGACCTGCATCACCGCAAGGGTCTTGCCCTGGGTGGGACGAACCGCGCCCATGGCCAGCGGCACCCAGTCGATCTGCGCCTTGAACACGGCAGTCATCGAGCCGTGACGCTCGGGTGAGCACCACACCTGGCCCTCCGACCACAGCATCAGCTCACGCAGCTCCTGCACCTTGGGATGGCTATCCGGAGCATCATCCGGCAGCGGCAGGCCACTCGGATCGAAGATGCGGGTCTCGGCGCCGAAGCGTTGTAGCAGACGTGCGGCCTCTTCGGTCAGAAGGCGGCTGAAGGAGCGCTCGCGGGTAGATCCATACAACAGCAGGATGCGCGGCGGATGGGTTGAGGCCGACTCGATACCGAGCTTGTCTGGACTCGGCAGGTCAGCCAGTTCGACATCCAGGTTGGGTAGCAGATCGTCTTGCATGGTTACTCCTGGGGAACAGTGGCGGTGCCGTCGAACCAGCGGCGTTTGAGCCACCAGGCGACACCGACCAGCGAGATCAAGACAGGCACTTCCACCAGCGGGCCGATCACCGTAGCGAAGGCTACCGGCGAGGCCAGGCCGAAGGTGGCGATGGCCACTGCGATGGCCAGCTCGAAGTTGTTGCTGGCGGCGGTGAACGCCAGTGCCGTGGTGCGCGGGTAGTCGGCTTCCAGCAGCTTGCCCATCCAGAAGCTGATGAAGAACATCACCACGAAGTAGATGGCCAGCGGGATAGCGATACGCAGCACGTCCAACGGCAGCTGCAGCACCATGTCGCCCTTGAGGCTGAACATCGCGACGATGGTCAGCAGCAGCGCCACCAGGGTCAGCGGGCTAATGCGTGGGATGAAGTGCTCGCTGTACCAAGCTTCACCCTTGCGAGCGATCAGCAGCTTGCGAGTGAGGAAGCCTGCCAGGAAGGGAATGCCCAGGTAGATCAGCACCGACTCGGCGATATCGAGGAAGCTGGTCTCGATCACGCTGCCCTGCAGGCCGAACAGTGGCGGCAGAAGACCGAGGAAGATCCAGGCGTACACGCTGAAGAACAGGATCTGGAAGATGCTGTTGAAGGCCACCAGACCGGCGACATACTGGTTGTTGCCACCGGCGACCTGGTTCCACACCAGCACCATGGCGATGCAGCGGGCCAGGCCAATCAGGATCAGGCCGGTCATGTACTCGGGCTGGTCGCGCAGGAAGATCACCGCCAGGGCGAACATCAGCACCGGGCCGATCACCCAGTTCTGAATCAGCGACAGAGCCAAGATGCGCTTGTCGCTGAATACCTGAGGCAGCTCCTCGTATTTCACCTTGGCCAGCGGCGGATACATCATCACGATTAGGCCAATGGCGATAGGGATGTTAGTCGAGCCCACGGACAGGCTGTTCAGCCAGACCGGAAAGCTCTCGAACAGGCTGCCCAGGCCCACGCCCAGTGCCATGGCGAGGAAGATCCACAGGGTCAGGTAGCGATCCAGGAAGGACAAACGACTCTTGCTCATGCTCAAGCTCCCAGGGTGCCGATCAGTGCCAGCTCGGCCTTGAGCTGCTCAGGGCTCAGGCGCTCGAACGGCAATGCGAGAAAGGCCTGAATGCGTGTGCGGATGATTGCCAGGGTGTGATCGAAAGCAGCCTCAATTTGCTCTGCGTTACCGTCCATCTCGGACGGATCTACCAGCCCCCAGTGCGACTTGATCGCCGGGCCAAAGTACACCGGGCAGGCCTCTCCGGCTGCCTTGTCGCAGACCGTAATGACGAAGTCTGGGGACAGCTCCGCATGCACATCGCTGGATTTGCTGAAGAGCCCGTCGGTGGCGATGTCAGCCCGGTGCAGAGCCTGCAGGCTCAGTGGATTCACTTCACCCTTGGGCTGGCTGCCGGCACTGAATGCCTGCATGCCCGCCGGCGCGAGGTGGTTGAACAGCGCCTCCGACAAGATGCTGCGGCAGCTGTTGGCGGTGCAAAGAAACAGAACTTTCATCACTCATCCCATCATCAGGGCTTAGCAGCAGCTTGCTGCACGCTCTGGGCGATCACCCATTTGCTGCAAACGTTGAGCGTCGCCACCCAGCAGGTTGCGGTTCGCCGCGTGCGTGGTCTGGAGGATCTGCACGACCCACTCAGGCAGCTCAGGGTGTAGGCGGTAGTACACCCATTGGCCTTGGCGGCGATCCTCAAGCAGCCCGCAGGTACGCAGCTGGGCTAGATGGCGAGAAATTTTGGGCTGACTCTCATCGAGCGCGCAGGTCAGCTCGCACACGCAAAGCTCGCCCTCTTGCACGATCAGCATCATGGCGCGGACACGCGTCTCGTCAGCCAAGCATTTGAAAACAGTGGTGGGAGTTAGGGACTCAGCCATAGCGACCTCAGCGTTTGGTTTTCACTAGGACGAACATCTTGATGCGCTCATGGATCTCATGGAGCGTGTGGCGGAATGCTTCCGGCTTGGTGCTCGTAACCGGGTCTTCAAAGTTCCACGCGAGAACCTCACCAGCACCGGGAAGCGCTTGGCACTCCAGCGCCGACTTGTCGCACAGGGTGATGACGTAGTCGAAGCGCTTACCCTCGAACTCATCGATGGACTTGCTGCGCAGGCCCACAGTACTCACACCCAAGTGCTCCAATGCCTCGATGGTCCGCTGATCGACGCCACCTGGTTCGGTGCCCGCACTGAATGCCTCGAAATGCTCAGAATCGGTGTGCCGCAGGAGCGCCTCGGCCAGCTGAGACCGGGCGGCATTTGCCACACACACGAACAGCACGCTGCTTTTGTAGGCCATTGCTCAAACCTCACTATATTCGCTTAATCGAATATATGGATTTCCGTATTATCTGTAAAGCGTGAGGTGACGAATTGGTTCGCAGGGCTAAAGATGCGGTATCCGTGGGAGCGGCTGATCTAAAAACCAGATCTTGGGTCAGCCTCGCTCTAGGCGATGGCTCAGAGCCAGCGTCGCACCCGCATGCGGTAGCGGTAAAACTCTTCGCCAAACAGCGTCGCCAGGGCTCGCTCCTCGGGAGCGATCTGGAAGCGGTTCATATACAGCACGAAGGCAACCACACCGAACATTGCTAGCGGTGAAGCAAGTGCTAGAGACCAAGCCGCTAGAACGGTAGCGAAGCCGAGATACATGGGGTTGCGGGTGTATCGGTAGATACCGCCATCGACCAGGGCTGAGGCCTTCTCCGGGCGTAGCGGGTTGACCGTGGTGCGAGCACGATGGAACGACAATACGCCGGAGAGGCATAGACCAAGCCCGAGTAACAGCACCGGTAGAGCCGAGGCCAGACGCCATCCAAGGCTCAGCTCGAAGCCAGGTAGATAGCGAATGCTTACCCCCATCAATATTCCGATGAGGGTAGCGACCAAGGGCGGCGGAACTCGGTTTTCCAATGCACCCATACTGCCACTCTTCCTTATTTGTAATTTCCTTATGACGCCGCGGGCGCTACCGCGGCGAAGTTGCTGATCAGCCTTTCAAAGCCAGTATGCGGCGCGCACCGTTCAGTACGAAGAGCCCTACGACAGTACCAATGACCAAGTCGGGGTAGGGAGAACCTGTCCAGGCAACCAATGCCCCAGCAGCGATCACACCGATATTCGCGAGCACATCGTTGGCTGAGAAGATCCAGCTCGCTTTCATGTGGGCACCACCTTCGCGGTGGCCATAGATCAGCAAGAGGCAGCTGACGTTTGCCACTAGTGCGACTAGGCCCACCCCTAACATCAGCATCGACTCTGGTTCACTGCCGTAGAAGAAGCGCCGAACCACTTCCCCGAGTACGCCCAGAGCCAATACGATTTGAAGGAGGCCTGCCAGATGGGCTGCGCGTACTTGCAACTGCACGCTGCGGCCGACCGCGTAGAGAGCTAGTCCATACACGGCCGCATCGGCAAACATGTCGAGAGAGTCGGCAACCAAGCCAGCCGACTGAGCGATTAACCCGGCGGTCATTTCGGTGACAAACATCGCACCATTGATGCCGAGCAGGATTTTCAGCGTGCTGGCCTCTTTCGAAGCAGTTAGCTCTTCACTGGCACTATTGGCCGAAGCGGACTCCCGGCTGGCCGGTTGAGTACCTAGCAGCGTTGCGCCCAGGCCAAGCGACTCCAGCTTGCTGGCAATCTGCTCCACCGATCCTTCATGAAACGCGCGGACCTGCCTGTTAGCCAGGTCAAAGGACAACGAATTGAGTTCAGGCAAGCCATTTAGTGCGAGCCGAATCATTCGCTCTTCGGAAGGGCAATCCATCTTGGGCACAGAAAAATTACTGACCCAGCCTCCTTCAGTCGAAGACATGGCTGCTGTTTCAGTGGCTGCCGAAGCAGAACTACAGCCACAGGACTTCTCACAAGAGCTCATGACCTACATCTCCTTTTGAACTTAAACCTGCCGAATTAGAAACCCTGTAGCAGCTACAGGGTCAAGCATGGATATATCCAGCACGCTGAAGCTGCTCCAATTCACCCTACTCATTTCGTTGTTGGGCGCAGTATCCCCGGCTAGACTGGCGAACATGAAACGCTACCTGCGCTTTTGCCTCATTGTCCTGCTTAGCTTGGCGCTTCCCCTGAGTGGGATGGCGGGCCTCGCCGTAGCGGCAGAACCTTGCCCGATGAAAGCGGCGGGCATGGAAATGATGGGAGATATGGACCAGGACTGTTGCGAAGATATGGGCAATCCTTCCGATCACGGCAAACCCTGCAAGTCCGGCCAAGAGTGCAAGACCTCTAGCATTCTGCAAGTGTCGACCGTGAAGCCGCCTGCCACGATGGCCAGTCCTATTGTGGCTCCTTCCTTCAGCGAAACTCCGCTTGCCCAGGCCCCTTCCGGGGTATGGCGACCTCCCCGCGCCTGATTCCTGTACCTAACTGAGGTCCATCTCGCCACCTGCGGGATGGTTGGCCTGCGCGCTCGCTTGAGCGGCGCGCAGGGTCATTACAGGAATTACGAACATGCACTCCAAACGCTATTGCGCAGGTTGGCCCGTCGCGGCTGCCCTGGCGGCAACCGTGCTGGCATTGCCGAGCCTGGCCGCCCCCCTGACGCTCGGTGAGGCCTTGCGTCTGAGCGAGGACAATGCCCCTTCGCTCATCGCTCAGGCCGCCAAGCTGCAAGCCGCAAACAGTGCCGCCATTCCGGCTGGCGAATTACCCGATCCGAAATTACTGCTGGGCGTACAGAACTACCCCGTTGGTGGTCCCGACCGCTGGAGCATCGACCAGGACTTCATGACCATGCAGATGGTCGGGGTCATGCAGGAGGTGCCCAGCCGCGACAAGCGCCAGGCACGCATCGAAGTGGCCGAAGCCGCCATTGAGCGAGCCTCGGCCGAAAGCCAGGTCGAGCGCCTCAACGTCCGTCAGGCGACCGCTCTGGCCTGGATCAGCAGCTACTCGGTGGAACGTAAACAGGAACTGTTCCAGGATTTCTTTCGCGAGAATCGCCTGCTGGTAGATACCGTTCGCGCACAGATCGCCGGCGGTCGAGCGCAGGCTGCCGATGCGGTGACACCGAGACAGGAAGCAGCCCTGCTGGATGAACAGCAGGATGAGCTGATCCGCCTGCGAGCGCAGGCTCGTGCCGCGCTGCGGCGCTGGATCGGCCCAGCCGCCGATCAGCCGCTAGCCGGCGGCTTGCCGGAGTGGCCCATCGATGCCTCGGGTTATGCCCAAAAGCTGCAACATCACCCTGCACTGACGGCCTTCGAGCCGATGACCCGCGAGGCACAAGCCAAGGTGCGCGAGGCCGTAGCGGAGAAAACCTCAGACTGGAGCTGGGAAGTCGATTACCAACACCGTGGCCGAGAGTTCGGCGACATGGTCAGTGTGCAGTTCAGCGTCGATCTACCGCTATTCCCCGATTCCCGGCAGAACCCCCAGATAGCCGCCAAACACGCCGAACTGAACCAGCTGGAAGCCGAGCGCGAAGTCCTCTCCCGTGAGCATGCCCAGCAGTTGGAAGAGGATCTTGCCGAATACCAACGGCTGAACCGTGCAGTGCGCCGCAGTCAGGAGCAACTACTGCCCCTGGCTCAGGAAAAGGTGGAGCTGAGCATGGCCAGCTACCGCGCTGGCAAAGGCGACCTAGCCGCCGTCATCGGCGCCCGTCGCGAACTGATCGAGGCACGCCTCAAACATATCGACTTTGAGGAGCAGCGAGCCCTAACCAGTGCCCGCCTGTATTTCACCTACGGGGAGAAACACCCATGACCTCGCGAATCTGGAAAGGACCGGCGTTGGTCGGCTTGTCGCTGGCCCTCGGCGTTGCCGGCGGTTACTGGTTCGCTCAGCCGCGCATGAGTGGGATGTCCAGCGCTCCCACCGAGCCGGCAGCCGCCACGCAAGACGAACGCAAGGTGCTCTATTGGTACGACCCGATGGTTCCGCAGCAACGGTTCGACAAGCCGGGCAAGTCGCCCTTTATGGACATGCAACTGGTGCCCCAGTACGCCGATGCGGAGGCGGACAGTGCCGTTGTCAGCATCGATCCGAGCCTGACCCAGAACTTCGGCCTGCGCCTGGCCAAAGTCACCCGCGGCTCCCTCGCCAGCAGTCTGGAGGCGGTCGGTGTTCTGGCGCTCAACGAACGCGATATTGCCGTGGTGCAGGCGCGGGCCGCGGGCTTTGTCGAGCGGGTCTATGCCCGCGCGCCAGGAGATGTGCTCAAGGCCAATGCAGCACTGGCCGACCTGTTGATCCCGGAATGGGCCGCCGCCCAAGAGGAATTCCTGGCACTTAGGCGCAGTGGCGACAGCGAGCTGCTGGCGGCGGTACGCCAACGCTTGCGCCTCACCGGTATGCCGGCGGGATTGATTGCCCAGGTGGAGCGCAGTGGTAAGGCCCAGCCGATCCTGACCCTCACCAGCCCCATTGGCGGAGTGCTGCAGGAACTGAATGCACGTGCGGGCATGACCGTGGCAGTCGGCGACACCCTGGCCCGAGTTAACGGCCTGAGTAGCGTCTGGCTCGCAGTGGCCGTTCCGGAGGTCGAAGCTGGGGCGATTACCGTTGGCCAACCCGTCGAGGCTCGCCTGCCAGCCCTCCCGGGGGAATTGCTCAGTGGCACGATCAGCGCCATTCTGCCCGAGACGAATCCGGACAGTCGCACCGTGCGCGTGCGTGTCGAACTGCCCAACCCAGACGGCCGCCTCAGGCCGGGATTGACGGCGCAGGTGCGCTTGAACCGGTCGACTGAGCAAAGCCTGTTGTGGGTGCCGAGCGAGGCAGTCATCCGCACCGGCCGGCGTGTCCTGGTGATGCTGGCCGAAGACGCTGGGCGCTACCGTCCGGTTGAGGTGCAGCTGGGGCAAGAGCACGATGGCCAAACGGTGGTACTGAAGGGACTTGAAGAAGGCCAGCAGGTGGTCGCCTCCGGGCAGTTCCTGCTCGATTCCGAGGCCAGCCTCAAGGGCATAGTCGCGAGTACTGAGCCAATGCCGGAGCCGGCCGCCGTCACTCCTGCCTTGCATGAGGCCGAGGGGCAAATCGTCGAGATCAGTCACGAAGGAGTGACCCTCGCCCATGGTCCGTTCAAGACCCTGGGCATGCCCGGCATGACCATGAGCTTCCCACTGGCCGACCACGCCCTGGCGCAGGGCCTCAAAGTGGGTGACAAAGTCCGTGTGGCGGTGCGCCAAACCGAGGATGGGCTGCTAGTTGAGCGCCTGCAGAAGCTCGGGAGCCAGCCATGATCGCAGCCCTTATCCGCTGGTCGGTCGCCAACCGCTTTCTGGTGCTGCTGGCCACCCTGTTCGCCACGGCCTGGGGTGTCTGGTCGGTGCAAAGCACGCCCATCGATGCGCTACCGGATCTCTCCGACGTGCAGGTGATCATCCGCACCCCCTATCCGGGTCAGGCGCCACAGATCGTCGAGAATCAGGTTACCTATCCACTGGCCACCACCATGCTCTCGGTGCCGGGAGCGAAGACGGTACGCGGCTACTCCTTCTTCGGCGACAGCTTCGTCTATGTGATTTTCGAGGACGGTACCGACCTGTACTGGGCACGCTCGCGGGTACTGGAGTACCTCAGCCAGATCCAGAGTCGCCTACCAGCCAGCGCCAAGCCAGCTCTGGGGCCGGACGCCACCGGGGTCGGCTGGATCTACCAGTACGCCCTGGTGGATCGCAGCGGAGGGCACGACCTGGCGCAATTGCGCGCGCTGCAAGACTGGTTCCTCAAGTTCGAGCTGAAGACCCTGGCGAACGTCGCGGAAGTAGCAACCGTCGGCGGCATGGTCAAGCAGTACCAGGTGGTCCTCGATCCGCTCCGACTGGCCAGCCTGGGCATCACCCAGGCCGAAGTGATCGAGGCCATAGGCCGGGCCAACCAGGAAACCGGTGGAGCCGTGCTGGAGATGGCCGAAGCCGAGTTCATGGTGCGCGCTTCCGGCTACCTGAAAACACTGAATGACTTCCGCGCGATTCCACTTAGGCTCGGCGCCGGCGGCGTGCCGGTGACACTCGGCGATGTGGCGACTATCCAGCTGGGCCCGGAGATGCGTCGAGGCATCAGCGAGCTCGACGGTGAAGGTGAGACAGTCGGCGGCGTGGTGATCCTGCGTAGCGGCAAGAACGCCCGCGAGACCATTGCCGCGGTCAAGGCCAAGCTGGATGAGCTGAAGGGCAGCTTGCCGGCCGGGGTGGAAGTCGTCACCACCTACGACCGTAGCAAGCTGATCGACCGTGCCGTGGAAAACCTCAGCCACAAGCTGCTCGAGGAATTCATCGTCGTCGCCCTGGTCTGCGCGGTCTTCCTCTGGCACCTGCGTTCATCTTTGGTGGCGATAATCTCGCTGCCGATTGGCATCCTCATCGCGTTCATCGTCATGCGTTACCAAGGGCTCAACGCCAACATCATGTCCCTCGGTGGGATCGCCATCGCCATCGGCGCCATGGTCGATGCCGCCGTGGTGATGATCGAGAACGCCCACAAGAAGGTCGAGGCCTGGCACGCGGCGCATCCGGGGGAAGAGTTGCAAGGCGAGCATCACTGGCAGGTGATGACCGAAGCCGCGACTGAGGTCGGCCCAGCGCTATTCTTCTGCCTGCTAATCATCACCCTGTCGTTCATTCCGGTGTTCACCCTGGAGGCGCAAGAAGGCCGATTGTTCGGGCCGCTGGCCTTTACCAAGACCTATGCCATGGCGGCTGCCGCCGGGCTGTCGGTGACTCTGGTGCCGGTGCTGATGGGCTACTGGATTCGCGGACGAATTCCTACTGAGCAACAAAACCCGCTGAACCGCTGGTTGATCAGGCTCTATCAACCGGCCCTGGATGCGGTGCTGCGCCGCCCCAAAGTCACCCTGCTGGTGGCGTTGCTGGTGTTCCTCAGTGCGCTGTGGCCAATCTCGCGGCTGGGCGGCGAGTTCCTACCGCCGCTGGATGAGGGCGACCTGCTCTACATGCCTTCGGCCCTGCCAGGGCTGTCGGCGCAGAAGGCATCCCAGCTGCTGCAGCTGACCGATCGACTGATCAAGACGGTGCCGGAAGTCGAGCACGTGTTCGGTAAGGCTGGTCGTGCCGAAACTGCCACCGACCCTGCGCCACTGGAGATGTTCGAGACCACTATCCAGTTCAAGCCGCGCGAGCAGTGGCGGCCAGGGATGACTCAGGAGCAGCTGGTGGCGGAATTGGATCGGGTGGTACGGGTGCCGGGGTTGACCAATATCTGGATACCGCCGATCCGCAATCGCATCGACATGCTTGCCACTGGGATCAAAAGCCCAATCGGAGTGAAGGTCGCCGGCAGCAATCTGACGGAGATCGACCAGGTCACTCAAGCAATCGAGCGGGCGGCCAAGAGCGTTGAGGGCGTCAGTTCGGCCTTGGCCGAGCGCCTGACTGGCGGGCGCTATATCGATGTGGATATCGACCGTCAGGCTGCCGCGCGCTATGAGCTGAATATCTCCGATGTGCAGGCGATTGTGGCCAGCGCTATCGGTGGTGAAAACGTTGGGGAGACCATCGAGGGGCTAGCACGCTTCCCGATCAACGTGCGCTATCCGCGGGAGTGGCGCGACTCGCTCAGTGCGCTGGAGCAGCTACCGATCTACACCCCACTGGGGAACCAAATCACTCTGGGCACGGTGGCGAAGATCAAGGTCAACGACGGGCCGCCTATGCTCAAGAGTGAGAACGCCAGGCCTTCCGGCTGGGTGTATATCGACGTACGCGGCCGGGATATCGCCTCGGTGGTCGCCGACCTGCGCCAGGTCGTCGGCGAGCAGGTCAAGCTGCAGCCGGGGATGAGCCTGAGCTACTCGGGACAGTTTGAGTTCCTCGAACGAGCCAACGCACGGCTCAAGCTGGTGGTGCCAGCCACCCTGCTGATCATCTTCGTACTGCTCTATCTGACCTTCGCCCGCTTCGACGAGGCCTTGCTGATCATGGCCACGCTGCCGTTCGCCCTCACCGGCGGGGTGTGGTTCCTCTACCTGCTGGGTTTCAACCTATCGGTGGCCACCGGCGTCGGCTTTATTGCTCTGGCCGGAGTAGCAGCGGAGTTCGGCGTGATCATGCTGCTCTACCTGAAGAACGCCTGGGCCGAACGCGAAGACGCCGGTGACCGCACTGAGCACGGGCTGCTCGCCGCGATTCGCGAAGGTGCCGTGCAGCGCGTGCGCCCGAAGATCATGACCGTCGCGGTGATCGTCGCCGGCCTGCTGCCGATCCTTTGGGGCAGTGGCACCGGCAGCGAGGTGATGAGCCGCATCGCCGCGCCCATGGTCGGCGGCATGGTCACTGCCCCCCTGCTTTCCCTATTCGTCATTCCGGCGGCCTACCGCTTGCTGCGCCGCCGACACCTCCCCGCTGTATCCCTCGTTCACCAAGGAGAAGTTGTATGAAGAAAGCTCTGATCACCGTCGCCAGCACCATCGCCGTGCTGTCCCTTCCCGTCGCTGCCGAGGACATGCCGGGCATGAAAATGGACGACATGCCTATGGAAGGCACGCCGATGGCACAGGAAGCGCAGCAGACCCCAACGGCCAAAGCCAGTGGCACGGTCAAGGCGATCGACATGCAGAAAGGCACCGTCATCATTGCTCATGGCGCCGTTCCGACCTTGAAGTGGCCACCCATGACCATGGGCTTCAAGGCGACACCAGAGCAGCTTGGTCAGGTGAAAGCCGGGGATCAGGTGGAGTTCGAGTTCAAAGCAGAGGGTATGGCGGCCACCATCATCTCGATCAAGACGATGAAGTAACGGCTACCACAGAGGCAGCGCTGAGCTGCCTCTGACTTGCCACTGTCGTTTAAATGCATTTCCGTATCAGCTGTGAAGCTTGAGATGAAAGCAGGCCGCAAGGCTTTACATGTGCGCAAGCATGCACATATATTGCTCTGCATGCACAGCCCACTTACGCATCGAACCCAAGCCATTGAAGCCGCCATCGACTCGCTCGACAGCGCGTTCTTCAAGGCCCTCTGCGAGCCCCCGCGAGTGGCCGTGTTGAAGCGCGTGATGCAGCTAGGGCGTGCTGACGTAACCGAGATCGCAGCGGAGCTACCACAAGAGCGTTCCGTGGTTTCCCGTCACCTGCAGGTACTGCTTGAGGTCGGCATCGTCCGCTCGGCCAAGTCAGGCCGCCAAGTGTTCTACGAGGTCGATGGGCCGGCCATCATCAAGAAGCTGGAAGACATCCTGCAGCACACCAAGGCCATCGCTCCCTTCTGCTGCCCAGGCAGCCAACCCTGAGTTTTCATTTCCCCAGATACGTGCATAGGTGCGCATAAATGAACGCAAGTAGTCGGGTTATCGATGTCATCGTCATTGGCGCCGGCCAAGCCGGCTTGGCGGCAGGCTGGCATCTGCGCCAACAGGGACTGGATTTCGTCATCCTGGATGAGCAGCAGCGTCCGGGCGGTAACTGGCACAACTACTACGACAGCCTGAAGCTGTTCTCGCCGGCGGCGTACTCTTCTCTACCTGGCATGGCGTTCCCTGGAGAAGCGAAGCACTACCCGTTGCGGCACCAGGTGGTGAGCTATCTCGAAAAGTATGCCGAGCGCTTCCAGCTGCCGATTCGTCCTAACACGCGGGTGGCTGCAGTGAGTCGCGAAGAAACTGTGGTTCGCGTCGACTCGGCCGATGGCCAGCAATTTCTCGCCAAGGCGCTGATAGTGGCCTCGGGAGCCTTCAGTCGACCGTACACGCCAGAGATTCCGGGGCTCGACAGCTTCGGCGGCACGCGTCTGCATAGCGCGCAATATCGCAACTCTGCCGGGTTCGAAGGGCAACGCATCGTGGTTATTGGCGCGGCCAACTCAGCGGTGCAGATTGCTCACGAGCTGGCACAGGTCGCTGAGGTCACCCTGGCTACACGCGAGGCCATCCGCTTCATGCCCCAACGCATACTTGGTGCCGACGTCCATGATTGGCTGAAGTGGACTGGCTTGGGTAAAACCCGCTGGCTCAGCGACCAGAGCACGCCGGTACTGGACGATGGGACTTATCGGAGGGCATTGAAGGCCGGCCGCTACAGCCAGCGCCCTATGTTCCAGCAGGTCACGCCCACTGGGGTCGTATGGGCTGATGGGCAAGAAGAGCGAATTGATAGCCTGATATTCGCAACAGGCTTCCGCCCCAATCTGCCCTTTCTCGAAGGCCTGTCGGTGACAGATGATCGAGGCAACGTAGTACAACAGCATGGCGTCGCTACTCGTGTTCCCGGCCTGTATTTCGTTGGCCTGCCGAAGCAACGCAACTTTGCCTCGGCCACGCTGCGCGGGGTTGGTCCAGACATCGAGCACAATCTGAAGCACCTGCTGCGTTACTTGCAGACTGCCCCTGCCAGCCTGATCAGTACCGCATTGCAGCCATAACAACTAGAGCCCTTTACGTGACCCAACCCGAAAGCCACCAGCCAACGATCAATCGAGTCAAACTCGTCTGGGCCCTGGGTATCGCCCAGATCCTGGCCTGGAGCACGACGTACTACTTGCCGGCCGTGCTGGCGACACCAATCTCCAAGGCCATGGGATGGTCGCTGACCAGCGTCGTCGCCGGACTGTCCTGGGGGCTGCTGGTAGCCGGCATCTGCTCACCACTGGCAGGCCGCCAGATTGATCGCCACGGTGGGCGGCCCGTCCTGGCCAGCAGTTCGCTGCTGATGGCGGCGGGGCTGCTTCTGATGGGTGTAGCCAGCAACCTGCTTGTCTACTACCTGGCTTGGACATGCATCGGTGCAGCAATGGCCGCGGGCCTATACGACGCAGCATTTTCCACCTTGGGTCGTTTGCTCGGCGATAGTGCGCGCACCTCGATGACCGGCCTAACCCTACTTGGCGGCTTCGCCAGCACGCTGGGCTGGCCCCTGATTGCGGGCCTGGAACACGAGCTTGGCTGGCGATACAGCTGCTTCGTGCTAGCTGGGGCTCACCTGTTCATTGGGTTGCCGATCCATCTCCTGCTAGTGCCCAAAGAAGCTGAAACGCCCATCCAGAGCAGCCACGCTCATGCGACAAGCGCTCCCTCGCCGTCACCAGATTACCGCCAGCTTTTTCTTTTGCTGGCACTTCTCCTGACTCTCCAATCACTGGTGATTTCCGCCGTTTCCGTTCATCTGCTTGATGTGCTGAAACTGCTTGGAATCGCCTCCGTCACTGCACTCGCGATTGGCATGGTGATCGGGCCCGCACAGGTGGCGGGGCGTCTCGCGGAGTTCTCGATAGGGCGCAGCCTGCACCCGACTTGGTCAGCACGAGGCGCGATACTGCTGTGTGGGATCGGCATCGTCCTGCTGATACCTGGACTGCCATGGCTAGCCTTTGTGGCCATGGCGTTGTACGGAGCGGGTAACGGGATTCTGACCATCGCCCGCGGGACGCTGCCTTTGGTGCTCTTCGGCGCGGAAGGATATGGCGCGCGAATGGGGCTCTTGGCTCGGCCCATGCTGATCGCACAAGCCACTGGGCCAATAGCTGCCGCAATAGCTGTGGACAAGCTCGGGGCACAAGTCTTACTGGCGGTAATGACCGCGTTGGTTGCTACCAGCCTGCTGGCAAGCTTCGGGCTCCCATCTAAGTCACCACCAATCGAGAACTGAAGGCCTGCCCCTTTGGAACGGGAGGTCGGGAGTGGTTGCTATTGGCCGGAAGCTGCCTCTCGAAAGCGGGACTCTAGGACTGGAAATCCTATGTTCCTTGCAGGCAAAAAAATGCCGGTCATCTGACCGGCCTCTTTACTACCTCGCAGCAGCTGCGCTTGCTATCCAATCATCGATTTCGTGCTGCAACCAGCGACTTGCTCGTCCTATTTTCACTTGTTTCGGGAAGTCACCCTCCCGAATGCGACAGTAGATGGTCTTACGGCTCAACCCCACCTTGCGGCTGACGGCGCTGAAGTCTAAGAGGATCATCTCAGGCATGGGTCACCTCCCAGATCGAGAGGTCAGAAAATAGATACAGATGCAGCGGTACTGACAGTTTCCTCATAATTTTTGCTCGGCCGGATCAAGCCTTCCAGGCGTTAGTTCTACTTTTCCTATTCCAGCTGCGCATCAAGCAGACAACGTCGCAGTGGTGATCCTGGCGGCTCCGGCAACCGCACCACTGTATATTTACACACATCAAAAAAAGCATCAATAACCATCTTGACTTCTGTGAAATTAACCATTTTCGAACAAATCTAGGCTACCGCCTCGATCTTGGCCTCAGCGCGGGCGCCCTCGGAGCCATCAAGAAGTCGGTCTAGCGCAGCATCGAATGACTCCATAATGAGCCGCATCTCAGGTAGCTTGGCTTCAGGGTTGTTGCGGTAGTGTTTTCCTACAACGCCCGTCTGGCCGTGCGATTGCAATGCGTCACTGTCAAAGTCCTTGATGCCATTACGCTGCATGAACTGCGTGCATGTGCGGCGAATATCGCGCGGTGTAAATCTAGGGATGGGCTGACCTCCCAGCTTGGCATGCGCAGTCACGCGCCATTCTGAAACAGCATGCGGCAAGCTGGACGGATGAATTGGCCGATGCCCATCAATACTCCAAGGGTAAATCGCCCCCTGCGGCTGCATAGCACGTACCTCAGCCAAAATATTCAGAGCCCGCTCACTCAAGGGAACAATGTGGACACGCTTTTTTCCTCCGCGCCCTTTGCTGTCGATGATCTTCACGAACTTCTTGTCTAGCTTGTAGCTAGTCCATGGTTCACGAATGAACTGGAATGGGCGTTGCCCTGCTGTGGCAATAGCAAAGAGGAAGACGCGCGCCATGACAGGGCCTACCGCCTCAACCTGAGTGATGGTCGTCCAAAACTGCTTCATCTCCTCATCAGTTAGAGCACGTTCACCCGGTGTTGACGTATCCGGCACCGTCACAGGATCAGCGGGATTCATCATGAGTCCGTAGCTTTTATTGCTGCTCCTGTCGATATGGTGCTCAGCACGTAAACCAAAGTTGAAAGCCGCAACCAGAAAGGAACGTACCTTGCCTGCCTGCCGCTTCGAGTTTCGGTCCCATATGGGCTTCAGCAGCAACATCACATGCTCCGGCCTGACATCTTTTGCCTTCATCCCCATTACATCGATTTTCACTCCGTCAGTCCCCTCCTTCTCCCCCTCCAGATCACGGATCAAAACACGCTCGAACTCGCGAATCTGCTCGGCAGAGACTTGATTCCGCTTACGATCTTCGATGTAGTCACGAAACAGCTCTGAGAGCGACCCTTTCGAAGCCTCAATCGCGGCAAGACGCTGCTGTTCGTGTAGATGACGCTTTCTCTCTGCCTCTCGCGCCTCATCCTCTGCGGCACATCTGGCCTGATAAGCTTTGATATCGCCGTGCTCTGCAGCGACTTTAGATAAGCCAGCCGCCTGCTCACGGAGCTCAGTAAGAGTCAGCCCTGGACTCTTGGGCGTCTTCTTGAAAACACCAAGCTTGATCTTCTGCTCCCGTCCCTCATCGCGGCGGCGGTAGTAAGCCTCAACAGCCCCTGAGTCTCGGCAGGCGAACAAGATAGACCCACTGCCGCGCCCTGGTAGCGAGTCCGTCGCAGTCTGCCCAGGCCGCAAAGCCCTCAGCTCCACATCCGTCAGAAATTTACGCCCATTTGCCTTGCTCGAAGCCGCTGCCATCTGAGTACCGTTTTGCGTACCGTTTCTTTGGGCATGACAGGCCATCCCCAGAACCAAGAGGAAACAAGTAACCCCTTGGAAAAAGGGTAACGCGCAAAATTAGGCTTTTAAGGGAGACGGCGGGAAACGAGCAGAAACGTGGTTTTTACTGCCTCATAATCCTTTGGTCCACGGTTCGAGTCCGTGTGGGCCCACCACCTTCAAAGCCGTGCACTGCGCGGCTTTTTGCTTTTCCTGGCAGTAGCTTCTGGATCAGTCGCATGGTCCAACGGCACAAGTCGGTACAGTTCGATCTCTGGCCTTTGGGTGAACCGCTTTTGCACGCGGCTTAAGGGCGTAGCTGGCTGGATGTGAAGCCGTCATATCCGGAGACGTGGCCGCTAGTCGCGCTAATGCGACTTAAAACGACTCCACTGCCTGAGACCTCACCGGCCGCCAAAGTCGGAGCGCCGCACCACGTACATCTCAGCGCGGCCAATACTTCCTCACCTGTTCACGGAATCTATGTCAGTGACGGCCTCGCTTACCCGATGGATTGAGGATCGACCGCCAAGACCGCGAACCGAGTGGACTCGCCAGCGGCACTCCGATCAAGACTGGCACTCATGAGATGCACATAGGCGCCGGAATCCCAAAGCGCGTGGGCCGGCGCACGCCGCGTTTACACGTCGACGTTACGGAGGTAGCCCTGGCTTTTTCTGAGGCTGAATGACCTCTCGAAAGACGGAGCCTGACGTGGCGGCCCTAGGCATGAACCTAGCCATGCCTGCCAACTGCAGCCCCTGAGCCACAAAACATGAGTAATGCATTAATTTAGTAGCCCACAAGCTACAATTCAGTGCGGAGTGAGCTTGCGAGAATGTAGCCCACGAGCTACATTTTTCTGCATACCCGCATTTTTTGAGGCCCGAGGGCTACAAATGACCTCCCTATACGATGTATCCGAGATGCTGAAACAGGCGCGTGGTAACGCGAAGCTGAGCCAGGAAGCATTGGCCAGCAATGCCGGCGTATCACGCTCGACGGTGGCTAGAATGGAAACACTGGCCAAAGGCGATATGAGCGTCTCGGTACTGGTTCGGTTGCTGGAAGCGGCAGGCTATGACCTGAAGCTGGTTAAGGCCGGGCACGAACGCACGGTTGAAGACATCCTCAACGAGCAGCGCTCAGGGAGCGCTTGAGCATGATCCTCGACGTGCACGTCAGCTCAAGGCTGGTGGCCAAGCTCTATCGGGAACGCGATGAATACGTGCTGAAATACCTGCCAGGCACAGCACCTGAAGACTTTGTCAGCCTGACGATGCCGGTTCGCGAAGAAGCATGGCGCTGGCCCCGCGATCTGTTCCCGTTTTTCCGGCAGAACCTGCCCGAAGGCTATTTGCTGGGTGTGATCCGCGAAGAGTTTGGCCCACTGCTCGATGGCACCGACCTGTCGCTGCTGGGCGTGGTGGGCGGCACCGGCATCGGCAGAGTCTCCGTCACGCCTGAAGGCGTTCCGCCGGGCGTCGACATGGCGCCTCTTGAGATAAGCCATCTGCTCAAGGCGGAAAACACCACCGACCGATTCGCCGCACTGGTACGGCAATACGCTCGGGTAGCCGTGTCAGGGGTCGTGCCAAAGTTCATTGCCACCGACGCGGCCGAACCTCGGGCGCCGCTAGGCAAACCAACCCTGCGCACCGGCCTGCACATCATCAAAGGCTCCGACGACACGACCCCCTTTCTGGGCTTCAACGAGTTCTACACCATGCGCGTGCTGGAACGGCTCAATGTCGTGCCGGTCGCGGCCTGTCGCATGTCTAAGGACGGCAAAATCCTGGTAGTGGATCGCTTCGATGTCGACGAGCACGGTCTCCCCCACTGCGGCGTAGAAGACGCCTGTGGGCTACTGGGTTTGCCGCCCCATGAAAAGTACACCCCCACCACCGAGCGGGTATGGAATGCCACGCGGGCCTACATCCCCGCTGACCGTCTGCAAGCACAACGCGAGCACCTGGGCTGGCAACTGCTGAGCAACTACGTAGTGCGCAATGCCGACTGCCACGCGAAGAACATCGCGCTGTTTTACACCTCGCGCGCTGACGTGGCCTTTACCCCGGTCTATGACCTGGTGACCACCCAAGCCTACCCGCGCTTCGCCAGCAACCCGCCTGGCCTGTCCGTAGGCGGCAGGCAAACCTGGACACCGGGCCGTTCGCTGGAAACCTTTTTCAAAGCCGTCCTGGGCATTCCACCGCGCCAGTATGCCGCCATGGTCGAACAGCTTTGTGAGTCCGCCGTAGAGGTCGGCAAAGAGGTAATCGAAGCCGCGAAAAACGAGCCTGCCTGGCGTGATGTGGCCAAACACATGGTGCATGCCTGGAACGAAGGCATGGAAACAGTGCGTAGCCCCAAAGCCGCGCCGCATTTTCGCGGTCTGGATAGCGCCATCGAAGAAGCCGGCTTCTCAGGGCCGCGTAAAGCCGAGCGCAGCCGAGAGGTGATCGGTCGCTCCGAGTTGCTGGCAACGAAACGCTGAACCCATATCGCCTATCCCAACAACCCTGCACTGCGGCGCCCCAGTGAGCCGAATAGGCTCGCTCGGGCCAATCCACCAGCAGGCCGGCAACTGATCTGCATCAGTAATTAGTCGCGGGGCTATTGAGCTAACGCAGGCGATTGGCCACTATCCCTACCAGTGCCGGAGATCTGGAGTTCAGGCACGCCTGCTCGCGCGCTCACACCGCGCCACTCATAGCGGCTTTGTTCAAGGAAGAATGCATGGATTACCGCGTCATCCTCGCCCCGCTGTTCGACACCATCACCTGGCTGATCCCGGCCATGCTGTTGATCGGCCTGCTCAAGTCGCGCTGGGCCAAGGGGCATATCGGCGAACTTCTGGTGCGCCTGTTCGCCCACTGGCAGCTGGACAAACAGACCTACCGCCGCCTGCACAACGTCACCCTGAACACACCAGACGGCACCACGCAGATCGACCACGTCTTCCTCTCGCCCTACGGCATCTTCGTGCTGGAAACGAAGAACATGAGCGGCTGGATCTTCGGCAGCGAAAAGCAGGCGCAGTGGACGCAGAAGCTCTACAAACGCACGTTCAAATTCCAGAACCCGCTGCGGCAGAACTACAAGCACCTCAAAGCCCTGGAAGCCACCCTTGGCGTCAAACCAGAACACCTGCACTCGGTCATCACCTTTGTCGGTGGCAGCACGTTCAAAACCGATATGCCGGCCAATGTCACCGAAGGCATCGGTTTCATTCACTACATCAAGTCATTCCAGCAACCGGTGTTCAGCGCAGCTGAAGTCGACGCCATGTTCAAAGCCCTGCAAACCGGTCGCCGTGCACCGACGTTCGCCACCCACCGCGAGCACGTGCAAAACCTTAAACGCAGAAGCGATCCCACAGCCGAACGGCAATGCCCGAAATGTGGCAGTGCTTTGTTGATTCGTACTGTGAAATCAGGGGCGAAAGCAGGACAGCAGTTCTGGGGTTGCTCGACTTTCCCCAAGTGCAGAACCATGCAGCATGCTTAATAAATTAAGCACCCAAGAAAACAAGAACCCCCTGCATTAAAAACACCATAAAGCCTAAGAGAATCATAATGAATGGACTATACACCACTCCCTCGGAAAGCCAAGATATCAGGCAAGGGGATATTATCTTCAGAAAAACCAGAACAGAACAAACTTACGGACTAGTAATAACAGCAGATTGTGACATTGCTAGAGGAAAACATGGAAATCATTACACTTGGATAAAAGTGATACCGACAGCAGAGTACCTAGAGAAAAACTGGGCACCAACTGAAATTAAAAAAATACAAAGCAAACAATCTAAAACAGTACTAGATTACGTAAATAAAAAATTAAGGGAGCAGGATCTAAATACGCTCTCAGAAGAAACAATGATCAGTTGGCTAACTGAAACTGGCGTGAATCAATTCGCAGCCAAGCTCGGTATACAAGAGTGTCCGCCAGAAATATTAAATATAATTACTGGACTTTACAAAATATCAGAACCCTCTGAAACATCCTCCATAGATAAAATTCGTGCAGCGGCGGCCTTTTTTAAATTGAAAATTGAAAATATAGCGCTGAACGCCCAACAAAATTTAGAAAAAGGCGACGACGGATTCCCCGATTTTTTTTGCCTGCCTGGCCTTTGCGGTGAACTTGAGAACGGCTGCGTGGCACTATTAAGGCATATCTACTCAACTCAAGATGAAACTATATACACCTGCGAAGCCAATGCAAAAATAGACGGAAACCCAAACTCTTTTTATAGAATGTGCAGGCTGAACGACCGGGTAAAATATTCAATTGTTCAAAAAACAACTTTCCTCTTTTCTCGAATTGGCATGACTACCGAATTTGAAGAACATACTAAAAATATCGTCAAACAGAACTCCGACAAAATATTCGAGGAAGTAGCATGACTCCAGACTCCATTGTTATTGAACAATCTGCTTTGTCGATATTGGATTCCGCAGTAATTGAAGAGGACTGGTTTAGCGATTACGAAATACCAGCCAATAATACAGAATTAAAAAGAGTAATCCTCAACAACACTATATATATATTCACCCCGGACGCAGATGAGTCCCGCGGACTGCTTATAATAAACGCCAAAGAGAATGGGGTGTTTCGTTCCAACCTTAACCCAGTGCAAATATTTGAGAGGATCATTCGAGTAGCTTTACGGCAATTTGATCGAGGAATTTCTATACCCGTACAATGGTCACCCTTTAACGACGGAGCTTTGCTAAGTATCTACGCCACAAACTTATCAAGAAAAAGTAGCGTACGGATTTGCTTCAACAGATCGCCTGACGACTCAAGCAACGTATATGCATATGACATTACAGACACTCCCGGAACATTAAACTACACCGAAGAAAACTTATATGCCTACAAAAAAGCAGCCGATGGGTATATTGACGCCATTTTGGCGGAAGACACTCCTGCACAGCAACTCACGGCAGGAAACTACGGGCTGGTTCTAAGTAAACCTTTAGGTACCTTTCTCGCGCGCCCAGGAAATCTGTCAGATTGGATAAATCAAATCCTCACAGACGAGCAGCTAGCATTTATAAATAGTGATACACAATCGCCAATTCGACTACGTGGTGCTGCCGGCACTGGCAAAACCCAAGCCATGGTTATCAAATGCCTAAAAGAGCTTTATCACGACGCAGATAACGGTGGTGATAAATCCTTTTTATTCTTGACTCATAGCTCTGCACTTGCGCATCAAGTTGTGCGCGGAATGCTATATGCACTTGACCCAACCGCAAGATGGAGCGAACTAACCAACTCTAATGGAGACAAAAAGCTCTTGATCGGCACTCTATATGAAGTCGCCGAATCCAAGTTAGACTACCAAAAAAAAGGGCTTAGACCGATCTCCATAGACGGAGTCGAAGGTCGCGAGCTTCAAAAAGACATTATTAAGGAGATCATATCCCTTGCGAAACGTGACCCTTACATAAACCTAGAGCTACTAAATACCTGCCCAAATTTAAGAAATCGAATTCATGATGAAAAATTACACCCAGAATTAATCGATGAAATAATAAACGAATTTGCCTGCACACTTGACGCCGAGAATATCAGGAAGGGTACAAAAGAGGCCAGCCAATATATAAATTCACAACGAGACCGCTGGCAAATGCAATTAGACACGCCAGATGAGCGCCGGGTAATCCTTGAACTCTATGAGCTGTACCGAATAAAATTAAAAAAAGAACAATTTTTCAGCCTCGACCAAATGATCGCAGACTTTGGCAGATACCTGAACACTTACGAATGGGAACAACTTAGAGACCGAGATGGTTTCGATCAGATATACGTAGATGAGTATCATTTTTTTACAAAGATAGAGGCCATGGCTTTTCAGCCTCTATTTAAGACAAACGCATCAACTGAGGGGCGATGGCCCATAATAATGGCCTACGACCTAAAACAGAGCACAACAGACGCTCCCTTTTCTGGAGGAATTAGCCGGTTCGTCAACCCTGGGATTGGTGCATCCATTGCGATGGAGCTGAACCAGGTATTTAGATATACCCCGCAGATCACCAGCTTCCTAGCCGATATAGACGGGGCGTTCCCTGCAATGGACTTGGAAGGTGAGTTTATTAATTACACTGCCACATCAAGCAAGGATCAGGGCCCCATACCAACCCTGCAAAATTTTAGTACTGACATAGAGCTTATTGACACTATATTTGAGTCCGCCCAGCGTTTGGCGGCTAGCATCCCAGACGGCGGCCAACAAGTCGCTGTACTATGTTTAAACAGTGAACTTTATGAGCAATACCTTGAGGTCGGAAGAATAAAAAAATATCACATTCCGATTAAATCTCGTGAAGATTTAAAGGGCCTCCGCTACGCTAAGAAGAAATGCATTTTCAGTATGCCGGAGTACGTTTCAGGGCTGCAATTCGAACATGTTTTCTTAATTCATGCTGACGAGGCTGATTTGACAAGCGAATACTTGAGCGAAGGTGCTAAGAGAAGATATATATCAAGAATATATGTTGGAGCCAGCAGAGCCATAGAGCATCTTAAAATTGCCACATCCTCACAACGAGGCGGAGTAAGCTCCGTACTTTCTACTCCTTTAAAAAACGGAACACTACTTTGCATTTAATTTAGCAATTGGATGCTTAGACCATAAGGACATACAGCAGGTTCTATAAGTGCCAAGCTCCCGTACTTAGCACCTTCAGAAACTGCTGTCAGCCTGCGCTTTCTCGCTAGCTGTATAAATCAAGTAACACTCACTGTCTGATGGGACAAAAAGTACACTAGCAATACAGCACCCAGCTCCTACCCGTTTCGCCAAATTACGCTCAACACCAGTAACCACGCTACTTTCAGCTAACTGTACCTGCGCTAAGCTACGTCCGATTTCACTGGGCTTGCAGCGTTTCTAGGCAACTCATAATCCTTTGGTCCACGGTTCGAGTCCGTGTGGGCCCACCACCGAACCGAAAAATCCGCGCACATGTGCGGATTTTTTATGCTTGCAGGAAGGCCATTCGATTAAGCACCAATCCGAGCGGCCATACTCATCGCTACCAATAACCTCGCCCAGTGTTAGCCATTCCTTGACCCCCACTTCCACAAAAGCGAATTCCTCCCCTTTTCCGCCCCCCTGCATCATGTCCACCATCGCAATGAGAGTGGATGCACGGCATGGCAGATTTCGACCCGGCGCAGTGGCTGGCGCGTACCCAGGAGGTGCATGACCAGTTGAGCCGCAACCTGGTCCGGCGCATTGCCGCGACCTTCGATGTGCAGGCGCCGGCCCATGGCGAGGAGCTGCCGTGGTTGTGGCACTGGTGCTTTTTCAATGAGCCGGTGGATTGCAATGGCCTGGGCCCGGATGGGCACCCGGCGCTGGGCGGGTTCATGCCCCCGGCGCATGGGCGCAATCGCATGTGGGCCGGCGGGCGGCTGGAGTTCATCGAGCCGTTACGCGTGGGCAGCGAGGCCTGTCGTACCACCACCATCAAGCAGATCGAGGAGAAGCACGGGCGGACCGGCTCGCTGCTGTTCGTCACCCTGCAGCATGAGTACGTGCAGAACGGCGTGCTGTGCATCCGCGAGGAGCAGGACATCGTCTACCGCGAGCCGACACCGCCCAAGCTCGGCGCTGGCGAGCCGGTGGCCGAGGCGGACTGGCAGGCCTGCGTAACGCCCGATCCGGTGCTGCTGTTCCGCTACTCCGCTGTGACCTTCAACGCCCATCGCATCCATTTCGACTGGCCCTACGTGACCGAGGCCGAGGGCTATCCCGGCCTGGTGGTACATGGCCCGCTGACCGCCACCCTGAGCCTGAATGCCTTCGTGCAGGCCAACCCGCTGGCGCGCTTGCGCCGCTTCGCCTTCCGCGGCGTGCGCCCGTTGATCGCGCCCGACGCCTTCGAGGTGGGCGGCCGCCACACCCAGCCCGGCCATGCCGAGCTGTGGGCGAGCAACACCAGCGGCCTGTGCCAGCGCGCCGACGTGCAGTTCGACTGACTCCATCCCCATAAAAAACCGCTCGCCATCGGCGGGCGCCTGTTTCCGAGGAAAGCCCCATGATCGACCGCAACAGTGAAGAGTTGAATGCCATCCGCGACGGCGTGCGCGCCCTGTGTGCCGAGTTTCCCGCCGAGTACTGGCGCAAGATCGACGAGGAAAAGGGCTTCCCCGAGGCCTTCGTCAAGGCCCTGACCGACGCTGGCTGGCTGTCGGCGATGATCCCCGAAGAATACGGCGGCTCGGGCCTGGGCCTGGCCGAGGCGTCGGTGATTCTCGAGGAAGTGAACCGCTGCGGCGGCAACTCCGGCACCGTGCACGGGCAGATGTACAACATGTTCACCCTGCTGCGTAACGGCACGGCTGCGCAGAAGCAGTACTACCTGCCGAAGCTGGCCAGCGGCGAGCTGCGCCTGCAGTCCATGGCCGTGACCGAGCCGACCACCGGCACCGACACCACCAAGATCAAGACCACCGCCGTGCGCAAGGGCGACAAGTACGTGGTCAACGGGCAGAAGGTGTGGATATCGCGGGTGCAGCACTCCGACCTGATGATCCTGCTGGCGCGCACCACGCCGCTGGCCGAGGTGACGAAGAAGGTCGACGGCATGTCGATCTTCCTGGTCGACCTGCGCGAGGCCATCGGCAACGGCTTGACCGTGCAACCCATCGCCAACATGGTCAACCACGAGACCAACGAGCTGTTCTTCGACAACCTGGAAATCCCTGCCGACAGCCTGATCGGCGAAGAGGGCAAGGGCTTCCGCTACATCCTCGACGGCCTCAACGCCGAGCGCACGCTGATCGCCGCCGAGTGCATCGGCGACGGCCGCTGGTTCATCGAGAAGGCCAGCAGCTACGCCCGCGACCGCAGCGTGTTCGGCCGCCCGATCGGGCAGAACCAGGGCGTGCAGTTCCCCATCGCCAAGGCGCACATCGAAGTGGAGGCCGCCGACCTGATGCGCTGGCGCGCCTGCGCCGAATACGACGCCGGGCTCAATGCCGGCGCCGCGGCGAACATGGCCAAGTACCTGGCCGCCGAAGCCTCGTGGGCCGCGGCCAACGCCTGCATGCAGACCCACGGCGGTTTCGGCTTCGCCTGCGAGTACGACGTCGAACGCAAATTCCGCGAGACGCGCCTGTACCAGGTGGCACCGATCTCCACCAACCTGATCATGTCCTACGTGGCCGAGCACCTGCTCGACCTGCCACGGTCGTTCTGAGATGAGCGCCGTGCTGCGCAGCGCGCTGTTCGTTCCCGGCAGCCGCCCCGAGCGTTTCGCCAAGGCCCTGGCCACGGGCGCCGATGCGGTGATTGTCGACTTCGAGGATGCCGTCGAAGCGCCGCTCAAGGCCCAGGCGCGGGATAACCTGCGCGCCTTTCTCGACAGTAATGCCGAGGCGCGTGTGTGGGTGCGGGTGAACATGGCCGGCCACGCCGAACATGCCGCCGACCTGGAGCTGTGCCGACACGCCGGCGTGCTCGGCGTGCTGCTGCCCAAGGCGGAAAGCGCCGAGCAGGTGGCGCAGGTTGCCGCGCTCGGCAAGCCGGTGATGCCGATTGTCGAGAGCGCACGTGGGCTGGCCGAGGTGGCGCAGATCGCGCGTGTCGCCGGGGTCGAGCGTCTGACCTTTGGCGGCCTCGATCTGAGCCTGGACCTGGGCCTGGTGGCCGGGACCACGGCGGCCGAACGGCTGCTCGATCAGGCGCGCTTCGTGCTGCTGGTGCATTCGCGCCTGGCCGAATTGGCACCGCCGCTGGACACGGTATTCCCCAACATCGACGACCTGGCCGGCCTCGCCCGCTTCGCCCGTGATGCCGGCGACATGGGTTTTGCCGGGATGCTGTGCATCCATCCGAAGCAGGTCGCCGCCGTGCATGCGGCGCTGGCGCCCAGCGCTGCCGAGCTGGACTGGGCGCGCCGGGTCATCGCGGCGGCGGGGGGTAGCGGTGCCTATCAACTCGACGGACAGATGATCGATGCACCGGTGATCGCCCGTGCCCAGCGGCTGCTCGCCAGCGCCGGGTGACATAAAGCGTTCTTCCTCGGCCCGGCTCTGCCGGGTCTTTTTTTGCCTGCGATAAACATCGAGGAACCGAGGCGCCTGGACGGTGCGCGCGGCGCACCCTACGACGCAGCCCTAGCGTGGGATAACGATGCCTACAACGACATGACGCCGCCGTTGTAGGGTGCGCCGTGCGCACCACCAAGCCTGCACATCGCCAACGGCACACATGGCGAAAACACCACAAACAGAAACGCCCAACCCCTCGTGAGGGTCGGGCGTCTGTGTTCAGCGCGAGGAACGTGCCGCAGCAGGGCGGGCTGCGGGTCACCGAGGCGCGGGCCCATCCCGGTGCCTCGGGTGCGGGTGGCCGGCCTCTTGTGGAGGCCGGCGCCCGTGACTCATTTCAGCGGGATGGTGTACGACAGGATCAGGCGGTTTTCATCCAGCTCGCCGGCGCCGTCGGAGCGCACCATGGCGTTGCGCCAGCGGATGCCGAGGTTCTTCAGCGGGCCGTCCTGCACCACGTAGCTGAGGTCCA
Source organism: Pseudomonas sp. PDM14 (assembly GCF_014851905.1). Lineage (NCBI taxonomy): Bacteria > Pseudomonadati > Pseudomonadota > Gammaproteobacteria > Pseudomonadales > Pseudomonadaceae > Pseudomonas > Pseudomonas sp. PDM14. The sequence goes on along the minus strand of NZ_JACVAQ010000001.1, from coordinate 2,555,854 downwards.
GGTTGCGTTCCCATTCCTTGCCGTTCTCACCGGCGATCTCGTAGCCGTCACCGCGCAGGTAGCGGGCGAAGAAGGTCAGGCCGGGCACGCCGAAGGTGGCGAAGTCGATGTCGTAGCGCACCTGCCAGGAGGTTTCCTCGGCACGGGTGAAGTCGAGGATCTGCACCACGTTGGCGACGTTGGCGTCGGCGTCCTGCAGGTAGGGGAAGGGGTTGTCGCCACTGTTGTCCTGGTAGCCGACGCGGAAGGTATGTGCACCGTGGTTGGCCGAGAGCAGTATCGAGGTCAGACCGTTGTCGATGTCGCCGCCGCGCGCCGCGCCGTTTTCGGACGAGTCGAAATAGCCCAGGTTGGCGCCGAGAATCCAGCCGGCCATTGGCTTGCTGGTGGCCTGCAGGCCGAAGTAATTCTGCTGATAGACGTCTTCCAGCTCGGCGCGCCAGTAGGAGGCGTTGAGCGTCGGGCTGAACGCGTAGACGGCGCCGAAGTAGTCGAAGTGATCGCCACCCACGCCGTAGTTGCCGGCGAGGATTTCGTCGTGGTTGCCGCTGGAGTTGCGGAAGTTGACCTTGTTGAACCGGCCCATGTCGAGCGCCAGGTTCTTGATGTCGGTGGAGGTCAGCGTCGCGCCATTGAAGATCGGCGGCAGCAGGCGCGCGTCACTCGACAGCAGCACCGGCGACTTGGGCATGAAGCCACCGACCTTGAGCTCGGACTTGGAGATTTTCATCTTGGCCACGCCGGAGAGGTCGCTGTAGGTGTCCGGGCCTTCATCACCAAAGGCGTTGGGTAGCAGGCCGGTGCCGGCACGCGCGTCGGAGGAATCCAGCTTCACACCGAGGGCGGCGTAGAGGTCGACACCGAAGCCGACCGTGCCTTCGGTGTAGCCGGACTTGGCGTTGAACATGAAGCCCTGCGCCCACTCCTCGCGCTTGGATTGCGCGGCGTTGTCCTGGCGGAAGTCGCGGTTGAAGTAGAAGTTGCGCATGGCCAGGTTGACCGTGCTGTCTTCGATGAAGTCTGCGCTGGCCTGCGTGGGCAGCGCCAGGATCGGGGGAAGTGCGAGCAGACCGCAGAGCTGCGCGAGCGAGCTTTTAGACATCGTGTTGGGTTCCGTCTTGATTGTTTTTGTAGGTCTTCCGGGCAAACACCGGTGCGAGCAAGCATGCGCAGGCGGCTCGCGCCTCAGGTATTGGGTTTTCCTTAAGTGGCCGTTCGGCGCAGGCAAACATGCGCGGCACACCCCGGCACGCTGCAGCGCTTAAGCAATGCGAAAGGCCGGCTTTCGCGATGCGAAATTGTCCGCCCCTGGCGAGTTGCCCATGCTGGCCCGAACTCGCCACTGCCCAAGGTTTCGCTGCTATGAAAGACGCGCTGATCGTTTCGCCCCTGCGCACGCCCATCGGCAAGTTCGGCGGCGCCCTCGCCCCGCTGACCGCCGACCAGCTCGCCGCCACGCTGATCCAGACCCTGATGGCGCGTCTCGACGTGCCGCCTGCTTCGCTCGACGAGGTGATCGTCGCGCAGTCCTATGCCTCCAGCGAGGCGCCGTGCATGGGCCGCTACGCCGCCCTCGCCGCCGGCCTGCCGATCGAAGTGCCGGGCTACACCCTCGACCGCCGCTGCGGCTCCGGCCTGCAGGCGCTGGCCGATGCCGCCATGCACGTGCAGACCGGCCACGCCCAGGCGGTGCTGGTGGTTGGTGTGGAGAGCATGAGCAACATCGAGTACTACAGCACCGATATGCGCTGGGGCGCGCGCGCCGGCAGCGTGAAATTCCACGACCGCCTGGAGCGCGGCCGCGAACGTTCGCAGCCGGTGGAGCGCTTCGGGCGCATTTCCGGCATGCCCGAGACCGCCGAGAACCTGGCCCGCGACTACGCCATTAGCCGCGAGGACGCCGACCGTTTCGCCGTGCGCAGCCACCTCAACGCCGCTGCCGCCTGGCGTGACGGGCGCTTCGCCGATGAAGTGGTGGCGCTGAACGTGCCGGGCAAGCGCGGCACCAGCACCACGGTGGCGATGGACGAAGGCATCCGCGCCGACGCCAGCCTGGAGAGCATGAGCGGCCTGCGCGTGCTGCTGCCCGATGGCGTGTGCACCGCCGGCAACTCCAGCCAGCAGAACGACGCCGCCGCCGCTTGCCTGGTGGTGTCACCGGAGTACGCCCAGCGCTACAACCTGCAACCGCTGGCGCGCCTGGTCGACTGGGCCGCGGCCGGTTGCGAGCCCTCGCGCATGGGCATCGGCCCGGTGCCGGCGGTGGCCAAGCTGCTCGAGCGCACCGGGCGTAGCCTGGCCGAGATGGACCTGATCGAGGTCAACGAGGCCTTCGCCGCCCAGGCCCTGGCCGTGCTGCGCGCCTGGCGCCTGGACGACATCGAGCGGGTCAACGTCAACGGCTCGGGCATTTCCCTCGGCCATCCGATTGGCGCCACCGGCATCCGCATCATGACCACCCTGCTCCACGAGATGCAGCGCCGCGACGCCCGTTACGGCCTGGAAACCATGTGCATCGGCGGTGGCCAGGGCATGGCCGCGCTGTTCGAACGGGTCTGAGGAGCGCGTGATGAACTGGATCGAAATCAACGGCAGCGCCCTGCGCTACCAACTGCGCCGTGTGGCCAAGCCGCGCGCGACCCTGGTGCTGATTCACGAGATGGGCGGCAGCCTGGAAAGCTGGGACCGGCACTTCGCCGAGCTGCCCGCCGATGTGCAGGTGCTGCGCTACGACACCCGCGGCGCCGGGCTCTCGGAAAAGGTGCTGGGCGCGCTGCACATCGACAGCCATGTTGCCGACCTCGCCGCGCTGCTCGATGCCCTGGAGATTCCCGGCCCGGTGGCGCTGGCCGGGGTTGCCGTGGGGGCCGCCATCGCCATCCGCTTCGCCGCCTGCCATCCGCAGCGCAGCAGCCACCTGATCGGCATGGCCCCGGCCTGCGGCGTGGCCGATGCCGCGCGCGAAGCGACCCGTTCACGCGCTGCGGCGCTGCGCCACGAAGGCCTGCGCGAGCTGGTCCCGGCGCTGCTGGAAAAGACCTGGCCGGCGCCGCTGCGCAGCGATGCCGCGGTGTTCGCCACCTTCCGCCTACGCTGGCTGGCCGCCGACCCCGAGGGCTTCGCCGCGACCTTCGCCATGCTCGCCGACCTGAACCTGGAGAATGACCTGCCGCGCCTACCGGCGCGCACGCTGCTGGTCGCCGGCGAATACGACGGCCTGCGCCCGCCGCAGGAGATCGACCGCCTGGCCGGTTTCGCCGCGCACATCGAGGCATTGCCGGTAGCCTCCGGGCATTTCATGCCGCTGCAGAGCCCGCGCCTGGTGCTGGCCCTGCTCAGCCAGTATGTGCTCGACGGGCGCAGCGGCGCCGAAATCTACCGCGCCTTCATGGCCGAGCCCGCACACCGCATCGGCGCCAGCCAGCATGCAGCCTGAGTGGCCGGTGAGAACCGGCATTAGCCGCGCCCTAAGACGCGCTTAAGCAGATCGCAACAGCCGCCGCGCCCGCGCCGCGACATAATCCGTACACGCCAGGCGGCCAGCAAGCCGCCGCTTACAAGAACAAGATGAGGACAACCGCCATGATGCAATCGCGCATGATCGGAGACATCAAGGTCACCCGCATTCTCGAATACGCCGGCCCCACCCACGACCCGGCCTTCCTGTTTCCCGAGATGGACAACAGCGTGCTCGATGAGCACCGCGACCTGATGGCGCCCAACCACTGGGTGCCGCACATGAACAAGCTGATCGTCACCATCCAGTTCTGGATCGTCCACGTAGGCAGCAACATCATCGTGGTCGACACCGGCGTGGGCAACTTCAAGCCGCGTGCCGCCATCCCGCGGATGAACATGCTCAACACCCTGGTGCGCGAGTGGATGATCGCCGCTGGCGCGCCGCCGGAGAAGGTCACCCACGTGGTCATCACCCACCTGCACTCGGACCATGTCGGCTGGAACACCACCTGGCAGGATGGCCGCTGGGTGCCGACCTTCCCCAACGCCACCTACTACCTGCCCAAGGACGACTTCGACTTCTGCGCCCAGGGCAAGAACAAGGAAGCCGGGGTGATCGACGTGTTCGGCGACTCGTTCTTCGACAGCGTGATGCCGATCATCAACGAAGGCCTGGCGCAGATGGCCGTGCCCGGCCAGGAGATCGCCGACTGCCTGGTGGTGGAACCGGCGCCAGGCCACAGCCCGGGCCAGGTGGTGTTCCGCGTGCGCTCCAACGGCGAGGAAGGCATCTTCTGCGGCGACATCCTGCACAGCCCGGTGCAGATCGTGCGGCCCGACATCAACTCCGGCTACTGCATCTGGGAAGACATCGCGCGCAAGACCCGCCTCGACTTCCTCAACCGCGCGGCCGACCGCGAAGCGCTGATCATGCCGGTGCATTTCGGCGAGCCGCACTGCGGTTTCATCCGCCGCCAGGGCGACGGTTTCCGCTTCGAGCCCTCGGGCTGGTAAGCCCGCCGACCAGCGGCCCTGCACCGCAGACAGCTGCAGCGCCCTGCCGACGAACGTCGCCTAGGCAGGGCCGCCAGCAGCCAGTACCGTGAATCATCACTTGGCAGGACGTACTCGACCATGGCGATGCATTTCGATATCACCGATTTCCGCTTGTTCATCAACATCGCGGAGACCAGCAGCCTCACCCGCGGCGCCGAGCGCTCATTCCTCTCGGTGCCGGCCACCAGCAACCGCATCAAGAACCTCGAAGACAACCTCGGCATGCGCCTGCTGGAACGTTCGCCCCAGGGCGTGACGCTGACCAACGCCGGCAAGACCTACCTGCAGCATGCGCGGGTGATCCTCTCGCAACTGGAGCTGCTCACCGGCGACCTGCAACAGTTCACCGAAGGCCTCAAGGGCCAGCTGCGCCTGCTGGCCAACACCACGGCCATCACCGAATACCTGCCGCCGGTGGTCGGCGACTACCTGCGCAGCCACCCGGACGTGCACATCGACATGCGCGAGCGCCTCAGCGACGACATCGTCCGCGCCATCCGCGAGGGCAGCGCCGACCTCGGCATCGTCTCCGGCAGCGTGGTCACCGACGGCCTGCAGAGCGTGCCGTTCGTCTACAGCCGGCTGATGATCATCGCCCCGCAGGATCACCCGATCCTTCAGCAGGAAGAGGTGTTCTTCAAGGACGCCCTGGCCTACGAGTTCGTTTCCCTGCTCGAAGGCAGCGCGCTGCACGTGTTCCTCAACCGCGCCGCCTCGGCGCTGCACATCCCGTGGAACATCCGCGTGCAGGTCGCCAGCTCCGACGCCATCTTCCGCATGGTCGAAGCCGGTGCCGGCATCGCCATCGTGCCCCAGGCCGGTTTCGAGCGGCTCAAGGGCCGGCAGAACCTCGGCTCGTGCAAGCTGCTCGACCCCTGGGCGGTGCGCACCTTCCAGCTCTGCGCCCAGGACTTCGACGGCCTGTCGACCTTCGCCCGCGATTTCGCCGACAGCCTGATCGACTGGTACCGCACCCCGGACACCCCCGCCATCCAGGCTTAAGCCGCGGTTAAGCGGGGCTTTCGCAGAGTGAAATTGTCTGCCCCGCACGGGTCTGGGAGCCTTGTCGACCAGACCCGCACGCGCGCCTGCCTGCATCACCGGCGCCTGCCAACAAGGAACCTGCCATGCCTGCACACCGCTGGAAGCACCGTCCCGACGGCTCCAACTGGGGCGACTTCGGCCCCGACGACCAGATCGGCCGGCTCAATCTGCTGACCCCGGAGAAAGTCCGCCAGGGCATCGCCGAGGCTCGCGAGGGCCTGGCCTTCTGCCTCAGCCTGCCGCTCGACTACCCCGGCGGCAACGCGATGAACGTCAACCGCCTGCCGCCGATCCTGCGCCCGCTGCTGCGCAAGGGTGGGGTCAACATGAACTACGCCTACGAGCGCATCGAAGCCGGCCGCCCGGACGTGCTCAGCGACGACCTGGCGATTCTCCACCTGCAGTACTCGACCCAGTGGGACGCGCTGTCCCACGTCGGCGCGCTGTTCGATGCCGACGGCGACGGCGTGGCCGAGCCGCTGTACTACAACGGCTTCAGCGCCGGCGGTGACGTCGAGGGGCCGGATGACCTGGCCGACTGCGGCATCGCCGGGGCGATCAAACCGCACAGCACCTCCTGCGCCCACGCCCTGGGCATCGAGCGCATGGCCGAGACCTGCGTGCAGGGCCGCGGCGTGATGATCGACCTGCACCACCACTACGGCCTGGGCCGTACCCACGTCGGCTACGACCAACTGATGCGCGTACTCGAGGCCGACAAGGTCGAGGTCGAGGCTGGCGACCTGGTCTGCCTGCACACTGGCTACGCCGAGGCGCTGCTGGGGATGAACAAGAACCCCGACCCCAAGGAACTGGAGCGCCTGGCTGCGGTGCTCGATGGCAACGACGGGCGTCTGCTCAACTGGATCACCGACAGCAACCTGGTGGCCATCGCCGCCGACAACTACTCGGTGGAAATCTTCCCCTCCGGCGAGCCGGGCAGCTGCTGCTCGGTGATGCCGCTGCACCACCACTGCCTGTTCAAGCTCGGCGTGCACCTGGGCGAGCTGTGGCACCTCACGCCACTGGCCACCTGGCTGCGCGCCAATGGTCGCAACCGCTTCCTGCTCACCGCCCCGCCGCTGCGCCTGCCGGGTGCCGTCGGTGCGCCGCTGAACCCTGTCGCCACTGTCTGAAGTCGAGGAAATTTCCGTGTCCCAACAACGCGTACTGATCACCGGCGGTGCCTCCGGCATCGGCGCCGCCATCGCCGAACGCTGCCGCCAGGACGGCTACGAGCCGGTCATCATCGACCGCATCGGCAACGGCCTGATCGCCGACCTGAGCGACACCGCCGCCACCGCTGCCGCCCTGCAGGAAGCCCTGGCCGGCGGGCCGATCACCCGCCTGGTCAACAACGTCGGCATGGTCTGCCCGGCCAGCGCCGAGGAGCAGAGTTTCGAGGAGCTGGAGCGGGTCTGGGCGCTCAACCTGCGCTGCTCGCTGCAGTGCATGCAGGCACTGTTGCCGGGCATGAAGGAGGCCGGTTTCGGGCGCATTCTCAACATGTCCTCGCGCGCCGCCCTGGGCAAGGAACTGCGTAGCGCCTACGCCGCGACCAAGGCCGGGCTGCTCGGCATGACCCGCGTCTGGTCGCTGGAGCTGGGCCGCCACGGCATCACCGCCAACGCCATCGGTCCGGGGCCGATCCGCACCGAACTGTTCGAGCGCGCCAACCCGCCGGACAGCCCGCGCACCCAGGCGATCATCGACTCGGTGCCGGTCAAGCGCCTCGGCGTGCCGGAGGATATCGCCCAGGCGTCGTCGTTCTTCCTCGATCAACGCAGCGGCTTCGTCACCGGCCAGGTGCTGTACGTCTGCGGCGGCATGACCGTCGGTGTCGCCGGCGTCTGAAGCCATCCGTTCGGCGGGCGCACGGAGCGCCCGCCACCTCTCTCGTCCACGCCCGCAGCACGCCTTAACCGCCGGTTAAGCAGCCCTTCCGCAGACTGAAATTGTGGACCCCGGAGCACGCTGGCAAGCTGATTTTCATGCGGGGAAACCCCGTTGCAGCCGCTCTGCAACGCCCACACACGCTCATCTGGGCGGTCCCCGACATCACAAGAAGAGAAAGGACAACCGCATGATCGACAAGCTATCCCCCAGCGCCGCCGCCGCGCTGGCCGACATCCCCGACGGCGCCACCATCGCCGTCGGCGGCTTCGGCGGCGCCGGCATGCCCGAAGACCTGATCGACGCGCTGATCGCCCAGGGCGCCCGCGACCTGACCCTGGTCAGCAACAACGCCGGCCAGGGCGATACCGGCCTCGCCGCGCTGCTCAAGGCCGGCCAGGTGCGGCGCATCCTCTGCTCCTACCCGCGCATGAGCGGCTCGCACGTGTTCGAGGAGCTGTACCGCGCCGGCAAGCTGGAACTGGAGATCATCCCCCAGGGCAACCTGGCCGAGCGCCTGCGCGCCGCCGGCTGCGGCATCGGCGGTTTCTTCACCCCGACCGGCTACGGCACCCTGCTCGCCGAGGGCAAGGAAACCCGCGAGATCGACGGCCGCCACTACGTGCTGGAATCGCCGATCCACGTCGACTACGCGCTGATCAACGCCGAGGCCGGCGACCGCTGGGGCAACCTGGTGTACCGCAAGACCGCGCGCAACTTCAGCCCGGTGATGGCCATGGCCGCGCGCCACACCATCGCCTCGGTCGGGCGCATCTGCGAACTCGGCGAGCTGGACCCGGAGCACGTGGTCACGCCCGGCATCTTCGTCAAACGGATCGTCCAGCGCAGCGTGCCGGCATCCCTTCAGCAACAGGCGGGGTAAGCCGAGATGGACAAAGACACACGCAATGCCATGGCCGCCCGCGTGGCCCGCGACATTCCCGAGGGCGCCTACGTCAACCTGGGCATCGGCCTGCCGACGATGGTGGCCAACCACCTGCCGGCGGACAAGGACATCTTCCTGCACAGCGAGAACGGCGTGCTCGGCCGCTGGACCGGCGCACCGGTGGGCGAGGAAGACTGGGACATGATCAACGCCGGCAAGGAGCCAATCAAACTGGAGCCCGGCGCGGCGTTTTTCCACCACGCCGACTCCTTCGGCATGATGCGCGGCGGCCACCTCGACATCTGCGTGCTCGGCGCCTTCCAGGTCTCCGCCAAGGGCGACCTGGCCAACTGGCACACCGGCGCACCGGACGCGATCCCGGCAGTCGGCGGGGCAATGGACCTGGCCATCGGCGCCAAGCGCATCTACGTGATGATGGAGCACCTCGACAAGCAGGGCCGCAGCAAGGTGCTGCCGCAGTGCAGCTACCCGCTGACCGGCCTCGGTTGCGTCAGCCGGGTGTACACCGACCTGGCCACCCTGGAGATCACCGCCGAGGGGGTGAAGGTCATCGAACTGGTCGGCGACATCGACACCGCCGCGCTGCAGGCCGCCACTTCGGTGCCGCTGGATTTTTCCGCCGTCGCCGCGCAACCGCGCGAACTCAGCCGCAGCGCCAGCGCCGCGCTGAGCCCGGTGCAGTGAGGCGCTGAGATGGCCACCACCGCCGCCAATGCGCGCGCCTGGGACCAGCGCGACCTCACCGAACTGCTCTGCCTCGAACACAACGGGCAGAACAGCTACCGCAGTGAGGTCTGCGACACCAACGCCAACGGCCGCGTGTACGGCGGCCAGCTGCTCGGCCAGGCCCTGTGGGCGGCGGCGCAGACCGCAGCGGGACGCAGCCCGAGCATGCTGCAGATGACCTTCCTGCAGGGCGCCCGCCCGCAGGATGGCATCGAGTACAGCATCGAACCGTTGCAGGAGGGCCGGCGCTTTTCCACCCGCCACCTGTACGGCGTGCAGGGCACCGGCCTGGTGTTCAGCGCCAACGCCTCGTTCCAGGTGGCCCAGGCCCACCCCGGCGATCCCCACCGCCTGCAACGCGCGGTGCCTGATCCGCAAAGCCTGCCGACCCTGCGCGAGCTGGCCACGCGCTACCCGCAGCACAGCGAGGCGGTGCAGCTGCGCTTCTCCGCGCGGCCGGTGCTGGACGTGCGGCCGATCCACCCGGAAGGCTACTTCGAGCACCCGGCCGAGCAGCGCGAGATCGCCTACTGGATTCGCCTCAACCAGCCGCTGGTCGGCGAGGGCTGCCTGCACCATGCGGCGCTGGCCTACATGTCCGACAGCTGGCTCAACGGCAGCCTGGCGCCGCCGCTGGGCATGCTCGACCTGTGGCAGCACTACTACATCAGCAACCTCAACCACACGCTGTGGTTCCACAGCCTCGAACTCAACGCCAACGACTGGCTGCTGTTCGTCAACGATGCGGTGCGCAGCCTCTCCGGCCGCGGTCTGGCGATGACGCACATCTACCAGCGCGACGGTCGGCTGGTCGCGAGCATGGCCCAGGACATCCTGGTTTCACCGCGCAACGCCTGATTCCACAGGCACTTAGGAGAGGCGGAAGACAGGCTTTCGTAAAGGCAAATGGGCGGCAGGAACAATCTGCCGCATGCTCCGAATCGTAGAAAAGACACCGCGTACGTGCGCCTCGATGTGCACCACGCCAGTGGCACCCTCGGCCAGGACGGCTACCGCGCTCGGCTCAGGCCGGGTTCGAAACAGACGTCATGGTTGCTGAGCGCCATGAGCCGACATCCAATAACAAGAAGGACGGTCAACATGTTCGAATGGTACAAAACCGGCTCCTCACGGGAGCGCAAGACTTTCTGGGCCTGCTTCTCCGGCTGGGCCCTGGATACCTACGACGCGCAGATGTTCAGCTTCCTGCTGCCGGCGCTGATGGCGGTCTGGCAGATCTCCAAGGGCGAGGCCGGCGTGCTCGGCACCGCGGCGTTGCTGTCCGCCTCCATCGGTGGCTGGGTCGCCGGCATCCTTGCCGACCGCTACGGCCGCGTGCGCATCCTGATCTTCACCATCTGCTGGTTCACCTTCTTCGGTGCGCTGGCCGGCTTCACCACCTCCTACGAGCAGATGCTGGTCGTGCGTACCCTGCAGGGCCTCGGCTTCGGCGGTGAATGGGCGGTTGGCGCGGCGCTGATGGCCGAGGTGATCCGTCCGCAGCACCGCGGCAAGGCCCTCGGTTTCGTGCAGAGCGGCTTCGCCCTGGGCTGGGCCCTGGCCGCCGTGATCATGACCGCCCTGCTGGCCTGGCTGCCGCAGGAACTGGCCTGGCGCGTGGCGTTCTGGGTCGGCGTGATTCCGGCCGGTTTCGTGCTGTTCATCCGCCGTCACGTCAAGGACCCGGAGATCTACAAGCAGGCCACCGCCAAGGTGCAGGAAAAAGCCTCGTTCCTCTCCGCCTTCCGTCCGGGCGTGGTACGCCTGACCCTGCTCGGCGCGATGCTGGTTACCGGCCTGCAAGCCGCTGCCTACACCATCATGGCCTGGCTGCCGACGCTGATGGTGTCCGAGCGCGGCCTCAAGCCGGGCCCGGTGATCTTCACCATGCTGATCATGTGCGCAGGGGCCTTCGCCGGCTTCGTCGTCACCTCCTGGCTGGCCGACCGCTACGGCCGCCGCCCGGCGCTGCTGCTGTTCAGCGTGGGGGCGTGGATCTTCACCGTGGTCTACATGATGGTGCCGATGAGCACCACCCTGCTGATGCTCATGGCCTTCCCGGTCGGCGCCTTCGCCACCGGCATCTTCGCGGTGCTTGGCCCGTTCCTCAGCGAGCTGTTCCCGACCCATGTGCGCACCACCTGCATGGGCTTCTCCTACAACCTCGGCAAGTCCCTCGGCGCGCTGTCCATCGCCGGCGTCGGTGTGCTCTCCGAGCGCATCGGCCTGGCCCAGTCGATCGGCACCTTCTGCCTGGTCGCCTACGCCCTGTCGGTCACCGCCGTCCTGCTGCTGCCGGAAACCCGCGGCGTGCGCCTGGAAGACGTCGACGCCAAGGTTCTCGGTGATGCCGACGAGGATGCCCCGCTCAACGGCCAACTCAGCCAGAGCAAGATCTGACCCCTGAACAGGAGAGCGTCATGCTGTATTGCGTAAAGATGGATGTGAACATTCCGCGGGACATTCCGGCGGACGAGATCGACGCCATCAAGGCCGCGGAAAAGGCCCTGGCCATCAAGCTGCAACAGGCCGGCAAGTGGCCGCACCTGTGGCGCGTGGTGGGCCAGTACTCGAACATCAGCATCTTCGATGTGGAGAGCAACGATGAGCTGCACACGCTGCTGTCGAGCCTGCCGCTGTTCCCGTTCATGACCATCCAGGTCACGCCGCTGGCCAAGCATCCGTCGTCCATCGTTTGAGCCCGAAGCGGCGGCCAAACGGCCGCCGCGTTTGCCGTTGTAGCGTTGCGGCGAAGCGCGTTTTGCCAGACGATTTTGGCCGTGCTTGCGGTGCGCACGACGCAGCCTACGCGCGGCACCTACCTGCCGAGTGCTCAGCTGAAGCACCAGCAGACACCGCGTTCTTTCCTCCGCATTTTTCGCGGCTGGCCGCTGCCGGCCGCGTCTTCGTCACGAGTTCGCCATGCCCACGTTGCTGCAACCCGATAGCGTCGACCTGTCCGCCCTGATCCGTCCCGGTGACACGGTGCTGTGGGGCCAGGCCAACGCCGAGCCGCTGCCGCTGACCGCCGCGCTGATGGTACAGCGGCAACGCATCGGCCGCTTCCGGGTGATGCTCGGCATCGCCAACAGCGCCACCTGCCGACCCGAGCACGCCGACTGCATCGACTTCCTCGCCTACTGCGGCGCCGGCGCCAACCGCGAACTGGCCAACGCCGGGGTGCTCGACATCCTGCCCTGCCACTACTCGCAACTGCCGGAGATGATTCGCAGCGGCGCCCTGCGCATCGACGTGCTACTGCTGCAACTGGCCCCGGCAGACGGCAATGGCCGCTACAGCCTGAGCCTGGCCCACGAGTACCTGCTGCCGGCGCTGGACAGCGCCCGTGTGGTGATCGCCGAGGTCAACCAGCAGGCGCCGCGCACCTACGGCGAACGTACCCTCGGTGCCGACGACATCGACTTCATCCTGCACAGCGACCGTGCGCCGCTGGAGAACCCGCCCAGCCGCATCCGCGAAGCCGACGCACAGATCGCCTGGCACATCGCCGGGCTGGTCGAGGACGGCGCCACCCTGCAGATGGGCATCGGCGCGATCCCCGATGCGGTGCTCGGCGCCCTCGCCGATCACCACGACCTCGGCGTGCACTCCGGCAGCCTCGGCGACGGTGTCGCCCGGCTGATGCAGAGCGGCGCCATCACCAACGCGCGCAAGTCGCTGGACCGCGGCGTCAGCGTCGGCGGCATCCTCCTCGGCAGTCGCCTGCTGCACGATTTCGCCCACGACAACCCGGCGATCCTGCTGCGTTCCACCGCCTACACCCACGACCCGGATGTGCTCGCCAGCCAGGAGCGGCTGGTGGCGATCAACTCGGCGGTAGAGGTCGACCTCAGCGGCCAGGTCAATTCGGAAGTGGCGGCCGGCGGCTACATCGGCGCAGTCGGTGGCGCCCTGGATTTCCTGCGTGGCGCGCGGCGCTCGCACGGCGGCCTGCCGATCATCGCCCTGCCCTCCACGGCCGGCAGCGCCAGCCGCATCGTCGCCCGCCTCAGCGGCCCGGTGACCATCCCGCGCAGCGAAGCCGGGCTGATCGTCACCGAGCACGGCGTCGCCGACCTGCGCGGCCTGAGCCTGCGCCAGCGCCTGCGCGCGATGCTCGACATCGCGCATCCAACGCACCGCGCCTCGCTCGAGGAGCAGTTCGCCCGGCATGGCTGAGTGATTGGCAGACACAAAAAAGCCGCGCATCCGCGCGGCTTTTTCATACCAGCCAGTGGGCCGGTTACTTCTTGGCGATGATGTACACCGCATGCACGATGCCCGGGATGTAGCCGAGCAGGGTGAGCAGGATGTTCAGCCAGAAGGCGCCACCGAAGCCGACCTGGAGAAACACGCCCAGCGGCGGCAGCAGGATGGCAATGAGAATGCGGATAAGGTCCATGCGGTACTCCTTGGGGTCCATGGGGCGAGGTCGCCGTACTAGCACAGACCCGTCGCAGCGAAGCGCGGTTCCGCCTGAATTTCAGCCGCGCCGGCCGCGCACGGGCTGCACGCCCATGCTCGCCGCGTGGATCACCAGCAGCGCCCCTCTTCAACCTCACGGGGCGCTACAGCAGTTACGACGCGCACGGCAGGCACGCCGTCCTACGACTCAGCGCACGGTCAGGGCAATCGGCGCATCGCTGAAGTCGAAGCAGCCAAGGAAGGTCTTGATGTCGAGCAGGCTGCCATCGACGTCCACATCGCCCAGTACTGCGCCTTTGAGCAGGCTGTTTTCGCCGCTGATGACGGTGTTCAGGTAGGTCTTGTCGAGGGTCAGCTTCAGCGTCGTGCCCGCGGGGATGCCCTCGTGCAGTTGCACCACGCCACGGCGTACTTCCAGGGCCCACTGCTGGTCGATATCGGGGAAGCTGAAGCCCAGGGTCAGGTTCACCTCGTTGGCTTTGTCCGGGTCGACGCGGGTGATCCAGTTCTGCAGGAACACCTTCACCGGCAGATTCTTCAACATGTCCGGCGAGAGGAAGATGCCGCGCAGCTGCTGGGCCATTTCCACCCGTTGTGCCTCACCCAGCGTGCCTTCCAGCTCCATGGCGCTCATCAGGTACCAGTTGCGCCAGTTGATGTTCATCTGTGCGTAGCCCAGCTTGCGGAAGCTGCGCGCCTTGATGTCGCGGGCCAGCTTGTCCTCGCGATCAATGCGGATCACCAGGCTGGCCAGCTCCGCCGCCCACTGGTAGTCGCCCTTGAGGTAGGCATCGCCGGCGGCCAGCAGCACCTTGTCGTGGCCGCCCATCAGCGCCACCGTGCGCGTGGCTTTTTCCACCGGCGGGATCGGGTCGAGGTCGACCGGGTCGCCCTTGAACCAGCCGAGGTAGCCCTGATAGATCTGCCGCACGCTGTGTTTGACGGTGCCGTAGTACTCGCGCAGATAGGGGGTGTAACCGGCCAGGTGCGGCGGCAGTTTGACCTTTTCCACCAGTTCGTCGGGGGTCAGGCCCTTGTTCATCCAGCGTACGGTCTGGTCGTGGACGTAAGCGATGCCGTCGCGGGTCATGCGCAGCACGTCTTCCACATTGTCGGCGCCGCTCACCGGACGGCCGTGGGACGGCACCAGGTACTCGGCGTTGTAGCTGCGCAGCAGGTCGAGGCTGTTGACCCAGGCCACCGGGTCGCGGAACTTGGCGCCGCGCAGGGTGTGGATGTTGGGCAGGGTCGGGCCCTGGTCGACCTCGGCGCTGAGCAGCACGCGGTTGTCGGGCAGGTACATGACGATCTCGTCCGGTGCTTCGCTGGGCGCCCAGCGCAACTGCACCGGCAAGCCGGCGATGGTGGTGTCGAGACGGTCCTTGAAGGTGATGGTCGGCGCGATGAAAGTGCTCTGCCCACCGACGGCAATCGGGCCGATGCCACCGTTCATGCCCTTGCGATCTGCTGCGTTGAGCGCGACGCCAAAGGTGTAGGCCGAGCGCATCGCCAGGATCGGCCCGACCAGCGCGCCCTGGGTGACGACGTTGTCGAGCAGGGTCTCGTGGGCATAGATCTGCACCTCGCCGCTCTGCACCTGCTCTTCGGACACGAACGCCTTCACGCCGTTGATGTGATCGGGGTGGAAGTGGCTGTAGACGATGGCCTTGACCGGTTTGTCGCTGATCTTGCGGAACTCGGCGAAGACCTTGGCCGACTCTTCCGGCGACTCACCGGCATCGAAGATGATCAGGCCTTCGGGGGCGATCACCATCACGCTGTTGGCGATGCTCCAGCCCACCGCCGAGTAGACGTTGTCGGTGACCTTGTAGACCTGCTTGTTAAACACCTTGGTGTGCTCGGCCAATTCGGCGTTGATCGACGGTTCGATCTTTTCCACGGGCAAGTCGGCACTGGCAGTGAACGGCAGGGCAGCGGCTAGCAGCAGGCCACTGAATCGGGACAGGGTGCGCATCAGGCGACCTCGTTTTTTATGGTTATCGAGGCTTGGCAGACTGCCGAGGTGCGCCTAATAATTCCAATGCATTTCAAATCAAAGAACGATGCATATTGCGCATGAACGACCTTCGCCAGCTTCGCCACTTCGTCGCCCTTGCCGACCACGGCCATTTCGCCCGCGCCGCCGAAGCCGTGCACCTCAGCCAGCCGGCACTGAGCCGCAGCATCCAGGCGCTGGAAGCCGGCCTCGGCTGCAACCTGGTCGACCGCCACAGCCGCGGCATCAGCCTCACCGCCCACGGCCGCCTGGTGCTGGAGCACGCCCGCCGCCTCCTCGCCGGCAGCCATGCGCTGAGCAACGCGGTGAGCCAGTTGGGTAACCTGGCCAGCGGCGAGCTGCGCCTGGGCAGCGGCCCCTACCCGGCGGCGCGCCTGGTGCCGCAAGCCATCGGCCAGTTCGCCCAGCGCTACCCGCAGGTGCGCGTGGAGCTACTGCTCGACAACTGGCAGCAGCTGCGCACACGGCTGCTGAATGACGAGCTGGAGCTGTTCATCGCCGATACCCGCGAGCTGCACGATGACCCGCAGCTGCGGGTGGAAGCCCTGCGCCGTCACCCCGGCGTGCTGTTCTGCCGACCGCAGCATCCCTTGCGCGAACGGCAGATGCCGCTGCACCCCAGCGACCTGCATGGCTATGCCCTGGCCGGCACGCAACTGCCGCAGACGGTGGCCGAACACCTCGAACACCTCGGTGGCAGCCAGGGCCTGAGCATCCAGTGCGACAGCTTCATGGTGCTCAAGCAACTGGTGTCGAGCAGCGACGTGCTGAGCATGGCGCCCTGGGACGTGATCGCCCACGACGTGCAGGCCGGGCGCCTGGCGCTGCTGCCCTTGCGCGGGCTGCGGCCGCTGGCCAGCTCGGCCTACGGCATCGTCAGCCGCAGCGGGCACAGCCTGTCACCAGCCGCGGAACAGCTGCTGCAGATCCTCCGCGAGCAGGACCGCGACAGCGAAATCCCCGAGCTGCCGTAGGGCGGATGGCGCACGCGGCGTCACCCGGCATAAGCGCCCCCTACGGCCCCCTCAGCGTTTATGCCGCGCGGCGTACAGGCAGATCATCTCCATCGCCAGGGTGGCGCCGGCCAGGGCGGTGATTTCCGAGTTGTCGTAGGGCGGCGCCACCTCGACCACGTCCATGCCGACCAGGTTGATGCCGCGCAGGCCACGCAGGATTTCCAGCGCCTGATGGCTGGACAGCCCGCCACACACCGGCGTGCCGGTACCCGGAGCGAAGGCCGGGTCGAGGCAGTCGATGTCGAAGGTCAGGTACACCGGGTGGTCACCAACGCGGGCGCAGATCAGCTCGGCGATCTGCTCCGGCGTGCTGCGATTGACCTGCCGCGCATCCAGTACCTGAAAGCCCATCACGTCGTCGTTGGTGGTGCGCAGGCCGACCTGCACCGAGCGCGCCGGGTCGACCAGGCCGTCCCTGGCGGCGTGGTAGAACATGGTGCCGTGGTCGATGCGCGCGCCCTCCTCGTCCGGCCAGGTGTCGCTGTGCGCGTCGAAGTGGATCAGCGACAGGGGGCCGTGCTTCTTCGCATGGGCCTTGAGCAACGGGTAGCTGATGAAGTGATCGCCGCCCAGGGTGAGCATGGCGCAGCCGGCGGCGAGGATCTTGTCGGCATGCGCCTCGATGGCCGCCGGGGTGTCCTGCGGCGTGCCGTGGTCGAAATAGCAATCGCCGTAGTCGATGCAGGCGAGCAGGTCGAAGGGGTCGAACTCCCACGGATAGTGCCGGGCCCAGGCCGACTGGATCGAGGCGGCACGAATGGCGCGCGGGCCGAAGCGGCTGCCCGGACGGTTGGTGGTGGCGGTGTCGAACGGCACGCCGCTGACCACCAGGTCGACGCCGCGCAGGTCGCGGGTATAGCGGCGGCGCATGAAGCTGGTGATGCCGGCATAGGTCGGCTCGGCCGCGGTGCCGTAGAGGCTGTCACGGGTCATCGCCTGGTCGTTATCGAAGGCTTGATCCATGGTCGAATGCTCACTGCTGTCAGAACGAGCCGCTCAATGCCGGAGCGGCCATACGGCGGGTCAGTACTGGCTGCGGAAGGCCGTCCACAGGCGGGTGCGCTGGCGCATCTCGCGCAGTGGCAGGGTCTGTTCGGCGAACAGTTTTTCGCGGGTGGCGGCAGCCGGGTAGATGTCCGGGTCACCGCTCACCGCCGCATCCAGCAGCGGCGTGGCGGCGCGGTTGGCATTGGCGAAGAACAGCGAGTTGGTCAGCTCGGCAATGGCCTCGGGCTGCAGCATGAAATCGATGAACGCCCGCGCGGCTTGCGGGTGCGGCGCGCCCACCGGGATGGCCAGGGTGTCGAACCAGATCAGTGTGCCTTCGCGGGGAATCCGGTAGACCACCGAGAACGGCTGCTCGGCCTCGACGGCGCGGGCGGCGGCCATGCCGGCGTCGCCGGTGTAGGTCAGCGCCAGGCAGATCTCGCCCTTGGCCAGGTCGTCGATCTGCCGACTCTGGCCGATGTAGCGCAGGTTCGGCTGCAGCTGCACCAGCAGCGCCTTGGCCGCTTCACGATCGGCTTCGGCGGTGCTGTAGGGGTTCTTGCCCAGGTAGTTGAGGGCAACGGCGATCACCTCCTGCGGCGAGTCGAGCACGCTGATCCCGCAGTCCTTGAGCTTGCTCGCGTACTCGGGTTTGAACAGCAGGTCGAGGCTGTCCAGCGCTACGCCGGGCAGGCGCTTTTCCACCGCTTCCTTGTTCAGCCCCAGGCCAACGGTGCCCCAGGTGTAGGGCACACCGTGGACGTTGCCGGGGTCGACGCCAGCCAGCTTGGCCAGCAGCTCGGGGTCGAGGTTATTACGGTTGCCCAGCTCACCCAGCGGCTGCAACGCCTTGGCCTCGATGGCCCGGGCCAGCACGCTGGACGAGGGAAACACCACGTCGTAGCCGCTGTCGCCGGTGAGCAGCTTGCTCTCCAGCACCTCGACGCTGTCGAAGGTGTCGTACTTGACCCGGATGCCGGTCTCGGCCTGGAAGCGCTTGAGCGCCTCCACCGGCACGTAATCGGCCCAGTTGTAGAGGTTGAGGACTTTCTCTTCGGCCTGCAGCGGCAGGGCGAACGCGAAGACCAACAAGCTTGCAGCAAGACGCATGGTGCGGCTCCTCGGCAGTACGGTTGACCGTGCCTCTCTGGCGGAGGCTGGGAATGGCGTCATCCTGCGCCGGCCGTTGCTTCGGATAAATACGAAGTGATCTACTCTGGCATCGATATTCATCAATGTTTGGAGCCAAGATGCTCAGCCAGGTGCGCGACCTCGATCTGCAATTGCTGCGCCTGTTCGTCTGCGTGGTGGAGAGCGGCGGCTTCAGTGCCGCCCAGGGCGAGCTGGGCATCGGCCAGTCGACCATCAGCACGCAGATGGCCAAGCTGGAGACGCGCCTGGGCTTTCGCCTGTGCGAGCGCGGCAAGGCCGGCTTCAGCCTGACGCCCAAGGGCGAGCAGGTGCTGGCCGCCACGCGCAAGCTGTTCGGTGCCATCGAGACCTTCAAGGGCGAGGCCCAGGGCATGGCCGACAAGCTGCTCGGCGAGCTCAGCATCGGCCTCTCCGAATCCCTCGACGCCGGCGTGCTGCAGCGAGTCGCCGCCGCCATCGGGCGCTTTCGCCAACGCAACCAGGCGGTGCAGATCGAACTGATCAGCGCCACCCCGGCCGAGCTGGAGCGGCGTCTGCTGCAGGACCAGCTGCACCTGGCCATCGGCTATTTTTCCGGCAATCAGACGGCGCTGGAACATCAGCCGCTATTCGACGAACAGCAGTCGCTGTACTGCGCCCAGGGTCATCCCCTGTTCACACGGGCACGGGTGAGCCGCGCCGACCTCGATGCCTGCGACCGGGTGCTGCATCCGTACCGTTTCATCAGCCTCGACGAGCCCTACCAGGGCTGCCCGAGCAGCGCCCGCTGCGAGCAGGTGGAAGGCAGCCTGGCGTTCATCCTCTCGGGCGCACACATCGGCTACCTGCCGCAGCACGTCGCCGCGCCGTGGGTCGCCAACGGGCTGTTACGCGCCCTGCTGCCGGACGAGGTCAGTTTCGCCGTGCAGTTCCGCCTCACCCGCCACCGCGGACGCCAGCCCAGTGAGGCGCAGCAGGCCCTACAAGCGGACCTGCTGGCGAGTTTTGCCGACTAGCCAAGCGAGGCTCAGTGGCGCGGGCGCTGCTCGCCACGGCCACGCTGACGCAGGCGCGAAGCCAGCGCATCGAGGGCATGCAGGGCGTGGTGGATGTCGTCGTGAATCGAACGCGGCGCGATGGCTGCGGCGGATGAAGCGCCGAGGTCCTCGGCTTCGAGCTGGTAACGCGGGTCGAACGGGTTGAACCTATCCATGACCAATTCCTCACGAATCGTGGCCGGTGCGGTGTGCACAGGCGCAGTCGGGCAGTGACGGGCATCGGGGGATTGTTCTTGTTCGGCCAGCGTGCCGCCGGTTGATGACACTCGTGCAGGCACGTCGCTGCGCGAGGTCGGCGGGTCGCGCCGCCTGTGGTCAATTTCTGCGCAATCGCCGCAGCGGTCAACCCGGCGAAATGTCGCAGGTCGGCAAAGTGGCGCGGTAGAGCGGCGGGCGTATTCGGCAGGGCGCACTATAGTGTTCCAACCAGCCCATTCACCCAGCCATTCAGGAGTCACCATGAGCAAGGTTTACAACGTCGCGGTTCTCGTCGGCAGCCTGCGCAAGGCCTCGATCAACCGCAAGCTGGCCGAGGCCCTGGCGCAACTGGCACCGCCCTCGCTGAAGCTGCAGATCGTCGAGATCGGCGACCTGCCGCTGTACAACGAGGATATCGACGCCGGCTCACCGCCCGCGGCCTACAGTGCCTTCCGTGACCAACTGAAAGCCGCCGACGCGGTGCTGTTCGTCACCCCCGAATACAACCGCTCGGTGCCCGGCGCCCTGAAGAACGCCATCGATGTCGGTTCGCGCCCCTATGGCCAGAGCGCCTTCGGCAGCAAGCCCGGGGCGGTGCTCAGTGCCTCGCCCGGCGCCATCGGCGGGTTCGGCGCCAACCACCACCTGCGTCAGTCGCTGGTGTTCCTCGACATCCCCGTGCTGCAGCAGCCGGAAGCCTACCTCGGCGGCGCCGGCAACTTCTTCGACGACGGCGGCAAGCTCAATGACGGCATCAAGGGCTTCCTGCAGAAATTCATCGACGCCTACGCCGCCTGGGTCGAGCAGCACGCCAAGGGCTGATCGCCTCCCGCTTCAACGAAAAGGCCGGGATCATCCCGGCCTTTGCGTTCCCCGTTGCAACGACAGCCTAAAGCACGCGCCCGTCACGCCATCAGCAGGGGCGGCATCGGGCAATCGATGATGTCCGCCACCGCGCGCATCAACTCGGCCTCGGTGACGCGGATCTGCCCGTCGTGCACCACGCAGGCCGCCATCGCCGCGAGCAGCAGCGGCTTCTGCAGCGGCGCGATAGCGGCGAGGCGGGTCAGGGCCGCATCCAGTCCGCGTGCGCCGCGATTGCCGTCATCGAGCAGTTCCAAGCCCTCGAAAGGCAGCGCCGCGCAAGCCCGGGCAAACGCCTCGCGCGCCTGCTGCGCATCGTCATGCCCGGCACGCGCCAGCGCCGAGAGCAGCAGCGCAACATCGTCCATCAGCTCGACCAGGTGGTACTTGCTCGGCACCCGCTTCGGCCCTTCGACATTGCGCTCGACGATGCGCAGCAGGGTCCACTCCAGCAGCTCGACCTTGTTGTCAGCCTTGATCAGCAACAGCAGCCGGCGCTTCATCGCCGCGAACTCGTCACGGCTCAGCTGCTTGAGTGCCGGCATGGCCAGTTCCAGCAGCGGCAGGCGCAGGTCCGGGGCGAGGCCGACCAGTGTGCCGCGCAGCGATTCGAGCACACCGAATAGCGCCGGCTCGACGTCCGGGCGCAGTAGCGAGAGCTGGTGCGCCTGGGCGTCCTCGGCACGCGCCAGCAGCAGGCCGTAGACCAGCGCCTGGGCACCGATGGCGCTGTGCGCGGCACTGCGCAGGGCAGCTGGCAACTTGTGCAGGGTCTGCTGCGCCTGACGCAGGTGCGCCGGCTGCGGATCGCCGATGGCGGCAATGGCGTGTTCGGCGTCAATGGCCGCGAAGTTCGCCACCACCGTAATGCCTGGTGTGCCGCGCAGCGGGTCGAGGGTGACCGGCTCCGAGTTCTCGAACAGCGAGGCGACACTGACCTGCGGGTACTCGCCGTCCCAGCCCGGCTCGATGCGGCGGATACGCTCCGCCAGCGGCGGATGCGTGGCCATCATCCCCGACACCGCGCGGCTGACGCCCGCGCCGAAGTACAGGTGGCTGAATTCGGCGGCGTGGCTGGCGCGCAGCTGCGAGCCGAGGCTGTGGCCGCCGATCTTCTTCAGCGCGCCGGCGATGCTGTCCGGGTTGCGGGTGAACTGCACTGCCGAGGCGTCGGCGAGGAACTCGCGCTGACGGCTGACCGCGGCCTTGATCAGGCCGCCGAAGAAGGTCCCGGCGTAGCCGACCACCAGCAGCACCAGGCCGATCAGGATGGTCGCGCTGACACCGCTGCTGTCGCGGCTGGAACGCGAACTGCTGCGGCTGCTCCCTCCAGTGTGGCGCAGCAGCACCTCGCCGATCAGGCCGAGCAGGAGAATGCCGTGCAACACCGAGACCAGGCGGATGTTGAGGCGCATGTCGCCGTTGAAGATGTGGCTGAACTCGTGGGCGATCACCCCCTGCAGCTCTTCGCGCGACAAGGTGGTGATGGCGCCGCGGGTGATGCCGATCACCGCGTCTTGCGGCGTCAGGCCGGCGGCGAAGGCGTTGATCGACAGGTCATCGAGCACGTACACCGGCGGCACCGGCGTGCCCGAGGCGATGGCCATTTCCTCGACCACGTTGAGCAGACGGCGCTCCTCCAGGCTCTGCGCATCGAGGTTGATCAGCCGTCCGCCGAGGCGCTCGGCCACCGTCTTGCCACCGCCGCCGAGCTGGGCACTCTTGAACAGGCTGCCGAGGATCACCACAGCAATCACGCCCAGCGCCACGTACAGCACCAGCCGTATCTGTGCGTGCTCAGGGTCGACGAAAACCGACAGGCCGGTGAAGTTGAGCACCACGATCAGTGCCACGCAGGTGATGGTGATCAGGCTGAGCACCGCCAGCGCCATCAGCAGCACCAGGCGGCCGGAGATGCGTTTGGCGCGGTCCTGTTGTTCGAAGAAGTTCATTGCGCGATCCGGCGGTTAGAACGAAACCTTGGGCACGTCCTGAATCTGCGCGGTGTCGGCGAATTCCAGCAGGCTGGCGTCCTGGCTGTGGCCGAAGAAGTTGGCCAGCGCCACCGGCGGGAAGCTCTGCTTGTAAGTGTTGTAGGCCATCACCGCATCGTTGAACGCCTGGCGGGCAAAGGCCACCTTGTTCTCGGTGCTGGTCAGCTCCTCGCTGAGCTGCTGCATGTTCTGCGAGGCCTTGAGGTCCGGGTAGGCCTCCATGGTCACGTTGAGGCGGCCCATGGCCGAGGCCAGCACGCCTTCGGCACCGGCCAGCTGGGCCATGCTCTGCGGGTTGCCCGGCTGCGCGGCAGCGGCCTTGAGGCCGGCGGCGGCGCCGTTGCGCGCGGCGATCACCGCTTCCAGGGTGTCGCGCTCGTGGGCCATGTAGGCCTTCGCGGTTTCCACCAGGTTGGGGATCAGGTCATAGCGGCGCTTGAGCTGCACCTCGATCTGCGCGAAGGCGTTCTGGAAGCGGTTACGCAGGCTCACCAGCTTGTTGTAGATGCCGATGACATAGACCACCAGCAGCGCGAGGATGACCAGAATGACGATGGAGGAAACAGCCATGACGATGTCCTTATCGGAATGCGAAGGGAGCGCCGATGGTAACGGAAAATCGCCACTCGGAGCGTGACCGGCACACGCCCGTTCAAGCCGACCTGGAATCGCCACGCCGGCCTCTGACGGAAGGCCACGGCGAGCGAAGCGCCCGCGCAGACGCCTGCCCGCAATGCAACGCCAGGGCCGCCGGGATCTGACACCTAATTACCGTTGAACCTTTGCTTATTCCATCCGGTCGGTTCTACAGGCTTGTCGACATCCCTCGCCTCAGGTGAAGCGGTTATCGGCAGGCACGTCACGCGCCCACCACGCCACCCTACACAGGAGCGAGCGCCATGCCGAACCTGGCCCGCATCCATGAGCCGTCCCTCGCCGACCTGGAGCGGCTGCTGAGCCGTTTCCGCCAGGTCCGCGCGGCTTCGGAACGGCTCTGCGAACCGCTGGAAACCGAGGACTACGGCATCCAGAGCATGCCCGACGTGAGCCCGCCGAAATGGCACCTGGCACACGTCAGCTGGTTCTTCGAGGCGTTCCTCCTGCAGCCCTACCTGCGCGGCTACCGCCCGCTGGATACGCGCTACGACCACCTGTTCAACTCCTACTACCAGACCCACGGCACGCCCTTTCCACGCGCCCAGCGCGGCCTGCTCTCGCGCCCGACCGTGGCCGAGGTGTACAGCTACCGCGCGCATGTCGACCTGGCCATGGAAACCCTGCTGCAGCGACCGCCCGTCGAGCATGCAACGGAGATCGCCCGGCGCGTCGAACTCGGCCTGCATCACGAGCAGCAGCACCAGGAACTGCTGTTGATGGACATCAAGCACATCCTCGCGCAGAACCCGCTGCACCCGGTGTACCGCGCCGATCTGCGCCAGGCGCCAGCCCAGGCGGCGACGCCCTTGCGCTGGCACCGCTACCCCGGCGGCATGCGCCATGTCGGCCACAGTGGCGGCGAGTTCGCCTTCGATTGCGAGCAGCCGCGCCACCGTGTGTTCGTCGATGACTTCCAGCTGGCCAGCCGCCCGGTGAGCAACGCCGAGTACCGCGACTTCATCGCCGACGGCGGCTACCGCAACAGCGCGCTGTGGCTGGCCGATGGCTGGAGCCTGATCCAGCAGCTCGGCTGGCAGGCGCCGCTGTACTGGCAGCGTGACGGTGCCGAGTGGCAGGAATTCACCCTCGGCGGCCTGCGCGAACTGGACCCGCAGGCACCGGTCTGCCACCTCAGCCACTTCGAGGCCGACGCCTTCGCCGCCTGGGCCGGCGCACGCCTGCCCACCGAACAGGAGTGGGAAGTGGCAGCGCAGGACGAGCCGCTGTGGGGCAACTTCGTCGAAGCCGACCACCTGCAGCCAATGGCTGCCGAGACCGGCAGCGAAGGCCCGGCGCAGCTGTTCGGCGATGTCTGGGAATGGACCGGCAGCGCCTACCGCCCCTACCCCGGCTTCAAGACCCTCGACGGCAGCCTGGGCGAGTACAACGGCAAGTTCATGTCCGGGCAGATGGTCTTGCGCGGCGGCTGTTGCGCGACCCCGGAAGAGCACATCCGCAGCACCTACCGCAATTTCTTCTACCCCTCCATGCGCTGGCAGTTCGCTGGTGTGCGCCTGGCCAAGGAGCTCTGAACATGGCGTTGGCAATCCGTTTCCACGAGCAGTATCAGCCCGACCACAGCGCCTCGCTGCGCAGCGAAAGCCTGGCCGGTTTCGCCGCCGAGCAGAAGTCCATCTCGCCGAAGTTCTTCTACGACCGGCGCGGCTCCGAGCTGTTCGAGCAGATCTGCCAGCAGCCCGAGTACTACCCCACGCGCACCGAGGAGATGATCCTGCGCCTGGCCCGCCAGCAGATCGCCGAACTGGCCGGGCGCGACGCCAGCCTGGTCGAACTCGGCAGCGGCGCCAGCCGCAAGGTGCGCCTGCTGCTCGAAGCGCTGCACCCGAGCAGCTACCTGGGCATCGACATCTCCCGCGACTTCCTGCTCAGCAGCACCCATCGCCTGGCCGCCGACTACCCGTGGCTCGACGTGCATGCCGCCTGCGCCGATTTCAGCCAGCCGATGCAGCTGCCCGAGGAGGCCCTGGGCGAACACCCGCTGGCGTTCTTCCCCGGTTCCAGCATCGGCAACTTCGACCCGCAGCAGGCCCTGGCCTTCCTGCGCAACCTGCATGAGGCGCTGCCCAGCGGTGCCGGCCTGCTGATCGGCGTCGACCTGGTCAAGGACAGCGACGTGCTGGAGCGCGCCTACAACGACCAGGCCGGGGTCACCGCGGCGTTCAACCTCAACCTGATCGAGCGCATCCGCAACGAACTGGACAGCGACATCGACCCGGCCCGCTTCAGCCATCGTGCCTTCTTCAACAAGGCCGAGTCGCGCATCGAGATGCACCTGGTCAGCCGTGAGGCACAGCAGGTGCGGATCGAGGACCAGTACTTCGATTTCGATGCCGGCGAGAGCCTGCACACCGAGAACTCCTACAAGTACACCCCGGCCAGTTTCCGCGACCTGGCCGGCCAGGCCGGCTTCGGCGCGGTGGCCATGTGGATGGACCCGGCGCGGCTGTTCAGCGTGCACTACCTGCAGCGCGAATAGCCTGAACGAAGCAAAACCAGCGGCGGTCACAGCCCTCACAACCTGTTCGCACCGCCAGGTTCGCAACAGGCCGAACTGAGCCCGCCGCGACCCACAGCGTCGTGCCCGCATTCATCGCCAAGGAGGCCGCACGTGCTGTCGCGCATCGTCCTGACCACCCTGTTCATCGTCGCCAGCTCCCTCGCCCAGGGCGAGACCGCCCCGCCCAGCGACGCCCTGCGCATCACCCAGCTGCAACGCTGTGGCGACCTGCTGCAACAGCACGCTCAGGACTTCTGCCTGAAAGCCCAGGGCGTGCAGGACGGCGACCTGCGGGTGCTGCTCGGCGGCACGCCGCTGGCCGCCGAACAGATCCGCCGCGACGGCCAGAGCCTGTTCCTGCACATCGAGGCGCAGCAGGCCAAGAGCGCGCCGCTGTGGCTGGAACAGGGCGAGCAGGCGAGCAATCCGGTGTGGTTGTCACTCAACCGCAGCCAGGTGCTGGCCGCCGGCCCCGATGAAGTGGCGAAGAACATGGACGGCCTGACCACCTACGTCGACCTGATCAGCCTGCTGATCGAGGAAAGCCACGACGGCCTCGAGGAGTCCCGGCGCCTGGCCGAGCGCTACGGTGCCCAGGTGGTTGGCGCGATTCCGCCGCTGAACATCTACCAGCTGCGCATCCCGGCGAAGAACCTGGTCGAGCGCGACGCGCTGATCCTGCGCCTGGGCAGCGAGGTCAGCGTCGACGCGGTGATCGTCGAGGAGTCGGCACCGGAGAAAGGTGAGGAAAGCGAGCGCGACAAGGTGCCGAGCAAGCCGAGCGAAGACGAGTGGGCGGCCAACCGCTTCATCGACGCAGTGAATTTCTACCAGCGGCGTATCCCGGCCAAGCAGTCGCCGATCGAGACCAAGCCGGTGCGCATCGGCGTGATCGAGCGCAACGTCGACTTCGACGCCCCCGACTTCGCCGACTACCTCGGCGCCTGCAACGGCGAACAACGCACCTGCCTCTACGCCCGCGATTCGGACAAGCCGGACAACCACGGCAGCACCGTCGCCGGCATCCTCGCCGCGCGCTGGGGCAAGGGCGGCAACACCGGTTTCCTGCGCGGCCTGGACAAGGCCGGGCCGGGCTTCGAGGTGATCGTCGAGCGCAACTCCGACGCTGGTATCACCGCCAACATCGCCGCCTCGGTGAACCTGGTCGAGGACGGCGTGCGGGTGCTCAACTGGAGCTGGGGCATCCACCGCGTCGGCGCCAAGAACATCGAGGGCGACGAGGTCGACTCGCTGGTGCGTTCGGGCATCGCCATGAGCGGCTACGAGGAGCTGCTCGAGGAATTCTTCCTCTGGCTGCGCCGCGAGCACCCGGACGTGGTGGTGGTGAATTCCGCCGGCAATGGTTCGTCGTTTTCCGGCAGCGACGAGTACCGCCTGCCCTCCTCGTTCATCACCGATCAGCTGTTCGTCGTCGGCGGCCACCAGCGCAGCCAGGAAGCCGGCGTCGGCATCGACGACCCGGACTACGTGATCAAACGCAGCTCGTCGAACATCGACATGCGCGTCGACATCACCGCCTCGGCCTGCGCCCGCGCCTCGACGCTCGAGGAGGACGAGGAAGGCGAAAGCCACTGCGGCACGTCGTACGCCACGCCGATGGTCACTGGCGTGATCGCGGCGATGCTGTCGATCAACCCGCGCCTGCAACCGGACCAACTGCGCATGCTGCTGCGGCGCAGCGCGATGACCATCGGCGGCGACTACGATTTCGAGCCGATGGACGCCGAAGATCTCACCGCGCCGATCCTGCCGTCGGAGCGCAACTACGAGCTGAACAACAAGGACGTCGGCCGCTCGGCACGCCTGGACATGCAGAAGGCCATCGACCTGGCCGTGCAGAGCCGCGACCGGGTGCGCTAGCAGGTTGCGTCGGGCGCCTGCTGAACGCCCCTGACAGGGAGCCTCGCGTCGGCTGCGCCCTGCGCACCGCCGCCCGTGTAGCGCCCGCATGTCAGCACCCAGCGCCGCTCGCTCTCCAGAAAATCAGCACAAAAAAGAAACCCGCCACATGGGCGGGTAAAGGGAGCATCACTGAATAAAACAGGCAGCGGGGGCTGCCAAAGTGCGCCATGTGGCGCGGAGCATTCGTGGCGCGGTGCGCCGGTGCTTCAGCCGCGGCCGAAGCGTTGTTGCCAGATCGACTTGCTGGCCGTGGCCACGTCGAGCGAGGTGTAGGGCCCGGAGCGCTGTACGCCCTCGACCACCACATACCAGCAGGCCAGATAGCCATCGGCGCGAAGCGGCGCGGGGACTGCGCTTCCGACCAGGGACATGATGTCGATTCGTGGCATGAGTCAGTACCTCCTGAAGGTGTGACCACTCTATGGCCGAGGCCGTTCGGGCGGAAATCAGGACGGCTGATAGTCGGTATGCCGGGTAGCGATGGCGGATACGCCGCGCGGTTTCGCGACTCGCCGGGCCGGGCAAAGCCGTGCCCAGTCGCTGGTATGACCGTAGGGTGCGCCGTGCGCACCAGCAACCCGCAGGTGGCCTCGGGTGCGCACGGCACACCCTACGTAGAGCACGAGGCGGCTTTCGCAAGGCGGATCCACGCGGGTTTCGCCCGCCATTACAACGCCGCTGCAGGTGCTCAGCTGCCGATCACGCCGCCGTCGTTCTTGGTGATCAGCACCGTGGTCGAGCGCGGGCGCGAGATGCCGTCGCTGGCCGGGAAGCTGATACCCGGGTGCTGGATGTTGGCCCACATCGCCTTGCCGTCCGGGCTCCAGGCCAGGCCGGTGACTTCGCAGCCGCGCGGGCCGACCAGGAAGCGGCGCACCTCGCGGGTCTGTGTGTCGGCGCAGAGCAGCTGGTTGCAGCCCATCGCCTGCATCGGCGCCTCGATGTCGTCGTAGTCGGTCTGGATCCACAGGCGCCCCGCTGCGTCGAACGCCAAGCCATCGGGCGAGGAGAACAGATCACCGTTGATGGTGCCGGTGAGGTGCGCCGGCACGGCTTGCCCCGCCGCATCGCGGGCGCCCTTGGCTTCACCGGCGAGCAGGAACAGCTCCCAGGTGAAGGCCGTCGCCGTGGGGTCAGCCTCTCGTTCGTTGAAGCGCAGGATCTGCCCGTGCAGGTTCTGCGGACGCGGGTTGGCCTTGTCCAGCGCCTGCTTGCTGCCGCGGCCGTCGTTGTTGGTCAGCGCCACGTAGACCTCGCGGGTCTGCGGGTTGACCGCCGCCCACTCCGGGCGGTCCATCGGCGTGGCGCCAGCCTGGTCGGCAGCGGCGCGGGCGTTGAGCAGCACCTCTTCCTGGTTGGCGAAACCGTTGGCCGCGGTCAGGCCGTTCTCGCCATGCACCAGCGCCAGCCACCGGCCGGCGCCGTCGGCATCGAAGCGCGCGACGTACAACGTGCCGTTGTCGAGCAAATCGCGGCTGGCCCTGGGGTTGGCCGCGTCGAAACGCCCGGCCGGGACGAACTTGTAGACGTACTCGCCCTTGGCGTCGTCGCCCGAGTAGAACGCCATGCGCCCGTCCTCGCCCAGCGCCAGTGCCGCGCATTCACGGCTGAAACGGCCGAAGGCGGTGCGTTTGATCGGCTGCGCCTGCGGGTCGAAGGGATCGATCTCGACCACCCAGCCGAAGCGATGCGGCTCGTTGACGTAGCCGCCGTGGGCCTGCGCCGCATCGGGGGTGGCGTCGAAGCGCGGGTCGGCGGTTTCCCAGGCGTAGTTCTTGCTCGTACCGCTGCTGGCCAGGCCGTAGCGCTTGTGCGACACACGCTGGGCATAGTCCGCCGTATCGCGGTTGATGAAGTAGTTGTGCCAGTTCTCCTCGCAGGTGAGGAAGGTGCCCCAGGGCGTGATGCCGGTGGCGCAGTTGTTCAGGGTGCCGAGCACTTCCAGGCCCTGCGGGTCGGCCACGGTCTGCATCGCCGCATGCCCGGCCAGCGGCCCGGCGATGCGCATGGCAGTGAACATGCTGATGCGCCGGTTGTAGGGCGAGTCCAGCACCCGCTGCCACTGGCCGTCGGCGCCCTGCTTCACCTCGATCACCGATACGCCATGCGCCGCCTGTTCCTTGCGCACTTCGTCGAGTGGCCGCGGACGGCTCTGGTCGATCTGCCCGGAGGGGTGCAGCGGCGGGTTGACGTACTCGTGGTTCATCACCAGCAAGCCACGATCGCGCTCACCGGGGAAGGCGAAGAAATCCATGCCGTCATGGTTGTCGCCGGCCTGCTTGAGCTGCGCCTGCCAATCATCGCTGGCGTCCGGGTTCCATGCGGGGGCGCCACCTTCCACCGGGTCGCCCCAGGAGAAGAACGGCGTGGCGCGATAACCCTCGGCGACCAGCACGCGGTCGAACTGCGGGTCGATCTGCACCGGCACGCCCTTGAAGCCGAGCAGCGGGCTGGCCGTGGCGCGGCTGCAGGCGCCGATGCCACCGGCGAAGAAGCCCAGTGCGGCGAGGGTCAGGCCGCCCTTGAGCACGTTGCGCCGCGCCGGGTCGACCAGCTGGTCCAGGGCACGGTTGGCGCTGGGGTTGATGGCGATGTCGTCGTGGGCTTCCAGGCTGCGGTGAAAACGGCTGTGGTCGTTGCTCATCACGGGGTCTCGGTTTGGCGGATCTTGGTGCCCGAAGTACGTCCGGGTCGTGTCGTCATGGCGCTGCCTGCCCCTCACCCCGGCCTCTCCCGGCGGGAGAGCAAGTGGGCGGGCGCGATCATTCGATGCGGTAGTGGAAGGTGTTCTTCACGTCGGGCACGGCTACGGCCTGACCGTCGACCAGGCGCGGCTGGTAGCGGAAGGTGCGCGCCGCAGCGAGGGATGGGCGGACGAACAGCGGATGGCAGTCGCCGACCACCTGCGGGTCTTCCACGCGACCTTGCGGGCTGACCCGGTAGCGCACCGTGCAATCACCCTCGATGCCCTTGTCCAGGGCGCGATCCGGGTAGTCCGGGGCTTCCTTGGCGATGGGCTGGTAGGGGCGACTCGCGGCGGCGAGTTCGGCCTGGCGCGCACGCTCGGCAGCGGCTTCGGCCTGCTGGCGTTGCTGGGCCAGTTGCTGCGCCTGCACGCGCTGACGAGCCTGCTCCTCGGCCTGGCGGCGCTGCACTTGTTCGAGGTCACGCTGGCGCTGCTGCTCGATCTCGCGCTGCTCCACGCGTTTGCGTGCCAGGGCGGCCTGCTCCAGCTGACGCTGCTCGATGCGCGGATCGGGCGTCGGCGCGACCACGGGCGGCAGCGGCTCAACCGGGACCGGTGGCGGCGCGCTCACCTCGGGCTGCGGCGGTGCGGGAGGCGCTGGCGGGGCCAGGGCAATCAGCTGCGTGGTCAGCGTGCGCACCTGCGGCGCTGGCGGCGCATGCACCGACCACTGCGCCAGCAACAGACCGAGGACGATGGCGTGCAGCGCCAGTGCCACGCCCGCCGCACCGGCGTTGCGCAGCCAGGCGGCGGACGGCAATTGCAGGTCGAAGGGCGCGCTCTGCGGCATCACGGCGCTGCTCACTGCGGCGCCTCGGTGATCAGCCCCAGGTTGCTCACCCCGCCGCGCTGCAAGGCGGCCATGCCGGCGATCACCGTGGCGTAGTCGGCGGCGCCATCGGCGCGGATGTACACCTGGGTATCGCCGCGCGCGGCGATCAGCGCGCCGACCTTGGCGCTCATCTCCTCCAGGTTCACCGCGCTGTCGGTGCGGCCCTGGGTGTCCAGCTCGCTGCCGAGGTTCCAGTAGTAGCCGCCATCGGCCTGCACCGAGAGGGTCAGCACCTGTTGCTGGCTGTCGCTGGGCAACGCCTCGGCGGCCACCTTGGGCAGCTCGATCTTCACGCCCTGGGTGAGCATCGGCGCGGTGACCATGAAGATCACCAGCAGCACCAGCATCACGTCGATGTAGGGCACCACATTCATTTCGGCCTTGGGCGCGTGGGTCTTGTGCGGCTTGCGCATGCGCGTGTCCTCAGGCGGCCTGGGCCAGGTTCGGGGTCATCTGCAGGCGCCGTTGCAGGCGACCCTGCAGCTCGTTGCCGAAGGCGTAGAAGCGCGTGCTGAGGGTGGCCACGCGGGCGGCAAAGCGGTTGTAGGCGATCACCGCGGGGATCGCCGCGAACAGGCCGATGGCGGTGGCGATCAGCGCCTCGGCGATGCCCGGCGCCACGGTGGAGAGCGTCGCCTGCTGCACCTGGGACAGGCCGATGAAGGAGTTCATGATCCCCCACACGGTGCCGAACAGGCCGATGTAGGGGCTCACCGAACCGACCGTGGCGAGAAACGGCAGGCCCTTTTCCAGGCGCTCTTCCTGCTCGGAGATGGCCACCAGCAGGCTGCGCTCGACGCCGTCGATCACCGCTTCAGGCGAAGCGCCCGGCTGGCGCTGCAGCTGCGCGTACTCGTCGAAGCCGGCACGGAAGATACGCTCCAGCGCGGCGTCACCATCGGCCTCGGCACGGCCCTCGCGGTACAGCTGGGTGAGGTCGCCCCCCTGGCGGAAGCGGCGCAGGAAATCCTTGGCCAGACGCTCGCTGCGGCCGAGCAGCAGGCTGCGCTGGATGATCAGGTACCAGCTGGCGAGCGAGGCGCCGAGCAGGATCAACATGACCAGTTTGACCAGCAGGCTGGCGTCGTTGACCAGGCTCCAAACAGTCATCTGTTCGAGGGTGGCGTGCATGGTGGGGCTCCTTGGCATGGCAGGGTGAGCCGCGCGGTGCGCTTCCCTCACCCCAGCCCTCTCCCGCAGGAGAAGGGGTTAAGTGCTATTCGATTACGTCGCGGTTACCGGCTGATGACAGCGCCCCCGGCACGGACCGCCGAGTGCGCAATACCGGCAGGGCGCCTCACTCCAGCTTCAGCGCCTGGGCCACATCGCTCCAGGGCACGAACTTGAAGTTCTGCGTCTGCTCGGGCATGCGCTTGCGGCCGTCCTGCACCACCAGCATGCCGTCGCTCCAGGCGCCACCGAGGTTGGCCGAGGTCACTTCCAGTCCGTCGGTTTCCGAGGCGCCGTCGATGCCCAGCGCGCCGTTGAGGCCGACGCGCAAGGCGCCCTTGAGCGCATAGGGCGGCTCGGCGTCGAGCACCACATAGCTGTCGTTGCCCTGGCTGGAGATCACCAGGTAGTCCTGGTGGGCGGACTGGTACAGGCCCAGGCCCTCGACATCGGCCTTGAGCACATCGCCGACCTTCATCACCGCGTGCAGCTCGGTCGGGCCATCGGCGCGGGCATCCACGGCCCACACGCCGGCGTCCTCCTCGCCGAGGAACAGGCGCTGGCGCTGGTCGTCGGCCACACAGCCCTCGGGTTGGCTCTGCACCTCGAAGCGGCGCACCAGCTCACCCTGCACCTTGCCGTCCGGCGCGCTCAGGCGGTACTGCAGGAAGCTGCCGTCCTTGCCATTGGCGAAGGCGTACAGCTCGCCGCTGGCCGGCTGGAACAGGCAGATGCCGTAGATCTCCTTGAGCGGCGTGCGGATCTCGCCGGCCTCGCGCAGCTCGCCGCTGGCGCGGTCGATGGCGAACAGGCTGATGCTGTTGTGATCGCGGTTGCTGGCCACGGCCAGGTCGACGAGCTGCTCGCCCATGCGAAAGTTGGGGCGCACGTCGACGTTGTTCAGGCGGCCGACAGGCAATTCCTGCAGCAGCGTGCCGTCGAGGTCGTAAGCCAGCAGGCCCTGTTTCTTGTTGGTGCCGAGCACGCGGGACAACTGCGGCTGCGCGGGGTGAATCCAGATCGCCGGGTCATCGGCGGCATCGCCGTGGCGACCGACCGGCTCGCTCTGGCGCAATGCAGCGACGCTAGGCAGCACGGGCGGCAGCGCCACCGGCTGCGGTGCCCAGTTCAGTTCGCCTTGGTAGACACGCCCGCTGGCATCGTCCTGCACCAGCACGTCCAGGCCTTTTGCAGTAACGCGTACGTCGAGACGCTCCGGTTCTTCCAGGCCCGGCAGCGGCAGGCTGGCCACCGCGCGCCAGGTATCTTCCTGTTGCTGGTAGAGGTGCAGTTCGGCGCTGCCGGGGTCCAGTGCCAGCAGGCCGCCGGGCAGCGCGGCCATGGCGCCGGCGCTGGCCTTGAGGCTGCCGAACGGCTGCTGCATGTCTACCGGACGGCGGGCCACATCGGCTTCCGGGTGCGCGGCAAACGCCCACAGGCCGACGCTTTCCTCGTTGACGAAGAGCAGGCTGGCGGCATCGTCGACCTGGCAGTACTCGGCCTCGGGCGGCAGCGGCAGGCCGCGCACGCGACGCGCCTCGGTATTCAGCTGCTCGCCGGCACCCACCAGCCACTGCTCGCCGTGGCCGTCTTCACCGATGACGAACAGGTAGAGGTTCCGAGCGTCGTCGCGGTACAGGCACAGCCCGGCCAGAGCGAAGTCGCGCGCCGGTAACTGTTGCGGCTGGCCCCACTGGCGCGATGCCGGGTCGAGGGTGACCAGGGTGGCTTGCTGGGTGGCGTTGTCCAGGCTGGCGACCAACAGTTGTTGACCGACAAGGCGGCTGTCGAGGCCGCTGTAGCTGCCCGGCAGTTGCGCCAGCTGCTTGCCGTCGGCATCCAGCAGCAACAGGCCATTGCGCTCGCTGGCCGCCAGGCGCAGCTCGTTCGGGGCGCCAGCCGGCAGGAAGCGCAGGTCTTCGGCCTTGGCCTTCGCCGAACCGCCCCAGGGACTCAGCGTCAGGCTCGGCTTGGCCGCGGCGGCAGCCGGGCTGGCCAGCTCCTCGCAACCGCTCAGGGCCAGGAGCAGCGCGGTGAACAGCAGGCTGCGGGGAAAGAATGAATTCATTGCGTGGGTAATCCTTGTGAACACAGTGGTAAGCCACGGCCTGCCGGCCCTATCGCGTGGGTGCGCCTACAAAAGCTTTCGAGCACTTCCAGGCAGCACAAATGCGCGGGCACTGCGAGCTAGAGCCAGGCAAGGCGAGATAGGCCGAGGGAGCGGAATTTACGAGCTGTAAATGAGCATCCCGAGGCCTGTCTCAACGCCGCCTGGCCGACGCGCAGCAGGCCGCATCTAGAAATGCGTGAAGGTCAGGCCGAGCTTGTAGGTCGGGCCGTACTCTTCGTACTGGGCGTTGTAGGCGCGGCTGCCGGTGTAGACGTAGTAGCTCTCGTCGGTGAGGTTCTGCGCCTCGAACCTGAGCTGCAGGTTCTTGGTCAGGAAGTAGCCGGCGGCGAAGTCGACGAACACCTGGTCGTCGACGTGCAGGTCGTGCGCCTTGTCGTCGAGGCCGGCGACCTCGTAGAGGTAGTCGGACTTGTAGTTGGCCGACAGGCGCAGGCTGAGTTTGTCGTTCTCCCAGCCGAGCATCAGGTTGCCGACGCTGTCGGACTGGAACGGCAGGTCGATATCGCGTTCCAGGTTGCGCCCGCTGTCGACGTCGAAACCGGAGATGCTCGCGTCGGAGCGGCTGAAGGTGGCGTTGGCGCCCAGCAGCAGGCCGTTCCACGGCGCCGGCAGCCAGTCGAATTTCTGCGAGTAGGCCAGCTCCAGGCCGTAGAGCTTGGCGCTGTCGCCGTTGGCGAAGGTGTTGGCCTCGGCGAAGGTGGCCCATTCGCCGGTACCGGCAAGGTCGGCGTTGTAGATGAAGTGCTCGATGTCCTTGTAGAACACGAAGGCGGAGACCACGCCGGCGCGGCCCAGGTAGTGCTCGATGCCGAGGTCGAAGTTGCTCGATTCCAGCGGGTCGAGGGTCGGGTTGCCGAAGCTGGCTTCGTCGCCGTCGATGACGAAGCCCGGCGCCAGCTGGCCGAAGGTTGGGCGCACCACCGCGTTGGTCCAGGCGAAACGCAGCTGGGTGTCCTTGTTCAGGCTGTAGCGCACGTGCAGGCCGGGCAGCCAGTGGTGGTAGTCGCTGTCGGCTTCGATGGCTTCGTAGTCGCCATCGCGCAGGCCGGTGCCCTTGGCTTCGAACTCGGTGCCCTCGTAACGCACGCCGGCGATGATGCGCCAGTCGTCGATGTCCAGGGTGTTCATCAGGTAGGCGGCGTTGATGTCTTCGCTCATGTCGAAGTCGTTCACCCGCGACTCTTCCTCGTTGTAGTAGTCGCTGCGGTCGAGGCCGCCGATGAGGTTCTCCACCGCCCCGGCCGACAGGCCCGGACCGAAGTTGCCGAGGGCGTAGTCGACGCGCCCCTTGGTGAACCGGTCCATACCCAGCTGGGCATCGCTGAAGACCGTATCGAGGTCCTCGTAGGTCCAGATGTCGGTGTCGTTGTCCTTCTCGCGGCGGCTGAGCTTGCCGCCGAACTTCGCCTGGGCTGCGTAACCGCTCAGCTCGTAGTCACGGGCCAGGTCGAGCTTGATGTTCTTCTCGGTGTCGTTGGTGTTCTCCTCGGCCCACTCGACTTCGGTGAGGCTGAAGTTGGCCGGGTCGTAGAAGTCGCTGCCGGCGATCAGGCGCGGCTTGCGGCTGTTGCCGAAACCAATGCCGCTGAAATCGTCGTTGCCCTCGAATACCGCGCCGCCGATGTGCCCCGGCGTGTCCTGGCTGGACTTGCTGTAGCCGACCTGGCCATTGAGCGTCCACTGGCCGAACAGGCGTTCGCCGCCGAGCACGTAGGACTGGATCTCCTGGGTTTCCTCGCGGTCCTTCAGCTCGCGGAAGCCTTCGGCATCGCCGGTCTCGCCCGGCAGCTGCGCGTCGGCGAATTCGACGCCGGCGGCATTGCGTGTCTCGGTGTCCTTGAAGCGGCTGTAGAGGGTGCGCAGGTAGTAGCTGGAGAGGTCATCCGGCTGGTAGTCGAAGTTGAGGCCGAAACCGCTGCGCTCACGGGTGATGGCGTAGTCGCGCTGCTCCAGCGACTGCAGGCGGGCGCCGTCCTCGAAATCCCAGTCACCGCCGGTCTCGACGTTGTCCGAGCCGAAGTCGCGTTCCTGCCAGCTCAGCGCGGCGGCCACGCCGAAGTTGTCGGTGCCGTCGCCGAGGCTGAAGCGGTCGCTGATCGCGCCGGAGAATTTCGGGCTGGTCTGCTCGGTGTTCTCGTCGTAGCTGCCTTCGACCGAGCCGGTGTAGAACAGGCCCTTGTGGTCGAAGGCCGACAGGCTTTCCACCTCGATGGTGCCACCGAGGGAGTTGGCGTCCATGTCCGGGGTCAGGGTCTTGACCACGGTCAGCGACTGCACCAGTTCGGCCGGCAGCACGTCGAGGGCGACGGCACGGCGGTCGCTTTCCGGCGAGGGCACCAGCGTGCCGTTGATGGTCACGGCGTTGAGGTCCGGGCCCAGGCCACGCACGCTGACGAAGCGGCCTTCACCCTGGTCGCGCTCGACGCTGACACCCGGCAGGCGCTGCACCGCTTCGGCGGCATTCTGGTCGGGCAGCTGGGCCACGCCGTCGGCATGCACCACGCTTTCCACGCTGTCGGAACGGCGCTGCTCCTTGAGCGCTTCGTCGATGCTCGCGGCCTGGCCGACCACGTTGACGTGCTCGGTGGCTTCCTGCGCCCACAGCGGTGTGGCGACGATGGCCAGCGTCAGGGCGCTGATGGTGAAGCCCGCACGGCGGGCGGTAAGACGACGAGTGTGCATGCTGATCTCCCCAGACAAGCGTTCCGGCCGGGCCAGTACCCGGCGACTTGGAGCGCAAGCTAGGAGTGAGCGATGACGGTTCTGTGACAGGCCACCGGCACGGGCCCCGATTTACGGGCTTTTGCCGGGTTTCAGGGGCACGTTTGAGCTGAATCGACCCGCGTAGGGTGCGCCATGCGCACCGGAAGACTCATACCGGCGCCCCGGTGCGCACGGCGCACCCTACGGCAGAGCGACGCTCGACGCAGCGTCATTGAGCCAACCCGGCTCCGGCCGTCATAGCTGAACGCAAAATAATCGCGCAACCGACGTGAGCCGATTCGACCTCCCCCACTGCAACCATTCCGTCACACGGCTCTGCTCTGCTGGCGCCCACACCCCGTTCGTGGAGCCCGCGCGGCCATGCCATCCCTGCTCAGACTGCACCGCCTGAAACTCACCGCGCTGTTCCTCGCCGCCAACCTCGGCCTGCTTCTGCACCTGGCCGTGGGCGACCTGAAGAGCACCCAGGAATGGGTCTGGCTGGACGTGTTCGGCGAGGGCGGTTCGGCCGTGCTGTGCCTGGTCTGGCTCGGCCTGGTGCTGAAGAGCCGACCGGCCGGGCGGGTGACCAACCTGCTGGCCCTGGGCCTGTCGCTGGTGTTCTTCTCCTGGTGGATCGACTGCCTCGACGAATTCATCCGCATGCCCGAGCACATCACCTGGGACCACTGGCTGGAGTCGGGGCCGATGCCGGTCGGCCTGATTCTGCTGACCCTCGGCCTCTATCACTGGCACCACGAGCAGCTGGCGATCAGCGCGCAGATGGAAAAGCGCGAGCGGGTGTTCCGCGAGCACCGCCTGTTCGACAAACTGACCCCGCTGGGCGCCGCCGACTACCTGCGCCTGCAGCTGGAACAGAGTCTGGCGCGGGCGCGCAGCGAACAGCAGGCGCTGTCGCTGGTGATCATCGACCTCGACGATTTCAGCAGCATCAACCGCGTCTACGGCAACGCCGAGGGCGACCGCGTGCTGCAGGCGCTGACCCAGTTGCTGCTGCTCAACCTGCGCCGCCAGGATCTGCTCTGCCGCCTGGCCGGCGACCGCTTCGTGGTGCTCCTGCCGAACACCGGCGAGCGCTTGGCGCGCCAGCTCGCCGATGAGCTGCAGCAGGCCGTGGCGCACTTCGCGCACAAGACCGGCGAGCACGGCGAACGCCTGCAACTGCGCGCCAGCGTGGCCTCGGTGATGGCCCTGCAGGACGATGCGCAGAGTCTGCTGCAACGCCTCAACCTGGCGCTTGCCAAGGCCAAGCAGCCGCTCCACATCCGCAGCGCCTGAGGCCGCCGGCATGACGCTCAAGGCCGATTGGTACGAATGCGATCAGCGCTTTATCCCCGGTCACTACCAGCCGGCGGTGCTGCTCGACCTAGCCCTTTCGCGCGGGATCGACAGCCATCGCCTGCTGCGCGGCAGCGGCCTGTTCCACGAGGACATCCTCAGCGGCCAGGCGCTGCTCAGCCCGCAGCAGTTCCTCTGCCTGATCGACAACGCCCAGCGCCTGCTCGGCGCCGACGACAGCAGTTTCCTCTTCGGCCAGCGCCTGCTGCCCGGCCACTACGGCGCCGCCAGCCACGCCCTGCAGCAGGCCGCCGACCTGCACCAGGCGCTGGACATCCTGCGCCGACAGAGCGCTCTGCTCAGCCCGCTGCTCGGCCCGCGCCTGGTGCTCGACGAGCAGCACGCCCACGTCTACTGGCTGGACAGCTGCGGCGCCGGTGCGCAGCGGCGCTTCCTCCTCGAAGCGGGCATGACCACCCTGGTCGGCATGAGCCAGTGGCTGGCCGGCGAACGCCTGCCCTGGCAGTGCAGCTTCAGCCACGCACAACCGCGCTACATCGAACAGTACTGGGTACACCTGGGCGAGACGGTGCGCTTCGACGCGCCGCTGGATGTGCTGAGCATTCCGCGCGAGTACCTGCACCGGCCCTGGCCAGGGGCCTCGCTGACTGCCGGGCGCGTGGCGCAGCAAGACAGCCAGCGCCAGCTGGAGGCCCTCGGCGTGCGCCGCAGCCTGCTGGAAAGCCTGCACGGCCACCTGCTCGCACACATCCGCGAACCGTTGCAGCTGGAGGGCGTGGCCCAGGCCTTCGGCATGAGCCCGTCGACCCTCAAGCGCAAGCTGCAGAAACACGGCACGCACTTCCAGGAACAGCTCGACCTGGCGCGCAAGCACGTCGCGCTCTACCTCTACCGGGTCAAGGGCTACAGCAACGACGACGTCGCCGCCTACCTGCAGTTTCACGACAGCACCAACTTCCGCCGCTCGTTTAAACGTTGGACCGGCCTGGTGCCGAGCGACCTGCGCCGTTACTGGCAGGCGGGCTGACGGCTCAACGCCGGTGCGAAATGCCCCGTAGGGTGCGTCAGCAGATTGAGCGGGCGCGCCTCTCCGGCAGGATCAGGTCAATTCAGCGTGCGGACCGCTCAGGTAATCGAGCAGGCGATACAGAGTAGGCGCCACCGAGCTGCATTCGTTGAGGCCGTCGCGGATAGCCGCCGCGTCCTGCACCGCACCCGCACGAGCGAGGTCCTCGGGGCAGGCATCAAGCAGCGCGTTGACGCTCTCGGGCGTGCTCTCCAGGTGGCACTGCAGGGCAACCACACGCTCCTGCCAGACGAAGCCCTGGTTGGCGCACACCGCCGAGCGATACAGCGGCAGCGCTTCCTGCGGCAGGTCGAAGGTCTCGCCATGCCAGTGCAGCGCCATCAACTGCTGCGGCAGCATGCGCCCGAGCGGCGACTGGCTGGCCTGCGGCCATTTCTCCATCGGCCACCAGCCGATCTCCGCCTGCTCGCCAACACGCACGCTGGCGCCCAGGCTCTCGGCGAGCAGTTGGCCACCGAGGCACACGCCAAGCAGGCGCTTGCCGGCAGCAATCGCGGCGCCGAGCAGCTGCTTTTCCGCGGCCAGCCAGGGCAGCTCGCCAGCATCGTGCACGCTCATCGGCCCGCCCATGATCACCAGCAGATCGAAGTCGTCCGGCTGCGGCAAGGCATCGCCGGCGTAGGGATGGAACGTCCGCGCCGCGAACTGCCGTTGCCTCAGCCACTCGCCGATCAGGCCGGGGCCCTCGAACGGTACATGCTGGATGATTGCGACGCGCATCAGGCCACCTCCGATTTCTTGCGCCGCGCGCGGGTCATGGCCCGGCCGAGGCGAATGAGCATTTCATCGATATTGCCGTGGCTGACGGTCAGCGCTGGCGACAAGCGCAGGCAGTTGTGCTGCGGCGCGTTGATCAGCAGGCCCTCGGCCAGTGCCTCGCGCACCACAGCTGGCGCCGAGATACCCTGCAATGGCAGGCCGAAAAGCAGGCCGTGACCACGCAACGCACCCTGCTGGTGACGGGCCGAGAGGCGCAGCAGACCGTCGCGCAGGTGCTCGCCGACTTCGCGCACGTGTTCGAGGAAGCCCGGCTCCAGCACGGTGTCGAGCACCGCCAGGCCGGCGACGGTCATCAGCGCGTTGCCGTGGTAGGTGCCGCCCTGCTCGCCCGGCTCGAAGCAGCAGGCATTGCCGCGCGCCAGCAGCGCAGCCAGTGGCACGCCGCCGCCGAGGCCCTTGCCCAGGGTGACGATGTCGGCGCGCACGCCATACAGCTCCTCGGCGAGCAAGCTGCCGCAGCGGCCCATGCCAGTCTGTACTTCATCGAGGATCAGCAGCGCACCGCGCTCACGGCACAGGCGCTCAGCACCCTGCAGGTATTCCAGGGTCGCCGGCAGTACACCGGCCTCGCCCTGCACCGGCTCCAGCATCACCGCCACGCAGAGGCCGTCGAGTGCATCATCGAGGGCCTGCAGGTCATTGAACGGCAGCTTGTGAAAGCCCGGCACCTTGGGCTCGAACAGGTTCTGGAAAGCCGGCTTGCCGGAGGCCGACATGGCACCGAAGGTACGCCCGTGAAAGCTGTTGCTGGCGGTGATGATGCGGAACGCGCCGCTGCGGTAGCGCTGGCCCCATTTGCGCGCCAGCTTGATCGCACCCTCGTTGGCCTCGGCGCCGCTGTTGAGGAAGTACGCCTGATCGCTGCCGGTGGCCTGACACAGGCGCGAGGCCAGCTCCAGCATGCCGCGGTTGTAGTAGGCCGGACCGGGGTTGATCAGCTGCTCGGCCTGGCGCTTGAGCGCCTCGACCAGCACCACCGGGCTGTGGCCCAGGCTGTTGACCGCCCAGCCCTGGGTGAAGTCCAGGTAGGAGCGGCCGTCGCTGTCCCACAGCCAGGAACCCTGGCCACGCACGAACGTCTGCTGCGGGCGTTCGACGGTCTTCATCAGGCGGTCGCTGGCCCATTCCTCACGCATTTACTGGCACTCCTCATACTCGTATTCGATACCCAGCAGGCGCAGGCCCTGCGGCCCCTGCTCGACCACGCGGCGGCGCTCGCGGCGGATCTGGATGTGCAGGCTGAAGCCCTCTGCCGCCGGGAAACGCTGCAGCAACTCCTCGTGCAATTCGATGAACCGCGCGGCAGCCACGGTCATCTCGGCCAGCAGGCGCTCGTCGCGCAGCAACTGGATGCGGTAATCGTTCATGCGCTCAATCTCGTCTGGGCCGGGCCGAACAGGCGGTTTTCCCACTCTTCCAGCTGGTTGCTCTGCAGGCGCCGGGCGACCGTCTGCCGCCAGCGTTCGGACAACGCCTCGCATGCCAGCAGCTGCTGCAGGCCGGCGCGTTCCAGCGGGTAGTTGAAGTAGCTGCGCAGGGCCTGGGCCACGCTCAAACCGGGGTAGCTGCGCTGGACCAGTTCAAGCGGCTGGTCGATTCCGACCAGGCCCGGACGCAGCACGCGGTAGAACCAGCCGCAGCGGCTGTTCTCCTGCATGTCCAGCGGCAGTTGTGGCACGCCCCAGCGCAGGCCCAGACGGTAGCAGGGCGAGCGCGGTTGGCTGATCTGGAGGATCGCGCCGCCCCAGCGGAACAGGTCGCCGATGCACACCTGGCTCTCGCTCAGGCCGCGGGTCGACAGGTTCTCGCCGAACGCCGGCTGCTGCCAGTCGCGCTCGGGGTAGCGCTGTGCCCAGTACGCGTAATGCTCGGCGGGGTAATGGTGCACGGCGCGCTCGCTGCCGCCGTGAAAGCGCAGGTCGCCCTGTTCATCGCCGGCCAGGCCGAGGCTGTCGAGCCACACGGGCTCGGTGTGCAGGCGCTTGTTCAACGCACTGCTCAGTCCTCGCGCCGTTTGTTCGACTTTACCTATGAATAGCCCTTCGATGACTGGCCTGACCATATGCCCTCCGGCTACAG
The DNA here is from genome assembly GCF_014851905.1 of Pseudomonas sp. PDM14. Lineage (NCBI taxonomy): Bacteria > Pseudomonadati > Pseudomonadota > Gammaproteobacteria > Pseudomonadales > Pseudomonadaceae > Pseudomonas > Pseudomonas sp. PDM14. Next base: position 2,513,133 of record NZ_JACVAQ010000001.1, on the reverse strand, counting down.
CTGCCTGGCTGATGTGGCGTAGGTTATGGCTCTAAGGCGTTTCAGACCATTTCGATTTACCAGCTTCATTGATAATCTAAACTTATCGATAAGCGATTTTCAGCAGGTAGGACGGTATGGATATTCGACAGCTGCGCTATTTCGTCGCCGTCTACGAGGAAGGCCATGTCGGTCGTGCCGCCGAGCGCCTCAACCTGTCGCAGCCGGCGCTCTCGCAGCAGATCCGCCAGCTCGAGCAGAACCTCGAGGTCGCGCTGTTTCAGCGCACCGGCAAACGCCTGGTGCCGACCCTCGCCGCGCAGACGCTGTACAACCACGCACTGCCGCTGATCGACGGCCTGGAAAAGGCCCGCGATGCCCTGCGCCATTTCCGCGGTCGGGCGCCGCGCAGCTTGGCCATCGGCGTGCTGCAGACGGTCAACGCCAGCCTGGTGCCACTGTTGCTGGAACGCCTGCGCGAGGCGCAACCGCACCTGGTGGTGCAGATCTACGAGCTGTCCGGGCTGGACATCGAGCGGCGTCTGCTCAGCGGCAGCCTGGACGTCGGCATCGGCTTCCTGCCGCCGCGCCAGCCCGGTCTGCACAGCCTGGAGCTGTATGAGGACGAGCTGCAGCTGGTGGTCTCGCCGCAGCACCCGCTGCGCGACTTCCGCAAGGTCTCGCTGGCGCAGGCCGCCGAACAGCCGATGCTGCTGCTCGGCGAGGAGTTCCGCGTGCGGCAGATCTGGCAGGAGCAGTTGGCCCTGCTCGGCCGCCGCCCGCAGGTGCAGGCCGAGCTCAACCACATGAGCGGCATCCTCGACAGCCTGCCGCACACCGCCACGCTGGCCACCGTGCTGCCGGGCCGCGCGCGCCAGCTGCATGCCAATCAGGGGTTGCTGTGGAAGCCGATCAGCGAGCCGCGCGTACCGTTGCAGGTCGGCCTGGTATTTCGCGATGCACAGCGCCAGCAGCCGACGCTGCAGCTGTTGCGCAATCTTCTCGAAGGGGTGCTGGAGCCGCGCTGAAAGGCGCTGCTCGCGGAAAAAGCGAACGGCAGAAAAAGAAAAACCCCGCTAGCGCGGGGTTCTGCAGACTGGTTCCTGACATCCTGGTCGGCGCGCCATCCTGGCGGGCGATTCCTCGATATCCCTGTTCTTTTCGGTGCGCTTCCTGCGCTTCGTCCATGGGGTGGCAGAGTAAACAGCTGCCCGGGGTTGAGCTAGCCGCGAATCGCCAGCACGCCATGTAAGCATTTACTTACATGGCCGCCGAGCAGGAAGGGCTACACAAATCCGCTGCGCCCGTTATCATCGCGCGCCCATTCTGATGCGCCGCCGCGCACGGTCCTGACCATGAAACCCCAACTGATCGCCGCCGCGGAAATCGACCGCATCGAAACCTGGAGCCGGTACAACAAGGACATGTGCAGCAGCTGCCATTCCACCTGTTGCACCATGCCGGTGGAAGTGCGCATCAGCGACCTGATCCGCATTGGCGTGGTCGACGATTTCGAGCGCAGCGAACCGCCGAAGAACATCGCCAAGCGCCTGCAGAAGGAAGGCCTGATCGAGCGCTTCAACGCCAAGTCGGGGATCTTCACCCTCACCCGCTTGAGCAACGACGACTGCATGTACTTGGATCGCAAGACCCGCCTGTGCAGCATCTACGACAAGCGCCCGGACACCTGCCGCAACCACCCGCGCATCGGCCCACGCCCCGGCTACTGCGCCTGGAAACCCAAGGTGCAGAGCCGCTGAGAGCGGCTTAGCCCGTGCTGTAGGGTCTGCCATGCGCAGGCAGATCTGCCAAGGGATGTTGAGTAGGCCGCGAATGCGGTTGCATGGCCCACTCGACGCCCCCGCCACACAACGCCGCCGCTACTCGTGCGGCGCACGCCTCTACCAGTCCATCACCACGCTCACGCCGACGCTGTGCTGGCGATCATCGGCAACGCGCCGGTGGTCGTAGCCCACCTGTAGCGCCACCCCCGGCGCGAGGCGTTGACGCAGGCCCAGGCTGGCGCGTGTCTGGTAGCGTTCAGGCGTGAGGCTCTGCAACTCGAAGTCGACCCCGGACACACTGTTCAGCGCCATGCCCACTTCGACCTGGTCATCCTCGAACTCACGCTCGCGGGCGATCTCGCCGAACAGTTCGGCGTCCTCGGCCAACTGGAAACGGCTCTGCAGACCGAGGCCCAGGCGTTGCGATTCGCGGCGCTGGTCGTCGTAGGAGAGCGCAGTGGAGGTGGCGCCGTCCTCGCCATAACCATCCACCTCGATGCGCGCGTAGCCGGCGCTGACGAAGGGCGCGATGCGCAGGCGCGGATCGCCGACCGTCAGCTCCACGCCCAGGCGCCCGTCGAGCGCCAGCAACCAGCCATCGGTTTCACCGCGCTCAGTGCGGGTGGTCTGCCCCAGGGCAAAACGGCGCTGCAGGTCGTGATAATCGAGGTAGCCCAGGTGGGCGCTCAGGTCGCCCCACAGCAGGCCGTCGTGGTACTGGGCGAACACGCCGCCCAGGTAGCTGCGCAGGTCGTAGTCGGACTCACGGGCGCCGAGTTCCAGGCTCTGCTCCTGCACGTTGAGGGTCGCGCCGATACGCCAGTCGTCCGCCAGGCGGTAGCTGGCGCCGATGCCCAGGCCCTTGCCGCGGCCATCGCCGGATGCGGCGGTCGCGGAGCCGTCGTAGTCCGCCTGGCTGGCACCGCCAGCGACGAAGCCACGCCATTGTCCCTGCGCCTGCCAGGCGCTCCAGTCACCGCGCCACTGCTGGCGTAACCCGTCGCGGGCGGCGCTCAGCGCGGAGTCGGCAGCCTGTGGCAGCAGGCCAATTTCCCAGGGCGCGGCGAGGATCGACAGCCCCTGATCCGCGAGGATGCGTTGCATCGCCGCCGTCGGGTGAACCAGGTCCGCGTATATCAGCTTGCTCGGATCGGGCGTGGCGCTCAGCGCGCCCCAGGTGGCGTTCTGGCAGCCAGTGGCGCCCGTGATCGAGACGGCGTAGAAGCACGTCCCCTGCAGGTTCTGGCTGGCGTCGAAACCGAACGTGCCGGGATTGGCCAGCACCTCGCGATAGAGCAGCGGTACGTTGAGCGGGATCACCTCGGCGTCGACGCTCGCCATCTGGCGAATCAGCTCGGCATTGAAGGCCTGCGCCAACGCGTATTGGGCCGGGTTGAACAGACCGCCAGTGCTTGGGCTGGGTACGTCGACCAGCAGCGGGGTCATGAAGTAACGCCCGCCGGCGGCCTGCAGTGCGCGCAACGAATCACCGAGGCGCACCGCAGCGGCCTGGGCGGTCGGCACGCTGACCACCAGCCCCTGAAGGAAGTCGTTACCGCCACCGTTGACGTAGAACAGCGTGTCGCGGTCGATCACCCGACCGCCGACCAGATAGCCGTTGCGGCTGCGCAGCGGCACGCCACCGGAGCTGACGACCGAGGTCTGGGTGATCGACTGGTAGATCTGCGCGGTGGTGTAACCGCCGACCGCCCAGTTGTCACCGTCAGCCTGTCCCAGTGCCTGGCGCAGCGGGCTGGTCGATGCGGTCTGGCTGCCGAGCCCCAGGCCTTCGCCGATCAGCATCGGTGAGGTGCTACCGAAGGTCTCGGCGGAAAAATAGCTGTAACCCGGCCCCACCTGCGTGGTGAAGCGGATCGGATTGAGTCCGTTGGAGAACTGGCCGGCGTCGCTCAGGCTATCGCCGAACACCACCATGCCGCTGTAGGCCGCATGGGTGGTCAGTGGTCCTGCGAAAAGGCAGGCGAACGCCAACGGCGTCAGTACTCGTTTCATGGTCCATGTCCCTTTTTATTGTTGTGTTGGCCAAGCGGCGGGGACTTTAGGGACTATGCAACAGGAACACACGATCGCTCGCGCAATTTCCCTATTCCGATTGAGGCGCCAGACACCGGGTTAATCCTCCGGTCCTGGCGCTCACTCTTTGGCGGGAGAGCGGCTCAGAGCGCTTGGGCGGCGCCCTTCTTCGGCTCCGTTTCGGCCAGTTTGGCCGCTTCCCGGGCCGGCCTGATCAGGCTGAAATCGATCAGGCTTTTTGGCTGCGCCGGGTTGCCGATCAGCAGGGCGTGCGGTTTGAAGGTCGCGCTGACCAGGCTCTTGCTCGGCTCGAACTCGTCGGCGCGCAGCCCGGCCATGTCCGCCCAGGTGTGGATGAAGTGCGAGCTGCTGTAGGGTCGCTGCAGTGCCTGGCGGACGTCGCGCGGTGAGCCGGCCTGCCACTTCGGCGAATTCCAGACGATGAACGGGATGGTGTACATCGGGCTGGTTGGCGCGCCTTCGTTGCGCCCGAGCACCGTCGGCTTAGGCGCATCGAATACTGCCTCGCCGTGGTCGGAGAAGTAGACCAGGAAGCCGTTGGGGTCGGTGGCGGAGAAGCGCTTGATCAGGCTCGACACCACGAAGTCGTTGTACAGCACGGCGTTGTCGTAGCTGTTGTAGGTCGGCAGCTGGTCGGCGGTGACCGTGGCCGGCGCGCCTTGCGCATCGGTGAAACGCTCGAACTCCTTCGGGTAGCGGTACTGGTAGCTCATGTGGGTGCCGAGCAGGTGGACCACGATGAACTTGCGCGGCGCCGGATCGGCCAGCACCTTGGCGAACGGCGCCAACACGTCGCCGTCGTACTGGCGGGCGTTCTGCTCACGGTTGTTGTTCAGGTAGAACTGCTCGTCGGCCTGCCTGGAGAAGGTGGTGAGCATGGTGTTGCGCTTGGTGATGGTCTGCTGGTTGGTGATCCAGTAGGTCTTGTAACCGGCCTGCTCCATCACGCTGACCAGTGACGGCGTGGTCAGGTAGCGCTCGGGGTGTTCCTGGTCGGCGAAGGTCAGCACCTGCTGCAGCGCCTCGATGGTGTAGGGCCGCGGCGTGACCACGTTGTCGAACACCTGCAGCTGGCTGCGCAACTTGTCCAGCTCCGGGGTGGTCTGCCGCGGGTAGCCGTAGAGGCTCATGCGCTGGCGGTTGGTCGATTCGCCGATGACCAGCACCAGCGTCGACGGCTGCCCGGCGTGGGCGTCGCTGAGGTTGCGCAGCGGCGCGATGCTCGAACTCTCCGACAGCAGCGCCTGCATGTTGCCGAGCTGCTGGCGGTACTGCCCGTAGCCGACCACCAGTTGCCAGGGTGTCGCCGGCTCGATGCGCTCGGCGAAGTTCTCCAGGGCGGCCTGCGGGTCCTCGTGCTTGAGGTACTGGCGCAGCGCCGGGTAGCCGAGGGTGGCGGCGAATAACAGCACGCTGGCGCAGATCGCCCCCGGGCGCGACAGGTACACCGGGCGCACCTTGCGCCACAGCAGCCAGGCCCCCAGACCGTAGGCGAAGAAGGCCGGCACCATCCACCAGGCGAAATACTGCGCCATGTACTCGCTGCCTTCCGACACGTTCGACTCGAACATGATGAAGATGACGCTTTGCGAGAACTCCTGCCCGTAGATCAGGAAGTAGCCGAAGCTGGCCAGCGAGCACAGCCACAGTGGAATGCCGATCAGCGCCGCCAGGCGCCGCGCCTGTGCGGGGAACAGCAGCAGCGGGATCAGCCACAACGCGCTGAGGAGGAAGGCCTGGCGGAAACCGGCGAAACCGGCGGTGCCGGTGAGCTGGATCAGCAGCTGGGTGACGCCGGAGAAATACCAGAAGAACAGGAACATCCAGCCCAACCCGGCCCAGTCGATACCCCTGCCCGCCCCTGCCCCACGCGCCGCTACTGCCATGACAGCCCCACACCTGATGTTCAATGGGGCGGGACTATCGAGCGATACGGGTGAAAACTTCGTCAAACGGTCAGGAACACCCTGCGAAAAGGCAACACTGCGGTACGGCCTGCCGGGCCGTGCCGCGCGCCGCCGTCACACCAGCTGAAAGCGCGCGGTGTTCTGCGCCAGGCTGCGGCTGCCCTGGCTCAGGCTGTCGGCGGCGCCATGCACCGCCTGGGCGCCGTCGAGCAACTGCGCGGCGGCCTGGTCGACCTGCTGGATGTTGCCGCTGACCTCGTCGGCCGTGGCGGCCTGTTGCTCAACCGCGGTGGCGATCTGCGCGATCATGTCGCTGACCCGCTGCACCGAGCCGGCGATATCACCAAGGTGCACGCCGAGTTCGGTGACCGCGCCGGCGTCCACCTCGGCCTGGCCGCAGGCAGCCTGCATCAGGTCGACCGATTGCTGTGCCACGCGCTGCAGGCCTTCGACCGTGGCGCTGATCTCGCGGGTCGAGTCCTGGGTACGTTGCGACAGGCTGCGCACCTCGTCGGCGACCACGGCGAAGCCACGGCCCTGCTCGCCGGCACGCGCCGCTTCGATGGCCGCGTTGAGCGCCAGCAGGTTGGTCTGCTCGGCGATGCCCTTGATCACGTCCACCACCCGGTTGATCTGCTGCGCCTGCTCGCGCAGCTGGCCGAGCGCATTCGCCGCCTCGCCCAGCTGCTGGGTCAACTGGCGCATGCTGGCGGTGGTCTGCACGCTGCGCTGGTTGCTGGCTTCGGCGACGTGGCGGGTCTGCGTGGCGTCCTGTGCGGCCATCTCGCAGTTCTCCGCCACGCTCTGCGCGGTGGCGGCCATCTGCGTGGCGGCCGCAGCGATCTGGCTGACCTGCTGCTGTTGCTGCTCGACGGCGTGCAGGGCCTGCTCGGCCTGCGCGCTGAGGGTGAGTACGGTGGCGCCGAGGTCGTCGGTCTCCTGGTTGACGCCCTGCAGGGAGCCGCGCAGCTGGGCCACGGCGGCATTCAGTGCAGTGCCGATCAGCGCCAGCTCGTCGCGCCCGTGCACCGTGACATGGCTGCGCAGGTCGCCATCGCGCAGCGACTGTGCCAGCGAGGTGATACGCGCGGCACTGGCGCGGATCGACACCTGCAGGCAGACCAGCACATACAGCGCCAGCAGTGCCAGCACGGCGAAGAAGCTGAAGGTCAGGACCAGCGCGCGTAGGGCCTTGTCGCGGTACTCGCCGAGGCGCTGGTCGAGGCCGCCGAGGGTGGCCTGCTGCAGCGCGCGGATCTGCTCGCGGGTCGCGTCCATGCCCTGCTCGAAGGCCGCCACATCCAGGCTGATACCGCCTTCGCCGTACATCTTCTGGTCGAGCTGGGCGAGCCAGGCGTCGAGCTGCGTCAGGCTCTGCGCGTAGGTCTCGTTCCACGCAGCCAGCGAGGCCGGCAGCTTGCCGTCGAGGTTCTTGCCGATCTTGCCCAGCTGCTGGCGCGACTCGCCGGTGGCGTTGCGGATCTCGCGCAATTGCAGGCGGCTCTGCAGGCTGAACTGCCCCGCCGCCACCGCGCCCTGGCCGACGCTGGCGAGCACGCCGAGCTGCTGTTGCAGGCGCGGCGTGCCCTGGGTGGCCACCTGCATGAGCAGGTAGGTTTCCAGCTTGGAGTCGAGGATCAACCCGCTTTCGATGGCGATCTGCTCGCGCAGGGCCACCAGCTGCTGCAGCGCCTGGGTGAAGCGCTCGTAGGCATCCGGCCACCAGCCGACGCTGCCCAGGGCCTGGCTACTGAGGCCGGCGCGCTGCGCACTCAGCGCCTGTAGTGCGTCCTGCGCACCGGCGCTCGCACCCTCCTCGCTCAGCACCTGCTGCAGCTGCGCCAGGGCCTCGTCGAGGCTCGCCTCGCTCTGCTGCAGGCGGGCCACGGCGGCCTGGGTTTCGGCACTCGCCTCGCGGTTGCGTTCGGTGGACTTCCAGCGCGCGGTGAGGTTGCGCTGGCTGACCAGCACCTGCTCGACCTGATCCAGCGCCTGCAACTGGCGCACGCCGGAGCGCTCGCTGTCGACGATCGCCAGGCGCTGCATGTAGGTGGTGCCGATCGACCAGGCGCCATAGCCCAGCGGCAACACGAACATCAGCGCCAGCAGCTGGAATTTCTGGGCAAAACGGAAACGCTCGAGCGCACGTACGCCGGGCATCAGCAACGCGTTCATGCCGTACTCCTCAATCAGATGAACTGCTTGAACTAGCAAATGGCACGCCACGCCACGCGGATTTCGGCACTCAGCCGATGGGCGACCTGCCCAAGACGGCACCGGAAAAAGGCAATACAGGCATTGCGCCATTAGCCTACAGAAAAGCGTCATCGCCCCCGCCCGTCCAGGCGCGGAGACAAGCGTCTTCCTCAACGCACGAACGACGATGGCGCAGGCGGTGCTCCTTTTTGGAACAGCGCTGCCGCCACCGGCAACAGCGGCTGCTACCGGCTGGGTACGGCGGCCTTCATCGCCTCGATGCGCTGCCGCGGCTGTGTGCGCTCGGCCGCGGGTTTGCCCAGCCACCACTGGCGTACCGCGCTGTTGTCGTAGGGCGCCAGCCACTGCCCGTGGCGGGCGTACTGAGCCTGCGGAAAACCATTGGCGCGTCCGCGCAGGTAGTGATCGAAGAAGGCCAGCACCAGCTCGTTCGGCACACCTGCGTCGGCGCGGTGCCGAACAATCCATCGCGCAGGGGGCGACGCATGAACAGCGGCGTGTCGGTAAGCCCGGAGTGCAGCGAGTCGCGCAGCACCATGCGGTGGATGTCGGCGCGCTGGCCGGCGTGTTCGAGGCGCTCGTAGGAGAAGTCGTTGAAGCTGCGCAGCGGGCCGCTGGGGTCCGCACCGAGCATGCGGTAGAAGCCGCGCAGGTCGGCGTGCAGCATCAACAAGGGCACCGGCAGGTCGGCGTCGAAGGAGATGCCCATCTCGCCGGTGCGACCAAGGTCGCTGGCAGCCACCAGACCAGAACAAACAGCCCCAGGGCGGCGAGCAGCAGGAGGTCGCTGGCGTCGACAGGGCGCAGCGGCCACAGCACGCAGAGCCCCAGCAGGATGGCAACCAGCACGCAGGGCGCGCCGGGGTGCAGCTCGTAAACCAGGGTGCCCGCCAGCGGCCCGACGATCATGCCCACGCATCGGCGGCGCCGAGGGCACCCGCCTGCCGCGCGCGGGCAATGGGCTGAACCAGCACGCCGAAGGACATCATCGCCAGTGCGCCGGCGAAGGTCTCGAACACCCGCGGGAGCATGTTCAGACCTGGCGCCTTGCCGGTAGCCGCTGCCTCGTCCACGTCGCGTATCTCAACGCCCCTGGGGTCGGCGCAGGCGCCAGCAGATCCAGCCGACCAGCATCAGCGGCACGCCCAGGGTGAGCCAGGAGAACAGGTCGAAGAGGTCGTCGCCGATCAGTGCCGAGACCAGGCCCAGGCTGCTGAGCACGGCCAGCAGCAGGGGCCAGCGGAAGATCATCCACAGACCGCGCTTCATGCTCCGCCCTCCGTGGTCAGGCCGCCGGCATCCAGCTCGGCCAGGCGTTTCTCCAGTGGCGCCTTGCGTCGCCCCAGCCACAGGTACAGGCCGCTGCCGAGGATGACGATGGAGATCAGATCGAGCACGGTCCAGATGATCTTCAGCGGCAGGCCACCGTAGTCACCGAAGTGCAGCGGCTGCGAGAGGAACAACGTCTTCACGTACCAGGGCATCTCGCGCATGTCGGTCAGTTCGCCGGTCTGCGCATCCACCAGCGCCGGCTTGAGCAGGCGCTCGGTCACCGGCGTGGCGCCGCGCATGAACACCGCGTAATGGTGCTGGCTGCTGAAATCGGTGCCGGGGAAGGCGACAAACGCCGGCTCCATTTCCGGCGCTGCCGCACGGGCGGTTTCCAGCGCCTTGTGCAGAGAACCTGGCGAGGTCAGTGGCGGCGCGTCCTTGTATGGCGCAGTCATCTCGGCCAGTTGGCCGTTTTGCCACAGGCCGAGGATCGGCAGGGCCAGGGTATTGATCACCCCGGTGACGCCGACCACCAGCACCCAGGCAAGGGTGACGATGCCGAGCACGTTGTGCAGGTCCAGCCACTTCAGCCGCGAACTGCGCGTGGTGCGCACGGTGGCGAAATCCAGCTTGCGCATGAACGGCGTGTAGACCACCACGCCGGAGACCAGGGAGGCCACCAGCAGCAGGCCCATGAAGCCGAGAAACAGATAGCCGGGCAGGCCGAGGAACATGTCGGTATGCAGGCGCAGCATCAGGTTCATGAAGCCATCGTCCGGCGGCTCCGGCGGAAACAGCTTGCCGGTGCGCGTATCGAACGGCTGGGCATGGGCGTCCAGCGGCGGAGGCACCAGGGTCGGCGCGGTAAACACGGCACCAAGCGGGTCTTCCGTATCGAAGCCGACGAAGCGCACCACCTCGCCGGGCCGTGCTGCCAGCGCTCCGGCGATGACCTGGTCGTAGTCGATGCGTGGCGCATCGGCAGGTAATGGACCCAGTTCCGGGTGCGGCTCGAAGTAATGCTCGATCTCCTCATGGAAGATCAGCGGCAAGCCGGTCAGGCACAGCATCAGCAGAAAGACCGTGGAGATCAGACTGGTCCACTTGTGCACCAGATACCAGTTGCGCAGGGCTCGGGTGGTCATGTTGTTCTTCTCATCAGGCTTGGTTCTCATGACCGGCCCACGCGCTTGCGCCCGTCAGCCTTGAACGCAGGCCTGGGGCAGAAGAGCGTGGAGCCGGCTCTTGCGGGTAAATCAGAAATCCACGCTGGCCGACAACTGCAGGGTACGGCCGGCGCCGAGGTACAGGTAGCCGGCGGTCGACGTGCCCCAGTAGTCCTCGTCGAACAGGTTATCCAGGTTGGCGCGCACCACCACCGGCTTGCCCAGCGACTCGAAGCTGTAGCGGGCACCGACATCCACACGCACCCAGTCCGGCAGGGTCAGGTTGTTGGCCTGATCGGCGTACTGCTCGCCTGTGTAGATGGTCCGCGCGGTCAGGCTCAGGCCAGGCAACGCGCCGAGATCCCACTCGCCGCCGAGGTTGAACTGCTGGCGCGGCACACCGATGGCATCGCTGCCGTCGTTGGCGCCGTTCTGTGTCTTGGTCAGTTTGGCCTGGGTGTAGGTGCCGCCGCCGAGCACACGCACGCCCTCGGTAACTTCACCGAACAGGCTCAGCTCCAGCCCGCGGTTGCGCTGTTCGCCACCATCGGTGAACTGGCCGTTCTCGACCACGCTGCTGGGGCGCTCGATCTGGAACGCAGCCAGGGTGGCGCCGAAGCCGCTCCATTCGCCCTTGATGCCCACTTCCCTCTGCTTGGAGACATAGGGTGCGAGCATCTCGCCGGGGTTGCTGACGCCGGTGAGCGGTGCGGTTTCGCCCTGGCTCAGGCCTTCGATGTAGTTGGCGTATAGGGAGATGTTTTCCCACGGCTTGAACACCACGCCGACCAACGGGGTTAGCTCGCTCTCGTCATACCCCCCATCGACCGGGGTGCCGACGTTCATGTTGTAGTTCTGCGCCTCGACCTGCTGCTGGCGAACGCCGAGCGTCACCTCGAAGCGACCGTCGTCGAACGACAGGGTATCGGCCAGGGCATAGCTGGTGAGGGTGGCCGCCGTGTACTTCTCGGCGTGCTTGTCGATGCCGTCAGTGCTCGGCGTGCTGCTGTCGACCGGGTTGTACAGGTTGGAAAAGCGCAGCCCGCCAAACGAGGAAAAGTCGAAGAAGATGTCCGCGTGTTGCACCACGCGCGTCGCCCCGAAGCTCAGGCTGTGCTGCACGGCCCCCGTGCTGAATGCGCTGCGCAGGCCGGCTTCGGCGGAGTGCGAGGACACGTCGAAGACCTGCCAGGCCGGGCTCGAGGCGAAGTCGCCGGCGTTGTTCAGCAGCGTGACGTTACCGGCCAGTGCGTCCATCTCGCTGCGGCGGTCGCCGTAGCCGGCGTAGGCGGTCAGCCAGTCGTTGAGGTCGTATTCGCCGCGGACGATGAGGATGCGGTCCTGCATTTCCGACTGGCCATACCCGGGGTAGTTGAGGTCGTTGTCCGGAGCCTCGGGAATATTGGTGACGGCTGCCGCCAGGCCGAACTGGCGAACCACGTTGTCGATGTCCTCGCGCTGGTAGATGTAGTCGGCGGACAGGCGCAGGCGCTCGCCGGCGTAGTCCAGGCCGAGGGAAGCGAGACGACCTTCCTGCGACTGATCGTCGACCGCGGTGTCGCCATCACGGTAGGCGCCGTTGAAGCGCACGCCGAATTCATTGCTTTCACCGAAACGCCGGCCGAGGTCGACTTCGCTGCCCAGCACCGAGTCGGACAGGTAGCTGACCCCGACACGTGCCAGCGGCTCGACGTCGGCGCGCTTGGTCACCAGGTTGACCGCCCCGCCGATGGCGCCGCTCGGTGCCATGCCGTTAAGCATCGCGCTCGGCCCCTTGACCACCTCGATGCGCTCGGCCATTTCCACCGGCACGCGGAAGTGCGGCGCCAGGCCGTACATGCCATTGATCGCCACGTCGGCGCTGGCCACCGGGAAGCCGCGCAGGGAGAAGTCCTCGTTGAGGTTGGTGCGCGCGCTGCCGATCTGCGCCGACGGCTCGTTGGCCAGCACATCGGCGATGCTGCGTGCCTGCTGGTCGCGGATGGTCTGGGCGGTGTAGCTGGTGATGCTGAACGGTGCATCCATGATGTCGGTGTTGCCAAGCAGACCGAGGCGGCCACCGCGCGCCACCTGGCCACCGGCGAATTCTTGCGGCAGATCGCCGACCGCGGCACTGCTGCTCACCAGCGACGATGGCACCTCCAGCGCGCCAGCCCCATCGGCCAGCGGCACCAGGGTGTAGCTGCCGTCCCCGCGCAACTGCAATTGCAGGCGGTTGCCACCGAGCAGGCGGTTGAGCCCGTCGACCGACGAGTAGCGCCCCTGCAAACCGGGGCTCTGCAGGCCATCGGTGAGCGCCGGGTCGAACGACAGCGACACGCCGGCCTCGCTGGCGAAAGTGGCCAGGCTGCGCCCCAGCGGGCCGGGAGCGATGCTGTAGTTGCGCTGCTCGCTGCTGGCCCCGGTTTCGGCAGCGAACAACGGCTGGGCGGCACCACCCAGCGCCAGCGAGAAGATGGCGGCACGCACGGCCAGCGACAGGGTACGGCGGGAAGCGAGCGGACGAGACATCGAAGCAGGGATCATTGCGGCGGGTTCCTTGCGGCTCTGTGGCCAGGTGATTGGCAGATTCACCTTGATTGCCAGCCGAAACGGAAAAAGGTCTCACCTCGCCCGAGGTTTTTTTGCGGCCCGCCGCTGCAACGCACGTGGCACACGCTCAGGCGGCCGCGCTGAGGGTGATCCAGTAGCCGGTCAGGGCACTCACGCGTACCGGGTAGGTCGCCTGCAGCATGGCCAGGGTGCGCTCGCGATTCAGCAGCGGGTAGGCACCGGAAATCAGCAGCCCGGCCACCTGCGGATCGCAGCGCACGATGCCCCGACGATAACGCGCCAGCTCGGCGGCGAACTCGGCCAGCGGCATGCGATCGGCCATCAGCATGCCGCGCGTCCAGGCCACCGCGCCGGCATCGGCCAGCGTGCGCGTGGCCCGCCCGGCGGCGTCGAAGACACTGCCCTGGCCGGCCTGTACCAGTAGCGGTGCGCCCTGCAGCGGCTGCACCTGCACCGCCCCGTCGAGTACCGCGAGTCGCGTGCGTCCGTCATCCTGGCGCACGCTGAAACGCGCGGAGCGGGTGCTGAGCAGGCCCTGCTCGGTGCTCACCTGCAACAGCGGCGAAGCGGCAGTGGGCGCCTCGACGAGGATCTCGCCCTGCAGCAGCGCCACCAGGCGCTGCTCGACGCCGAAGCGGAGGTCGACCGCGCTGGCGGTATTCAGCGTCAGCCGGCTGCCGTCCGGCAGGTCCAGTACGTGCTGCTCGCCGACAGCGGTACGGCGATCGGCCAGCCACTCGCGCGACGCGCCCTGCCAGCCGGCCCAGACCACTGGCGTGGCCGCCAGCAGCAGGCCGAGTTGCTTGAGCGCACGCCGCCGGCTGGCGTCGGGCGCACGCCCCAACGCCGGGCCGGCCAGCTCGGGCGGCAGGCCACCGAGGCGCGCCAGCAGGCGCTCGGCGCGCTCCCAGGCGCGCGCATGCTCGGGGCTGCGCTGACGCCACTGGGCACAGGCGATGCGGTCGGCCTCGCTGCTTTCCCCGGAGTGCAGCTGCATCAGCCAGGCGGCGGCTTCGTCAAGAATCGCACTGCCCACGGGCACGTCGTGAACGCGGTTCATGCCATAAGCTCCAGGCACTGGCGGAACGCCTGCTGCATGTAGCGCTTCACCGAGCCCAGGGATACCCCGAGCACTTCGGCGATGGCCGGGTAGGTCAGGCCATCGATCTGCGACAACAGGAAGGCACGCCGCACCGGCTCGGGCAGATTCGCCAGCAGGGAATCGATCTCGTGCAGGGTTTCCAGAATGATCAGGCGCTGCTCCAGCGACGGCGCCAGCTCTTCCGGCAGGTCGGCCAGGGCGTCGAGGTAGGCTCGCTCGAGGGATTGCCGGCGGTACCAGTTGATCAGCAGGCCCTTGGCCACGGTGGTCAGGTAGGCGCGCGGCTCGCGGGCTTCCAGCACCCGCCGCGAGGCGAGGATACGGGCGAAGGTGTCCTGCGCCAGGTCCGCGGCGTTGTCGGCACAGCCGAGGCGCTTGCGCAGCCAGCCGTACAGCCAGGCGTGGTTGCTCTGGTAAAGCTGGTGCACGGCATCGTGCAGGGACGTATCGGCTGATGACATGGGCGTCTGCCTACGGAGGTGGCGCCCGGCGCCAAGAAACAATTGAGAATCGATCTCATTGTATCTGCTTCCGCCAACAGGCCACAAGCACCCCACGCACCAAGGAAAACGCCCCGGCCCTTGCGGGCCGGGGCGCTGGGTGCAGCTCAGCGTGGCAGGCTAGCGCTTACTTCGTCCTGCCGCGCTGGCGGTCGACTTCGCTGAGGAACTTCCTGCGCAGACGGATCGACTTCGGCGTGACTTCGACCAGCTCGTCGTCATCGATGAATTCCAGAGCCTGCTCAAGGGTGAACGTGATCGGCGGGACCAGCAGGCTTGCCTCTGAGTATGGGCGCCCCCGGGCGGGCCGATATAGCACAGGTGGCGCGTGGGCAGGGCTGGAACTCAGGATACGCTCGCCCCAGATTGCGGCCTACCAGCACGGCACCAGCAGGATCGCCCGCAAACAGTTTCCTGCAAGAAACGAAAAGCCCCGCCAGATCACTCTGGCGGGGCTTTCATTTACAGCCTGAAACTAGCGGCGGGTCATCAGACCTTGGCTTTCTTGGCTGCGCGGGTGCGTTCGCCTTCGTCGAGGATCTTCTTGCGCAGACGGATCGACTTCGGCGTCACTTCGCAGAGCTCGTCGTCCTGGATGAACTCCAGAGCCTGTTCCAGGGTGAAGCGAACCGGCGGAACCAGGGCGATGGTTTCGTCTTTACCCGAAGCGCGCATGTTGTCGAGCTTCTTGCCTTTGGTCGGGTTGACGCCCAGGTCGTTGTCGCGGCTGTTCAGACCGACGATCTGACCGTTGTAGATTTCCTGGCCGTGCTCGACGAACAGCTTGCCGCGCGCCTGCAGAGTTTCCAGGGAGTAGGTCAGCGCCTTGCCGGTGTCGATCGATACCAGTACGCCATTCTGACGGCCCGACATGGTGCCGGCCTTCACAGTGTCGTAACGGTCGAAGATCGAGGTCAGGATGCCAGCGCCGTTGGTCAGGGTCAGGAACTGGTTACGGAAACCGATCAGACCACGCGCCGGGATGTTGTATTCCAGACGCACGCGGCCTTTACCGTCCGGCGACATGTTGGTCAGGTCGCCCTTGCGCAGGCCCATCTCTTCCATGACCTTGCCCTGGGATTCTTCAGGAATGTCGATGGTGACGTTCTCGAACGGCTCCTGCTTGACGCCGTCAACTTCACGGATGATCACTTCCGGACGGCCAACACCCATTTCGAAGCCTTCGCGACGCATGGTTTCGATCAGTACCGAGAGGTGCAGCTCACCACGGCCGGAGACCTTGAACTTGTCGGCGCTTTCGCCTTCTTCAACGCGCAGGGCCACGTTGTACAGCAGCTCCTTGTCCAGACGCTCCTTGATGTTGCGGCTGGTGACGAACTTGCCTTCTTTACCGCAGAACGGCGAATCGTTGACCTGGAAGGTCATCGATACGGTCGGCTCGTCGACGGTCAGCGGCTTCATGGCTTCGACGTTGTTGATGTCGCACAGGGTGTCGGAGATGAACAGCTGATCCATACCGCTGACGCAGACGATGTCACCCGCGGTGGCTTCTTCAACGTCGACGCGGTGCAGGCCGTGGTGGCCCATCAGCTTGAGGATACGGCCGTTACGCTTCTTGCCATCGACGTCGATGGCCACCACCGGGGTGTTCGGCTTGATCTTGCCGCGGGCGATACGGCCCACGCCGATGATGCCGAGGAAGCTGTTGTAGTCCAGTGCGGAAATCTGCATCTGGAACGGGCCGTCGAGATCGACGTTCGGCGCCGGTACGTGGTCGACGATGGCCTGGTACAGCGGGGTCAGGTCTTCAGCCATGTTCTCGTGATCAAGGCCGGCGATGCCGTTCAGGGCGCTGGCGTAGACGACCTGGAAGTCGAGCTGCTCATCGGTAGCACCGAGGTTGTCGAACAGGTCGAAGATCTGGTCCATGACCCAGTCCGGGCGCGCGCCCGGACGGTCGATCTTGTTGATCACCACGATCGGACGCAGGCCGGCTTCGAAGGCCTTCTTGGTCACGAAACGGGTTTGCGGCATCGGGCCGTCCTGGGCGTCGACCACCAGCAGTACGGAGTCGACCATCGACATCACGCGCTCAACTTCGCCACCGAAGTCGGCGTGGCCGGGGGTGTCGACGATGTTGATGCGGTAGTCGCTCCACTTGATAGCGGTGTTCTTCGCCAGAATGGTGATGCCGCGCTCTTTTTCCTGGTCGTTGGAGTCCATCACGCGCTCGTCGTTGAGCTCGTTACGTTCCAGGGTGCCGGACTGACGCAGCAAGGCGTCGACGAGGGTGGTTTTGCCATGGTCAACGTGGGCGATGATGGCGATGTTACGGAGATTTTCGATCACGGATGTCGTCTCGATTGATGATTCTGAAACCTGTGGCTGCGCAGTCTACGCAACCTGGATGAATAGCCTGTTAACGCGAGATGCGGTCTGGAGGTCGCTTGCGGCGCACCTCGGCCAGCAGCCGCGTGGACCTAGCCCGGACGGTAGACGCGCACATTGGCATGCCCCTCGCTGAGCAGATGGTGAGCATGTAGGCGACTCATCACGCCTCGGTCGCAATACAGCAGGTACTGGCGGTTGGCATCCAGCTCCTTGAAGCGACTGTTGATCGCGTAGAACGGCAGAGTCTGGACCTCGATGCCCGCCAGTGCCAGCGGCGCGTCTTCGCTGTCGTCGGGGTGACGAATATCGATGACGATCTGCCCCGGCATCGCTTCGGCAACGATCTCGACCGGAAGGTCCTCACCGAGTTCGTCGATCACTCGATCAACGGTCATCCGCGTGGCGCGCTCCAGGGCGCGGTCGAGGATGGCCATGTCGAAGCGGGTCTCTTCATGCTCGATGCGCGGTTTCTTGGCCTTCGTGGTCGGGTTCACCGAAATCACGCCGCAGTATTCGGGCATGTGCTTGGCGAACTCGGCGGTGCCGATTTCGTAGGCGGTGTCGATGATGTCCTGCTTGTGGCTGGCGATCAGCGGACGCAGCACCAGCATGTCGGTGGCCGAATCGATCACCGAGAGGTTCGGCAGGGTCTGGCTGGACACCTGGGAGATCGCCTCGCCGGTGACCAGGGCATCGATGCGCAGGTCCTCGGCGATGCGGGTCGCGGCACGCAGCATCATGCGCTTGAGCACCACGCCCATCTGGCTGTTGTCGACCTTGCCGAGGATTTCGCCGACCACTTCCTCGAACGGCACGCTGATGAACAGCACGCGGTGCGAGCTGCCGTATTTCTTCCACAGGTAGTGGGCGACTTCCATCACGCCCAGCTCATGCGCTCGCCCGCCCAGGTTGAAGAAGCAGAAGTGGGTGAGCAGGCCGCGGCGCATCATCTGATAGGCAGCGACGGTGGAGTCGAAACCGCCGGACATCAGCACCAGGGTCTGCTCCAGCGAGCCCAGCGGATAGCCGCCGATGGCGTCGTGCTGGTGGTGAATGACGAACAGGCGCTGATCGCGAATCTCGATGCGCACTTCCACATCGGGGTTCTTCAGGGCGATGCCGGCGGCGCCACACTGCTGGCGCAGCTGGCTGCCGACGTAGCGTTCGACGTCCATCGAACTGAAGCTGTGCTTGCCGGCGCGCTTGCAGCGTACGGAGAAGATCTTGCCCGGCAGCTGGTCGGCGTAGTGACGCTTGCACTTCTCCAGCACGTCGTCGAAATCACCCAGCGGGTATTCGTTGATTTCCAGGAAGTGCGCGATGCCGGGCGTGCAGGTCAGCCGCGCGATCATCTCCTGCAGCACTCTGGGTTCGCTGAGCGCGGTCTCCACCTCGAGGTTGTCCCACACACCGTCCACCCGCAGGTCGGGATCCAGATCACGCAGCACGGTGCGGATGTTCTTCCCCAGCTGGCGGATGAAATGCTTGCGCACCGGCCGGCTCTTGATGGTGATTTCAGGGAAGACTTTGACGATGAGTTTCATGGAGACAGCAGTGCACGAGGCGGCCGAAAAAAGAAGGGCGCGGATTATAGCGGAAATTGCTCAAGCTTTAACCAAAAACTATACAAAGCACAGGCGACGCACCGAATAAGTGCGAGCGCGCATTTATCCGCACCATTAGTGCGCAGTAAAAGCACGCGAGATTTGCCGCAGCCCCCGCAGCCCCTGACTTTCAGGGCTTACACCCATTCCGGGGCACTGGCATGCAATTTGCTCCCTTGTGAGGCAGGTCGCCCTGGCAGACTATGCCGCCGGGCTTCACCGAACTTTTGAGGGCTCACCTTCGAGCCTTATCCATCTGGAGGACAACATGTCTAAAGCTGTTCAACTGATCAAAGAACACGACGTGAAGTGGGTAGACCTGCGCTTCACCGACACCAAGGGCAAGCAGCACCACGTGACCATGCCGGCACGTGACGCCCTGGACGACGAATTCTTCGAAGTCGGCAAGATGTTCGACGGCTCCTCCATCCACGGCTGGAAAGGCATCGAAGCCTCCGACATGATCCTGCTGCCGGTCGACGACACCGCCGTGCTGGACCCGTTCACCGAAGAGCCGACCCTGATCCTGGTCTGCGACATCATCGAGCCGAGCACCATGCAAGGCTACGACCGCGACCCGCGCTCCATCGCCAAGCGCGCTGAGGAATACCTGAAGACCACCGGTATCGGTGACACCGTATTCGTAGGCCCGGAGCCTGAGTTCTTCATCTTCGACGAAGTAAAGTTCAAGTCCGACATCTCCGGTTCCATGTTCAAGATCTACTCCGAACAAGGCTCCTGGAACACCGACGCCGACATCGAAGGCGGCAACAAGGGCCACCGCCCAGCCGTCAAAGGTGGCTACTTCCCGGTTCCGCCGTGCGACCACGACCACGAAATCCGTACTGCCATGTGTAATGCCATGGAAGAAATGGGCCTGGTCATCGAAGTTCACCACCACGAAGTGGCGACTGCCGGGCAGAACGAAATTGGCGTGAAGTTCAACACCCTGGTCAACAAGGCTGACGAAGTTCAGACCCTGAAGTACTGCGTGCACAACGTGGCTGACGCCTACGGCAAAACCGCTACCTTTATGCCGAAGCCGCTGTACGGCGACAACGGTTCGGGTATGCACGTGCACCTGTCGATCGGTAAAGACGGCAAGAACACCTTCGCAGGTGAAGGCTATGCCGGCCTGTCCGACACCGCCCTGTACTTCATCGGCGGCATCATCAAGCACGGTAAGGCCCTGAACGGCTTCACCAACCCGTCGACCAACTCCTACAAGCGTCTGGTCCCGGGCTTCGAAGCGCCGGTCATGCTGGCCTACTCGGCTCGTAACCGTTCCGCTTCCATCCGTATTCCTTACGTGTCGAGCCCGAAAGCCCGCCGTATCGAAGCGCGCTTCCCGGATCCGGCTGCCAACCCGTACCTGGCCTTCGCCGCCCTGCTGATGGCCGGTCTGGACGGTATCCAGAACAAGATCCACCCTGGCGACGCAGCGGACAAGAACCTGTACGACCTGCCGCCGGAAGAAGGCAAGCTGATCCCGCAAGTGTGCGGCAGCCTGAAAGAAGCCCTGGAAGAACTGGACAAGGGTCGCGCGTTCCTGACCAAGGGCGGCGTGTTCTCCGACGACTTCATCGATGCCTACATCGAGCTGAAATCCGAAGAAGAAATCAAAGTACGTACCTTCGTACACCCGCTGGAATACGACCTGTACTACAGCGTCTAAGCCAGTAGCGCCTGCTCCGGCAGCGCATTGAAAAAGGCCTCCTTCGGGAGGCCTTTTTTTGCGCCGTCACACGGCGTGAAAGTCGCGCGCTTGCCAGCGACGCCAACAGATGCAAGGCTTAGCCCGATATCTTCTGGGAGTACGCCAATGCGTCTGCTCACCGCCTGCCTGCTCTGCGCCCTGGCCCTGCCAGCTGCTGCGCAGATCTACAAATATACCGACGCCAACGGCAACACGGTGTTTACCAATCAGCCACCGGAAGGCCAGGACGTTGAAAGCGTCGAGCTGCCACCGACCAATACCGTGGCCCCACAGACACCAGTCTCCACCCAAGCCACACCGACAGCCAGCCAGAACACCACGACCTATGGCGTACTGGAACTGACCAATCTGCCCAGCGATGAAGCCCTGCGCGCCAACAACGGCACCTTTACCGTCGGCGTGAAAATAACGCCACGCCTGCTCCCCGGCCATCGCCTGCGCCTGCTGCTCGATGGCCAGCCTTACGGCCAGCCGGTCAACGTCACCAGCCTGCAGGTAGTTGCTGCCGACCGCGGCGAACACAGCCTGGCCGTCGAGGTGCTCAATGGCACCCAGGTCATCCAGCAAAGCGCCACCGTCACCTTCACCGTGCAGCGCGTGAACACCAGCAGCCCCGCACTACGACCGCCACCACCCAAACCCAAGCCCGCCCCGTAATCCTCACGAGTAGTCCGAAGCACATGCGCCACCTGCTGTTCTGCCTGCTGCTGTCCAGCCTCAGCCTGCCTGTACTGGCCGGCGTCTATACCTATATCGACGCAGATGGGAATCGCGTTTTCACCGATCAACCGCAATCGGAAAACGCCCAGCGCGTGGAACTGGCGCCCAGCAATGAAATGCGCGGACAGAACGTCATTCCGCGCCCACCCGTATCGCTGACCATGGAGCCCAAGGCGCCTGCCTATAGCCTGCTGCGCATCCTGATTCCCGAACCAGACGCGACCATCCGCGATGCTGCCGGCAACGTCATCGTCACCGCGACCCTGGAGCCGGCCCTGCAGGACGGTCATCTGTTCCGCCTGGTGATGGATGGCAAGGTGATGAAAGAGGCGAGCCGCAGCCCGGTGTTCTCGCTGGAAAACGTCGACCGCGGCACTCACCAGATCGCTGTCGAAATCATCGACGCCACAGGCCGAACCCTGGAACGCACACCGAGCCAGCCCTTCCACATGAAACGCATCTCCCTGGCGCAGAAACGCCAGGCCAACCCTTGCAAGAAAGACGATTACGGCGTCCGCCCGGAGTGCCCGCTCAAGGACAAGCCGAAAGAGCCCCGCGACATCCCCTTCGTCCCCTTCATCTGAATCGGCAGATCGCGCACCAACATGGCGCACCGATCTGCACCGATTTCTATACTCTCCCTGTTTTGGTTCACTCGCCTTCTCGCTGCTTGCGCTGAAACACGGCCAATCACGGAGCGGCAAAAGATAACGCGCGTCTTTTCGGGGCTTTGGTTTGCTTTTTGCATTTTCCTAGCCCATTGCCGGATGCCTGCCCATGACCATAAACGACGCTCTGCATCGCCTGCTGCTGGACAACCTGACCACCGCCACGATTCTGCTCAACGACGACCTGCGTCTGGAGTACATGAATCCCGCTGCGGAGATGCTTCTGGCCGTCAGTGGCCAGCGCAGCCACGGCCAGTTCATCAGCGAGCTGTTCACCGAGTCACCGGAAGCGCTCAGCTCGCTGCGCCAGGCTGTCGAGCACGCACACCCCTTCACCAAGCGCGAGGCCATGCTCACCTCGCTGTCCGGGCAGACCATTACCGTCGACTACGCCGTCACGCCGATCCTCAATCGCGGCCAGACCCTGCTGCTGCTCGAAGTGCACCCGCGTGACCGCCTGCTGCGCATCACCAAGGAAGAGGCGCAGCTGTCCAAGCAGGAAACCACCAAGCTGCTGGTGCGCGGCCTGGCCCACGAGATCAAGAACCCGCTCGGCGGCATTCGTGGAGCCGCCCAGTTGCTGGCCCGCGAGCTGCCGGAAGAAAGCCTCAAGGATTACACCAACGTGATCATCGAGGAGGCCGACCGCCTGCGTAATCTTGTCGACCGCATGCTCGGCTCGAACAAGCTGCCCTCGCTGTCGATGACCAACATCCATGAAGTGCTCGAGCGTGTTGGCAGCCTGATCGAGGCGGAAAGCCAGGGCAGCATCACTCTGGTGCGCGACTACGACCCAAGCATTCCCGACCTGCTGATCGACCGCGAGCAGATGATCCAGGCCGTGCTCAATATCGTGCGCAACGCCCTGCAGGCGCTCTCTGGCCAGAGCGACATGCGCCTGGGCCGCATCAGCCTGCGCACCCGCACGCTGCGCCAGTTCACCATCGGCCACGTGCGCCATCGCCTGGTGGCCAAGATGGAGATCATCGACAACGGCCCGGGCATTCCGCCGGAGCTGCAGGAAACCATCTTCTACCCCATGGTCAGCGGGCGCCCTGACGGCACCGGGCTGGGCCTGGCCATCACCCAGAACATCATCAGCCAGCATCAGGGACTGATCGAGTGCGAAAGCCACCCCGGCCACACCGTGTTCTCGATTTTCCTTCCGCTGGAACAAGGAGTCTTTCAATCATGAGCCGCAGTGAAACCGTCTGGATTGTCGACGACGACCGTTCCATCCGCTGGGTCCTGGAAAAGGCCCTGCAACAGGAAGGCATGACCACCCAGAGTTTCGACAGTGCCGACGGCGTGCTCAGCCGCCTGACGCGCCAGCAGCCGGATGTGATCATCTCCGACATCCGCATGCCCGGCGCCAGCGGCCTCGACCTGCTGGCCCGCATTCGCGAGCTCTACCCGCGACTGCCGGTGATCATCATGACCGCGCACTCCGACCTGGAAAGCGCCGTGGCGTCCTACCAGGGCGGTGCCTTCGAGTACCTGCCCAAGCCGTTCGATGTCGACGAAGCCGTGTCCTTGGTCAAGCGCGCCTTCCAGCACGCCCAGGAACAGCAAGGCCTGCAGGTGCCGGTCGAACAGACCCGCACCCCGGAAATCATCGGCGAAGCGCCAGCGATGCAGGAGGTATTCCGCGCCATCGGCCGCCTGTCACACTCCAACATCACCGTGCTGATCAACGGCGAGTCCGGCACCGGCAAGGAGCTGGTCGCCCACGCCCTGCACCGCCACAGCCCGCGCGCGTCCTCACCGTTCATTGCGTTGAACATGGCGGCGATCCCCAAGGATCTGATGGAATCCGAACTGTTCGGCCACGAGAAAGGTGCCTTCACCGGTGCGGCCAACCAGCGTCGCGGCCGCTTCGAGCAGGCTGACGGCGGCACCTTGTTCCTCGACGAAATCGGCGACATGCCGGCCGACACCCAGACCCGCCTGCTGCGCGTACTGGCCGACGGCGAGTTCTACCGCGTCGGTGGCCACACGCCGGTCAAGGTCGACGTGCGCATCATCGCCGCCACGCACCAGAACCTGGAAACCCTGGTGCAGGCCGGCAAGTTCCGTGAAGACCTGTTCCACCGCCTCAACGTAATCCGCATCCACATCCCGCGCCTGTCCGACCGCCGCGAGGACATCCCCACCCTCGCCCGCCACTTCCTCGCGCGTGCGGCTCAGGAACTGGCCGTGGAGCCGAAGCTACTCAAGAGCGAGACCGAGGACTACCTCAAGCACCTGCCCTGGCCCGGCAACGTTCGCCAGCTGGAAAACACCTGCCGTTGGATCACCGTCATGGCGTCCGGGCGCGAAGTGCATGTCGACGACCTGCCGCCAGAGCTGCTCACCCAGCCTCAGGAAAGCCAGCCAGCCGCCAACTGGGAACAGGCACTGCGCCAGTGGGCCGACCAGTCCCTGGCGCGCGGCCAGTCCAGCCTGCTCGACAGCGCCGTACCGGCCTTCGAACGGATCATGATCGAGACCGCACTCAAGCACACCGCCGGCCGCCGCCGCGATGCCGCCGTGCTGCTCGGCTGGGGGCGCAACACCCTGACGCGCAAGATCAAGGAACTCGGCATGAAGGTGGACGGCGGCGATGACGACGACGGCGACGACGCCTGATCAAGACGTTCAGCTGCACAAGAAAGTGGGCCTCTGGCCCGCTTTTTAATTTCCGGGCGAGCACACTGCCATGCCCGATTGGTGCGCAAAAACCGTGCGGGTGCACTTAGCCGGTTCAAACAGCCGTCGCGCGCCGCGCACGACATAAGACACCAAACTCGGCTGAAACCCAGTATTCACAAGGCCTGCACCCATCGTAATAAAACTGGCACACACCCTGCATAGACTCAAGTACACCCAGTTTCGGGGACCTTGGTACAGGCAGGCCGGGGATTCCCCTCTTTTACACCGCCAAACAAAAAGGCCACCTTCGCAGGTGGCCTTTTTGTTTTTCGTGTCCGTTCAGCCTAACGATAAACCTCGCGGCGGAAGATCAGCGGCGGAGATCCTTGATACAACCCGAAAGTCGCCTGCTCTTTCGCCAGCGCGCCATCTGCTGATGTATACGAACAAACGCCACCAAGCCCAACCTCGGACGCAGCTGTTCGTGAACTGCAAAGCCAGACGGCAGGAACACCTGGGGCATTGATCAGATTGATCCCATGGCGAACCACTACAGAGCCATTCAGCTTGCCACCATTCCCCGCCACCGGAGAAACGGTTACCCGCTGGGTCGTGAGAGACGACTCAGACACACTATCAAGCAAAGCAGCCTGGGTCAGGTTTCCACTGTAGCTCTCCAGTGTCGAAGTGACCTGAGTGCAACCATCCACCGCCTTGACGAAAACCGCGCCAGACCATTGCTCCAGAACAACGGGCAAAACCACTCGCGGCGCGTTGCCTGATGAGTCACTGAGATCACTGGCAGCACCATTCTCCGTACGCAGTCTGCCCAGGCGCACCTTGCTACCCTCTAGCGCAGTGGCCGAGTAGTAATCCGCAGCCGTAGCGCCCTTGTCCAGGCTGTAGAAAGCACCATCCGCGCCACTGGCTTCCGTCAGTTGCGTCTTGGCAATAGACAGCTTCAACTTGGCCTCAAACTCTGCATCGCTGCTTTGCGGAGTATCCACGCGCAAATAGGCCGGCGTGTCCTTAAACACATAGCCTCTCTTCCCATCCCACGGACTGGCGTCACTGGCTTCTGCCTCGAAATCGCGAACGCCAGCTACACGGGCGGGCATGCACAGACTGGGCGCATCCGTAGCGGTGCAGCTAACCATCGGCGTTGCCTTGAGCACGCTGCGATCAAGCGCTGACTGGCCCGTTGCGGACAGGAAAGTGTGAGCCAGTGGCTGGGAGAAACGCCACAGCACGCTGGAGTCGTAATTGCGAGTAGTGCCGCCCTGGCGATTTTTCCCCACAACATACAGACGCGAGGCAGCGGTAAAGCCCATGGGCTGGTCTTGATAGGTGAACGCGGTCTGCCCGGACGGCGCGGGTGTGCAGGTAGGCGCCAGGCTGGCGTTGACCTCTACATCCAGATAAGCCGGTGCGAAGCGCCCCACTCGACCACTGTCACTGACCGCACTGATAGCATCGATACCGCTGCCGGAGCCATCCATCTTCAAGCCCTGGTAGCTGGGTGGCGTAGCAGTAATTTTGAAGACACCCACCTCGCTCATGCTCTGCGTAATGCTGACCTGGCTATTGTCATGCACATAACGGGGCGCCTTCAGATCACCATTCAATGCGCCACTACCCAACCCCTGGACGGTCGATGACAACGCAATGCCCGTTGTCTGGATGGTTGCGCTGTCGCCCTGCCGGTAGTTCGGCGTGGTGATATTGGTGCACAGGTTTTCCGCCGTTCGCGACTGTGTGTCACTGCCACCCCAGGCGACTGCTCTCACCTGTAGATCAAAATCATCGCCGGCCCGTACGCTGCCAGGAGATGCCGGCGTAAGCGCCCCGGCCGGGAACAGCGGGCACGCGGCGCCATCCGCTGTACACGCAGCGCTCGTATTCGTTTCCAGACACAGACCAAACGGGCGGCTAATGAACGTGCCGGCACCTAGTATTGAAAGGCCGGCATCACCACTGTTCGCACTGCCATCCACATAGCGGGCATTGAGCGCCATCGAACCCGCGTCGTCATAACGCACGGTGATTGGTGCCCGACCGTTCGCGTCGAAGTCCAGCGTGACATCGGTGGTCGCGGTGGTTTGCCCGCTGGTGGTTGTCGTGACCACTGACGTCGCTGCGGCATTACCCGTTACCACGACGGCCTTGGTTCCGGTATTCGGGTTGCCGTAGGCGGCATTGAAACCGACCGTACGCGTTACGTTGGCGAACCCCGGCACGCAAATGGCGGAACTGTCAGATTTGCGCACGGCCTGGATGGTGCCGTTGACCGGTTTGGCGGCGATCATGTTGGGTACATTCACGAGAAACCCGCTGTCTGCGTAGGTAATCCTGCATCCCGTCGTAGAGCACACAGGTTGACTCAACGGCTTGGTCGCGGGCGCGGACGCGGGTGCTCCGATGGTGACGACTCCAGCTCCGCTGCGTAACTGAGCGACACCAGTCCCTCCACTGAAGTTGATTACATTGCCACCACTGAGGGTTGCCGGAGGCGTTGCAGTCCATCCACTGCTCGGAGCAAGCGTCACACTGACAGGGTCGGTGAAAAGACTGCTGCAGCTGGCATTAAGGCAGGCCTTGATCGTGACTGGCTGCGGGTTGCACGTTAGCGCGTTGGCACCATAGGTGAACTCGAAATGGTCGATCTGCTGGCCGATCGGGTTCAGTTTGGTCGCACAAACCTGGAAGTCGTCCAGCTCGTGGACGTTGTTGGAGCCACCGGTGGAGCCAGTCAATGTCATGAAGAAATTGCTCGGCAACACGTCCTGCCCGCTGGCCGCCTGTGCATCGAATGACGAAATGAGGGTCGTGAATCCGGAGCCGGTATTGCGCTCCACCGACACCATCGTCTTGCCGTTGGTGGTGCTGTCCAAGGTGATTCGGTAGGTATGCCCAGGACCAGCAGTAGCGCCAGAGACATCCAGGCTGGGACTGAGGTTGGCAGATGTACCCGCCAGATAACGGTAACCGGTGGTACCTACGCCTGAGCCCCTTATCGACACGGAGTCCGCTCGCGCACCTGGGCCGCCGACGCGCGTCTCCGTCGGGTTTGAGAAGTTGCCGAACTCGTCGAGTGCAACACCCAGCCAGCCGCCGGAAAAGCCGCTGGTGCCATTCAATTGCGCATACCCAAGGGAGCCGCCATAGCCACCCGGCTGGGGAGTGACAGCGGCATCGGAGAAGATCACCGCCACGCCATCAGCCCCGTTGCCGTTGTAGGCGTAGTACTTGAACTGCACCTGCACGTAGTTCGAGGTGGCCGGAAGCAGGCGCTGGATAGTGGCGCCAGTGGCAACGTTGCCCGAGTTGTCCGTCAGGCGCAGGCGATTATTGATGATCTTCGGCACGCCAAAGCTGCCATTTCGGCTGGTTACCGCCCAGTCGGTGCTACCGAGATCGGTTCGATTGAAGTTATCGGTCAGGCAGGTCGGCACCACTACCGCCTGACACAGGTCAACTGGCGAGGTCAGGCTAGGCGTACAGGTGCCCACCACCTTGCTGCTTCCTGTGCCGGTAATGGTGACCCCCCACGTTGCCGCACTTACGTTGCCGGTTACGCTGGTACTGGCGAGGCTGATGGTATTGGTTGAGGTCAGGTTGCCGGTAATGGTGCTGGTGCTGACGACAAGGTTGTTGTTAGTGGCGGAGGCATTACCATTCAGCGTCAAACCGCTCAGCGTGATCTGGCAGCAACCGCCGCTGATGTTGCCGTTGATGGTGCCGCCAGTGAGATTGATGGTGCCGCTGGTTGCTGCAACATCGCCGGTGATGTTGGTGTTATTGGATGTCACTCCGTTGGTGCCGGTGACCTTGCCTCCAACACTGCCACCACCAAGGCTGACCGTGCCGTTAGTGCTGGTAACCGCACCACTAATGGCCGTGCCATTGGTGGTGGTGATGGGGGCACTGGATGAGAGCGTCCCTGTCACACTGCCCGCACTCAGGGACGCAGAGCCACTGGTGGTGACGTTACTGCCGAATGTCGAAGAAGTCGCGACCAGCGTGCTGGTGATCTGCGTTATGCCGCCGACGGAGGCGTTGGTCAGGTTGTTTGCGCCGCTACTGGTCAGCGTGCCATTCACCGTCGTGCCGTTGAGCGTGATGGCGCCGCTGGCAGATTCCAGCGAGCCGGTAATGGTGCCGGTCGTCAGAGAGATACTGCTGCTCCCGCCCTTCACCGAACCGTTGATGTTGTTGGTGCCGGTTGCGGTAATGGTGTTGTAGTCGGTTTCCAGAGAAATGTTCTTGCCCGAAGTGCCAATGCTATTGCCCGCCAGCGTGAAGCCGCCATTGGCAACGATGGTAACGTCGCCGAGTGACTCAAAAAACCAGGTGGAGACCACCACCGTATCGCCAGCAGCCAGCACAACACGGCCGGTACACGTAAAGACACTCCCGTTTCTGCTCCACGCCGCGCCCTGACCTTGGCAGGGCGGAGGGTTATTTGCGACTGGATTTAGAAAACCGCCTGAGCTGAAGGTATAGGCCACGGCTAGCGCGTTGCTGGACAGCAGCAGCCCCATTGCTGCAACGCCCCATTTGAGCAAGCGGAGAAAAACAGCCTGAGTCATGGCGATGGCCTCTCCACTACGGATGTCAGCTGCCGGTACGCATAGTCCGGCTGGCCGGGAGCACCAAATTGGGCAGTGGCAGTGATCGTGAAAAATTGAGCGGCCGTTTTATCTTCTTCAGGGATAGCCAGTGATACAGAAGGGCAGGTGACCTGGACTTGAAATCCATCAAGGGCAAATGTGGCGCACGGCAACGCTGTGGGGCTTGAAAGGGCGCGAACAATTCCATACTCAATGCCGGCTCGGGCGGCTTGGTACGCTCGGGCCTGCTGAATCGCCATGCTGTTGGTGGCGTTCTGCGTCGTCGCCAGACGTGACATGGCTGCAATGACCAACGCGACGATGATGATCAGGAACATCGCCGCCACCAGGCCAAAGCCGTGCTCGCTTCCCTTAAGGCGCATTATCGACATGGACCTGCTGCAGAAGAGTGATGGTTTCACCGCTGTCGGTCAGGGTCAGGCGCAGTGTGACCAAGCCGCTACGGGTGTTGGTTCCCGCCGCATAGGTGAGGCTACTGGTGCCACAGTTAACGCGATCTACCACCACCGCGGCATTATCGTAGTTGTAGGTGTTTTCCAGAGTGCTGAACTCGCCCCGCCGAATCTGCCCGTTCATGCAGCGATACCCGACAACGCTGTCTGCCAGATAAAAACGATGTTGCGGGGACGCATAGCGAAAGCGAAAGCCTGCAACGGCTGCTCCACTGAGCTGCAGCGTACTGCCGGCAAGACTGACGGAAACCCTGGGGCTAATCACCGATGAAACCGCATCCGAGGGCGGCCATACATTGTTGCCAGGGCCGCCCCCCCCTACGTTGTAGATCACCATCCACAAGCTGGCGGGCAGAATCAGCTCATTGAGCGGCAACGGGCCGGCAAAGGGGATGATGCAAGGACTCGCCGTACACCTTGGCGGGTCCTGCGGCACACCGTTTAGCAGGTTGGCGCGATAGCGGCCGCCAACAGGAGCGCGCAGCAGCTCCAGTTCGCCATTGCCGCCGATACGGACGGAGTTGGGCACCGCCAAACGGATATCACGAGCCATGCGATTGAGGGCAGTCGATGCCAGGTCCACCAGCGTGGCGCGCCGGCTCTGATCGACGAAGCCTTGCATGGGCCGCGACATCACGGTGGAAATCATCACCGCAACCAACCCTGCCAGAGCGATGACCATCACCAGTTCAACCAAGGTAAACCCTTGTATCCGGCAGGCACGCCTTTTAGCCACTCCGCTCTGGTGCCAACGCGGGCACGGGCCCAATACGCACGCCATCAGTAGTTCGTCCTGTAGCCATCGAGCAGCAGTTGCTGCCCGGTGGGGTCCACGACGGTGACACGGATGCTGGTCGCGGCCACCCCGCCTACCGAAGCGCCAGTATTAACCGCTACGGAGACTTGGTAACCAGGAAGAATGGGCGTGCCGTTGATATCCTGCGCAGCCTGCAGGTTTTGTGCTGCGGCCGGCAGGTCGATATAGGCACGGGTAGTGATTGCTTCCAGATAAGCCTCAGCCAACGCCAGACTCTGCTGGCGCAGCATCGGGTCGGCCGAGCGGCCGGTGATCGCGGCCATGGCCGAGAACATCGCCGCTGCGGCGATGCCAACAATTACGATGGTAATCACCAGCTCAACCAGGGTCATGCCTTGTTGCCGCGCTGGCGAACCATGACTGACAACGAAGGGCCGGCTCATGGTGTGGTCCCGATATAGCCGGTGGCCAGGTTGACGTTGATCGAAAAGGCTCCGCTGGCAAAGCTGGCAGTGTTGCCAGCGCCAGAGGCAGCGCCGAGAGAGTTGAAGGTCACGTCCAAAGCGGGCGCAACAGTGACGCCCTGTGAGTTGGTCGTAGCGTAGTTGCCACCCCCAATGGGATTAGCAACCGCACCGCCTGCAGCAATGGCGCCACAAGCGCTCGCATAGGTGAGGGTATAGCCCGCACTGTTGACCTGGGCCCGAATCGGACAGCCACTGGCTACGGCGAGCTTCTGTCCGTAACGCACTGCAGACAGTGCCTCTTCGTAATACAGACGCTGGTCAAACACAGACCTATCAAAGAAACGCGGCCCCACCACCACGGCGAGAATGCCGATGATCACGATGACCATGATCAACTCGACCAAGGTGAAGCCGCGCATTGGCTACTAACAACCCCCTGTAGTGGGAACTACAGTGGGAATCGTACTAGCGGTTGCTGCGGTGTACACAACTTGGCAGGAAGCAGCTGTAGCAGCACCTTTCGCTTGTACGGTCGTTGTGGTTGCTGTGTGCGTAATATCGAATTCAGTGGCCGACAACTGCGCCGCGTCACCAATACCGGCGGCCGAGGACGCTGGGTAGCCGTTGCTAACAGCGATGCTTGCACCCTCTACAGCAACTGTAGTTGTCGACGAGGTGCCGCCGCGAGCCAGGAATGCCGAATGCACAATCGCGGAAGCTGACTTCATGGAGCCTTCTACGCCCTGAATGGTCGAGCGCCGCGCATCAGCACCGAGGTTGGCAAACCGCGGCAGTGCAAACGCCGCCAAAATCCCGAGAATCACGATAACCATGATCAGCTCGATCAGGGTGAAACCGCCTTGTTGTTTTTTCATTTTGAAGCCCTCTGGACTGGAGTTATTCAGTGAAAACGGTGTTCACGACACCGGTTGTAGGCTCATAGGTAATGGTGTCGTTGGCACCATCAGCCTGATAGGTGTAAACGCAATTGCTGGCGGGGCTGGTGGCAAGATAGTCAACGCCGGTGCCGGATGCAGCCACGGTAGGCGCGGAGCCTTGCAGAAGCGCACCCCAGAGCCCGACGCAATCAAGCGTACCGCCAGTGCCGAGCGGCCAGCCGCTGTCGTTGACATCCACATCGTTGTTGCCGAAACCAGCCACGTTGGCATTAGGGGTAGCCACGCCCTTGCTGCGGTTGATTTCCCACTGCGAACGCACCAGCACCACGGCAGAAGCCAGCGCACCGCCCGCACCTTCGACAGCAGCACGATGGGCGTCCTGCGTGGCGTTCATGAAGCGCGGCAGCGCCACGGCGGCCAGAATGCCGAGGATGACGATCACCACCACCAGTTCGATCAGGGTAAAACCTTTGCTGTTCTTCATTGCTCTTCCTCAGTGACTAATCCAGCCCGCCGCGGTTATCTCCGCGCGGGGTACTTCCTCTAGCTCCATGGCAAAAGCCGCACCCATGAATTGTGAGCCAATCGACATTTCCCTGGGAACCGCTCTTACTCGATAGACCTGCAATTCACCCGCGTCTTTTGCCCATTCGTCACCAAAGCGCGTGCGGTACAGCACCCAGCCTTGCTGTGGCAGCCAGTACCAGCAACCGCGACGCGGCTTCTCGGCCATCGCCAGCTCGCCGCAGTAGTTACTCTGCTGCCACCGCAAGAGCACGAAGGGATTGCGCTTCGTCCATCCCTCGTCCAGCGCTTGATCCTTGGCGACCCGCTCCGCGGAAAAGCTGCTCAAACTGGCCGCCAGGTGCTCACGGGTAGCGTTCATCGCCCGCTGCTCACTGACTTCCGCAATCTTCCAGCCAAGCGCCAGCACCAGGCCCAAGCCAATTACACCAATTACGCTCCAGCCAACGATGCGCGCGCGGCGCACCGTGTAGTCCGTCTCGTAATCCGCTCTCAAGCACCACCTTTGGCGGCAGACGCGAGTTCCCACATCGGCAGAAACACACCCAGCGCCAGAACCAGCACCATGATGCCCATCGCCACGATCAGGATCGGCTCGATAGCGTCAGCCAGTTGCTTGAGGTCGTAGTCCACTTCTTGTTCATAGAAGTCAGCGACCTCGATGAACAGGTCATCCAGCGCGCCGGTTTCCTCGCCAACCGCCATCATCTGCAACACCAGCGGTGTGAACAGGCCACTGGTAGACGCCGTACTGGTCAACGCCTCACCGCGCTCGACGCCTTCACGCATGCTCAGAATAGCCCGGCCGATATACAGGTTGCCGACGCTGGCGCTGTTGATCGACA
Organism: Pseudomonas sp. PDM14; assembly: GCF_014851905.1. Classification (NCBI taxonomy): domain Bacteria; kingdom Pseudomonadati; phylum Pseudomonadota; class Gammaproteobacteria; order Pseudomonadales; family Pseudomonadaceae; genus Pseudomonas; species Pseudomonas sp. PDM14. Next base: position 2,480,330 of record NZ_JACVAQ010000001.1, on the reverse strand, counting down.
GCGTCTGCAACAGCGGCACGCCGGCCTTGTACATCATCGCGAAGGTGCGGGTGAAACGCGCCAGGGCGATGCGCTCGAACACACCACCGACGATAGGAAAGCGCAGCTTTATCTGGTCCCACTTCAGCGCGCCGGCGTCGGTTTGCTTCCAGCGGATAAAGGCGTAAATAGCGCCCGCAACAACCAGCCCCATCAGCCACCAGTACTCCTGGAAGAACTGCGAGGTGCCGATGAGGATGCGGGTCGGCAGCGGCAGCTGCGCATGGAACTGCTCGAAGACCTTGGCAAACGCCGGGATGACGAACAGGTTGATCACCACCAGCGCGACCACCATGGCCAGCATGACGAACATCGGGTAGCGCGTAGCCTGCTTGATGCGCTTGCGCGTTTCGCGCTCCATCTCCAGATAGCCGGAGAGCTGACGGAAGGCCTGGTCGAGCTGGCCGGTGTTTTCGCCGACGCTGATCATGCTGATGAACAGTGTGCCGAATACCTTCGGGTGTGCGTGCAGCGCCACGGCCATGCTCATGCCGCCCTCGAGGTCGCTGCGTACCTCCTGCAATACTTCACGAAAATACAGGTTGCGATGGGACTCGCCGAGGCCGCCGATGGCGCGGATGATCGGCACACCGGCCTTGCTCAGGCTGTACATCTGCCGGCAGAAGATGATCAGTTCTTCGAGGTCGACGCTCTTGCGGCGCAGGCGCTCTTTGAGCGCGGCAAACACGTCGTCATCGGCCTGCTGCGCCTGCTCCTCAATGGTCAACGGGGTGATGCGCTGAGCGAGCAGTTCACTGGCCACGGCGTCACTATTGGCACCCTGCAGAGTGCCACTGATCTTGCCACCCTGGGCGTCGCGCCCGGTGTAACGGAACTGGCTCATGGCGCTGCTTTCCGCCGCTCAGGGGCCGGTCGCGAAGCGACTGCCGGGCAACGGGAATTCCCCCTCATCACGCAACTACCTCATCAGTCAGGGTAGCGCATACCTTGAGGACTTCCTCGACGCTGGTCACCCCGGCCAGGGCGTAGTCCAGCGCACAGGCGGCCAGCGGTCGGTAGTTGGCGCTGGCCTGAGCCGCCTCGGCGAAGCCTTGCGGGTCATTGCGGCGCAGCGCCGCGACCATGCCCTCGTCCATTTCCAGCAGCTCGTAGACGCCGACACGCCCGGCGTAACCGGTGTTGTGGCACTGGTGGCAACCGGCGCCGCGCTTGAACGTGCGTCCCACCAGCGGCGCACGGTAGAGATTCTCCAGCCAGACCAGCTGCCGCGGCTCGGGCGCGTGGTCTTCCATGCAGTTCTCGCACACGCGGCGTACCAGGCGCTGCGCCAGCACCGCATTGAGCGAGGTCGCGACGAGGAACGGTTCGGCGCCCATGTCGATCAGGCGCATGGCCGATGTCAACGCATCGTTGGTGTGCAGGGTGGACAACACCAGGTGACCGGTGAGGGCGGCGCGCAGGCCGATCTCGGCGGTTTCCTGGTCACGCATTTCACCGATCAGGACGATGTCCGGGTCCTGACGCAGGGCAGCGCGCAGCACGCGGGCGAAGCTCAGGTCGATCTTGGCGTTGACCTGCACCTGGTTGATCCGCGGCAGGCGGTACTCGACCGGGTCCTCCACGGTGATGATCTTCTTCTCCGGGCTGTTCAGCTCGGCAAGGCCGGCGTACAGCGTGGTGGTTTTGCCCGAGCCGGTCGGCCCGGTGACCAGCACCAGGCCGAACGGGCGCTGCAGCAGGCGACGGAAGCGCACCAGCATGTCCGGCGGCATGCCGCTGGCATCCAGGGTCGAGACCCCACCGGTCTGGTCGAGCAGACGCATCACCACCGATTCGCCGAACTGCACCGGCATGGTTGACACCCGCACGTCGATCGCGCGGTTCTTCACCCGGATGTTGAAGCGCCCATCCTGCGGCAGACGCTTTTCGGAGATATCCAGGCCGGACATGATCTTCAGGCGCATGACCAGGGCCGAGGCGACGCGCGCCTCCTTCATCACCTGTTCATTGAGCACGCCGTCGATGCGCTGGCGAATGCGCACCACGCCTTCGTCGGGCTCGATGTGGATGTCCGAGGCCTTCATCTGCACGGCGTCTTCGAACAACGTCTGCAGTAGGCGCACCACCGGCGCTTCGGTGTTGTTGTCGGAGCCGAGCTTGGACAGATCGAAGTCACTGTCCTTCAGTTCGCCTTCCAGCTCGCCGGCAATCGAGGCGATCTCGCTGGTGCGCCGGTAGACCGTGTCGAGGGTCGCCAGCAACTCGGCCTCGCGCACCACAGCCGGCTGTACACGGACCTTGAGGATGCGCTCCATCTCGTCGAGGGCGAACAGGTCGAGCGGGTCGGACATGCCCACCAGCAAGCCACCGCCTTCGCGGGACAGGACGATGGCGCGAAAACGCCGGGCGAACGCCTCGGGCAGGGTCTGCACCAGGGCGTTGTCGAACTTGAAGTGCTTGAGCTCGATGAACGGAATTTTCAGCTGCTCGGACAGCGCCGTGAGCAGCTTCACCTCGGCGACGAAACCGAGGTCGACCACCGTGCGGCCGAGTTTTGAGCCGGTGCGTTTCTGATCCTGCAGCGCCAGCTGCAACTGGGCGTCACTGATCAGCCCGGCCTGGATCAACAGATCGCCCAGGCGCACCTTGCGCTGGCGTACATCTTCCTGACTCATCAACGACCTCCCAACGCCGCGGCGCGTTCGCTGGCGAACCGCCGCGCGCTGTCATCCAATCCTTGGCCCTTGAGGGCCAGGCGATAGTGCCCGCCGGCTTCGGCGGACTGATCAAGCTGTTCCAGCGCAATGGCCAGGCCGAGCTGCCAGGTGCCCTGATTCGGGCGCAGCTCGATCATCTGCCGATACAGCGCGGCGCTCTCGCGCCACTGCCCGGTCTGCTGATAGACGGCTGCGAGCAGGGCGAAGTAGGTCGGCTCCTGCAGCAACGATGGCGGGTTCTGCTCCAGCGTCGCCACGGCGGCGCGGGTCTGCCCGGCCTGCAGCTGCGCGCGCGCTAGCAGCAGGCGCAGCTCGCTGTCCTTCGGCAGCCCCTGCAACTGTCCCGGCAGCCAGGCCAGCAGGCGCTCCTGCTCGCCACCGGCGAGGTAGGCGCGGGCCAGCCAACGAGTGACCTCGGGGTTGCTCGGCTGCGCGCGATGCAGCGTCTCAAGTTCGCGGATCGAGCGCGGGTAGTCGCCGTCTTCCAGGGCCTGACGCGCCTGGCTGAGGGCGTCCGGGCGATACGGTTTCACGCTGACTTCGGCCGGCCCCGTAGGCAACGGCTCGACGCGCGCCGGCGGCGCCGGTTCGGCCGCGACAGCGGGCACATGGGCGGCGGGCACTGGCGCGCTGGCCCAGGCCGGCACCAGCGGCTCGGCTACGGGTTCGGCAGCTACGGCGGGCGGCAGGTCGTCCAGCTCGACGGCGGCCTCGGGCGGCGCTTCGGATGCATTCAGCGGCACCTCGATCCACAGCAGCCAGCGCTCGCCAGCGGGCTCCAGACGATCACGCACGTCCAGACCATCACCGAGACCGACCAGCAGCACCTGGACGTCCGCGCCCTGGTTTTCCACACGCCAGGACAGGCTGCGACCATTGCGCTGCACGCGGCCATGCTGGGCCTCGCCCTGCAGCTGTATGCCCGGCAGACGCAGGCTGATCGCGCCGCTTTCTTCGATGCGCTGGTAGGGCACCGAGCGCTCCAGCAGCAGTTGCAGCACCAGACCACGGGCATCGTGCTGCGGCAGAACGTCGAGGACCTGCGGCACGCTCACCGCTGCCGGCACGGCAGGTGCGGCAGGGGCCGTTGGCAGCGGATCGATCTGTTTGACCACGCGCCCGATCATCAGGCCAACCAGCAGCCCACCGAGAAGCACCGCACAGAACCAGATCGACCCGCGGCGAATGCGCTCGAAACGCTCGCGCCGCGCCGCGCCGGCTTCATCCACGGCGTGCAGGCCATCCAGCTGCAGGCGCTCGCCGGGCGCGGCACGACGCTCTTCGAGATCACGCAGCATGTCGTTGACCAGGCTCATGGCAGCAACTCCCGCCATTGCGTCAGCCAGGGCCAGGCCCCCGCCACCAGCAGTACCGACAGCACACCGGCGGCCAGGCCCCAGCCCAGCCAGCGCGGGCTCTGCCGCAGAAACGGTTGCGCACCTTCGGTATCCAGCTGCGCACGACGCACGTGCCCAGCCGAAACCTGGCGTCGGCCTTCGCCAAACGCTGCCATCAGCGCCTTGTGCGCGAGGATATTGAGCAGCCGCGGAATCCCCCCGCTGCCCCGCACCAGACGGCGTACGGCCGAGGGGCTGAACAGCGGCTCGCCGCGGTAGCCGGCCACGGCCAGGCGCTCATTGAGGTAGCGCTGGGTGTCCTTCACGTCCAGCGCCCGCAGGCGGTAGGAAAAGGTGATGCGCTGGCGCAACTGGCGGAACTCGTTGCGCTCCAGGGTGGCATCCAGCTCGGGCTGGCCGAACAGCACCACCTGCAACAGCTTGGCCTGCTCGGTTTCCAGGTTGGTCAGCAGACGCAGGGCTTCCAGGGTCGCGGTCGGCAGGGCCTGTGCTTCGTCGATCAGCACCACCGTGCTCTTGCCCGTCGCTGCCAGCTCGATCAGGCGCACGTGCAGCGCTTCGAGCACGCCCTGGGCGTCCATGTCCTCGATGTTCTCGATACCCAACTCGCGGGCCAGTGCCTGGCGCAGGCCCACCGGGCTCATCCCCGGATTGGGCAGGTACGCCAGCTGATAGCGCTCGTCTTCGAGCTGATTGAGCAGGGCGCGGCACAGCAGGGTCTTGCCGGTGCCGACTTCGCCGGTGATCTTGATGAAGCCCTCGCCTTCACCGAGGGCCACGCGCAGCAGGTTGAGGCAGGCCTGATAGGGCGCCAGCTGCACCAGGAATTCGGTGTTCGGAGTCAGCGCGAAGGGTTTCTCGCGCAGGCCGAAAAAGGCTTCGTACATCGCCTTATCTCAGTTCCTTGAAGGTTTCCGCGCTCTTGCGCAGTTCCTGCAACCAGACTTCATCGTTGACCACCTGCGGGCGCATGAGAATCACCAGCTCACTCTGCTGCAGCGCCTTGCGCTGCTGCTTGAACAGGTTGCCAACCACCGGCAGGGTACTGGCCCACGGCACGTTGGCGTCGGTGTTCTCGTTATTGTTCTGCAGCAGACCGCCGATCACCACCACCTGGCCACTGCGGGCACGCACGATGGAGTCGGATTGGCGTGTGGTGGACAGCGCCAGCGGCAGGTTGAAGACATTGTCTTCGCCGAGCTGGATGATCTTGTTCTGGTCACGCACGCGGCTGACGGTCGGACGCACATGCAGGGTCACGGAGTCGCTCTGGTCGATCTGCGGGGTGACGTCCAGCGAGATGCCGGAGAAGAACGGGGTCAGGGTGACATCCTGGGTCGGCTGGGTAACGCCGGCCACTGTGGTGGTACTGCTGTTGGACGAGACCTCGGTGACGAAGAACTCGTCGGTACCGACCTTGATCACCGCCTTCTGGTTGTTCAGCGTGGAAATCCGCGGGCTGGACAGCACGCGCACCTCGCCCTGGGTTTCCAGCAGTTGGATCAGCCCGGTGAAGTCACCGAAACGCAGCACACTGCTGAACACGCCACCGATGCCGTTCGGCCCGTCCAACAGATCGCCATCGACACCGCCGCCGACGTTGCCGTTGTCACTGATGCGCTCCCAGTTGATGCCGGCCTGGAAGCCGTCGTTGAGCTGCACTTCGAGAATCTTGGTTTCCAGGATCACCTGGCGCTGCAGGTTGCGCTGTGCCTGCTCGAGGAAGCGAGCAACGTTCTCCTGATCGGCGCTGTTGGCGCGCACCACCAGCATGCTGGCCTGCGGATTGACCACCACGCTGTTGCCCTGCTCGCCGCCGACGATCATCGCAACCACGTCGCGCACTTCCTTCCAGAAGTCGACGTTGCTGGTGGTCAGCACCTGGCTGGCGTTGAGGGTGGTCACCGAGCGGTCGCCGCTGGAGCTGCCGCCATTGTTGTTATTGCTGCTGTTGTTATTGCTGCCGTTGCCGTTTTCGGTGCTTTCCACCTGGCCGGAGCTGACACGGGTATCGGACTGGCCGATACGTTGCAGGTTGAGGTAGTTGAGGTCATAGCTGCGGGTGATCGCCCGGTTCGGCAGGATCTGGTAGCCGTAGTCGGTGCGGCGGAAGTCGTAGCCGTAACTGTCGCGCACGGCGGCAAGCACTTCTTCGAGAGTCACGCGGCGCAGGCTGAAGGTGATGGTGCCGGTGACGTCCGGGTGCACCACCAGGTTCTGTCCAGCGCCTTCCATCAGGCTGAGGAAGAACTCGCGCGCCGGCATGTCCTTGGCCGCAACATCGAAGCGCGGACCGCTGGTGTAGCTGCCGACACCGCTGCTCAGTGGCGGGATCAGCGCGGCCTGCACGGCGGGTGGCGGCGCGACCTTGACCTGGGTCTGGCGCAGGCTCTCATCGAGCAGCTTGCTGCTCTGCTCGTACAGTTGCTTGTCGCCATCCTCGAAGGTCTGGCAGGCGCTCAACAGGCAGATCAGGCCAAGCAGGCCGAGGCTCGGCAGGGATTTCAGCATCATGGGCATCATCGGCTCGGTTGCAAAACGGGTTCGGCCAGGCGCAGCAGCTCACGCTGGCCCTGACGTTCGATCAATACGGAGTGCGGATGGATGGCCAGCACACGGGCCCCCGCATGTTCATCACCGACGCGCAGAGCACGCCCGGCGATGACTGCGCGACTGCCCTGGGCGCCACGCAGAATGGCCTGCAGCACGGGTGCCGGCGCGGCCTTGTCATCCTGTGCAGCGGGGCGCAGGTTGGCCGGCGGCTGCGTCGGATCGATGGCCGCGGCAGTGGCCACGGCGCTGCACAGCAGCAGGCTGTAGAAAAACGCTTTAAACACCGACCCACCCCGACTGACGGCTCAAGGTATACAGCTGCAGGCTGATCTGCGCACGGCCCGGGCCTGCTTCACCGACCTGGTAGTCGAGGCTGTCCCAGTTGAGTTTCCAGGGCGTGCCCTGGATCGCCTGCAGGTAGCGCAGCAGGTCGAAGTAACCGCCTTCGAGCTGCAAACGCACGCCGTGCTTGTACAGGGTCACACCGGCATCGGTCTTGGCCGCTGCGGGCGGGGTCGCGGGCGGCGCTGCCTCGACGGCGACAGCGGGAGCAGCGGCGTCTGCAAGTTTCACCGGTTCGCTGAAGCTTTCCAGCCCGACCAGATGCAGCCCCTTGTGCCCCTTGAGCAGGTCTTCGAGCACCGCACGCATCTTGTCCGGGGTGATCAGCTCGCTGGTGTTGTGATCGATCTGACCAAGCAGCTGCTCGCGACTGGCGTCGGCGGCCAGTAGTGCAGTGTTGTAGGGGACATTCGGATCGGCCCGGAGCTTTTCCTGCAGTTCGGCCAACCCGTTCTCGGCCTCCAGGCGCCGTGCCTCGGCCAGCTTGATGTCAGCCTCCTGCTTGCTCAGGCGCACGGCCAGCGGATCGGAGACCAGCAGGACGTAGATCAGCCCGACCATCACCAGCCCGACCAGATAGCCCAGCCATTGCTCGCGTGGCGCCAGGCCCTGCCAGCGCTGCAGCCACTTGTTCATGGCGTCTCCTCCTTGTCGTCCGTGCGCGAGGACAGGTCGAAATGCAGCAACGCATCATCGCCGCGCTGCACATCGAAGCGGGCGAACTGGCGCCCCTGGAACACCGCATTCTGGCTCAGCCGCTGCAGGTATTCCGGCAGCAACTCCTGGGTCTGACTGGTGCCCTTGAGGCGCAGATCGGTGCCGCCTTCGGTAAGGACGATGGTATTCAGCCACAAGCCACTTGGCGGGTGCTGCTCGGCCAGGGCAGCCAGCGGCGCGACGAAGCCGACACGCTGCTGCCGCGCGAGGATTTCCAGGTAGCTGATCAGGCGCTGCAGCTCACGGTTGCGTGCTTCCTGATCGGCCAGGCGCAAGGGCAGATCGGGATTGAGCTGGGGCTCGATGAACTGCGCCTTGGCCTCGATCAGTTGCTGCTCGGCCTGCTGCGCCTGCGCTTCGGCCACGGCGGCGGTAGAAGTGCCCCGGTACACCTGAAACCCCTGCCAGAAACCGTGCAACAAGCACAGGAACAGCAGCGCGACCAGACCGATGAGCATCTGCTGCGGCTGTGGACCGCTGCGCTGGGCACTTTCGACCTGATAAAGGTTGAGGTTCTGCATCACAGCGCCTCCTGACGCAGCGCTGCACCCACAGCCGCGACGCAATAGGCCTGCGCGATCTCGTCGAGCTGCGCGGCATCCTGGCCGGGAAACAGCTCACGCAGGTCCAGCGCCTGCAGCTTCACGGCCAGGCCACTGCCCAGCGCCTGCAGCGCCTGCGCGCCATCGCGCTTCATCGGCAGCAACAGCAGGCGGTTGATATAGCCCTTGCCCAGCTGGCTCTCGAAGTAGTCGAGGGAGCGCTGGATCTCCAGGGTCACCGCGGAGAAATCCTGCCCGGCTTGGTTCAGGCCGTGTTCGATCCGTCGCGCCATATACAGATCGGCGCCGTGCTGCACGCAGATCAGGCCCTCACTGGAGCGCAAACGCATCAGCGCAACGTTCATGCCATCGGCGCCGGCCAGCAGGCCGAGGTTGCGGAATGCCATTTCGGTGACGTCGATGCTGCTCAGCTCCAGGCCGGCCTGCTTCATCATCTCGTCCCAGGCGTGCATGCGGGATTTCGACAGCAGTGCGCAGTAGGCCATGCGCGAACGGCCGCGGTAGGCATCGGTGGGCAGGGCGAAGGCATCGACCACCACCTGATCGAGCGGCTCGCTGGTGAGGTCCTTGACCCGCCAGCGCATCGCCGCGCGCAGGTCTTCGCCCGGCACGTCGGGGCTGTCGAGCAGGTGCATCTGATAATTGGCGGGGTGCAACAACAGGTTGACGCGGGTGCCGGCAACACCGAGTTCGGCAACCAGCGCTTTCAGCACAGCGGGCTGTTCGGCCGGGGCGGCCTTGCGGAACTGGCAATCGAGCAGTTGCGGCGCCTCACCCGGCACTCGCAGCACGCGGGCCAGGGCGATGCCTTCGGGACCGGTTTCGATCCCCAACAGACCGTCCGCTTTTTTTCTTTTTTTTGCGAACCACACCAAAAGCGCGTTCCCCTTGCTGACCCCGCCCCACAATGCCCGAGGGCAACAGTGGATGGCGGCGCACTGTAGAATGTTGTCCCGAGCCCTCTCCCTGAGCCACGTCAATGTTTCATGTCGTCCTGTTCCAGCCCGAGATTCCCCCGAATACCGGCAACATCATTCGCCTTTGTGCCAACACCGGCTGTCAGTTACACCTGATCGAGCCGCTGGGTTTCGAGCTGGATGACAAACGCTTGCGCCGTGCCGGGCTGGACTACCACGAATACGCGACATTAAAACGCCACCATTCATTGGCTGACTGTATCACACAAACTTCCAGTGACAGGATATTGGCATTCACCACAAAAGCCAGCCACAGCTACGCACAGATGCAGTTTCGGCGCGGCGATTTGCTGCTGTTCGGCCCAGAGAGTCGCGGCTTGCCTGCCGAAGTTCTTGAGCAGATTCCCGACGAACAGCGTCTGCGCATGCCGATGCGCCCGGGAAACCGCAGCCTGAACCTGTCCAACGCCGTTGCCGTGACTGTATACGAGGCCTGGCGACAGAATGGTTTCTGCATGGAGTAAGGCCGCTTTGCGGCCATAAAAAAAGCGCCCCGCGGGGCGCTTTTTCATGTCGGGATGGCTCAGGCTTCGGCCTGGGCACCCTGAATGCGCTGCAGCTCCTGGGCGTACAGGGCATCGAAGTTCACCGGAGCCAGCATCAGCGCCGGGAACGAGCCGCGGGTGACGAGGTTGTCCAGCGCCTCACGGGCGTACGGGAACAGCAGGTTCGGGCAGAAAGCGCCAAGGGTGTGGCTCATGGACGCGGCGTCCAGACCCTTGATCAGGAAGATACCGGCCTGCTGCACTTCGGCGATGAAGGCGGTTTCTTCGCCGTTCTTCACGGTGACGGACAGGGTCAGCACGACTTCGTGGAAGTCACCTTCCAGCGGCTTCTGACGGGTGTTGAGATCCAGCGCGACGCTCGGGGTCCACTCCTGACGGAAGATTTCCGGGCTCTTCGGCGCTTCGAAGGACAGATCGCGCACATAGATGCGCTGCAGGGAGAACTGAGGGCCCTGTTCGGCCTGGGCGGCGCCGTTGTTTGCTTGTTCGGTCATGGCAAAGTCTTCTTGTTACTGGGTTACTGAAAGGGTTCAGGCGTTGAGCAGCGCATCCAGCTTGCCGGCGCGCTCAAGGGCGAACAGGTCATCGCAGCCACCGACATGGCGCTCGCCGATCCAGATCTGCGGCACCGAAGTGCGCCCGGCCTTGCGGACCATTTCGGCGCGGACCTGCGGCTGGCCATCGACACTGATCTCCTCGAAGGCCACGCCTTTATTGCTCAGCAGCTGCTTGGCGCGGATGCAGTAAGGGCACCAGGCGCTGGAGTAAACCACAACCGGCTGCATGTCACTTGACTACGGGCAGGTTGTCGCCGCGCCAGGTGGCGATGCCGCCGCCGAGCTTGGCCGCGGTGAAGCCGGCTTTCTTCAGGTCACGCGCGACACCACCAGCGTGCTGCCCCATGGCGTCGACCACGATGATGGTCTTGGCCTTGTGCTTTTCCAGCTCGCTGGTGCGCGCGGCGACCTTGTCGAACGGGATGTTGATCGCGCCGACGATATGGCCGGCAGAGAAATCCTTGGCGTTGCGGATATCCAGCACCACGCCCTGCTCGCTGTTGACCAGCGCAGTGAGCTCGCGGCTGGACAGGCTTTTGCCGCCCTTGCGCAATTCGGTGACGATCAGCAATACCAGCAGAACGGCGAAGCAACCGGTCAATACATAGTGGTTAGTGGCAAATTCAATCAGGTGGGCCAACATCGCGGGGTTCCAGAGCGGTAAAATGCCGGCCAGTATACACAGCCCCGCAGGTCGGCCAAGCCCGCACAGCGGTGACGCCGCAGGCCATTGGCCGTAAAATGCGCGACCTCTTTCGACCCATGCACAGCGAGCCAGCTTTTATGAGCGCCACGCCCAAACCCCTGGTCCTGATCATCCTCGACGGCTTCGGCCACAGCGACACCCCCGAATACAACGCCATCTACGCCGCCCACACCCCGGTCTACGATCACCTGCGCGCGACCCAGCCGCACGGCCTGATCTCCGGCAGCGGCATGGATGTCGGCCTGCCGGACGGGCAGATGGGCAACTCCGAAGTCGGCCACATGAACCTCGGCGCCGGCCGCGTGGTGTACCAGGACTTCACCCGGGTGACCAAGGCGATCCGTGACGGCGAGTTCTTCGAAAATGCCGAGATCACCCGCGCGGTGGACCAGGCCGTCGGCGCCGGCAAGGCCGTGCACATCCTCGGCCTGCTCTCCGACGGCGGCGTTCACAGCCACCAGGATCACCTGGTCGCCATGGCCGAACTGGCCGCTCAGCGCGGCGCCGAGAAGATCTACCTGCATGCCTTCCTCGACGGCCGCGATACACCGCCGAAAAGCGCCCAGGCCTCCATCGAGCTGCTCGACAGCACCTTCGCCGGCCTCGGCAAGGGTCGCGTCGCCAGCCTGATCGGTCGCTACTTTGCCATGGACCGCGACAACCGTTGGGACCGCGTCGAGCAGGCCTACAACCTGATCGTCGACGGCAATGGCCAGTTCAACGCCACCAGCGCCGTCGAAGGCCTGCAGGCCGCCTACGCGCGTGGCGAGAGCGACGAGTTCGTCAAGGCCACCACCATCGGCGAGGCCGTCCGCGTCGAAGACGGCGACGCCGTGGTGTTCATGAACTTCCGCGCCGACCGCGCCCGCGAGCTCACCCGCGCCTTCGTCGAGACCGAATTCAAGGACTTCGCCCGCGCCCGCACCCCGCAACTGGCCGGCTTCGTCATGCTCACCCAGTACGCGGCGAGCATCCCGGCGCCCAGCGCGTTCAAGCCGGCGCCGCTGACCAACGTGCTCGGCGAGTACCTGGCCAACAACGGCAAGACCCAGCTGCGCATCGCCGAGACCGAGAAGTACGCCCACGTCACCTTCTTCTTCTCTGGCGGCCGCGAAGAGCCCTTCGCTGGCGAGGAGCGCATCCTCATCCCGTCGCCAAACGTCGCCACCTACGACCTGCAACCGCAGATGAGCGCGCCGGAGGTCACCGACAAGATCGTCGACGCCATCGAAAACCAGCGCTACGACGTGATCATCGTCAACTACGCCAACGGCGACATGGTCGGCCACACCGGCGTGTTCTCTGCCGCCGTGGCCGCCGTGGAATGCCTGGATGCCTGCGTCGGCCGTATCGTCGCGGCGCTGGACAAGGTTGGCGGCGAAGCACTGATCACCGCCGACCACGGCAACGTCGAGCAGATGGAAGACGAGTGCACCGGTCAGGCGCACACCGCGCACACCTGCGAGCCGGTGCCCTTCATCTATGTCGGCAAGCGTGCGGTCAGCCTGCGCGAAGGCGGCGTGCTCGCCGACGTGGCACCGACCCTGCTGACCCTGATGGGCATGCCGATCCCCGACGAGATGAGCGGCACCAGCATCGTCACCCTCGGCTGATCAGCCACTGCGCAGCCGGCGCTCATCCGGCTGCGCAGTTGTGACGCACAGCCTGCAGCTTGCTCCGGCTTTTTTAGGCATACTAGGCCGACCCTCCGCATAGGTGCTGCACAGCCCATGTTTCGCGCCCTCGCCCTCCTTCTCCTGACCTGCCTGATCACCCCGGCGTTCGCCGATGAAAAAGCCGATGCGCAAAAGCAGCTGAATGCCGCCAAGGCCGACGTCGCCGAGCTGAAAAAGCTGCTCGAGCAGCTGCAGAAGGAAAAGTCCGGCGTGCAGAAGGATCTCAAGCGCACCGAGACCGAGATGGGCCAGCTGGAGAAGCAGGTCAAAGGCCTGCAGCAGGAGATGAACAAGAGCGAGGAAGAGCTGCAGCGCCTCGATCAGGAGAAAAAAAAACTCCAGCAATCGCGCGTTGAACAACAGCGACTGATCGGCATCCAGGCCCGCGCAGCCTACCAGGGCGGCCAGCAGGAGCCGCTGCGCCTGCTGCTCAACCAGCAGCAGCCGGAAAAATTCTCACGCACCCTCACCTACTACGACTACCTCGGCCAGGCCCGTGTCGCCCAGCTGGCGACTTTCAACGAAACCCTGCGCCAGCTGGCCAACGTCGAAAACGATATCGCCAGCCAGAAAAATCAGCTGCTGGAACAGAAGGACATGCTCGACAGCCGCCGCGACGAACTCGCCGCCGTGCGCAAGGAGCGTCAGCAGGCGCTGGCCAAGCTCAACAGCGACTTCAAGGCGCGCGACCAGAAACTCAAAGCCCGCCAGCAAGAACAAGCCGAGCTGGGCCGCGTGCTGCAGACCATCGAGGAAACCCTCGCCCGCCAGGCCCGCGAAGCGGAAGAGGCGCGACGTCAGGCACAGCAGCTGGCGCAACAGCAGCAACAGCCGCGCAATCCGGGCGCTGCCAAGAACAGCAGCGGCCCATTGGTATCCAGTGCCGGCGCGTCCTACGGGGGGCCATTCGCCAGTGCCAAGGGCAAGTTGCCCTGGCCGGTCGACGGTCGCCTGGTTGCACGATATGGAACCCCCCGCAACGGCGACGTTCGTAGCAAGTGGGACGGCGTGCTGATCGGCGCCAGCGCTGGTGCCCAGGTGCGCGCCGTTCATGGCGGGCGCGTGGTGTTCGCCGACTGGTTGCGCGGTGCCGGGCTTCTCGTCATTCTCGACCATGGCAACGGTTACCTGAGCCTCTACGGCCATAACCAGAGCCTGCTGAAAGAGGCCGGCGACATCGTCAAGGCCGGTGAATCGATTGCCACCGTCGGCACCAGCGGTGGGCAGGACACGCCGGCGTTGTACTTCGCCATACGCCAGCAGGGCCGACCGAGCGATCCTGCACAGTGGTGCCGCGCGCAGGGATAAGCGCGATTTTCTATTTTCCGGGAGTCAGTACATGCCGCATTTCCGTCGTCTCACCCCTCTGGCCCTGGCCCTCGGCCTGCTGCTCGGCAGTCCCGCCGCGCTGGCCGCCCCGGAGCCTGCGCCTGCCACGGCGACGGATAGCGGCAAGGCGCCGCTGCCGCTCGACGAGCTGCGCACCTTTGCCGAGGTGATGGATCGCATCAAGGCGGCCTATGTCGAACCCGTGGATGACAAGACCCTGCTGGAAAATGCGATCAAGGGCATGCTCAGCAACCTCGACCCGCACTCCGCCTACCTCGAACCCGAAGCCTTCGCCGAGCTGCAGGAAAGCACCAGCGGCGAGTTCGGCGGCCTGGGTATCGAGGTCGGCACCGAAGACGGCTTCATCAAGGTGGTCACGCCGATCGACGACACCCCCGCCTCGCGCGCCGGTGTGCAGCCGGGCGACCTGATCGTGAAGATCGACGGCCAGCCGACCAAGGGCCTGTCGCTGATGGAAGCGGTGGAGAAGATGCGCGGCAAGGCCGGCAGCAAGATCGACCTGACCCTGGTGCGCGAAGGCGGCAAGCCGTTCGATGTGCAGCTCGAGCGCGCGGTGATCAAGGTCAAGAGCGTGAAGAGCCAGTTGCTGGAAAGCGGCTACGGCTACATCCGCATCACCCAGTTCCAGATCAACACCGGCGAGGAAGTCGGCAAGGCCCTGACCAAGCTGAAGAAGGACAACGAGGGCAAGAAGCTGCGCGGCCTGGTCCTGGACCTGCGCAACAACCCGGGCGGCGTGTTGCAGTCCGCGGTCGAAGTGGCCGACCACTTCCTGACCAAGGGCCTGATCGTCTACACCGAGGGTCGCATCGCCAACTCCGAGCTGCGCTTCAACGCCAACCCGGCCGACGCCAGCGAAGGCGTGCCGCTGGTGGTACTGATCAACGGCGGCAGTGCCTCGGCCTCGGAGATCGTCGCCGGCGCCCTGCAGGATCACAAGCGTGGCGTGCTGATGGGCACCGACAGTTTCGGCAAGGGCTCGGTGCAGACCGTGCTGCCGTTGAACAACGACCGCGCGCTGAAGATCACCACCGCCCTGTACTTCACGCCCAAGGGCCGCTCGATCCAGGCCCAGGGCATCGTGCCGGACATCGAGGTGGCACGCGCCAAGCTGACCCGCGAGACCGACAACGAGAACATCAAGGAAGCCGACCTCGCCGGCCACCTCGGCAACGGCAACGGCGGCGAGGACAAACCCAGCAGCAAGAAGGCCGCCGGCAAGCCGCGCCCGCAGGACGACGACTACCAGCTCAGCCAGGCGCTCAACCTGCTCAAGGGGCTGAGCGTGACCCGCGGCGACTGATAAGCGCCAACCATGAAAAAGCCCGGGCATGCCCGGGCTTTTTTGCGCAACCGAATCGCCAACCGGCCTGAATCACTCCAGGTAGCTTTGCTGCACCTTGTCGACGAAGCCTTCCTTGCGCAGCGCGTCGAGGGCCTTCTGCAGGCGCTCGACCACTTCGTCCGGGGTATCCGGGTTGAGGGCGAGGAACAGCTCGGCGCTGTCGAAGCGCAGCACGGTCTTCAGACCGGTCACACCTTCCTGCTTGGCCAGGTAGCGGCCGGCGGGGTCACCAGTGGCCCACAGGTCGATGTTGCCATCGCGCAGGGCCAGGGCGTTTTCCTGATCGCGGAACGCGGTGACGGCTTCCAGCCCTTCCTTGGCCAGGTGCTCGGCGATGGCATCGCCCTTGTAGGCACCGACGCGATACTTCTTGGCGTCTTCCAGGCTGTTGAGGGTAATGGTGCTGTCCGCTCTGGCCAGCATCACCCAGTCATCCGGACCGATCGGGCCGACCCACTTGAACAGCTTGTCCCGCTCCGGCAGACGCGCGGCGACGAATACTCCGTGGTTGGCCTTGTCCAGCGCCAGCTTGTAGATGCGCGCCCAGGGGAAGCGCAGGGTCATGTTGTACTTGATGCCGGCGCGGTTGAACATTTCCCGCACCACTTCCACGGCGATGCCGTTGAGGTTCTCTTCGCGGGCGTAGTTCTTGCCGTTGGTGGCCATGTTGTAGGGCGGGAAGTTCTCGGTCATCAGCACCACCGAGTAGTTCGGGTCCAGCTCGGCGCGCGCCAGCGAGGAGAACAGCAGACCGGCACCAGCCAGGACCAGCATCAAGCGTTTCAACGTCATATTCCTTTACCTTTGCGTCTGAGGAACGGGAGCCCGGGGCTGGCTCGACCGTCAGCCGACCGGGGCCTCGGCGCATGCGCGCGCGGGTGCCGGGTCGAGGGCGCCGAAGGTTATCACGAAGCACCGCCGACCTCTGCACAGGATAGGAGATCGGCGCGATTCGGTGCGGATCGGTCACCACGCCGTCCGCGCGGTGACCATCAACCGCGTTACAGGTAGTTGTTGGTGATCTGCTCGACGTAGCCTTCGGCGCGCAGGGTATCGAGGGCTTTCTGCAAGCGCTCGACCACCTCGTCCGGGGTGTCCTTGTTCAGCGCCAGGTACAGTTCGGCAGCGTTGAAGCGCAGGACGATCTGCATGCCGCTGACGCCTTCCTGGCGCGCCAGGTAGCGGCCGACCGGGTCGGTGGTGGCCCACAGGTCGATCTTGCCGGACATCAGCTTGGCCACGTTCTCCTGATCCCGCAGCGAGTTCAGCGGTTTCAGGCCCTTGCTTTCCAGGTGCTGGCTGACCGCGTCGTTCTTGTACGCGCCGATGTTGTACTTGGCGGCGTCAGCCAGGCTGGCGACCTTGATCGTGCTGCCCGGCGGGGCCATCAGCACCCACTCGCTCTTGGCCAGCGGACCGACCCACTTGAACAGCGGCTTGCGCTCCTCGGTGAAGGTGGTGGAGAACAGGCCGTAGCTCGGCTTGTCCAGGGTCAGGCGGTAGATGCGGTCCCAGGGGAAGCGCAGGCTGAGGGTGTAGCCGATGCCGGCACGCTTGAAGATTTCACGCACCAGGTCAGCACTGATGCCATCGATGCCTTCGTCGCGGGCGAAGTTCTTGTCGTCGATGGCCATGTTGAAGGGCGGGAAGTTTTCGGTGAGCAGGACCACCTTGTAGTCCTCGCTCAACTCAGCCCTTGCAGCGCCGGCCACGAACAGCACGCCGAGAAAAAGCACCTTGCGCAGATTTTTCAGCATTGCGGTACAGCTCCAGAATTGAGTGGGAATTGGCGACATCCGCCCACTGGCGAGGACCAGCGCACCGAAACGGCCCACAGGCGTGGCCGTCGATGATGCCAGGCCGACGCTGCGGCGCACGGGAACTGCGTCACGGCGAACCGGCGATGTCGCAAGACCCACTGCAGAGGCAAGAAGCGAACCAGAAGCCGCCGCCCCGGCGAACGCGCCCGGCAGCATGCAAAACGCCCGCGCAAGGCGGGCGTTTCGGCGACGCGGGTGTGGCTCAGCGCACGACGATACCGCGGCTGGCCATGTAGGCCTTGGCCTCCGGCACGGTGTATTCACCGAAGTGGAAGATGCTCGCGGCAAGCACCGCCGAGGCGTGCCCTTCGATGATGCCCGCGGCCAGGTGCTCGAGGTTGCCGACACCGCCCGAGGCGATCACCGGAATGCCCACGGCATCGCTGATGGCGCGGGTCACGCCGAGGTCGTAGCCGCTCTTCACGCCGTCCTGATCCATGCTGGTCAGGAGGATCTCACCAGCGCCGAGGTCTTCCATCTTCTTCGCCCAGAGCACGGCGTCGAGGCCGGTCGGCTTGCGCCCGCCGTGGGTGAAGATTTCCCAGCGCGGGGTTTCACCCAGCAGCGAGACCTTCTTCGCGTCGATGGCGACGACGATGCACTGCGAGCCAAAGCGCTGCGCGGCCTCGCCAACGAACTCGGGATTGAACACCGCGGCGGTGTTGATCGAGACCTTGTCCGCGCCGGCATTGAGCAGGTTGCGGATGTCCTGCACGGTGCGCACGCCACCGCCGACGGTGAGCGGGATGAACACCTGGCTGGCCATGCGCTCGACGGTGTGCAGCGTAGTGTCGCGGCCGTCGACGCTGGCGGTGATGTCGAGGAAGGTGATCTCGTCGGCACCCTGCTCATCGTAGCGACGGGCGATTTCCACCGGGTCACCGGCGTCGCGGATGTTCTCGAACTGCACGCCCTTGACCACGCGACCGTTGTCGACGTCGAGACAGGGGATGATGCGTTTGGCCAGTGCCATGGCGACTTCTCTCGTAAGGTGCGTCGTGCGCACCGGTAACCGTCAGCGGTACGCGCAGCCTAGGCGGCCCCGCGCGCCACCCCACTCTTTAGCCCTTGAAGCTGTCGCAGAAAGCCTGCGCCTCGGCCACGTCGAGGGTGCCTTCATAGATGGCGCGGCCGGTGATGGCGCCAACGATGCCCGGCGAACGGGCCAGCAGCAGCTTCTCGATATCGCCGAGGTTGTGGATGCCGCCGGAGGCGATCACCGGAATCCGGCTGGCCGCCGCCAGGGCCGCGGTGGCCTCGACGTTGCAGCCTTGCATCATGCCGTCTTTGGCGATGTCGGTATAAACGATGGCGGAGACGCCGTCGGCCTCGAAACGCTTGGCCAGGTCGGTGGCCTGTACGGTGCTGACTTCGGCCCAGCCGTCGGTGGCGACGAAGCCGTCCTTGGCGTCCAGGCCAACAATGACCTTGCCTGGGAAGGCCTTGCAGGCGTCGGTGACGAACTGCGGGTCCTTCACCGCCTTGGTGCCGATGATCACGTAGCTGACGCCGGCACGGACGTAGTGCTCGATGGTTTCCAGCGAGCGGATGCCGCCGCCGATCTGGATCGGCAGGTTCGGGTAGCGCTTGGCGATAGCGGTGACCACCTCACCGTTGACCGGCTGACCTTCGAAGGCACCGTTGAGGTCGACCAGGTGCAGGCGACGGCAACCCCCGTCGACCCACTTGGCGGCCATGCTCACCGGGTCATCGGAAAACACCGTGGAGTCTTCCATGCGGCCTTGGCGCAGGCGCACACAGGCGCCGTCTTTGAGGTCAATCGCGGGGATAATCAGCATTGCTTGGGCCTGCTCAAATCAGAAAATCAGGGTATCGGGGTCAGCTCTTCTCGAGCGCCCAGAGGTCGCTTTCGATGCTTTCGAACCGGTCTTTCAGGTGCGTCTGCACATCGAAAATCGCTTTGTTGTAGTAGTACGGGGCAATCTCGCGGCTGAACAGCTCCAGCACTTCCTGCGCCTCGAAGGAGCCCAGCTGCAGCTCGAAGCGCTCTTCGAGAAAGCGCTTGAGGGTCTGCAGCGCGGCCTGCTCCTGGGCGGCGTCGAGCACCAGCAGCGGTGCCTTGTCCCTGCGCGCCATTACCAGCGGCCGTCCCAGCCGACGAAATTCTGCAGCAACTGCAGGCCGTGGGTGTGGCTCTTCTCCGGGTGGAACTGCACGGCGAAGCGCGAGCCATCGGCCAGCGCCGCGGCGAAATCCTTGCCGTAGTGGCCACGGCCGACCACATGCTGTGGATTGCCGGCTTCGATGTAGTAGCTGTGCACGAAGTAGAAGCGGCCGTTGTCGGGAATTTCGTGCCACAGCGGGTGCTGCACGGTCTGCGCGACTTCGTTCCAGCCCATGTGCGGCACCTTCAGGTGCTCGCCGTCCTCATGCAGGTCCTTGCCGAAGAAGCGCACCTGACCGGGAAACTCGCCGATGCAGTCGACGCCACCGTTCTCTTCGCTGCGCTCGAGCAGCGCCTGCATGCCGACGCAGATACCGAGGAACGGCCGATCCCGGCTGACCTCATGCACCAGGCTGTCGAAGCCCAGGCGTTTGATTTCGGCCATGCAGTCGCGGATCGCGCCGACCCCGGGGAACACCACGCGGTCGGCTTCGCGAATCACCGCGGCATCGCTGGTCACCAGCACCCGGCCGGCGCCCACGTGCTCGAGGGCCTTGGCCACCGAGTGCAGGTTGCCCATGCCGTAATCGATGACAGCCACCGTCTGCATCAGAGCACGCCCTTGGTCGACGGCATCTGCCCGGCCATGCGCGGGTCCAGCTCGACGGCCATGCGCAGGGCGCGACCGAAAGCCTTGAACACGGTCTCGATCTGGTGGTGGGTGTTGCTGCCACGCAGGTTGTCGATGTGCAGGCTGACCAGGGCGTGGTTGACGAAGCCCTGGAAGAATTCCTGGAACAGGTCCACGTCGAAGCCACCGACCACCGCACGGGTGAACGGCACGTGCATCTGCAGGCCCGGACGACCGGAGAAGTCGATGACCACGCGCGACAGCGCTTCGTCGAGCGGCACGTAGGAGTGGCCGTAACGGGTCATGCCCTTCTTGTCGCCGACGGCCTTGGTGAAGGCCTGGCCGAGGGTGATGCCGACGTCTTCCACGGTGTGGTGGTCGTCGATGTGCAGATCGCCCTTGCACTCGATCTCGAGGTCGATCAGCCCGTGACGGGCGATCTGGTCGAGCATGTGCTCGAGGAACGGCACGCCAATATCGAACTTGGCCTTGCCCGTTCCATCCAGGTTGATCGAGACCTTGATCTGGGTCTCCAGGGTGTTGCGCTCGACGGATGCCGTACGTTCGGCCATCACCAGCTCCCGAAATTGCTCGCTGAAAAGGCGGCCATTATAGGCGGCGCGCGGGCTACGCGGCTACCGGCGAGCGCTGCGAGGAAATGCTATCGGTACGATTGAGCTGACTTTAAACTGCGCCACCGCTTCGGAGGATGTCGCCATGCCTGTTTTCGTCGAGACCGTGACCCGCCCGTCCGCTCAGGACCATACGGACCTGACGAAGATCTATGCCGACGCGCCAGCCTGGCTGCTGGCCCCGTATGGCAGCGCCGACGCCCTGATCGCCAGCGGTATCGGCAAGGGCATTCTCATCGCCGGGCGCTTCAACGACCGCCTGCTCGGCGCCGCGCTGCTCGAGCCCGGCAGCGACCGCTGGCGCCTGTCGCACCTGTGCGTGCGCAAGGTCACCCGCCGCCGTGGCGTGGCCACCCGCCTGCTCGACGAAGCCCAGCGCCTGGCCCGCGAAGCCGGCTTGCCGCTGCACCTCGCGGCGCCGAAGGATCACCTGGAAAGCCAGGCCCTGGCCGCGCGCTCCGGCCTGCCGCTGGATAACCTCTGACAGCTCCCGCCAGAACTACGGCGTCGACGCCACCAGTGGCGCCGGGCGTGACGCCAACCAGGCCAGCCATAGCAGGCTCGCCGCGCACAGCCCGGCAAGCACCACGCCAATCAGCCACTGTCCCGGCGCCAGCCACATGCCCCAGCTCAGCGCCAGCGCTGCCATCGCCAGCAAGCGCACGAACTCCAGACGCCACAACCCGCGTCGCCCCTCGAACAGCAGGCCGAGGCTGACGCAGCCGAAGAGAATCACCAGCGCCAGCAGCCACGGCTCCCATACCGCCGCACGCTTGACGCTGGCGAGGAAGCACAGTGCCAGGGCGTTGATCGCGACGAACTGGAAAAACGCGTAGAGCTTGAGGCTGGCCGGGTAATTGGCCTGGAACAGCTCGTCACCCATCTTCGGCCAGGGCCGATCGCGCACATCCGCCGGACGCCAGCCGGTCGGCATCCACCACAGGCGCAATTTGTCCCACCAGGAGCGAGTGGCCACGGCATCGGCCCAGAGCAGGCGCCACCAGGAAAACTGCAGGCGAATCGGATCGAAGGTGCGCACCGGCGTGGTCACCCCGTAGCGCACCGGCTCGCGCTCCACGGCGTAGGTGCCGAACAGCTGGTCCCAGATGATGAAGACGCCGCCGTGGTTCTTGTCGATGTAGCAGTCGTTCTGCCCGTGGTGCACGCGGTGCAGTGACGGCGTGATCAGCACCCGCTCCAGCCAGCCGAGCCGACCGAGTGCTGGCTGTGGATCCAGAACTGGTAGACCAGCTGCACGCCGAGCAGAACCAGAAACAGCGGCAACGGAATACCCAGCAGCGCCAGGGGCAAATAGAACGGCCAGTCGAAGGCGGTCTGGAAGGCGCCCTTGCGCAGGGCCGTCGACAGGTTGAAGTCCTCACTGGAATGATGCGGCTGGTGTGCGCCCCACAGCAGGTTGTAGCGGTGCAGGCTGCGGTGCGCCCAGTAGAAGCAGAAGTCCACGGCGATGAAGCCGAAGAGCCACACCCAGGGTGAGCTGGCATCGAGGTCGAACAGCCGCACGTGCTCGTACAGCCAGGCATAGGGAATGATCAGCAGCAGGCGCAGCGGGCCTTCCAGCAACACGCGCAGTACCGCGGTGTTGATGCTGGTGGAGGCATCGGCCAGGCGATAGGTATGGCGCCCGCTGTAACGCTCGTAAGCGAGTTCGAGCAGCATCAGCGCAACGTACAGCGGCACGGCCAGCACTACGACGTTCATCGGCCTCTCCGATTCAGGGTCAGGCTGCCAGCCTAGCGCCCAATGGCACCCGGCCCTTCAGCCGCACCCGCCAATTGCAGTCGCCGCTCGCGCCAGCCAGGCTGACGCACGGGGAACCGCTCGTCGACTTGGCCATCCAACACCGGGCAAGCACCGGCCGCATTACCCGCGCCACTGAGCCGGCGCGCCGCCATAGGCTGGCGCTATACTCGGCGACCTAACGAAATGTCATTCCAAACAAGGACGCGTCCATGAAATCTATCGGCAAACTCCTGGGCCTGCTATTCCTCGGACTGTTGCTGATCATCGTCGGCCTCGGCTTCGCCCTGACCCACCTGTTCGACCCCAACGACTACAAGGACGAGATCCAGCAGTTGGCCCGGGAAAAGGCCAACCTGGAACTGAACCTCAAGGGCGACATCGGCTGGAGCCTGTTCCCCTGGCTAGGCCTGGAACTGACCGACGCCACCCTGGCCAGCGCCGACACCCCGGACAAGCCGTTCGCCGACCTGCGCCAGCTCGGCCTCTCCGTGCGCGTGCTGCCGCTGCTGCGCAAGGAAGTGCAGATGAGCGACATCCGCGTCGACGGCCTCAACCTGACCCTGCAGCGTGACGACAAGGGCCGCGGCAACTGGGAAGGCGTGGGCAAACCGCCGGCCAAGGCCGCCCCCGATGCACCGGCTGGCACGCCGCCAGCCGAAACCACCGCGCAGAGCGAGCCGGCCGAGCCACAGTCGAGCGGCCAGCCGATCAAGCTGGACATCGACAGCCTGACCCTGAGCAATTCGCGCATCGACTACCACGACGCCAGCAATGGCCGTCAGTTCACCGCCGAAGGCATTGAACTGAGCACCGGGGCGATCCGCGAAGGCACCAACATCCCGCTCAAGCTGACCGCCTTCTTCGGCACCAACCAGCCGGTGCTGCGCGCCAAGACCGAGCTGCAGACCCAACTGCGCTTCGACCGCGCACTCAAGCGCTACCAGCTCGAAGATCTCAAGCTGGCCGGCGAAGCCTCGGGCGAGCCGTTCAAGGGCAAGACCCTGACCTTCTCCACCCAGGGCCAGCTGTTGCTCGACCAGGCCGCCCAGGTGGCCGAGTGGAACAGCCTCAAGCTCACCGCCAACCAGCTGCGCGCCATCGGCGAACTGAAGCTGCGCGACTTGGACAAGACCGCCCAGCTGCAGGGTGGCCTGGCCATCGCCCAGCTCGATCTGCGCGAGTTTCTCACCGGCCTCGGCATCGAGCTGCCGGCCATGGCCGACGGCAACACCCTCAAGCAGTTCGAGCTGTCGACCCGCCTGGCCGGCACGCCGACCAGCGTCAACCTCAACGACCTCAGCCTCAAGCTCGACGACAGCAGCTTCACCGGCAGTGTCGTGGTCGCCGATATCGCCAAGCAGGCCCTGCGCCTGCAGCTCAAGGGCGACAAGCTTGACCTCGACCGCTACCTGCCACCCAAGGACAAGGATGCCAGTGCCGGTGCCGCCCGCAAGAACGAGGTCAAGGGTACCGTCGCCGCGGCCGGCGCCGGTGGCACCACGCCGCTGCCCAACGCGCCGACGCAACAGGCCTGGAGCAGCGAGACCGTCTTGCCGCTGGCACAGCTGCGCAAACTGGACATCGAGGCCGGCCTGCACATCGGCCTGCTGACCCTGAACAAGCTGCCGATCGACAGCGCCAGCCTCAAGGCCAGCGCCAAGGGCGGCGTGCTCAACCTGCAGGAACTGCGTGGCGACCTGTACGGCGGCAGCTTCAACGTCAAGGCGCAGCTCGACGCACGCCCGGACATTCCGCTGCTCACCGCGCAGAAACGCATCAGCCAGATCCCCCTGGAAAAGCTCATCGAAAGCCAGGGCGAGAAAGCGCCGGTCAAAGGCCAACTCGACCTCAACGCCGACATCCGCACCCAGGGCAACAGTCAAAAGGCCTGGATCGACGCGCTCAACGGCACCGCCAGCTTCAACCTGGCCAACGGCGTGCTGGTCGACGCCAACCTGGAACAGCAGCTGTGCCAGGGCATCGCCACCCTCAACCGCAAGTCGCTGTCCGGCGAGCCGCGCGGCAAGGACACCCCGTTCGAGGAACTCGACGGCACCCTCAACTTCCGCAACGGCGTGGCCAGCAACCCCGACCTCAAGGCGCGCATCCCCGGCCTGAGCGTCAACGGCAACGGTGATGTCGACCTGCGCGTGCTGGGCATGGACTACCGCGTCGGCATCGTCATCGAAGGCGACAAGGGCGCCATGCCGGACCCGGCCTGCCAGGTCAACGAGCGCTACGTCGGCATTGAGTGGCCACTGCGCTGCCGCGGCCCGCTAGAGCTGGGCGCCAAGGCCTGTCGCCTGGACAAGGACGGCATGGGCAAGGTCGCCGCCAAGCTGGCCGGCGACAAGCTCAACGAGAAGATCGAAGAGAAACTTGGCGACAAAGTGAGCCCGGAACTCAAGGATGCGCTCGAGGGCCTGTTCAAGCGATGAGCCCCGAGCAATTCTCCAGCGCCGTGCTCGCCTGGTATGACCTGCACGGGCGCAAGGACCTGCCCTGGCAACAGGGCATCACCCCATACCGGGTGTGGGTCTCGGAAATCATGCTGCAGCAGACCCAGGTCAGCACCGTGCTCGGCTACTTCGACCGCTTCATGCACGCCCTGCCCACCGTGCGCGACCTCGCCGAGGCGCCGGAAGACGAAGTGCTGCACCTGTGGACCGGCCTCGGCTACTACACCCGTGCGCGCAACCTGCAGAAGACTGCACAGATCGTCATGCGCGAGCACGGCGGCGAGTTCCCCCGCGACGTCGAGGCGCTGACCGCCCTGCCCGGCATCGGCCGCTCCACCGCCGGCGCCATCGCCAGCCTGAGCATGGGCCTGCGCGCACCGATCCTCGACGGCAACGTCAAGCGCGTGCTGGCTCGCTACGTCGCCCAGGAAGGCTATCCGGGCGAGCCAAAGGTGGCCAAGCAGCTGTGGGCGGTGGCCGAGCGCTTCCTGCCGCAGACGCGGGTCAACCACTACACCCAGGCGATGATGGATCTGGGCGCCACGCTCTGTACGCGGAGCAAGCCGAGCTGCCTGATCTGCCCGCTGCAGAGCGGCTGCGAGGCACACCTGCTGGGCCTGGAGATCCGTTACCCGATCGCCAAGCCGCGCAAGGAACTGCCGCAGAAACGCACCCTGATGCCGATCCTGGCCAACCGCGAAGGCGCCATCCTGCTCTATCGCCGGCCGTCGACCGGACTTTGGGGCGGCCTGTGGAGCCTGCCGGAACTGGACGACCTGCAGGCCCTCGACCCGCTGGCCGACCAGCACGCCCTGCGCCTGGGTTCGCGTCGCGAACTGGCCGGGCTGACCCACACTTTCAGCCATTTCCAGCTGGCCATCGAGCCCTGGCTGGTGCAGGTCGAGGGCAGCGCCCCCGGCGTGGCCGAAGGTGACTGGCTCTGGTATAACCTCGCCAGCCCGCCGCGCCTGGGCCTGGCCGCCCCGGTGAAGAAGCTGCTCAAGCGCGCCGCGGATGAACTGAACGCTGGACTGAATACTGGAGAGCAGGCATGAGCCGCACCGTCCACTGCCGCAAACACAAACAAGACCTGCCCGGCCTCGACCGTCCGCCGTACCCGGGCCCGAAAGGCGAAGACATCTTCAACCATGTCTCCAAACAGGCCTGGGACGAATGGCAGGCGCACCAGACCATGCTGATCAACGAGCGTCGCCTGAACATGATGAACGCCGAGG
Source organism: Pseudomonas sp. PDM14 (assembly GCF_014851905.1). Taxonomy (NCBI): domain Bacteria; kingdom Pseudomonadati; phylum Pseudomonadota; class Gammaproteobacteria; order Pseudomonadales; family Pseudomonadaceae; genus Pseudomonas; species Pseudomonas sp. PDM14. The sequence continues at coordinate 2,454,297 of NZ_JACVAQ010000001.1, read as the reverse complement.
ACCGCAAATTCCTCCAGGGCGAGATGGACAAATTCCTCTCCGGCGAGGAATACGCCCAGGCCGACGGCTACGTTCCGCCGAGCGCCTGACCCTGCGCAGTCGCGCGGCCAACGCCGCGCGACAAGCGTAACCACCCGTCCGCACTGCAATTTTTTTCTTGGGGCGGCTTGACACTGCCGTTTCAAATCCGTTTAATTGCGCCCCGTTGCCCAGGTAGCTCAGTCGGTAGAGCAGGGGATTGAAAATCCCCGTGTCGGCGGTTCGATTCCGTCCCTGGGCACCACTAATACCGAGAACCCCGAGCGAAGCGATTCCTCGGGGTTTTTTGCTATTTATGGTGCTGAAACCCAGATCGCACTGAAGGAGCGGAGCCCAGATGGAATTCATCCAGCTTGTCATCGACTTCATCCTGCACATCGACCGCCACCTGGCGGAGCTGACTGCCGCCTACGGGCCGTGGATCTACGCGATCCTGTTCCTCATCATCTTCTGCGAGACCGGCCTGGTGGTGACGCCCTTCCTGCCCGGCGACTCGCTGCTGTTCGTCGCCGGCGCCATCGCCACCCAGGACGCGATGAACGTGCACCTGATGGTCGTGCTGCTGATCATCGCCGCGATCCTCGGCGACGCGGTCAACTACAGCATCGGCCGCTTCTTCGGCGCCAGGCTGTTCGCCAATCCGGACTCGAAGATCTTCCGCCGCCGCTACCTGGACGTCACCGAGGCGTTCTATGCCAAGCACGGCGGCAAGACCATCATCCTCGCCCGCTTCGTGCCCATCGTGCGCACCTTTGCGCCGTTCGTCGCCGGCATGGGGCAGATGCCCTACCGCCGCTTCGCCACCTACAACGTGGTCGGCGCGGTGCTCTGGGTGACGCTGTTCAGTTACGCCGGCTACTTCTTCGGCAACCTGCCGGTGGTGCAGAGCAACCTGCACTACCTGATCGTGGCGATCATCTTCGTCTCGATCCTGCCGGGCGTGATCGAGATCATCCGCCACCGCCGCGCGGCCGCCAGAAGCGCCTGAGCGGCAGGCGACGGACGCACCGTCGCCTATCTGGTAGCCCCTCGCCACCAGTGCAATACTTTCGCCCTGCGTTGCTCCAGCCGGAGTCGGCGCACCGCCGAAGGTAATCAGTGATGACAGCCAGTTTTACGGTGGGGCATAGCCCACTCTTTGCCGACTCCTCCCTGCACCAGCAGCTGCGCCAGCACGGCGTGCAGCTGCGGGCGATCAGTCAGCCCGATGACCTGCAGGCGCAACCCATCGAAGTGCTGCTGCTCGATGGCGCACTCACGGCGCAGCATCCGCTCGACGCCTGGCAGGCCGGCGGCCCGACCCTGGTCGGCTTCGAGCTGGCGGACGGCGTACTGCCGCTGCCGGCCTCGGCCAGCGAAACGGAAATGCTTGCCCTGCTCGGCTTCGCCGCCGAGCAGTACCGCCTGCGACAGAAGACCAGCCAGCTGGCCAATGCCCTGCACAACAAGGACGGCGACCTGCAGAAGCTGGTCGACGTCGGCCTGGCGCTGTCCGCCGAGAAGGACCTGGAGCGCCTGCTGAGCAAGATCCTCACCGAGGGCTGCCGACTGTCCAACAGCGACGCCGCCTCGCTGTTCCTGGTCGACAAGAAGAACGCCGAGCAGCCGCAGCTGATCTTCAAGTTGACCCAGAACAACTCGCTGCCGACGCGCTTCCAGGAACAGCGCATGCCGCTGACCAAGGCCTCGATCGCCGGCTACGTGGCGCTGACCAGCACCGAGCTGAACATCGCCGACGCCTACGCCATTCCCTCCGAGGCGCCTTACCGCTTCAACCGCTCGTTCGACATGCAGGTCGGCTACCGCACCATGTCGCTGCTGGCGATCCCCATGCTCAACCACCGGCACGACGTGGTCGGCGTGCTGGAATTCATCAACTGCCAGAACGCCGCCGGTGAGCCGATTGCCTTCGACGAGGTGATGGCCGCCTCGCTGCGCGCCCTGGCCAGCCAGGCGGCGGTGGCGATCGAGAACCGCCAGCTGCTCGACGACATCAGCCAGCTGTTCGACGGCTTCGTACAGGCCTCGGTGTTCGCCATCGAGCAGCGCGACCCGACCTCCAGCGGTCACTCCTTCCGTGTCGCCGACCTGTGCATCGCCCTCGCCCACCAGTTGCCGATGGCGCCGCAACCGAACGTGCGCCGCCAGGCATTCAACGACGAGGGCCTGCGCGAGCTGCGCTACGCCGCGCTGCTGCATGACTTCGGCAAGGTCGGCGTGCGCGAGCACGTGCTGACCAAATCGAAGAAGCTGCCCGAGCCGGTGGTCGACAACCTGCGCTACCGCGTGGCACTGGCCAAGGAGAGCCTGCAGAACCAGACGCTCAAGCGCATGCTCCACGCCTACCGCCACCAGGGCGGGCTGGACGAAGAACTGCGCCTGCAATGGGAAACGGAGCTGGCCCTGGAGTGCGACCGCCTGGACCGCTACCTGCGCGACATCCTCAAGGCCAACGAGCCGAGCGTGCTCACCGAAGGCGACTTCCGCCATCTGCAGGACATCCAGAGCGAAGTGGTGCGCAGCCATGACGACAGCCTGATCGGCCTGCTCTCGGACAGCGAGTTCTGCGCCCTGGCCATCCGCCGCGGCAGCCTGACCCAAGAAGAGCGCGCGGAGATCGAGCGCCACGTGGTGCACACCCGCGACTTCCTCAAGCTGATCCCGTGGACGCCGGCGCTGCAGCGAGTACCGGAGATCGCCGCCGCGCACCACGAGAAGCTCGACGGCAGCGGCTACCCCAAGGGGCTGGCCGGCGACGCGATTCCCTGTGCCTCACGGATCATGACCATCTGCGACATCTACGACGCGCTGACCGCCTCGGACCGGCCGTACAAGCCGGCGGTGCCGGTGGAACACGCGCTGGACATTCTCCAGGCCGAGGTCAAGAGCGGCCTGCTCGATGGCGAGTTGGTCAAGGTGTTCATCGACTCGCGCTGCTACCTCAACCCGGGGCAGAGCCAACTGCTGCCGGCGCCACCGCCGTCACCCGCAGACGCGGGTGCAGGCTATGCCCATCACGTCTGCGACTTCGAGCCGAGCTGCAAGCACCCGCACTGATCGGCTGCAGCCGCCCGCTGCCCGCCACGCCTTGCACGTGATGGGCAACGGCGAACCTCACTTGCTCGACAGCACCTGCTGGTAGCGCTGGTCCAGGGTCAGCTGGCTGCCGTTGGCACTAAACCGGTCCAGGTACTGGTAGGTGGGCTGCAGGTGGCTGAGGCGGTCGCCGATGTTCGGGTGCACCTTGAGGAAGGTCACCAGGGCAGCGTCATCCTGCTTCATGGTGCCCATTTCCTGCAGCACGCTGGCCAGGCCGTAGGCGTCGTAGCCGGCGCGCGCGGCGATCACCGCGCCCATGGCGTCGGCCTCGTACTCGTCACCCCGGTCCAGGCCGCGGGTGTAGAGGTTGGTCACCAGCGAATCGAATTTCTGCGTGGTCTGCGCGTCGGCCACGGTCGAGCCGGACGTTGCCTGGTGGGCCTGCAGGGCGAAGTTGCCCAGGTTCGACAGCAGCCCGGCCCGAGCCTGCTGCTTGATCGCCTGCAGGTGATGCTGCTGCACCACGTGGGCCACTTCGTGGGCCAGCACGCCGGCCAGCTCGGCCTCGTTGTCCATCTGCGCGAGCATGCCGCTGGTGATGAACACGTAGCCGCCGGGCGCGGCGTAGGCGCCGACCGCCGGGTTGGCGAGCACGCCGAAACGCCACGGCAGGTCCGGGCGCTCGCTGTTCTGCGCGACCCAGTTGCCGACCTGATTGACGTAGGCCTGCACCGCCGCGTTATCCAGCAGCGGCGCCTGCTTGAGCAGCAGGGTGGCGGTGTTGGCGCCGATCACCTGCTCCTCGTTCTCGGTCTTCTCGGACATGGCGTTGATGTTGCGGCTGGCGCTGGCCAGCGGGGTAAGGTCGACGCCCTGGATGTTCACCCCTTCCAGCGCTTCCATGCCCTGGCAGGCGGCGAGGCTGGCGAACGCGGCGATCAGGGCGCTGCGGCTGACGATGTTGTGCATGGCGGGCTCCCTGCTCACTTGATGTTGGTCGGATAGGCGATGGACTGGCTGCGCAGCCCGGCGGACTGGGCGAAGGCGCGGGCGTTGCCCGGCGTCACCGAGTAGCGATCGAGATCCTGCAGCGAGTTGCTGCCGCTGCCGGTACCGGCCTCCAGGCGGTCATCGCTGACGCCGCGCACGCCGGTGGCCACACCCGTCGCCGGGGCGACCTCGGTGCTGCTTTCCAGCAGCGCGCCGATGTTGCCGCCCTTGGCCGCCGCACTCTTGTCGAAGCGTACCGCCAGCAGCGCGACCCAGCCCTGCTGGCCGGCGCTGGTCTGCACCTGGAACCAGCCGCCCTGGCGCTTGAGCACCGCCAGGCGCGCCTGCGCCGGCAGTTGCTGGACTACCGCGGCCGACGGGTTGCCCGCCTCGCGCAGGGCGGTGGCTTCGACGGTCACGGCGCTGCGCGACTCGGCGAACAGGCTGGCACTGGCCAGCCAGCCGGTGAGCAGCAGAACTGCGGTTAACACGCTCTTCATGGGGCTTTTCTCCTGGGTTCGAAGAGGACGACGGATTCATTGCGACCTTTCACCTGAAAGTCGCCATGGGCAATGAAATCGAACTGGTCGGCGCAGGCCTGCATGGTCGCGGCGGACACCAGCAGGCGTGCCCGGCCCTTGGTCAGGCCCTCGATGCGGCTGGCCAGGTTCACCGTGTCGCCGATGGCGGTGTAGTCGTAGCGCTTGCTGGTGCCGACCATGCCAACCACGGCCGGGCCGGTGTGCAGGCCGATGCCGATGTCGAAGTCGGGGTGATCGAAATCGCGCTGGTAGCGCTCGACGTTATCGATCATCTCCAGCGCCGCGTTGATCGCGTCGGCGGCCTGGTTCGGGTTGTCCTGCGGGGCGCCCCAGAAGGCCATGATCGCGTCGCCGATGAACTTGTCGAGGGTGGCGTGGTGCTTGAACAGTACGTCGACCTGGCCGGCGAAGTAGTTCTCCAGGATCTGCATGATTTCCTGCGCGCTGTGCCGCTCGGACATGGTGGTGAAGTTGCGGATGTCGGAGAACAGCACGGTGAGCTGGCATTCGCGGCTGGCCATCAGCGCCTGCGGGTCGCCGCGCGCCACCAGTTGCGCGACCACCTTGGGGTCGAGGAAACGGCTGAACATGCTGATGGTGTTGTTCAGTTGCTGGCGCCGCCGGCGGTAGAACGCCGCCAGGCCCAGGCCGAGCTGCAGCCACAGCGCCAGCACGCAGGGCAGCACGCCGACCAGCAGGCCGCCGCGCACCAGCAGATAGCTGGCGGCGAACAGCGCCAGGCTGAGCAATGGCACCAGCAGGCTGACCAGCAGCAGCCGCTCGCGCAGCAACAGCAGCTGCAGCGCCAGCAGCAAGACCAGGCTCAGCAACGGCATGGCCCAGACGGGGGCGGCATGCAGCTGTTCGCCGTTGAGCAGGTTGTCGATGGCCGTGGCGAGGATGAACACCGCCGGGTACAGCTCGTCCAGTGGCGTGCGGCGCAGGTCGTAGAGACCCGCCGCAGTGGTGCCGATCACCACCAGCTTGCCGGTGAAGTAGTCAGCGGGCAGGCGCCCCGGCTCGCCGCGGGCCTGGGCCAGCGCCTCGGCGAAGGCGATGCGTGGGTAAGGCACGCGGCTGTCGCTCTGCCAGTCGAGCAGGAAGCTGTCCTGCGCCGCCAGGGGCACGCCGCGGTCCTGCGCCACCCGCGCCGGCAGCGAGGGCATGCGCCAGTCGCCGAACGGGCGATAGAGGTCGTAGCGGCGGCCAACGCCGTCCCAGTCGGGGGTGAAGTTGATCGTGCCGGTCTTCCACACCGTCGGCGGCAAGGCGTGCGGCAGCAGAAGCAGGCCGCGGCCCTCGGCATGACCGGGCAGTAGGCCGGCCTGAGCGGGGTATGTAGCGAGCAATGGCGCCTTGGCCGGGTCGGCGGCCTGCTGCTGCAGGGCGGCCAGGTAGACCTTGTCGGTCTGCGCCAGGACCTCGGCGAAATAGGCGTCGGCATCGGGGTGGAAGCGGTCCGCTTCGCTGAACAGCACATCGAAGATCACCGCGTCGGCCTTCTGCGCCAACAGGTGTTCGACCAGCTCGGCGTGCAGTGAGCGTGGCCACGGCCACTTGCCAGCCTCGCTCGCCAGGGCCTGCAGGCTGGTGTCGTCGATGTCGATCACCACCAGGCGCGGATCGGGCTGCTGCTCGGCGGCGCGCAGGCGGGTCAGCCAGTCGGTCTGGCTATTGCTCCAGCGCTGCAGCGGCTGCCACAGGTGCAGCAACGGCACCAGCAATAGCACCAGGGCACACACCAGCCAGAGGGCCGAGCGAAAGGATTGCGATGACTGCTGCGCCTGCTGCATGACCCCTCCCCGGCAGTTCCGCGCCACGCCCTGACCCCGGTCCACTGGGTGAGCGGCGGAACTTTACCAGAGTCATGCTGTCGCGCGCAGTGGCCGGTCGGCGGTTCAGCTCAGCGGCAGGAACAGGGTGAAGGACGAGCCCTGCCCCGGCGCGCTGTGCACCTCGATGCGCCCGCCGTGGGCACGGGCGATCTGCTCGGAAATGAACAACCCCAGGCCCAGGCCGGCCACGGCGTTGGCACCGTTGGCCCGCTCGAACTGCTGGAAGATCCGCCGCTGGTCTTCCAGCGGGATGCCGATGCCCTGGTCACGCACGGTGACCTGCGCGCCACCCGGCACCGCCGCCACATGCACCGCCACCGGGTGCCCGGCGCCGTAGCGCAGGGCGTTGCTCAGCAGGTTGCTGAGCACCTGCTCGATGCGGAACTCGTCCCAGATGCCGACCATTTCGCCCTCGGCATCCAGGCTCAGGCTGCAGTCGGCGGCGAGCATCTGCTGGGCGAAGTTCTCGCTGACATTGCGCACCAGCTGCACCAGGTCAAAACGCACCGGGCGGATCGACAGCTTGCCGGTGCGAATGCGCGAGACATCGAGCATGTCCTCGATCAGGCGGATCAGGCTTTGGATCTGCCGCTCGTCACGGTCGAACATCTTGCGCAGCTTGTCTTCGCCAAACGCCGCGCTGTTGCCCTTGGCCAGGTGCAGCTTGCGCAGCTGGGTGTCGAGGATCAGGCCGTTGAGCGGCGTGCGCAGTTCGTGGGAGACCACCGACATGAAGTCGTCGCGCATGCGCACGGCGCGCTGCAACTCGTCCTGGGTGGCACGCAATTCGGCGAGCAACGCTTCCTGCTCGGCACGGCCGCGCTGCAGGGCATCGAGCTGCTGGCTCATGACCTTGCGCTGGCGGTACAGCTCGACGAATACGGTTACCTTGCTGCGCACCGCGTGGGTGTCCAGCGGTTTCTGCAGGAAGTCCACCGCGCCGCTTTCGTAGCCCTTGAACGCGTAGTTCAGCTCGCGCCCGGCGGCGCTGACGAAGACGATGGGAATGTGCTTGGTCTTCTCCGTGCCGCGCATCAGCTCGGCCAGGCCGAAGCCGTCCATGCCGGGCATCTGCACGTCGAGAATGGCCAGGGCGAATTCGTGTTCCAGCAGCAGCGCCAGCGCCTCGTCCGCCGAGTGCGCCTTGAACACCTCACGGCCGTCCTCCTTGATCAGCGCCTCGAGTGCCAGCAGGTTCTCCGGCAGGTCGTCGACGATGAGCAGTTTGCTTCCCTGGTTACTCAGCATGGCAAGGGTCCAGTCGGGCTAGCAGTGCACGAATCTCGCGCAGCGGGAGGATGTGGTCTGGCACGTGCAACGCCAGGGCAGCTTCGGGCATGGTCGGCACCGCCGCCTCGGTTGGATCTTGTACCACGCTCAAGCCACCGAACTGCTTGATCATGGTCAGGCCGGCAGCGCCGTCCTGGTTGGCGCCAGTGAGCAGAATGCCGACCAGGCGCTCGCGGTAGACATCCGCCGCGGATTCGAACAACACGTCGATCGAGGGCCGCGAATAGTGCCGCGGCTCCTCGCGGCTGAGGGAAAAACTGCGGTCCTGCTCGATCGCCAGGTGATAGCCGGAGCCGGCGAAGTACAAGGTGCCGGGCTGCAGGGTTTCCTTGTCCTGGGCCTCCTTGACGCGCAGCACCAGGCGCTTGGCGAAGAGTTCGGCGAGATGGCTGGTGCGGTCTTCGGGCAGGTGCAGCACGCACACCAGCGGCAGGCCGTAGCTCGCCGGCAGAGCGTCGAACAGGCCAAGCAGGGCTTCGACCCCACCGGCGGAGGCGCCGATCACCACGGCGTCGCGAGTCGGCTGCTTCATAGTTTACGGAACACCCGTTCCTGCCGGTTCAGGCCCTCGAAGGCCCCGGCGTAGGCGGAGAAATCCAGGCTTTCCTTGCTGCCCAGGCCGAGGAAGCCACGCCGGCAGAGGGAATCGTGGAACAGCCCGAGGGCGCGGTCCTGCAGCTGCTTGTTGAAGTAGATCAGCACGTTGCGGCAGGAGATCAGCTGGGTTTCGGAGAACACGCTGTCGGTGGCCAGACTGTGGTCGGCGAAGGTCACGTTCTCGCGCAGCAGCTTGTCGAACAGCACGCCGTCGTAGGCCGCCGTGTAGTAGTCGGAGAGCGAGCCGCGGCCACCGGCCAGGCGGTAGTTCTCGCTGTACTTGCGCATGTCGTCGAGGGCATAGATGCCCTTGCGCGCCTTCTCCAGCGATTGCGGGTTGATGTCGGTGGCGTAGATCAGTGTGCGTTCGAGCAGGCCTTCCTCGTGCAACAGAATGGCCATCGAGTGCACTTCCTCGCCGGTGCTGCAGCCGGCGATCCACACTTTCAGCGACGGATAGGTGCGCAGCACCGGCACCACTTCCCGGCGCAGGGCCAAGAAGTAGGTCGGGTCACGGAACATTTCGCTGACCGGGATGGTGAGGAACTGCAGCAACTCGTGGAACGCACTCGGGTTATGGATGATCCGCTCCTGCAGGGCGGACACCGTTTTGCAGTCGAACTGGCGCATGGCGTGAGTCACGCGGCGCTTCAGCGAGGAGCCGGAGTAGTCGCGGAAGTCGTAGCTGTACTTGAGGTAGATGGCCTCGATCAGCAGGCGCAGCTCAATATCCAGCGTGCGGTCAGGCATGTCAGATGCGCTCCAGCTTGGGTAACCAGACGCGGATCAAGGAGAACAGACGGTCCAGCTCGATCGGCTTGGCCAGGTAGTCGTTGGCGCCGGCACGCATGCACAGCTCCTGGTCGTCCTTCATTGCCTTGGCGGTCACCGCAATGATCGGCAGCTTGACCCAGCGCGGGTCCTTGCGGATCTCGCGGGTGGCTTCGTAGCCGTCCATCTCCGGCATCATCACGTCCATCAGCACCAGATCGATGTCGGGCACCTGGTCCAGCTTGTCGATGGCTTCGCGGCCGTTGCGCGCGATCTCCACCTTGGCCCCCTTGTGCTCCAGGGCGCTGGTCAGGGCGAAGATGTTGCGCACGTCGTCGTCGACGATCAGCACACGGCGCGCCTCGAACACCTTGTCGCGGCTGCGCGCGGTCTTGAGCATGCTCTGCCGCTCGCTGGACAGGGTCGACTCGACCTTGTGCAGGAACAGCGTCACCTCGTCCAGCAGGCGCTCGGGCGAACGCGCGCCCTTGATGATGATCGAGCGCGAGTACTTGAGCAGCTCGGCCTCCTCGTCGCGGGTCAGGTTGCGCCCGGTGTAGACGATCACCGGCGGGAACGAGCAGATGTCCTCGCTGCCCATGCGTTTGAGCAGCTCATTGCCCTGCATGTCGGGCAGCTTGAGGTCGATGATCATGCAGTCGAACACGGTGCTGCGCAGCGCCTCCAGCGCCCGCTCGCCGAACTCCACGGCGGTGATCTCGATGTCCTCGTCGCCGATCAGGCGCGCGATGCTGTCGCGCTGCAGGTCATCGTCCTCGACCAGCAGCACGCGCTTGACCTTCTGCGTGAGCTTGGCCTCGAGCTTGCCGAACACATCCTTGAGCTGGTCACGGGTGGTCGGCTTGACCGCATAACCGATGGCACCCAGGTGCAGCGCGGCCTCCATGCGGTCTTCGACGGAAATCACGTGCACCGGAATGTGCCGCGTGCGGGGGTTTTCCTTGAGGCGCTGAAGCACCGACAGGCCAGACTCGTCAGGCAGGCGCATGTCCAGCAGGATGGCGTCCGGGGCGTGCTCGTCGGCCAGCTGGAAGCCTTCGTCCGCGCCGTGGGCGACCAGGCAGCGGTAACCCAGTTCGTGGGCCAGGTCGAAGAGGATCTGCGCGAACTTCGGTTCGTCCTCGATCACCAGTACGCTGCGCCCGGCGAAGGCGCCGAGGCCCCGGTCGTCGGCGAAGCTGGGGATGACCTCCAGGCGCTGCGCCGGCTCGCGCGGTGGTTCGGCCACCGGCGCACGCGGCGCCTGGGGCGGAGCGACGAGCAGCGGCGGTTCATGGCTGGCATCGTAGTGTTCCGGCAGCAGCAGGGTGAAGGTACTGCCCTTGCCCACCTCACTGGCAGCCTGGATCGAGCCACCGAGCAGTTCGGCCAGGTCACGCGAGATCGACAGGCCCAGGCCGGTGCCGCCGAAACGGCGGTTGATGGTGCCGTCGGCCTGACGGAAGGCCTCGAAAATCGGCTCCAGCTGGTCGGCACGAATGCCGATGCCGCTGTCCTGCACACTGAAGGCGATGCCGCCCTGGACGCGACTGACGCGCAGGCTGACATCGCCCTTGTCGGTGAACTTCACCGCGTTGGACAGCAGGTTCTTCAGCACCTGCTCGACACGCTGGCGGTCGGTGAACAGCAGCGTCGGCGCGTCGGCGTCGACCTCCACCGTGAACCCCAGGTGCTTCTCGCTGGCGAGCGGCTGGAAGACGTTCTTCAAGCCCTCGACCAGGCGCTGCACGTGGGTATTCTCCGGGCGTACGTCGAGCTTGCCGGCCTCGACCTTGGAGATGTCGAGGATGTCGTTGATCAGGTTGAGCAGGTCGTTGCCGGCCGAGTAGATCGACTCGGCGAACTTGACCTGCTCGGCGTCGAGGTTGCCGTGCTGGTTGTCCGCCAGCAGCTTGGCCAGGATCAGCGAGCTGTTCAGCGGCGTGCGCAGTTCGTGGGACATGTTGGCTAGGAATTCGGACTTGTAGCGGCTGGCCCGCTGCAACTCGTCGGCGCGGCTTTCCAGGTCACGACGGGCATCGTTGAGCGCGGTGTTCTTCTCGTCCAGGGCATCGCGCTGCGCAGCCAGCTCCTGGGTCTGCTCGCCAAGGCGCTCGTTGGTCTGCTCCAGCTCGGCCTGCTGGGTCTCCAGGTGCGCCTGGGACTCGCGCAGCACGCGAGACTGCTCTTCGAGCTCCTCGTTGGCGGTCTTCAACTCTTCCTGCTGCACCTGCAGCTCTTCGTTGAGCTGCTGGGTCTCGGCCAGCACTTCCTGCAGACGCTGGCGGTAGCGCGAGGCCTCGATGGCGGTCCCCAGGGTATTGCCGACCAGGGTGATGAACGCCTGGTCGCGCTCGCTCAGATCGCGCAGGAAGCCCAGCTCGATCACGCCGTTGATCAGGCCGTCGTTGTCGGTGGGCGCCAGCAGTAAGGCTTGCGGCTCGCCCGAACCGAGGCCGGAGCTGACCTTGAGGTAGTCGGCCGGCAGGTTCTCCAACCGCAGCACCCGGCGCTCGGCGGCCACCTGGCCGACCAGGCCCTCGCCACTGTAGAAGGACTGATCGGTCTGTTCCTGCTCGCGGGAGAAACCATAGGCCGCGACACGGCGCAGGCCGCCGTGCTCATCGCGCACATAGAGTGCACCGACCACCACGCCGAGGTAGCCGGCGAGGAACTCCAACATGCTGCGCCCCAGCTGCGGCAGCGCTTGCTGGCCGATCAGGCGCTCGGCCAATTGATTGTGCCCGTCGCGCAGCCAGGCCTGCTCCTGCAGGGTATCGGTGAAGGCCACCTGCTTCTGCAGGGCGACGCTGTAGCTGCTGGACAGGCCGAGCAGTTCGCGGCGGCCGAAGTAGGCAAGAAGACCGCTGAAGCTCAGGCTGAAGATCAGGTAGCCAAGAATGGTGAAGGTGGCGGTGGTGCTGGCGGCGTCGTTGCGCTCGTGGCGCAGCTGACGCTCGGTGTTGATGAACTGTGAGTACTGATCACGAATACCGTCGATCAGCACCTTGCCGCGGCCGCTGCGCACATCGTCGAACACGTCCTCGCCCTGGCGACGCAGCTCGATAATCCCGCGGGCATAGTTGTCCCACTCGGCCTGCAGCGCTTCGATGCGGCGCAGTCGCTCGGTCTGCGGCTGACTGTCCTTGACCAGTTCACGCAGGCTTTCCAGCTCGGCCTTGCCCCGCGGGCGCGCTTGCTCGAAGGGCTGCAGGAAAGTCGAGTCGCCGGCGATCAGGTAGCCGCGCATGCTCGACTCCTGATCGATGGACAAGCGCAGGCTCTCATTGGCCTTGCCGATCACCACGTCGGTGTGTTCGACCCAGCTGAGCACGTAGAGCAGGTAGATGATCAGGGCGACGAACAGGCCGGCACCGAATATGCCAACACCCAGCGGCAGCGCCACATTGCGCCCGAGGATGCGGCGAAAGCCCTGCTCATCGATGGAAGGTTTACTGTTCATTCTCTGTCCCTGGCCATGCGCCGGAATGCACGCCTGATATGTAGATGAAAAAAGTGTTCCGCATGGTAATGCGCTGGTCCGCAATATCCAATCACGACGCCTCGCGCCTCAATCGACTTTCCTGCCCCGCTGTGTTTCGCTTGCCGCAGCGCCGATGCAGGCCGAACGGCAGGTGGAATTTTTCGCCACCACCTCCTTCTAAACAGCTGAATCCGCTGCCTGCACCACCCGCCTATTCATGGACTTCAGCCCTCACGGACACAGACCGATGCCGACACCCACTGAGCCCCACCCGACCCTGCAAGGCTGGGCAGTGGACAGCGACTTCCTCGCCAGCGAGGGCACCATGGCGCCGATGATCCGCGCACTGGACTGGGACAACACCGGCCTGGGCCAGATCGGTACCTGGCCAGACACCCTCAAGGCGATCCTCGGCGTCGGCCTCAACTCGCGCTTCCCCGTGTGCATCTACTGGGGTCCCGACTACCACCTGCTGTACAACGACCCCTGGAGCGCGATCCCCGGCGACAAGCATCCCTGGGCGCTTGGCCGTCCCGCCCGCGAAGCCTGGGCCGACATCTGGCCGATCCTGCAGCCCATGTTCGACGGCATCATGCACACCGGCGTGGCCGTCCACACCGTGGATGGCCTGCTGCCGATGCAGCGTTTCGGCTATGTCGAGGAGTGCTATTTCAACTACAACGTCAGTCCGATCTTCGGCTATGACGGCAAGCCGCTCGGGTTGTTCAACACAGTTATCGAGACCACCGAAAAAGTCCTCGATTCGCGGCGCAGCAAACTGCTCGGCGAGCTGCGCGACAGCCTGCAACTGGCCCGCGACATCGACGAGGTACGCAGCCGCTGCGCCGCCCTCCTGGAAGCCGCCAATATCGACCTGCCGTTCTGCCTGCTCTACCTCAACGAGGCCGGGCAGGCAGGCACGCAGCGCCTGCACACCCGCAGCGGTCTCAGCGCGGACAGCCCGCTGGCGCCTCTATATATAGATGGCCAGGTACACAGCCATATCTGGGCACCGAGCACCGTCGGCCAGCAGCACCTGTTCGTGGAGCAGCAGCTCGAGCCCTGGCCGGAACCGGTAACCAGCGCCTACGTGCTGCCACTGCAGGCAGAAGACCACGGCGTACTCGGCACCTTGGTCTGCGGTATCAGCCCACGACGGCAGCTGGACGACAACTACCGCGAGTTCCTGCACAGCCTGGCCAGCACACTCGCCATTGGTATCGCTCAGGTCATGCGCCAGGTCGAGGAACAGCGTCAGGCCCGGGACATGCAGCAGCGTATCGAGCTGCGCACCCGCGAGCGCGACCGCCTCTGGGCGCTGTCCCACGACCTGCTCTGCGTCTCGGCCAAGGACGGCACGCTGGTCAGCATCAACCCGGCCTGGTCGACCACTCTGGGCTGGAACGAGAGCGAACTGCTCGGCCGCACCACGCACTGGCTGGAACACCCGGACGACACCCAGGAAACCGACGCCAAGCGCGAATTCCTGGCCCAGGGCAATCGTCTGCTGCGCTTCGAGAATCGCCTGCGCCACAGCGATGGCAGCTACCGCTGGCTGTCCTGGAGCGCCACCCCGGATGGCGACCTGCTGTATGGCGGCGCCCGTGACATCACCGAGGAAAAGCGCACCGCCGAGGTGCTCGCGCGCACCGAAGAGGCGCTGCGCAACGCCCAACGCATGGAAGCGGTCGGTCAGCTCACCGGCGGTATCGCCCACGACTTCAACAATCTGCTGGCCGGCATCCAGGTCAGCCTCGATTTGATCGAGCGCCGCCTGCCGAGTACCGTGCGCGACGACTTGCAGCGTTTCATTCAGGCCGCGGCCGAATCCGCCCGCCGTGGTGCGGCGCTGACCCACAACCTGCTGTCCTTCTCCCGCCGCCAGGCGCTGGACATGCGCCCGCTGCAACTGAACACCCTGATCCGCGACCTGCAGCCACAGCTGGCGGAGCAGGCGGGCGAACGCACCGAACTGCAGCTGGACCTGACCTCCGACTGCACGCATATCCTCAGCGACGCCGACCAGCTGCGCAAAGCCTTGCTGCACCTGGTCGACAACGCCCGCGATGCTCTGCCAGACGGCGGCCAGCTACAGATCAGCACCCACGCAATGCGCTTCGACGGCAGCAGCACCGACCTCGCGCCCGGCGACTATCTACTGCTGCAGGTTAAGGACAGCGGCACGGGCATGAGCGAGGACATCCTCGAGCGCGCCTTCGAGCCCTTCTTCACCACCAAGGCACCCGGCCAGGGCAGCGGCCTGGGCCTGTCGATGGTTTACGGCTTCATCAAACAGATCGGCGGGCAAATTCGCCTGCACAGCGCGACCGGCCACGGCACCACGGTCAACCTGTACTTTCCCAGGAGCCAAGCAGAGGAAGACAACGTGCAAGGTGATAGTGATGCCCCAGCGGTGCCGGCCAGCCGCCCCTGCGTACTGGTCGTGGAAGATTCCGACGTGGTGCGCATGCTCACCATCGAAGTGCTCGAAGAGTTCGGCTACCAGGTGCTCGAAGCCGGCGATGCCGAGGAAGCCCTGCCGATCCTGCAGAGCGCGCAGACCATCGACCTGCTGATGACCGATGTCGGTCTTCCCGGCATGAACGGCCAGGAGCTGGCCCTCGCCGCCCGCAAGCTACGCCCCGACCTGCTGGTACTGTTCGCCACCGGTTATGCGGAGATCGTCAGCATCGATGGCAGCGACCTGGCCACGCAGATGGACGTGATCGGCAAACCCTTCTCCCTGGAAAGCCTGCGCGACAAGGTCGCGGGCATGCTCCAAGGGCGCGGCAAGGCCCGCTGACGGACGAGGCGCGCAGACCACCTGCTCGACTGGCACTGGAATTGCCGTCGAGAAATGCGTAGGGTGCGCGCCGAATTGTCCGCACCCCGCAAAAAATGCGCGTTTTTGTATACGCGCGACATAGCCCTGCGACGATGCGACACACTCCGCGCAGCCGGCCGAACTTGCCCGCCTGCCCGCTTGGCGCCCCTGATGGCGCTATGCTAGGTTGACGCCACGCCAGGAGGGCGGCCTGCAGCCGGAGCGCACTCCGAATCCAAGAGGACACCCCATGGCCGAGGCCACGCCAGCGCTGGAAATCCGCAACCTGCACAAACGCTACGGCGATCTCGAAGTGCTCAAGGGCATCTCGCTGACCGCCCGCGACGGCGATGTGATCTCCATCCTCGGCTCGTCCGGTTCGGGCAAATCGACCTTCCTGCGCTGCATCAACCTGCTTGAGAACCCGCATCAGGGGCAGATCCTCGTCGCCGGTGAAGAACTCAAGCTGAAGAGCGCCAGCAACGGCGAACTGGTCGCCGCCGACAACAAGCAGATCAATCGCCTGCGCAGCGAGATCGGCTTCGTCTTCCAGAATTTCAACCTGTGGCCGCACATGAGCGTGCTCGACAACATCATCGAGGCGCCGCGCCGCGTGCTCGGCCAGAGCAAGGCCGAAGCCACCGAAGTGGCTGAGGCGCTGCTGGCCAAGGTCGGCATCGCCGACAAACGCCACGCCTACCCCAATCAGCTTTCCGGCGGCCAGCAGCAGCGCGCGGCGATTGCGCGCACCCTGGCCATGCAGCCTAAAGTGATACTGTTCGACGAGCCCACTTCGGCGCTCGACCCGGAAATGGTACAGGAAGTGCTTAACGTGATCCGCGCGCTCGCCGATGAAGGCCGAACCATGCTGCTGGTCACCCACGAAATGAGTTTTGCCCGCCAGGTTTCCAGCCAGGTGGTGTTTCTCCACCAGGGTCTGGTGGAAGAACAGGGCACACCCGAGCAGGTATTCGACACGCCGCAGTCGGCGCGCTGTAAACAATTCATGTCCAGCAATCGCTAACGGAGCAACAACGCATGCAGAACTATAAGAAGATCCTGCTGGCCGCAGTCGCCACCCTGACTTTCGGCACCAGCGCCATCGCCGCGGACAAACTGAAGATCGGCACCGAAGGCGCCTACCCGCCCTTCAACCTGATCGATGCCAGCGGCCAGGTCGGCGGCTTCGACGTGGAAATCGCCAAGGCTCTGTGCGCCAAGATGGCCGCCGAGTGCGAAGTGGTCACCTCGGACTGGGACGGCATCATCCCGGCCCTGAACGCGAAGAAGTTCGACTTCCTCGCCGCCTCCATGTCGATCACCGAAGAGCGCAAGGCCGCGGTCGACTTCACCGACGCCTACTACACCAACAAGCTGCAATTCATCGCGCCGAAAAGCTCCGACCTGAAAGCCGACAAGGCCAGCCTCAAGGGCAAGGTCATCGGTGCCCAGCGCGCCACCATCGCCGGCACCTGGCTGGAAGACAACCTGGATGGCGTGGTCGAGATCAAACTCTACGACACCCAGGAAAACGCCTACCTTGACCTGTCCTCCGGCCGCCTCGATGGCGTTCTGGCTGACAAGTTCGTCAACTGGGAATGGCTGAAGAGCGACGCCGGCAAGGACTTCGAGTTCAAGGGCGAGCCGGTCTTCGACAACGACAAGATCGCCATCGCCGTGCGCAAGGGCGACCCGCTGCGCGAGAAGCTGAACACTGCCCTGAAGGAAATCGTCGCCGACGGTACCTACAAGCAGATCAACGACAAGTACTTCCCGTTCAGCATCTACTGAACCGCCTGACTGCCGCCGCCCAGCCGGGCGGCGGTCGTCCCTTGCAGTAGCCTCCAGATGACTCTCGATCTCCATGGATTCGGCCCCGCGCTGCTCGCTGGCGCGCTGATGACCATCCAACTGGCGTTGTGCGCCCTGGTGCTGGGCCTCGTGCTCGGCCTACTCGGTGCGCTGGCCAAGACTTCGCCGTACAAGCCCCTGCAATGGCTTGGCGGCAGCTACTCGACCATCGTCCGCGGTGTACCCGAACTGCTCTGGGTACTGCTGATCTATTTCGGCACCGTCAACCTGATGCGCAGCATCGGCGAGATGTTCGGCAAGCCCGACCTCGAACTGAACGCCTTCGCCGCCGGCACCATCGCCCTCGGCCTGTGCTTCGGTTCCTACGCCACGGAAGTGTTCCGCGGCGCGATTCTGGCCATCCCCAAGGGCCACCGTGAAGCCGGCCAGGCCCTCGGCCTGTCCAAGTCGCGCATTCTCTGGCGCCTGATCCTGCCGCAGATGTGGCGCATCGCCCTGCCGGGCCTGGGCAACCTGTTCATGATCCTGATGAAGGACACCGCGCTGGTGTCGGTCATCGGCCTGGAAGAAATCATGCGCCGCGCGCAGATCGCCGTGACCGCGAGCAAGGAGCCCTTCACCTTCTTCATGGTCGCCGCCTTCATCTACCTGGGGCTGACCATCCTCGCGATGATCGGCATGCACGTCCTCGAGAAACGTGCCAGCCGTGGCTTTGTCAGGAGCGCATCGTGAACTGGGAAGTCATCGTCAAGTACCTGCCCAAGCTGCTCGAAGGCGCCTGGCTGACCGTCGAACTGGTCACCATCGCCGTCATCGCCGGGTTGATCCTCGCGCTGCCGATGGGCATCGCCCGTGCCTCGCGCCACTGGTACGTGCGCGCCATGCCGTACGGCTACATCTTCTTCTTCCGCGGCACGCCACTGCTGGTGCAGCTGTTCCTGCTCTACTACGGCCTGTCGCAGTTCGAGTCCGTGCGCCAGAGTGTGATGTGGACCGGCACCACGCTGGCCCACACCTTCGTTCTGGGCGACTGGAGCTGGGATTTCAGCCTGCGCATCAAGGGCCTGCGCGACCCGTTCGTCTGCGCCGTGGTGACCATGACCCTGCACACCGCCGCCTACATTGCCGAAATCATCCGCGGCGCGATCCAGGCCGTGCCGCCGGGCGAAGTGGAAGCCGCACGCGCACTGGGCATGTCCCGCGCGCAGTCGATGCGTTACATCATCCTGCCGCGCGCCGCGCGCATCGGCCTTCCGGCCTACAGCAACGAAGTGATCCTGATGCTCAAGGCTAGCGCCCTGGCCAGCACCGTAACCCTGCTCGAGCTGACCGGCATGGCCCGCACAGTGATTGCACGCACCTACCTGCCGGTGGAAATCTTCTTCGCCGCCGGGCTGTTCTACCTGCTCATCGCCTTCCTGCTGGTCCAGGGCTTCAAGCTGCTGGAACGTTGGTTGCGCGTCGATGCCTGCCAGGGCCGCTAAGCCCTACGCCCCTCGATACCTGTCGAGGGGCGCATGCTGGCGCCACGGCTGCCGCCCATGATCCTCACTGGCTCCGCCCTGCTCGAACGCTTCCAGGCCCTGGATGCGCTGCTGCTCGCGCACCAGCACCTGTGGCGGCCCAAGCCGTTCACCAGTCTGCGACTGGACTGGGAACAGGAGCACGCCGAACTCGCCCACTGGCTGCGCGGCCGCAGCCTGGAGCAGGCCGAAGCAGCGCATAACCAGCCACACCTGATGGCCGGCGCGCCCGCGCCGTTCCCGCAGCTGGCGGCCAGCACGCAGACGCTGAGTCAGCTCCACGAACTACCCGGCAACCCCAGCGAAGCGCTGCCTGCGCGCTACTCGGTCGACGTGCCCGGCCGCAAATGGCAGCAGATCGAGGCGTTCTCCAGCCGCCTGCAGTTTCACCGGCAGCCGAGCCACTGGCTCGACTGGTGCGCCGGCAAAGGCCATCTCGGCCGCCTGCTGGCCCATCGCGGCGCGGAACTGACCTGCCTGGAGTTCAACCCGGAACTGGTCGGCAGCGGCCAGCAGATGAGCGATCACCTGCACATCCGCGCTCGCCATCTGCAGCAGGACGTCATGGCTGGCGACACCGCAACGCACCTGCGCGCCGACCACACCCCGGTCGCCCTGCATGCCTGCGGCGACCTGCACGTACGCCTGCTGCAACTGGCCAGCGCCAATGGCTGCCAGCAGCTGGCCGTGGCACCCTGCTGCTACAACCGCATTGCCACTGCGCACTACCAGGTGCTCTCCCGCGCCGCGCAGGGCTCACGCCTGCACCTGTCGCTGGACGACCTGCGCCTGCCACTCAGCGAAACCGTCACCGCCGGCCAGCGCCAACGCCTGCAACGCGACCAGTCGATGGCCCGGCGCCTGGCCTTCGACCTGCTGCAACGCGAGCTGCGCGGCAGCGACAACTACCTGCCAACGCCTTCGCTGCCGGTCAGCTGGCTGCACAAGGATTTCGCCAGCTATTGCCGTGATCTGGCCGAGCTGAAGGGCCTCCGCGTGGACACCGCAGTGGACTGGTCGACTCTTGAACGCAGAGGCTGGCAACGCCTGGCCGAAGTACGCAACCTGGAACTGCTGCGCGACTTGTTTCGCCGGCCACTGGAGATCTGGCTCGCCCTCGACCGCGCCCTGTACCTGCAGGAGCAGGGCTACGCCGTGCAGCTCGGCACCTTCTGCCCGCACAGCCTCACGCCACGCAACCTGATGCTGCTGGCCGAACGCTGAGTTGCCCACAGCTTCTGTGGATAAGTCTGTGAGCAGTTTCTGCAGAACTCGCTGCAACGACGGCAGTATCTGGCTGCGAAAAGGTTGGATATTTTTTGATCAGATGAAAATATTCAGCAGAAACAGCTATTTAGCGATAACCGCGAGCTACCGCACAAAAGCGACTCACCCCCACCAGTCGGCGCCTCCTTATTGTGCATAAGCAAATAGCTGCTGATACCGGAGCCTCGTTTTTTCTACCCGCAGACGGGTTTACTCGGGCCTCCCAATGGCTATAATGGCGGCCCTTGCCGGTATAGCTCAGCTGGTAGAGCAACTGACTTGTAATCAGTAGGTCCCGGGTTCGATTCCTGGTGCCGGCACCATACAAATTAAGGCTTACGTGAAAACGTAGGCCTTTTTTGTGGCCAAAATTTGGCCCGGGGTAGGATTAGGGTAGGTATTTGTGGTCTGCCCCAGGTTTCGTGGGCACCTGCGAACCTCCAAATCGAGCACGTCCGCTTCTGGCCGATTCTGTTGAACAACTCCCTCGACGATTTCCTTCGCTGAAAATTGCGCGCCTGAGGCTGAAATCTAGATCGTTGCGATGCGATTTCGCGTAGCAACGCTTGATCTGGACGTTTTTCAGGCTATGAGCGCGGCTCTGTCGCACACCTTTTCAACAGAATCGGCCAAGCAGTAGCTGGTGACAGGCAGCCATATGCCCGTCATAGCATCGGGCTCCTTTCCCTCTCTCAACGTTGTCGCCGGGCTTGATCGGCGCAGGAGAGGAAGGTGTCGACCAGTTGGCTGACGCGACGCTCAGCCAGGCAGTACAGGTACGTCTCGGTATGCACCGGATCACCTTCGATACGAATAGCACGCAACTCATCGCCGGGGATGAACTCAGCCTCTGATACCACCCCTAGCCCGATGCCCCGTGCGACCGCTTCGCGCAGGGCCTCGCGGCTGCCAATCTCCATCACCATACGCGGCGTGACATCGTGCTCGGCGATGGCCTTCTCGAAGGCTAGACGCGTAGTCGAGCCGCGCTCTCGATGCAACATGGGCTGTCCTTGCAGGGCCTGAATCGGGATGCTGTCACGTTTGGCCAGCGGGTGGTCGTGGCGGGCGAAGACAATCACTGGGTGCCGGGCATAGAGGGTGGTGTGGTAGGTCGGGTCATCATGCAGGCCGGCCAGTACGCCCACGTCGATCACGTAGTTGTCGAGGTCGGCCAACACCGAGGCAGAGTTGCCGACGCGGATTGACAGCTCGATCTGCGGGTAGTCGCGGCGGAAGGCGTCGACCATTTCGATGACATGGAACGGACCGACCGCACCCAGGCGCAACTGGCCGCGTACCAGCGTGCCGCAATCGCGCAGCAGACCATCGGCCTCACTCTCCAGCATCAGCAACTGCTGGGCGATGGGTAGCAACTGGCGACCAACGCTCGACAGCTCGGCGCGACGCCCGCGACGGTGGAACAACTCGAGGTTGTGCTGACGCTCCAGCGCCTGGATCTGCGTGGTGATGGTTGGCTGGGTGAGGCCCAGCGAGCGTGCGCCGGCGCTGAAGCTGCCGTGTCGGGCAACGGCAAGGAAAGCGCGTAGTTTGCTGTTTGCCACCTATAGATCCTTTCAATACTTTTCCGTGAAAACGCATATTGAATCGATAGCGTGACCTTCACATTACAGGCCTAGCTTAAGCGGCATTCCAACCACCAACGCCGGGAATGCCATGAAAACTCTTCGCAAGCTGTTGTGTGTCGCCAGTGTTTCTCTGCCTCTGTTCGCCAGTGCTCAGGTGCAGGCCGAAACCGCTCTCAGCATCGGCCTGATTCCATCCGAAGACTCGCAGTCGATGATCGAAAGCAGCCAGCAGGTCCTCGACCAACTGCAGGCTCAGCTAGGCATGCCGGTCAAACCTTTCGTGGCGACCGACTACAACGGCGTGATCGAGGCGCTGCGTTCGAAAAAACTCGATGTCGCCTACCTCGGCCCATTCTCCTACGTGCTCGCCAGCCAGGTGGCCGATGCCGAGGCTTTCGCCGTTGCCGTCACCAAGAAGACCGGCAAGAGCGCCTACCGCAGCCTCATCGTGGCGCGTGCCGAGAGCAGCATCAATTCGCTGGCCGATCTCAAGGGGCATACCTTCGCCTTCGTCGACCCGAGCTCCACTTCCGGTCATCTGTTCCCCAAGGCGGGCATCGAGCAGGCCGGCTACCAGCCGGACAAGCTGTTCTCCCGCGTGATCTTCTCCGGCTCGCACGACGCCAGCATTCTCGCGGTGGCCAACGGCAAGGTGGACGCCGCGGCCGTGGCCGACCGCATCCTCAACTCGGCTGTCACCTCGGGCCAGGTCAAGCAGGAAGACCTGAAGATTGTCTGGAGCTCCGACGACATCCCCGAATCGCCGATGGTCTGGCGCAAGGATCTGGACCCGGCTCTGAAGCAGAAGCTGGCTGCCGCTCTGGCCAACGTAAAAGACGTGCCATGGGGTGACCAGGGCATGCTCAACGGCTTCCAGCCCACCAGTGATGCTGCCTATGACGTGGTGCGTGGTACCGCCAAGGTGCTCGATCTCGATCTGAGCAAGATGAAATGATTCGCGTCAGCCAGCTCACCAAGCACTACGGCGAAAACCCGGTCCTGCGCGGTATCGATCTGCAGATCGGTGCCGGCGAGTTCGTCGTGGTGCTCGGCCAGTCCGGCGCCGGCAAGTCCACTCTGCTGCGTTGCATGAACCGCCTGGCTCAGGCCGATGGTGGTGAGCTGGAAATCGCCGGCATTGATGCGATGCAGGCGCGTGACGAGCGCGCCCTGCGCCGCCAGGTAGCGATGATTTTTCAGCACCACAACGTGGTGCCACGCCTGTCGGTGCTGAAGAACGTGCTCACCGGGCGCTTGGGATCAGTCTCGACCCTGGCTTCGGTGCTGCAGCTGTTCAGTCGTGCGGATGTCGAGCTGGCGCAGCAGTGCTTGCGCCGCGTGGAGTTGGCGCACAAGGCGGACTCGCGGACCGACGCGCTGTCCGGCGGGCAGATGCAGCGGGTGGGTATCGCCCGCGCGCTGGCTCAGCAGCCCAAGGTGATCCTCGCCGATGAGCCGGTGGCCAGTCTCGACCCAAAGACCGCGCGCCTGGTCATGCAGTACCTGCGCGACGCCAGTCGTGAGCTGGGCATCACCGTGGTGTGCAACCTGCACCAGGTCGAATTCGCCCGCGAGTTTGGCGACCGCATCGTCGGTCTGGCTCATGGCCGTCTGGTCTACGACGGCGATGCAGGCGGCCTCGACGAAACCACGTTGCAACGCATCTATCCCAATGCCGAGGAGCAGACCTCGGACCTGCCGCACGGCCACACGCTGCAATTTCATTACGCCAACGGTCTGGGAGGCTGACATGCGTACGCACGACTATCGCTGGATGGTGAAGACGCCGGACAACCTGCGCGGCTGGGCAGCCAGCTCCGCACTGATTCTGGCGCTGGTCGCCCTGCTGCACTGGAGCGCCGGCGGCGCGCAGCTGAGCTGGGGAGAGCTGGCGGCGGGTCTACCGCAAATCGGCGATTTCCTGTCGCGCTCCATGCCGCCGAGCCTGGATATTCTGCCCAAGCTGGTTGCTCCGGCGCTGGAGACCATCCAGATCGCCATCTGGGGCACCTTGCTGGGTATTGTTTTCGCCGTGCCGCTGGCGTTTCTCGCCGCACGTAACCTGCATAGCAATCGCTGGCTCTACCAGGGCACCCGACAGACACTGAACGTGATCCGCAGCATCAACGAACTAATCCTCGCGCTGATCTTCGTTTCCGCCGTCGGTCTCGGGCCGTTTCCCGGCGTGCTAGCGCTGGCCGTGCATGGGGTCGGCATGCTCGGCAAGTTCTTCGCCGAGAGTATCGAGGAGATCGATCAAGGGCCGCTTGAAGCGCTGCGTGCCACCGGCGCCCGGCCGCTGCAGGTCATCGTGTTCGGCGTGATACCTCAGGTGATCACCGCCTGGATCGCAGTGATCCTCTATCGCTTCGAGGTCAACCTGCGCTCGGCTACGGTACTGGGCATGGTCGGCGCCGGCGGCTTGGGCTTCGAGTTGGTCAGCAGTCTCAAGCTGTTCAAGTACCCGGAAACCGCCACCTGCATCATCGTCATCACCCTCATGGTGATCGCCGCCGATATGCTCTCCAGCCGTCCGCGCAACGCCATTCAACAGGGTGGCCGACACTAGATCGGCCTACCCCAATCACTACCTGCCCGGATCCGGGCGCACTCGATTCATCTGCTCGAGCCTGCCGCATGCCCGTATACATCGGCGCGGCTAGGCCGTGGGCGGATACCCGAACAATATGAAAGGAAGTGTCATGCCTGCCTTGTATCACAACCCCGTGGCTACCCACTTCGGCGCCGGCAGCCTGAGCCAGATCGTTGCCCTGACCGAAGGGCAGACCGTCGCCCTGGTTATTTTCCCCGAGGCCCGCGGCCTTGGCCTGCTGGAGAAGATCAAGGCGTTACTCGGCAAGCGCTTGGTGCATATCGTCGAAGATGTACAGCCCAACCCCGACGTCGGCCATCTGCGAGCCACCTACGAGCGCTTCTGGCGCGAGGCTGCGGGTTGCGAAACCGTGCTGGCGGTGGGCGGCGGCAGCGCCATCGATACCGCCAAGGCGCTGATCGTCGGCACCGAGTCGGGCTGGTTCGATGATCTGTTGGCACTGCTGGCCAGCGGCAAGCCGTTCGTCCCGGCGCGCTGCAAGGCGTTGATTGCCGTGCCCACTACTGCCGGCACCGGCAGTGAAGTAACCCCCTGGGCGACCATCTGGGATGCGGCGCAGCAGAAGAAGTACTCGCTGCACCTGGACTGTACCTGGCCGAAGGCGGCGATCATCGACCCGGAGCTGATGCTCACGGTGCCGGCCGGTGTCACCGTTTCCACGGGACTGGACGCGCTGTCCCACGCGCTGGAGTCGATCTGGAACGTCAACGCCAACCCCATTTCCGACACCTTTGCCATCTCTGCCATCGAGGACATCCTCGAATGCCTACCCCGACTGCGGCGTGACCTGGCGAGCCAAGATCTACGTGCGCGCATGGCGCTGGCCGCCCTGAAGGCGGGGATGGCCTTTTCCAACACCAAAACCGCGCTGGCGCATTCCATCTCCTACGAGATGACCCTGCGTCACGGTCTTGCGCATGGCATCGCCTGTTCCTTCACCTTGCCCTATGTGCTGGGCCTGGCCTGGGGGCGCGATAGTTCGCGTGACCACGCCTTACAGCGCGTCTTCGGCCCCGACCTGGGGCAAGCCCAGACGTTTTTGCGCACCTTCCTCCACAGCCTCGATGTGAAGACCGAGTTCAGCGACTACGGCCTGAGTGAAGCCGAAGCTGAACAGATGATCCGTGACGCCATGCACGGTGCCCGCGGCAAGAACTTCATCGGATCACGTGCCGCCTGAACAGTCGAACCCTCGGTCGGCGCCATTGACCGGGCCGGCCGCGTCATTGGAGATAGCTACATGAACTACCAGCAACCCACACACCTGCAGGCCGTCATCCTGGACTGGGCGGGCACTGTCGTTGACTTCGGCTCCTTCGCGCCGACCCAGATCTTCGTCGAGGCCTTCGACGAGTTCGGCGTGCAGGTCTCCCTGGAAGAGGCCCGCGGACCGATGGGCATGGGCAAATGGGACCATATTCGTACGCTGTGCAATGTTTCCGAGATCGCCGAGCGCTACCGTGAGCAGTTCGGACGCCTCCCGAACGACGATGATGTGACCGCCATCTATGAGCGCTTCATGCCCCTACAGATCGAGAAGATCGCTTTGCATTCGGCGCTGATTCCTGGCGCGCTCGAGGCTGTTGCTACCTTGCGCAGCAAGGGACTGAGGATTGGTACCTGCTCCGGATACCCCGCAGTGGTAATGGCCAAGGTGGTGGCCACCGACGAGGTACCGAACGGCCGCCCATACCCGGCGCAATCACTGGCCAATGTTATAAACCTGGGCATAAGTGACGTGGCAGCCTGCGTGAAAGTCGACGACACCTGGCCGGGCATTCTTGAGGGGCGCAGCGCCGGTATGTGGACCGTGGCGCTGACCTGCTCCGGCAATGCGCTGGGCCTGACCTACGAGCAGTACCAGGCTTTGCCGCCGGATAGACTTGAGCTGGAGCGCAAGCGCATCGGCCAGATGTTCGAGGGTTCCCGCCCGCATTACCTGATCGATACCATCGCCGAGCTACCTGCGGTAATCGATGACATCAATACCCGCCTGGCTCGGGGCGAGATGCCGCAGGGTTGTTGAAGCCGTTACCCTCATATGGCCGGAAGCAGCCTCTGGCGAAGGTCAGCTATCGGCCGATTCTGTTGAAAAATACGCACTTCCTTACCCAAACCATGCTTTGACATGTGCGTGGCCGCGGTGCGGCGTACATCATGCACAGTCGCATGCGGATATCCGTCAGCGACTCGCATGTCGAGCCGCTCAGCACCCTTCACGTAATCATCTAGAAGCGGCGCATCGCGCGATCGAGCGAAGGCTGCGTCTACGGCTTGGCGGGCCACCGACCCGCAACACAAACTGTCCTGGACTGGGCAGTGCTTCATTGTTGATCCAGCGCATGGTCGGTATTCCGAAGCGAAGTAGATGACCCTCGCCTTACAACTCAAACCACTTAACAGCGCCCCTAAAACCATTGAGATAGACCGCTCGGCAGATAATTACCCGCTTTACGACAGTCCTCAAAGACACGAACTAGCCTCAGTCTGGACCGTCATTTCAGTTCAACGAAGGGGGCCGTCATGAATACGCGTATACACCTCAGCATCCTTGGTTTCATGCTCGGCACCATGGCGCTCGGTATGCCTGTACAGGCGGCCACGCCAATGCGCGCAGCGGACTTCATCGCCATGCAGGGGGTGAACCTGCACATCAGCCAGGGCAGCTCGAACTACAAGAAGATGGACATGATCAAGGCCGACATGGCCTATCTGGGCATCGTCAATGTGCGCGACAGCCTGAACCCCTTCTGGGCCAATCCGCCGTACAACTATTACACCGAGTTGGCCCAGGCGGGCCTGAAATGGAACTACATCAGCGCCGTCGGCGGCACGCGCTCGCCCGAGACCATCGCCACCTTCCTGGCCAATGTCAGCAAAGTCGAGGCAGCCGCGCCGGGCTCAACGCTCGCGGTGGAGGGGCCCAATGAAATCAACAATTTCGCCCTGACCTGGGCTCCCACTGGTGCGAAAGGCCTTCCGGCGGCATTGGACTTCCAAGCCTCGCTGTTTTCGCAGACAAAAGCCTCACCACTGCTGAAGAAGGTCAAGGTGTTCTATTTCACCGGGTACAACGCCGGCGGCATTCCGAAAGGGCCCGACCCGACAACTACATCCGGCCTGTCTGACTACAACAACCAGCATCCCTACCCCTACGAAGGCAAACCACCACAGCGCTGGGTGAGACGTCCTACCGCATTGGGCAACACACCCGCCGGCGCCGGCCCCGCTGTTTACACGGAGACCGGTTACCAGATCCCCAAAACGTCTAGCGCACAAGCTGCTGCCTGGGTGCTGAACATCTTCGCCAACAGTGCGGCGGACAAAATTTACCGGACCTACCTTTATCAGTTGATGGACGAGGACGATGGCTGGGGACTTTTCTCCAAAGCAGACAATGCGCCGACCCCGGCAGCCACGGCCATTCACAATATGAACGAGATACTCAAGGACACCGGAGCAGCTGCCCGCACCTTTACACCGCAGAAGCGGGTCAGCTATTCGCTTACCGGCCTGCCCGCGACCGGCAACAGTTTCACCCTGCAAAAGAGCGATACGGAAACCGATATCGTCGTCTGGGCCGAGCCAGATGCCTTTCCCGGCCCCGCAACCCTGGTCACCGTCAGGTTCGGAGCAACGCAGGCCATGGTGCAAGTGTACGACCCGCTACAGGGAACCCAGCCGATCCAGTCTTTGCGTAATGTGGCATCGGTCCAGATAAGCATTACCGATCACCCAATCATCATTCGCCTGCCCTCGGCCACCTCTCTCAGCAGCGCCACCTTGAAGGCTGAGTAGAGACGCTATCGCCAGCCAGAACGGCAGGCCGCACCTGCTCCGGCGCCATCCGGAGCGGCCATGCTGTGCCACTCTGGAACAGCAGCGACCATTGCGGCTTGCTTCTGCCGCAGCCTGCCGACACTCTATGCATCCGAGGTCACAAGGCCAAACGGCATGCGAATTCTGATTACTGGCGGTGCAGGTTTTATCGGCTCGGCGCTGATTCGCCACCTGCTGCAACACACCGAACACCAGGTGTTCAACCTCGACAAGCTGACGTACGCCGGCAATCTGGAATCGCTGGACGCCGTTGCCGGCAGCTCTCGCTATCAATTCCTCCAAGCTGACATCGGTGATCGTGACGCCGTCTCGCGCGTGCTCGCCGATTTTCGCCCCGACGCGGTAATGCACCTGGCCGCCGAGTCGCATGTCGACCGCTCCATCGAAGGTCCCGGCGAGTTCATCCAGACCAATATCGTCGGCACCTACAACCTGCTCGAATCCGTACGCGCCTACTGGTCGAGGCTGGAGGACGCGCACAAACAGGCGTTCCGCTTTCACCATATCTCCACCGACGAGGTCTACGGCGATCTGCATGGCGTGGATGACCTGTTCAGCGAAACCACGCCCTACGCGCCCAGCTCGCCCTACTCCGCCAGCAAGGCTGCGTCCGACCACCTGGTCCGCGCCTGGCAGCGGACCTACGGGCTGCCGGTGCTGATCACCAATTGTTCGAACAACTACGGGCCGTTCCACTTCCCGGAGAAGCTGATCCCGCTGGTGATCCTCAACGCGCTGGAAGGCAAGGCGCTGCCGGTGTATGGCAACGGCTCGCAGATCCGCGACTGGCTATTCGTCGAGGACCACGCCCGCGCTCTGCTCAAGGTAGTGACGGAAGGTGTCGTCGGCGAGACCTACAACATCGGCGGGCACAACGAGCAGCAGAACATCGACGTGGTGCGCGCCATCTGCACCCTGCTCGAAGAGCTGGCACCGAACAAGCCCGCAGGGCTCGCGCGCTATGAAGACCTGATCACCTTCGTTACGGACCGCCCCGGCCACGACCAGCGCTATGCCATCGATGCGCGCAAGATCGAGCACGAGCTCGGCTGGGTCCCGCAGGAGACCTTCGCCAGCGGCCTGCGCAAGACCGTGCAGTGGTACCTGAACAACCTCGACTGGTGCCGTCACGTCCAGGACGGCAGCTATCAACGCGAACGACTGGGAGCGGCACAATGAAAGGGATCATCCTCGCCGGCGGATCCGGCACGCGCCTGCACCCCATCACCCTGGGAGTTTCCAAGCAGCTGCTGCCGATCTACGACAAGCCGATGATCTACTACCCGATCTCGGTACTGATGCTCGCCGGCATCCGCGAGATCCTGATCATCTCCACGCCCCACGACCTGCCGCAGTTCGAGAAGATGCTCGGCGACGGCAGCCAGTTCGGCGTGCAGTTCAGCTATGCCGCACAGCCGAACCCCGACGGTCTGGCCCAGGCGTTCCTGATCGGCGAGCAGTTCATCGGCGCTGACTCGGTCTGCCTGATCCTCGGCGACAACGTTTTCCACGGTCAGCATTTCACCGAAAAGCTCCTGCGCGCCGCAGACCAGCCCAGTGGTGCCACCGTATTCGGCTACTGGGTCAAGGACCCGCAGCGATTTGGCGTGATCGAGTTCGACCCGCAGGGCAATGCCGTGTCCATCGAGGAGAAGCCGGAGAAGCCCAAGTCGAGCTACGCCGTCACCGGCCTGTACTTCTACGACAACGACGTGATCGAGATCGCCAAGGCGGTGAAGCCTTCTTCACGCGGCGAGCTGGAGATCACCGACGTCAACAACGCCTACCTCGCTCGTGGCGACCTGCGCGTCGAGCGTTTCGGCCGCGGCTTCGCCTGGCTCGACACCGGCACCCATGACAGCCTGCTCGATGCCTCGCAATACGTGCAGACCATCGAGCAACGCCAGGGCCTGAAGGTGGCCTGCCTCGAGGAGATCGCCTTCCAGCAAGGCTGGATCGAGCGTGAGCGCCTGCTCATGCAAGCCAAGGCATTCGGCAAGACCGGCTACGGTCAGTACCTTTACCAACTGGCAGGAGAGCGGGAATGATCGTCACCCCGGCCGCCCTGCCAGGCATCCTGCTGCTCGAGCCCCGTGTTTTCGGCGACGAGCGCGGTTTTTTCTACGAGAGTTTCAATGCCCGCGCGTTCGCCGACGCGACTGGCGTACAGCGCGAATTCGTTCAGGACAACCACTCGCGCTCGCAGCGCGGCGTGTTGCGTGGCCTGCACTACCAGATCGAGCAACCCCAGGGAAAGCTGGTCCGCGTCACTGCAGGTGAAGTGCTGGACATCGCCGTGGACATCCGCCGCAGCTCTCCCACTTTCGGTCAGTGGACCGGCGTTCATCTTTCAGCCGCCAACAGGCTCCAGGTCTGGATTCCGGAAGGCTTCGCCCACGGTTTCGTGGTGCTCAGCGAGTACGCCGAGTTTCTCTACAAGACCACCGACTACTACGCCCCGGCCCACGAGCGCTGCATCCGCTGGGATGATCCGGAGCTGGCCATCGACTGGCAGCTGAACGAAGCGCCCTGGTTGTCGGCCAAGGACCAGGCCGGCTCGAGCCTGCGTGAGGCCGAGCTGTTTCCATGAGAGTCCTCATCACCGGGCGTAACGGTCAGGTTTCCCGTGAGCTGCAACACGCGCTGGCGGGCAGCGCCGAACTGCTGGTGCGCGGCCAGGAGCAGCTCGACCTGGCCGATGCCGACGCGCTGCGCCGGGAAATCCGCGCCCTGCGCCCGGACCTGATCATCAATGCCGCCGCACACACCGCCGTGGACCAGGCCGAAAGCGAAGCAGCGCGGGCTTTCGCCATCAACGCCATCGCGCCGGCGCTGCTCGCCGAGGAGGCCGCTAGCCTCGACGTGCCGCTGATTCACTACTCCACCGACTACGTATTCGACGGCAGCAAGGATGCGCCCTACAACGAAGACGATGCCACCGGCCCACTCGGGGTCTACGGTCGCAGCAAGCTGGCCGGCGAGCAGGCGATTCGCGCCGTGGGCGGCAAGCACCTGATCCTGCGCACCAGCTGGGTGTATTCCCTGCATGGGCGCAACTTCCTGCTGACCATGCAACGCCTGCTGCAGGAGCGCGAGGAACTGCGCGTGGTAGCGGATCAGATCGGCGCGCCGACCTGGGCCGGCAGCATCGCCCAGGCCACCCGCGAACTGATCCAGCGCTGGCGCACCGACCAGGCCGGCCCGTGGGGCACCTATCACCTGACCGGGCTGGGCGAGACCTCGTGGTTCGGCTTCGCCACTGCCATCGCCGAACAGCTGCGCGTCACGGGCAAAACCTGTGCGCGCCTGGAGCCGATCCCGTCCAGCGCCTACCCGACAGCTGCGCAGCGTCCACTGAATTCACGCCTGGACTGTTCACGCCTGCAGAGCCAGTGGCACGTAACCCTGCCGCACTGGCACGACGCCCTGCTGGAGTGCCTGGTCAACCCTCGCTGAGGCCAGGCAGTGCATAATGCGTCTGTCCAACAGGCGCGTGATATGACCCCGACACCTCTCCCCCCTCGCCCGCGCTGGCGCAGCCTGGCGTTGCTGGCACTGCTCCTGGCCCCGCTGCTGTGGCCCCTGCAGCACCTTGCCGAGCGCTATTACCGCAGCGAGCTGATCGAGCAGAACCGCCAGACCCTAGACCTCTACGTGGCCAACCTGCTCGGCACCCTGCGGCGCTTCGAGGTACTGCCACCGATCCTCGGCGATCTGCCGACCCTGCGCGGCGTCCTGCAGGGTGAGCCGGACGCGCAGTCGGTCAACGACGCCAACCTGTTGCTGCAACGCGTACGCGAGCAGACCGGCGCCGACGTGATCTACCTGATGGATGCGCAAGGCACCACCCGCGCCACCTCCAACTTCGACCAGCCGGACACCTTCATCGGCCGCAACTTCACCTTCCGGCCGTACTACCGCGCTGCCAGTGACGGGCGCCTCGGACGCTTCTTCGGCCAGGGCACCACCTCGGGCAAGCGCGGCTACTACTTCGCCGCCGGTGTACGCAACGGCGAGCAGAAGCTCGGCGTGCTGGTGCTCAAGGTCGACCTCGACTACACCGAAACCCTGTGGGGTCAGACCCCGGAGCAGCTGCTGGTAACCGACGCCAACGGCGTGGTGATCCTCACCTCCAACCCGGACTGGCGCTTCCGCGCCAGCCGTCCGCTGACCCACCAGGAACTGGCGCGCATCGCCGCCGAGCAACCCTACCCGACGCTGAACCCGCAGCCGCTGCAGATCGACGACAACCGCTGGCTGATCCAGAGCCGCGAGCTCAAGGAAACCGGCTGGACGGTGACCATCCTCGCCCCGCGCACCCTCGTCGAACGCCCGGTGCGCACGGTGCTGGCGATCAGCGGCGCCAGCCTGCTGGTTCTGCTGTTGCTGTTCGGCCTGATGCTGCAGCGCCGCCGCCACTACATCGAGCGCATCGCTCTGGATGCCCGCGCCAAGCGCGAGCTGGAAATTCGCGTGCTGGAACGCACCCGCGATCTGGAAACCCTCAACACCCGCCTCAAGGACGAAGTGCTCGAGCGCGAACAGGCACAGCAGGAGCTGGTGCGCACCCAGGATGACCTGGTCCAGGCCGGCAAGCTCACCGCCCTGGGCACCATGTCCGCCAGCATCAGCCACGAACTCAACCAGCCACTGGCGGCGATCCGCAGCTATGCCGACAACGCCGGCGTGCTGCTCGATCACCAGCGCATCGACGATGCCCGCGGCAACCTCAAGCAGATCAGCGAGCTGACCGGGCGCATGGCCTCGATCATCACCCACCTGCGCGCCTTCGCCCGTCGCGACCGCCATGCCCCGGAAAGCGTGGCGCTGCAGCCGGCGCTGGACGATGCCCTTGCGCTGCTGGCCAAGCGCCGCCGGGCGCTGGACGTGGAGCTGATCCGCGACCTGCCCGAGGCCACGCTGTGGGTGCAGGCCGGCGAAACGCGCCTGCGCCAGGTGCTCGGCAACCTGCTGGCCAACGCCCTCGACGCACTGTCGGAGAAGGGACCGCCGCGGCGCCTGTGGCTGAGTGCCGAACAGCACGCCGACGGCGTCTACCTGCACCTGCGCGACAATGGACCGGGCTTCTCCGCGGCCGCCTTGCAGCACGCGCGCGAACCCTTCTTCACCACCAAGACCAGCACCCAGGGCCTGGGCCTGGGCCTGGCCATCTGCGACACGCTGATGCGCGCGCTGGGCGGCGAGTTGTCGCTGGCCAATCATCCCCAGGGGGGCGCGCTGATCACCTTGCACCTGCGCAATGCCGCGCCGGGCGCCAACCCGGAGTCTGCCGAGGATTATCCGCATGAGTAACCGCATCGACAGCCACATCCAGGTTCTGCTGGTCGACGACGACCCGCACCTGCGCCAGGCCCTGAGCCAGACCCTCGACCTGGCCGGCTTCCGCGTCGAGACCCTGGCCGAGGCCAAGGGCCTGGCTGCGCGCCTGAGCAACGACTGGCCGGGCGTGGTGGTCAGCGACATCCGCATGCCCGGCATCGACGGCCTGCAATTGCTGCAGCAACTGCACGATCAGGACCCGGACCTGCCCGTGCTGCTGATCACCGGCCACGGCGACGTGCCGCTGGCCGTGCAGGCCATGCGCAGCGGCGCCTACGATTTTCTGGAAAAACCCTTCCCCAGCGAGGCGCTGATCGACAGCGTGCGCCGTGCCCTGGAGATGCGTCGCCTGGTCTTGGAGAACCGCAGCCTGCGCCTGGCCCTGGCCGATCGCCAGCAGCTCGGTGCCCGCCTGGCCGGCCAGTCCGCGCCGATGCAGCGCCTGCGCGAGCAGGTCAGCGCACTCGCCTCGATCAATACCGACGTGCTGATCCTCGGCGAAACCGGCGCCGGCAAGGAAGTGGTGGCGCGTGCGCTGCACGACCTGTCGAGCCGCAGCAAAGGCCCGTTCGTGGCGATCAACGCCGGCGCGCTGGCCGAGTCGGTGGTGGAAAGCGAGCTGTTCGGCCACGAGCCGGGCGCCTTCACCGGCGCGCAGAAGCGCCGCATCGGCAAGTTCGAGTTCGCCAACGGCGGTACGCTGTTCCTCGACGAAATCGAGAGCATGAGCCCGGACGTGCAGGTCAAGCTGCTGCGTCTGCTGCAGGAGCGCATGGTCGAGCGCCTCGGCGGCAACCAGCTGATCCCGCTGGATATCCGCGTGATCGCCGCGACCAAGGAAGACCTGCGCGTGGCGGCCGACCAGGGTCGTTTCCGCGCCGACCTGTACTACCGCCTGAACGTCGCACCGCTGCGCATCCCACCCCTGCGCGAGCGCGGCGAAGACATCCTCCTGCTGTTTCAGCAATACGCCGTCACCGCTGCCGAGCGGCACAACCTGCCGGGCCGCGACGTGCCGACCGCCCTGCGCGCGCAGTTGCTCGGGCACAGCTGGCCGGGCAACGTGCGCGAGCTGCAGAACGCCGCCGAGCGCTTCGCCCTCGGCCTGGACAGTGGCCTTGAGCCGGCCCCCAGCGGCAACAGCGTGAACCCGGCCAGTGGCGCCGGGCTCAGCGAACAGGTCGAAGCCTACGAGCGCGCGCTGATCAGCGCCGAGATGGCCAACGCGCACAACTCGCTGCGCAGTCTCGCCGAAGCCCTCGGCATCGCCCGCAAGACCCTGCACGACAAGCTGCGCAAGCACGGCCTGGACTTCGCCGGAAGCAATAATGACGACCACGAATAAACGGCAAAAGAACCTGTTTACGATTTTCTGAATTAGAGCCAGACAAGGCAAAAGTGCCCGAGGAAGCGCAGTTTACGAGCTGTAAATGAGCATTCCGAGGGCACTTTTAACGCCGTATGGCCGACAGACAGAAGATCGTAAGCTGGTTCTAAGCGTCGCCATAGAACGTGACTCAATAGTCACACTCCGCGTCAACCGGGTATCCCGATTCATTTGAGTCGCCACCCGGCATGTGCCGTCTGGCTGGGGAAAGCCGTTGCCGCTGCGCGCCTGTCGCCAGTTGTGCACGCGCCCCGCCTCGACGCGCTGGTCGACTGCAGGAGTTCCGAGTGATGTCTCGACTACCCGTCATCGTGGGTTTCGGTGGTTACAACCCCGCGGGCAGAAGTTCGTTCCACCACGGCTTCCGCCGTGTCGTCCAGGAGTCCCTGGACAGCCATGCGCGCCAGGAAACCCTCGCCGGCCTAGCCGTGATGATGCGTTTGGTGCAGGTGATCGACGGCCGCCACTGCACCCCCGACGGCACGCCGCTGAGCCTGGCCGAGATCGAAGCGCAGCATGCCGAAGCGATTCTCGCCGGCACCATGGTGCGGCGCATCGACAAGCGCCACCTGGATGTCGACGCTGCCCACTGGCAGAAGAACCTGACCGTCAGCCACGCGCAGTTCACCACCACCCGCAAGCAGTTGCCCGAACCGCTGCCGGCCAACTGGAGTATCGAGCCGCTGGACGACCTGCAGGTGCGGGTGACCCTGCATGACAGCTGCGATTTCAAGGTCGACAGTTACCGTGCGCTGCCAGTGAAATCCGCCGGCCAGCTGCCCAGCGGCTTCGAGCCCGGCGAGCTGTACAACTCGCGCTTCCACCCGCGCGGCCTGCAGATGGCCATCGTCGGCGCCACCGATGCGCTGCGCTCCACCGGCCTGCCCTGGGCCCACATTCTCGACCACGTGCAGCCGGACGAAGTCGCGGTGTTCTCTGGCAGCATCATGAGCCAACTCGACGAGAACGGCTTCGGCGGTATGCTGCAGGCGCGCCTCAAGGGCGGCCGCGTCACCGCCAAGCAGTGCCCGCTGGGCCTCAACACCATGCCGGCCGACTTCATCAACGCCTACGTGCTGGGCAGCGTCGGCAGCACCGGCAGCGTCACGGGCGCCTGCGCCACCTTCCTCTACAACCTGCAGAAGGCCATCGAGCAGATCACCAGCGGTCAGGCCCGCGTGGCCCTGGTCGGCAACAGCGAGGCGCCGCTGACCCAAGAATGCATCGACGGCTACGGCGCCATGGGCGCGCTGGCCACCGAAGAAGGCCTGCGCAAGATCGAGGGCCGTGACGACGTCGACTTCCGCCGCGCCAGCCGTCCGTTCGGCGACAACTGCGGCTTCACCCTCTCCGAGTCGGCGCAGTTCGTGGTGCTGATGGACGACGCGCTGGCCCTGCAGCTGGGTGCCGACATCCACGGCGCCGCCACCGACGTGTTCATCAACGCCGACGGCTTCAAGAAGTCGATCTCCGCGCCCGGCCCCGGCAACTACCTGACCCTGGCCAAGGCCGTGGCCGCCGCCATGCAACTGGTTGGCGAAGACGGTGTGCGCCAGCGCAGCTTCGTCCACGCCCACGGCTCGAGCACGCCGGCCAACCGGGTTAGCGAATCCGAATTGCTCGACCGCGTCGCCGCCGCCTTCGCCATCGACGACTGGCCGATCACCGCGGCCAAGGCCTTCGTCGGTCACTCCCTGGCCAGCGCCAGCGCCGACCAGGTGATCTCCGCGCTCGGCACCTTCCGCTACGGCCTGCTGCCCGGGCTGAAGACCATCGACCGGGTCGCCGATGACGTGCACCAGCAACACCTGAGCCTGGAAACCCGCGACCGGCAGATGGGCCCGTTGGACGTGTGCTTCATCAACTCCAAGGGCTTCGGTGGCAACAACGCCAGCGGCGTGCTGCTGGCCCCGCACGTGGTCGAGCGCATGCTGCGCAAGCGGCATGGCGAGGCAGCGTTCGGCGCCTGGCAGGCCAAGCGCGAACAGACCCGCGCCACCGCCCAGGCCTACGACCAGCAGGCGCTGCTCGGCCAGTTCGAGATCATCTACAACTTCGGCCACGACCTGATCGACGACCAGGAACTGCAGATCGACGAGCAGGAAATCCGCATCCCCGGCTTCAACCAGCCGCTGCGCTACCGCAAGGACGAGCGCTACCGCGACATGCTCTAAGCGAGCGCCGGCCGCAAGGGGAAGGTGTGACCAACAAGCTCCTGGCGCGGGCGCCGTAGGCGGCCCGCGACAATCTGCAGACGGTCAGCGGTGCAGCACGTACTGCCCGCTGAAACGCACCGCCTCGGCACCACCTGCGAGGATGCGGCTGTGCAGCTTGATCCGCGCCAGCCCGCGACGCCGATAGAGGGCCAGGAACCGCTCCCACTCGGCCGCTGCCGGCGCCGCGCAGACGGCCACGGCATCGGCCAGCACTGGCTGTGGATAGTCGATCTGCCCCTGCTGGATGACGATGTGCCCACCTGCCACACCCGCCTCGCGCAGGCTCAGGTGCAGCCAACCCCAACCGGCCAGCACCGCGCCGCAGTAGAGGCTGCCGCCGAACATGCTGCTCTTGTGGTTGAGGTTCGGCTCCAGCGGCAATCCCAGGCGCAGTTCGCCGTCAGCCCAGCCCTGCACACGCAGGCCGAGGGCCTGGGTCAGCGGGATGTCCTGGTGCAGCAGCTGCTCCAGGTAGCGGCGGTCATCGCTCATCTCAATCGAGCGTGCGCGCCAGCTGCAGCAGTTCGGTGCGCCAGGCGGCGATGCGCGGCAGGCAGAGGAAGGACGGGTTGAGGTACGACTCGCGCGCCTCGTAGGTCAGCGCCTCGCCACTCAGGTCGAGCACCTCGCCGCCTGCGCCTTCGAGCACGCCTTGCGCCGCCGCGGTGTCCCACTGCGAGGTCGGCGCCAGGCGCGGGTAGCAATCGGCATTGCCTTCGGCGAGCTGGCAGAACTTCAGCGAACTGCCAACGCTGGCCAGCTGCAGGTCGCCGAAACGCGCACTGAGGCCGGCGAGCAGCGCTTCCTGCGCGGGGCTGCTGTGGCGCTTGCTGGCGACCACGGTGAAGGCATCCACCGGCGCGATGCGCACGGCGATGGCCTGCGGCTCGCCATCACGCTCGACGCGCCAGGCGCCCAGGCTGCTGCCGCCGTAATAGCAGCGGCCACTGGCCGGGATGCCGACCACGCCGAACACCACCTGGCCGCGTTCGATCAGCGCGACGTTGACGGTGAACTCCTCGCTGCCGGCGATGAATTCCTTGGTCCCGTCCAGCGGGTCGACCAGCCACCAGCGCTGCCAGTTGGCCCGCTCGGCGAAGGCGATCTCGCTGTCTTCCTCGGAGAGCACCGGGATGTCCGGCGCCAGCGCGCTCAGGCCGGCGACGAGGATATGGTGCGCGGCCAGGTCGGCGGCGGTGACCGGCGAGGAATCGGCCTTGGCGGTGACCGCCACGTCGTTGCGCCAGTGCGGCAGGGTGGCCTCACCAGCGGTCTGCACCAGCGCAACCACGGCATTCAGGTAGGGATGGATCACAGGCGAAACTCTCCACGCTGGCTGAGGATGTCGCGCGCCAGGTACAGCGCTGCCAGGGCGCGGCCTTCAGTGAACTGCGGATGCTGGGCCAGGCTGGTCAGCTCACGCAGGCTGACCTGGTCGACGCGCATCGGCTCGGGCTCGTCGCCCGGCAGGCGCTCCTCGTACAGATCGCGGGCCAGTACCACCTGGATCTTCTGGCTCATGTAGCCAGGCGACAGGCTCAGCTCGGCGATCAACTCCAGCTGGCGGGCGCCAAAACCGGCCTCTTCCTTGAGCTCGCGGTTGGCGGCATCGAGCACATCCTCGCCAGGTTCGATCAGGCCCTTGGGCAGAGACAGCTCGTAGGCGTCGGTACCGCCGCAGTACTCCTCGACCAGCACCGCGTGCTCGTCGTCGAGCAGCGCCACGATCATCACTGCGCCATAGCCCGCGCCCTTGCCGACCAGCCGCTCGTAGGTGCGCTCGACGCCATTGGCGAAGCGCAACTGCAGCTCTTCGACGCGAAACAGGCGGCTGCTGGCGACGATCTCGCGGGCCAGCACGACGGGTTTCTCACGCATGGGATCACTCCTTGAAACGAACGAGTATCATACCCCGGCGGCCGTGATTGTTCCGTTGCAGATTGCCGCCGTACACATCCCTTCACCTTTTTCATGCCAGAACCCGCCATGCCACTGCTGCCCTGGACCGAGATCGACACCGTGCTGCTGGACATGGACGGCACCCTGCTCGACCTGCACTTCGACAACCACTTCTGGCTCGAACACCTGCCGCAGCGCTACGCCGAACTGCACGGCGTGAGCCGTGAGGCCGCCGAGGCCGAGCTGCTGCCGCTGTTCCGCGAACATGCCGGCACCCTGCCCTGGTACTGCACGGACTTCTGGAGCCGCGAACTGAGACTCTCGGTGCGCGAGCTCAAGCGCGAAGTGGCCCACCTGATCGCCCTGCGCCCGGATGCCGACACTTTCCTCGCCGCCCTGCAGCGTGCCCGCAAGCGCGTGGTGCTGATCACCAACGCGCACCGCGACTCGCTGTCGCTGAAGCTGGAGCGCATCGAACTGGCGCCCTATTTCGACCGCCTGATCAGCTCCCACGACTATGGCTTCCCCAAGGAGAACCAGCAGTTCTGGTTCGCCCTGCAGCAGGATTTCCCTTTCGACCCGGCGCGCAGCCTGTTTATCGACGACAGCCTGCCGATCCTGCGCAGCGCCCGCGATTTTGGTGTCGCCCACCTGCTCGGCGTGTGCCAGCCGGACAGCTGCAAACCGCTCAAGGACACCGAAGAGTTCGCCGCCGTGGACGACTACCGGCGCCTGATCGACGGCCTGTAACGCCACGCCGACCACCACCAGGCCCGGCAGTTCGCTGCCTCCGGCTATATTTGCCCACCCCGTGAAGTACCTCGCGCGCGTGACCCGCCGCGCTTGCCTGACGCGTCTGCGCTGGCAGGATGCCCTCGTCACTCTGCAGAGGTTTGAACCATGAAGTATTCCTCCTTGCTCCTGCTCAGCCTGGGTCTCGCCAGCGGCGCGGCATGGGCCGGCAACACCGAAGCCGGGGTCGGTGGTGCACTGGGCGGCGTGCTCGGCTCGGTGGTTGGCCAGCAGGTTGGCGGCGACACGGGCGCAGCGATCGGTGCCGGCCTCGGCGGCGCCGCCGGCAGTGCGGTGGGCGCGGACAAGCGCAGCCGGGCGCAGGCCGCCGTGGGCGGTGGCCTGGGCGCGGCGGGCGGCAATGTGGTCGGGCAGAAGCTCGGTGGTGATACCGGCGGCCTGATTGGCGCGGCAGTCGGCGGTGGTGCCGGCGGCGCGCTGGGCAACAGCTTCGGCGCCGATGACGACGATGATCGCCATGAAGGCCGCCGCCAGCGCCATGACGACCGCCATCACCACGGCAAGAAGCATCGCAAGCACAAGCGTCATCACCACGACGATTGAGGCAGAAACGAAAAAGCCCGCAGATGCGGGCTTTTTCTTGCGCGGAAGCTTAAGGAACCCCTGAAAAACTACTGCGCTCGGTTATGCAGCGTTGAAATCAGCCCGGGACGCGGCGTCTCAAAATGCTCATTTACAGCTCGTAAACTGCGCTTCTTCGGCTGATTTCGCCTTGCCTAACCATCGCTCGCTACCTTTTTCAGAGCTTCCTTAGATGCCTTCGCGGCGCAGGGCGGCGGCAGTGAAGTCGCCCTTGTTCAGCTTGACGTTGAAGTCGTACATCGGCTCGTTGTTGTCGAGGCCGTCGACGAAGTAACGGCTGCCCTTGAAGTCGTAGATGGTCTCCAGGGTGC
Source organism: Pseudomonas sp. PDM14 (assembly GCF_014851905.1). Taxonomy (NCBI): domain Bacteria; kingdom Pseudomonadati; phylum Pseudomonadota; class Gammaproteobacteria; order Pseudomonadales; family Pseudomonadaceae; genus Pseudomonas; species Pseudomonas sp. PDM14. The sequence goes on along the minus strand of NZ_JACVAQ010000001.1, from coordinate 2,413,694 downwards.
TGCCGAACATCGGCACGTCGTAGTAGCTGATCGGGTGCGCTTCCTGCAGACTGATCAGGTCGCCGTTCTTGTCGTACAGGTCGACGGCGAGGATCTGCCAGCTGTCCTCGTCGAGGTAGAAGCGACGCTTGGCATACGGATGGCTGAAACCCTTGCGCAAGCTGGCCTCGACCACCCACACACGGTGCAGCTCATAGCGCAGCAGCTCGGGGTTGACGCTCTTGGCCTTGAGGATCTGGTCGTACGGCACGCCCTTCTGGTGCACGGCGTAGCTGTTGTAGGGCATGAGCATTTCCTGCTTGCCCTTGAGGTCCCACTCGTAGCGGTCCGGTGCGCCGTTGTAGGCGTCGACCACGTCGGCGGTGGCCATGCCGTTGGTGTCCGGCTGCAGCGCTTCGTACGCCAGCATCGGCAGGCGCCGCACGCGACGCTCGCCACGGCTGAAACGCCAGGCCTTGCGGATCGCCAGGACCTGGTCGAGGGTTTCCTGCACCACCAGCGAGGAACCGGCCAGCTTGCTCGGCGCAGTCACCTGGTACTTGTAGAAGAACAGGGTGTTGTCCAGCTCGCCGGGGGTCATGCCTTCGCGACCGTAGATGAACAGGACGTCGCGCTCGCGCTTGAGCAGCACATAGCTACCGCTGTTGAGCACCGCCGCCTGGTTGGTGATCATGCGGATCTGCTCGCCGCGGTAACGCATGATGTGGTTCCAGATCGCCTCGGTGCCGCTCTGCGGGATCGGGAACGGAATTCCTGCCGCGGTGCCTTCCACGCCGTTACCGCCGGAGATCAGCGAGGCATTGCTGACGTTGTAGCGGGTGGCATCGTAGATGCGCTGCGGCGCGGCTGCGCTGCGGCGAGTCGGGTAGACGCGCAGGTAGTAGTCCGGGTGCTGTTCCAGCAATTTCTGGAAGCCCGGCGCCAGCATGGCCTTGTACTGCGCCGCATTGCTCTGGTCGACGCGATAGAGCTGGGCATCGGTGGCATACGGATCAGGGTGGTGCATGCCCGGCTGGTAATTGGCCGGCGGGGTCGACAGGCCGCCCTCCCACGACGGAATGGTGCCCGCGGCATTGCCCGCGCGCTCACCGCCGAGCGGCATCAGGTCTTGCCCGAGGCGTGCAGCCTGGGCGGCATCGACCCGTGCGTAGGCAGGCAGAGCGACCGCTGCCAACAGCATGATTGCAATGGTTCTCAACACAGCGTTCTCCTCGCAGCGCTGACGACGCGCTGCTGTTCTTTTTATACAGCCCAGGGGGGCGGCACTTGCAGATAGCCATCGGGGGAGGTCAAAGCCATCCTGGCGCCGGGTGGTCCCGGTCATTTTTCACCCCATCCACGGGGTGTTTTGCATTATTCGCAGCGTTCGAACTTGAGGTCCCAGACCCCGTGACCGAGACGCTCGCCACGCCGCTCGAACTTGGTCACCGGGCGTTCCTGCGGACGTTCCACGTAGTCGCCAGCGACAGCGACATTGCGGTAGCCCGGCGCAACGCTCATGACCTCGAGCATGTACTCGGCGTAGGGTTCCCAGTCCGTGGCCATGTGCAGCACGCCACCCACCTTGAGCTTCTGCCGCACCAGCTCGGCGAACGCCGGCTGGACGATGCGCCGCTTGTGGTGACGGGCCTTGTGCCAGGGATCTGGAAAGAACAGTAGCAGACGGTCGAGGCTGGCATCGGCCACGCAATCGCGCAGCACTTCCAGGGCGTCACAGCTGTAGACGCGCACGTTGCTCAGGTTCTGCGTGAGCAGGCCGTTGAGCAGAGCACCGACACCCGGCTTGTGCACCTCGACGCCGATGAAATCCTGCTCCGGCGCGGCGGCAGCCATCTCCAGCGTGGAGTGGCCCATGCCGAAGCCGATCTCGAAGGTACGCGGCGCGCTGCGACCGAATACCTGGTCGAAATCACGCGGGCCATCCTCCAGCTGCAGACCAAATTTCGGCCAGCCGTTGTCGAGGCCGCGCTGCTGGCCTTCGGTCATGCGCCCGGAGCGCATGACGAAACTTTTGATGCCGCGCAGGTGGCGCTCGGTAGCGCCTTCTTCTGCCGGCTGATTGTCTTCGCTCATGAGGTTCTCGTAGAGCCTGTCTAGGGTTCGCGAGCTAGAGCCAGGCCAGGCAGAAGCAAGCAAGGGAACGGTTTTGCCAATGAGTACTCCGGGCGGCGCTCAACGACGCCCGGCCAACGTGCAGCGGACCATCAACAGGCGCTTACTTGATCAGGCCATCCAGCGGCGACGACGCGCTGGCATAGAGCTTCTTCGGCATGCGCCCGGCGAGGTAGGCCATGCGCCCGGCGATGATCGCGTGCTTCATCGCCTCGCCCATCAGCACCGGATTCTGCGCGTGGGCGATGGCGCTGTTCATCAGCACCGCCTCGCAGCCCAGCTCCATGGCAATGGTGGCATCGGACGCAGTGCCCACGCCGGCATCGACCAACACCGGCACGGTGGCTTCTTCGAGGATGATGCGCAGGTTGTAAGGGTTGCAGATGCCCAGCCCGGTGCCGATCAGGCCGGCCAGCGGCATCACCGCGATGCAGCCCATCGCCGCCAATTGACGGGCGATGATCGGGTCGTCGCTGGTGTAGACCATCACGTCGAAACCGTCCTTGACCAGCACTTCGGCGGCCTTGATGGTTTCAATGACGTTGGGGAACAGGGTCTTCTGGTCGGCCAGCACTTCCAGCTTGACCAGGTTGTGGCCGTCGAGCAGCTCACGCGCGAGCCGGCAGGTGCGCACGGCCTCGTCGGCGTCGTAGCAGCCGGCGGTGTTCGGCAGGATGGTGTAGCGCTCGGGCGAGATTACGTCGAGCAGGTTCGGCTCGCCAGGGTTCTGGCCGATATTGGTACGGCGCACCGCGACGGTGACGATCTCGGCTCCCGAGGCCTCGATGGCCTGGCGGGTTTCCTCGAGATCCTTGTACTTGCCGGTGCCGACCAGCAGGCGCGACGCATAGGTGCGGCCAGCCAGGGTGAATGGCTTGTCGATGATGGCGCTCATGGCAACTCCTCGCGGGCGGTCTAGCCGCCGCCGATGGCGTGGACGACTTCCAGCTGGTCGCCGTCATGCAGGACGGTCGCGCCATGCTGGCTGCGCGGCACGATGTCCAGATTGCGTTCGACCGCCACGCGCCGCCCGGTCAACTGCAAGCGCTCGAGCAGGTCCGCGACGGTCGTGCCGTCGGGCAGTTCGCAGGGTTCGCCGTTCAACTGGATATGCATGGCTGGGCAGTCAGAACATAAAAGGGTCGGCATTCTAGCCCGATCACCCGCGGCGACCAAGGTAAAAGGCCGCCATTCATCCCCATGATAGCTAGCGCGTTCAGCCGCTGACTTGCCCCAGGTCAGGCGGCGCGCCAGGCGGCCAGGCCCAGGCACAGCCAGCCGGCGAGAAACGCCACGCCACCGAACGGGGTGATGATGCCGAGCTTGCCGATGCCGCTGAGGGTCAGGGTATACAGGCTGCCGGAGAACAGCAGGATGCCCAGGGCGAAGGCGCAACCCGCGCCCGTGAGCAGGCGGCTGGGCAGGTGCAGGCTGAGCAGCGCCACGCCGAACAGCGCCAGCGCGTGCACCAGTTGGTAATGCACGCCTGTCTGGAACACCGTCAGGTACTCCGGGCTCAGGCGTCCCTTGAGCCCGTGCGCGGCGAAAGCGCCAAGCGCCACCCCGGTGAAACCGGCGAAAGCCGCCAGCGACAGAAACACTCGAAGCATGATTCACTCCCGAACAGACCATAAGCGCTGGCTATAATGGCCCGCTCCAACCTTTCGGCCAAGCTATCCATGCTCCGCACCCTGCTCCGCCGCCTGTTCAAACTACTGTTCTGGTTCGCCCTCGGTTCGGCGCTGCTGGTGCTGGTGCTGCGCTGGATCAATCCACCGGGAACAGCGCTGATGATCGAGCGCAAGGTCGAGTCATGGGTTGACGGCCAGCCCATCGACCTGCAGCGCAGCTGGCGCCCGTGGAGGGAATTGCCCGACCACCTGAAAGTGGCGGTGATCGCCGCCGAAGACCAGAAATTCGCCGAGCACTGGGGCTTCGATATCCCCGCCATCCAGCAGGCCCTGGCACACAACGAACAGGGCGGCAGTCTGCGTGGCGCCAGCACCTTGAGCCAGCAGGTGGCGAAGAACCTGTTGCTCTGGTCCGGCCGCAGCTGGCCACGCAAGGCGCTGGAAGCCTGGTTCACCGGGTTGATCGAAGTGTTCTGGCCCAAGCAGCGGATTCTCGAGATCTACCTCAACAGCGTGGAATGGGGTGACGGTGTGTTCGGCGCGGAAGCCGCCGCGCGTCATCACTTCGGCGTCGGCGCACCTTATCTGTCACGCCAGCAGGCCAGCCTGCTGGCGGCCGTACTGCCCAATCCGCGTGCGTGGAATCCGGGCCGCCCCGGCCCGCACGTCAGCCGCCGGGCCAGCTGGATCCGCCAGCAGATGCAGCAGCTCGGCGGCAGCCATTACCTCAACCAGCTGAGCCGACCGCTGCCGAACTGGTGGCTGGACTGGCTGCCTCGCCCCGCAACCTGAGCAGCCCCCAGGCGATCAGCGACTGGCCGCTAAAGTAGCAGCAGACGATCACCAGCACGGCATGCGGGAACGGCTGAACGAACTTGTTCACGCCGATCAGCGAATCGGCGATCACGAACAGCAGCGCCCCCAGCCACAACGGACCGGGCCGCTGCTCGACGCGCACCGCACACAGCGCCATCGCCAGCAGGCAGACGAAGTACAGGGTCACCGGAACCTTCAGCGCACCGGCACCCGGCAGCATCCAGCTGATCATCAGCACGGCATAGCCGATCACCGGCAGGCTCCACAGCAGGCGCCAGGAGCGGCTCCGCGCCAACAGGGCGAAGCCGACGATGAAGGCCAGCTGGTTGACCAGGAACGCCAGCAGCGCCTGCACGAACAGGCCGTCGCGATCACCGTAGTCGAGAAAGAAATCACCCAGTGCCGCCGCCACGAACCCCAGCGCCAGCCAGCCACCCGCGGCGCCGCGTATGGAGCGCAGGGCCAGCCAGGCGAACAGCAACATGGGCAGCGGCTTGAGCAACCAGCCGAGCGGATAGGGCTTGAACGGCAACAGCACGATGTACAGCGCGCCTAGCAGCAAGGCCAGGCCGAACAGATAACGGTGGGCAGTGGGCATGGCGACACTCCGGCTTCTTCTTGTAGTGCCGCCAGCATGGCGCGCCACGCTGCCGGCGCACCACTCTGCACACGTCACAAGCCTGTGCGCAGCGCGTCAGCGAATCGCAGGCGAAAAAAAGCCGCACCTGGGTGCGGCTTTTTTTGAGCGCTGGAAAACTCAGGCCTGGATCGAGCCTTTGAGCTTGTTCATCGCGTTCTTCTCCAGCTGGCGAATGCGCTCGGCCGAGACGTTGTACTTGGCGGCGAGGTCGTGCAGGGTCGCCTTCTCCTCGGCCAGCCAGCGCTGATAGAGGATGTCGCGACTGCGCTCGTCCAGGCCTTCCAGCGCTTCGTGCAGGTTGGCGGTGGAACTGTCGCTCCAGTCGGCATCCTCGAGCTGCATGGCCGGATCGTAGCGATGATCTTCCAGGTAATGCGCCGGCGACTGGTATGCGCTGTCGTCGTCATCGTCTGCCGCCGGGTCGAAGGCCATGTCATGGCCACTCAGACGGCTTTCCATTTCGCGCACTTCACGCGGCTCGACACCCAGGCTTGCAGCCACGGCGTGCACTTCGTCATTGCTCAACCAGGCCAGACGCTTCTTCTGGCTGCGCAGGTTGAAGAACAGCTTGCGCTGCGCCTTGGTGGTGGCGACTTTGACGATGCGCCAGTTACGCAGGATGAATTCGTGAATCTCGGCCTTGATCCAGTGCACCGCAAAGGACACCAGGCGCACGCCCATTTCCGGGTTGAAACGCTTGACCGCCTTCATCAGGCCGACGTTGCCTTCCTGAATCAGGTCGGCCTGGGCCAGGCCGTAACCGGAATAGCTGCGCGCGATGTGCACGACAAAACGCAGGTGGGCGAGAACCATCTGCCGGGCTGCTTCGAGATCCTGGTGGTAGAAGAGATTCCCGGCCAGCTCGCGCTCCTGCTCAGGCGTCAACAGCGGGATGCTGTTCACCGCATGCACGTAGGCCTCCAGGTTTGCACCGGGGACTAGGGCATGAACAGGCTGCAGAGATGTGGTCATGAAAAACCTCCGACTTTCAAAAACGGGTGCAGTTTAGCACTGCGACCTGTGACTGCAAGGTTGTGGAAAAGTTTCCTTACAGTGAGATAAACACATATAAAACATAGACTTACTAACGAGGCGCCAGTTCACTGAGGTGACGCGCCACGGCGAGCCAGGCGCCAATATAGCCCAACAGGACCGCGCCGAGCAGCAATGACAGACCATCGTCTACTGGCACGCCGCCCAGGGCAAAGTCGCTGCCGTACAACCCGGCCAGGCGCACCACCGCCGCATTCAACCAGTCCAGGCCAAATGCCAGTACCGCCCAGGCCAGCAATCCCGCGCCGACACCGTACAACGCGCCCATATAAAGGAACGGCCGACGTACGTAGCCATCGGTACCGCCAACCAGCTTGATCACCTCGATCTCGTTGCGACGGTTCTCGATGTGCAGGCGGATGGTATTGCCGATCACCAGCAGCAGGGCCAGCACCAGCAGCAGGGTCAGGCCGAAGACGAAATGCTGGCCCAGCTTGAGAATCGCCGACAGGCGCTCGACCCACTGCAGGTCGAGCTGTGCCTGCTGCACGCCGGGCAGTTCGGCGAGGCGCCCACGCAGAGCCTCGAGCGCCGCCTTGTCGACTTCATGCGGCGTCACCACCACCACGCCGGGCAACGGGTTGTCCGGCAGCTCGCGCAGGGCTTCGCCGAGGCCGGACTGCTGCTGGAACTCGGCCAGGGCTTGCTCACGGCTGATCCACTCGGCTTCGGCGACATCGCCCATGCCGGCGATTTCGTCGCGCAGGCGCTGACCGCTGGCTTCGTTGGTGTCGAGATCGAGGTACAGGGAAATCTGCGCCGCGCGCTGCCAGGAGCCACCCAGGCGCTCGACGTTATCGAGCAGCAGCGACAGACCCATGGGCAGCGACAGGGCGATGGCCATCACCAGACAGGTAAAGAAACTGCCGATCGGCTGACGAGCCAGGCGGCGCAGGCTGTCGACCAGACTGGCGCGATGGCTTTCCAGCCAGGCGTGCAGCAGCGTGGAGAAATCCGGGCCTTCGTTGATCGGCTTGTCGGCCTTGGCCTTCACCGCACCGACGCGTTCGGCGGCTTTCGGGTTGCGTTGGCTCTCGCTCATCAGCTGGCCTCCCCGTCGCCGATCAGGCGACCACGTTGCAGAGTCAGCATGCGGTGACGCATGCGGGCGATCAGCGACAGGTCGTGGCTGGCGATCAGCACGGTGGTGCCGAGGCGATTGATGTCCTCGAACACGCCCATGATCTCAGCCGCCAGACGCGGGTCAAGGTTACCGGTAGGTTCATCCGCCAGCAGCAGGGCTGGACGGTGCACCACGGCGCGGGCGATGCCGACGCGCTGCTGCTGGCCGGTGGACAGGTCCGCCGGCGACTGTTCGGCCTTGTCGCTCAGGCTGACGCGTTCCAGGGCCGCGCCGACGCGTTTGCTGATCTCTTCCTTGGACAGGCCGAGGATCTGCAGCGGCAGGGCGACGTTGTTGAACACGCTGCGATCGAACAGCAGCTGGTGATTCTGGAACACCACGCCGATCTGCCGACGCAGGAAGGGAATCTGCGCGGTGCTGATCTGGCCCAGGTCCTGCCCAGCCAGCAGCAGCTTGCCGGTGGTCGGTCGCTCCATCGCCAGGAGCAGGCGCAACAGCGTGCTCTTGCCCGCGCCGGAGTGCCCCGTGACGAACAGGAACTCGCCCCGTCGTACGTGGAAACTCAGTTCGTGCAACCCGACATGGCCGTTGGGATACCGCTTGCCGACCTGCTCGAATCGAATCATGTGCGTTCCTTCTCCGCGAACAGCGCCTGGACGAAATCCTGCGCGACGAAGGTGCGCAGGTCGTCGATCCCTTCGCCGACGCCGATGTAGCGGATCGGCAGGCCGAACTGCTTGGCCAGGGCGAAAATCACGCCACCCTTGGCGGTGCCGTCCAGCTTGGTCAGGGCCAGCCCGGTGAGGGTCACGGCCTGGTTGAACTGCTTGGTCTGGTTGATCGCGTTCTGCCCGGTACCGGCGTCAAGCACCAGCAGCACTTCGTGCGGCGCAGTGTCGTCGAGCTTGCCGATCACCCGGCGGACCTTCTTCAACTCTTCCATCAGGTTGTCTTTGGTGTGCAGACGCCCGGCGGTATCGGCGATCAGCACATCGGCGCCACGGGCCTTGGCCGCCTGCACGGCGTCGAAGATCACCGAAGCCGAGTCGGCGCCAGTGTGCTGGGCGATCACCGCGATGTTGTTGCGCTCACCCCACACCTGCAGCTGCTCGACTGCAGCGGCGCGGAAGGTATCGCCCGCGGCGAGCATGACCTTCTTGCCATCCTGCTGCAGCTTCTTCGCCAGCTTGCCGATGGTGGTGGTCTTGCCTACGCCGTTCACGCCGACCACGAGGATCACGTAGGGCTGCTTGCCGGTGTCAACCGTGAGCGGTTGCTCGACCGGCTTGAGCAGCGCGGCCAGCTCTTCCTGCAAGGCCTTGTACAACGCGCCGCTGTCGGCCAGCTCCTTGCGCGCCACGCGCTTGGTCAGACTGCCGATGATCGCGGTGGTCGCCTCGACGCCGACGTCGGCGGTGAGCAGATGGGTTTCCAGGTCCTCGAGCAGGTCATCGTCGATGGCCTTCTTGCCGAGGAACAGGCTGGCCATGCCTTCGCCGAGGCTGGCACTGGTCTTCGACAGGCCCTGCTTGAGGCGGGCGAACCAGCCGCCCTGGTTATCGCCGGGCTTGTCCTGCTCCAACGAGGTGGCCTCGGCAGGTACCACCACGTCGACAACCGGCTCCAGCGGCTCGGGGGCAGCAGGAGCATGCACCTCATGCGGCACTTCACTGCCGGCATTGATGCGAAAGCGCGAGAACACGGCTGGCTTGTCCGTGGGCTCGGCCACGGGCTCGGCCGCGACAACTGCCTCGGCGGCAGACGCGGGGTCCGCGGGAACAACCGCAGGCGACTCGATGACGGGTGCGGGCCCCGCGGCAGGAGCACTGCTGAGCGGCTCGGGCGCTATAGGCGCAGGCTCGGCCAGCGGCTCGACTGACGGCGGCACAGCATCGACGGGAACGCTCGGCGGGGTGTTCGCTGCCGCATCGTTCTGCCCTTCCTGGGGCTTCTTGCGCAGCCAGCCGAACAAGGATTTCTTCTCGCCGGCATCGCCCGGCGTCTTGCCAGCGGAAGCTGGCGACTTCTTGTCGTCTTCGGAACCAAACATGGGTCGCTTGCATCTCAGGGGAGCGGCGCAGCAGAGCCAATACAGCCAGCGCGCCGCCCCGGAAAAGGATGGGGTATCCTAGCACCTCTTCGCTCGCCGGCGGTACGACCGCCCGGGCTGTCCGACAGGTCCCGAATCAATGAATCGACTAGCCCGCCGCTGCGCCGGCCTGCTGTTAACGGCGTTGCTCGCACCTCTGGCCGCCCAGGCCGCCGAACCGCAAACCACCCACGAATTCATCCTCGACAACGGCCTCAAAGTCGTCGTCCGCGAAGACCACCGCGCCCCCGTGGTGGTCTCGCAACTCTGGTACAAGGTCGGCTCGAGCTACGAGACGCCCGGCCAGACCGGCCTGTCCCACGCCCTCGAACACATGATGTTCAAGGGCAGCGGCAAACTCGGCCCCGGCGAAGCCTCGCTGATCCTGCGCGACCTCGGCGCCACCGAGAACGCCTTCACCAGCGACGACTACACCGCGTATTACCAGGTCCTGTCGCGCGACCGCCTGGCGGTGGCCTTCGAGCTGGAAGCCGATCGCCTGGCCAGCCTCAAATTGCCGGCCGACGAGTTCGCCCGTGAAATCGAAGTGATCAAGGAAGAGCGCCGCCTGCGCACCGACGACAAACCCTCGTCGCTGGCCTACGAGCGCTTCAGCGCCATGGCCTTCCCCGCCAGCGGCTACCACACGCCGACCATCGGCTGGATGGCCGACCTCGACCGCATGACCGTCGAGGAGCTGCGCCACTGGTACGAATCCTGGTACGCGCCGAACAACGCCACCCTGGTGGTGGTCGGCGATGTCACCGGCGCCGAGGTGAAGACCCTCGCCGAGCGCTACTTCGGGCCCATCCCGCGCCGCGACGTGCCAGCGGCGAAGAAACCGCTGGAGCTGGCCGAACCGGGTGAGCGGCAGATCACCCTGCACCTGCGCACCCAGCTGCCGAGCCTGATCTATGGCTTCAACGTGCCGAGCCTGGCCACGGCGAAGAACCCGCGCGAGGTACACGCCCTGCGCCTGATCAGCGCGCTGCTCGACGGCGGCTACAGCGCCCGCCTGCCGACCCGCCTGGAGCGCGGCGAGGAGCTGGTCGCCGGCGCCTCCGCCAGCTACGACGCCTTCAGCCGGGGCGACAGCCTGTTCACCCTCAGCGCCACGCCGAACGTGCAGAAGGGCAAGACCCTGGAGCAGGTCGAGGCCGGCCTGTGGCGCGAGCTGGAAGACCTGAAGAAGACCCCACCGAGCGCCGAGGAAGTGCAGCGCGTTCGCGCCCAGGTGATCGCCGGGCTGGTCTACGAGCGCGACTCGATCACCAGCCAGGCCAGCACCATCGGCCAACTGGAAACCGTCGGCCTGTCCTGGAAGCTGATGGACGATGAACTGGCCGCCCTCGAAGCCGTCACCCCAGCCGATATCCAGCAGGCCGCACAAACCTATTTCACCCGCACGCGCCTGAGCGTCGCCCACGTCCTGCCCGAGGAGACCGGCCATGAGTAACGGCCTGCGTTACAGCCTGCTGGGCCTGGCTCTGATCCTGCTGATCGGCCTGCTCACCTTCATCGCCAGCCGCCCCGCCGACGCACCGCTGAACACCGCCGAAGCAGCCGTGGCAGAACCTGCCGCCAGCGAAGCCGGGGCAGCCACGACCGACATACCGGTCGAACAACGCATCAAGTCGCTCGCCGACCTCGACGACAAGGCCCTCAGCCGTCGCCAGCTGGACATCCAGACCTGGCAGACCGCCGAAGGCGCCAAGGTGCTGTTCGTCGAAGCCCGCCAACTGCCGATGTTCGACCTGCGCCTGACCTTTGCCGCCGGCAGCAGCCAGGATGACGGCGTGCCCGGCCTGGCCATGCTGACCAACGCCATGCTCAACGAAGGCGTGCCCGGCAAGGACGTTACCGCCATCGCCCAGGGTTTCGAGGGCCTGGGCGCGGACTTCGGCAACGGCTCGTACCGCGACATGGCAGTCGCCAGCCTGCGCAGCCTGAGCGCCAAGGAGCAGCGCGAGCCGGCGCTGGAGCTGTTCGAGCAGGTCATCGGCCAGCCGACCTTCCCCGAAGACGCCCTGTCGCGCATCAAAAACCAGGTCCTGGCTGGCTTCGAGTACCAGAAGCAGAACCCGGGCAAGCTCGCCGGCCTGCAGCTGTTCGAGCATCTCTACGGCGACCACCCGTACGCGCACCCGAGCGAAGGCACCGAAAAAACCCTGCCGGCGATCAGCGCCGCGCAGCTCAAGGCGTTCCACCAGAAGGCCTATGCCGCCGGCAACGTGGTCATCGCCCTGGTCGGCGACCTCTCGCGCGCCGAAGCCGAAGCCCTGGCCGCGGAAGTCTCCGCGTCCCTGCCCAAGGGCCAGGCCCTGGCCAAGATGCCCGCACCGCAGGTGCCGAAGCCTGGTCACAGCCACATCGAATTTCCGTCCGCGCAGACCCACCTGATGCTCGCCCAGCTCGGCATCACCCGTGACGACCCGGACTACGCGGCGCTGTTCCTCGGCAACCAGATCCTCGGCGGCGGTGGCTTCGGCACCCGTCTGATGAGCGAAGTGCGCGAAAAACGCGGCCTGACCTACGGCGTCTACTCGGCCTTCAGCGCCATGCAGGCGCGTGGCCCGTTCATAATCAACCTGCAGACCCGCGCCGAGCTCAGCGAAGGCACGCTCAAGCTGGTGCAGGATCTTCTGCGCGACTACCTGGCCAGCGGCCCGACCCAGAAGGAACTCGACGACGCCAAGCGCGAGACCGCCGGCAGCTTCCCGCTGTCCACCGCGAGCAACGCCGACATCGTTGGACAGCTCGGCGCCATGGGCTTCTACGACCTGCCGCTGACCTATCTGGAAGACTTCATGGCCCAGGTTCAGGCGCTCGACGTTGCCCAGGTCAAAGCGGCGATGAACAAGCACCTCTCGCCCGAGGCGATGATCATCGTCACCGCCGGGCCGACCGTGGCGCAGAAAGACCTGCCGCCACCCACCGACAAACCCGCCGAGCAACCGACCGGCGTTCCGGAGCACTGATGCGCAAGCCCCCAGCCAAACCAGACCACGGCGGCAATGGCCAGCTGCGCATCATCGGCGGCGAGTGGCGCAGCCGCCAGTTCAGCTTCCCCATGGCCAACGGCCTGCGGCCGACGCCGAACCGCGTGCGCGAAACCCTGTTCAACTGGCTGGCACCCTACGTCGAGGGCGCGCACGTGCTCGACTGCTTCACCGGCAGCGGCGCGCTGTTCCTGGAAGCACTGTCACGCGGCGCCAGCAGCGCCCTGGCGCTGGACAGCAACCCGAGCGCCATCAGCAGCCTGCGGCAGATCCTCGGCACACTGAAATGCGAAAACGGCCAGTTGCTGCAGACCAACGCCCTACTGCACCTGGAAAACCAGCCGGCCAAACCCTACGACCTGGTCTTCCTCGACCCGCCGTTCGGCCAGGACCTGCTGGCCCCGGCCTGCGTGCTGCTGGAAGAAAAGGGCTGGCTGGCCAAGGACGCCTGGGTCTACACCGAAAGCGAGAACGCCCCCTCGACCCTGGCCATGCCCGGCAACTGGCGCCTGCACCGCGAGCAGAAGGCCGGCCAGGTGCATTACGCACTGTGGGAGCGGCGTTGATTTGGCGCTGGAGCGCACCCCGCTCAGGGACTTCATCTACGGCAACCTGCCCTATTTTCTAGTCGTTCCGCTGGCACTGATGCTGCTGTTCGCCGACAAGGAAATCGCCTTTGGTATCTCCCGCAACGTCATCGACCCGTCACGAGGCTTCGTGCTGGGGCTGACCGAGCAACGGGTGATCGCGGCACTGGTCTTGGTATTCGCTATCCGCAAGATGTGGCTCAGCAGGCGCCGCTAAGTATTCATTCGGCCGGCCAATGATGCTTCCGGTTTGCTGCGCCAGGCTCTAGCCTGACGTCTTGAGCCCCATCAGAATCTAACCCATGACAACCGACTTCCAACCCGCCTGGTGGCTGCGCAATCCTCACCTGCAGACCCTCTGGGGCTCGCTGTGCCGCGCGGCGCCGAAGCTGGAGCGCCAGCGTGAACGGTTGTGGCTGGAAGACGGCGACTTTCTCGACCTCGACTGGCACGGCCCGCACGAGGCCGCTGCGCCACTTGTCCTGCTGCTGCATGGGCTGACCGGCTCTTCCAGCTCGCACTACATCCTCGGCTTGCAGCAACGCTTGGCCGCGCAGGGCTGGGCCAGCGTGGCGCTGAACTGGCGCGGCTGCTCGGGCGAGCCGAACCTGCTGCCACGCGGTTATCACTCCGGCGTCAGCGAGGATGTGCTGCACGCCGTGCGCCACCTGCAAGCGAAGCGACCACTGGCGCCGCTGTACGCGGTCGGTTATTCGCTGGGCGGCAATGTGCTGCTCAAGTACCTCGGCGAACACGGCGAGCAGTCGGGGCTGCAGGGCGCGGTGGCAGTCTCCGTGCCGTTCCGCCTGGATCACTGCGCCGAGCGTATCGACCGCGGCTTTTCCAAGGTCTACCAGGCGCATTTCATGCGTGCTCTGGTGGCGTACGTGCGCGACAAGCAGCGAAGCTTCGCCCACCACGGCCACACCGATCGCCTGGCCGTGCTCGAACAGCTCGGCTCGCTCGACGGCATGCGCACCTTCTGGGATTTCGATGGCCGCTTCACCGCGCCGCTGCATGGCTACAGCGATGCCGACGACTACTACCGGCGCGCCTCCAGCCGCTACTACCTGGGCGAGATCCGCACGCCGACGCTGATCATCCAATCCAGCGACGACCCGTTCGTCTTCCCCCACAGCGTGCCGGAACGTGGCGAGCTGTCGGCCAGCACCGAGCTGGAGCTGCATGCGCGCGGCGGCCATGTCGGCTTCATCGGCGGCGCCCTGCGCCAGCCCGAGTACTACCTGGAATCACGCATTCCTGCCTGGCTGGCGAGTAAGCGCGTCTAGCCCGGAGCGTCCAGCAGGATGCGCTCGAGCGGCACATGCAGCTTGCGATTCAGCGCTTCCACCGCCTGCTCCGCCTGCGCGGTGACATGCCCGCTTTCCAGCGCCAGCACCTGGTAGATGCCGCGCCGCATCATCTCCTCGCTGAGCTCGCTGGTGGTGCCGTGGATGGTGCAGAGGAAACGCACCCAGGAAGTGAGGATGATCCAGCTGTTGAGGGTCAGTGCCTCGATCTGCGTGGCGTTCATGGCCAGGATGCCGGCATCGGCGAAGCCCTGGTAGATGCTCTTCGCGCGCTGCAGGCAGTTGCTGGCGAACTCGCGGTAGGCGATGGCCAGCTCCTCGTCGGTTTCCAGCAGGTGCTCGAGGTCGCGGTGCAGGAAGCGGTAGTGCCACATCGAGGCGAGCAGCGCCTCGAGGTAGAAGGTCTTGTCGTCGACGGTCAGCGCGCGGCCCTGGGGCGGGCGCAGGAAAGCGTTGACCCGGTCGGCGTACTGGGCGAACAGCTCGGCGATGATCGCCTGCTTGTTGCGGAAGTGGTAATACAGGTTGCCGGGCGACATGCCCAGGTGCGCGGCCAGGTGGTTGGTGGTCACGCTGCGCTCGCCCTGCGCGTTGAACAGGCTCAGGCTGGCGTCGATGATGCGGTCACGGGTCTTGTTTTTCGGGGCCATTGGTCCGGCTCGAAGGATTTCGAAAGGGCAAACCTACAGGGAACCACCCGCTCTGACGACCGGGCAGTGCATGGTTTGACATATTAGAGCAATTACTCTAAAAATCACCTTCATTCTTTCCCGCCGAATCCACAAGGATCACGTGCCATGGTCGCCGACATCGCCTACCTGCAGCAGAGCCAACAGCAGATCAACCAGCTGGAACCGCTGCTGGCCAGCCAGCGCGCCGCATTCCGCGCCAACCCCATGCCCTCGGCCGAACAGCGCCGCGCCTGGCTGAAAGCCCTGCGCACACTGGTCCTCGACGAGCGCCAGCGGCTGATCGATGCGGTGTCCAGTGACTTCAGCAACCGCGCCGCCAGTGAAACCCTGCTCGCCGAGATCATGCCCAGCCTGCATGGCATCGACTACGCCAGCAAACGACTCGGCAAGTGGATGAAACCGTCGCGGCGCAGTGTCGGCGTGGCCTTCCAGCCCGCCTCGGCGCGGGTGGTGTACCAGCCGCTCGGCGTGGTCGGGGTGATCGTGCCGTGGAACTACCCGCTGTACCTGGCCTTCGGCCCGCTGATCGGCGCGCTGGCCGCCGGCAACCGGGTGATGATCAAGATGAGCGAATCGACCCCGGCCACCTCGCAGCTGGTCAAGGACCTGCTGGCCAAGGTCTTCCCCGAAGACCTGGTCAGCGTCGTGCTCGGCGAGGCCGATGTCGGCCAGGCCTTCTCGCGCCTGCCGTTCGACCACCTGCTGTTCACCGGCGCCACCAGTATCGGCCGCCATGTGATGCGCGCGGCCGCCGACAACCTGGTGCCGGTGACCCTGGAGCTGGGCGGCAAGTCGCCGGCCATCGTCAGCGCCGATGTGCCGCTGCAGGACGCCGCAGAGCGCATCGCCTTCGGCAAGACCATGAATGCCGGGCAGACCTGCGTGGCGCCAGACTATGTGCTGGTGCCGCAAGACCGCGTGGAGGGCTTCATCGAGGCCTACCGTGGTGTCGTGCAGCGCTTCTACCCGACCCTGGCCAACAACCCGGACTACACGGCCATCGTCAACGATCGCCAGCTCAACCGCCTCAAGGGCTACCTCGACGACGCCGAGAGCAAGGGCGCGACACTGGTGCCGCTGTTCGCGGAAAACCAGGGCCGGCGCATGGCGCAGACCCTGGTGCTGAACACCAGCGACGACATGAAGCTGATGCAGGAAGAGATCTTCGGCCCGCTGCTGCCGATCATCCCCTACCAGCGCCTCGACGACGCCTTCACTTACATCAACGATCGCCCACGCCCCCTGGCGCTCTACTATTTCGGCTACGACAAGCACGAGCAGCAGCGCGTGCTGCACGAAACCCACTCCGGCGGCGTGTGCATCAACGACACCCTGCTGCACGTGGCGCAGGACGACATGCCGTTCGGCGGTGTCGGCCCCTCCGGCATGGGCCACTACCATGGCCACGAGGGTTTCCTGACGTTCAGCAAGGCCAAGGGCGTGTTCATCAAGCAGCGCTTCAACGCCGCCAAGTTCATCTACCCGCCGTATGGCACCTCGATCCAGAAACTGATCCAGAAGCTGTTCGTGCGCTGACAGCAGCGCCCCCAAGCAGGTGACAACAACAATGACAGACACCTCACTCACCACCCCGGCGCTGTCGCGCCGCGGGTTGCTCAAGATCGGCCTGTTCGGCAGCGCCTTTCTCGCCACCGCAGGCGTCACCGCCAGCCTCAGCGGCTGCTCGGCAGACGTACCCGCCGCCGGCTTCACCGTGCTCCGGCAGAGCGATCTGCCGGTACTGCGCGCGCTGATCCCGGTGGTGCTGGACGGCGCCCTGCCGGCGGCCGACATGCTCGGCGCCGTGGAAGGCACGCTCAAGAGCATCGACGGCGGCCTGCACTATCTATCACCGGAAATGCTCAAGCTCACCACCCAGCTGTTCGATGTGCTGGCCATGGGCATCACCCGCGGCCCGCTGACCGGCATCTGGGGCAGCTGGGACAACGCCTCGAAAGGCGATATCGAGGCATTCCTGGCGCGCTGGGAACACAGCTCGCTGGACCTGTTGCGCATGGGCCATTCGTCGCTGCTGCAGCTGGTGCAGATGGCCTGGTACGGGCGCCCCGAAGCCTGGGGCCATTGCGGTTACCCTGGCCCGCCGAAATTCTGATTGGCGTCACCCATAACAAGAGAAACCGACATGCCCGTACCTGATGTTTTCCGCGAAGGCCTGGCCCGCGGCTGGACCACCTATGACGGCTCGCGCCTGGAAAAGGACCTGCTGCTGGAGGCCGACGTGGCCATCGTCGGCAGTGGCGCGGGCGGCGGCACCACCGCGGAGATCCTCAGCGCGGCCGGACTGCGCGTGCTGCTGATCGAGGAAGGGCCGCTGAAGACCAGCAGCGACTTCAAGATGCAGGAAGCCGACGCCTACCCGCAGCTGTACCAGGAAGGCATCGGGCGCATGAGCAAGGACGGCGCCATCACCATCATGCAGGGCCGCGCCGTGGGCGGCACCACGCTGGTGAACTGGACATCCAGCTTCCGCACGCCGGAGCCGACCCTGCAGCACTGGGCCGACGCACACGCGGTCAAAGGCCACAGCGCCGAGGAGATGGCGCCCTGGTTCGCGCGCATGGAAGAGCGCCTCGGCGTGGCGCCGTGGATCATGCCGCCGAACGCCAACAACGCAGTGATCAGCACCGGCTGCGAAAAGCTCGGCTACAGCTGGCACGTGATCCCGCGCAACGTGCGCGGCTGCTGGAACCTCGGCTATTGCGGCATGGGCTGCCCGGTCAACGCCAAGCAGTCGATGCTGGTCACCACCATCCCGGCGACCCTCGACAAGGGCGGCGCCCTGCTCTACCTGGCCCGCGCCGAACGCCTGGTGCACGATGGCAACCACGTCAGCGGCCTGGAATGCGTGGGCATGGACGAACGCAGCGTGGCACCCAACGGCCGGCGCATCATGGTCAAGGCCCGGCACTACGTGCTCGCCGGCGGCGGCATCAACACCTCGGGCATCCTCCTGCGCTCCCAGGCGCCGGACCCACACGCACGCGTTGGCAAACGCACCTTCCTGCACCTGGTGAACTTCTCCGCCGCGCAGTTCGACGAGGTGATCAACCCGTTCTACGGCGCGCCGCAATCGGTGTACTCCGACCATTTCCAGTGGGACCACGGCGCCGCCGGGCGCATGTCCTACAAGCTGGAGGTGCCGCCCATGCAGCCGGCGATTTCGGCCACCCTGCTCGGCCGCTTCGGCCTCGACAATGCGATGCGCATGGAACAGCTGCCGCACACCAACGTGATGCTCGCGCTGATGCGCGACGGCTTCCACCCGGACAGCGCCGAAGGCACGGTGGAACTGCGCAGCGACGGCAGCCCGGTGCTCGACTACCGACTCACCGATTACACCTGGGACGGCCTGCGCCGCGCCTACCACAACATGGCCGATATCCAGTTCGCCGCCGGCGCCAAGGCGGTGCTGCCGGTGCACGCCGATGCCGACTACGTGAAGACGCCGCAGGCGGCGCACGAGCTGATCGAGCGCCTTGACCTCCAGCTGTTCCGTGCCCGCCTGGCCAGCGCCCATGTCATGGGCGGCTGCGCCATGGGCGAAGACACGACGCAGGCGGTCACCAACAGCCTCGGCCAGCACCATCAGCTGGAGAACCTGTCGATCCACGACGGCTCCCTGTTCCCCACCAGCATCGGCGCCAACCCGCAACTGTCGATCTACGGCCTTACCGCCAAGCTGGCCAGCCTGCTGGCGCAGCGCCTACAAGCCTGAGCCTCGCTGATCGCGTGGCATTCATGAGCGCCCGCCTGGGGGCGCTCGGCATGCCACCGGCTTGGCCCTGGCGGCATGCTGCGCTACCATCCGACTCCCCCAAGGCTCCAGCCAGGACGTCACGATGAATCGAGTGTTGTACCCGGGTACCTTCGACCCCATCACCAAAGGGCATGGCGATCTGATCGAACGCGCCGCGCGCCTGTTCGACACCGTGGTCATCGCAGTTGCCGCCAGCCCGAAGAAGAACCCGCTGTTCCCCCTGGAACAACGCGTCGAACTGGCCCGGGAAGTTACCAAGCACCTGCCGAACGTCGAAGTCGTCGGCTTCTCCACGCTGCTCGCGCACTTCGTCAAGGAACAGAACGCCAATGTGCTGCTGCGCGGCCTGCGTGCGGTGTCGGACTTCGAATACGAATTCCAGCTGGCCAACATGAACCGGCAATTGGCGCCGGAGGTGGAAAGCCTGTTCCTGACGCCGTCGGAGAAGTATTCCTTCATCTCCTCGACCCTGGTGCGCGAAATCGCCGCGCTCGACGGTGATATCAACAAGTTCGTCCACCCGGCCGTGGCCGAGGCCCTCGCGCAGCGCTTCCAGAAGCGCTGATCGCCCACCTGCGCGGCGTCGGCCCAGGCCGCCCGCGCATGGCGCCTGTGCCGACAATCCGGCACAATTCACCCCTCACTGCCTGAACGTGTCGCGGCCGACGGCCACGACAGGAGTTTTTGATGTCCCTGAAAATCACCGACGATTGCATCAACTGCGACGTCTGCGAGCCCGAATGTCCGAATGCCGCCATTTCCCAGGGTGAGGAGATCTACGTGATCGACCCCAACCTGTGTACCGAATGCGTCGGTCACTACGACGAGCCGCAGTGCCAGCAGGTGTGCCCGGTGGATTGCATCCCGCTCGACGAAGCCCGCGTCGAGAGCAAGGACGAACTGATGCAGAAGTACCTGGTTATCACCGGCAAGGCCTGATTGATCGTCGTTAACCTGCTGCGCTCGGCCATACTGCGTTGCAAGCCGGCTCGGAATGCTCATTTACATTCGTAAACTCCGCTTCCTCGTCAGCTTTCGCCTTGTCTGACCTTCGCTCGCGACGTTTAACAACGACCAATAGCATGTTCAAAACTACCTTTTTCGCACTTCTGGTCGTCCTTGGCTGTGTTCTACAGGCGCAGGCGGCCAATCCACAGCACGCAGCCGTCGCCACCGCCCACCCGGCCGCCACCGTTGCCGGCCTGGAAACCCTGGCCCTGGGCGGCAATGCCTTCGACGCCGCCGTGGCGATCAGCGCTGCACTGGCGGTGGTCGAACCCTATGGCTCCGGGCTCGGCGGTGGCGGTTTCTTTCTCCTGCGCCAGGGCGGCGAGCCCGCCACCTACCGCTTCCTCGATGCCCGTGAACGCGCACCGCTGGCCGCCAATGCCGACCTGTACCGGCGCGACGGCAAGGTCGAGCGCGAGCTGTCGCTGAACGGCGCCCTGGCCGCGGCAATCCCCGGTCTGCCCGCGGCCCTGGTGGTGCTCGCCGAGCGCTATGGCAAGCTGCCGCTGGTCGATTCGCTAACGCCGGCCATCCGCCTGGCGCGTGATGGCGTCGGCATCGACCCGGTCTACCGCGAGCGCGCGCAGTGGCGCCAGGACGCATTGCTGGCTGACGCGGAAAGCGCACGCATCTTTCTCGAACAGGGGCGGGTACCGGCGCAGTTCGGCCTGCTGCGCCAGCCCGAGCTGGCGCGCACCCTGGAACGCCTGGCCCGTGACGGCCACGCCGGCTTCTACGGCGGCGAAACGGCGCAAAAGCTGCTGGCCGGGGTCAATGCCGCTGGCGGCGTGTGGTCTGCGCGGGATCTCGCCGAGTACCGCGTGGTCGAGCGCCAGCCGTTGCGTTTCGTGCTTGCCGAGGGCCGCGAACTGATCGGTGCGCCGCCCCCGTCGGCCGGCGGCGTCGCCTTGGCGCAGAGCCTGGCGATGCTGCAGGAACTGCCCTGGCGCAAGGCCGGGGACGTGCAGCGCAGCCACTACGTGATCGAGGTCCTGCGCCGCGCCTACCGCGACCGCGGCGCACTGGGCGACCCCGACCACGTGCGCAATCCACTGAACCTGCTGCTCGACGCCAGTTACCTGCGCAACCAGGCCCGTGGCATCGACCTGCAACGCGCCACGCCCAGCGCCAGCCTGCCGCCGGCACCGAGCTGGCGAGAAGGCGATCACACCACCCACTTCACCGTGCTGGACCGCGACGGCAACGCGGTAGCGGCGACACTGTCGATCAACCTGCCGTTCGGCGCCGCCTTCACCGTGCCGGGCACCGGCATCCTGCTCAACAACGAAATGGACGATTTCGCCGCGGACGTGCAGGGCAGCAATGTCTACGGCCTCAGCGGCAGCCAGGCCAACGCCATTGCCGGCGGCAAACGCCCGCTGTCGAGCATGAGCCCGACCTTCATCGAGAGCCCGACGGACTTCGCCAGCTTCGGCACGCCTGGTGGCAGCCGCATCCCAAGCATGGTGCTGCTGGCCGTGCTCGATTACCTGGAACAGCGTCCGGTGGCGCAATGGCCGGCCTCGCCGCGCTATCACCACCAGTACCTGCCCGATGTTCTGGAATACGAACCCGGGGCCTTCTCGCCGAGCCAGGTCAGCACCCTGGAAATGCGCGGCTATAACCTGAAGCCAGTCGAGCGGCGCTACGGCAATCAGCAGGTGCTGCTCTGGCGCAAGCAGGACGGCCAGGTCGAAGCGGCCAGCGACCCACGCGGCATCGGCCAGGCGCAGCTGTGGAAGTGAGCCGGCGGGTGAGACCAGCAGAAACGAAAAAGCCGGTCGCAAGACCGGCTTTTCTTTGGACGCCTCGAAGGATCAGTCCTTCTTGTAACCGCTCTCGGTGCAGCCCAGGCAGCGCACGAACGCGGCAGCGCCCGGCTCGACCACCAGCGCATGGCCAGCTTCCTTGATGTTGCCGCCAGCCGCGGTGAACGGCAGGCTGACCACGAACAGGCCGGCACCGATCACGGTCGCGCCGATCAGCAGCGGGCGGGCGATGAAGAAGTCACCCACCATGGCATAGGCAGGTGGGGCCTCGAGGGTGTAGGTCGGATCGCCACTGGCATTCTGCTGCTCCACAGCCGCATACGCCGGCAGTGCCAGCAGGCCAGTGGTCAGAGCCAACACCGCAGCGGTGGTGCGAAACAGAGTCATGGTTGCGGTCCTTCATTGTTTAGTTATGGCAGAACGATCTTCGTAACTATAACAGCGCTTGCGCAAATGTCAGCGTGAACGCCGTCAATCGCCGTGGAACGCATACTGCGGCTTTTTCGGCTCATAGGGCCGGAAAAAAGCCAGCAGCGTGCGCAGGTCCGCTTCGGCGTCGCCAGTGGGCATGAACGGTGCACCGATCACCACCCGGCGATTGGCGTAATCGAGCGCCGCCGGGACGATCGGCACGCCCGCGCCGCAGGCGATATGGTAGAAGCCCATGCGCCAGCGCTCCACCCGCTTGCGCGTGCCTTCCGGCGACAGCACCAGGATGAACTCATCGGCCTGTTGGAAGCGCTGCACCGCCTGCTCGACCATGTTCAGTGTCAGATGCCGCTGGATGGCGATACCGCCCCAGCTGCGCAGCAGCCCGGCGAAGGGCCAGACGAAGATGCTGTGCTTGCCGAACCAGCGTGCGTTCAGGCGCAGGACGAACTTCAACGCGATGAACAGCACGAAGTCCCAGTTGGAGGTGTGGTGCGCGCCGATGGCGACGAACTTGTCGAGCCTCGGCAGCTCGCCCTCGATACGCCAGCCCAGCAGGTTCAAGGTGGTTTGCCCCAACCACTGCGCGAACGGATTGGGCGGCAGGTAGTTGCCGGACATCGTGTCTCTCTTATTGTTGTTTCAGGTGATGCGTTTCAGCGCTGGCATTTCGGGCAGTACACACTCGCTCGCTGGCCCAGCTTGACCTCGCGCAGCGTGCTGCCACAGGCCTTGCAGAACTGCCCGCCACGACCGTAGACGAACAGCTCCTGCTGGAAGTAGCCCGGCTGGCCATCGCCGCCGACGAAGTCACGCAGGGTAGTGCCGCCGCGCTCGATGGCGTGGGCGAGGATGCGTTTGATCTCATGCGCCAGGGTCACGTAGCGGGCGCGCGACACGGTGCCGGCCTCACGGCGCGGGTCGATACCGGCGGCGAACAGCGCCTCGGAGGCGTAGATGTTGCCCACGCCCACGACCACGGCGTTGTCCATGATGAACGGTTTGATCGCCATCGAACGGCCGCGCGACAACTGATACAGGCGCTCGCCGTCGAACAGCTCGGTCAGCGGCTCCGGGCCCAGGCGGATCAGCAGCTCATGGTTGAGCGGGTCACTGCTCCACAGCAGCGCACCGAAGCGCCGCGGATCGGTGTAACGCAGCGCCAGACCGGACTCCAGCTCAATGTCGACGTGCTCGTGCTTGGCAGCTGCCAGCCCGCACTCCACCAGGCGCAGGCTGCCGGACATGCCCAGGTGGCCGATCAGCGTGCCGCTCTCGGCCTTCATCAGCAGGTACTTGGCGCGGCGCTCGACGCTTTCGATGCGCTGCCCGGAAAGGCGCACATCGAGGTCTTCGGGGATCGGCCAACGCAGGCGGCGCTCACGCACAATGACCCGGCTGACGCGCTGGCCTTCGAGGAAGGGCGCGATTCCACGCCGGGTGGTTTCGACTTCTGGAAGTTCGGGCATGACTGCGATGGAACTGGACAGGGGGCGCCACCTTAGCAGGAAGCGCCAAGGCGGTTAAGCGCCGCTCAGCCGCCGGCGCCGAGGTCGTGGATGGTTTCCTTGAGCGTCTCGAAGTCGTACTCGGACAGGCCGACGTACTCCAGCACCACGCGCTGGATGCTCTCCCACTCGTGGTCACGCTCCTGGTTGCCCAGCACGCGGTAGCAACCGCAGATGTGCTCGGCCATCTTGAGGATCGCCAGGAGGTTCTTCAGCTGCGCATCGCGGCTGGTTTCATCGCTGAAGATGGCCAGGGCGTTGTGGTGGTTGGCAATCGCCTCGCACAGGTGCAGCGGCAGGTTCCACGACTTGGCGGTGAAGTAGCCGACCACCGCGTGGTTGGTGTTGAGCAGACGGTTTTCCGTGTCCACCACGCGGCGCTCTCCACTGGCGCTGTAGTACGCCTCCTCCAGCACGGTCATGTACTGCGGGAAGCGCTTGAGCATCAGCGGGATGCCGCAGTTGTGGAACAGGCCCAGGGTGTAGGCCTCGTCCGGTGCCTCGCAGCCAATGCGCTTGGCCAGGGTCAGGCAGGTCATGGCCACGTCCTGGGCGGTATCCCAGAAGCGGTTGAGGATGACGATGGTCTCGTCGCTCATCTCGCCGCGGATCGACAGCGCGTTGATCATGTTGATCACCGACCGGCTGCCGAGCAGGTTCACCGCGCGCTGGATCGAGCTGACCTTGTTGGCCAGGCCGAAGTACGGCGAGTTGACGATCTTCAGCAGTGCGCCGGACAAGCCCGGGTCCTGGCTGATCAGCTTGGCGATGGTCTTCAGGTCAGGGTTGGGCATGACCTGTTCCATCTGCAGATCGACCATGATCTGGGGTTGCGGCGGCACACTGATGCCCTGCAGCACCTGATGGATCTGTTCGGCGGAAAGTTCTTGGGCCATGACCTGAGGAGTTTGGAAATTGGGCGGAGGTTCTCAGTTTAACCCGGAGTTTCGCCGCAGCAGGCATAACTTTGCCTGATCTTTTCATTCGCCCCCGGGTCGGACCTTTAGATGCTGCCTGGTCGCGCCCACCCATGGTGCTGCAGGCTTACCCGTACGCGGCTCTCACTCAGGAGTACCCGAACATGAGCACTTCCCTCAAAGGTAAACGTGTCGCCCTGCTGGTGACGGACGGTTTCGAGCAGATCGAGCTGACCGGCCCCAAGCAGGCCCTGGAACAGGCGGGCGCCATCGCCGAGATCGTCTCGGCCAAGCTCGGCCAGGTGAAAGGCTGGCACCACACCGACCCCGGTGACAGCTTCAGCGTCGACAAGACGTTCGACGCCATCCGCATCGAGGACTACGACGCCGTGGTGCTGCCCGGCGGCGTGGTCAACGCCGACACCATCCGCACCGATGAAACGGCCCAGGGCCTCGTCAAGGACGCCGCACGCGCCAACAAGCCGATCGCGGTGATCTGCCACGGTGGCTGGCTGCTGGCCTCGGCCGGCCTGGTCAAGGGCAAGACCATGACCAGCTGGCCCTCGCTCACCGACGACCTGAAGAACGCTGGCGCCAACTGGATCGACCAGGACGTGGTGGTCGATGGCACGCTGATCAGCAGCCGCAAACCGGACGACATCCCCGCATTCAACAAGCAGCTGATCGCCAGCCTGGCCGCCTGACAACCGGCGAGCGGCCCGCCGGTGCGCGGGTCGCTTGGGCTATAATCGCGCTCTTTTTTTCGGAGCGCCCCCATGACCCTGCCCAGCCTGCGCCTAAAAGCCAATGCCGACCGCCGCCTGCGCGCAGGTCACCTGTGGGTCTACAGCAACGAAATCGACGTCACCGCCACGCCGCTCGCCGGCTTCCAGCCCGGTGACCAGGCCATCCTCGAAGCCGCCGGCGGCAAGCCGCTGGGCGTCGTGGCGATGAGCCCGAACAACCTGATCTGCGCCCGCCTGCTGTCCCGTGACGTCAAGCACGTGCTCGACAAATCCCTGCTGGTGCACCGCCTCAACGTGGCCCTGAGCCTGCGCGAGCGCCTGTTCGACCAGCCGTTCTACCGCCTGGTCTACGGCGACTCCGACCTGCTGCCGGGCCTGGTGGTCGACCGCTTCGGCGACCATCTGGTGGTGCAGCTGGCCTCCGCCACCATGGAGCACAACAAGGACGCGCTGATCGAGGCGCTGGTCCAGGTGCTCAAACCGCGCGGAATCCTGTTCAAGAACGACTCTGCCGCCCGCGATGCCGAAGGCCTGGAGCGCTACGTCGACACCGCCTTCGGCGTGGTGCCGGAGTGGGTCGACCTGGAAGAAAACGGCGTGAAGTTCCAGGCGCCGGTGCTGGAAGGCCAGAAGACCGGCTGGTTCTACGACCACCGCATGAACCGCGCGCGCCTGGCGCCCTACGTCAAGGGCAAGCGCGTGCTCGACCTGTTCAGCTACATCGGCGGCTGGGGCGTGCAGGCCGCGGCGTTCGGCGCCAGTGAAGTGTTCTGCGTCGACGCCTCCGGCTTTGCCCTCGACGGCGTGGAGCGCAACGCCACCCTCAACGGCGTGGCTGAGCAGGTCACCTGCGTCGAAGGCGACGTGTTCGCCGCCCTCAAGGAGCTGAAGTCCGCCGAGGAACGCTTCGACGTGATCGTTGCCGACCCGCCCGCCTTCATCAAGCGCAAGAAGGACATCAAGAACGGCGAGGCCGCTTACCGTCGCCTCAACGAGACCGCCATGCGCATGCTCAACAAGGACGGCATCCTGGTCAGCGCCAGCTGCTCCATGCACCTGGAAGAAGACAACCTGCAAAACATCCTGCTGACCAGCGCCCGCCATCTGGACCGCAACATCCAGCTGCTCGAACGCGGCGCCCAGGGCCCGGATCATCCGGTGCACCCGGCCATTGCCGAGACGCGCTACATCAAGAGCCTGACGGTGCGCCTGCTGCCCAACAGCTGATGCTTTTGTAGGGTGCGCCGTGCACACCAGGGTTCCTCACCGAATACCCTCGGTGCGCACGGCACAGCCTACTAAGCGCCCCCGCCTTGCCGGGGGCGACCGCCAGCCTTTCCCAGGCCGGCGTCTGCGGCGTAGAATCGGCCCATTCCTCGCCAACCATCCCCGGCGGGCCGGTGAGCCCAGGCCGTACAAGCGGTAACCCCGCTTCGACTACGACCCACACCGAAAGCGCGGCCATCTTGCCGTCACTGTCGGTCGATCAGCGCTCATGCACACCTATAACCAGACACCTGATTAGCCAGGAAACCGTCATGCCTGATTACCGCTCGAAAACGTCCACCCACGGCCGCAACATGGCCGGCGCCCGTGCCCTGTGGCGCGCCACCGGGATGAAGGACGAAGACTTCAAGAAGCCGATCATCGCCATCGCCAACTCCTTCACCCAGTTCGTGCCCGGCCACGTGCACCTGAAGGACCTCGGCCAGCTGGTCGCCCGCGAGATCGAGAAGCACGGCGGCGTGGCCAAGGAATTCAACACCATCGCCGTGGACGACGGCATCGCCATGGGCCACGACGGTATGCTCTATTCGCTGCCGAGCCGCGAGATCATCGCCGACGCCGTCGAGTACATGGTCAACGCCCACTGCGCCGACGCCATCGTCTGTATCTCCAACTGCGACAAGATCACCCCCGGCATGCTGATGGCCGCCCTGCGCCTGAACATCCCGGTGATCTTCGTCTCCGGTGGCCCGATGGAAGCCGGCAAGACCAAACTGGCCAGCCACGGTCTGGACCTGGTCGACGCCATGGTGATCGCCGCCGACTCCACCGCCTCCGATGAGAAGGTCGCCGAGTACGAGCGCAGCGCCTGCCCGACCTGCGGTTCGTGCTCCGGCATGTTCACCGCCAACTCGATGAACTGCCTGACCGAAGCCCTGGGCCTGGCCCTGCCGGGCAACGGTTCGACCCTGGCCACCCACAGCGACCGCGA
Source organism: Pseudomonas sp. PDM14 (assembly GCF_014851905.1). Classification (NCBI taxonomy): domain Bacteria; kingdom Pseudomonadati; phylum Pseudomonadota; class Gammaproteobacteria; order Pseudomonadales; family Pseudomonadaceae; genus Pseudomonas; species Pseudomonas sp. PDM14. The sequence continues at coordinate 2,386,308 of NZ_JACVAQ010000001.1, read as the reverse complement.
GCAACTGTTCCTGCAGGCCGGCCGCACCATCGTCGAGCTGTGCAAGCGTTACTACGGCGAGAACGATGACTCGGTGCTGCCGCGCAACATCGCCAACTTCAAGGCGTTCGAGAACGCCATGACCCTGGACATCGCCATGGGCGGTTCCACCAACACCATCCTGCACCTGCTGGCCGCCGCCCAGGAAGCCGAGATCGACTTCGACCTGCGCGACATCGATCGCCTGTCGCGCAAGGTGCCGCAGCTGTGCAAGGTGGCGCCGAACATCCAGAAGTACCACATGGAAGACGTGCATCGCGCCGGCGGCATCTTCTCCATCCTCGGCTCGCTGGCCCGTGGCGGCCTGCTGCACACCGACCTGCCGACCGTGCACAGCAAAACCGTGGCCGAAGCCATCGCCAAGTGGGACATCACCCAGACCAGCGATGAAGCCGTGCACACCTTCTTCAAGGCCGGCCCGGCGGGCATCCCGACGCAGACCGCGTTCAGCCAGTCGACCCGTTGGGAAACCCTCGACGACGACCGCGAGAACGGCTGCATCCGCAGTGTCGAGCACGCTTACTCGCAAGAAGGCGGTCTGGCCGTGCTGTACGGCAACATCGCCCTCGACGGCTGCGTGGTGAAGACCGCCGGTGTGGATGAGTCGATCCATATCTTCGAAGGCAACGCGAAGATCTACGAGAGCCAGGACAGCGCCGTGCGCGGCATCCTCGCTGACGAAGTGAAGGAAGGCGACATCGTCATCATTCGCTACGAAGGCCCGAAAGGCGGCCCGGGCATGCAGGAAATGCTCTACCCGACCTCGTACCTGAAGTCCAAGGGCCTGGGCAAAGCCTGCGCCCTGCTCACCGACGGCCGCTTCTCCGGCGGCACCTCGGGCCTGTCGATCGGCCACGCTTCCCCCGAAGCGGCTGCCGGCGGCGCCATCGGCCTGGTGCGCGAAGGCGACAAGATCCTGATCAACATCCACGAGCGCACCATCAACCTGCTGGTCAGCGACGAGGAAATCGCCCATCGCCGCCACGAGCAGGACAAGAAGGGCTGGAAGCCGGTGGAAAGCCGTCCGCGCAAGGTCACCACGGCGCTCAAAGCCTACGCCCTGCTCGCCACCAGCGCTGACAAGGGTGCGGTGCGCGACAAGGCGCTGCTGGAAAAACTGGTGCAGTAAGCGCATCCGCTCCACGAAAAAGCCCGGCAACCGCCGGGCTTTTTCTTTCGCCTTGCCAGATGCGCGCGCGGGCACGATCCGGCGCGCGCATTTGTTACCATGGCGCCCCCAGCCCTGACGACGCGCCCATGCCCGACCGTTCCCGCCCCGCCGCTCCACGCGCCCTGTTCGACACCGTGCAGGCACACTTTGCCACGCACATTGTGCCGCTCTGGCAAGGCCCCGGCTGGAACGCGGAACTCGCCCTGCCCTACGAAGCACTGGACGCAGCCCACCGCCCGCTGCCCGTGCAGCGCTACCGCGCCATGGCCTGCGCCCGCCAGCTCTACCTGTTCAGCAGCCTGATCGACCAGCCGGCATTTCCCGCCGCCCGGGAGCGCGCCGCCGCGCTGTTCCAGTCGTTGCAACGGCACTTCCACGACGCCAAGCACGGTGGCTGGTTCTACAGCATCGACCCACACGGCGCGCCGCTGGATACCAGCAAGGACCTGTACACCCACGCCTTTGTCATCTTCGCCTGCGCACACTACTGGGCGCGGGTGCGCGACGCGCAGATCGAGGCCGTGCTGGATGAGGCCCTGGCGCTGTTGCACAGCCGCTTCGCCGACGGCCGCGGCCTGTACGAGGCCAGCCTGGCGCGGGACTGGTCGTCGCGCGGTACCGGGCCCTTGCAGAATCCGTTGATGCATCTGGCCGAAGCACTGCTGGCCGTGCTCGCCGCCCGTGAAGACAGCGCCGTACAACGCACCCTGCTGGCCCTGGTCGACGCCCTGCAGGCGCGCTTCATCGAGCCGGACCATGGCCTGATGCTGGAAAAACCGCGCGGGGCGGCCGACAACTGGTTCGAGCCGGGGCATCAGTTCGAGTGGTTCTTCCTGCTGCAGTCCTCGCCGCTGCTGCGTGGCACGCCCCTGCACGCCTCGCTGGAACAGGCCTTCGTCTACGCCGAACAGGTCGGCGTGCGCGCCGACGGCGGCGTGCTGGCCATGCTCGCGGCCGACGGCACGCCGCGCGACAGCAGCCAGCGCATCTGGGCCCAGGCCGAATACATCCGCGCCCTGACCCTGCGCCCGCACGGTGACGCGCGCGTGCAGCAGCAGTTGCAGGTGCTGCACACGCGCTTCCTGCATGCCGGTGGCTGGCACGAGAGCCTCGATGGCGAGGGCCGGCTGTCGCGCCCGGACATGCCCTCGACCACGCCCTATCACCTGGCCACCTGCTACACCGCCCTGGCCGAACGCTTCGCCTGAGCGGTTCCGGGGCGTGTGCATTGCCAGGTAGCGTTCAGGCGCTATAACAGGGTGACCACCCGAGCTTGCCTAGGGTCTGTTCCCGTTTCGTTCACGGCCGCGACGTAGCCAGTATTTGCGCGGAGCTAGGCACGAGACGCGAAGTGTGGTCGGCCAAATAACGACGTTCCGCGCAAATACTGGCCCGTCCCTTCGGGTGGGGCCGCCTAGGTTGCGCGCCAAATCGCGCCATGCGGCGTTGCGGGACTTGGCAAGGGAATGACCATTACCAGCGTCCCGCGCCTTGCCTGGCGCGATTTGGCGCAGCAACGCGGTTCGCGAACGAAACGGGAACAGACCCTGGGAGCGTGCATGAAAATCGGCCTGATCTCCGACACCCACGGCCTGCTGCGCCCCGAGGCGCTGGCAGCATTGCAGGGCTGCGCGCACATCGTCCACGCCGGCGACATCGGCAACCCACAGATCATCGAGCGCCTGCGCGAGCTGGCGCCGCTGACCGTGGTACGCGGCAACAACGACGAGGACGCCGCCTGGGCCGCCGCCATCCCCAGCGAAGCGGTGCTGCGCATCGGTGGCATCGGCCTGTACGTGGTGCATGAGCTGGCCGACGTGCCCGAGCAATTGCCCGCCGGCATCGACGTGGTGGTCACCGGCCATTCGCACAAACCGGCGCAGCAGCTGCGCCACGGCGTGCTCTACCTCAACCCCGGCAGCGCCGGGCCGCGGCGCTTCAAGCTGCCGATCGCCCTGGCGCTGCTGCATGTCGACAACGGCCAGGTCGAGGCTGAAATGATCGAGCTGACCGTCTAGCTCGCCGCTCAGCAACGCCATCGGCACGCAGGCAAGCGCCACCCGAAGCCTTGCAGGAGCGCCACTAAATCATTGCCAAGCCTTGAAAAGCCCCTCCGTAGAGGCCACCTAGACAGGTACTGATTTTCAGCCTGCCCAGCCCTCAGCCAATGGAGCCCCATGACCCTCGACGACCTCAACGCCCTGCCCGGCGTCACCGGCACGCCTGACGCGGCCACCGCCGACTTCGTCTACAACCACACCATGATCCGGGTGAAGAACCTCGAACACGCGCTGGACTTCTACACCCGCGTGCTGGGCTTCAGCCTGATCGAGAAGATCGACTTCGAGCAGGCCAAGTTCAGCCTGTACTTCCTCGCCCTGATCGCCGACAAGTCGCAGATACCTGCCGACCCGAGCGAGCGCCACCAGTGGCGCAAATCGATCCCCGGCATCCTCGAGCTGACCCACAACCACGGCACCGAGAACGACGCCGACTTCAGCTACCACAACGGCAACAGTGACCCGCGCGGCTTCGGCCACCTGTGCGTCGCCGTACCGGACATCCACGCCGCCTGCGCACGTTTCGAGGAGCTGGGCGTGACCTTCCAGAAGCGCCTGAGCGACGGCAGCATGAAGGACATCGCCTTCATCAAGGACCCGGACGGCTACTGGGTCGAGATCATCCAGTTCACCCCGGTGGTCTGAGCCCCCGAAGTGCGGCAGGCGTGCAAGGCGCCTGCCGCCACCGCGCTCAGCTGACGCCCATGTAGCGCCCGGCGCGGTGGTTGACCGCCAGCACCATGTTCAGCGCCACCGCACCAAGCACCGACAGCGCGACCTTGTCCGGGGTGACGATGAAGATCGACGCCAGCACGATGGTCGCGTCCACGCCCATCTGCACCGCACCGGCACGCAGACCGAAACGTTCCTGCAGGTACAGCGCGAGGATGTTCACCCCGCCCAGGCTGGCGCGGTGGCGGAACAGCATGAGCAGCCCCAGGCCCATCGCGAAGCCGCCGAACACCGCGGCGTACAGCGGGTTCAGCGCGGCAAACACCACCCATTGCGGCGTCAGCTCGGCGAGCAGCGACACCAGGGCCACGGCACAGGCCGTGCGCAGGGTGAACTGCCAGCCCATGCGCCACAACGCCAGGGCGTAGAACGGTACGTTGAGCAGGAAAAACACCAGGCCGAACGGCCAGCCTGCCAGGTACTTGAGCAAGAAGGCCAGGCCCACGGTGCCGCCGGTGAGCAGCCCGGCGTGGCTGTAGAAGGCAATACCCAGGGCCACCATGGCGGTGCCGAAGACCATTGCCAGGGCGTCCTCCCACAGCGGATGGCGGACGAATATCTCGGCAACCGATTCCGCGTCGGCGGAAACGCTGTCGGGGGTGGTGTCACTCATGGACGCGAACCTCTTCGCCGGCAATGCAGGCGACAGCATAGGGCGTCGCCCGACGCGCGGGACGACGCAGATCAAGGGAATGCAGATGGCGAAGGCACGCGCTCAGGCGCGCCAGGTTCAACCGTAACAGCTGTCGGGCGAAGGCAGCGCCTAGCCGCGCTGCCAGGTCTCGAAGCGATAGGCTGGCGACGTCTCCAGGGCAGCATGCTCCTCGTGCTCGACGCAGCGCCAGGCGGCCTCGTCGAAGGCCGGGAACCAGGCATCGCCCTCGGGCTGCAAGGCCACACGGGTCAGGTACAGGCGCGTGGCCTGCGCCAGGCCTTGGCCGTAGAGCTGCGCGCCGCCGATCAGCATCAGCTCGTCGACACCCTGCTCCCGCGCCCACTCATCGGCACGCTGCACCGCGGCCTCCAGCGACGGGAAGACTTCCGCGCCCTCCAGCTGCAAGCCGGGCTGGCGGCTGACCACCAGATTGAGCCGGCCAGGCAGCGGACGACCAAGGGAATCCCAGGTCTTGCGACCCATGATGATCGGCTTGCCGAGGGTCTTGGCCTTGAAGTGCTTGAGGTCCGCCGGCAGGTGCCAGGGCAGTTGGTTGTCGCGACCGATCACGCGGTTTTCCGCGAGGGCAGCGATCAGGCAGAGGGGGAGCGTCGTTTTCATCGGCGCAGGATAACGGCTCGGCCGGCGCGATTGAAGCGCCAGCGCGGCTTCATGTGCCCTGACTGCCTGGTCGCTTGAGCACCACGCGGTTGCGCCCCTGCTCCTTGGCCAGGTACAGCGCCACGTCGGCCAGGCGCAGGGCATCCTGCAGGCTCTGGTGCGGCAGCGGCAGGACATAGGCCAGGCCGATGCTGATGGTCACCACCGGCGCCACCTCCGACTGCTCGTGCGGCACGGCCAGGGCCTGGATGGAAGCGCGCAGGCTCTCCAGGATCGGCAGGATGTCTTCCTCGCGCAGGCCGTACCAGAGGCCGACGAACTCCTCGCCGCCGTAGCGCGCGGTGCTGTCCAGCGGGCGCCGGGCGTGCTGGCCGATGACCTCGGCCACCGCACGCAGCGCCTCGTCTCCGGCGGCGTGGCCGTAGCGGTCGTTGTAGCGCTTGAAGTAGTCGATATCCATCATCACCACCGCCAGCGACTGGCGCTCGCGCATGGCCTGGCGCCAGCTGCGCTCGGCCCGCTCGCTGAAGGCGCGCCGGTTGAGCAGGCCGGTGAGAAAGTCCTTCTCCGCCAGGTCCTGCAGCAGGCCCTGGGCGAGGAAGTTCTGCCGCGTGGCGTAGTCGAGGAAGTAGCAGCCGACCGAGCCGATGACGTTGGCCGTGCCCAGGAAGAAGGCGTTGTACAGCAGCACTTCGCCGCTCAGGCCGCTGACCGCTTCCACCATCAGGTAGGCGAAGAAGATCAGCCAGCCGCACAACGAGGCCGCGACAAAGCGCAGGCCGGTGAGGAAGTAGAAGAACACCGTGACCAGGATGATGCCCTCGTAGGGCAATGGGAAACTGGCCTCGCGGGCGATCCAGATGATCGCCACCACGCCCAGGCCGCAGCCCAGCGAGCAGAGCCCGGCGATCAGCTGGAAGTGCGGGTGCAGCGCCTTGCGGTAGGACGCCCACCAGGTGCAGAAGAGCATCGGCAGCATCACCCCCAGACGCAGGGCGATGGTCTGGTTGCGCACGCTTTCCGGCAGGCTCACCGCGTCGAGCACAGCGAACAGCAGGATCAGCACCATGGCCACCAGCAGTGCCCAGCGCATGCGTACCATGAACACATTGATGTGGTAGCGGTTGAAAGCCTCCTCCATCTCGCCGTCGAAGCGCAGCAGACGGAAGCCGTCGCGGTGCTGACGCAGGTAGGGGGAGTCCTGATTGACCCAGTCCAGATGCGGTAACTGCACGATAGCCGCTCGCTGTATTGTTCTTATGCTCGCCAGACTAGTCTGCCGTCATACCCATAGACAAGTCGGCGCTTGCCCCGCAGCGCGTCGCAGGGGTTATGCTCTGGGCTCGACCTGCAACCGGACCACCGCGTGACTGCCGACCACTCACCCGCGCCGAACCGCCTGCAACGCCTCTGGCTGTGCGAAACCCTGAGCCTGCGCGAAGAGCACGCCGGCCCGCTGGAAGACGGCGAAGCCAACCGCCACGCCCGCGCCACCGGCAACGACCTGCGTCAGCGCATCGAGGCCCGTGCCCTGTGGCTGGCCGCGCGCGACGGCCAGGTCCAGGCGCAGCGTCACTGGCTGCAGGGCGCGCGCCTGGCCCTGTGGCTGCTGCTGATCCTGGCCCTGGCCAGTGGCGCCGGCCTCGCTGTAGCAGCGCTCGGCGATGGCAGCCGCGCGGTCAACGTGTTCTGGGCACTCGGCAGCCTGCTCGGCCTGCACCTGGCGCTGTTGATCGGCTGGGCGCTGAGCCTGATGCTGCCCGGCGACCAGGGCGCCGCGCTTGGCCGTCTGTGGCTGTGGCTGAGCGAACGCCTGGCCCGCGACGCCCGCGCCGCGCAACTGGCCCCGGCGCTGGTGATACTGCTGCAACGCCGACGGCTCAACCGCTGGCTGCTCGGCATGCTGGTCCACGGCCTGTGGCTGGTGGCCCTGAGCGCTGCCCTGTTGATGCTGCTGGCCCTGCTGTCGACGCGCCGCTACGGCTTCGTCTGGGAAACCACCCTGCTCGGCAGCGACACCTTCGTCGCCCTGACCCAGGCCCTCGGCGCCCTGCCCGGCTTGCTCGGCTTCGCCCTGCCCGACGCACAGACCATCCGCGCCAGCGGCGACAGCGCCCTGACCAGCGAGGCCGCACGGCACGCCTGGGCCGGCTGGCTGATCGGCGTGCTGCTGGTCTACGGCCTGCTACCACGCCTGCTGCTCGGTCTGTTCTGCCTGTGGCGCTGGCAGCACGGCCAGGCGCTCCTGCAACTCGACCTCAGCCTGCCCAGCTACCGCCTGCTCGCCGAACGCCTGCAGCCGCCCAGCGAACGTCTCGGCGTGCTCGACCCGGCGCCCGACCTGGTCACACCAGCCGCCAACGCCACGGCGACGCTGTCGAGCAGCGGCGCCCTGCTCGTCGCCATCGAGCTCGACCCGCAACGTGCCTGGCCACCGGCCCTGCCCAAGGGCATCGGCGACGCCGGCATCCTCGACAGCCGTGAGCAGCGCCAACACCTGCTCGAACAGCTTGGTCGCTTCCCCCCGGCACGCCTGCTGATCGCCTGCGACCCGCGCCGTTCGGCCGACCGCGGCACCCTGGCGCTGCTCGGCGAGCTGGCGCGCAGTGCCGGCGAAGCCCGCATCTGGCTGCTCCAGCCGCCACCCGGTGAGGCCCAGGACAGCCAGCGCCTGGGCGACTGGCACCAGGCCCTCGATAAGCTCGGCCTGCGCTGGTCGGACTGCGCGCCGCAGACCTGGCTGGAGAGCGGACATGACTAAGGCGCTGAAACTGGCCGTGGTCGGCCACACCAACGTCGGCAAGACCTCGCTGCTGCGCACCCTGACCCGCGACGTCGATTTCGGCGAGGTCTCGCACCGGCCAAGCACCACCCGGCATGTCGAGGGCGCGCGTCTGTCGGTCGACGGCGAAGCACTGCTCGAGCTGTACGACACCCCCGGTCTGGAAGATGCCATCGCCCTGCTCGACTACCTGGAACGCCTCGACCGGCCAGGCGAGCGCCTCGACGGCCCTGCGCGGGTCACGCGCTTCCTCGATACCGCCGAGGCGCGCCAGCGCTTCGAGCAGGAGGCCAAGGTGCTGCGCCAGCTGCTCGCCTCGGACGCCGGGCTGTACGTGATCGACGCCCGCGAGCCGGTGCTGGCCAAGTACCGGGATGAATTGGCAGTGCTCGCCGGCGCCGGCAAGCCGCTGCTGCCGGTGCTCAATTTCAGCGGCCATCCGCAGCAACGCGAAAGCGAATGGCGCGACGCCCTGGCCCGCCTCGGTCTGCATGCGCGGGTAGCGTTCGACACCGTGGCGCCGCCGCTGGACGGCGAGCGGCGCCTGTATGAAAGCCTGGCGCTGCTGCTGGAACAGGCGCGTCCGCAGTTGGAGCGGCTGATCCTCGACCACGAAGCACAGCGCGGCGCCCGCCATCAGGCCGGTGCGCGCCTGGTCGCCGAACTGCTGGTCGACTGCGCCGCCTGCCGACGCAGCGTCGCCGCCCAGGGCGACATCGAGGCCGGTGAAATCCGCGCGCTGCACACGACCATCCGCCAGCGCGAGCAGACCTGCGTCGAGGCACTGCTGCGCCTGTACGCCTTTCGCCGCGAAGACGCTCGGGCCGGCGACCTGCCGTTGCTCGACGGGCGCTGGGGCGACGACCTGTTCAACCCGGAAACCCTGCGCCAGCTCGGCATCAATGTCGGTGGCGGCATGGCCGCGGGCGCCGCGGCCGGGGTCGGCATCGACCTGCTGGTCGGCGGCCTGACCCTCGGCGCCGCCACGCTGCTCGGCGCCCTCGCCGGCGGTGGCCTGCAAACTGCCCGCGCCTACGGCGGACGCCTGCTCGGCAAGCTCAAGGGGCAGCGCGAGCTGACCGTCGACGACGGCGTGCTTCGCCTGCTCGCCCTTCGCCAGCGTCAGCTGCTCGCTGCCCTCGATGCCCGCGGCCACGCCGCGACCACGGCGATCCAGCTCGACGCGCCGCAGGACAAGAGCTGGCGCGAAGCCCGCCTGCCCGAGGCGCTGCGCAAGGCGCGTGCGCATCCCGAGTGGTCGTCACTGAATCCCGGCGCGCGTCTGGAACAGGCCGAGCGTCAGCAGCAAGTGGCCAACCTGGCCGTGGAGCTGGGCGGCAGCTGAAGGGTCGACGGCGGCAAACGCTTGCCGCCAATGGCCAGGCACTGCCGCCGCCCACGCGCCGATCAGGCCGCGCAACCTGTTGATTAAAAAGCGCTTGATCAAAAAATAGTAAAGCTGGCACCCACCTTGCTCCTGGGACAGTCCGCGCTCATGCGGACCCCAGGAGGAACCATGAACAGCATCAGTGGCATTGGCGGACACAATCCGCTGTCGGTCATCGGCCGACGCGCCAAAGAAGGCTTTCGGGAGGAGGAGCTCGCCGCTCCGCAACCGGTCATTCCCCCCAGCTTCAAGGCAACCGGCACCTACGATCACCAAACCGAAGCAGCTTACGAAGAGGCGTTCGCCAAGCTGCGGGTCAACCTGCAGAACCGCGCCGAGATCGACGGCGTGGAATCCAGCGTCAGCCGCGGCACGCTGACCCAGAGCCTGACCAAGGAAGACCCGGCCGTGCAGGCCTTTCGCGAGTACATGGACATGACCCCGGCCGAGAAGATGCGCGACGCCATCCTCAAGGAGATGGGCCTGAGCGAGGAAGAGGTCGACGCCATGTCGCCGGAGCAGCAGGAGGCGATCGAGAAGGAGATTGCCGAGCGCATGCAGGACCGCGCCGAGCTGCAGGCTGCCAAGGAGATCGAGGAGAACGCCAATGGCTTCGCCCTTGCCAACGGCAGCCCGGAAGAAGAGGCAGCCCTGCTGTCCTGAGCGCGGCGTAATCAGCGCCGACTGAGACTGGTCCAGAGCGTGGCGGCGACGATGAGCAGTCCGCCGATCCACGCCTGCAGGCTCAGCTGCTCGCTCAGCCAGAGCACCGCGAACAGCGCGCCGAACAGCGGCTCGCTGCCCATCAGCAACGATACCCGCGTCGGGCTGCTGTGGCGCAGTGCGTGATTCTGGATGAAGAAGGCGAACAGGGTGGCGAACAGCACCAGGTACAGGCTGCCGATCCAGAACGCCGGCTCGCGCGGCAAGGCCGGCAGGCCACCGGGCAACAGCAGCGTGCCGAGCAGCAGACAGCCACCACCGATCACTCCGGTCTGCACCGCCGTCAGCGCCAGCGCCGGCACGTTGGTGTGCGCGGTCAGGCGCCGCGTCAGGCACACCAGCAGCGCGCGCAACGCCGCGGCCAGCAGCATCAGGCCATCGCCCAGGTTGAAGTTCAGGTCCACCCCGCCGCTCAGCAGCCAGGTGCCCAGCAGCGACAGCCCCACCGCCGGCAGCATGCGCGAGTCCGGACGCTGGCCGAGCATCAGCCACTCGACGAAGGGCGTGATCACCACGCACAGACTGATCAGGAACGCCGCGTTGCTGGCGCTGGTGTGCAGTACGCCGTAGGTCTCGCAGAGGAAAATCGCCAGCATCACCGCGCCCAGCGGCAGGCCCGGCGCCCAGGCCTTGCGTCCTTCACCGCTCAGTTGCGGCAAGAGGATGAGGAAGGTCAGGCAGAACCGCACGGCAAGAAAACCCAGCACCGGGTAGAAGGCCAGCGCCTGCTTGGCCACGCCGTAGCTGCTGCCCCAGATCACCGCAACCAGCAGCAACAGCAGGTCGCTGCCCTGCAGGAGACGCACTCGGGACTGGCTGATCAGGGTGGACATGGGCAACTCCGCAAGGCACATCAGGACGGAGCGCCATTGTCCATTGCGACTCACGCCGTGATAATCCAGCGAAATTACACAAGACCTGTTCGCCATGAGCACAAATATTCCCGCTAACCTGCTGCCGCACATGGCCATGTTCGTGCGCGTGGTCGAGTGCGGCAGCTTCTCCGCCGCCGCGCGGCAACAGGGCAGTACCGCCTCGGCGGTGAGCCGGCAGATCGCCCACCTGGAACAGGCGCTCGGCCTGCGCCTGCTGGAACGCACCACGCGGCGCCTGCGCCTGTCCGAAGCCGGCGCCGAGGTGTTCGAGCGTTGTCGTGAAATGCTCGGCGCCGCCCAGGCGGCCATGGCGGTCAGCGAGCGGCTGATGAGCCACGCCCGCGGCCGCGTGCGCCTGTCGGTGCCCAAGGCGTTCGGCAAGTTCCTGATCAGCCCGCTGATGGCGGATTTTCTCGCGCGCTACCCGGAAGTGGACGTCAGCCTCAACCTCAGCGACCGCAGCCCTGACCTGATCGGCGAGCAGTTCGACCTGTTGGTGCGCATCACCGACCAGCCTCCACTCGGCCTAGCCGGGCGCCCGCTGTGCAGCGTGCGCCAACTGCTCTGCGCCACACCGGCCTACCTGCAGCGCCACGGCATGCCGCAGCACCCGCAGGAGCTGGTGCGCCACCCGTGCCTGGTTCTCGACGAGGTGCCGGACGATCACCGCTGGCACTTCAGCAACGGTGATGAGCAGTGCGTGGTGGCGGTCAGCGGACGCTTCGCCAGCAACCACAGCGAGGTGCGCCTGAACGGCGCACTCAGCGACCTGGGCATCGCCTGCCTGCCGCACTTCACCGCCGCCGCGGCGCTGGCCTCGGGCGAGCTGCAACAGGTCCTGCCCGACTGGCGCTACACCGGCTCTTACCAGGGCACCGCATGGATCCTCTACCACCCGACCCGGCACCTGCCGCCGAAGCTGCGGGTGCTGATCGATCACCTGGCCGAGGGGCTGGCGAAGCCAACTCTGATCTAGCTACGCAAGGGCAGACGTAGGGTGGGCTTCAGCCCACCAATAAACCACCCAATACCAATCCCCTACTCCCCAAATCGCCCTTCTAAACCATCCCGCCCGCCCCAATCCCCAGGCAAAACTCCCCGCGCAACATAATGGTGAAAACTCGAATACGGCCAGTCTCTAACCTGCGCGACCAGGCCGTGCTTCACCGGGTTGAAGTGGGTGTAATCGACATGCCGCGCCAGATCAGCATCGTCGCGGATACGGTGCTCCCAGAAGCGCCGCTGCCAGATGCCCTTTTCACGCTTGCGCGACTTGCTGGCACCGATGCTCTCTGCAGCCGGTAGCGCGCGGGAGAAGCCACTTTTGATCAAGGCCCAGCGCTGGGCGTAATCACTATCACCATCCGGCAGCGTCAAGATCGCATGCAGATGATCGGGGCAGCACGCAGATGGCAACGGTCTCGAAGGGCAGACGGCTACGTGCTTCAGCGTAAGCTTTGCGCAGCAGGGGAATGGCATCTACCAGCAGCGTGGAGCGCCGGTCCGCCAGGGTGACGGTAAAGAAGTAGGTGCCGCCGGGAATCCATTCGCGGCGATAGATCGACATGGGCAATCCTTTGCCTGATCTGCAATGTTCGAAACAATTGGTGGGCTAAAGCCCACCCTACATATGAATTACACCGCCACAGGGGCGCTGATGTGCGGGTGAGCTTCGTAGCCGACCAGCTCGAAGTCCTCGAACTTGAAGGCCAGCAGGTCCTTCACCTCGGGGTTCAGCTTCATGGTCGGCAGCGGCAGCGGCTCGCGGGTCAGCTGCAGGTCGGCCTGTTCCAGGTGGTTGGCGTACAGGTGGCAGTCGCCGCCGGTCCAGATGAAATCACCCGGTTGCAGGCCGCAGACCTGGGCGACCATCAGGGTCAGCAGCGCGTAGCTGGCGATGTTGAAGGGCACGCCGAGGAAGATGTCGGCCGAGCGCTGATACAGCTGGCAGCTGAGCTTGCCGTCGGCGACGTAGAACTGAAACAGCGCATGGCACGGCGGTAGGGCCATCTGCTCGACCAGTGCCGGGTTCCAGGCGGAGACGATCAGGCGCCGCGAGTCCGGGTTCTTCTTGATCATCTCGATCAGCTTGCCGATCTGGTCGATCGACTCGCCGTTCGGTGCCGGCCAGCTGCGCCACTGGTAGCCGTAGACCGGGCCGAGGTCGCCGTTCTCGTCGGCCCACTCGTCCCAGATGCGCACGCCGTTGTCCTTCAGGTACTTGATGTTGGTGTCGCCCTGGAGGAACCACAGCAGCTCGTGAATGATGGATTTGAGGTGGCACTTCTTGGTGGTCACCAGCGGAAAGCCGTCGGCCAGATTGAAGCGCATCTGGTGGGCGAACACGCTGTAGGTGCCGGTACCGGTGCGGTCACTCTTGAAGGTGCCGGTGTCGCGAACCAGGCGCATCAGGTCGAGGTACTGTTTCATTGCGCGGCTCCTTGGGCGTGGGCGGCTTGGCGGCGGTAGGCATAGATCATAAGCCCGGCACCACCAAGAATCATCGGCAGGCACAGCACCTGACCCATGGTCAGCCAGCCGAAGGCCAGGTAGCCGAGCTGGGCATCCGGCACGCGGACGAACTCGACGATGAAGCGGAAGATGCCGTAGCACAGGGCGAACAACCCGGACACCGCCATGGTCGGCCGCGGCTTGCGCGAGAATGCCCAGAGGATGAGGAACAGCGCCACGCCTTCGAGGGCGAACTGGTACAGCTGCGAAGGGTGACGCGGCTCCGGGCCGCCGGTAGGGAAGACCATCGCCCACGGCACGTCGGTGACCTTGCCCCACAGCTCGGCGTTGATGAAGTTGCCGATGCGCCCGGCACCCAGGCCGATCGGCACCAGCGGGGCGATGAAGTCCATCAGCTCGAAGAAGCCCTTGTTATTGCGCTTGCCGAACCACCAGGTGGCCAGCAGCACGCCGATCAGACCGCCGTGGAACGACATGCCGCCCTTCCACACTTGCAGGATCAGCGCCGGGTTGGCGACGTAGGAATGCAGGTCGTAGAACAGCACGTAGCCCAGGCGCCCGCCGAGGATCACGCCCATGGCCACCCAGAACACCAAGTCGGAGAGTTTCTCTTTGCTCCAGCTGGCATCGAACTCGGCCAGCCGGCGCGAGGCCAGCCACCAGGCACCGCCGATGCCGACCAGGTACATCAGGCCGTACCAGTGGATCTGGATGAAGCCGAGGTCGAGGGCGACCGGGTTGATATTCGGATAAGGCAGCATGGCGATTCCTTAAATGAGAAAACTCGTGCCGACGCACAGCAGCAACAGGGCGAACAAACGCTTGAGCAGGCGCGGCGACAGGCGATGGGCCAGGCGCGCGCCGAAACGGGCGAAGAACATGCTGGTCAGCGCGATGCCGACCATCGCCGGCAGGTAGACGAAGCCCAGGCTCCACTCCGGCAGGTTGGGCTGGTCCCAGCCGATGATCATGAAGCTCAGCGCGCTGGCCACGGCGATGGGCAGGCCGCAGGCCGACGAGGTCGCTACCGCCTGCTGCATCGGCACGCTGCGCCAGGTGAGGAATGGTACGGTCAGCGAGCCTCCGCCGATGCCGAAGATCGCCGAGGCCCAGCCGATCACCCCGCCGGCGGCGGTCAGGCCGACCTTGCCGGGCACTTCACGGCTGGCCTTGGGCTTGAGGTCGAGGCCCATCTGGATGGCGATGATGATGGCGAACACACCGATGATCTTCTGCAGGTACGGGCCCTGGATCGCCGCCGCGGTGAGGCTGCCGAGGCCGGCGCCAAGGAGGATGCCGAGGGTCATCCAGGCGAAGATCGGCCAACGCACCGCGCCCTTGCGCTGGTGTTCGCGCACCGAGTTGATCGAGGTGAAGATGATCGTCGCCAGCGAGGTGCCGACGGCCAGGTGGGTGAGCGTCTGCGGGTCGAAGCCGTGGGCGGTGAAGCTGAATACCAGCACCGGCACGATGATGATGCCGCCACCGACGCCGAACAGCCCGGCGAGCACGCCTGCGCAGGCACCTAGCACCATGTAGAGCAGAAATTCCATCGACACCCCCGAAAACGAAGCGGCATGGTAACGGATGGGCCCTGCGCGCTCCACCTGCGCCGCCGGGTGGAAGTGCGTCAGCGCCGACCCGCGAGCCCTTGGCTTGCGAGACGGCGGCAACAGCCCCTAGAGTGCCCGCACCCTACGAAGGAACGCTGCATGCGCGACATCGACTGCCCGACGCCCGCCGCCACCCGCCTCGCCGCCACTGCGTGTGCACACCGAGGAGCCGAGCCATGTGCCTGATCGTCTTCGCCTGGCGCCCCGGTCACGCCCAGCCACTGCTGCTGGCAGCCAACCGCGATGAATTCCACGCGCGCCCGACCCAGGCGCTGGGCGAATGGGCGGATACGCCCGGCCTGTATGCCGGTCGCGACCTGCAGGCCGGCGGCACCTGGCTGGGCGTGACCGCCGAGGGCCGCTTCGCCGCGCTGACCAATATCCGCGATCCACGCCTGCCCCAGGGCGAGCGCTCGCGGGGCGAGCTGCCGCTGGATTTCCTGCGCGGCACACAGACGCCGGAACAGTACCTGCGCGACGTGGCCGGCCAGGCGCAGCACTACAGCGGCTTCAACCTGCTGGTCGGCACGCGCGAGGCGTTATGGTTCTTCAATTCCAAGGCCGGCGCCGTTACCCGCGTGCAGAGCGGCGTGCACGGTGTGTCCAACGCAGGCCTCGACACCCCCTGGCCGAAACTGCAACGCGCCAAGGCCGCCTTCGCCGCCACTCTCGACGACCCGCAGACACCGCATCTGCTGGCATTGCTGGCCGACCGCCAAGGTGCCGCCGATGCGGATCTGCCGGACACCGGCATCGGCCTGGAATGGGAGCGCCTGCTGTCGAGCATCTTCATCTGCAGCCCGCCCTACGGCACGCGGGCCAGTACGGTGCTAAGGGTGTTGGCCGATGGCCGCCAGCAGCTGCTGGAGCGCAGTTTCGGCACGCAGGGCGAGGTCATCGGCGAGGTCGAACTGAACCTGCCACCCGCCTGAGAAGCTCGGTGTTTCCGTAGGGTGCGCGGGGCCGCCCAGGCCTGCTGAATGCCCCGTAGAAAATCCCAAGCAGGGTCTAATGGCGTTTACTCGCTGGCTGTCCAGTCGCAGAAGCAGCCGGCTGCCAGGTTGCTATCGGCCTGCACCGGGCGCCCGGCGCCGAGGGCGTCGAGGATCGGTTCGATGAAGCTGTTGGCCGAGGTGCACAGCGCGCCTTCGCTGTAGGGGCCGAAGTAGGCCAGGCGTCCATCGCGGTCCCAGATGCCCACCGCCGGGCTGGCTGGCAGGTTCTCGCTACCGGGCAACTGCTCCAGCGGCAGCAGCGCGCTGAGGGTCTGCGGCAGGCTGCCGTGACTGCCAGGGCGCTGCACGGCATAGAACATCACGCCCTGCGGCGCGTAGCGGCTGATCAGCTCGGCGAGGTGCTGCTGGTTGCCGACGTTGCACGGGCAGGCCGGGTCCCAGAAATGCACCAGACGGATCGGCCCCGGCCCGGCCAGTTCGGCCGGCAGGCGCAGCTCGGCACCGGAGAACAGCTCGGTGCGGGTATCGAACGGGCGGATGTAGCGCGCCTCGTACCACCAGAAAGCAGCCAGCATCGCCCCCAGCCAGAGAATGGCGAGCAGGCTGACCAGCAGGTTGCGACGACGCGTGGGCATGACGGCGGACTTCGACGGAAGGAGCGCTAGCTTGCCATGCCGCGCCGCGCAGCTGAATATCAGCAGCCACAGCAACGACCCGGCCCGAATCGATGACCGCCATGCCCAGCCCAACGCTAGAGCCGTTCCAGCCCGACCGCCTGCGTGCCCACCTGCGACCCTTGGCCGCAGCGCCGCGCGCCCTCAGCGCCGAGGAACAGGCCTACCAGCGGCACTACGGCCTCGACCTGGGCAGCCAGCATGCTGGCGTGCGCAGCCAGCTCGGCTGCTTCGAGCAGGGCGACCTGCGCATCGTCGTGCAGCTGTGGGCGCCCGAGCAGCCCAAGGCCACCCTGCTGATGCTGCACGGCTATTACGACCACATGGGCCTGTATCGCCACTTGATCGGTTGGGCACTGAGCATGAATTTCGCCGTGCTGGCCTGCGACCTGCCGGGCCATGGCCTGTCCGCCGGGCCGCGCGCCAGCATCGACGACTTCGCCGCCTACCAGGCCACCTTGCAGGGCCTGTTCGCCGAAGCCGCCAACCTGAACCTGCCGCAGCCCTGGCACCTGTGCGGGCAGAGCACCGGCGGGGCGATCCTGGTCGACTACCTGCTCACCGGCACGCCGCGTCCCGAGCAGGGCACGAGCATTCTCCTGGCGCCGCTGGTGCGCCCGCGCGCCTGGGGCCTGTCCAAGCTCAGCTACCACCTGCTCAGCCCGTTCAAATCGGCGATCCCGCGACGCTTCTCGGAGAACTCCAGCGACGCCGAGTTCCTCGACTTCGTCCAGCACCGCGATCCGCTGCAGCCGCGCTCGCTGCCGACCGCCTGGGTCGGTGCCCTGGCGCGCTGGATTCCACGGATCGAGGCGGCGCCACGCAGCACCCAGCGCCCGCTGATCGTGCAGGGCGAGGCGGACATGACGGTGGAGTGGCGGCACAACCTGCAGGTGCTGCAAGCCAAGTTCGACCAGCCGGAGGTCCTGCGCCTGCCAACGGCGCGGCACCACCTGGTCAACGAAAGCCCGGCGCTGCGCCAGGAGTACTTCGACTTCCTGCGCGAACGCCTGAGCTAGGCGGTTCTCAGATGCCCTGGGCGTCGGGCACGCTGTTCTGCTGGCTGCCCAGGCCGGCCTTCACCGCGGCCAGGGCGGCCTGGTAATAGGCCTTACCGTCGGCCGAGTCGGCGAAGGTGACGAACTCCTCCAGCTCCGGATCCGACAGCTCGCGGTAGACATACAGCAGGGTGTTGTCGAGGTCGGCGGTGATCTGCTTCTTCACCTGCTCGCGCTGGCTGTTGAGCAGTGCATCGGCCTGACCGCCGCCGAGCAGGCCGGGAATCATCGAGCTTAGGCTGTCCGCCGCGACACCGGCCAGGGCCATGCTGACTTCCGCCGCGGCCTCATCGGCCGGCAGCGCCTGGGCCAGGTGGCGGATCTGCAGACGACGGGTGGCACTGGCATCGCTCGGCGGCAGGCCATTGGCATTGCGCGCCAGCTGGTCGCTGCGGGTGGCCAGCACTTCGGCATTGACGATCTTGCGCCCCAGCGGCGACTCGAAGAACTGTAGCGCGGCGGTCGGGTTCGGCAGCGCCTCGCGCAGGGCCAGTTGGGCGCGTTGCTCCAGGGCCTGGCGCTCGAAGCGGCGGTTGCTGTTGTCGACCAGCGCCTGATACACCGCCGGCGGCAGCGTGCGGCTGTAGCGCTGCTGGGCGGCGCTCAGGGCATCGCTGAAATGCTCGCGCTGCTGCGGCCAGCCGGCGGCCTGGTAGAGCCGGGCATGGTCGTCGGCGAAGGACGTCAGGCTGCAGATCATCAATAGGAAAGCGAACACAACGCGCATGGGGAACTCCTGTCTGGCGCGGCTATTTTCCGGGGCGCCGGCGGGCTTGTCGAGCCGGACGCGGTGCGCTGATAGAATCCGCCGATGAAAATCGATTCGTACTCACAGCGCCTGCCGCAGATTATCGACGAGCTGGCCGAACAAGGCTGGTCGCGTCAGCTCGACTTCCTGCCACAGGCTCTGACCCGTGAACTGGCCGAAGAGTGCCGCGCGCGTGCACAACGCGGCGCGCTCAGCGCCGCCGGCGTCGGCCGCGGTGAGGCACTGGCGGTGCGCGAAAGCGTGCGCGGCGACAGTATCCAGTGGCTGGAAGCGGGTGAGCACGCGGCCTGCGACCAGTACCTGGCGATCATGGACAGGCTGCGCCAGGCACTCAACCAGGCGCTGTACCTGGGGCTGGAAGACTACGAAAGCCATTTTGCCCTCTACCCGCCCGGGGCCTTCTACCAGAAGCACCTCGATCGCTTCCGCGACGACGACCGACGCACGGTGTCCGCGGTGTTCTACCTCAACGACGCCTGGCAGGCCGAACAGGGCGGCGCGCTGCGCCTGTACCCGGACGCCGCGCCGAGCCTGGACGTCCTGCCGCGGGCCGGCACGCTGGCGCTGTTCATGTCGGCGCAGATGCCCCACGAAGTGCTGCCGGCCACCCGCGAGCGCCTGTCGCTGACCGGCTGGTTCCGCCGACGCGCGGTGTAGGCATCAACATGCAGCGGATTCTGGTCAGTCGTTGCCTGCTCGGTCATCCGGTGCGCTACGACGGCGCCGGCCACGGTCCCTTCGATCAACTGCAGCGGTGGCAGGCGCAAGAGCGCATCGTGGCGCTGTGCCCGGAAGTCGCCGGCGGCCTGCCAACGCCGCGCCCACCAGCGGAAATCCCCGGCGGCCAGGGCGCCCTGGTGCTCGATGGTGATCGCCAGGTGCTGACCGTGCAGGCCAGCGATGTCACCGCGGCGTTCATTGCCGGCGCCCAGATCGCCCTGCGCCTGGTCGCCGAGCACGGCCTGCGCATCGCCGTGCTCAAAGCGCGCAGCCCGTCGTGCGGCAACCTGCAGACCTACGACGGCAGCTTCAGCGGCGCGCTGGTCGCCGGCGAAGGCGTCACCGCTGCGGCCCTGCGCCGCGCCGGCGTGCAGGTGTTCAACGAGCACCAGCTGAGCGAAGCCGCCAACGCCCTGGCCGAGCTGGAGCAGGCCGAGCCGCGCGGATGACCACAGCCGCCAGCCGCTTTCCCTGCCGCTAACCCGTCGAAGAGCCTCATGGCGTATTACTGCACGCCATACATCCTGCGAGCGGTGCAACGATGATCGACGCCCACGAAAAAGGGAGGCCGAAGCCTCCCTTTTTCAGTGCAGTGACGCGCCTTAGAACCTGTTCACGATCTCGCGAGCTAGAGCCGTACAAGGCAAAAGCAGGCGAGGAAGCGGAGTTTACGAACTGTAAATGAGCATTCCGAGCCTGCTTTTAACGCAGTAGGGCCGACGCACAGCAGATCGTGAACAGGTTCTTAGAACAGGACGCGGCTGCGGATGGTGCCGGTGACGTGCTGCAGCTTCTCGAGCGCCAGGTCCGAGTACTCGGCGTCGACGTCGATCACCACGTAGCCGACCTTGTCGTTGGTCTGCAGGAACTGGCCGGAGATGTTGATGCCGTTGTCGGCGAACACCTTGTTGATTTCGCTCATCACGCCCGGCACGTTCTCGTGGATGTGCAGCAGGCGATGCTTGCCCGGGTGCGCCGGCAGGGCGACTTCGGGGAAGTTGACCGAGGACACCGAGGTACCGTTGTCGCTGTACTTGACCAGCTTCTCGGCCACTTCCAGACCGATGTTGGCCTGGGCTTCGGCGGTGGAGCCACCAATGTGCGGGGTGAGGATCACGCGATCCAGGCCACGCAGCGGGCTCTCGAACTCTTCGTCGTTGGACTTCGGCTCGACCGGGAACACGTCGATGGCGGCGCCGATCAGGTGCTCGTCCTTGATCGCGGCGGCCAGGTGCTCCAGCTCGACCACGGTGCCGCGCGCGGCGTTGATCAGGATGCCGCCTTTCTTGATGGCGCGGATTTCCTTCTCGCCGATCATCCACTGGGTGGACGGCAGCTCGGGCACGTGCAGAGACACGATGTCGGACATGCCCAACAGGTCGTGCAGCTTCGGCACCTGGGTGGCGTTGCCCAGCGGCAGCTTGGTCACGGTGTCGTAGAAGAACACCTGCATGCCCAGGGCTTCGGCCAGAACCGACAGCTGGGTGCCGATGGAGCCGTAACCGACGATACCCAGCTTCTTGCCGCGGATTTCGAAGGAGTTGGCCGCCGACTTGATCCAGCCACCACGGTGGCAGGAAGCGTTCTTCTCCGGGATGCCGCGCAGCAGCAGGATGGCCTGGGCCAGCACCAGTTCAGCAACCGAACGGGTGTTGGAGTACGGCGCGTTGAACACGGCGATGCCGCGCTCGCGGGCCGCGTTGAGGTCGACCTGGTTGGTGCCGATGCAGAAGCAACCGACGGCGATCAGCTTCTTCGCCGCTTCAAACACGCTTTCGGTGAGCTGGGTGCGCGAGCGAATGCCGATGAAATGCACGTCAGCGATCTTGGCCTTCAGCTCTTCGTCCGAGAGCGCGCCCTTGAGGTACTCGATGTTGGTGTAACCGGCGGCCTTCAGGGTATCGACGGCGTTCTGGTGCACGCCTTCCAGCAGAAGGAACTTGATCTTGCTCTTGTCGAGAGAGGTCTTGCTCATCGGAGTACCTGTTGTCCCACAAATAGTGTCAGGGAAAGCCTCAGCGGCAGTGCTGAGCGTGCCGTGCCATCGGCCCGGGGGCACGATTAACGGGGGGCGTATGCTAGCATACGAGCCCCGCGAAACACCCACCCCTGGCCGATGAAGCGTGCTCAGGGTGACCATGAATTGTTTGAGAGTTCCCCAGATGACCAATCCTGCCCTGATTGAAGTGCTGAAGACCCTGGTCGAGCCCGGCAAGGTGCTCACCGACGCCGACTCCCTCAATGCGTACGGCAAGGACTGGACCAAACATTTCGCCCCGGCGCCAAGCGCCATCGTCTTCCCCAAGACCATCGAGCAGGTGCAGGCCATCGTGCGCTGGGCCAACGAGCACAAGGTCGCCCTGGTGCCGTCGGGCGGCCGTACCGGCCTGTCCGCCGCCGCCGTGGCCGCCAATGGCGAAGTGGTCGTGGCCTTCGACTACATGAATCAAATCGTCGAATTCAACGAATTCGACCGCACCGTGGTCTGCCAGCCGGGCGTGGTAACCAAGCAGCTGCAGATGTTTGCCGAGGACAAGGGCCTGTACTATCCGGTGGACTTCGCCTCCGCCGGCTCCAGCCAACTTGGCGGCAATATCGGCACCAATGCCGGCGGGATCAAGGTCATTCGCTACGGCATGACCCGCAACTGGGTGGCCGGCATGAAGGTGGTCACCGGCACCGGCGAGTTGCTGGAGCTGAACCGCGACCTGATCAAGAACGCCACCGGCTATGACATGCGTCAGCTGTTCATCGGCGCCGAAGGCACCCTGGGCTTCGTGGTCGAAGCCACCATGCGCCTGGAGCGCGCGCCGAGGAACCTCACCGCGATGGTCCTCGGCACCCCGGACTTCGACTCGATCATGCCGGTGCTGCACGCCTTCCAGAACAAGCTCGACCTGACCGCCTTCGAGTTCTTCTCGGACAAGGCCTTGGCCAAGATCATGGCCCGTGGCGACGTGCCGCCGGCATTCGAGACCGACTGCCCGTTCTACGCCCTGCTGGAATTCGAAGCCACCACCGAGGAAGTCGCCGAGCAGGCCCTGGCCACCTTCGAGCATTGCGTCGAGCAGGGCTGGGTGCTCGACGGCGTGATGAGCCAGAGCGAGCAGCAGCTGCAAAACCTGTGGAAGCTGCGCGAGTACATCTCGGAAACCATCAGCCACTGGACGCCGTACAAGAACGACATCTCGGTCACCGTCGGCAAGGTTCCGGCCTTCCTGCACGATATCGACCGCATCGTCGGCGAGAACTACCCGGATTTCGAAGTCATCTGGTTCGGCCATATCGGCGACGGCAACCTGCACCTGAACATCCTCAAACCGGATGCGCTGAGCAAGGACGAGTTCTTCGCCAAGTGCGCCATCGTCAACAAGTGGGTGTTCGAGACCGTGCAGAAGTACAACGGCTCGATCAGCGCCGAGCACGGCGTGGGCATGACCAAGCGCGACTACCTGAGCTACAGCCGCTCGGCAGCGGAAATCGCCTACATGAAGGCGATCAAGGCGGTGTTCGACCCGAACGGGATCATGAACCCGGGCAAGATCTTCCCGGTTTAAAGCTGCTGCGCTCGGCCATGCTGCGTTGGCGACGCTTAAACTGCGTTCTGCAATTGGAGAAGCTGCAATGAGTTACCAGCACCAGTACATCGACGGCACCCCGATCCACTTCCCACTGGGCAAGGTGGTCTGCGTCGGCCGCAACTACGCCGAGCACGCCAAGGAACTGAACAACCCGGTACCGACCGAGCCCCTGCTGTTCATCAAGCCGGGCAGCTGCGTGGTGCCGCTGGACGGCAGCTTCGCCATTCCACAGGACCGCGGCTCGGTGCACTACGAGGCGGAAATCGCCGTGCTGATCGGCAAACCGCTGTCGCGCCAACCGAGTGCCGAAGAAGTGCTCGACGCTATCTCCGGCTTCGCCCCGGCCCTGGACCTGACCCTGCGCGACGTGCAGGCCAAGCTCAAGGAAAAGGGCCTGCCGTGGGAGCTGGCCAAGTCCTTTGACGGCGCGTTCGTACTGGCGCCGTTCGTCACAGGCGATACCTTCGTCGACTTGACCGACATCGGCATCCGCCTGAGCATCAACGGAGAAGTGCGCCAGGACGGCAACAGTCGCGATATGCTCAACCCGATCCTGCCCCTGATCCAGCACATCGCCGGTCATTTCAGCCTGCAACCGGGCGACGTGATCTCCACCGGCACCCCGGTTGGCGTCGGTCCGCTGCTGAGCGGCGACAATCTGGTGATCGAACTGGCCGGCCAGAAAGGCTTCGCCAGCAACGTGCTGTAATCCACGCCCACCTGGAACCTCATCGACTACGGACAGTCTGAGCCCCATCGTTCAGTCGAGTAGTAGTCGATGTCCCTGTTATCCCGTCTTCCCCGTCACCGCTGGCTGGCACTCGCCGGCCTGCTCTGCAGTGGTGTGGCGCTGGCCGATTACCTGCACCTCGACGACCGCGCCTGGTACTGGCTCAAGGAACGCAACCTGTCCAAGGCCGACCGCGCCGACAGCGTCTGGCTGCCTGGCTACCATGCGGTGATCCAGGCCAAGCCGCTCAACGGCCTGGAAAAGGACGAAACCTCCGACCTCGCCTACAACCCGGTGACCAAGACCCTGTTCACCGTCACCGGCAAGACTCCGCTGCTGGTCGAGCTGACCCTCAGCGGCGAAGTCATGCGGCGCATCCCGCTGCTCGGCTTCTCCAACCCGGAAGGCGTCGCCATCCTCGAAGACGGCAGCGTGGCGATCACCGACGAGCGCCGGCGCTCGCTTTCGGTGCTGAGCCTCGACCCGCAGACCCGCGAACTGAACATCGAAGATTCCAGCGAATTCGACCTGGGCTTCGCCGACTCGCGCAACAAGGGCTTCGAAGGCGTGGCCTGGGACGCCCGGCAGAATCGCCTGCTGCTCGGCAAAGAGCGCGAACCGACCGCCATGTTCAGCCTGCCCGGCGACAACAACGACGCCCTGGCCCAGGAGCTCAAGCCGCTGCCCGACTACGGCCTGGGCATGCGCAACCTGTCCGCCCTCAGCGTCGACCCGCGCACCGGGCACATCCTTGCCCTGTCCGCGCAGTCCAACCTGTTGCTGGAACTGGATGAACAGGGCCAGCCGGTCAGCTTCATCAGCCTGCTCGGCGGCCTCAACGGCCTGCACAAACGCATTCCACGCGCCGAAGGCGTGGCCATGGACGAGCACGGCACCATCTACATGGTCAGCGAGCCGAACCTGTTCTACGTCTTCAGCAAGGAAACCGCCGGCACCCAGCCGCTGCAACTGTCCGAACTGAACTGAGCGAAGCCGACGGATTCAGCTTCAATTCAGCTAGGCCATGCTACTTATGGCACCCCTTTCCCGCCGAGCACGCCCCGATGCGCCGTCTGCTGAGCCCGAAACGCCTGTTGCAGGGCCTCGCCCTGATCCTTCTGCTGGCCCTGCTGACCACGGCATATCAGTTTCACGTTTTCCAGCGCGGCTGGTTCCTGATCGAAGAGTGGCAGCACGCCAGCGCCTGGCGCGAGCGCTCGATCTGGCTGCCGGATTACCAGGCCACCCTTCAGGCCATGCCCATCGAAGGCTTGAGTGACGACGTCTCGGCACTGACCTTCGATCCCGACCGGCGCACGCTCTTCACCGTCACCAACCAGAAGCCGCGCATCGTCGAACTGTCCCTCGACGGCCGCATCCTGCGGCAGATCCCGCTGGTGGGCTTCGGCGACCCGGAAGCCATCGAATACATCAGCCGCGACCTCTACGTGATCACCGACGAGCGCAAGCAGCTGCTGGTCAAGGTACGCCTGGAAGAGGACACCCCGTTCATCGACGCCGCCGACGCGCAGCAACTGGCGCTGGGCATCGGCATGAACGGCAACAAGGGCTTCGAGGGCCTGGCCTACGACCCGCTCGGCAAGCGCCTGTTCGTCGCCAAGGAGCGCGACCCGGTGCGCATCTACGAGGTTCACGGTTTCCCGCATACCAACCCGGACAAGCCCTTTGCCGTGCACGTGGTCGACGACCCCGAGCGCGACGCGCGCCTGTTCGTCCGTGACCTCTCCAGCCTGCAGTACCATGCAGACAGCGGCCACCTGCTGGCCCTATCCGATGAATCGCGCCTGGTGCTGGAGCTGAACAGCGACGGCAAGCCGATCAGCGGACTGTCCCTGCTCGGCGGCCAGCACGGCCTGAAGAAGGGCGTGCCGCAGGCCGAAGGGGTGGCCATGGACGACGCCGGCAATCTGTACCTGGTCAGCGAGCCGAACCTGTTCTACGTGTTCAAGAAAAAGGCCGAGTGATCGCTCACTCGGCCTGATTCGGATCGACCTCCGCTCTAGCGCGTCAGCGTGCGCACACCATCAGGCGTGCCGAGCAGCAGCAGGTCCGCCGGGCGGGCGGCGAACAGGCCGTTGGTGACCACGCCGACGATGGCGTTGATCTGCGCTTCCAGCTCGCTCGGGTTGACGATGGACAGGTTGTGCAGGTCGAGGATGATGTTGCCGTTGTCGGTCACCACACCCTCGCGGTACGCCGGGTCACCACCCAGCTTGACCAGTTGGCGGGCGACATGGCTGCGCGCCATGGGAATCACCTCGATCGGCAGCGGGAAAGCACCGAGTACCGGCACCAGCTTGCTGGCGTCGGCGATGCAGATGAAGGTCTTGGCCACCGCCGCGACGATCTTCTCGCGGGTCAGCGCCGCGCCGCCGCCCTTGATCAGGTTGAGGCGCTCGTCGCTCTCGTCGGCGCCATCGACGTAGAACTCCAGCTCGCTGACCGCATTCAGGTCATACACCGGGATACCGTGGTTTCTCAGGCGCTGGGCGGTGGCTTCGGAGCTGGCCACGGCGCCGTCGAAGGCCGTCTTGTGCTGCGCCAGGGCGTCGATAAAGAAGTTGGCGGTCGAGCCGGTGCCGACGCCGATCACGCTCTTGCTGTCGAGCTGGGGAAGGATGTGGTCGACGGCGGCCTGGGCCACCGCCTGCTTGAGCTGATCCTGGGTCATGCGCGTCTGCCGGGCTGGAAAAGCGCGATTATAGCCGGGCTGCCCGCCTCGCCGCAGCGCTTCTCATCCGCCCGCACGCGCCAATGCAGCGCCAGCGACCAACAACAGCCCCAGCAAGCCGTCGGCATCCGGCACGGGTGCCACGACGCTACAACAGGGTGCCGGCGTGCTCAGGCTCGCCTGAGACACGGGGGCGGGCAGTCCGACACGCTGGCGCACGGCCGCCTCATCAAGCACGGTGCCATCGTCGAAGCGGATCTTCTCGACCACGAACGCCTTGTCGAGGAAGTAATCGCTGATGACGATGCGCTGCTCGTTGTCCAGCTCGATATAGAGCGAACCGCCGACACTGCCCTGCATGCGCAAATAAGCCGGGTCTACAGCACCGCGGATGTGCAGCGTGTCGATATTGCCGGGCGTGGTGTCATAGTCGTAGAGCTGGTGATCGCTGAAATCCCCGCCGACCACCAGGTCGACCTGGTAATAGTCGTTGCCCGGTCCGCCATAGAGCCGGTTCCAGTGATTGTCGCCGAGAAACATCGGCCTTACCGTGCCGCCGTTGAGCAGATCGCTGTAGCGGCTGCCGATCAACAGGTCGTTGCCACCGCGCCCCGAGAGATAGGTCGGCCGGTCCGCCGCCACCAGACGATCCGCCTGTTCGTTGCCGGTGAGACGAATACGCCCACCGGTGAACACCGCCGGGTTGTCCGCGCTACGCCCCAGCGACATGGACGGATCGATGTGGAAATTGCGCAGCACTTGCTCATCGGTGACCACGGTGGAGCCGAAGCGGAACACCTCGATGCGGAACGCTGGATCGAGAAAGAAATGCCGCACGGTGATCACACCTGACTCGCCGTTGATGCCGATCAGCAGATCGTCGCCAGCACGCTCGAACGGGCCGAACGCCTCCAGGCTCTCGCTGACGACCAAGGTGTCCAGGTTGACGTTGACCCAGCCTGGGCTGGGGTCGAAATCGAGGATCACGTCACGGCCGGCGGTGTTCAGGTCGTAACGGTAATAGTCACTGCCGAGGCCACCATACAGGCGGTTCTGCCCGCCACCGCCGACCAGCGAATCCGAGCCGGGGCCGTCGATCAGGACATCATCACCCTCACCGCCGAGCAGCCGGCTGGGTTGGGGGTGGGCGACCAGCAGGTCGTTTCCGGGGGTTCCAGGAACCAGCACGCGAGTAGGAGCGGCCATGGCGACACCTCATGTAGCGGGAACGGACGTGGCGCACCACAGCACGAGGGGCCTGAGCCAGCTGACTGGCCCGATTGCCGAAGGTTCCGCGCCATCGGCCGGGCGGCGCAGGTGGCCGCGGGTTGGAGCGCTGGGGTAGACTCCGGAATCCGTGAAAATGCCCGCCAGTGAAGCCCGTGATGCTCGAACAGTACGTTAAGAAGACCCTCACCTCGCGCGTCTACGACGTCGCCGTGGAAACCCCGCTGCAACCCGCCCGCCAGCTCTCCGAGCGACTGGGCAACCAGATTTTGCTCAAGCGCGAGGATCTGCAGCCGGTCTACTCGTTCAAGATTCGCGGCGCCTACAACAAACTGGCCCAGCTTTCGGCCGAAGAACTGGCGCGCGGCGTGGTCACCGCCTCGGCCGGCAACCATGCACAGGGCCTGGCTCTGGCCGCCAAGCACATGGGCGTGAAGGCGACCATCGTCATGCCGCGTACAACGCCTGAACTCAAGGTGCAGGGCGTACGCAGCCGCGGTGGCAAGGTCGTGCTGCACGGCGACGCCTTCCCCGACGCGCTGGCCTATTCGCTGAAGTTGGTGGAAGAAAAAGGCCTGGTCTACATCCACCCCTACGACGACCCGCACGTGATCGCCGGCCAGGGCACCGTGGCCATGGAGATCCTGCGCCAGCAGCCGGGCCAGCTCGACGCCATCTTCGTGCCGGTCGGTGGCGGCGGCCTGATCGCCGGCATCGCCGCCTACGTCAAATACCTGCGCCCGGAAATCCGCGTGATCGGTGTCGAACCGGACGACTCCAACTGCCTGCAGGCCGCCATGGCTGCCGGTGAGCGCGTGGTGCTGCCGACCGTGGGGCTGTTCGCCGACGGCGTGGCCGTGGCGCAGATCGGCCAGCACACCTTCGACATCTGCAAGGATTACGTCGACGAAGTGATCACCGTCAGCACCGACGAGATCTGCGCGGCGATCAAGGACATCTACGACGACACCCGTTCGATCACCGAGCCGGCCGGCGCCCTGGCCGTGGCCGGAATCAAGAAGTACGTCGAGCGCGAGGGCGTGAGCAGCCAGGTGCTGGTCGGCATCGACTCGGGCGCCAACGTCAACTTCGACCGCCTGCGCCATGTCGCCGAGCGTGCCGAACTGGGTGAAAAGCGCGAGGCAATCATCGCCGTGACCATCCCCGAGCAGCCGGGCAGCTTCAAGGCCTTCTGCGAGGCCATCGGCAAGCGCCAGATCACCGAGTTCAACTACCGTTACCACACCGACCAGGAAGCGCACATCTTCGTCGGCGTGCAGACCCACCCGGAAAGCGACCCGCGTGCCGTGCTGGTGGAAAGCCTGCGCGAGCAGGGTTTCCCGGTGCTCGACCTGACCGACAACGAGCTGGCCAAGCTGCACATCCGCCACATGGTTGGTGGCCACTCGGCGCGGGTCAACGGCGAGATGGTGCTGCGTTTCGAGTTCCCCGAACGCCCGGGCGCGCTGTTCAACTTCCTCAACAAGCTGGGCGGACACTGGAACATCACCATGTTTCACTACCGCAACCACGGTGCGGCGGACGGTCGCGTACTCGCCGCCCTGCAGGTCCCGGATGATGAACGCCACCTGGTGCCGGCCGCGCTGGAAGGCATCGGCTACCCGTACTGGGACGAAACCGATAACCCGGCATACCGCCTGTTCCTCGGCTGAACCGAGGGCGAACCCGCATCAGCCGTGATGCCGACAAGGACTCCAACTAGATGGATCACTACCTGCTTCTGAAGATCATCCACAGCCTGGTTGCCGTGCTGCTGCCACTGGGCCTGATCGTCCACGCGGTGATGCTGTGGAAGGCCCGGCGCAAGGGCGACGCCGCCGTGTTGCAACGCAAGCTGCAGCGCACCCGCTGCATCAGCCTGCCGGCCCTCGCGGTACTGGCCGTGAGCATGCCCTTCAGCGGCTGGTGGCTGGCGCACCTCGCCGGCTGGCCGCTGGGTCAGTTGTGGCTGCTGCTGAGCGCCATCCTGCTGATTCCGCTGGGCATCTTCGGCCTGCTGCTGGCCGGCCGTCTGCGTGCCTGGCAGGCGCTCGGCGACAGCCCCGCCCCCACGCGCCTGCTGGGCTTCATCGCCGCCTACGCCGGGCTGATCCTGGTCATCCTGCTGGCGATCTTCGCCCTGATGGGCGCCAAGCCGGTCTGATGCACGCATGACCCCTCGCTGCCCGCAGGCGGGCCAGGCATGAGCCTGTACCTGCTGCTCAAGACCCTGCACATCCTGTCGTCGACGCTGCTGTTCGGCACCGGCCTGGGCTCGGCGTACTACGCCCTGCGCGCCTGGCGCAGCGGCAACCTGCAGGCGATCAGTGTGACCTTCCGCCATCTGGTGACCGCCGACTGGCTGTTCATCGCCACCACCGCGGTGTTCCAGCCACTCAGCGGCCTGGCCCTGGCCAAGCTGGCCGGCTGGCCGCTGAATCAACTGTGGTTGCTGTGGAGCGTCGGCCTGTACCTGTTCGCCGGCCTGTGCTGGCTGCCGGTGCTGTGGCTACAGATCCGCGTGCGCGACATGGCCGCCCAGGCCCTGCGCGACGACACGCCGCTACCCGAGCAGGCACAGCGCTACATGCGCCTGTGGTTTGCCCTGGGCTGGCCGGCGTTTCTCGCCTTCATCGTGATTTTCTGGCTGA
The DNA here is from genome assembly GCF_014851905.1 of Pseudomonas sp. PDM14. Taxonomy (NCBI): domain Bacteria; kingdom Pseudomonadati; phylum Pseudomonadota; class Gammaproteobacteria; order Pseudomonadales; family Pseudomonadaceae; genus Pseudomonas; species Pseudomonas sp. PDM14. Next base: position 2,356,120 of record NZ_JACVAQ010000001.1, on the reverse strand, counting down.
TGGTGGCCAAGCCGCTGTAAGCGCTGAGCCATGCTGGTTTGCAGGAAACAGAGCGCACCTTGGCGCGTGCGTGGCGCCTCTCGCCGGACAGCGCTGCGTCAGCGCTGACGCGTCGATCTCGCCGAACGGACGCCTGCCAACCGCCGCTGCTGCAGCGGCGAGCAGGAATCAGGAGCTGCCGGCAAATCCGCACTCCCCGTCGCGTACGACATCCGCGCCTGTCAGTAACGCCTCCACACAATGCGTCGAGGCGAATCTGCGGACGTGCTCAGAGCTTGGCGATCGATACCTCGGTGGATTTCACGAAGGCGATCACTTCGCTGCCCACGCCCAGTTCCAGCTCGCGCACGGAACGGGTGGTGATCACCGAAGTGACGATGCCGGCGGCGGTCTGCACGTCGATTTCCGAGAGTACGTCGCCTTCGACGATTTCCTTGATGGTGCCTTTGAACTGGTTGCGAACGTTGATGGCTTTGATGGTCATGGTGGTGCTCCTTGGGACGGGGGATGAAGTCGTTGGGGTTACAGGGCCCAGCGCAATTGCGTGGGCAGGGGTGAACTGGGTTCCGGCTGAGGCGGCAATTCGGGCAGCGCCAGCACACGGTTGAGCACTTCGGCTTCCAGCGCGGCCAGGCGTGCCGAGCCACGGTTGCGTGGACGTGGCAGCTCGACGGCGAGGTCCAGGCCGATTTCGCCGTCCTCGATGAGGATCACCCGGTCGGCGATGGCCACGGCCTCGCTGACGTCGTGGGTGACCAGCAGCACGGTGAAACCATGCTGTTGCCACAGGCGCTCGATCAGTTGCTGCATCTCGATGCGGGTCAGCGCATCCAGTGCGCCGAGCGGCTCGTCGAGCAGCAGCAGGCGCGGCTGGTGGATCAGCGCACGGGCCAGGGCCACGCGCTGCTTCTGTCCGCCGGACAGCGCAGCCGGCCACTCATTGGCGCGGTCGGCCAGGCCGACGGCCTGCAGGGCATCGAGGGCGCGCTCGCGCCAGTTACCGGTGAGGCCCAGGCCGACGTTGTCGATCACCCGCTTCCACGGCAGCAGACGCGCATCCTGAAACATCAGGCGGGTGTCTTCGCGGGCGGCGCTGAGCGGGCCATTGCCCGCCTGCAGCTGACCGGCACTGGGCTGGTCGAGACCGGCCAGCAGGCGCAGCAAGGTGCTCTTGCCGCAGCCACTGCGGCCGACGATGGCCACGAACTGCCCGGCCGGCACATGCAGGTCGATGTTCTGCAGCACACGGCGTTCGCCGAAGGATTTGTGGATCGCGTCGATGCCCAGCGGAATCCCGCGCTTGAGCGTATGCAGGGCGGTCATTGCGCACCTGCCTTGGCCTGGTAAGCCGGGTGCCAGCGCAGCCACACACGTTCCAGGCCTCGGGCGGCGACATCCGCCAGCTTGCCGAGTACCGCGTAGAGCAGAATCGCCAGAACCACCACATCGGTCTGCAGGAATTCACGGGCGTTCATTGCCAGGTAGCCGATGCCGGCGCTGGCGGAAATGGTTTCCGCGACGATCAGGGTCAGCCACATGAAGCCGAGGGCGAAGCGCACACCGACCAGGATCGACGGCAGCGCGCCGGGCAGGATGACCTGCCAGAACAGGCCGAAGCCGGACAGGCCGTAGCTGCGTGCCATCTCCACCAGCGCCGGGTCGACGTTGCGGATGCCGTGGTAGGTGTTGAGGTAGATCGGGAACAGCGTGCCGAGAGCGACCAGGAAGATCTTCGCGCTCTCGTCGATGCCGAACCACAGGATCACCAGCGGGATCAACGCCAGGTGCGGCACGTTGCGGATCATCTGCACCGAACTGTCGAGCAGGCGCTCGCCCCATTTCGACAGGCCGGTGATGAAACCCAGGGCCAGGCCGATGCCACCGCCGATGGCGAAACCGATCCCGGCACGCCAGCCGCTGATGGCCAGGTGCGTCCAGATCTCACCGCTCTGCAGCAGTGTCCAGCCGGCCTCGATCACCGCACTCGGCGCGGGCAGAATGCGCGTGGACAGCAGCCCGGCAACCACGGCGATCTGCCAGGCCGCCAGCAGAGCCACGGGCAGCGCCCAGGGCGCCAGCCGCAGGGCAATCTTGTGTAGCGTTTGCGTCGTCATGCTCAACGCTTCCTTCTTCCTGTACGTTGCTGAAGCGGGGTAGGCGCCGTTGTGCGGTGCCCTGCCCAGCCGGCGCGAATGGCGCACCGGCCTCTCATGTAATGCCGCCGCGCAGGCCGGCTGCGCGATGGCAGCACGGCGTGCAGGCGGGGTCTGCTGCTCAGCTCGCCGAGGCGGCCTTGGGCAGAATGTCGCTGGAAATCATCTCGCCGAACGGGCTGACGTAGCCGCGGCTCGCCGGGCGCTCCGGTTGAGCGACATCGAGGTGCGGGAACAGCAGCTCGGCGACGCGGTACGACTCTTCCAGGTGCGGGTAGCCGGAGAAGATGAAGGTGTCGATGCCGAGTTCGGCGTACTCCTTCACTCGCGCGGCCACAGTCGGGCCATCGCCGACCAGCGCGGTGCCGGCACCGCCACGCACCAGGCCGACGCCGGCCCAGAGGTTCGGCGAGACTTCCAGGTTGTCCTTCTTGCCGCCGTGCAGGGCTGCCATGCGCTGCTGGCCGACCGAGTCGAAGCGCGCCAGGGAGGCCTGGGCGCGGTCGATGGTGTCCTGGTCCAGGTGGCTGATCAGGCGATCGGCGGCGGCCCAGGCTTCCTCGTTGGTCTCACGCACAATCACGTGCAGGCGAATGCCGAAGCGCACTTCGCGGCCCTGAGCCGCAGCCTTCTCGCGCACGGCGGCGATCTTTTCGGCCACCGCGGCTGGCGGCTCGCCCCAGGTCAGGTACAGCTCGACCTGCTCGGCGGCCAGGTCCTGGGCGGCTTCGGAAGATCCACCGAAGTACAGCGGCGGACGCGGCTGCTGGATCGGCGGATAAAGCAGCTTGGCGCCCTTCACCTGCAGGTGCTTGCCGTCGTAGTCGACGGTCTCGCCCTCCAGCACGCGGCGCCAGATGCGGGTGAATTCGACGGAGGCCTCGTAACGCTCCTCGTGCGACAGGTGCAGGCCATCGCCAGCCAACTCGTCCGGATCACCCCCGGTGACCAGGTTGAACAGTGCGCGGCCGTTGGACAGGCGGTCCAGGGTCGCCGCCTGGCGCGCGGCCACGGTGGGCGAAATGATCCCCGGGCGCAGCGCGACCAGGAACTTCAGGTTCTGCGTCGCCGGGATCAGCGAAGCGGCCACCAGCCAGGAGTCCTCGCAGGAACGCCCGGTGGGGATCAGCACGCCGCCGAAGCCGAGACGGTCGGCGGCCTGGGCCACCTGGGTCAGGTAGCCGTGGTCGACGGCGCGCGCGCCTTCGCTGGTGCCGAGGTACTTGCCGTCGCCGTGGGTTGGCAGGAACCAGAAGATGTTGAGGCTCATGGAGTGGTCTCCTTAGATGAAATCGGTGGCGCCGCGGCCCGCAAGCCGCGGCGTGGGGCTTACTGCTGGGCGACCTTGGCGGCAGCCGGCGGAGTCCAGATCACGTCCTTGATGCTGAGCTTCTTGGGGATCAGCTTGAGGTCGGTGAAGGTGTCGGCGATCTTCTGCTGCGCGGTGATCACCTCCGGGGTGATGAACTGCGCGCCGTAACCCTGGCGCTCGACGGCCTGGCGGGTGATTTCCGGCGACAGGCCGATCAATGGAGCGACCTGGCTGGTGGCTTCGTCGAGGTTGCCCTTGACCCACTCGCCAACGCCGCGGATTTCCTCGACCAGCACGCCGATCACCTGCGGGTTCTTCTCGGCGTAGGGACGGGTGGCCAGGTAGAACTGGTGGTTGTCGACCAGGCCGCTGCCATCACGCAGGCTGCGGGCCTGCAGTTGATGTTCGGCGGCGGACTGGAAGGGGTCCCAGATGACCCAGGCGTCGACGCTGCCACGCTCGAAAGCGGCGCGGGCATCGGCTGGCGGCAGGTACACGGGCTGGATGTCGCTGTACTTCAGGCCGGCGTCTTCCAGGGCGCGCACCAGCAGGTAGTGCACGTTGGAGCCTTTGTTCAGGGCGACTTTCTTGCCTTTGAGCTCGGCGACGTTCTTGATCGGCGAATCCTTCGGCACGAGGATCGCCTCACCGGTCGGGGCTGGCGGCTCGTGGGCCACGTAAAGCAGGTCGGCACCGGCGGCCTGGGCAAACACCGGCGGGGTTTCGCCGGTCACGCCGAAGTCCACGGAGCCGACGTTGAGGCCTTCGAGCAGCTGCGGGCCGCCGGGGAATTCGGTCCATTTCACGTCGACGCCCTGCTCGGCCAGGCGCTTCTCCAGCGTGCCCTTGGCCTTGAGCAGCACCAGCGTGCCGTATTTCTGATAACCGATACGCAGGACGCTCTTATCCTGAGAAGCAGCTTGAGCTTGAGTGATGGCGCCAAAGCTGATGGCCGCTGCAAGCAGGGCGACCAGGCTCCGACGCAAAGTAATAGTGCGCATGGCGCTCTCCTTTGCAGTGGGTGTCTTGGTTGGCTACCTGCTTGCCCGTTGGCGGGCGAGTAAGGCGGGTGTTTCTGTTTTTTATCGGCCCGGCGGGCGGGTGATCCGGGGTGTTGCTTCACCCGCTCGATCACCGGCACACAGGTTTCTACGCGTGTTCGTGGTTCTTCAGATACTCCAGCGGGCGTTCACCAGCCGGTCGTTCAATACGTTCGGGTCCAGCGGTTGCGGGCGTCTGGCCAGCGCGCCGAGGAACTGCTCCAGGGCATCACCCAGGCGCTGTTCGAGAATCGGTGCCAGCTGGCTCGGGGTCGACCCTTCGCCATAGGCGATCTGGCTGTCATCGGCGAACACGCCCTGCAGCATATCCTGGGCCTTGAGCGCCGCCAGTACCGGCTTGAGCGCGTAGTCCACCGCCAGCATGTGCGCCGGGCTGCCGCCGGTCGCCATGGGCAGTACCACCTTGTGCTGCAAGGCCCGTTCGGGCAGCAGGTCAAGTACGGTTTTCAGCGCGCCGGAAAACGACGCCTTGTACACCGGTGTCGCGACCAGCAGGCCGTCGGCGCTGGCGATCTGCTGGGTCAGCAGCTGGATCTGCGGGCTGTCGAAGCGTGCGTGCAGCAGGTCTTCGGCAGAGAAATCGCGGATCTGGTAGCTGACCACCTCAATCCCGTGCCGCTCCAGCCAGCGCCGCGCGTGTTCCAGCAATACCGCCGAACGCGAACGCTGACTCGGGCTGCCGCCCAGGGAAACCACCAACATCGTCGATCCTTACTTGTTCGGTTGCGGGGTCAGGCGCAGGTAGGGTTTCACCGCGCGATAGCCTTTGGGGAAGCGTTGCTTGATCTCGTCTTCGTCCTTCAGCGACGGCACGATCACCACGTCGTCGCCGTCCTGCCAGTTACCCGGCGTGGCAACCTTGTGGTTGTCGGTCAGCTGCAGCGAGTCGATCACGCGCAGGATCTCGTTGAAGTTGCGCCCGGTGCTCGCCGGGTAGGTGATGATCAGGCGCACCTTCTTGTTCGGGTCGATGATGAACAGCGAACGCACAGTGAGGGTGTCGTTGGCGTTCGGGTGGATCAGGTCGTACAGCTCGGACACCTTGCGGTCGGCGTCGGCGATGATCGGGAAGTTGACCCGAGTGTTCTGGGTTTCGTTGATGTCGTCGATCCAGCGGTGGTGCGATTCCACCGGGTCGACCGAGAGGGCGATGGCCTTGACACCGCGCTTGGCGAAGTCATCCTTCAACTTGGCAGTCAGCCCCAGTTCGGTGGTGCACACCGGGGTGAAGTCCGCCGGGTGGGAGAACAGCACCCCCCACTCGTTGCCCAGCCATTCGTGGAAACGGATATGGCCTTCACTGGAATCCTGTTCGAAGTCGGGGGCGATGTCGCCAAGACGAATGCTCATGCTGCTGCTCCTTCAGATGTTCGTTGCGTGGGGCTCACTATGCTCAGGAACGAACAGGAACAAAAAGAATAAATAACAATTTGTTTATTACTTTTTTATCTATACGAAGCTTTGACCGATTCGCGGGAAAGCCCTCAAGCTAAAACGCATAAGCAACTAACTAATTATTCTTTCAAAGAATAAACAGACACTCCTATAGTCGCCCGACTCTCAATCCAAGGACGCGCAATGAAACGACTACTGCCCGCCACTCTCCTCGCCGCCGGCCTGGCCCTCGCCCCGCTGGCGCAGGCTGCAACCCTGCTCAACGTTTCCTATGACGTGATGCGCGACTTCTACAAGGACTACAACGCCGCCTTCCAGAAGCACTGGCAGACCGAGGGTGGCGCCCCGCTGCAGATCCAGATGTCCCACGGCGGCTCGAGCAAACAGGCGCGTGCGGTCATCGACGGCCTGGCCGCCGACGTGATCACCATGAACATGGCCACTGACATCAACGCCCTCGCCGATGTCGGCGGCCTGGTACCGAAGGACTGGGCCACTCGCCTGCCGGACAACAGCGCGCCGTTCACCTCGGCCACCGTTTTCATCGTGCGCAAAGGCAACCCCAAGGGCCTGAACGACTGGCCGGACCTGCTCAAGGACGGCGTGCAGGTGGTGGTGCCCAACCCGAAGACCTCGGGTAACGGCCGCTACACCTACCTCTCCGCCTGGGGCTACGTGCTCGAAAAAGGCGGTGACGAGAAGGCCGCGAAGGACTTCGTCGGCAAGCTGTTCCAACAGGCCCCGGTCCTCGACACCGGTGGCCGTGCCGCCACCACCACCTTCATCCAGAACCAGATCGGCGACGTGCTGGTGACCTTCGAGAACGAAGCCGAGATGATCGCCCGCGAGTTTGGCCGTGGCAGCTTCGAGGTGGTCTACCCGAGCGTCTCCGCCGAGGCCGAGCCGCCGGTGGCAGTGGTCGACAAAGTGGTCGACAAGAAGGGCACGCGCAAAGAGGCCGAGGCCTACCTGAAGTACCTGTGGTCCGACGAAGGCCAGCGCATCGCCGCCAACAACTACCTGCGCCCGCGCAACCCGACCGTGCTGGCCGAGTTCGCCGACCGCTTCCCCAAGGTAACCTTCCTCAACGTGGTGAAGACCTTCGGCGACTGGCCGGAGATCCAGAAGACCCACTTCAAGGACGGTGGCGTGTTCGACCAGATCTACACCGTGCAGTAATACGCGCGCGGAAGATGAAAAAGCCCGGCCAAGTGCCGGGCTTTTTCATTAACGGCTCGCGGGTTCACCCGCCCTACGCGAGGGGTAGTACAGCGGTGATCGCTCCCACGCTCCGCGTGGGCATGCAGCCACAGACGTTCCGCGTCTGCGGGACGCGGAGCGTCCCCTGGATGGTTCCCACGCAGAGCGTGGGAACCAGCGAAAAAGCCGCACGACTCAGACCAGCACCGACTGCGAGCGCTTCAGGCCGATCAGCTCCAACTCGAGGAGCAGCAGCACCAGGCCCGCCTGGCCGATGACGAACACCTGGCGGGCATATTGGCCACGCCCCGCCCCGCCGGCGAACAGCACCACCACGGTATTCGGCACGCCGAACGACGAGACCCTGGCGGAGCTGGCCCTGGAAACCTTCTTTCCCGCCGATGCAGCCAGTGCGCAGTACCTGCGCCAGCTGCATGCATCGACTGCGGCCGAATAAAAAACGGGCCAGCGGCCCGTTCTCATCCAGTGCATAACGCTCAGATCGCGTGCGACTGATACAGCTCGGTCAGCGCTTCGCCGCGCAGGTAGGCCAGCTCGGCAGAACGGCGATCACGTGGGTGGGCCAGCGGCACCGCCAGTTCGCGCTGCAGGCGGCTCGGTGTGCCACCGAGAATCAGCACGCGATTGCTCAGGTAGAACGCCTCTTCCAGATCATGGGTGACCAGCAGCAGGGCGATGCCGTACTGGTGCGCCAGGGCGACCACCAGGTCCTGCAGCTTCATGCGGGTGAAGGCATCCACGGCGCTGAACGGCTCGTCGAGCAGCAGTACCTGCGGGCGGTTGTACAGGCCGCGGGCGATGGCCACACGCTGGGCCATGCCACCCGACAGCTGCTTGGGCAATTTGTCGCCCTGCGCAGCCAGGCCGACGTCGGCCAGCAACTGCTCGACCCACGCGCCGTCGGCGCGCTTGCCATCGGCGAAGCCGACGTTCTGCGCCACGTTGAGCCAGGGCAGCAGGCGCGGCTCCTGAAACACCACGCCGATGCCCGAGCCGTTGCCGAAACCGAGCAAGGGGTTGTGTGCCAACGCGCCGCTGAAGTCGGTGTCCAGGCCGGCGGCGATGCGCAGCAGGGTGCTCTTGCCGCAGCCGCTGGGGCCGAGCAGGCTAATGATCTCGCCCGGCGCCAGCTTGAGGCTGACATCGTCGAGCACGCGCACGCCGGCGAAGGATTTGCGGATGCCGTGCAGCTCCAGCAATGCACTCATCTCAGCTCTCCGCGCCGGTGAAGTTGTCGCGCCAGTGCAGCGCGCGTTGCTCCAGGTGCTTGAGCAGGCTGTCACTGAGCTTGCCCATCAGCGCCAGGGTGACGATCGCCACCAGCACCAGGTCCGGACGCGAGGTTTCGCGGCCGTCGGTGAGCAGGTAGCCGATGCCTTCGGTGGCCGCCAGCAGCTCGGCGGCGACCACGCACAGCCAGGCCATCGACAGGCCGTTGCGCAGGCCGGTGAACAGGTAGGGCTGCGCCGCCGGCACGAAGATCCGGCGAATCTGCTGGCCGCGCGGCAGGCGATATAGCTCACCCAGCTCGACCAGTTTGCGGTCGACGTTGCGGATGCCAGCGACCAGGTTCATGTACACCGGGAAGAACGAGCCGATGGCGATCAGGGTGATCTTCGAGGTTTCGTCGATGCCCAGCCAGATCAGCAGCAGCGGCACCCAGGCCAGGCCGGGAACGGCACGCAGGGCCTGGAAGGTCGGATCGAGGTAGGCCTCCAGGCGCTGGCTGATGCCCACCACCGAGCCCAGCAGCAGCGCCAGCGAGGCGCCGATGGCGAAGCCACTGAACACGCGCAGGCTGCTGGCCAGGATGTGCTGCCACAGCGGCCCTTCGGCAAGCTCGACGAGGGTTTGCGCCAGCTCGCTCGGCGCTGGCATCAGGTAGGCCGGAATCCAGCCCAGGCGCACCACGCTTTCCAGCACGGCGAGCAGCACCAGCGGCACCACCCAGCCGCGCAGGCCGCGCAGACGGCTGGCCAGGCCAGCCGTCGCCACGGTCGCGGCAGGCGCCGCGTTTTCTGCAACGTCGACCACATCCGGGCTGGCGCGACTCATGTCACTTGGCCTCGATGACGGGCTGCGCCAGGCGCGCGTCGATCAGGCTGTTCAGCGCGCCATCGACATCAGCGTTGCGGCGCAGCACGCCATCGGCCTGCAGCAGGCCGATCACCGGCTTGATCGCATCCAGGTGCTGCTGCCCCGGCAGCGGACGACTGAGGTCGTAGCGACCCAGTTGCAACTTGATCACCTCGACCGGCAGCTGCGTTTCACCGGCGATCAGCTTGGCGGCTTCCTCCGGGTTGGCGACGATCCAGCGACGAGCGCGCTCATAAGCCTGCAGCACGGTGCTCACCGCGTCGGGGTGCTCATCGAGGAAGCGTTCGCTGGTGTTGAGGAAGGCGCCGAGGCCGAAGCTGTCGTTGCGGTAGAGGAACCGCGCACCGGCCAGCTCGGCGGCCGCCATGTGCGGGTCGAGACCGGCCCAGGCATCCACGCGGCCCTGCTCCAGGGCCGTGCGGCCATCCGGGTGCTGCAGGTGCACGATCTTGATGTCGTCCGGTTTCAGGCCATTGGCCTCGAGCGAACGCAGCAGGAAGAAGTAGGGGTCGGTGCCCTTGGTGGCGGCCACCTGCTTGCCCTTGAGGTCGGCGACGCTGTGCAGCGGCGCGTCCTTCTGCACCAGCAGGGCGCTGGGTACATACCACAGGTAGCTGTAGAGCGCTTTCACCGGCTGCCCGTTGGCACGGCTGACGAAGGCGGAAATGCTCGAGGTCAGGGCGAAGTTGGAAGCGCCGCTGTTGAGGAATTCGAGGGAGTTGTTGCTGCCGCGCGACAGCACCCAGCGCACATCGGTGCCCTGTTTGCCGAAGGCGTCCTCCAGCCAGCCGTTGTGTTTGATCACCAGGCTTTCCGGGGAATAGAAGGCGTAGTCGAGACGGATCTCGTCGAGTTTCTCGGCGTGAGCGCCGACGGACAGGAGCGCTGCCAGAATGGCAGTCAGCCCCCGACGCAAGGTGTACAGACCCATGGGTCTTCTCCTCATGCTTGGGGTGATGCCTTCCGGCCCGACTGTCGGGCTGGTCAGGAAAGAGTGCGGGAGAGGAGCGACGCTCCTCCCCCGACAGGGGTATTACAGAAGCGGCAGGCTGTAGCTGACGATCAGGCGGTTTTCGTCCTGGTCCGCAGCAGTGGTGTTGCCACGCAGCGAAGCGTTACGCCAGGAGAAACCCAGGCCCTTGAGCGCGCCGGATTGCAGGGTGTAGTCCAGGCGGAAATCGCGTTCCCATTCCTTCTGATCGCTACCGGTCGCGTTGATGTTGTCGCCCGACAGGTAGGTGACGGTGGCTTTCAGGCCTGGCGCGCCGATGGAAGCGAAGTCATAGCCGTACTCGGCCAGCCAGGTGCGCTCGCCGGCCGACAGGAACTTGCCGATCTGACGGTCGGTGATCAGGTAGGCGGTGGCACCGTCACCCTGGTTGAGGAACGGGAAGGCGCTGTCGCCGGACACCTGCTGATAACCGGCGCTCAGTGCGTGGCCACCCAGGGTGTAGGTGAACAGGCCGCTCCAGGTGCGGTTGTCGACTTCATAGCGATGCGGATCGGCAGCGCCGGCAGCCCAGTAGCCGCTGCTGCGGTAGCCTTCGGCACGACCGGCAACGCTGCTGTTCTTGCCGTCGGAATCACTGAGGAAGTAGCGCAGGTCGGATTTCAGCACGCCCGGGCCGATTGCCCAGTTGTGGGTCAGGCCCAGGAAGTGCTGCTTGTAGAAGTCTTCCAGGTTGCCGTAGTAGTACTGGACCAGCAGGTCCTTGCCGATCTTGTAGTCGGCACCGCCGTAGTAGAACGTGTTGCTGAACTGGCCATTCTTGTAGCTGGTGGAGCTACCGTTGCCGCCAGCGATGGACAGGCTTTCGCTGCTGCTCGAAGAACGGCCCTTGGAATGCTCCAGCTGGCCGCCGATCAGGGTCAGGTTGCTGATTTCGTTGGAGGTGATCTGGCCACCTTCGAAGGTCTGCGGCAGCAGGCGACCGTCGTTGAAGGTCACGACCGGCAGCTTCGGCTGCAGGGTGCCGAGGCGGGCTTCGGTCTTGGAGATTCGCACTTTGCCGGTCAGGCCGAGGCTGCTGAAATCGTCGACCGCCTTGCCGTCGCCATCAGTCGGGAATACGGTGCCCGAGTACTTGGCCGAGTTGGCGTTGTTGTGGCGGCCCTTGCCCGAGTCGAGCTTGACGCCCAGCAGGCCGACGGCATCGACGCCCACCCCCACGGTGCCTTCGGTATAGCCGGAGGTGTAGTTGAAGATGAAACCCTGGCCCCATTCTTCCTGGGTCTGGGCATCGGCGTTACGAGTGTCTTGGTTGATGTAGAAGTTGCGCAGGCCGATGGTGGCTTTGCTGTCTTCGATAAAGCCGGCAGCGCCCGCTTGGTGGGCAATCGCGGCGAGGGCGACGGCCAGCGCCAGGGATGACTTGTTCATGCTCGATGCTCCAGATGCAATTCTTGGTTGTGTGTGCGCTGTCAGGGACTCGAGCCGGCGTTCTGCGCGCCTTGGCTGTACTGCATTGCCCTGCAGTGGCTCAGTGCGAAACCCGCTACCGGCGTGGGGCGCAATCTATGTGATTTTTTTAATCCCTAAAAAGAATTATTTTTCACTTTATTGAAACAAAAAAGAATAAAGACCGTCATGAATGTGGCCGGATCTCCATAAGCTAATTACTTAAAATTCTTTGTAGAACGTTTTTTAGATCGCTTAGCTTTCATCTACCGGACCACCGGACTTCCTTACGTTTACCCAGAAGCCCGTGTTCCGCCGCCCTCGCCGTGGTCGACACACACTATGACGAGGTCGACCCCATGTTCCGTTCTCTGCCTTTCACCCGCCGCGCGCTGCTCGGCCTGAGCCTTGCCGCGGGCCTGCTCGCCGCCCTGCCGGCGCAGGCCGACACCCAGCTGCGCATCGGCTACCAGAAATCCTCGACCCTGATCAGCCTGCTGAAGAGCCAGGGCACCCTGGAGAAAGCGCTGGCGGCGCAGGACATTCGCGTCAGCTGGCATGAATTCGCCAGCGGCCAGCCCTTGCTCGAAGCCCTCAACGTCGGCAACGTCGACCTGTCCGCCGACGTCGCCGACACCGTGCCGGTGTTCGCCCAGGCCGCCGGCGCCCAGCTCACCTATTTCGCCCAGGAAGCGCCCTCACCGCAGGCCCAGGCCGTGATCGTGCGCGAGGACTCGCCGCTGCAGAGCCTGGCCGACCTCAAGGGCAAGAAAGTCGCAGTGACCAAGGCCGCCGGCAGCCACTACCTGCTGATCGCCGCCCTGGCCAAGGCCGGGCTGAAATTCACCGACATCCAGCCTGCCTATCTGACCCCGGCCGATGGCCGCGCCGCGTTCGAGAACCGCAAGGTCGACGCCTGGGTCACCTGGGAACCCTTCCTCAGCAGCGCCCAGCGCCAACTGCCGACCCGTACCCTGGCCGATGGCACCGACCTGGCCAGCTACCAGCGCTACTACCTAACCAGCACCGCCTACGCCAAGGCCAACCCACAGGTGCTGTCGGTGGTGTTCGCCGAATTGGTGAAAGCCGGTGACTGGCTGCGTGCCCATCCGCGTGATGCCGCCCAAGTGCTCGGCCCGCTGTGGGGCAACCTCGACCCGAGCATCGTCGAGCAGGCCAATGCCCGGCGCAGTTACCAGGTACGCGCGGTACAGCCGGCCAGCCTGAGCGAGCAGCAGAAGATCGCCGATGCCTTCTTCGCCGCCGGCCTGCTGCCCAAGGCAGTGGACACCCGCGACGTTGCCATCTGGCAACCGGAGATCGCCGATGCCCGCTGAAGCCCTGCGCCCTGCTAGCGACACCCCGCCAGTGCTCGACCCGCGGCTGTTCCCGCAGGACTTCGGCCAGTACGGCGCCCGCGTCGAACACCTGGCCCAGCAGCTCGCCGCCACCGTCGTGGAACGCGACAGGCAGGGCGGCAGCGCCCAGGCGCAGCGCGAGCTGATCCGTGAAAGCGGCCTGCTGACCCTGGCCATTCCGCAACGCTACGATGGCCAGGAACGGCCGTGGCCGGAGATCTACCGCATCGTCCGCTACCTGGCCGCGGCCGACAGTTCGCTCGCTCACCTGTTCGCCTTCAACCACCTGCAGGTGGCAACCATCCTCCTGCACGGCAGCCCGGAGCAGCAGCGCCACTGGCTGACCCGCAGCGTGCAGCAGCGCTGGTTCTGGGGTAACGCCACCAACGGCCGCGACACCGGGCTCAAGCTGCAAGCCCGCGAGGAACATTACGAACTCAACGGCAGCAAGTCGTTCTGCTCCGGCGCCCTCGGCGCCGATGCCCTGGTGGTCAGCGCACCACGCGGCAACAGCGCCAGCGAACGGGTATTCCTGCTGCTGCCGAGCCAGCGCGAAGGCCTGGCGATCAACGACGACTGGGATGCCTTCGGCCAGCGCCAGACCGACAGCGGTACGGTGCAGTTCGAGAACGTCTTCGTCGACCGCGACGACCTGCTGGTTTCCGGTGGCCAGAGTCCGCGCAGCAGCCTGCGCGTCGGCATTTCGCAGCTGATCCTGACGCAGCTCTACCTGGGCAACGCCCAGGCCGCCTTGAACGCCGCGCTGCGCTATACCAACGAGCAGGCACGGCCGTGGGCCGGCAGCGGCCTCGCCAGCGCCGGCGAAGACCCGTTCATCCAGAAGCGTTTCGGTGACCTGTGGCTGAGCTACCGCGGCGCCCTGCTGCTGGCCGAGAACGCTGCCGAGCGCCTGCAGCAGGCCTGGGAAAAGCCGGCGCTGGGCGCTGCCGAACGGGGCGAGGTGGCACTGCTGATCGCCGAAGCGCGGGTGGCCACGGCACGGGCCGCACTGGACATCACCGCGCAGATCTTCGATGCCATGGGCGCCCGGGCCACCGCTTCGCGCTACGGCTTCGACCGCTTCTGGCGCAACGTGCGCGTGCACACCCTGCACGACCCGCTGGACTACAAGGTGCGCGACATCGGCAACTGGCTGGTCAACGCCGCCCCGCCGACGCCCTCGCTGTATGCCTGACGAGTGAACTGGCAGCGGCGCCAGGTTCAGCTAGGGTCTTTTGACTCCGAGCCCTGCCTGGAGCCGCTCATGGCCACTTCGCCCGATCTGATTCTGTACCACGCCCCGCGCAGCCGCTCCGGCAGCGTGCTGACCCTGCTCGAGGAGCTGGGCGTCGCCTACCGCCCGCATGTGCTGGACCTGCAGCGCAACCAGCAGCGCGAGCCGGCGTACCTGGCCATCAACCCGATGGGCAAGGTGCCGGCAATCGCCCACCAGGGCACCCTGGTCACCGAGCAGGGCGCGATCTTCATCTACCTGACCGACCTGTACCCGCAGGCCGGCCTGGGCCCGCAGCTGGGCGACCCGCAACGCGGCAGCTGGCTGCGCTGGCTGGTGTTCTATGGCTCGAGCTTCGAGCCGGCACTGGCCGACCGCGCCGCCCAGCACGATCCCGGCCCAGCGGTGCGCTGCCCCTACGGCGACTTCGACACCATGTTCGCCACCCTCGAAGACCAGCTGGGCAAAGGCCCGTACCTGCTCGGCGAGCGCTTCAGCAGTGCCGACATCCTCTGGGCGGCAGCGCTGCGCTGGACCACCAGCTTCGGCGTGGTACCGGCCACGGCGATCATCTGCGCCTACATCGACCGGGTCTGCGCGCGACCGTCGTTCAAACGCGCGGCGCAGCTCGACGAGCAGTGGCTGGCGGAGTTCGCCCGCGCCACGTCTGGCTCGGGAAGCTAGTTCGCCGCGCGGCGGTGGAACTCGGCGAGGTCTTCTTCGGCGCGCTCCAGCAGGTAATCGTCGTCGGCTTCGCGGGCTAGCTGCAGGCGTTGCTCGAAGTACGCCAGGGCGTGCGGGTTGTCGCCGCGTTCATGGGCGAGCACGCCGAGCTGGAACAGGCCATCGAGTTCGATCTCCAGCTTGCCGTGCTGGCGCGACAGGCTCACCACGCGCTGCAGGTAGGCTTCGCTCGCCGTCCAGTCGTGCAGCTCGTAGGCGTTCTGCGCGAGGTTGGTGAGCATGCCGGTGAGATCTGCCTCATCGGCGCCAAAGGTCGCTTCGGCATCGGCCAGCAACTGCTGGTTGTGGGCCCGCGCGGCAGCGTAGTCGCCGTGCTGGTGCAGCCAGTAACCGAGCTCCTGGCGCAGGCCGAACTGCTGGCGCGGGCTGAGGCTGCGGTCCTGGGGCAACAGAGCGATGGCGGCACGCAGGTGCTCGATGACCTGCTCCGGCCGCTCCAGTTCGGCGACACCCAGTGACAGGCTGTAGTGCAGCGCCAGCAGCTCCTCCGGCGGCAGCACCGGGTTGCGCCTTTGGATCGCCAGGCACTGCTCGCCGTAGGCCAGCTGCTCCTCGCGCTCGTCACGCTTGCCCTGCAGCAACGCCAGCAGCGCATACAGCTGCGCCAGCTCGGCGGAGTCGTCGCCGTGGGCCTTGGCCAGCGGCAACAGCGCGAGCAGGTCGGCGTGCATCTGCGAGCCGCTGAACAGTCCGTTGGGGTCGAGCAAGGTGGCGCGCAGCGACGTGAAGCGCTCGGCGTAACTCTGCTGCGCGACGTCGATCACCAGTGGCGGATTGGTCGAATCCTGCATGGGGTACATCCCTGTTCGGTTGCTGGAGCGCCGTTATGCCAAGCCGGCAGTAGGCTGTCCATTGCGCGCGAACGAGTTTGCGACGCGGCGCTACTGCGCCAGCTGCGCAATGCGCCGTTGCAGCTGGGCCAGCTCGGTGGCGCTGAGCAGGCCCAGTTGCTGCTCGATCAGCGCCAGCGGTGGTGCGCTACTCGGCAGGTTGAGGTGCTCGGGCTCGATCTGCTCGCCGCTGCACACCAGCAGGGCGAAGTGCACGACGTTCTCCAGCTCGCGGGTGTTGCCCGGCCAGGCGTGGCGCTCCAGGTCGAGCTGGGCGGTGGCGCTGATCAGCGGCACCGGCAGCGACAGGCGCTGGCTGTAG
Organism: Pseudomonas sp. PDM14; assembly: GCF_014851905.1. NCBI lineage: Bacteria > Pseudomonadati > Pseudomonadota > Gammaproteobacteria > Pseudomonadales > Pseudomonadaceae > Pseudomonas > Pseudomonas sp. PDM14. Next base: position 2,339,995 of record NZ_JACVAQ010000001.1, on the reverse strand, counting down.
ATGCCGAGGAAGTATTCGGCCAGCGGCAGGATGTCACCACGCCGGTCACGCAGCGACGGCAGCGCCAGACTGCCTTCGTTGAGGTAGTGGTACAGGCGCTCGCTGAACTTGCCGGCGGCGACCGCCTGGGCCAGGTCGATGCTGCTGGCGGCGACCAGGCGCACGTCGACCGGGCTGGCCTGCGCCGCGCCGACACGCAGCACCTCACGGTTCTCCAGGGCAGCGAGCAGCTGGTCCTGCAGGCTCCGCGGCAGGTCGCCGATTTCATCCAGATACAGCGTGCCGCCATTGGCCGAACCGAACAAGCCAGCGCGGCTGCTGGCGCTGCCGGCATGGGCGCCGGCGGTGTAGCCAAACAGCTCGGCCTCGCCCCAGGTCGGGCTCAGCGCGCCGCAGTTGACCGCGACGAACAGCCCGGCGCGCTCGCTTTCCCGGTGAATGTGGCGGGCCAGCAGCTCCTTGCCGGTGCCGCTCTCGCCACGGATCAGCACCGGCAGGCCGGCCGGCGCCAGGCGATCGACCTCCTCGCGCAATTGCCGCGAGCGCGGGTCGACGAACACCAGGGCCTTGGCGCGGATGCTCAGCGGGCTTTTGTCGGCGTCGGGAAAGGTCAGCAATGGCTGACCGGGATAACGGTGGGGACTCATCACAACTCCTGGCCGCACGCCCACAATCGGGCCGGCACAGTGGGCAGACCGCGCGCTTACGCGCGGCGGCGCGCCAGTTCTTCGATCTGCTGCTGCAGGCGGTACAGGTAGGCAAAGCCCTGCTCCCAGCGCTGGTGGCCGGACTTCACGTTGATATGCCCGGCGCCACTGAGAATCGCCGCTTCCGAGCCCCAGGCCCAGGCCAGTTCGAGGGCGCGCGCGGCACTGGCGGCGGGGTCGTTGTCGGAGCCGACCAGCTTGCTCGGGAAGGGCAACAGTTGCTTGGCGATTGGCGCAAAGCCGCGCAGGGCTTCGGGGCAATTGGCGCGCTCGACATCGGCCGGCGCCACCAGCAGCGCGCCGCGCACACGGCGCAGCGAACTCAACGGCGCCTGCGCGGCCCAGCGGGCCACCGTGACGCAGCCGAGGCTGTGGGCGATCAGGATCACCGGCGTTGGCTGGGCACTGACCTGGCGCTCCAGCTTGGCGATCCAGCTGGCCTGGTCGGGGCTATCCCAGTCGGCCTGCTCGACGCGGGTGGCGTTGGGCAGAATGCGCTGCCAATGGCTTTGCCAGTGCTCATCTGGCGAGCCCTGCCAGCCCGGCAGGATCAGATAACGAACGCTCTGGCTGCTCATCGCAGGCCTCCTCTCAACGCGTCAATGGAGGCCAGTCTAGGCAGATGTTTTATATCTGTTAAGGAATAAGAAATTATTTATTTATTCCATAAAGCATATAAATGACTCAGCCGAGGACGATGCAGTTCTTGCCGCGATGCTTGGCCTGGTACATGGCCTCGTCGGCGCGGATGTACAGATCGTCGAGGTCATCGTCCGGCAACAGGGTGGTCAGGCCCTGGCTGACGGTGACGCCGAAACTGCTGCTATCGGCGCTGAAGCTCAAGCGCTGCACCTCACGCTCCAGACGCTCGGCGATCTGCTTGGCCTGCTGCGCATCGCAGCCGGGGAAGATCGCCGCAAACTCCTCGCCACCGATGCGCCCGAACAGGTCGTCGCGGCGCAGCACGTAGGTGCCGCAATGGGCAATACGCTGCAGCACGCGGTCGCCGATCTGGTGACCGTGGCTGTCGTTGATCTTCTTGAAGTCGTCGACGTCGAGGAGCAGGAACGACAGCGGCTGGTCGGTCTCGCGCGCCTGCTCGAAAGCCTTGGTGGCGCACTCGAAGAAGTAGCGGCGGTTGCTGATCGCGGTGAGCACATCGGTGGTGGCGAGCATCTGCAGTTCGCTTTGCAGCTGCTTCTTCTCGGTGATGTCCTCGACGATGCCAACGATCAGCTCCTGGCCACCGGCAGTGCTGACGAAGCACTTGTCACTGAGCCAGCGGATCTGCCCGTCGCTGCGGATGATGCGGTATTCGCGCTGCTCCACCGAGCCGGTCTCGAGCACCGACTCGAGGCTTTTGGCCGCGTACTCCATGTCGTCCGGGTAGATGCTGTTGAGCCACTCGTTGTAGTCGGCCATCAGCAGCGCGGCGGAGCGGCCGAAAATGGTCTCGTACGCCGGGCTGACATAGACGATCCGTTGCTGCTGCCAGTCGAAGGCCCAGAGCACCGCGTTGACGCTGCCCAGCAGGCTGCTCACCAGTTGTTCGCGCTCGCGCAGGCGCTCCACTTCACCACGGCTGTGCAACAGCGCCAGGGTCAGGGTTTCCAGTTCGCTGGGCGCTTGGTCGTTCTCTTCCATAGGACCACCTCGGTACAACATGTAGCGCACTATGCGTCTAGCGCGCCGTCTTTAGCGATGGCGCGACCGAAGCGATGTGACGAGTGACAGAAAAAACCTTTGATTTGTGGCAGCACGAGAAATCACCGAAAAGCGCAGTGCCGCTGCAGGCTCAGACCCTGGCCCGCGATGGCAGTTCTGCCAACGACCACTTAAAACTTTTATGCATATGAAAATGAATAAATATTCTTTTTAAGAATAATCTTTCGCCCCCTACTATCCGCTCCACGCCCAACGCACCTTCCCCGCACGGGCACTTTCTTCATTAGGAGCAGAGTCATGAGCGCAAGCCTCAGAAGCGTCGAAGGCCAGGACGAAGCCGCGATCCTGCGCGAGATCCAATCCGCCCTGCAGGGCCTGCGCTTCGGCTCGGTGGAGATCACCGTGCACAACGCCCAGGTCGTGCAGATCGAGCGCAAGGAAAAATTCCGGCTGCAGGCGACCAACCCGAAACAGGCCTGACCGCTGCAGCCAATCCGACTGGATCACCGGAGGACGTGCCCCGTGAACCCGAGCATCACACTGACCAAGAGCCCGCATGCGCATCGGTCATGTAGCTGCCACAGCCGAATGCGCAGCCGAACAGAACGCTGAACCGCCACGCCCCACCTAAACAAGACCGAATTTTCCAGGAGCTGCACCATGTCCATTCGCCGTTTCGCCCTGGCCGCCCTGGCCAGCGCCCTGATTGCCGGCCCTGCCGTCGCCGCCAACGAACTGCTCAACGTGTCCTATGACCCGACTCGTGAGCTGTATCAAGAGTTCAACGCCGCCTTCAACAAACACTGGCAGGCCGAAGGCCACGAAGCCGTGACCATCCAGCAGTCCCACGGCGGCTCGGGCAAGCAGGCCCGCGCCGTGATCGATGGCCTGCGCGCCGACGTGGTGACCCTGGCCCTGGCCGGTGACATCGACGAACTGCACAAGCTCGGCAAGCTGATCCCCGAGGACTGGCAGAGCCGTCTGCCGCAATCCAGCACCCCGTACACCTCGACCATCGTGTTCCTGGTGCGCAAGGGCAACCCGGAAGGCATCAAGGACTGGGATGACCTGGTCAAGCCGGGCGTCGAAGTGATCACCCCGAACCCGAAAACCTCCGGCGGCGCCCGCTGGAACTTCCTCGCCGCCTGGGCCTACGCCCAACAGAAATACGGCAGCGAAGAAAAGGCCCAGGCCTTCGTCGAGAAGCTCTACAAGAACGTTCCGGTACTCGACACCGGCGCTCGTGGCTCGACCATCACCTTCGTCAACAACCAGATCGGCGACGTGCTGCTGGCCTGGGAAAACGAAGCCTTCCTGGCCCTCAAGGAACAAGGTGGCGACCAGTTCGAAATCGTCGCCCCGAGCCTGTCCATCCTCGCCGAGCCGCCGGTTGCCGTGGTCGACAAGAACGTCGACAAGAAAGGCACCCGTGAACTGGCCAACGCCTACCTGAACTACCTGTACAGCGACGAAGGCCAGCGCATTGCCGCGAAGAACTTCTACCGCCCACGCAACGAGAAAATCGCTGCCGAGTTCACCAAACAGTTCCCTGACCTGAAACTGGTGACCATCGACAAGGACTTCGGCGGCTGGAAAACTGCACAGCCCAAGTTCTTCAACGACGGTGGCGTGTTCGACAAGATCTACCAGGCGCACTAAGCGCGTAGAGCCACGGGATGGGTGTGAGCGCCCATCTCGCGTGTGCCTCTTCAGGGGTTAGAATCGCCGCCCCGAGCAACACGACAAAGGGAAGCCCACCGCTTCCCTTTGTCGCGAGCGAACAAGGCGAATCTGGACAGCCGGCCCTGCCGCCTCTCCGAGCGTTCCAACGCAGATATAAGGACAGACCATGTCACGCCGTATTTCCCCCGTCATACCCGGCTTCGGGCTGACGCTGGGCTACACCCTGGTGTACCTCAGCCTGCTCGTGCTGATTCCCCTGGGTGCCATGTTCGTGCATGCCGCCCAACTCACCTGGGATCAGTTCTGGGCCATCATTTCCGCACCGCGCGTGCTCGCCGCGCTCAAGCTGAGCTTCTCCACCGCGCTGTTCGCCGCGATCCTCAACGGCATCATCGGCACCCTGCTGGCCTGGGTCCTGGTGCGCTACAGCTTCCCCGGCCGCAAGCTCATCGACGCGATGATCGACCTGCCCTTCGCCCTGCCTACCGCCGTCGCCGGTATCGCCCTGACCGCGCTCTATGCACCGGCCGGGCTGGTCGGCCAGATCGCCACCTGGCTGGGCTTCAAGATCGCCTACACGCCGCTCGGCATTACCCTGGCGCTGACCTTCGTCACCCTGCCCTTCGTCGTGCGTACCGTGCAACCGGTGCTGGCCGACATCCCGCGCGAGGTCGAAGAGGCCGCCGCGTGCCTGGGTGCCAAGCCGTTCCAGGTGTTCCGCCACATCCTCATGCCGGCACTGCTACCCGCCTGGCTGACCGGCTTCGCCCTGGCCTTCGCCCGCGGCGTCGGTGAGTATGGCTCGGTGATCTTCATCGCCGGCAACATGCCGATGAAGACCGAGATCCTGCCGCTGCTGATCATGGTCAAGCTCGACCAGTACGACTACCACGGAGCCACCGCCATCGGTGTGCTGATGCTGGTGGTGTCCTTCATCCTGCTGCTGCTGATCAACCTGCTGCAGCGCCGCATCGAACGTCCCTGAGGAGGCTGCCATGTCATCTGCAACTCTTGGCGCCGCCGCTACTGCCAACGCCGCCCGCCGCGGCAATGCCGCCGGACGCATCGCGCTGATCATCGGCGCCTGGCTGGCATTCGCCCTGTTCCTTCTGCTGCCGCTGTTCGTGGTGCTGAGCGAAGCACTCAAGCTCGGCCTCGGCACCTTCTTCACCGCGCTGATCGAGCCGGATGCGGTGTCCGCCCTGAAGCTGACCCTGCTCGCCGTGGGCATCTCGGTGCCGCTCAACCTGGTGTTCGGCGTCGCTGCTGCCTGGTGCGTGAGCAAGTACGACTTCCGCGGCAAAAGCATCCTGGTGACCCTGATCGACCTGCCGTTCTCGGTGTCGCCGGTGATCGCCGGTCTGATCTACGTGCTGCTGTTCGGCGCCCAGGGCTTCTTCGGCGAATGGCTGCAGGAGCACGACATCCAGATCATCTTCGCCCTGCCGGGCATCGTGTTGGCCACCGTGTTCGTCACCGTGCCCTTCGTTGCCCGTGAGCTGATCCCGCTGATGCAGGAACAGGGCACCCAGGAAGAAGAAGCCGCACGCCTGCTCGGCGCCAACGGCTGGCAGATGTTCTGGCACATCACCCTGCCGAACATCAAATGGGGCCTGATCTACGGCGTGGTGCTGTGTACCGCGCGCGCCATGGGCGAGTTCGGTGCGGTGTCGGTGGTCTCCGGGCACATCCGCGGCTTCACCAACACCCTGCCGCTGCACGTCGAGATCCTTTACAACGAGTACAACCACGTCGCTGCGTTCAGCGTCGCCAGCCTGCTGCTGGCCCTGGCCGTGGTCATCCTGCTGCTCAAGCAGTGGAGCGAATCCCGCCTGTCCCGTCTGAAATCCGCAGACGACGAGGAGTAGGAGCCTGCCCCTTGGATAAATCACGTCTGCGCCGGCGGCTATTTTTCCGCAGGGCAAGGAGGGAGGAGCGAAGTTTGGCTATTCCAAATGAACGACGACTGACGCAGCCATGCGGAAAAATGGCCCCGGCCCTTCGGGTTGCGCCCAAAAGCACGCCATGCGGCGTTGCGGGGCTCGGTAAGGGAGTCACCATTACCTTCGCCCCGCGCCTTGCCTGGCGTGCTTTTGGGCTGCAACGCATACGCGATTTATCCAAGGGGTAGGCTCTTTCATGAGTATTGAAATCCGCAACGTCACCAAGAATTTCGGCGCCTTCCGCGCACTCAACGACATCAACCTGGACATCCAGAGCGGCGAACTGGTCGCCCTGCTCGGCCCGTCCGGCTGCGGCAAGACCAGCCTGCTGCGCATCATCGCCGGCCTGGAAACCCCGGACACCGGCAACATCGTGTTCCACGGCGAAGACGTGTCGCAGCACGACGTGCGTGATCGCAACGTCGGTTTCGTGTTCCAGCACTACGCCCTGTTCCGCCACATGACCGTGTTCGACAACGTCGCCTTCGGCCTGCGCATGAAGCCCAAGGGCGAGCGCCCGAGCGAAGCGGAAGTCGCCCGCCAGGTGCATGAACTGCTCGGCATGGTCCAGCTCGACTGGCTCTCCGACCGCTACCCGGAGCAACTGTCCGGCGGCCAGCGCCAGCGTATCGCCCTGGCCCGCGCCCTGGCGGTGAAGCCCAAGGTGCTGCTGCTCGACGAACCGTTCGGCGCCCTCGACGCCAAGGTGCGCAAGGAGCTGCGTCGCTGGCTGGCGCGCCTGCACGAGGAAGTGCATCTGACCAGCGTGTTCGTCACCCACGACCAGGAAGAAGCCATGGAAGTGGCCGACCGCATCGTGGTCATGAACAAGGGCGTGATCGAGCAGATCGGCTCGCCGGGCGAGGTCTACGAGAACCCGGCCAGCGACTTCGTCTACCACTTCCTCGGCGACTCCAACCGCCTGCACCTGGGCGAAGACCAGCACGTGCTGTTCCGCCCGCATGAAATCTCGCTGTCGCGCCAGGCCGAGGCCGAGCACCGCAGCGCGGAAGTGCGCGACATCCGCCCGCTCGGCGCGATCACCCGGGTGACCCTCAAGGTCGACGGCCAGGACGAGCTGATCGAGGCCGAAGTGGTCAAGGATCACGACAGCCTGACCGGCCTGGCACGCGGTGAAATCCTCTACTTCAAACCCAAGGTCTGGCAGGCGCAAAGCTCGCTCTGACCCTTGCCGTAGCACACGCGGAGCCGCCCTGGCTCCGCGTGGTGCGATTTGCGACGCAAATCACTCTTTTGGCTCATCCTTTGCTACGCCAAGCGCAGTAGGCTGTTGCCCACTGCGCGGCAGCTGTTCTCTGCCAATGCCCCCGCGGTTCACAAGAATAATAAGGAGTACCACGGCATGAACCGTAACCCTTTGATAAATAAATTATTTATTCTAGCTATTGGGCTTCTCTCGGTTATCGCACAACAAGCCATCGCAGCCCCCATGACCGCCGCAGAACAGGTACAGGTGTACGCTAGCCGTGCCACTGGCAGCCTACTGCTGCTTCGCGGCGAGGGTTTTCAGGAGAGCCACATGGCACGCCTGGAACAGGACATCACCGACCTCGAAGCCGCGGCGCAGAACGCCATGACCGCCAGCTCGGAAATTCCCGGCCTGACCACCAAACTTGTTACCCAGTTACGTGTCGGTGTTTCCTTTGGCCCCAAAGAGGACAACGTGCCGTGGCGCTACCCGGAAGAGCTGGCCCAGGCCCTGCGTGACCTGCTCACCGTCGCCCGCGCGGTACCGGATGCCACTCCGGCAGGCGAGCTGCCGGCCAAGGTCGAGTACCTTGCCGTGCAGTACCTCAGCCGCGCCTACATCGGCAGCTTCGAAATCGCCCGCGAGCACCCCGACACCTACGTCGGCCAGGACGAGCGCATCCTGGTGCCGGACATCGACGAGGAAATGAAAGTCCTCAACGACAAGACCAATCCGGGCATCGCCAAACTGAAGACCCGCTGGAATTTCCTGCGTGCCGCGCTGCTCGACATGAACAGCCAGAGCAACGCCCTGGCCAGCGCCTCCGGTCGCGCCTTCGCGCCGACCACCGTGGACCGCCACGCGCGCTCGCTGAGCAACCAGTGGATGGCCCTCAGCTCGCCCACGCCCTGAGTTGCCAGACGCAAAAACAGCCGGGCTCGCCCGGCTTTTTTCTGCCTGCGACTTGCCATGTTCCAGCCTGCACCCTAGGTCCAACCTGCATCGGCGGAAGCTGCTCGACACCGCCGGTATTTAACGAGCCAAACAAAAACGCCCGCCTGGCTTGCACCAGGCGGGCGTCGATCAATGACGAAGCGGGGTCAGGCCAGCGCTTTCAGATCGCGAATGCAGGTCGGGCCAGCACGCTGTTCCACCGCCTGCCGCACCTCGTCGCGCAGGCCGCAAAGGAACGCCAGCTCCGCCACCACGAACAGCGGGCCGACCACCAGGCCCATGACGTCGTCGACGAAGGCCGGCTTGCGCCCCTCGTAGTAGTGACCGATGAACTGGATGACCCAGCCGACCACGAACAGGCCCAGGCCACCGCCCAGCCACACCAGCGTGCTCTGCTGCGCCAGGGACGCACCGGCCCACAGGCACAGCGCCAGCAGCGCGGCCATCAGCACGCCGAAGCGCAGGTCCAAACGCAGGTAGAACAGCGCCGCGGCGAACGCCGTCAGCAGCGCCGGCGACAGCCACAGGCCGGCCATCTCGACACCCGGGCGCGACAGCAGCACGGCGACCGCCACCACGATCATCGGGATGCCGATGAAATGGCTGAAGATATTGCGCCGGTCGCGGTGGTACTCCGCATACTGGCCAAGGTGATCAACGAGAGACTTCATCTGGCAACTCCTCAATAATCCAGGCACGTTGCCCGATAATGGCCCCACCGCCCCGACGGTTCTGTCAATTAGCCGACAAACACTGGACGCCCGATGCCCTGCCCCGACGATCTGCGCCCCATCCTGCTCAGCGGCCACTGGTTCAGCCAGCTGCCGCGAGCCTTGCAGGATGCGCTGCTGGAACGCGCCAACATACACAACCTGGCCGCCGGGCAGCGCCTGTTCAGCCGTGGTGCGCCGCCGTGCGGGCTGTATGCGGTGATCAGCGGTGCGGTGCGCGTTGGCGCGGTCAGCCGCGAGGGCAAGGAAGCGCTGCTGACCCTGGTCGAGGCGCCGTACTGGTTCGGCGAGATTTCCCTGTTCGACGGCCAGCCACGTACCCACGACGCTTTCGCCGAAGGCCCGACCCAGGTCCTGCAGATCGGCCAGACCGTGCTGCTCGCCCTGCTCGGACGCGAGCCCGCGTACTGGCGCCACATGGCGCTGCTGATGAGCCAGAAACTGCGTCTGGCCTTCATTGCCCTGGAAGAGATGAGCCTGCTGCCAGCGGCGCCGCGCCTGGCCCGGCGCCTGCTGATGATGGCCGAAGGCTACGGCGAGAGCGGCCCGCGCCGCGTCATCCACCTGGCCCAGGAACAGCTGGCGCTGATGCTCGCCCTGTCGCGGCAGACCACCAACCAGATCCTCAAGGATCTGGAGGCGCGCGGCGCCCTGCGTCTCACCTATGGCGAAATAGAACTGCTCGATCTGGAAAAACTGCGAGAAAGCGCCCGGATCGGCTAGTGGCAATACGCCAATATGCGCGCCCTCGTCTACCCTTGAGACGGGGCCGTTCACGCATATCGCTGTTCACTTTCTTCCCGTCAGGTGTTCCTAGATGCCGCTCGCTATTCGCTGGCTGCAGGTTGTTCTGAGCATCGTTCTGCTCACCGCGCTGGCCGCCGGTGCGCGGGCCGAACTGCCGCTGCACGATGTCGCCAGCCACGGCAGCGACGCGCCGCTGCGCCTGCTCCTGCTGGAAGAACCGCACAGCACCTGGACCATCCGCGACGCCTACCCGCGCCTGCTCGCCCACGGCCAGATCGTCGACAAGACACCGTCGCTGGGCTGGAGCGACAGCTCCTGGTGGCTCGGCCTGCGCCTCAGCGACCGCGCTGGCGGGCGCTACTACCTGTGGCTCGACCACATGTACCTGGACGACGTGCAGCTGTGGGTGTTCGCCGGCGGCAAGCTGCAGCTGTACCGCGAAACCGGCGACCTGCTGCCGTTCGCCCGGCGCGACGCGCCGTTGCGCGGCTTCCTCCTGCCGCTGCCGACGCTGGGCATGGCCCCGCAGGACGTGATCCTGCGGGTAAAGAGCACCTCGTCGGTGAGCATGCCGCTGAAGCTGATCCCGGCCGAGCAGAAGGACCGCCTGCTGGTTGGCAGCTGGCTCACCGATGGCCTGATCGTCGGCGCCCTGCTGGTCATGGCGCTGTGCTCAAGTTCGCCGCCGTGCGCGAGCGCGCCCTCGGCTACTACTGCGCCTCGATCCTCAGCGTGGCCTGGTACATCGCCGCGATCAACGACGTGACCAATCTGCTGTTCTGGAGCAACCGGCCGTCGATGGTGCTGCTGGAAATCAACCTGGCCGGCGCGCTGACCCTGATCTTCAGCACCCTGTACATCAGCGCCTCGCTGCGTCTTGAGCGTGGCCCCGTGCGCTGGCTGCGCAACCTGTTGCTGAGCGTCCTGGTCGCGGCCGAGCTGTGGGTACTACTGACGCCGGGGTACGGCCTGGCGCCGCAGGTGTTCAACCAGCTGATCCTGCTCACCGGGCTGTTCCAGCTCGGCCTGACCCTGCTCGGCCTGTATCTGCGCCGCCCCTATGCCGGCTGGTACGCGCTGATCTGGAGCGCCGCCCTGCTGCTGATCCTGATGCTCTCGCTGAGCCGCAGCGGCATCCTCCCGCGCGTGGCCTGGGTCGACGGCATGCACGCCTGGTTGCCGGTGATCAGCGTGTTCCTCTTCGGCATCCTCAATGGCCGCCAGCTCGACAGCGTGCGCAAGGCGCTGTTCGCCTCCCAGGTGCAGTCGATCATCAACCTGGAGCAGTACCGCGGACTGTTCCGCAATGCCGCCGAGGGCATCTTCCGCTGCAACCGCCAGGGCCTGCTGCTGGAGACCAACCCGAGCTTCCTGCGCCTGCTCAACCTGCCCGACGACCAACCCGAGCGCCTGCAGGCACAGCCGATCCAGACCCTCATCGCCGCCGCCGACTGGCAGCACCTGTGCGCACAGATGGGCCCGCAGCAGAGCACCGCCAGCTACGAATTGCAGCTGCGCACGGCCGATGGCAAGACGCGCTGGGTGCACGTGTCGTTGCATGACCAGCAGGACCAGCACTGCTACGAAGGCATCGTCGTCGACCTCAGCGAGCGGCGCGCCCTGGAGCAGCGCCTGGCCAACCTTGCCGCCCATGACTCGCTCACCGGGCTGATCAACCGCCGCGAGCTGGAACGCCTGCTGCAGGACAGCCTGGACGGCCGCGGCCGGCATTTCAGCCACCTGATCTACCTCGACCTCGACCAGTTCAAGCAGGTCAACGACCTCTGCGGGCACTCCGCCGGCGACCAGTTGCTGCGCCAGCTGGCCTCGCACCTGCTCGGGCACATGCCGGCACAAGCCGAACTCGGCCGCATCGGCGGCGACGAGTTCGCCGTGCTGCTGGTCGAGGACGACAGCGAAGCCGCGCTGCACCAGGCGGAGCGCCTGCGCGCGGTGGTACAGCAGTTCGTCTTCAGCTCCGGCGGGCAACCGTTCCGCCTGCACGCCAGCCTCGGCGTGCTGGCGCTGGACTCCGGCGTCGGTGACTGGGAGGAAGCGCTGAACTGGGCCGACAGCGCCAGCGTGATGGCGAAGAACCAGGGCCGTAACCGCGTGCACCTGTTCAACCCGGCCGATGGCGCGCTGATCGAACACCAGCGCCAGCTGCAATGGATCACCCGCCTGCGCGAGGCCATCGAGCGCCAGCATTTCGAGCTGTTCTTCCAGCCGGTGCACGCCCTGCAGGCCGAGGAAGACGGCTGGCACTACGAGGTGCTGCTGCGCTACCGCGACCCGGACAGCGGCGAATGGGTCGCGCCCGGGCGCTTCCTCGCCGCGGCGGGGCGTTATGGTCTGCTACGCGAAATCGACCGCTGGGTGCTCAGCCGCCTGTGCCGCTGGCTCGGCGAGAACCCGCAGCACCTGGCGCGACTCAAGCGGGTCAACGTCAACCTCAGCGCGCCATCGCTGCTCGACCCGCAGTTGCACGAGCTGCTCGACCAGCTGATCGCCAGCCACCGCCTACCGGCGGACAAGCTGTGCATCGAGGTCACGGAAATGGTCGCACTGGGCGAGCTGGCGACCTCGGCCAGTTGGATCGAGGAGCTGCGCGGACGCGGCATGCAGGTGGCGCTCGACGACTTCGGCAGCGGCTTCGCCTCCTACGCCTACCTGCGCCATCTGCCGCTGGACCTGCTGAAGATCGACGGCACCTTCATCCACGGCATCGAGCACGACCCGATCAACCGCGCGATGGTCGGCTCGATGGTGCAGATCGCCCGGCAACTGGGCCTGCGCACGGTGGCCGAATTCGTCGAGAGCGCCTCGACCCTGAACTGCCTGCGCGACCTGGGCATCGACTACGCCCAGGGCTATTTCATCGACCACCCGAAACCGCTGAGCCTGCTCGCCGACGCGCCGCACGGCGTACCGCAGCGTTCCTAGTTCCCACCCGGCGTGAGGGTCTTGCTGAGCAGGGCGCGGCTGGACGCCAGCACCTCCTGCTGACGCTGCGGGGTCGCCAGCATGCGCGCCACCACCAGCGCGCCGACGCACTGGGCGAGAATCGCCCAGGCCAGATCGCCATCCTCGAGCACTGCGGCCCAGGCCTGCTGCAAGCGCACCAGCCAATGCTCGGCCTGCTCGCGCACTGGCAGCTCGGCACGGGCGATTTCCGCCCCCAGCGAGGGGATCGCGCAGCCGCTGTCCGGCTGCTCCACGTGGGCCATGCTCAGGTACAGGTCAAGGCACTTCTGCAGCTTGGCGCCACTGCCATCCTCGGCATTGCCGAGCAGCTCGACGCTGTGGCTCAGCTCGCGCTCGACAATTGCCGCGAACAACTCATTCTTCGACGAAAAATGACTGTAGAACGCCCCGCCGCTGAGGCCGATGGCCTTCATCAGGCCATCCACGCCGGTGGCGGAAAAGCCGCCGTGCTTGGCGATGGCACCGCTGCTCTGCAGCAGCCGTTCCCGGGTTTGCGCCTTGTGATCGGCCGAATAGCGCATCGCGATCTCCGCTGCTACACCTGCTTGACGATGTCCACAGCGTAGCATAACGTTCGTTTACTTAACGACCGTTTATCAAAGGTGAAAGCATGAGCAGCACGCCCGAGAATGACAAGAAAGTGGTGCTGGTGATCGGTGCCGGTGACGCCACCGGCGGCGCCATCGCCAAGCGCTTCGCCCGCGAAGGCTATGTCGCCTGCGTGACCCGGCGCAGCGCCGACAAGCTGCAGCCACTGGTCGATGCGATCCGCGCCGAGGGCGGCGAAGCCCACGGTTTTGCTTCCGACGCACGCAAGGAGGACGACGTCGCCGCGCTGGTCGAGGAGATCGAAAGCAGCATCGGCCCGATCGAGGCATTCGTCTTCAACATTGGCGCCAACGTGCCCTGCAGCATTCTCGAAGAGACCGCGCGCAAGTACTTCAAGATCTGGGAAATGGCCTGCTTCTCCGGCTTCCTCACCGGCCAGGCGGTAGCACGGCGCATGGTCAAGCGCGGCCGCGGCACCATCCTCTTCACCGGCGCCACCGCCGGCCTGCGCGGCGCCTCGCACTTCGCCGCCTTCGCCGGCGCCAAGCACGGGATCCGCGCCCTGGCGCAGAGCATGGCGCGCGAACTGGGGCCACTGAACATCCACGTCGCCCACGTGGTGGTGGACGGTGCGATCGACACCGACTTCATCCGCGATACATTCCCCGAGCGCTATGCGCTGAAGGATCAGGACGGCATTCTCAACCCCGAGCACATTGCCGACAGCTACTGGTTCTTGCACAGTCAGCCGCGCGATGCTTGGAGCTTCGAGCTGGACCTGCGCCCCTGGATCGAACGCTGGTGACGACCGGCTGCGCGACGCCCAGGCGGCGTTGGTGAGCCGCCGCGAAATGCTCATTGGCAGACGCCAACTGCGCTTTCTCGCCGACTCACCGCCTTGCCTGAGCGCCGCTCGCTCGGTCATATCGGCTCCCCTTAGAAAAACAAAAGCGAGAAACCCATGAGCAAATCCGTCGAGTTCTATTTCGACTTCGGCAGCCCCACCACCTACCTGGCCTGGACCCAGCTGCCGGGGATCTGCGCCGCAGCCCACGCCGAGCTGGTGTACAAGCCGATGTTGCTGGGCGGCATCTTCCAGGCCACCGGCAATGCCTCGCCCGTGGAGGTGCCGGCCAAGGGCAAGCACATGCTCGTCGACCTGCAGCGCTTTGCCACCCGCTACGGCGTGCCGATGCGCTTCAACCCGTATTTCCCGATCAATACCCTGGGCCTGATGCGCGGCGCTGTGGCGGTGCAGCAACGCATGTCCGAGCGCTTCGCCGATTACCTGAAGGTGATCTTCACCGCCATGTGGGTCGACGCGCAGAACCTCGGTGACCTGGCCGTGCTGGGTAAAGTGCTGGCGCAAGGCGGCTTCGACCCGCAAGCGCTGCTCGCGCTGACCGCCGAGCAGGCGATCAAGGACGGGCTCAAGGCCAACACCGATGAAGCACTCAAGCGCGGGGCGTTCGGCGCACCGACCATGTTCGTCGGCGACGCCCTGTTCTTCGGCCAGGACCGTCTGGACTTCGTGCGCGAAGCACTCGCAGCCTGAGGCGACGCTCAGACCACGTCGGCCAGACGCGGCATGCGCTCCAGCGTGCGCGCGTCCAGCTGCAGCATGCGCGCCGCCTTGTGCTGCTGGAGAGCTGAGACCGGCTGCTCCGGGCCCAGGCGCGCCGCTTCCGCCGCCAGGTTGACCACCAGCGCCTCGCGGGAGAACACGCCGCTGCCCAGGCTGTAGGCCGCGGCGATCAGCTCGCGCAGCTCCAGCGGCAGGCGCCAGCGCGTGCGCAGTGCCGAGCCGTAGGGCGCGGCGTGCTTGCCCAGGGCCTTGTCCACCGCCGCGGCATCCAGCTCGCCGCCACTGCCGTGCCAGTCCTGCAGGGTGCGCAACAGCGCCAGGTCACCCAGGCGATGCAGCAGGCCGGCGGTGAAGCAGCGCTCGGCATCGGCCTCCAGTTCGCCGGCCAGCCAGTGCGCCAGCTCCGCGACCCGCTGCGATTGCGCCCAGACCTTCAGGCCGGTGGCCGAGAGCAGCTCGTCGTCCAGGCTCACGCCTCGCTGCAGGGCCAGGCCCAGGGCAAGGTTGAGGCTGTGTTTGACGCCCAGGCGCTGTAGCGCCTGGGGCAAGGTCTGGCAACTGCCGCCACGGTGTTGCGAGGCAGTGTTGGCGGCGGCGATCAGCTGCGCGGTCAGCTGCGGGTCCGGGCGAAAGCGCAGGGCCAGCGCGTCGAGGTCCGGCACCACCGCGCCCTGCAGCAGGCCAAGGGTGTCCTGCACGCTCGCCAGCATCGGCGCACCGGCCGCCGACTCGCGGCACGCCTCCAGGTACTGGTCCAGGCTTTGCTGCGGAACACGCTCCGGCAACGGACAGACCACTTCCTCGCCCGGCTTGATCAGCACCTGGCGCAAGCGCTTGAGCAGGTCTTCGGCGTTGAACGGCTTGGCCAGGTAGGCAGTCGGCGCCAGCGACACCGCCGCCTTGACGCTGGCCGCATCGACCTTTTCGGTGATCAGGAAGAACGGCTGCGGCGGCTGGGCACGCTGACGGCGCACTTCGCGCAGCACATCCAGGCCACCGACGCCGGGCAGGCTCCAATCGGCGATCAACAGCACCGGCGACTTCTTGCGCCATTGTTCGAGCACGCTGTGGCCATCGCGCAGGGTGACGATTTCCGCATCGCAGCGGGCGCTACGCACCAGCTGGCTGAGCAGGTCGGATGTCCAGCGATCCGACTCGCCGATAATTACGCGGGGGGCTGCCTGCGCCATGGAGACCTCGCCGTCTGAAGGGAATCCGCCGCGCATACCTCGCGGCACCTATCACAGACTAGGAAAGACTGCGCTTCCTGACCATTCGACCAATTGTCACACCGACGCATGGTCCCTCCGCCGCCTTACCGCAGAAAAACAAAGACCCGCCGAAGCGGGTCTTGGTTACGCGGGCTGGCGATCAGGCCAGTTCGTCGAAGCACTCGGCGACGATGGCCAGGCCCTTGTCGAGTTGCGCGTCGGGAATGGTCACCGGCATGAGGAAGCGGATGACGTTGTAGTAGGTGCCGCACGACAGCAGGATCAGGCCCTTTTCACGCGCGCGGGCAACGATCTTGCCCACCAGCTCCGCCGCCGGCTTGTGCGTGTCGCCGCCTTCGAACAGCTCGATGGCGACCATCGAACCCAGGCCGCGTACGTCACCGATGACGCTGTGCTTGGCCTGAATCGCGCGCAGGCCGGCCTTGACCCGCTCGCCCAGCGCCTGGCTGCGTTGCAGCAGGTTCTCTTCGTCGAACACCTTGAGCACGGCCAGGGCCGCGGCGCAGGCGATCGGGCTACCGGCGTAGGTGCCGCCCAGGCCACCGGGGGCGATGACGTCCATGATCTCGGCCTTGCCGCTGACACCGGAGATCGGGAAACCACCGCCGACCGATTTGGCGAAGGTGGTCAGGTCCGGGACGATGCCCAGCTGCTCGGTGGCGAAGAAGGTGCCGGTACGCCCGGCGCCGGTCTGCACTTCGTCGGCGATCAGCAGGATGCCATGCTGGTCGCACAAGGCGCGCAGGCGCTGCATGAAGGCTGGCGAGTTGGTGTAGAAACCACCCTCGCCCTGCACCGGCTCGATGATGATCGCGGCGATGTCGGAAGGCTGCGCGTCGTTCTTGAAGATGCGCTCGATGCTGGCGATGGACTCGTCCTCGCTGACACCGTGCAGCTCGCACGGCGACTGGGCGCGGTACACACCGGCAGGCATCAGGCCCATGCCGGCGGAGTACGGCACCACTTTGCCGGTGAGGCTCAGGGTCATCATGGTGCGGCCGTGGTAGGCGCCAGTGAAGGCGATCACGCCAGCACGGCCGGTGGCGGCACGGGCGATTTTCACGGCGTTCTCGACGGCTTCGGAACCGGACGTCACCAGCAAGGTTTTCTTGGCGAAGTTGCCCGGTACGCGCTTGGCGATTTCTTCGCACAGTTCCACGTAGGGCTCGTAGGCCAGTACCTGGAAGCAGGTGTGCGACAGCTTGGTCAGTTGCTCTTGCACGGCCGCCACCACTTTCGGGTGCAGGTGGCCGGTGTTGAGCACGGCGATACCGCCGGCAAAGTCGATGAACTCGCGGCCTTCCACATCCCACACGCTGGCGTTCTCGGCGCGCTCGGCGAAGATCGGGTGGATCTGGCCCACGCCACGCGGAACGGCGGCGATACGGCGTTGCATCAGGGATTCGTTGGTCTTGCTCATGGTGCAGGTCCTCATTCGCCGCTCATCGGGCGGCGCAGCTCAAGGATGAACGCAACCGGGGAAAGGCGTGCGCAGCATACGATGATCGACTGCCACGCCCTGCCGGCTGCTCAGGTTCTTTATTACGGTGCCGCAAACCCAGATGACCGGCTCGTTGGTTGAACCTGGGTACTTCAAAGCTTCTCGCAACCCCACCGCTCAAGAGCGTCGGGGCTAAGGCCAGACAAGACGGAAGCGGACTTCAACGCGCAGCGTACTCGGGTACGTGAGCATTTGAAGTCCGCTTCCAACGCCGTATGGCCGACGACCCGGAGGTCGTAACCCTTACACGCCGAGGCAGAGGTATTTGATTTCGAGGTAGTCCTCGATGCCGTACTTGGACCCTTCACGGCCCAGGCCCGAGGCCTTGATGCCGCCGAACGGCGCCACTTCGTTGGAAATCAGCCCGGTGTTGACGCCGACCATGCCGTACTCCAGCGCTTCTGCCACGCGGAACACGCGGCCCAGGTCACGGGCGTAGAAGTACGAGGCCAGACCGAACTCGGTGTCGTTGGACAGGGCAATGACTTCGGCCTCGTCCTTGAAGCGGAACAGTGGCGCCAGCGGGCCGAAGGTTTCTTCCTTGGCCACGGCGGCATTCTTCGGCACGTCGACCAGGATGGTCGGCTCGAAGAAGCTGCCACCGAGGGCATGCGGCTTGCCGCCGAAGACCACCTTGGCGCCTTTGCTCACGGCATCGGCAATGTGTTCCTGGACCTTGGCCACGGCCTTGCCGTCGATCAGCGGGCCGGTGGTGGTGCCGTCTTCCATGCCGTTGCCGATCTTCAGCTTGGCCACTGCGGCAACCAGCTTCTCGACGAAGGCGTCGTACACGCCGTCCTGCACGTACAGGCGGTTGGCGCAGACGCAGGTCTGGCCGTTGTTGCGGTACTTGGAGATCAGCGCGCCTTCGACGGCCTTGTCCAGGTCGGCATCGTCGAAGACGATGAAGGGCGCGTTGCCGCCCAGCTCCAGGGACACCTTCTTGATGTCCTGGGCACACTCGGCCATCAGCTGACGGCCGATCTCGGTGGAACCGGTGAAGCTCAGCTTGCGCACGATCGGGTTGCCGGTCAGCTCGCTGCCGATGTCGCCAGCGCTACCGGTGACCACGCTGAACACGCCTTTCGGAATGCCGGCACGCTCGGCCAGTTCGGCCAGGGCCAGGGCCGAGAACGGCGTCTGCGACGCGGGCTTGAGGACCATGGTGCAACCGGCGGCCAGGGCCGGGCCGGCCTTGCGGGTGATCATCGCTGCCGGGAAGTTCCACGGGGTGATGGCCGCGGTCACGCCGATCGGCTGCTTGATCACGATCAGACGTTTGTCCGGCTGGTGGCCGGGAATCACGTCGCCATAGATGCGCTTGGCTTCCTCGGCGAACCACTCGATGAACGAGGCGGCGTAGGCGATTTCGCCCTTGGCTTCGGCCAGCGGTTTGCCCTGCTCGAGGGTCATCAGGCGACCGAGATCGTCCTGGTGTTCGATCATCAGCTCGTACCAGCGGCGCAGTTTGCCCGCGCGCTCCTTGGCGGTCAGCGCGCGCCAGGCCGGCAGCGCCTTGTCGGCCGCCTCGATGGCACGCCGGGTTTCCGCTGCGCCCATCTTCGGCACAGTGCCGAGGATCTCGCCGGTGGCCGGGTTGTTGACCTTGATGGTCTGGCCGCTATCGGCGTCCAGCCAGGCGCCATCGACATAGGCTTGCTGGCGGAACAGCTGGGCGTCTTTCAATTGCATGGCAGTCTCCTGTGCGCTCCACGAAAGGGGTGGCAGGCAGTGGGAAAAATAGTCAGCCAGAACAGGCTGGTGGGGTGTTTGAAATCTCAAACGAATCCTAGGGCTCGCGTGCACAAAGGGCAATAGCTCGTTCGATAAAACCAACAAAAATACGCAGAAAGTAGGACAACGTCGGCGTTGGAGCGATTTTCCGGAACAGGCGTCGCCACCATGACGTTCAAGGTGCCCAGCGGGGAAAGGCATACGCGGAACGCGCGCGCATCTGTTCGAGATCGCGAACGTTTGTGTCACGTTTCCCGCCGAACGCTGCGTGTCAGCCGCGCAGGCTGTCGCGGTACTGGCTCGGGCTCTGCCCGCTCCAGCGCTTGAAGGCGCGACTGAAGCTGCTGCTGTCGGCGAAACCAAGCAGGTAGGCAACTTCGCTGATCGAACAGTCAGCCTCGCGCAGGTGCTGCAATGCCAGGCCGTGGCGGGTGTCGGCGAGCACCTGCTCGTAGCTGCTGCCCTCGTCGCTGAGGTGGCGCTGCAAGCTGCGCAGGCTGAGG
Source organism: Pseudomonas sp. PDM14 (assembly GCF_014851905.1). Lineage (NCBI taxonomy): Bacteria > Pseudomonadati > Pseudomonadota > Gammaproteobacteria > Pseudomonadales > Pseudomonadaceae > Pseudomonas > Pseudomonas sp. PDM14. Next base: position 2,320,266 of record NZ_JACVAQ010000001.1, on the reverse strand, counting down.
TGCAAACCATGGGCGAGCACCTCGGCGGACGGCTCGCCATTCGGCAGGCACTGCTCCAGGGCGCGGCGCAGGCGGCGGCTGACCGTATCGGGCTGCAGCGCGTCGAGGCGCTTCTGCAGGACCGTCTCGTTGTGCGCGGCCAGTTCCGGGTTGGCGTCGTCCAGCGGTCTTTCGAGGTCGGCGTTGGCGAAGCACAGCACGTCCTCGGCCGCACCGAAGTGCACCGGCGCGCGGAACACGTCGAGCCAGGCTTGCGGGTCAGCCGGCGCAGGGCGCCGCAGGTGTACGGACAACGGCGCGTAGTCGCGACCCAGGCGATTGCGGCAGGTACGCACATAGATGGCGGCGAAGGCATCGATGGCTTCCGGTGCCGGTGCGTTGCCATCGGGCAGCAGGCGCAGGTGGAATTCGCAGACCTCGCCGACATCGCGCAGCTCCAGCTCCAGCGCATCGCTGACCACCTGGTGATAGCGCACGATGCGCTCGAACACTTCGCGCAGGCTGCTGCTGGCGACGATGGCCATGCCCAGGGCGTGGAAGGTGGTGGGGCTGACGTGGCGCGAGGTGTTCAGACCCAGCGCCGGATCGCCACTCGCGGCTACGGCCAGCTGCCACAGGCGGGTGGTAGCCGACAGCGGGTAGCGCGCGTTGGGGTCATCGAGCAGGGCCGGGTCGAGACCCGCCTCGCGACACAGCGCGGCGCTGTCCAGACCAAGGGCATCGAGCTGGCGGCGCAGGGCGCGGGTCCAGCTGGCCAGGGTAGTCGGTTCACTCATGCAGGTTGGCATTCTCGGTCAACAGGTTGGCGCAGTCGGTCGGGCGGCAGGCAGCGCAGGCGCGCACAGTAGCCTCGTCGAATCACTACAACAGTCTTGCCGTTCTCGCGCCCCGCATGGCGCAGATCAGGCGGTGACAAGAGGATGCGTGTATGACCCTGACTCCTGCAACCCATGCCCCGCACAATCACCAGCAGCGTTCTGCGCACATTCGCAGCGTGGTGATGGCCCGCGGCGACGAACTGCGCCAGCGCTACCCGATCCTCAAGCACCAGGACGCCATCGGTGCCGGCATCCTGGCCTTCGCCCTGGCCGGCATGATCGGCTCGGCCTGGCTCTACCTGGACGGCGCCATCGCCTGGTGGGCCTGCCTGCTGGCCAACGCCTTCTTCGCCTCGCTGACCCACGAACTGGAACACGACCTGATCCACTCGATGTACTTCCGCAAACAGCGCGTACCGCACAACCTGATGATGGGGCTGGTGTGGATGGCGCGGCCGAGCACGATCAACCCGTGGATCCGCCGCCACCTGCACCTCAACCACCACAAGGTTTCCGGCACCGAGACCGACATCGAGGAACGCGCCATCACCAACGGCGAGCCGTGGGGTTTCGCCCGCCTGCTGATGGTCGGTGACAACATGATGTCCTCCTTCATCCGCCTGCTGCGCGCCAAGACCTGGGCGCACCGCAAGATGATCGTCAGCCGCACCCTCAAGGGTTACGCGCCGCTGGGCCTGCTCAACTGGAGCACCTGGTACGTGTTCCTCGGCTTCCACCTGATCGACTTCGTGGCCACGGCCAGCGGCGCGCCGATCGCCTGGTCCGCCACCACCCTGAGCGTGATGAACATCGTCAACATTGCCGTCGTCGTGCTGGTCGGGCCGAACGTGCTGCGCACCTTCTGCCTGCACTTCATCAGCTCCAACATGCACTACTACGGCGACATCGAAGGCGGCAACGTGGTGCAGCAGACCCAGGTACTCAACCCCTGGTGGCTGCTGCCACTGCAGGCGTTCTGCTTCAACTTCGGCAGCACCCACGGCATCCACCATTTCGTGGTCAAGGAACCCTTCTACATCCGCCAGATGACCGCGCCGGTGGCGCACAAGGTGATGCGCGAGATGGGCGTGCGCTTCAACGACTTCGGCACCTTCGCCCGCGCCAACCGCTGGGATGCGCCGCGCAAAGAAGCCGCTGCGCCCGTCCAGCAGCCCGCCTGATCGTCTTCGTCAGCCCTGCCATGGCGGGGCGTCTCCGGGGCCCGCGGGCCCCGCGCTTTTTTGGAACACTGCATGAACATCCTGATCGTCCACGCCCACCCCGAGGCGCAGTCCTTCTGCACCGCGATGAAAGACCTCGCCGTCGACACCCTGCAGCAGAGCGGGCACGCCGTGCAGGTCTCCGATCTCTACGCGATGAACTGGAACCCGGTGGCCTCGGCCGCCGACTTCCAGCAGCGCAGCAATCCCGACTACCTGGTCTACGCCCTCGAACAACGCCACGCCCATGGCCAGCAAGCGCTGGCAGATGACATCGCCAGCGAGCTGGACAAGCTGCTCTGGGCCGACCTGGTGATCTTCAATTTCCCGCTGTTCTGGTGCTCGGTGCCGGCCATCCTCAAGGGCTGGATCGACCGCGTGCTGGTCTCCGGCGTGTGCTACGGCGGCGTACGGTTCTACGACCGTGGCGGCCTGGCCGGCAAGCGCGCGCTGCTGAGCTTCACCCTCGGCGGCCAGGCGCACATGTTCGCCGACGAAGCCGCCGTGCACGGCGACTGGGAACCCATGCTGCGCCCGTTGCAGCGCGGCACCCTGGCCTATGCCGGCTTCAGCGTGCTGCCGCCCTTCCCCGCCTACCACGTGCCCTACATCAGCCAGCAGGCGCGCGAGGAAATCCTCGAGCAGTACCGCGACACCCTGCAGCACCTCGATGAACAGGCGCCGCTGAACTTCCCCTCGCTGGCCGACTTCGACCGTCACCTGCACCCCCTGGCCAAGACTGAACAGGTGCCGGCATGAAGACCTGGATCTGCGTGATCTGCGGGCTGATCTACGACGAGGCCAAGGGCTGGCCCGACGATGGCATCGCCGCCGGCACGCCCTGGGCCGAGGTGCCGGACGACTGGCTGTGCCCCGACTGCGGCGTGGGCAAGGCCGACTTCGACATGCAGGAACTCTGACCGACAGCCCGCATGGACGCCCGCGAGGCGGATGCGTATGATTGCGCCCCGCAACGCACCAGTAGCTCAGCTGGATAGAGTACTGCCCTCCGAAGGCAGGGGTCGTGGGTTCGAATCCCGCCTGGTGCGCCACATACGAAATAAAGAAGGGCCCTCGTGAAAACCTGGGCCCTTTTTGTTTGCCCGACTTTTCGCGTCAGCCTGAGCCCGCTTCATTCCACTTAGTGCTCAACACGTATCAGCGCCCGTCGCGTTTCTCCTGCTCGATTGCCAGGTATCAGCCTGGCCAATATCCGCTATCGACCCCTTCAAGTTCTCCGTTTGGCTGACCTTCCCTAACCTTGGCTCCGTCATCACCGCCGGGCCAGACCGGTCACCGAACTCAAGGAGAACAGCATGAACACACTGAGCCGCACTTTCGCCGCAACCGCCCTGACCCTCGCCGCTGCCGTTTCCGCGCAGGCCGCACCGGCGCCAGCCGTCAGCACCGCTCCGGCCACGCCGTCGAGCAGCTACGTCACCACCCAGGATGGCGTCAGCCTGTACTACAAGGACTGGGGCCCGCGTGATGGCCAGGTTGTTTCGTTCAGCCACGGCTGGCCGCTGAACTCCGATAGCTGGGAAGCGCAGATGATCTTCCTCGCCGACCGCGGCTATCGCGTCATCGCCTATGACCGCCGCGGCCATGGCCGCTCCAGCCAGCCGTGGGAAGGCAACGACATGAACCACTACGCCGACGACCTCTCGGCGGTGCTCGAAGCGCTCGACGTCAAGGACGTGACCCTGGTCGGCTTCTCCACCGGTGGTGGTGAAGTGGCGCGCTACATCGGCCGCCACGGTACCGGCCGGGTGAAGAAAGCGGTGCTGGTCTCCGCCGTGCCACCGCTGATGGTGAAGACCGCGAGCAACCCCAACGGTCTGCCGCTCAAGGTGTTCGACGACATCCGCAAGGCCTCGCTGGAAAACCGCTCGCAGCTGTACCTCGACATCGCGTCCGGGCCGTTCTTCGGCTTCAACCGTCCCGGTGCAAAAGTCTCGCAGGGCCTGATCCAGTCGTTCTGGGTGCAGGGCATGCAGGCCGGGCACAAGAACACCTACGATTCGATCGCGGCGTTCTCGGCCACCGACTTCCGTGAGGACCTGAAGAAGTTCGACGTACCGACCCTGGTGATCCACGGCAGCGACGACCAGATCGTGCCCATCGACCTCTCCGGTCGTGCCTCGGCGGCACTGATCAAGGGTGCACAACTGATCGTTTATCCGGGGGCGCCACACGGCATCACCGACACCCACAAGGACCGTCTGAACCAGGACCTGCTCGACTTCCTGCGCAAGTAGAAACGGCAAGCATCGCCCTGCTCGCGCAGGGTCGCTGAGCCACCCACCCAGAAAAAAGCCCCCGGTACAGACCGGGGGCTTTTTGTTTACGCAGAACGCCTCAGTTCATCCAGCCCAGCGCCTTGGCCCGCGCCACTGCCTGGGTGCGACGCTCGACGCCGAGCTTGACGTTGATCCGCCGCGCATGGGTTTTCACCGTGTGCAGCGAGATGTACAGCTGCTCGGCGATCTGCTGGTTGGAACAGCCCTGGGCGATCAGCTGCAGCACCGCCTGTTCGCGCTTGCTCAGCTGCGAATCGCCAGCCTCTACCGACACCGCTTCATCGGCGAGATGGCCGGGAATCGCCAGGCGCTCGCGCCACTGCCGCTCAGCGAGCTGCGGCAGTGCCTGCTCCAGCCACTCCCCCTGGCGGCGATACAGCGCCTGCAACGGGCGCAGCTGACGGCGTTGCTCGGCGTCATCCAGAGCCATGCGCACCTGGCGGTCGGCGGCATCACGACGGCCAGCGAGCAGCAGCGCCTCAGCCAGGTCGAAGCGGGTCTCGCAAGCCAGGCTGCCATGCCCGCGCAACAGGCAGTCGTCGAGCTGCGCCTGCAGCTCGACCACCGCCTCATCGGCATGCCCCAGCAGCAGTTCGGCGATGGCCAGGCCATGCCGCACGCGCAGGTGCAAGTCGTAGAAACCGGACGGCGCCAGCAGCCGATGTTCCTCGAAGCGCTGCTGTACCTGGGCCAGGCAGTTGCGCGCCTTCTGCACATCGCCCTGGCGCAGCCAGAGCATGCCGTTGGCCATCTGCAGCACGCAGCGGTAACGCACTTCCGGCACGTGCTGCCACTGCATCAGGCGCTCGGCCTTGCGCAGCAGCAACTGCGCCTCGACGAAGTCGCCCCGGTCGGCCGCCAGTTCGGCCAGGTGCTGGTAACCGAACAACACGTAGGCGTCTTCGCATTTCTCCGCTTCGCGCAGGCCATCCTTGAGCGTGCTGGTGGCCAGCTCGACCGACCCGGCATCGGCCAGCAGGCTGCCGTGCAACAGCTGCAAGCGCGCCAGCACCGGGCCACGCAGGCCGGCACTCTGGATATGTTGCAGCGACTGCTGGACCTGCTCCAGGGCACGCCCGCTTTCGCCCTGCATGCTCAGCAGGTGGATGCGGTCGACGCTGAGCAGGGCCTCGAACAGCACGCTGCCCTGCTCGCGCGCCAGCCGCAGGCCTTCGTCGCCGTATTCCTGGGAGGCCTGCAGATCGCCCTCGGCCAGCGCCTGCTGGGCCAGCGCCTGGTAGCACAGCACGCGCTGCGACCAGGCCTCGGGAGACAGGATCGCCAGGGCCTCGAGGCAGTACTGGCGTGCATCGCGCTGACCGCGCTGGCGCAGCAGCACACCCTTGATCGCCTGGTACTGGGCAATCCATTGCTGCTGGCGGCGGGCATCGGGTTGCGGGAGGAAACGGGCGAGGTCAGCGAGGCAGCCGTCGACCTCGTCCAGCCGCGCACAGATGATCAGCCCCCAGGCCTGCAGGGCGATCAGCCGGGGGGTGCTGGAAAACAGGCTGGCCGGCAGCTCGGTGCGCCACTGCAGGAACTGCGAAACGCTGTGGCCAATGAGCAGCTGCTCCTGACCGTACTGCTGGAGAAAGTTCGCCGCCACGTCGGGCTGGTCGGCCCACAGCGCATGTTCGACCGCCTCGCGCACGTCACCGCGTTTGGCGAACCACTGGCAGGCCCGCACGTGCGCCTGTTGCAGCGCCACCTGGGTGTTCGCCCGGCGCCGCAGCATCGACGCCAGCGGGCGCCACAGGCGGAACCACTCGCCATGGCTGTCCAGGCCATGGAGGAACAGCTGACGCTCGCGCAACTCGTCGAGCGGGCAGCCATCGCTTTCGTCTTCGAGCAGGTAGGTGCACAGCTCGGCGGAAAAACGCGGCATGTGCGCAAGAATCACCAACGCGCGTTTGAGCTCGTCTGGCAGGCCGGCCAGCACCTCGCGCTCGATGTACTCCTGCAGCAGGGCACTGCCACTCTTCAGGCGCTCGGCGAGGTTCTGCGCGGTGCCCTGGATCAGTAGCAGGCAGATGCCGGCCAGCCAGCCTTCATTGTTGTGCAGCAGCTGCGCCGCCAGTTCGTCGGGCAGCGCCAGCTGGCGCTGTTGCAGCAGGCCGCCCAGTTCGTCCTTGGTCAGGGCCAGGGTCTCGGCATCGAGCTCCAGCAGGTCGCCCTGCAGCAGCAGGCGCGGCAGGTTCCAGGCCGGGCGGCGGCGGCCGTTGATCCACCAGCGCAGGGTGAGCGGAGCCCGCTCGAGCAGGCGGTCGAGGCAGGCGTCCAGCTCGGCACTCGGCTGGCGTGGGTAATCGTCGAGGAAGATCCACAACGGCTGCTCGACACGGCTGAGCAGGTTGCACAATTCCTGGTAGGGATCGCCTTCGCCATGGGCCATGTGCAGGGCGGCGGCGAGGCGGGAAAGCAGATCGGCCGGGGTGAGCGAATGACCGAGCAGGTCGAGCCAGACCAGACGATTGCCGGCGCCGATCTGCCGTGCACATTCGTTGAACAGCACGCTCTTGCCGAATCCGGCCGGGGCACAGATCAGGGTCAGACGCGCGTCGCTGGCGAGCAGCTCCTGCAACAGCCGCGGGCGCGCAACATGGGCGGCCGGCAGACGTGGCAAGGGCGATTCGAGCACCGCGGGGCGCACGTGGGCATGGATGGCGCGGACCTTCTCGGGCATGGTCATGGCCTCGTATTTCTTGTTGTTATGTTGCGATCTTGACCGATCTTACCAACTTCACCGCGGGTGAACGGCACAAGGACAAAAAAGGCGACCACTGGGGTCGCCTCAAAAGGAGCAGCTCGTTGTGACTCAGCGTACGCCGGCGTTACGCAGCGCGGCCGGGGTGAAGTCGATGGCCTTGGCTGACGTGCCGTACTCGATGGAACGCTTCTCCTCGTTTTTCATGCCGATGGCGAGGTAGCGACCAACGATCACGTCATACAGGGCCTCGAAGGAGTACACCGGGGTCTGCACGTCGTAGTTCTGCAGGAGCATGGCCTGACCCACGCGCCACAGCTGGCCGCGGCCGTCGTAGTGCTCGGAAACGGCGATCTGCCAGGTGTCTTCGTCGACGAAGAAACGACGCTTGGCGTAGATGTTGCGCTCGCCGGCCTTCAGCGTGGCTTCGACTTCCCAGACGCGGTGCAGCTCGTAGCGCGCCAGATCCTGGTTGGTGTGGCCAGCCTGGATGATGTCGGCGTACTTCAGCTTGGGCGAGTCCAGCTCGTAGTTGTTGTACGGGATGTACAGCTCACGCTTGCCCACCAGCTTCCAGTCGTAACGGTTCGGTGCACCGTTATACATGTCGAAGTTGTCGGAGGTACGCAGACCGTCTGCGGCGGTACCCGGACCGTCGTAGGCCACCTGCGGGGCACGGCGCACACGACGCTGACCGGCGTTGTAGATCCAGGCCATGCGCGGCTCGGCGATCTGGTCGAGCGAGTCGTGCACCAGCAGGACGTTACCAGCCAGGCGCGACGGCGCGGTCACGCGCTGCTTGAAGAACAGCAGGGCGTTCTCGGCCTTCTTCGCCGCCAGGTCGGGCATGCCGGTCGGCATGGCCACTTCGTCCTCGAAGTGCACGAGAGTGAAGCTGCCGTTGGTTTGTGGCGTGGCCTGTACGATGCTGCGGCGCAGGTTGCCACCGCGGTAACGGGTGATGTGGTTCCACACCACTTCCAGACCGTTTTGCGGGATCGGGAACGCGTAGTAGCGGCTGTCGGTGAAGTTCTTCAGGCCGTTACCGCCTTCGACCAGCGAGGTGTTCACCGCGCTGCGCTTGGCCGCCTCGTTGATCTCCTGCGGTACCGCCGCCGTACGATGGCTGGTGTAGACCGGCATCTTGTAGGTTTCGGGGTAGCGCTTGAACATCGCCAGCTGGCCTTCGGCAAGCTTGTCCTTGTACTGGTCAAGGTTCTGCGCGGTGATGGTGAACAGCGGTTTCTCGTTGGCGAACGGGTTGGCCAGGAAGCCGCGGTCGTCCACGGCAGCGGCGCCCTTGCTCAGGCCGCCGGTCCATTCCGGGATGCTGCCGTCGGCGTTGCCGGCCTTCTCGCCACCCAGCGGGGTCAGGGTGGTGCCGAGCTTGGCCGCCTCGTCCGGCGATACCGCTGCCAGCACGCTGCTGGCGAGCAGGGACAGGGTCAGGGTGGTGATCAGGTGCATTGTTGTTTTCATAAGGTGCATGTCCTGTCTTAGAAGTTCACGCCGAAGCTGAGGGCAACGAAGTCGCGGTCAGTCAGGGTGTTGAAGTCACCGCCGAAGAAATCGGTGTACGACAGGCTGGCGGTGTAGGTGTTGCGGTACTCGGCGTCGACACCCAGGCTGACGGCCTTGGAGCCTTCGTTGAACACCGGGCCGTAGCCGTCGACGTCGTGCGAGAAGGACACGTTCGGCTTGAGGTTCACACCGGCAAACACGTCGTTGTAGTCGAGGATGCCGCGAGCGCGATAACCCCAGGAGGTGTTGGTGAAGAAGCCGTGGGTGCCGTACTCGTTGCGCGCAGCGATGTTGGAGGCCAGAGTGCCGTGCGGCGAGCCGTAGATCGAGTCGCGGCCGTAGGCCACTTCGTCACGGCTTTCCAGGCCACCGATGCTGGTCAGGCCGACTTCACCCACCAGGGTCAGACGCGAGGCGCCCAGCACCTGATCGAAGAAGTGGGTGAAGGTGCTCTGCACCTGGGTCACTTCCTTGCGGTTGTAGCCTTCGCTGACCAGGCCAGCCGAACCCGGACCGGTCACGGTATTGGCCAGTTTGGCGGTCATGTCAGTGCCGTTGATACCCAGCGGCATGTTCGGCCGGTAGCTGATTTCACCCGACCAGGCAGTGCCGGTAGGCAGCGTGGTGGAGAAGCTCAGGCCATAAAGCTGGATGTCTTCCGGGTATTCGAGGTAGTAACTGCCGCTACCAATCAGGACTGCCGAGGCCAGTTGGCCAGCCAATGCAGCGGTGCCAATAGCCGTGGCGTTAGCGTTCTGGAACATCGCGTTCGGGGTACGACTGTGGTAGTTCATGAAATAGGCGCCGTACTCGGTGTCATCGCCCATCCAGCGTAGCGCCGCGCCCCATTGGCCTGAGTCGCGCGCATCACGATCACCGCCACGCCGCACTAACAAGCCTTCATCCAAAACGGTCAAGCCGCTAGTTACGAGCTGTGCTCCAACACCAAGCGCGCCTGACTGAGCCGCCTGGAGTGTTCCGACTGTAGTCGCATCGAGAATGGTGTAGTTGCTGTCGCAACCATCGGCCACTACGTCGCTGGAGGCGAAGAAAGTGCCACAGTTGTCGGCGACAGTTTGGTCCCACTCCAACTGGTAGAACGCTTCAGCCGACAGTTGATCGGTGATGCTCTGCGAGACGTAGAACATGTTGACCGGAATCAGGCCTTCCTTGATTTCCGCGCCTGGGCGGCGGAAGGCGGCGGCGTCGATCGGGTTGATCGAGTTGATGCCGTTGCCGATGAAGGTACTTTCACCCCAGCTGACCACCTGCTTGCCCACACGCACGGTGCCCGGCAGGTTGGCAATTTCGTAGTTGTGATAGACGAAGGCGTCGAGGATCTGCGCGCCGGAAGACTGCGCAGCTTCCTTGCGGTTGTGGTCGTCGATGTCCTTGAACAGGCGGCTCTCGTCCTTCAGCTCGAAGTCGTACCAGTACTTGCCGCGCACGAAAACGCCGGTGTCCTTGTACTTCAGCTCAAGGTCGTGGATGCCCTTGAAGATTTTCGAGAAGGTTTCGCCCTTCTTGAAGTTCAGACGACCGTCATCGCCGGTCTGGGTGAAGCCGGTGCCGCCGTTGGCATTACCGACCAGATCCTTGTCTGCGCTCTTTGTCGCCCAGCTGGCGCCGACCGACAGGGACGAGTCGAACTGCCCCTCGATTTCCCCGATGTTGAATGTGACGGCATGCGCCGGGGCAGCGACGCCCAATGCGACGGCGATTGCCAGAGTGTGTGGCTGGAAGATTCCGGGCCTTTTTGTTGTTGTCATGAGGCTCTCCTGGTGTGGGGTGGAACACGGAGAAACCTACGCAAGGGGTGACAGGCGCATAAGCGCTCGAAGGATGTATTCGCGGTGTAGCCCGAAAGGATGAACATGCTTGCCCGCTGGGCCCTGGCGCGACCAACACCGCGCTGAATGACGGCGCATCAACTAGGCCATGACACTTTTTTCACAGGAATGAAAAAAGCCCCGCCGAGGCGGGGCTTCAAGGGTGATGCGTAGCGCTTGGGATCAGACGGTCTTCAGCTGCGCACCGGCTGCTGCGCTACCCGGCTCCGGGGCCCACTGCTGCAGACGCTGCAGGCTGTCGCGGTAGGGTTTGAGACCCATCCACAGCAGGATGATCGAGCTGACCACCGCCAAGGCGGTGACGATCAGCAGCGAGTAGCGCAGCGCCTGGTCGCTGGCGAAGACGAAGTCGGTGACCAGCGCCACCGCGGTCGGGCCGAGACCGAGGCCGATCAGGGTGATGACGAACAGGTAGATCGCCGAGGCCTGGCCGCGCATCGAGTTGGGCATGATTTCCTGGATCGCCGCCGGGGCGACGCCGAACGGCATGCTGAGGAAGAACACGGTCGGCGCCATCAGCACGGAGACCATCACCGCATTGTCCAGCAGCGGGAACGAGACCACGAACGGCAGGGCGCCAAGGGCGGCGATCAGGCCTACGCGCATGTTCGCGTCGCTGCGCCCGCGCTTGGCCATCCAGTCCGCCAGGCGGCCGCCGAAGACGATGCCGAGGCAGCCGAACACGGCGACGATGCTGCCGTAGACGATGCCCACCTGGCCGGCATCCCAGCCGTAGGTGCGGATATAGAAGGTGGGAATCCAGGCGCCGCTGCCGTAGCCGGCGAAGGCCAGGCCAGCGAAGCCGAAGTTGTGGCACAGCACGGTGCGACGGTTGCTGCGGATATAGCGACCGACTTCCGCCAGCGGCACCGCGACGCCCGCGCCGACACCACGGCGCGCCGGCTCGCGCACGGCGAGCATCAGCAGGGTGAACAGCACCCCGGCGGCGCCGAGGATGAGGAAGATCAGCTGCCAGGGGCGTACGTGGCCGATGACCGGCAGGATCACGTCACCCTGCGCCGAGGCGAACTTGATCACCAGGCCGCCGAGCAGGAAGGCCAGGCCCGAACCCAGGTAGACGCCCATCGAGTAGACGCTGATGGCCGTGGCGCGACGCTCCGGCGGGAAGCTGTCGGCGATCAGCGAATAGGCCGCGGGCGACAGCGCCGCCTCGCCGACACCCACGCCGATGCGGCAGATGAGGAACTGCCAGTACAGCTTGGCCATGCCGCAGGCAGCGGTGGCGGCACTCCAGAACAGCACGCCGACGGCGATCAGGCCGCGGCGGCTCTTGGTATCGGCCAGACGGCCGAGGGGGATGCCGCAGATGGTATAGAACAGGGCGAAGGACAGGCCCATCAGCAGGCTCATCTGCGTGTCGCTGATGACCAGGTCACGGCGGATCGGCTCCACCAGCAGGTTGAGGATTTGCCGGTCTATGAAGGACAGCACGTAGGCGATCATCAGGATGACGACCGTGGTCCAGGCATAGAGGTTAGAGGGGTAGCCGTTGTTATTTTTAGGCACTGGCGTTCTCTCCTCGGCACCGCAAGTGCGATGCACGATGGGGTTAAGGAGTAGTCAGCTTAGGTCCGAATAAGCACGGCTTAGTATCGCTCTAAGGGATTATCAGCAGATTGAATGAGGATGATGACCTTGTGCGAATGTTTCCGAATGCCCGAATGGTCCGTCGCAGACCACTCGGTCAAACCACCCCGGCGTCACGCAGCGCGGCGATCTCGGCGACATCAAGGCCCAGCAGCCGCTGCAGGATCGCATCGCTGTGCTCGCCCAGCAGCGGCGGTGCGTTGCGGTACTGCACCGGGCTGGCGGACAGGCGCAGCGGGCTGGCCACCTGCGGTGTGCTACCGGCCAGCGGATGCGGCAGGTCCACGCGCAGGCCACGGGCGACCACCTGCGGATCGGCAAACACCTGGGCCAGGTCGTTGACCGGCCCGCACGGCACACCGGCCTGCTCCAGCAAAACCACCCATTCGGCGGTGGTCCTGAATACCGTGACCTGACGGATCAGTGGAATCAGCTCGCCTCGATGGGCCACACGCTGGCTGTTGCTGGCGAAGCGTGGGTCACTGCCCCATTCGGCGCGACCGGCGACTTCGCAGAACTTGCGGAACTGGCTGTCGTTGCCAACGGTGAGGATCAGGTCGCCGTCGGCGGTGGGGAAATCCTGGTACGGCACGATGTTCGGGTGGGCGTTGCCCAGGCGCCTGGGCGACGTGCCGGTGGTCAGGTAGTTCATCGCCTGGTTGGCCAGGCAGGCGACCTGCACGTCGAGCAAGGCCATGTCGATGTGCTGGCCCTCGCCGGTCTTCTCGCGGTGCGCCAGGGCGGCCAGCACCGCCACCGTGGCGTACAGCCCGGTGAGGATGTCGGTCAGCGCCACGCCGACCTTCACCGGGCCACCGCCGGCTTCGTCATCCGGCTTGCCGGTTAGGCTCATCAGCCCGCCGAGGCCCTGGATCATGAAGTCGTAGCCGGCGCGCTTGGCGTAGGGGCCGTCCTGGCCGAAGCCGGTGATCGAGCAGTAGATCAGCCGCGGGTTGAGCGCCTTGAGGCTGGCGTAATCGAGGCCGTAGGCGGCCAGGCCGCCGACCTTGAAGTTCTCGATGAGGATGTCCGACTGGCTCGCCAGCTCACGGGCGATGCGCTGGCCTTCAGCCTGGGTGAAGTCCAGGGTCAGCGACTGTTTGTTGCGGTTGGCGGAAAGGAAATAGGCCGCCTCGCTGGTGTCGCGCCCTTCGCCATCACGCAGGAACGGTGGGCCCCAGTGACGGGTGTCGTCACCGGCGCCGGGGCGCTCGACCTTGATCACCTCGGCGCCGAGATCGGCCAGGTTCTGCCCGCACCAGGGCCCGGCGAGCACACGGGACAGGTCGAGAACGCGCAGATGGGACAGGGCACCGGGCATGGGAAATTCTCTGAATGGGCTTGATCGTGTGGGCCTGCACCCTCCGCACGCTCCGCGCCCGCAAGGGCAGGTGACGTGGAGCATCGCGGGCGGCGTTCCCACGCAGCGCGTGGGAACGATCATCCGGGCGGGTTTAGAAGAACGCCTGAATGCCGGTCTGCGCGCGGCCGAGGATCAGCGCGTGCACGTCATGGGTGCCCTCATAGGTGTTGACCACCTCCAGGTTGACCAGGTGGCGGGCCACGCCAAATTCGTCGCTGATGCCGTTGCCGCCCATCATGTCACGGGCCAGGCGGGCGATATCCAGCGCCTTGCCGCAGCTGTTGCGCTTCATGATCGAGGTGATTTCCACCGCCGCGGTGCCCTCGTCCTTCATCCGCCCAAGGCGCAGGCAGCCCTGCAGGGCCAGGGTGATCTCGGTCTGCATGTCGGCCAGCTTCTTCTGGATCAGCTGATTGGCGGCCAGTGGGCGGCCGAACTGCAGGCGGTCCAGAGTGTACTGGCGGGCGGTGTGCCAGCAGAACTCGGCGGCGCCCAGGGCGCCCCAGCTGATGCCGTAGCGCGCGGAGTTGAGGCAGGTGAACGGCCCTTTCAGGCCGCGCACGTCGGGGAAGGCGTTTTCTTCCGGGCAGAACACATTGTCCATGACGATCTCGCCGGTGATCGAGGCGCGCAGGCCAACCTTGCCGTGAATCGCCGGGGCACTCAGGCCCTGCCAGCCTTTTTCCAGAACGAAACCGCGGATCTCGCCGGCATCGTCCTTGGCCCAGACCACGAACACGTCGGCGATCGGGCTGTTGGTGATCCACATCTTGGCGCCGGTGATGCGATAGCCGCCGTCGACTTTCTTCGCCCGGGTGATCATCGCGCCGGGGTCGGAGCCGTGGTCCGGCTCGGTGAGGCCGAAGCAGCCGATGTATTCGCCGCTGGCCAGTTTCGGCAGGTACTTCTGTTTGGTCGCTTCATTGCCGAATTCGTTGATCGGCACCATCACCAGCGAGGACTGCACGCTCATCATCGAGCGATAGCCGGAGTCGATACGCTCCACCTCGCGGGCGATCAGCCCGTAGCACACGTAGTTCAGGCCGCTGCCGCCGTAGGCTTCGGGAATGGTTGCGCCGAGCAGGCCGGTGTCACCCATCTCGCGGAAGATCTTCGGGTCGGTCTGTTCGTGGCGGAAGGCTTCGAGCACGCGCGGCGCCAGTTTGTCGGCGGCGAACTGTTGGGCGCTGTCGCGCACCATGCGCTCTTCATCGGTGAGCTGTTGATCCAGCAGCAGCGGGTCGATCCAGTTGAAGCTTGCCTTGGCCATCGCGAAAAACCTCGAAGTCAGCGGAATGCAGCGTGGCAGGAACAGCCAGCCGCGACATGGCATTGATCCTAGGCGCGCCCGGCGGTGCAGGCAAACGAGGATTTCGCATGCTGTTGTGCGCTTTGCTCACTTCGAGATAGCCTGAACAGCCTTCATACCGACCGACAAGTGAGGCGAATGCATAGATGCGCCGTAAGATCCCCAGCACCGCCGCGCTCGTCGCGTTCGAGGCCGCCGCCCGCCAACAAAGCTTCACCCGCGCCGCGGAAGAACTGGCCCTGACCCAGAGTGCCATCTGCCGGCAGATCGCCAGCCTCGAGGAGTTTCTCGGTGTGGCCCTGTTCCGCCGCTCGCGTCGCGGCGTGGTGCTCACCGAAGCGGGCAGTGCCTATAGCCGCAAGGTCGCCGCACAGCTGGATGCGGTAGAGCGCGACACCCTGGCACTGATGGGCCCGCAGGGTGCGATGAGCATCGAGCTGGCGGTGGTGCCGACCTTCGGTACGCAGTGGCTGCTGCCACGCCTGCGCGATTTCCAGCGCCAGCACCCGGAAGTCACCGTGCACCTGACCAACCGCACGCGGCCCTTCCTGTTCGCCGACACCAGCTTCGACGCCGCCATCTATTACGGCGATGCGGAATGGTCCGGCACCGAGGCCCACGTGCTGATGCCCGAATACCTGCAGCCGGTATGCAGCCCGGCCCTGCTCGGCGGGCGCAACCTGTTCAGCCACGACGAGCTGGCCGTGCAGCCCCTGCTGCAACAGACCACGCGCCCCTACGCCTGGCGCCAGTGGTTCAATGCCCAGGGTCTCAGCGTGCCGCGCGACATGACCGGGCCGCGCTACGAGCTGTTCTCCATGCTCGCCCAGGCCGCCCAGCACGAGATGGGCGTCGCGCTGATTCCACCCTTCCTTATTCAGCGTGAACTGGCCGAAGGCAGCCTGGTTCCCGCCCACGCGCAGACCCTGCACAGCGCCGACAAGGCCTATTACCTGATCATCCCCGAGCGCAAGGTCGAGTCCGCGGCGCTGTGCGCCTTCCGCGACTGGCTGCTGCAGGCCGCTCGCGACTACGCAGCAGGCGCCGCCTAGAGCCGCCTCATCGACGTAGTGCTTCGCACACGGCACTACATGAAAAACCTCATGAAAAGGCTGCAGCCCGCGTGGCTGCTGGCCGCGAACAGAATTTCGAACAAACCGTGCAATACCCTGTACGCCCCAGCCCAATCGACGAACGGTTATTCACGTTTCGTATGGCCATTCGCCCTACAGGCCCCGTCAGGCATGGTTCAGGCCACTGCTGGCAAGGGTTGTGGCTGGTATAAAAGCCAACGACACCACCTATAACTTGTAGTTATCGAATTCCAAAACTCCATAAATTCTTGAAGGCCTTGGCGTTCGCCTGCAAAATGCCGCGCCCGCCACCTTTCGAGCGGGTTATGTGCTGATCCGCCCCCGCCGACGCGCCAACGTAGTGAGTCGGTTCATCAAAAACGATCACGCAGGAGAATTTGAAGTGCACATCGGTGTTCCTCTCGAGACCCATGCCGGTGAGACGCGCGTAGCCGCGACTCCCGAAACCATCAAGAAGCTGATCGGCCAGGGCCACCAGGTCACCGTGCAGAGCGGTGCGGGCGTCAGCGCCAGCATCCCGGACAGCGCCTACGAAGCTGTCGGCGCCACCATCGGCAGCGATGCCGCTGCCTTCGGTGCCGAGCTGGTGCTGAAAGTGGTCGCCCCGACCGACGCCGAACTGGCCCACATGAAAACCGGTGCCGTGCTGGTTGGCATGTTGAACCCGTTCAGCAACGAGACCATCGCGCGCCTTAACGCCCGCGGCGTCACCGCCTTCGCCCTGGAGGCCGCCCCGCGCACCTCCCGCGCGCAGAGCCTGGACGTGCTGAGCTCGCAAGCCAACATTGCCGGCTACAAGGCCGTGCTGCTGGCCGCGCATCACTACCCGCGCTTCATGCCGATGCTGATGACCGCTGCCGGCACCGTGAAGGCCGCACGCATCCTCATCCTCGGCGCCGGTGTGGCCGGCCTGCAGGCCATCGCCACGGCCAAGCGCCTGGGTGCGGTGATCGAAGCCTCCGACGTGCGCCCTGCCGTTAAAGAGCAGATCGAATCCCTCGGCGCCAAGTTCGTCGACGTGCCGTTCGAGACCGACGAAGAGCGCGAGTGCGCCCAGGGTGTCGGCGGTTACGCCCGCCCGATGCCGGCTTCGTGGATGGAGCGTCAGGCCAAGGCGGTGCACGAGAAGGCCAAGCAGGCTGACATCGTCATCACCACCGCGCTGATTCCGGGCCGCAAGGCACCGACCCTGCTGCACGAGGCGACCGTCGCCGAAATGAAGCCAGGCTCCGTGGTCATCGACCTCGCCGCGGCACAAGGCGGCAACTGCCCGCTGACCGAAGCCGAACAGGTGGTGGTCAAGCACGGCGTGACCATCGTCGGCCACAGCAACCTGGCGGCCCTGGTGCCGGCAGACGCCTCGGCCCTGTATGCGCGCAACCTGCTCGACTTCCTCAAGCTGGTCCTCGACAAGGACGGCCAGTTCCACGTCAACCTCGAAGACGACATCGTCGCCGCGTGCCTCATGTGCCGCGACGGCCAAGTCGTCCGCACCAACGGCTAAGGGGAGTACCGGACATGGATATGATTTCCGACGGCATCTACAACCTGATCATCTTCGCGCTGGCCATCTACGTGGGTTACCACGTGGTGTGGAACGTCACCCCGGCCCTGCACACCCCGCTGATGGCGGTGACCAACGCGATCTCCGCGATCGTCATCGTCGGCGCCATGCTGGCGGCTGCCCTGACCGTGACCCCGCTGGGCAAGGCCATGGGCACCCTGGCCGTGGCCCTGGCCGCGGTCAACGTCTTCGGTGGCTTCCTGGTCACCCGACGCATGCTGGAAATGTTCAAGAAGAAAGCGCCTAAAGCCGCGGCGGAGAAGCACTGACCATGAGCATGAACCTGATCACTGTTCTCTACCTCGTTGCCTCGATCTGCTTCATCCAGGCACTCAAGGGTCTGTCCCACCCGACGACATCCCGTCGTGGTAACGCCTTCGGCATGATCGGTATGGCCATCGCCGTGCTGACCACCCTGGGCCTGATCCACAAGCTCGGCAGCGAGCTGGCGCTGGAAGGCATCGGCTACGTCATCGTCGGCCTGCTGGTCGGCGGCACCGCCGGCTCGATCATGGCCAAGCGCGTCGAGATGACCAAGATGCCGGAACTGGTCGCTTTCATGCACAGCATGATCGGCCTGGCCGCGGTCTTCATCGCCATCGCCGCCGTCGTCGAGCCGCAATCGCTGGGCATCGTTGCCGCCCTGGGCGACGCGATCCCGGCCGGTAACCGCCTGGAGCTGTTCCTCGGCGCCGCCATCGGTGCAATCACCTTCTCCGGTTCGGTGATCGCCTTCGGCAAGCTGTCCGGCAAGTACAAGTTCCGCCTGTTCCAGGGCGCGCCCGTGCAGTTCAAGGGCCAGCACCTGATCAACCTGCTGTTCGGCCTGGCCATCGTCGGCCTGGGCCTGTACTTCACCTTCACCGGTGACATCCGCGCCTTCGCCCTGCTGGTGGCCCTGGCCTTCATCATCGGCGTGCTGATCATCATCCCGATCGGCGGCGCCGACATGCCGGTCGTGGTGTCGATGCTCAACAGCTACTCGGGCTGGGCGGCGGCCGGTATCGGCTTCTCGCTGAACAACTCGATGCTGATCATCGCCGGTTCGCTGGTGGGTTCTTCGGGCGCCATCCTCTCGTACATCATGTGCAAGGCGATGAACCGTTCGTTCTTCAACGTCATCCTCGGCGGTTTCGGTGGTGCGGCTGAAGAAGCCGGCCCGGCTGGCGCCAAGGAAGCCCGCCCGGTGAAATCCGGTTCGAGCGACGACGCTGCCTTCCTGCTGACCAACGCCGACACCGTGATCATCGTTCCGGGTTACGGCCTCGCGGTTGCCCGTGCCCAGCACGCGCTGATGGAGCTGGCCGAGAAGCTGACTCACCGCGGCGTCACCGTGAAGTACGCGATCCACCCGGTTGCCGGCCGTATGCCTGGCCACATGAACGTCCTGCTGGCCGAGGCCGAAGTGCCTTACGAGCAGGTGTTCGAGATGGAAGACATCAACTCCGAGTTCGGCCAGGCCGACGTGGTGCTGGTGCTCGGCGCCAACGACGTGGTCAACCCGGCCGCGAAGAACGACCCGAAGTCGCCGATCGCCGGCATGCCGATCCTCGAGGCCTACAAGGCCAAGACCGTGATCGTCAACAAGCGCTCGATGGCCAGCGGCTACGCCGGCCTGGACAACGAACTGTTCTACCTGGACAAGACCATGATGGTCTTCGGCGACGCCAAGAAAGTCATCGAAGACATGGTCAAGGCCGTCGACTAAGACACCCTGCTCCGCCACGAAAAACCCGGCCATGTGCCGGGTTTTTTGTTTTGACGCCACGCCCGCGAGCGTTTATGCCGGCACCGCTGGTGCGCAATCGAACGGACGAGCACCTTGCTGTCACGTCCATAGCGCGCGATGCTGGCAAAGACCCCCCCATCGGAGTATCCAACATGTTCCCTTTCCGCCTGTTCTCGCTGGCAGCTCTGCTGTCCCTGGCCACCACGGCCTCCGCCACCAGCTTCGTCGTCACCACCGACACCATCGGTAGCGCGCTGGCGGGAACCACCGATGTCAGCGTCGATATCTCCTCGTCGTTCAATGACGACAAGCTGGTGCTGGCCGCCCGTGATGACGCCGCCAGTTTCGTCGCCAGCCAGGGCGCCGTGCGCGGTGCGCAACTGGAAGCGGCCCTTTTGCACATTCGCCAGGTAGCGCCGCAGCTGACCGCCAGCGACGAGCAACTGGCGCAGGCGATTCTGGTGCTGTAAGCCACGCCCGGCGAGGCGTGCGCTGATCGCGTGATGGCCTTGGCGTCCCGCTACTCGCGGGCTTGAACTGCTGCGCACTATTTTCGTCAAATACGCCACATCCGTTCGTCCATGCCCTGGAGCACTCATGCGCAGCCTGCTTTCCGCCCTCCTCCTGTCCAGCCTCTGCCTCGGCGCCACCGCCGTTCACGCACAGACCCTGGTCGCCACCAGCAACATCATCATCCGCGCAGTGGATCGCAGTTTCGACTTCACCTCCGACACCACCACGTCGATCCGTGACATGAAGGTGATCCGCGCCGCCCGTGACGACGCGGCCAGCTTCGTCGCCAGCGCTGGCGAAATCCGCGGTGCACAGCTGGAGGCCGCCTTCGGCACCCTGCGCGAGCGCCTGCCGGAAGCCCGTCAGGCCGATGACCAGGCGCTCGCCGAAGCCATCCTCGCACTGTGAGTTCGCGCGTCGCCCGCTGGCTGGCAGCCTTTGCCCTGCTGGCCAGCGGCAGCGTTCAGGCCAATCTGCGCCTGAGCCTCGATGCGACGACGCTCACCCCTGATCAACGTCGCGCCAGCCAGGCGCTGCTCGACCAGGCCCTCGCAGCCCTGCCGCCGCTGTTCATCCAGCGCCTGGACCGCGAGGTCCGCGTCAGCTGGTCCGACGACCTGCCCAGCAATGCCTACGGGCGCATCACCACCCTCGACTCGCTGGCCCTGAATGCCAACCTGCTACCGCGCCTGCTCGACCCGCAGCAGGCCGACGCCCCCAGCGGGCGCCCACATGGCAGCCTGCGCCGCGAGCTGCTGGCCACGGTGCTGCACGAGCTGACCCACCTGTACGACCGCGCGCGGGCCTGGCCCATCGCCGAGCAACAGGCCCTGCGCCGCTGCCAGACGCGCATGACGGTGAACGGCGCCGTCGGCCTGCCCGACGGCTGCCGCGGCCAGGACGCGCGACGCTTCACCCTCAGCGACGACCCGCGCCTGCTCGATCTCGCCGGCTGGCAGCAGCAGGTCGGCAAGCGCGGCGCCCGTGACCTCAGCAATGGCCAGGACGCCCGCAGCCCCGACCTCTACGAGCTGAGCAACCCGCGCGAGTTCGTCGCGGTGAACATGGAGTATTTCCTCCTCGACCCCAGCTACGCCTGCCGCCGCCCGGCGCTGCAGCGCTATCTGCGCACGCATTTCGACTGGGCACCGGCGCAGCAGGAGCCTTGTGCCGGCACCCTGGCCTACCTCAACGCCGGCCGCGACTTCGACCGCGAACCGCTCGGCCAGCTCGACCCGGAGCGCGTCTACCAGGTCGACTACCTGCTCGCCGAGGCCAACCAGCAGTGGGCCAGCCGCTGGGGCCACAGCATGCTGCGCCTGGTCATCTGCGCGCCGGGCCGCCCGCGCGGGCCGGACTGCCGCCTGGATCTCGACCACCACCTGGTGCTGTCCTACCGCGCCTTCGTCGGTGACGTGCAGCTGTCGAGCTGGGACGGCCTGACCGGCGCCTACCCCTCGCGCCTGTTCGTCCTGCCGCTGGCGCAGGTGATCGACGAATACACCAAGGTCGAGCTGCGTGGCCTGGCCTCGGTGCCGTTGAAGCTGTCACGCGACGAGCTGGAGCAACTGGTCGAGCGCGCGGCCGAACTGCACTGGAGCTACGACGGCGACTACTGGTTCATCTCCAACAACTGCGCCGTGGAAACCCTCAAGCTGCTGCGCAGTGGCACCGGGCGCCGCGAGCTGCAGAGCCTCGACAGCATCATGCCCAACGGCCTGCTGGACGTGCTCGCCGGGCGTGGCCTGGCCGACCGCAGTGTGCTCGATGACCCGCGCGAGGCGCTGCGCCTGGGCTATCGCTTCGACTCCTTCCGCGACCGTTATCAGGCGATGTTCGGCGTGCTGCGCGAACGCCTGGCGGTGCCACAGAGCCGCGTCGAGGATTGGCTGGAACTGCCGGCTAGTGCCCGCGCGCCCTGGTTCGAACAGGCCGACCTGCGCGCCAGCGCCGCGCTGCTGCTGCTGGAACAGGCGGCCATGCGTCGGCAGTTGCTGCTGGCCCAGGACGACCTCAAGCAGCGCTACCTGCAAGCGCGGGAAAATCACCAGCCGGGCTTCGCCAGCGCCGACGACACCCTGCGCCAGATTCTCGCCAACAGCGGCTTCCTCAGTCGCCCGGCAGAAATGCTCGACGCCGGCTACGGCCTGCCGCAGAGCGCCGAATGGCAACGCCTACAGGCGCAGAGCAGCGAGCGCCAGCAGACCCTGCGCCGCCTCAGCGACGAGCTGGATCAGGAAGTCCGCCGCCTGCTGCAGCCGGAGCGCCGCGCCGAGATCGAAGCGGGCGAGGCCAACCTGGCGCTGCTCGCCAGCCACCTGCGCGAACTGCACAAGGCCAGCGGCGGCTTCGTCCTGCCCTGAACGCTCAACTGCCGGCGATGAACTCGCCGGCTTCCTCGGGCAGGTGCTCGTCCAGGTGCAACCAGGGCAGGCGGCTGGTCACCCAGATGTGGCGGTCCGCCGCTGCCTGCGCGACATCGTCGAGAGTCGCCACGGTGACATCCAGCGTGGCCGGGCTGTGGCGGGTGAACAGCGCCAGGTTGCAGCCGCAGTCACGGCAGAAATAGCGCGTGCAGCTGCTCGAGGAGGCGTACTCGCCAGGCGTGCCGGCCAGCCAGTGGAAGCTCGCCAGCGGCACGCTTATCCAAGTGGTGACGATGCCACCGGTGGTGCGTCGACAGATCGAACAGTGGCAATGGGCGATGTCGCGCAACGGCGCGTCGAAGCGATAGCGTAGCTGCCCGCACTGGCAGCCTCCGGTGTGCGACTCGGTCATCCCGCTCTCCTTCATTCAAGCCCTTCGCCCTGCCGACCCTACGCAGCCGACGAGCCGCGCGCAACGCACGTGGCCACTGGTCAGGCACGAGCACGAACCGGCGATTGAAAGCTGGCTGAAAGTTTCGCTTCGTAGCATCGGCGCACCGTCGGCATCAGACCGACCGGCTCGGCGTGGCATTTTTCCGCGTTCGGGCACCCCGACAACAACAAGATGGGTGATTGCCATGCCTCGCTCCAGCCGCCGTTCCGGCCGCTTCACGCCTTCCCTCCGTTCGCCGCACGCCCCGCGCTGACTCGTCGCGCCCGCGTTTAGCCCCCATTCGACCGGAGATATCCCCCATGCTGACGTTCCTTGGCTTCGCCATGGTTTCGACGTTCATGTTCCTGATCATGAGCAAGCGCCTGTCGGCGCTGATCGCCCTGATCATCATCCCGATCCTCTTCGCCCTGATCGGCGGCTTCGCCACCCAGATCGGCCCGATGATGCTCGAGGGCATCGGCAAGCTCGCGCCGACCGGCGTCATGCTGATGTTCGCCATCCTCTACTTCGCCATCATGATCGACTCAGGGCTGTTCGACCCGCCCGTACGGCTGATCCTCAAGCTGGTCAAGGGTGATCCGCTGAAGGTCGCGGTCGGCACCGTGGCCCTGGCGCTGATCGTCTCGCTCGACGGCGACGGCTCGACCACCTACATGATCTGCGTCGGCGCCATGCTGCCGCTGTACAGCCGCCTGAAGATGAGCCCGACCATCATGGCCGGTCTGATCATCATGGCCGGCGGCATCATGAACATGACCCCCTGGGGCGGCCCGACCGCACGCGCCGCCAGCGCCCTGCACGTAGACCCGTCGGACGTGTTCGTGCCGATGATCCCGACCATGATGCTCGCCGCCCTGGTCCTGTTCGGCGTCGCCTACCTCTACGGCCTGCGCGAGCGCAAACGCCTGGGCGTGCTGCACCTGCCGGACGAGCAGAGCGGCCAGGAAGACATCAGCGTCTCGCAGTTTCCCGAGGCGCGCCGGCCCAAGCTGATCCTGATCAACGCGGCACTGACCATTGTGCTGATGACCACCCTGATCGCCGGCCTGCTGCCGCTGCCGGTGCTGTTCATGATCGCCTTCAGCATCGCCATGATCATCAACTACCCCTGCCTGCAGCAGCAGAAGGACCGCATTGCTGCACACGCCGGCAACGTCCTGGCGGTGGTCGGACTGATCTTCGCCGCGGGCATCTTCACCGGCATTCTCAGCGGCACCGGCATGGTCGACGCCATGTCGAAAAGCCTGCTGGCGGTAATTCCCGATGCGCTCGGCCCGTATCTCGCGGTGATCACTGCACTGGTGAGCATGCCGTTCACCTTCTTCATGTCCAACGACGCCTTCTACTACGGCATCCTGCCGGTGCTCACCGAGGCCGCCTCCAACTACGGCATCAGCCCGGTGGAAATGGCCCGCGCCTCGATCGTCGGCCAGCCGGTGCACCTGCTCAGCCCGCTGGTGCCGTCCACCTATCTGCTGATCGGCCTGGCCAAGATCGAGTTCGGCGACCTGCAGCGTTTCACCCTGAAATGGGCCGTGCTGATCTGCCTGAGCATCCTGCTCGCCGCCCTGCTGCTGGGGGTGTTCCCGCTGTTCGGCGGATGACCGTGCGACTGACGGAAATTTCACGCAAAGCCAGATAGAATTCGCCGCTTGGCCGACGCCGCGCGCCAACCGACCACACTAATTTGCAAGGAATAGATAATGGAATGGCTGACCAACCCGGAAATCTGGGTTGCTTTCCTGACACTGACGGCCCTGGAAATCGTCCTGGGCATCGACAACATCATCATGATCGCCATTCTGGTCGGTCGCATGCCGCCGCACATGCAGGCGCGCACGCGCTTCTTCGGTCTGGCGCTGGCCATGGTCACGCGCATCCTGCTGCTGCTGTCGATCACCTGGATCATGCGTCTGACCACCGACCTGTTCCACCTCTTCGGCCAGGGCATTTCCGGACGTGACCTGATCCTGTTCTTCGGCGGCCTGTTCCTCCTGTGGAAGAGCAGCAGCGAGATCTACCACGGCCTGGAAGGCGAAGACGAAAGCGAAGGCACTGCCTCGGGCGGCGCCGCGCGCAACTTCATCGGCACCATCATCCAGATCGCCATCATCGATATCGTGTTCTCCCTCGACTCGGTGATCACCGCCGTCGGCATGGTTTCCCACGTACCGGTGATGGTCGCCGCGATCATCGTCGCCGTGCTGGTGATGATGCTGGCCGCCGGCACCATCAGCGACTTCATCGACAAGCACCCGTCGCTGAAGATGCTCGCCCTGTCTTTCCTGATCGTGGTCGGTACCGTGCTGATCGCCGAATCGTTCGAGATTCATGTGCCGAAAGGCTACGTCTACTTCGCCATGGCCTTCTCCCTGGCCGTCGAAGCGATCAACATCCGCATGCGCACCGCACGCAAGAAGAAGGTCGACCCGGTGAAACTGCGCAAGGACATTCCGGGGCAGTAAGCCACAATCTCGCAGACAGGAAAACGGGGCCATCAGGCCCCGTTTTCGTTTTCACGCCGGCGGCTGCAGTGGGGCTCGACGCGCACCCGGTCGCGAGGCGAACCCGGCTGTTGCATCATGAGCTCCCCTTGCCGTGCGCTAACCCCATTCGATCAGGAGACACCCGCCCATGGCCGACCAGGACATCGCCGAAACCCTGCATGAACAAGCCATGGCCCTGCAGGATGAGGGTGAGGAGGCGCAGGCCCTCGCGCTGTATGCACGCGCCCTCGAACTCGACTACGCCCGCCCGGTGACCCACTACAACATCGGCCTGATCCACAAGTACCAGCGGCGCTGGGTCGAGTCGCAGGAAGCCAATCGGCTGGCCGTGGAGTTCGAGCCCGAGGATGAGGCGAGCAACTGGAACCTCGCCATCGCGGCCACCGCCAACCACGACTGGCGCACCGCGCGGGAGGTCTGGCAGCGCCTGGGCCTGGCCATCGAACCTGGCGATACACCCATCGAGCAGGACTTCGGCCAGACGCCCGTGCGCCTCAATCCCGATGGCGACGCCGAAGTGGTTTGGGCCCGGCGTATCGACCCGGTCCGCGCGCGCCTGCTCAACATCCCCTATGCCGACTCCGGATTCCGCTACGGCGATATCGTGCTCAACGACGGCGCGCCCGTCGGCGAGCGTGAAGTGGAGGGTCGCGTGTATTCGGTATTCAACGTGCTGGAGCTGTTCCAGCCCTCGCCCAACAGCACCTTCGAAGCCGAACTGCGGGTCAGCGGCACCCAGGATGTCGACGCGCTGCTGCAGCAGCTGGAGGCGGCGGGCATCGCCGCCGAAGACTGGTCACGCTCGGTTCGCACCCTGTGCCGGCAGTGCTCGGAAGGCCTGCCCCACGAGCACCATGAGCAGCACGACGTGGTGCTCGACGACCGCCAACCGATCCGCCTGATCGCCATCGCCGGCCCGGATGAGCAGGCTATCCGCCAGGCCCTGCACGCCTGGAGCGATGCGCAGCGCCAGCTGACACGCCTGGACTGCGTGCTCGCCGCCGGCAAGCCGCACTGATACTCAGGCCCTGAGGCAGCGCCACCGCCCGGTAAAGCGGTGGCGCCGGTCCGTTATTCCAGGGTGAACCACTGCACCTCGACGCGGCGGTTCTTCTCGCCGTCCTGGCCGAGCGGCTCTTCCCAGCCACGGCCGACCAGTTCGATGCGGTCTTCCTTGATGCCGGGGTGGCGCGCCAGCAGCGCGTCCTTGACCGCCTGGGTGCGTTGGCGCGAAAGGTCCATGGCCTTCAGCGCCATGCTCTTGACCAGCGCCGGGCCGCCCTGGCGCTCGAAATCGCCGACCATGGCGTTGTCGACGTGGCCGCGCAGCAGCACGATGGAGCCGGGGCTGACCTGGAGGAATTTCTTGATCGTGTCCAGGTAGTCCTGGTTTTCCTTGGCCTGCTTGTCCAGCTCGGCCGAGTTGGCCTCGAAGAAGAAGCGGATGTCCTTGCTCAGCAGCGCATCGCCTTCCAGGGCCACCTTGCCGCTGGTGCGGATCGGCGCGATGGCGATGGCCTGGCCTTTGAACTGGCCACTGCCATCCAGCGCCTTGAGGTGCTGCACGTCGGCGAAGCGCGCCGGGTCCGCGGGGTTCTTGATCAGCGCGCCGTAGGCCAGCACCGAGGACTGGAAGATGCCCTGGAACGAGCCCGCCGAGGCGATGCTGCCGTCGAAGAACGCCAGGTTCTCCGGCAGGTTGCTCAGGTGCACCTTGCTCAGCTCGTCGAGGGTTTCCTCGCGGGTCCAGCCGAAGGCCTTGGCCACCACGTCGGCATGCGCCTGCGGGTTGTCGCGCAGCAGGCGGTTGCCTTCGAGCAGGCCGTGGACCAGGCCCTTGACCTTGTCCGGGTTGGCCGTGGCGAAGCCCTTGTTGACCACCAGGATGTCGGCCACCACCAGCAGGTTGCGGTTGGACACCAGCATCTTCGCCGCACCGGCGGACTCGGCGACCACTTCGTCGGTGCGCGGCGACCAGCCCACGCAACCGTTCAGGCGGCCGCTGCCAGCCAGCTCGGCGGCGTAGGCGTCGCAGGCGATGAAGGCGTCCTCGTAGAACACCAGGCCCAGCTCGTTCGGCGCCGGGCGGCTGTCCAGATCACGCAGCACCTTGACCGGCACGCCGGCTTCGGAGGCCAGGTAGCGGATGAAGAACTCGCTCTCGTTGAACTGGCTGGCGCCGAGCACCTTGCCCTTGAGCTGGTTGACGCTGGCGATGCCGCTGTCCACCACCACCTGATCGGCACCGCGGGAGAAGGCGATCTGCGCCGGCACGGTGACATCGAACTGGCGACCGAGCACGGCAAGCACGTCGGTGGTGGTCGCCACCGCGCCCATCTGGCCGTTGTTCAGCGCCGACCACTCTTCGCTCTCGCCCTTGTTCAGGCGCACCTGGAAGCCGTACTGCTTGGCGAAGATCGACTCCGGGTTGGGCTCCAGCCCGCCGTTGGCGACGATCAGGCCGCCGTAGCCGGCGTACTCGCTCATGTCGATGTCGATGATGTTGTTCTTCATCTCGTACGGCGCGGCGGACTGCAGCACCGGTGTGCCGGTGACCGGTTCCACCGGGTCCGGCGCCGCCGTGCCTCCGGTGAGGCTCGATTGCAGCCCGGCCAGCGGGCTGTCACCGTCCTGCTTGAGCATGTCCTTGGTCACCAGCCAGCCGCCGAGGCCGAGCAGGCCGAGCACCAGCACGATGGTCAGCAGCTTGCCGGCGGCGCTGCCGCGCTGGCGCAGGCGGGATAGGGTTGAATGCATGACGTGTCTCCCTGTCAGTGGCGGCAATCGCGCGCCAATCAGTGTCCGGCCGACTCGGCCGTGGCTGTTTTTTTGCCCTGACCCTGCAGCACATAGCGCGGCAGGGCCTGTTGGTCGTTGAGTTCGAGTACGCCGATCAGATCGCGCTGGCTGTTCAGCCAGCGGCTGGCTTCGTTGAAGGACGACGTCAGCGCATTCAGCGCCACGCCGATCTGTTCTTCGTCGGTGGCCAGCAGCGTCTGTTCGCGGATCAGCGCGATCTGCTGGTCGATGCGTGCAAGCTCCGCATCGACATGCTCCTTGCGCCGCAGCCCTTCGGCATGGGCGGCCTGGCGCGCGTCGATCACCTGCTTCTGCTGCTCCAGACTGCGGCGCAGGTCAGCGCCGATATCGCTGGCGGCCAGGCGCTTGTCGATCTGGTCCTCCTGGGCCTGCAACTCGGCGCTGTCCGCGGCGGCGGTATCGACCACCACGGTCAACGCCTGGCCGGCGACCAGCAGACGCAGGTTGAGCCACACCAGCTGCGACAGGGCATCGGCGTGCGAGGCCATCACCGGGGAGCGCGAGAGCAGCTGCAGGACCTCGCGAGCACGCCCTTCGATGCGTTGCTGACGCTGCTTCTGGCGCTCGTCGAGCAACGCCAGGCTGGCTTCGTAACGGTCACCAGCCGGGTCCACCGGCAACTGACGGGCATCCACCGTACGGCGAAAGCGCGCGTTACTCGACAGCACGCCGAGGTAGGCCAGCTCCAGTGCGCCGCCGATGATCCAGAAGCCCGGGCTGATGAACGCGCCGAGCAGGCCGAACGTCGCCAGGCCAAACCAGTTCAGCGGCAGCGGCATGCCCAGCGCACGGGCGTTGAACGCGGCCCACAGGTACTTCATGCGGCGCCTCCTTCCTGGCCCAGCGAACGAAGCGCCGCGGGCACGAAGGCGACATCGGTGGCCTCACGGATGGCGATGACCATCTGCTGACGCAGCACCTGCGGCGACACCGGCGGCTGGTAGCCCTGCAGACACTGTTCGAGGGCCGCCAATGGCGCCAGACTCGCGGTACGCACCTGGCGGTAGACCTTCACCGCCAGTGCCTCGGCAGCGCCCGGGGTGAGCAGCAGCGGCAGCTCCAGGCGCTCCAGCGCGGCGCTGTCGAGGCTGATGTCGAAGCGCTTGAGCATGGCGCGCAACAGCGCGGCGCTTTCTTCCACCGTGGTGGTCGGCAGCAGCGGGATCTTCACGTCGACGCGGCCCGGGCGCTTGAGGTCGACCTCGATCAGGTCCGGGCGCGACGAGGCAAGAATCCACACCACCTTGCCGCGGTTGTCGGCGGCGCCCATCTCCTGGGCGATCATCGAGTAGATGCGCCCGGACAGCCCGCCGTCGCCGCTGCCGCCATCGCGCTTGCCGAGGGTCTGATCGGCTTCGTCGATGAACACGATGCAGCGGCCGAGGCCACGGATCAGGCGGAAGATCTTTTCCAGGTTGCCTTCGCTGGAACCGACCCAGCGATCGCGGAAGTTCTTCAGCTTGACCACCGGCACGCCCGCTTCGCCAGCCAGGCACTCGACCAGGTAGGTTTTGCCGGTGCCGACCGGGCCGCAAAAGATGTAGCCCTTGGGCAGCGCGCGCAGGTCACTGGCCTGCCACAGCGCCATGTCCTGGCGCAGCCAGGTCTTCAGCGCGTCCTGGGCGTGGTAGTCGTCGAGGGTACGCGCGGACTCGATGAATTCGACCAGCCCGGCGCTATCAGCCTCGACCAGCTCCTTCTTCGCTGCGATCCAGTCCTGCGGGCCAAGCACCTTGCCCTCGTGAGCGCGGCGCCTGACCAGGCTGGCGAGGGCACTGAGGCTGACCCCGGCGAGGGTCTGCACCGCGCCGGTTTCCTCGGCGGCGAAGGCCTTGGCGTGGTCGATGCGCAGCTGCGCCAGACACTGTTCGAGGCTGCTGGCGTCCGGCAATGGCACCTGCACGCGGTCGATGCGCGGGTTGTTGGCCACCAGCGGGTGCAGGTCGTTGAGGTTGTCGGCGAGTAGCAGGCTGGCGAAGGCCATGTCGCTGAACGGCGGCTCGGCGGCCCAGTCGCGCACCAGGCTGGCCAGGCTCGCCGTGGCAAAATCGCCCTGCTGGCTGGCCGGCAGGATCAGCTCGGCGCCGCGCAGGATCACCGCAACGTGCTCGCTGTCGCCACGCCCCAGCGCGCGCAGGTTGGCGCGGTAACGCAGGTAGCGGCTGATCAGCTCCACCGCTTCGCGCGGGTCATGCGGCCACGGCTGCACCTGCGCTGCCGCCGGCCATTCGGCGAAACGCTCGGCGCCGCGCAGCAGGCTCAGGCCGTTGCCCGGGTCGTAGAGAAAGACGATGTCGAAAGTGCCGAGCAGCCGCGCATCGAGATAGCGCGTCAGGCTGACCAGGCGGCCGTCCAGCAGGAAGCGGTCGGCGACGTTGCCGTACAGCACGAACTGGCCGTGGGCACCGCTCTCGTACGCCAGGCGCAGCTCCTCCAGCCAGGCAGGTGCCTGCGGGGCTTGGACCGCGGCCATGACTTACTGGCTTTCCGACTGCGGGTTGCTACCCATGCTGCGATTGGCGGCGGGCACTTCGGTGGTTTCCTGGCCAGGCAGGGCGATGCCTTCCTTCGCCGCGAAGTCCGCCAGAGCCTGGTCTGCCAGGGCATCCATCTCGGCTTCCTTGAGGTTCACTTCGCTCATGTCCATCGAATCGCGGGCCATGCGCGCGCGGCCGGCGGCCTTGGTGCGCTCTTCCTCGACCATCTCGTGCAGGCGATTGAGGGTGTCGCCCGAGCCGCCGATGGTGCTGACCATGCCGGCCGCCATCTCGTTCATCTCGGCCATGGCGGTCTTCATGCGCATGTCGTTGATCGCGCCCTTGAGCGCTTCGATCTTGGCGCGCGCGGCGTTCACCGCCACTTCGCGGGCCTTGGTCAGGTTCTGATAGGTCTCTTCGGCCTGGGCCAGTTGGCGGCGGTTCTCTTCCAGCTCGCGGGCCAGGGTCTGCAGGCGCAGGGCGTTCTGTGCGGCAGCGGATTTGTTGCCGGCACGCAGGTGCGCGGTGGTGCGGGCATGCAGTTCACGCTCTTCGGTTTCCTGCTTGCGCACCTGGCTCATCAGGCGCTCGGCCAGGCCGGCGTGGGCAGCCAGGCCCTGGTTGAAGTTGGCGATCTGTTTGCGCAGGTTTTCCTGCTCCAGCTCCAGCAGCGCTTCCGGATTCTTGCGCTCCAGGTCCTTGATGAACAGGGAGAGGATGCCTTTGAAGACATTGGACAGGCGGGCAAACATGGCGACTCCTTGCGGTATGTACGGTCCATCCTGAGCCGGCGGCCAGGGCCGGCAGGGCTTGGCGCATTCTTCGCGAGCAGGCCGGCAGATGCAACCGCGACGGGCGAGTTTAGCCACGGCGTTGGCGATAGATCACCTTGCGATTGCCTCCCGTAGGGTGCGCCGTGCGCACCAGAAGCCCGCACATGGTTTGTGGTGCGCACGGCGCACCCTACGTGTGTAAAGCGTCAGAAGAGGTCGAGCTGATTACCCAGGTTAGCCGCGGAAGGCGTGACGCTGGCCGGCGCCACAGGCGTTACACCCAGGCGCTCGGCCAACCCCGCCGCGCGCTCGGCCTTGCTGTTCACCGCCTCGCTCAGGCGTGCCGGCAGGGCCCAGATTTCCACCTGCTGCTTGGCGCGGGTGATGCCGGTGTAGAGCAGTGCGCGGGTCAGCAGCGGGCTGGGCAGGTCGGGCAGCGCCAGCAGCACTTCGCTGAATTCCGAGCCCTGGCTCTTGTGCACGGTCATGGCGAAGGCGCTGTCGTGGCTGGGCAGGCGTGCCGGGGCGAAAGCGCGGTAGCCGTCTTCACCCTCGAAATAGACGCGTAGGCCGTGTTCGCCGTGCAGGCACAGGCCGATGTCGCCGTTAAACAGGCCCAGCGCATAGTCGTTCTGCCGCACCATCACCGCACGGCCGGGGTACCAGCGCTCGCGCTCGGGCAAGCTCAGGCGTCGCTTGATCCGCGCCTCCAGCGCCTCGTTGATGCCGCTCACACCCCACGGCCCTTCACGCTGTGCGGTGAGCGCGCGAAAAGCGTTGAAGGCGGCGAAGGCCTGGACCGGATCACCGTTACGCGCGGCCTGCAGGTAGGGCCGGTAGCCCTGGTCGAGGCGCTCCAGCAGCGCGGCCGACGTCGGCTGGTCCTGCCAGTGCAGGTCGGCGCGGCGCTCGCGCAGCAGGTTCAACGTACCCGCTGCATCGCCGCCATTGATCCGCCGCGCCAGTTCGCCGATGCCGCTGTCGCCGGCGAAGCGGTGGCTGTGGGTGAGCAGCACCACGGCGTCACCAAGCCGCGAGCGCGGCGGCTCGACCGGTACGACCTGGCCGGTGATGCGCTGCAGATCGGCCACCGCCACGGCGTCAAAACCGCGGCCTTCGCAGAGTTCGGCGAACACCGCGCCGGCTTCCACGGCAGCCAGCTGGTCCTTGTCACCGAGCAGGATCAGCCGCGCGTGCGGCGGCAGCGCGTCGACCAGTTTGGCCATCAGCGCCAGGTCGACCATCGAGGCTTCGTCGACCACCAGCACGTCCAGCGCCAATGGCCGCGCCGCGTCGTGACGCACCTTGGGCGTGTCGCCGCGGCTGCCGAGCAGGCGGTGCAGGGTGCGCGCTTCCTCAGGCAGGGCCGCCTTGATCGCCTCGCTGACCGGCAGCGCCGCCTTGGCGTTGCGGATCGCCTCGGCCATGCGCGCCGCCGCCTTGCCGGTGGGCGCGGCCAGGCCGATGGCCAGGTTGGCACCGCCCGACTGCTCAAGGAGTGCCGCGAGCAGGCGCACCACGGTGGTGGTCTTGCCGGTGCCAGGGCCGCCGGAGATCACCGCCAGGCGCCGCCGCACCGCCTGCGCCGCAGCCAGGCGCTGCCAGTCCGGCGTGTTGCTGTTGAAGGCGAACAGCCGCGTCAGGCTTTCACCCAGCGCCGCTTCATCGACCGCCGGCACGTCCGCCGCGCGCTGCAGCAACTGTGCGGCGAGCTGGGTTTCGTAGGCGTGGTAGCGGGCCAGATACAGGCGCTGGCCGTCGAGGATCAGCGGGGCGAAATCACCCGGCACGCCGACCAGGGCGCTGGCCTGCAACTGCGTGCGCCAGTCGGCCAGGCTCGGCAAGATAAAGGCGAATTCCGCCCAGGGTCGGCGACCGGCGTAACGCGCTAGCGGCAGGCACACATCGCCACCGGCCAGGGTTTCAGTGCACAGCGCGGCGGCGGCCAGCACGGCCTCCGGTGCCGCCGGATCGAGACGGCGCAGGCTGTCGACCAGCGCCCGCTCCAGTGGGCCGAGGGGCAGATCGGCAAGATTCATCGGCAACTCCCGTAGGGTGCGCCGTGCGCACCGACTGGGCCCGAGCCGATCACGGTGCACACGGCGCACCCTGCGAAACGGCGCATCACTGGCCCTCCGCGAACAGTCGGTCGAGGGCATCCAGCAGTTCGTCACTGGGCCGGGCGAAGTACACGCCGGCTTGCGGCATGCCGCGCAGGAACAGGTAGTAGGCGCCGCCGAGCTGATCATTGCTGAAGTCGGCCAGGCGCTGACGCAGGAAACGCCGCAGCGCCACCAGGTAGATCAGGTACTGCAGGTAATAGTGCTCGCCGGCCAGGGCCTGCAGCAGGCGTTCGCCGCCGTAGTGGCTGGCGTCCGGGCCGAGCCAGTTGGACTTGTAGTCGAGGATGTACCAGCGCCCATCGTGCTCGAAAGTGAGGTCGATGAAGCCCTTGAGGAAGCCCTCCAGGCTGTCGAACTCCAGGCGCTCGGCGGCCAGGCGCAGCGGCTCGGCCAGGCCCATGGCGGGGTCGGCCAGGAGTACGCGCAGGCGCTGTACATCGAGGTTCTTTACCGGGAAGGTGAAGCCCAGCTCGGGCAGGCGCCGCCCGCGTTGCAGGCTGGCCAGGGTCAGGCCGCTGCCATCGAGGTCGGTGTCCAGCACCTGCTGCAACTGCTGCCCGGCAACCGCGCTCCACAGCTCGGCATCGATGCCGTGGGCGGTCAGCGCCGGGGCGACCAGTTCGGCCAGCGGCGCCTTGTCCCGCGCCCAGTCTTCGAGGATGGCGTGCAGGCAGGTACCGGCGCGCGCACCACGGGGGAAGGCAAAGAAACCGGCGCCCGGTTCGCTGGCGGCGGGCAGCGCCAGGGCGTCGCGGTCCGGTGCCTCCATGTGCATGCCGGCGGACAGGCCGGAGAAGCTGCCGATGCGCCAGGCGCTGTGCAGGCTGCGCTGGAACGGCTGCAGCGCGGCCGGTGCCTGGGCGCGCTGTTCGCCGCCGGCACTGGCCTCGCGATTGAGCAGCGCGATGCGGGCGATCATGCCCTCGCTGCTCTCGGCCAAACGGTCCAGCTCGGCACCGAGAGCGACGCCAGGCTTCTCGTTGAGGTACGCGGCCAACTCGGCGAGAGCGTCCTCGCCGAGCAAGTGGCGACCGTGTAGCAGCCAGGCCAGGGCACTGCTGTGCAGGCCTTCATCGGGCAGGGCAGCGGTCTTCTGATTCGGCTTGGGCACGGCCACCGGGCCCCAGTGCAGCCACAGGCGGTCGCGCGCGCGGGTCAGAGCCACGTAGGTCAGGCGCAGCTTCTCGGCGAATACTTCACGCCGCGCCGTTTCCAGGTGCTCATCGAGCTGGGCGCTACCCAGGTCGAGCAACGGCTGGCCGTGTTCATCGTGGCAACGGGCGCTGTCGGTGTGCTGGCCGAGCAAGCGGCCGTCCCACAGGAATGGGCAGAACACCAAGGGGTATTCGAGGCCCTTGGAGGTGTGGATGGTGACGATCTGCACACGCTCGGCATCGCTTTCCAGGCGCAGCTGCGCATCCTCTCCCGCGCCCTCGCTGCCCCGCTGGCCGTTGAACCAGGCGAGCAGCGCTTCCAGGCCGGGGCGCTGCAGGCACTCGGTCTGCAGCAGTTCGGCCAGGTGCAGCAGGTTGGTCAGCCGACGCTCACCGTCGATGCCGGCCAGCAGGCGCTCGGCCACCTGCTCCTGATCCAACCACGCTCTAAAGACGCGCATAAAGCCGTGCTGCTGCCACAGCTGGTGGTACTGCTCGGCGTCGGCGCGCTCCTTGTCCCAGGCACGTTCGTCGTCCTGGCAGCGCGCCAGTTGCGCGGCATCACGGCCGAGCAAGCGGCTGGCCAGGGCGTAGCGCAGCACGCCCTCGCGGCCCGGCTCGGCATAGGCGGCGAGTACCGCCGCCAGCTCGCCGGCTTCCTCGCTGTGCCACACGCTGTCGCGGCCACGGCGCACGCTGGGCACGCCGCGTGTGGCCAGTTCGCCGGCGACGCTGGCGGCCTCACGGTGGCTGGCGACCAGCACCGCGATATCGCCGCCACGCAGCGGTGTGCGCTGGCCATCGTCGGCGAAATAAGCCGTGCCCTCGGCGCTGGCGGCGAGCAGGCCGGCGATGCGCTGGGCGGTGTCGATGGCGGCGATCTCACCGGCGCGGCCCTTGTTGAAGCCCTCGTCGCCAAGCCAGACCAGTGCCAGCGGCGCTGCGTCTATATCGTCCGGTAGCACAAGCTGCGCACGGGGCTTGTCGCCGGCGCTCACCCGCGGATAGTCCAGGCCGATTTCGGCAAACGGTTGCGGGCGGTCGAACAGGCGGTTCAGCGCGTCGATCAGTTGCGGCGTGGAACGGTAGTTGAACGGCAGGTCGTAGCAACGCGCGGCGGCATCGCGAGCGGTGAGGTAGGTCGCCAGGTCGGCGCCGCGGAAGGCGTAGATCGCCTGTTTGGGGTCGCCGACAAAACACAGGTCACCACCTGCAGTGCCCGGAACAACCGGGTAGATGCGGTCGAAGATCCGGTACTGCACCGGATCGGTGTCCTGGAATTCGTCGATCAGCGCCAGCGGGTATTGCGTACGCAGGGTCGTTGCCAGGTCATCGCCGGCCGGGCCGTGCAGCGCCTCGTTGAGGCGGTTGAGCAAATCGTCGAAGGCCAGCAGGCGCTGCGCCGCCTTGCGCGCCGGCAGCTCGGCGTTGAGCTGGTCGAGCAGCTGCACCTGCAGGGCGATGAGCTTCTGCCGCCCGGCCGGCACCGCAGCGCCGAGCGCTTCGCTGAGCCCGTCGAAGGCTTCGGCGATGGCGCTTTGCGGCGCGTCGAAGCCTTTCTTGGTGGCCTTGTGCAGCGCGGCGGCGCCGAACTTGCCCAGGCCATCCGGCACTTCGAACAGCGCAGCCGGGTCGGCGAAGTAGGCGTCCAGGCCGGCAGCCCACAGCTGGAACTTGGCCGCCTTGTGGGTGCTCTGGCTGAGCCCGTCATGGCCGCGCAGCTGCTCGACGAACGCCGCACCCTGCTCGCGCCATAGCTGCTCGGCACGCTCCCAGGCGCGACTGGCGGCATTCAGCTCGTCACCGCTGGCCTGCTCGCGCGGCTCGATGCGCAGGTACGGCTTGCCCAGGTGGCTGCGCAGGCGCTGGCGCAACAGCGCCGGGGTGATTTTCTGCTTGGCCAGGTAGCGCGCCCAGGCCGGGTCGGCCTCGGCCAGCACGTGACGCCAGGCATCGCCGAGCAGGGCGTCGAGCACCTCGCGGTCGTCCTGGGTCAGCTCGCTGTCGAAGTCGCCGCCGGCCTCGAAGGCCGAGTCCTGCAGGGCGCGCTGGCAGAAGCCGTGGATGGTGAAGATCGCCGCCTCGTCGAAGCCATGCACGGCCAGCAGCAGGCGCCGACGCGCGTCTTCGCCGGGATGGCGACGGTGCAGTTCGGTGAGGAAGCCATCCTTGCTCGGCGTGCCTTCGTAGACCGCGAGCAGTTCGGCCAGGCGCGCGCGAATGCGCTCGCGCAGCTCGGCGGTGGCGGCAGTGGTGTAGGTGACCACGAGGATCTGGCTGACGCTGAGTTGCTGCTCCAGCAGCAGGCGCGCGTACAGCGCGGTCAGGGTCCAGGTCTTGCCGGTGCCGGCGCTCGCCTCGATCAGCGAGCGGCCGGTGAAGGATGAGGTCTGCAGGTCGAGGCTCATGCGTCCTCCTCGTCGGCGGCCAGGGCCAGCAGCGCCGGGCCGAGCAGCTGTTCGGCGAGTTGTTCGAAGCGTTCGCCGAGCGGCTCGCGGTCACGGAAGGCCAGGGCGTACCAGGCATCCAGCGCCTCGCCGGGAATCGGGCTGAAGTCGGCACCGAGCCAGGCGCCCAGCGCTGCGCCACGGGCGGCGTCGATGGGTTCTTTCTTGCTGCGCGCGCTGGGGGTGACCAGCGCCTTGGCGAAGTCGTGGCTGCTGCGGGTGAGGAACGGCAGCGGCGCGCTGAGCGCTTCGCGGTAGGCGGCCAGCCAGGGTTCGAGCAAGTCGCGCGGATTGCCCAGCGGGCCGAGTTGCCAGTCGCCGGCCGGGGAAATCAGCAGGCTGTGGCGGGCGATGTCCGCGTCGGCGGCGATGTTCAGCAGCAGGTGGCGCAGCCAGAAGCCGGGCAAATCCCAGGCGCCGGGAGCATTGAGGCGCCAGTCGAACAGGCCGCTGGCGGTCACGCCGTCCAGCCAGCCATGCACCCGCACGCCTGCCTGGGTGACATCGACTAGCAGCGGCTGCGGTGCATCTGCCGGGCGCGCTTCGAACAGCCGTGGAGCAAAGGCACGCACCGGGCCACGCAGCTTGCCCCACAGGGCGTGGCCGAGTTCGCCGGGCGGCAGCCAACCGGCAGCGCGGGCGATACGGCGTTCCTGCTGCTCGCTCCAGTCGCGCTCCACCGCCTGCAGCGCCAGGTTGCGCAGGCCACGACGGGCCGGGCCTTCGAGGCTGAACGGCTCGTCGCTGGCAATCGCTTCTTCCTCGTCGGCCAGGCGCAACCCCAGGCGTTGTTCGAGAAGAAAACGCGCGGGGTGGCGGAAGCAGTGCAGCAGCTGCGACGGCTCGATGGTCAACCACTCTTCGCCCGGTTCCGGCAGCTGGACGAGGAAGGGCGGCGGGCTCAACAGCGGCGCCTCGGCCAGGCGCTGGGCGGCGCGGAACCAGGAACCGGAGAAGCCCAGCTGCTGCCCGGTTTGCTGAAAGTTGCCGGGGGCGAAGGGTTGCAGCGGGTGGGCGACGGTGATGGCGGTGCTGGCTTTGCCACTCAGCGCGACGCTGGTGCTGTCGACGGCTTCGAGCAGTTCGCTGACCAGCACCGAGGGCGGCAGCACGGCGTTGTCGCGCGGGTCGCGGCCAACGTAGCTGAGGTACAGGCCGTCGCGCGCCGAGAGCAGGGTTTCCAGCAGCAGGTAGCGGTCGTCCAGGCGCCGCGCACGATCACCGCGGCGCGGCTTCTTGCCGATCAGGTCGAAGCCGGCCACCGGCGTGCGCCGTGGCAGCGCGCCGTCGTCGAGGCCGAGCAGGCAGACCTGGCGGAACGGCAGGCTGCGCATCGGCACCATGGTGCAGAAGGTCACCGCGCCGGTGAGAAAACCCGAGGCACCGCCACCGGCCTCCAGCGCGGTGCCGAGCTGCTGGCGCACCAGGGCCAGTTCCAGCGGGCGGCTAATGCCGGCGTCCGCGGCCTGGCGCGCCAGCGCGGCGCAGGCCTGGCTGAGCAACAGCAGGGTGTCGCCGGCTTCACGCTCGTCGAACAGGTTGTCGATCAGCCCTTGCAGGTCGAGCGCCCAGTCAGCCAGCGGGCGCGCGCGCTGCAGGCTTTCGGCCAGGCCGGCGAGCTTGCCGACGAAAGCACAGAGGCGCCCGAGCAGTTGCCCGCGTGCGCCTTCCAGGGCGTCCAGCGGCAGGCTGTCACCGAGCAGCGGGATCGCTTCACCGGCCAGTTGCGGCGGCGCGGCAAACCCGAGCAGCAGGCGATCCAGGCCCTGGGCCCAGGTGAAGGCATTGTCATCGGGCAGGCCGAGGGCGCGGCGGTGCTCGCCATCGCGGCCCCAGCGCACGCCGGCGTCGCGCAGCCAGTCGCGCAGCAGCGGCAGGTCTTCGGCCTCGATGCCGGCGCGGCGGGCGATGGCCGGTTGCTCCAGCCAGGCCAGCACTTCTTCCGCGGCGAAACGGCTTTCCGCCAGGGCGAGCAGGTCGAGAAAGGCTTCCAGCAGCGGCAGTTCGGCGCGCAGGCTGCGGTCGGCGAGGCTGAACGGGATGCGCGGGGCGGTCTGCCGCGAAGCACCGGTGCGCGAGGAGAACACCGCCTCGATGTACGGCGCGTAGCGTTCGATATCCGGGGTCAGCACCACCACCTGATCGGGGCTCAGACTGGGGTCGGCGGCGAAGCGCGCGAGCAGCTGGTCATGCAGGATTTCCACTTCGCGCAGTGGCGAGTGGGCGACGTGCAGCTCCAGCGAGCGGTCGTCCGCGCGCAGGGTGATGCGCTCGTCAGGCTGGCGGGTGCGCAGGCGCAGAATGTCGTGCTGCAGGGCGTGCAGCAGGCTGTCGTCGAGCAGGTCGGCGTCTTCCGAATACAGCCCGGTTTCCTGCCCACCCTCGGCCGAGGCCAGGCTGAACAGGCTGTCGAAGAAGTCGCGACCCTGCTTGCCGAGGCTGGCCAGCAGCGGATGGCCGACGTCGAGATACCACTCGTCCGGGCTCAGCTCCGGTTGCCTGGCCAGTTCGCGGATGTCGCGGATCTCGCCCCAGGCTTCGCGGCACGGGTTGAGGGCGAACACCACCACCTCGGTGTGCCGCGCCAGGCCGTCGAGCACGCGCAGGTGGTGCGGCGGCAGCGAGCTGATGCCGAACACCAGCAGGCGCTCGGGCAGGCCGGCGATGGGCGTGGCGTCGTACAAGCGTTGCAGCAGGTCGTCGAGCAAGCGCGCGCGGTGCGGGTGGCCGTCGGCGGTCAGCTCGCGCCAGAGCAGGGCCTGCCAGGCTTCGTCGGCGCCGAGGTCGCACAGCTCGCCGCGCTCCCAGGCCGCCAGCCAGTCATCGCGATAGAGCAGGTACTGGTCAAACACGTCGGCGATCTTCGCCGCCAGGGACAGCCGCCGGCGTTCGTCGCCACCTTCCAGGTAACGCTGCAGGCGCTCGGCGCGCTGCAGGTTGGCCGGCTCGCACAGCCAGTCGTAGAGGCGCCAGGTCAGCGTCACCGGGGTGAAGGCCGATTGCTCCGGCAACTGGCCAAGCACCTGGCGCGAGAGGTCCCAGACGAACGCCGACGGCAGCTGCACCTCCAGCTGCATGGCGATGCCCTGCTCGCGCGCCAACTGCAGTGTCAGCCAGCGGCCGATGCCCTGGCTCGGTACTACCACCCGCGCCGGCGCGAACGGGTCGCGCTGCGGCTGGGCGAGCAGACGCGTGGCCAGGGCGCCGAGGGTTTCCAGGTCGGGGGCGTGGAAGAGGTTGAGCATGGGGGGCCGGGAATCCTGTCGAGGTCGCTAGGTTACCAGCCTGATGCCGCCTCGCGACAACCGGCGTCGCGCTCGTCAGCGCAGGAAGCCTGGGGCTATCCTTGGCCCTTCGATGAGCAG
This sequence comes from Pseudomonas sp. PDM14, assembly GCF_014851905.1. Classification (NCBI taxonomy): domain Bacteria; kingdom Pseudomonadati; phylum Pseudomonadota; class Gammaproteobacteria; order Pseudomonadales; family Pseudomonadaceae; genus Pseudomonas; species Pseudomonas sp. PDM14. The sequence goes on along the minus strand of NZ_JACVAQ010000001.1, from coordinate 2,280,187 downwards.
GCGATGGAACGGCGCAATGAGCGAGCACAACGACCCGGCGGATGTATTCCCCTACCTGCAACTGATGCATCAGCGCGGCGCCTCGGACATGTTCTTCAGCGTCGGCGCACCGCCGCACATGAAGATCGAGGGCCACAGCCACCCGGTCGGCCAGTACGCGCTCAAGGCCGGTGACGGCCAGCAGCTGGCCTACCAGCTGATGACGCAGAAGCAGATCGCCGAGTTCGAGCGCGACCTGGAGATGAACCTCGCGGTGAGCCTGCAGAACGCCGGGCGCTACCGGGTCAACGTGTATTACCAGCGCGGCGAAGTGTCGATGGTGGTGCGCCTGATCAAGAGCCACATTCCCGATTTCGCCAGCCTCGGTCTGCCGAAGATCATGGAGAAGCTGGCACTGCAGGACCGCGGCCTGATCCTCGTCACCGGCGCCGCCGGCTCCGGCAAGTCGACCACCCTGGCGGCGCTGCTCGACTACCGCAACCAGCACCGCAGCGGGCACATCGTCTGCATCGAAGACCCGATCGAATTCCTCCACCCGCACAAGCAGTCGATCGTCGACCAGCGCGAGGTCGGCCTCGACACCCACAGCTTCGCCGACGCCCTGCGCAACGTGCTGCGCGAGGCGCCGGACGTGATCATGCTCGGCGAGATCCGCGACGCCGCGACCATGCTGCACGCCCTGCACTACGCCGAGACCGGCCACCTGTGCGTCGCCACCCTGCACGCCACCAGCAGCAGCCACGCCATCCAGCGCATCGTGCGTTTCTTCCCCGACGAGGCGCGCAAGCAGGTGCTCGCCGACCTGGCGCACAACCTCAAGGCAGTGGTCGGCCAGCGCCTGGTGCCGGGCAAGACACAGAAGCGCGTCGCCGCCATCGAGCTGATGCTGGGCACGCCGTACATCCGCGACCTGATCCAGCGTGACCAGCTCGACGAGCTGCGCGAAGCCACCGCACGCGCCCTTGAGCAGGGCCTGCAGACCTTCGACCAGCACCTGTTCACGCTCCTCGAAGAAGGCCGCATCGACCTCACCGAAGCGCTCAAGCACGCCGACTCGCGCACCGACCTGAGCCTGCGCTTCAAGCTCGAGCGCGGCTTTTCCGCAGACGACGCGGAGATGAAGGTACTGCGCGACAGCTGATCGCACTGGCGCAACCCGACAAGGCGAACAAAGCTGTAATGGAGCGTTCACAATCAGGGTCGCTCCAGGAACCCGCGCTTATGCTCACCCTGCTCAATCTGCTGTCCGCCATCGCCCTGCTGGTCTGGGGCACGCACATCGTGCGCACCGGCATCCTGCGGGTGTACGGCACCCAGCTGCGGCACATCCTCAGCCACAACATGGACAACCGCTTCGCCGCCTTCGGCGCCGGCATCGGTGTCACGGCGCTGGTGCAGAGCAGCAACGCCACCGCCCTGCTCGCCACCTCCTTCGTCGCCCAGGGCCTGATGGCGCTGCCGCCGGCGCTGGCGATCATGCTCGGCGCGGATGTCGGCACGGCGCTGATGGCGCGGGTGCTGACCCTGGACCTGTCGTGGCTGTCGCCGCTGCTAATCTTCAGCGGCGTGCTGCTGTTCCTCTCACGCAAGCAGAGCCGCCTCGGCCAGGTCGGTCGCGTGGCCATCGGCCTGGGCCTGATCATCCTGGCGCTGCAACTGATCGTCGAAGCCGCACACCCGATCGTCCGGGCCAACGGCATCGAAGTGCTGTTCGCCTCGCTCACCGGCGACCTGCTGCTGGATGCCCTGGTCGGAGCGCTGTTCGCCCTGCTCAGCTACTCCAGCCTGGCCGCCGTGCTGCTCACCGCGACCCTGGTCGGCACCGAGGTGATCGGCCTGCCGGTGGCCATCGGTCTGGTCATCGGCGCCAACATCGGCAGCGGCGTGCTGGCGCTGATCAACAGCAGCATGCAGTCGCCGGCCGGGCGCCGCGTGGCCCTCGGCAGCCTGCTCTACAAGCTGCTCGGCCTGCTGCTGATCGTGCCGGTGAGCGGCCCGCTGGTGGCCTGGATGAGCACCCTGCCATTCGCCCCGGCAACCCTGGTGATCGGTTTCCACCTGGCCTACAACAGCCTGCGCTGCGTGCTGCTGTTGCCCACCGTGGGCCTGATGGCGCGCCTGTGCAGCCTGCTGCTGCCCGAGCGCGCCAGCGACGATGGCGTGGCCAAGCCGCGCCACCTCGATCAGACCGCCCTGGATACGCCCAGCCTGGCGCTGGCCAACGCGGTGCGCGAAACGCTGCGCATCGGCGACCTGATCGAACAGATGCTCGGCCGCCAGCTCGAGGTGCTGCGCAGCGGCTCCAGCGAAGCCGGGCGCCAGGTGCGACGCCTGGATGACGATGTCGATGCGCTGTACAACGCGGTCAAGTTGTACCTGGCGCGCATGCCGCGTGATGACCTCGGCGAGCAGGACAACCGGCGCTGGGCGGAGATCATCGAGCTGGCGGTGAACCTGGAGCACGCCGGCGACCTCATCGAGCAGATGGTCGGCAAGCTCAACAGCCACAAGCGTCCACGCCTGCAGGCGTTCTCCGACAGCGGCCTGGACGAGCTGACCGAGCTGCACACCGACCTCACCGCCAACCTGCGCCTGGGCCTCAACGTGTTCCTCAGCGGCGACCGCACCAGCGCCCAGCAGCTGCTGCGCGAGAAGCGCCGCTTCCGCCTGCGCGAACGCAAGCTGGCCCACGCCCACGTCAACCGCCTCAGTCGCCAGGTGGTGCAGAGCCTCGAGACCAGCTCGCTGCACCTGGAGCTGATCGCCGACATGAAACGCCTCAACTCGCTGTTCTGCAGCAGCGCCTACGCAGTGCTGGAAAACCAGGACACCGGCGCCCTCGCCGTCGGCCCCGAAACGGCGCCGGAGAACCCAGCGCAAGAGCGTCACGAAACCGCCGTCAATTATCCGCTCAGCGGGCGCCAGGCCGCGGACTGAGCGGCTTGCCGATGAATGACCGGGCGCACTCACCGGCGGCTTGACCCGGATCAATGGCCACGTACCGGCTTATCGCCACCATGGGATCACCTTTCCCACCGCAGCCAGCCAATGCCCACCAGCCCCGTCATCATCTGCACCGACCCCCGTCTCGCCTGTCGCCTGCGCGAGACGCTGGGCGCCGAACTGGGTGAGGACGCCATCCTCGAGGAAGCCGCGCAGTGCCGCCACGCGCCGCTGTGTCGCTGGCTGAAACCCTCGGCACTGGGCCCCAGCGGCCAGGTGCAGGCGGTGCTGTGCGATGCCGTCGCGACCCTGGAGCGCACCCGCCATGCCTTTCGCTCACGAGAACTGGGCATGTTGCGCCGGCGCCTGCAACAGCTATTGGAAGAATTGTCGGCACAGCCCGAATAGCGTAGAAGACCCCATCACAACCAAGGTTCCGCCCACCGGCGGAGACCGGCTTTGCCGGGCAGGACGTACGGGCCTGCAAGACGAAGCGCCGCACTGGCTGACCCCTCCTTACGGAAGGGGGCTGCCGGGTGGCGCTTTTTTTGTGCCTGCAAAAAATAGCCACTGAGGGTCACACACATGGAGTCCGTCGAAGTACTCAGGGAACTGATGCGCCGCATCACCCTCGACCGCCACGAGATCGAAGAACGCTGCCGCCTGCTCGACTGGAGCAGCGCCGATGCGGCCAACCTCAACGCCGCCGCCGAAGCCACCGAGCAGGCCCAGCGCGAATTCGTCGAGCGCCTGTACCAACACCTGGGCGCGTTCCCCGGGCCGGCCAGCATGCTCGGCGGCCCCGGCGTGCTGACGCGCCTCAAGCACAGCCAGCTCGACTACTACCAGCGCCTGTGGCACGGCCCCTACAACGGCGACTACATCGACAGTCGCCTGCGCATCGGCCTGATCCACCAGATCGCCGGCGTCGAGCTGAAGTGGTACCTGGGCGGCTATCGCCTGTACCTCGACGAGATGCTCGCCAGCCTGTTCGACGACCCGCGCAGCATGGCCATCTACGCCAGCCTGCTGAAGGCGGTGTTCTTCGACATGACCCTGGCCATCGACACCTACACCGCCGCCCAGCGCAAGGCCCTGGAGGACAGCGAGGCGCGCTTCGCCCGGGCGCTGCGCGGGGCCAACGACGGCATCTGGGACTGGCACCTGGAACACGACCGGCTGTACGTCTCCGAGCGCTGGGCGGGCATGCTCGGACTCAGCCGCGACAGCCTCGGCGAAGGCAGCGCCAGCTGGTTCTGCCGCGTGCACCCGGACGACCTGCCCGGCCTGCGTCAGGCCATCGACGCACACCTGAACGGCGACAGCCCGTTTTTGCATCACGAATACCGCATCCGCCGCGCCACCGACGAGTACCTGTGGGTGCTAACCCGCGGCGTGGCCGAGGCCGACCACAACGGCCAGCGTCGCATCGCTGGCTCGCAGACCGACATCAGCACGCGCAAGACCGTGGAGCAGCAACTGCGCCACGCTGCCCGCCACGACCCGCTGACCGGCCTGGCCAACCGCCTGCGCCTCGACGAACTGCTGCAGCTGGCCCTGCAACAGCTGACCAAGAGCGGTGCACGCGAGGCCGCACTGCTGTTCATCGACCTTGACCGCTTCAAGCTGATCAACGACAGCCTCGGCCACCATGTCGGCGACCTGGTGCTGATCGAAGTCGGCAGCCGCCTCAACCAGTGCCTGCGCCCCGGCGATCACCTGGCGCGCTTCGGTGGCGACGAGTTCGTCGTGCTGCTGGCCGACCTGGCCCATGCCAGCGACGCCGAGCATGTCGCCCAGCGCATGCTGGAAAGCCTGCACCAGCCGCTGCACCTGGAGCAGCAGACCCTGGTGGTCAGCGCCAGCATCGGCATCGCCCCGCTGGAGGCCAGCGCCGACTCGCAGGACGCCCTGCAGGCCGCCGACCTCGCCCTGTACCGCGCCAAGCAGGCCGGCAAGGCGCAGTTCGCCCTCTACAGCGCCGAGCTGCAGGCCGCCGCACGCCATCAGCTGGACCTGGAAAGCGCCCTCGGCCAGGCCCTGCACCGTCGCGAATTCGTCCTGCACTACCAGCCGATCTGCCGCATCGACCCGGACAACACCCGCCTGATCGGCGTCGAGGCCCTGCTGCGCTGGCAGCGCGGCGACACGCTGGTCTCGCCGCTGGAGTTCATTCCTTCGCTGGAAGAGTCCGGGGAAATCCTCCAGGTCGGCCAGTGGGTGCTGCAACAGGCCTGCCGCCAGGTGCGAACCTGGCAACTGGCCGGGCAGGCGCAGCTGCAGTGTTCGGTGAACCTCTCCAGCCGCCAGCTGCAACAGGAGGATTTCGTCGCGCGGCTCACCGACATCCTTCTCGACAGCGGCCTGCCGCCGGCCAGCCTGACCCTGGAAATCACCGAGAGCCAGCTGATGCGCGACTGCACCGCGACGCTGATCACCCTGCGCGAGCTGGCCAGCCTCGGCGTGCGCCTGGCGCTGGACGACTTCGGCACCGGCTACTCCTCGCTCGGCTACCTCAAGCGCTTCCCGCTGCACATCCTCAAGGTCGACAAGAGCTTCATCGGCGCCACCCCCGCCGACCCGGAACTGACCGCCATCAGCCGCGCGATCATCGGCCTCGGCCACAGCCTCGGCCTGGAAGTGGTCGCCGAGGGCGTGGAGCGCGAAGAACACCTGAAATTCCTCCGCAGCGAAGGCTGCAGCCTGGCCCAGGGCTACTGGTTCAGCCGCCCGCGCCCGGCCGCCGAGCTGCAGCGCCTGTTCAGCGGCGAAGACTGTTTCGAAGGGCTCTGGTGCCTGCTGCCGGAGCCCACCACCCACGCTACCGCCCCCAGTACGACCTCGGAAGTACAACCATGAAGATCAACCAGCCGGTTACCCAACGCTGTCTCTCGGTCAACCCGCACGCCAACATCCTCTCCACCACCGACCTCAAGGGCGTGCTGACCTACGCCAACCCGGACTTCACCGCCATCAGCGGGTTCAGCGAAGCCGAGCTGCTCGGCAGCAGCCACAACATCGTGCGCCACCCGGACATGCCGCCGGCGGCCTTCGCCGACCTCTGGCGCACCCTCAAGGCCGGGCGCTCGTGGCTCGGCCTGGTGAAGAACCGCTGCAAGAACGGTGACCACTACTGGGTCAGCGCCTACGCCACGCCGGTGCTGCGCAACGGCCAGGTGGTGGAATACCAGTCCGTGCGCACCAGCGCCGACTCCACCTGGATCGCCCGTGCCGAGCAGGCCTACGCCGCGCTGCGCGCCGGGCGCAACGTGCCACAATTGCACGCGCCACGCCTGTCGCTGGCCCAGCGCCTGGGTCTGTATGGCGCGGCGCTGAGCCTGGGCGGCAGTGGCCTGCTCGGCGTGCTCGGCGTGGCTCCGCTGCTGCCGCTGCTGGGCGCCGGCGCGCTGATCGCCAGCGGCTTCGCCCTGATTCTGCAGCACGGCCTGCAGCCGGTCGCCGCACTGGAACGCCAGGCCCGCGCGATCAACCACAACCCGTTGAGCCAGTGGGTCTACACCGGGCGCAGCGACGGCTTCGGGCAGATCGCCTTCGCCCTGCACAGCCTGGAAGCCGAAGCACGCTCGGTGGTCGGGCGCATCGCCGACTCCGCCTGCCAGCTGCACCTCAATGCCGACCAGCTCGCCACCGCGCTGGACAGCAGCAACCAGGCCAGCCTGGAGCAGCAGGACGAAACCGCCCAGGTCGCCAGTGCCATCGCCCAGCTCGCCGCCAGCGTGCAGGACGTGGCGCGCCACGCGCAGCTCAGCGCCAGCGCCGCCAGCGAGGCCGACGCGGAAACCGGCAGCGGCCTGCGCCTGGTCGAGCAAAGCCGCCAGCTGATCGCCTCGCTGGCCGACGAGGTGCAGGAAAGCAACAACGTGATCCGCCAGCTGGAGCAGCACAGCCAGGAGATCAACCAGGTGCTCGACGTGATCAAGGGCATCGCCGACAAGACCAACCTGCTCGCCCTCAACGCCGCCATCGAGGCCGCGCGGGCCGGCGATGCCGGGCGTGGCTTCGCCGTGGTCGCCGACGAAGTGCGCGGCCTGGCCTCGCGCACCCAGCAATCGACCGCGCAGATCCACCGCATCATCAGCAGCCTGCAACAGGGCGCCGGCGACGCCGTGGCCGCCATGAGCCGCAGCCATGACCGCGCCCAGGCCAGCGTCGAACAGGCCTTGCAGGCCGCCCAGGCGCTCGGCGGGATCAACCGTCGGGTCGGCCAGATCAGTGACATGAGCCTGCAGATCGCCACGGCGGTGGAGCAGCAGAGCACGGTCGGCGACGACATCCAGCTCAACCTCTGCGGCATTCGCCAGGCCAGCGAGCGCAACGTCGTCGCCAGCCAGCAGAGCCGCAGCAGCGCCGACCATGTCGCCGACCTCGCCGCCCGCCTGCAGCTGCTGGTCGAGCAGTTCCGCGGCCGGCAACGCGGCGCCCAGGCCGCCAGCGCAGGCGCCCCACTGGCGAGCCCGGATGGTCGGTGATTAACGCAGCCGGCGCGGCGTGCGATCATGCCCGCCCCCCGCCGCGTTTCTATCCCTGCCCATGACGCACTGGAAACTGCTCCTGCTTCGCCTGCTCAACCTGCTCAAGCGCTACCCCGGGCTGATCGCCCTGTTCGGCTTCGTCTCCGGTATCGCCAGCTTCATCCTGGTCGACCGTCAGGAAGGCGTCGGCCGGGTGATCGCCGTGCTGATGCTGCTGAGCTGGGTCTGGCTGCTCTTCGAGAGCCTGCTCACACGTAGCGCCGCGCGCTGGCTGGGCCTGGAAGTACCGCCGGTGGTGCTGCGCTACGTGACCCAGCTGATCCACCAGGAAAGTCTGTTCTTCGTCCTGCCGTTCTTCTTCGTCACCACCGCCTGGAACAGCGGCCAGGCGCTGTTCACCAGCCTGCTCGGGCTCGCCGCGCTGGTGGCGATCGTCGACCCGCTGTATTACCGCTGGCTGGCCCGGCGCCGCTGGATGTACCTCGGCTACCACACCCTGACCCTGTTCGCCGTGCTGCTCACGGCGCTGCCGCTGATCGTCCACCTGACCACTGCCGAGAGCTACCGCCTGGCCCTGGCCGCCGCCCTGCTGCTGTCGTTCCCCAGCCTGGCCAGTTCGCTGCACATTCGCCGCGGTTGGCGCTGGCTGGCCCTGTGCGGGCTGATCGCCGCGCTCGGCGGCGTCGGCTGGCTGGCGCGGCCGTGGGTGCCGCCGGCAACCCTGTGGCTGACCGAAGTGGCGGTGACCGCGCAGATGGACAACGCCTCGCGCGCGCCAGGCGAGACCCTGCGCCAGATCGACGCCATGCAGCTGCGCAGCAACGGCCTCTATGCCTACACCGCGATCAACGCCCCGCGCGGGCTGGACGAGCGCATCTACCACGTGTGGCGGCACAACGACGAGGTGGTCGACCGCATCGCCCTGGACATCCACGGCGGGCGTAAGGCCGGTTACCGCGCCTGGACGCACAAGCGCAATTTCCCCGGCAACCCCGAGGGCGACTGGCAGGTGTGGGTGGTGACCGAAGCCGGTCAGCAGATCGGCACGTTGCGCTTCAGCGTGACCGGTGCCGGCGAGGCGACCAACACCAACCCGCTGCACAATTTCCTGCGCGGCGACGCGCCAGAGGAAGACACGCAAGCGCCACCGGCCGAGCCCGAGGTGCAGCAGAAGCAGGAAGAGCAGCCAGCTGCGGACGCCGCGGAGCCTGGGCCAGACACGCCAGCGGCATCGCCCGCTGATGCCAGCGAGCCCGCCGCACCAACGCCGTAACCGCAATCCCGTAGGGCTCGCGGGGCCGCCCAGGCGGTGCGCATCAGCGAGCCCGCAGACGACCTCTGGTGCGCACGGCGCGCCCTACGAGGACTAGCGCCGAGGGGCTCGCACAGCGCTACAGGCGGAAGCGCTGCACCATTCCGTTGAGGTCACTGGCCAGCCGCGCCAGCTGATCGCTGGCCACCGAGGTCTGGTGCGCGCCTGTGGCGTTCTGCGCGGCAATGTCGCGGATCGCCACCAGGTTGCGGTCGACCTCGCGCGCCACCTGCGCCTGCTCCTCGGCGGCGCTGGCGATCACCAGGTTCATCTCGTTGATCTGGCTGACCCGCTCGGAAATCACCAGCAGCGCGTTGTCCGCCTCGCTCGCCATCGACTGGCTGCGCGTGGCGTACTCGCTGCTCTGCGCCATGGCGCTGACCGACTCCTGGCTGGCGTTCTGGATCGCGCTGATCATTCGCTCGATTTCCTGGGTCGAGGTCTGCGTGCGCTGGGCCAGCGCGCGCACCTCGTCGGCGACCACGGCAAACCCGCGGCCCTGGTCACCGGCCCGCGCGGCCTCGATGGCGGCGTTCAGCGCCAGCAGGTTGGTCTGCTCGGCGATGGTGCGAATCACCTCGAGCACGCGACCAATGGAAATCGCTTCCTCGGCCAGGGTGCTGATGGTGCTGGAGGTGATCTGCAGGCGCTCGCTGAGCTGCTCGATGGTACTGCGCGTGGTGCTCACCTGCTGGCGCCCGCTGTGCGCGGTCTGCTCGGCCTCGCGTGACGAGTCGGAGGTGTGATTGGCGTTGCGCGCCACCTCGTCTACCGCCGCCGACATCTCGGTGACCGCGGTGGCAGCCATTTCGATCTCGTCGTTCTGCCGGGAAATGCCCTGGGCCGAATTCTCGGTCACCGCATGCAGCTCTTCGGCGGCCGAGGCCAGCTGCGTGGCCGAACTCTGGATGTTCTGCAGGGTGTCGCGCAGGGTGTTCTGCATGCCGCCCAGGGAGCGCTGCACCTGAGTGACCTCGTCGTTGCCATCGGCACTCACCGGCTGCGTCAGGTCGCCGCCGGCGATGCGCTGCGCCGACGCCGACAGCTGCGCCAGCGGCTGGGTGATGCTGCGGCTGAGCAGCCAGGCCGCGGCCACGGTGAAGATCACCGCCGCCCCGAGGATCAGGCTGAAGGTCACCGTTGCCGCATCGGCGCTCTTTTCCGCACGACTGCCGGCATCCTCGGCGCCCTTGTTGTTCAGCGCGATCAGCTGGTCGAGGGCGCTGATCAGTGCATCGAAATCTTTTTCCGAGCGCTCCGTCAGCGCCGGCTCCGGCTTGCCGGCGGCCAGGGCCGCGAGCACCTGTTCCAGGCTCTGCTCATAGGCCTTGCTCTTGCTGTGGTAGGCATCGAACAGGCGGCGATCCTCGTCGAGGATGATGGTCTTGGCGTAGGCATCGTCGTTGCCACGCACGCGCTGCTCGAGCATGGTGATTTCCGTGCGCAGCGCCGCCAGCTCCTCGGGCTGGGCCAGCGCCTCGTTCTCGTCGAGACGGATCTGCTGGCGATCGGACTTGATCTTGCCCATCAGGTCCAGCCCGAGCATCCACACGTCCTTCACTTCGAGCAGATCACCACGCAGGCTGGACAACTGACCTAGGGCGACACCACCGGTACACAGCAGAATCAGGGTCAGCACCCCGAAACCGATGGTATTGCGCAGACCGACACTGAACGAACGCAGGAACATGGCGAACTCCCGAAGCAAGAGGGGGTTCGCTGAGTCTAGCCAGTGCGCGCGCACCTGCACTTCGAGCCCTGCATATAGATAGGAAGGCTCGCGCGGCCTGAACGGTGCGGTGTCAGCGCAGGGACAGCACCTGCCAGCCGCGCTGCTCGGCGACGGCGCGCAGGGTGTCGTCGGGGTCGACGGCGACCGGGTGGGCGACCCGCTCCAGCAGCGGCAGGTCGTTGCGCGAGTCGCTGTAGAAGTAGCTGTCTTCGAGGCTGTAGCGGTTTTCCTGCAGCCACTGGTTCAGGCGCACCACCTTGCCCTCCTGATAGCAGGGCACGCCGGTGGTCTGGCCGGTGTAGCGGCCGTCCTGCATGCCGCACTCGGTGGCGAGCAGGGTGTCCACGCCCAGGCGCGCGGCGATCGGTGCGGTAACGAAGCGATTGGTCGCGGTGATGATCAGCAGCTTGTCGCCGGCCTCGCGGTGCTGCGCCAGCAGCGCCTCGCCCTTGGCCAGGATGATCGGCTCGATCACGTCGCGCATGAATTCGGCCTGCCACTGCGCCAGCAGCGCCGGTGCGGTACGACCGAGAATCGCCTGGCTGAAGTTCTGGTAGGCCACCACGTCGAGCTTGCCGGCGCAGTAGTCGGCATAGAAGGCATCGTTGCGCGCCCGGTATTCGCGGGCGTCGACCAGATCGCGCTGGCAGAGGAACTCACCCCAGCTGTGGTCGCTGTCGCCGGCCAGGAGGGTGTTGTCGAGATCGAAAAGGGCTAGGCGCACGTGTCGGTACCGCTTCACTGAGGCGAAAAATGGCGCCCAGAATAGCCGCTTTAAGACGCACTGCCCATCGGCCGAACCGCGCGTTTGCTGCGTTAAAGGGCTTTGTGGAACAATGCCGAAATACGCGTTTTGCAAGGTGCTATGCCGTGATCGATTCCGATGGTTTCCGCCCCAATGTCGGCATCATCCTGACCAACGATGTCGGCCAGGTGCTCTGGGCACGCCGGATCAACCAGGATGCCTGGCAGTTTCCGCAGGGCGGCATCAACCCCCATGAGTCGCCGGAACAGGCCCTGTACCGGGAACTCAACGAAGAAGTGGGCCTCGAACAGCAGGACGTGAAAATTCTCGCCTGCACCCGGGGCTGGTTGCGCTATCGTCTGCCGCAACGCCTGGTGCGCACGCACAGCCAACCGCTGTGCATCGGGCAAAAACAGAAATGGTTTCTCCTGCGCCTGCTCTCCGACGAGCAGCGGGTACGCATGGACCTGACCGGCAAGCCGGAATTCGACGGCTGGCGCTGGGTCAGCTACTGGTACCCGCTGGGCCAGGTGGTCACCTTCAAGCGTGAAGTCTACCGCCGTGCCCTCAAGGAATTAGCCCCGCGCCTGCTGGCGCGCGACTGACGGAAACGAGCATGCTCAACACGCTGCGCAAGATCGTCCAGGAAGTAAACGCCGCCAAGGATCTCCGGGCGGCGCTGACGATCATCGTGCAGCGGGTGAAAGAGGCCATGGGCAGCCAGGTCTGCTCGGTCTACCTGCTCGACCCGGAAACCAACCGCTTCGTGCTGATGGCCACCGACGGCCTCAACAAGCGCTCGATCGGCAAGGTCAGCATGGCGCCCAACGAAGGCCTGGTCGGCCTGGTGGGCACGCGCGAAGAGCCGCTCAACCTCGAACACGCCTCCGAGCACCCGCGCTACCGCTACTTCCCGGAAACCGGTGAAGAACGCTACGCCTCCTTCCTCGGCGCACCGATCATCCACCACCGTCGGGTGATGGGCGTTCTGGTCGTGCAGCAGAAGGAGCGCCGCCAGTTTGACGAGGGCGAAGAGGCCTTCCTGGTGACCATGAGCGCGCAGCTCGCCGGCGTTATCGCCCACGCCGAAGCCACCGGTTCGATCCGCGGCCTCGGCAAGCAGGGCAAAGGCATCCAGGAGGCGCGCTTCGTCGGTGTGCCCGGTGCGCCCGGTGCCGCAGTGGGCACCGCGGTGGTGGTGCTGCCACCGGCCGACCTGGAAGTGGTGCCGGACAAGCCGATCGACGACATCACCGCCGAACTCAAGCTGTTCAGCAACGCCCTGGAAGGCGTGCGCGCCGACATGCATCGCCTGTCGGCCAAGCTGGCGACCCAGCTGCGCCCGGAGGAGCGGGCGCTGTTCGACGTCTACCTGATGATGCTCGACGACGCCGCCCTCGGCAGCGAAGTGACCAAGATCATCAAGACCGGGCAATGGGCCCAGGGCGCCCTGCGCCAGGTGGTCAACGAGCACGTCAAACGCTTCGAGCTGATGGACGACTCGTACCTGCGCGAGCGCGCCGCCGACATCCGTGACCTCGGTCGCCGCCTGCTCGCCTACCTGCAGGAAGAGCGCAAACAGAACCTGGTGTACCAGGACAACACCATCCTGGTCAGCGAGGAGCTGTCGCCGGCGATGCTCGGCGAGGTGCCGGAAGGCAAGCTGGTCGGCCTGATCTCGGTGCAGGGCTCGGGCAACTCCCACGTCGCCATCCTCGCGCGGGCCATGGGCATTCCCACGGTCATGGGCGTGGTCGACCTGCCCTACTCCAAGGTCGACGGCATCCAGCTGATCGTCGACGGCTACCACGGCGAAGTCTTCACCAACCCCAGCGAGCTGCTGCGCAAGCAGTACGCCGAAGTGGTCGAGGAAGAGCGCCAGCTGGCCCAGGGCCTCAGCGCCCTGCGCGAGCTGCCCTGCGAGACCCTCGACGGCCACCGCCTGCCCCTGTGGGTCAACACCGGCCTGCTGGCCGACGTGAAGCGCGCGCAGGAGCGCGGCGCCGAAGGCGTCGGCCTGTACCGCACCGAAGTGCCATTCATGAACGGCGAGCGCTTCCCCAGCGAGAAGGAACAGCTGGCCACCTACCGCGAGCAGCTGGCCGCCTTCCACCCGCTGCCGGTGACCATGCGCACCCTGGACATCGGCGGCGACAAGGCGCTGAGCTATTTCCCGATCAAGGAAGACAACCCCTTCCTCGGCTGGCGCGGCATCCGCATCACCCTCGACCACCCGGAGATCTTCCTGGTCCAGGTGCGCGCCATGCTCAAGGCCAGCGAGGGCCTGAACAACCTGCGCATCCTCCTGCCGATGATCTCCGGCGTGCAGGAACTGGAAGAAGCGCTGCACCTGATCCACCGCGCCTGGGGCGAAGTGCGCGACGAAGGCGTCGACGTACCGCTGCCACCCGTTGGCGTGATGATCGAGATTCCCGCAGCGGTCTACCAGGTGCGCGATCTGGCGCGTCAGGTCGACTTCCTCTCCGTCGGCTCGAATGACCTGACGCAGTACCTGCTGGCGGTCGACCGCAACAACCCGCGGGTCGCCGACCTCTACGACTTCCTCCACCCGGCGGTGCTGCACGCACTGCGCCTGGTGATCGAGGGCGCCGCCTTGGAAGGCAAGCCGGTGAGCATCTGCGGCGAGATGGCCGGCGACCCGGCCGCGGCCGTGCTGCTGCTGGCGATGGGCTTCGACAGCCTGTCGATGAACGCCACCAACCTGCCCAAGGTGAAGTGGCTGCTGCGCCAGATCAGCCTGAGCAAAGCGAACGAGATCCTCGCCCAGCTGATGCGCATGGACAATCCGCAGGTCATCCACAGCACCCTGCACCTGGCCCTGCGCAACCTCGGCCTGGGCCGTGTGATCAACCCGGCGGCCACCATCCAGAACTGACCGCCGGCGCCCCGAACAAGGACCGTTCATGCGCGCTTTCCTGCTCTGCCTGGCCCTGACCGCCCTGCCGGTCGGCGCCAGCGAAATCGTCAACGACATCACCGGCCTCAATCCGATCCGCGTCGCGCAGGTTCTCGCGCCCACGCGCCTGGAGCAGATCGTCGACGCAGTACGCCAGCATCCGGGGCCGATCAGCATCGGCGGCGGGCGCTATAGCATGGGCGGGCAGACCGCCAGCGACGGTGCCCTGCAACTGGACATGCGCGACTTCGACGAGGTGCTGGCGTTCTCCGCCGAGCGCCGCGAAATCCGCGTGCAGGCCGGCATCACCTGGCGCAAGATCCTCGAATACATCGACCCCCATGACCTGTCGCCGCAGATCATGCAGTCCTACGCCAACTTCAGCGTCGGCGGTTCGCTGTCGGTCAACGTGCACGGCCGCTACGTCGGCGAGGGTGCCATCGTCGGCTCGGTGCGTGCACTGAAGATGGTGCTGGCCGACGGCCAGGTGGTCGAGGCCAGCCCGACACGGAACGCCGAGCTGTTCTACGGCGCCATCGGCGGCTACGGCGGCCTCGGCGTGATCGTCGAGGCAACCCTGGGCCTGGCCGAGAACAGCCGCCTGCTGCGTGAAAGCCAGGTCATGCCACTGAGCGACTACCGCGCCTGGTTCTACCGCCACGTGGCCGGCGATGACGAACTGGTCATGCACAACGGCTTGCTCTACCCCGGCGACTTCGACACGGTGCGCGCGGTGTCCTACCGGCGCACCGAGCAGCCGCTGACCGAAACCGCACGACTGACGCCGGCCGATCGCAGCTACCGCGTGCAGCAGACCGGCATCCGCCTCACCGCGGCGTCGGCCACCGGCCTCAAGCTGCGCGAGGCGGCCTTCGACCCGCTGCTGTACCGCGCCCATCAGGTGCAATGGCGCAACCACGAGGCCAGCCTCGACGTGCGCGAGCTGGAGCCTATTTCCACCGCGGACTTCAGCTACGTACTGCAGGAATACTTCGTGCCGCCAGCGCAGCTGGAGCACTTCGTCGCCGAACTGGCGCGGCTGACCCACCAGCACCAGGCCAACCTGATCAACGTCTCGATCCGCCACGCCAAGGCCGACCCCGGCACACTGCTGGCCTGGGCACCGCAGGAAGTCTTCGCCCTGGTGCTGTACTACCGCCAGGGCACGAGCGATGTCGAACGCGCCAAAGCCACCGCCTGGACCCGCGACCTGATCGCCGCGGCGCTGGCCTGCGAGGGGCGCTACTACCTGCCGTACCAGATCCACGCCAGCCGCGAACAATTCCTCGCCGCCTACCCACGCGCACCAGCCTACTTCGCCCTCAAGGCTCGCCTCGACCCCACCTACAAGTTTCGCAACCGCCTGTGGGACGCCTACTACCCGGCCGCGCCCTCCGGCAGCAACTTGGCCCGATAGGCATCAGGGGCGATGCCGTACCAGCGGCGGAAGGCGCGGTAGAACGGCGACAGTTCGGCGAAGCCGCAGGCGCGGCAGACATCGCGGATCGCCTGGCCGGCCTGCAACAGCTCATGGGCCCGCGCCTGCTGCACTGCCTCGCGCACCTGGCGCAGGGTGCTGTTCTGCGCGGCCAGGCCACGCTGCAGCGCGGCGGCGCTCAAGCCCAGTTCGCCGGCGCAGGCCTGCAGCGAACAATCGGCCTGGCCCAGGCGCACACCAAGCAGGTAGCGCAGGCGATTGAGCAGGTCGTTCTCCACCAGTTGCGCCAACTGCTCCTCGGCGTGCTGCCAGAGCAGGCGATGCAGACCCGGATTGGCCGTGCGCGACGGGCGCTTGAGCAGCGCCGCGGGAAAGTGCAGCGCGTCGTGAGCGCAGGCGAAGCTCGGCTGCAGGCCGAACAGACGGCGGTGCTCGCCCAGGCGCCGCGGCCGTGGATGGCGGAACGCCAGGGCGACGATATGGAATTCGTCGTCGGTGATGAAGCGCAGCAGCTTGAGGAACAGCAGCGCCAGGCATTCCATCTGCTGGCGCAACGGCGCGAAGGCCTGGTAGTTGAGGTCGAGCACCAGGCGCGCCTGCTCGCCCTCCACTTGCAGCTGGGCGACGAAGCCGCCGGCAAGGATGTGCTGGAAGCGCAGGAAACTACGCAGCGCCTCATCCAGGTCGCGACTGGCCAGCAGCAGGTAACCGACCACGTCGAGCAGGCGTGGCTTCATCACCTCGCCCAGGTGCAGGCCGATGTCCGGGTCACCGGTCAGGCGGTCGGCGGCCAGCCAAAACAGCGGCGCCTCGTCGTGGCTCAGCCGCCCTTCCATCGGCGGTGGCACCAGGCGCCGGTACTGGTTGGTGCCGCGGTAGATCGCCGCCGGGTCGAAGCCCAGCTCGGCCAGCCCCTCGTACAGCAGACGGCGCAGCGTGGCGGAATGGGTCAGGGGCGAGGTCGGCCAGGACTCGCTCGCGAGTGGGTTCATGCAATCTCCTTTTATTGACCGGAGAATTCCAGCCAACTGACCTTTGGTCAATGATCGCCACCCGTCGGCTGTCCAGAATGCGCGTACAAGAACAAGGAGTACACCGATGAAACGCAGCCTGACCCTTCTCGCCGTGGCGATTGCCGCGGTCGCCGCTGGTGCCACCTGGTACGGCCACAGCAAGCAGCCGGTGCGCGATGGCAACCTGAGCCTGGCCAACTTGCAGGCGCCCGTCAGCGTGCGCTACGACGAGCGCGGTGTGCCGCATATCCAGGCGCAGAACGAGGCCGACATGTACCGCGCCCTGGGCTTCGTGCACGCCCAGGACCGCCTGTTCCAGATGGAAATGCTGCGGCGCCTGGCGCGCGGCGAACTGGCCGAGGTGTTCGGCGCCAAGCTGGTCGACACCGACCGCCTGTTCCGCACCCTCGGCATCCGCGAGCATGCCGACCGCTACACCGCCACGCTGGACCGCAACAGCCCGGCGGTGAAAGCCCTGCAGGCCTACCTCGACGGCATCAACCAGTTCCAGGACGGCCGCCCGGCGCCGCTCGAGTTCGACCTGCTCGGCATCAGCAAACGCCCCTTCACCCTCGAAGATACGGTGTCCGTCGCCGGCTACATGGCCTACAGCTTCGCCGCCGCGTTCCGCACCGAGCCGGTGCTGACCCATGTGCGCGACAGCCTCGGCGCCGACTACTTACGCGTGTTCGACCTCGACTGGCACCCCGGCGGCGCGGTCGGCCAGCGTCTTGGCAACGACGACTGGCAGGCGCTGAACAGCCTGGCGCGGCTCAGCCAGCAGGCGCTGGTCGACGCCGGCCTGCCGCAGTTCGAGGGCAGCAATGCCTGGGCCGTCGCCGGCAGCCGTACCGCCAGCGGCAAGCCACTGCTGGCCGGCGACCCGCACATCCGTTTCGCCGCGCCGGCGGTGTGGTACGAGGCGCAGCTCAGCTACCCCGGCTTCGAGCTGTACGGTCATCACCAGGCGCTCAACCCCTATGCGTCCCTCGGGCACAACCGGCAGTTCGCCTGGAGCCTGACCATGTTCCAGAACGACGACCTCGACCTGATCGCCGAGAAGGTCAACCCGGACAATCCCGAGCAGGTACAGATCAACGGCCAGTGGGTCGACCTGCAGCGCCGCGAGGAGACCATCCAGGTCAAGGATGCCGAGCCGGTCAGGCTGAGCCTGCGCCGCTCGCCGCACGGGCCGATCATCAACGACGCGCTGGGCGACCAGGCCGGCGCAACGCCCATCGCCATGTGGTGGGCGTTCCTCGAGACCGAGAACCCGATCCTCGAGGCCTTCTACCAGCTCAACCGCGCCGACAGCCTGGACAAGGCCCGCGCCGCCGCCGAGAAGATCCATGCCCCCGGCCTCAACGTGATCTACGCCAACGCCAGCGGCGATATTGGCTGGTGGGCCGCCGGCAAGCTGCCGCGGCGTCCGGTGGGGGTCAATCCGAGCTTCATCCTCGACGGCAGCAACGGCGAGGCGGACAAGCCCGGCTACCTGCCGTTCACTGCCAACCCACAGGAAGAGAACCCGCCGCGCGGCTACATCATCTCCGCCAACTTCCAGCCGCAGTCCCCCAGCGGCGTGGCGATTCCCGGCTACTACAACCTCGCCGACCGTGGCGAGCGCCTCAACCAGCGCCTGGCGCAGCCCGAGGTGAAGTGGGACCTGCACAACAGCCAGGCGCTGCAGCTGGACGACGGCACCGGCTACGGGCCGCGCCTGCTGGCGCCGATTCTCGCCGACCTGCGCGCCGCGGCGGCAGACGACGGCGAACGCGCCCTGGTCGAGCAACTGGCCAGCTGGGACGGCGCGCACCCGCTGCAGTCTACGGCCGCCACCCTGTTCAACCAGTTGACCTTCGAGCTGGCCAACCAGGCCATGCGCGACGAGCTGGGCGCGGCCTTCTTCGACAGCCTGCTGCAGACCCGCGTGCTCGACAGCGCGTTGCCACGCCTGACCGCCGACGCCAGTTCGCCGTGGTGGGACAGACGCGACAGCGAAGCCGTGGAGACGCGTGCCGAAACGGTGAAGGCTGCGTGGCAGGCCAGCCTCGCCCACCTGCGCCAGACCTTCGGCGCCGACAGCAGCCAATGGACCTGGGGCAAGGGCCACACCCTGACCCACGAGCACCCGCTGGGCGGGCAGAAGCCGCTCGACCGGCTGTTCAACGTTGGCCCGCTCGCTGCACCGGGTGGCCACGAAGTGCCGAACAACCTTTCCCACCGGGTCGGTCCGGCGCCCTGGTCGGTGGTCTACGGCCCTTCGACACGGCGCCTCATCGACCTCGCCGACGGCGCACACGGCCTGGGCATCAATCCGCTGGGCCAGAGCGGTGCTCCCTTCGATGCGCACTACGCCGACCAGGCCGAGGCGTACATCGAAGGCCAGTACCTGCCGATGCATTTCGATGAGGAAGAGGTCCGGGCCAATACCCGCGGAACGCTGCTGCTGACGCCGGCAAAGTAGGCCGGCAGTGGCCGCTTGATGGGCCGTCGGTGGATAAGCCGAGCGTCATCCACCGTTCGCCCCCCAGACAACACCTGAAAAAACAAAGGCCACCCGAAGGTGGCCTTTGTCGTTATTGCGGTGACGGGTGCGGCTTACGCCGGCTTCCAGTTGGACTTCTCGACCTCGCCGGCCGTGGACTCCATGGCTTCCAGGATCGCCCGCTTGCGGCTCTCTTCGGCGCGACGGGCAAAGAACCAGGCGCAGAAGGTGAACAGCGAGACCACCAGCAAAATCAGGCTGGCAACGGCGTTGATCTCCGGCTTCACACCCAGGCGCACGGCGGAGAACACCTCCATCGGCAGGGTGGTGGAGCCGGGGCCGGAAACGAAGCTGGCCAGTACCAGGTCGTCCAGCGACAGGGCGAAGGACATCATGCCGCCAGCCGCCAGCGACGGCGCGATCATCGGGATGGTGATCAGGAAGAACACCTTGAACGGCTTGGCGCCCAGGTCCATCGCGGCTTCCTCGATGGACAGGTCCAGCTCGCGCAGGCGTGCCGACACCACCACCGCCACGTAGGCGGCGCAGAACGTGGTGTGGGCAATCCAGATGGTCACCAGGCCACGCTCGGTGGGCCAGCCGATCAGTTGCGCCATGGCCACGAACAGCAGCAGCAGCGACAGACCGGTGATCACCTCGGGCATCACCAGCGGCGCGGTGACCAGGCCACCGAACAGCGTGCGGCCCTTGAAGCGGGTCACCCGGGTCAGCACGAAGGCCGCCAGGGTGCCCAGCGCCACCGCGGCGATCGCCGTGTAGCAGGCGATCTCCAGCGAGCGCATCACTGCGCCCATCAGCTGACTGTTGTCGAGCAGGCCGGCGTACCACTTCAGCGACCAGCCGCCCCACACCGTCACCAGCTTGGAGGCGTTGAACGAGTAGATGACCATGATCAGCATGGGCAGGTAGATGAACAGCAGCCCGAGCCAGAGCATTACCGTGGAGAAACGAAGGCGGTTCATGCGCGGCCCTCCATCTCTTTGGCCTGGTTACGGTTGAACAGAATGATCGGCACGATCAGCACCGCCAGCATCACCACCGCCAGCGCCGAGGCTACCGGCCAGTCGCGGTTGTTGAAGAACTCCTGCCACAACACCTTGCCGATCATCAGCGTCTCCGGCCCGCCGAGCAGCTCGGGGATGACGAATTCGCCGACCACGGGAATGAACACCAGCATGCTGCCGGCGATGAGGCCGTTCTTGGACAGCGGCACGGTGATCTTCCAGAAGTTGTTGAAGTTGCTCGAGCCCAGGTCGGAAGCGGCTTCCAGCAGGCTGTTGTCGTGTTTCACCAGGTTGGCGAACAGCGGCAGGATCATGAACGGCAGGTACGAATAGACCACGCCGATGTACACCGCGAGGTTGGTGTTGAGGATCTGCAGCGGCTCGTCGATCAGGCCGATGCTCAGCAGCAGGCTGTTGAGCAGGCCGTTGGTGCTGAGGATGCCCATCCAGGCGTAGACGCGGATCAGGATCGCAGTCCAGGTCGGCATCATGATCAGCAGCAGCAGTACGGTCTGCATTTCCTTGCTGGCCCGGGCGATGGCGTAGGCCATCGGGTAGCCGATGAGGATGCACAGCACGGTGCTGATGAAGGCCATCTTCAGCGAGCCGAGGTAAGCCGCCAGGTACAGCTCATCTTCGCTGAGGAAGATGTAGTTGCCGAGGTTGAGCACGATGGACAGCTGGTTTTCCGCCCAGCTGTAGATTTCCGTGTACGGCGGAATGGCCACGTCTGCTTCGGCGAAGCTGATCTTCAGGACGATGAAGAACGGCAGCAGGAAGAACAGGAACAGCCAGAAGAACGGAATGCCGATGACGACGTGGCGCCCCGTTGGCAGGTATCGCTTCAGACGGGAGAGTTTCATGATTGCAGTACCACGCCGCTGTCGTCTTCCCAGTACACCACCACGGCGTCGTCCCAGGTCGGACGCTTGCCGCGGCGCTCGGCGTTGGCGATGAAGCACTGCACGACCTGCCCCGAGGTCAGCTTGACGTAGTACACCGAGTGGCCGCCGAGGTAGGCGATGTCGTGGACGTGGCCGTTGCTCCAGTTGTAGTTGGCGTGCTCATGGTCGGCCGGCAGTTCGGTGGCCATCAGCAGTTTTTCCGGGCGCAGGGCGTAGCTCAGGCGCTTCTCTTCGGCACGGGTACTGATGCCGTGGCCGATGTAGATCGGCTTGTCGAGTTGCGGGCAATCGATCACGGCGTGGTCGATGTCGTCGGTGACCAGGGTGCCCTCGAACAGGTTGACGTTGCCGATGAACTCGCAGACCAGGCGGCTGGCCGGAGTCTCGTAGATGTCCACCGGGCTGCCGATCTGGGCGATCCAGCCGAGGTGCATGATGGCGATGCGCTGGGCCATGGTCATGGCCTCTTCCTGGTCGTGGGTCACCATCACACAGGTCACGCCAACGCGCTCGATGATTTCCACCAGCTCCAGCTGCATCTGCGAACGCAGCTTCTTGTCCAGGGCGCCCATCGGCTCGTCGAGCAGTAGCAGCTTCGGTCGCTTGGCCAGCGAGCGGGCCAGGGCCACGCGCTGACGCTGGCCGCCGGAGAGCTGGTGCGGCTTGCGCTTGGCGTACTGGGTCATGTGCACCAGCTTGAGCATCTCGGCCACGCGCTCGTCGATCTCGCTCTTGGACAGGCGATCCTGCTTGAGGCCGAAGGCAATGTTCTGCGCCACGGTCATGTGCGGGAACAGCGCGTAGGACTGGAACATCATGTTGATCGGCCGCTCGTAGGGCGGCATGTCGGTGATGTCGACACCGTCGAGGAAGATGCGCCCTTCAGTCGGTCGCTCGAAGCCGGCGAGCATGCGCAGCAGGGTGGACTTGCCGGAGCCGGAGCCGCCGAGCAGGGCGAAGATCTCACCCTTGTTGATGGTCAGCGAGACGTCGTCGACGGCGATGGTTTCGTCGAACTTCTTCGTCACGCGATCGATTTTCACCAACACCTCTTTGGGTTGTTGGCTGCCTTCTAGGGCTTTCTTGTAGGCGCTGGACGCAACGGCCATTTTGCAAAACTCCCGGTACGAAATAGGGCCCGGCGGCGAGGCCGGGCAAAGAGGCTCACTTACCCGACTTGACCTTGGTCCAGCTGCGGGTCATCAGGCGCTGCACTTTTGGCGGCAGCTCGGCGGAGATGAACAGATTATCCAGCACTGCCTGTGGAGGGTAAACGGACTCGTCGGTGCGCACGTCCTGGTCCATCAGCTCGCCGGCCTTGGTGTTCGGGTTGGCGTAGCCGACGTAGTCGCTGACCTTGGCGATCACCGCCGGGTCGAGGATGTAGTTGATGAACGCGTGGGCTTCCTTGACGTTCTTCGCGTCAGCCGGAATCGCCAGCATGTCGAACCACAGGTTGCCGCCTTCCTTGGGAATGGCGTAGGCGATCTCGACGCCCTTGCCGGCTTCGTCGGCACGGTCGGCGGCCTGCAGGATGTCGCCGGAGAAGCCGGTGGCCACGCAGATGTCGCCGTTAGCCAGGTCACCGATGTACTTCGAGGAGTGGAAGTAGGTGACGTACGGACGCACGGCCAGCAGCTTGGCTTCGGCCTTCTTGTAGTCCTCGGGGTTGGTGCTGTTCGGGTCGAGGCCCAGGTAGTTGAGCATGGCCGGAATCATTTCGTCGGCCGAGTCGAGGAAGGCCACACCGCAGGTGCTGAGCTTCTTCATGTTTTCCGGCTCGAAGACCATGGCCCAGGAGTCGATCTTGTCGACGCCGAGCACTTCCTTGATCTTCTCGACGTTGTAGCCGATGCCGTTGGTGCCCCACAGGTAGGGGACGGAATACTGGTTGCCGGCGTCGTTGGTTTCCAACAGTTTGAGCAATGCCGGGTCGAGGTTCTGCCAGTTGGGCAGCTGGGCGCGGTCGATCTTCTGGAAGGCACCGGCCTTGATCTGCTTGCCGAGGAAATGGTTGGACGGCACCACGATGTCGTAGCCGGAGCGGCCCGCGAGCAGTTTGCCTTCCAGGGTTTCGTTGGAATCGAAGACGTCGTAGACCGGGTCGATGCCGGTGGCCTGCTTGAAGTCGGCCAGGGTGGTTTCGCCGATGTAGTCGGTCCAGTTGTAGATATGCACTGTCTGTGCAGCCTGCGCGGCACTGGTCAGCCCCAGTGTCACGGTGGCGGCGATCAGGGTTTTGCTGAGGGAAATTCGCACACGTTAGTCCTCATTCTTATTGATCTACTGGCCGCTTCGGCGACCGGGATTGGTGGAAAACTGCGTTGTCCGTTGCCTAAACCTGCATACGACGCCCAGCCGCCCGCGCACGGAGCTGTGTGGGACTCGTGTTGAGCGGTAGACGGTGCAGGAGTTGGAGCATGGTGTCCTCCTGGCAGGTCTCCGGCGGGAGCACCCGCCGGAGGGTGTCGCTGCTGTTATTTGCCGGACTTGATCTTGGTCCAGCTGCGGGTCATGGTGCGTTGCACCTTGGCCGGCAGGTCGGGGAAGGTGTAGATCTTGGCCATCACTTCCTCGTTCGGGTAGATGCCCGGGTCGGTGCGCAGGGCCTCGTCAACCAGCGGGGTGGCCGCCGAGTTGCCGTTGGGGAACTGCACGAAGTTGGTGATTTCAGCCATGATTTCCGGCTTCATCAGGAAGTTGAGGAAGGCGTGAGCGCCTTCGACGTTCTTCGCATCGGCCGGGATGGCGAGCATGTCGAAGAAGCTGCCGGCACCTTCTTTCGGGATGCTGTACAGAATGTTCACGCCATTCTTGGCTTCTTCGGCGCGGGACTTGGACTGGTACAGGTCACCCGAGTAGCCGACGGCCACGCAGATGTTGCCGTTGGCCAGGTCGCCGATGTACTTCGAGGAGTGGAAGTAGCCGGTGGACGAACGAACCGACATGAACAGTTCTTCGGCTTTCTTCAGCTCGGCCGGATCGGTGCTGTCCGGTTTGAAGCCCAGGTAGTTCAGCGCGGCCGGGAGGATCTCGGTCGGCGAGTCGAGGAAGGACACGCCACACTCTTTCAGCTTGGCCATATTCTCCGGCTTGAACACCAGGTCCCAGGAATCCACCGGGGCGTTGTCGCCGAGCACGGCCTTGACCTTGTCGACGTTGTAGCCGATGCCGATGGTGCCCCACATGTAGGGAACCGAGTACAGGTTGCCTGGGTCGCTGGGGTCCAACGCCTTGAGCAGGCCGGTATCGAGGTTTTTCCAGTTCGGCAGCTTGGCGCGATCCAGCTTCTGGAATACGCCCGCCTTGATCTGCTTGGCCAGGAAGGGGTTGGACGGTACGACGATGTCGTAACCGGAGCTGCCCGCCAGCAGTTTGGCTTCCAGCACTTCGTTACTGTCGAAAACGTCGTAGACCACCTTGATGCCGGTTTCCTTCTGGAACTTGTCCAGGGTGTCCGGGGCAATGTAGTCCGACCAGTTGTAAACGTGCAGCACCTTGTCGTCAGCCTGCGCCAGGCCGGTCACAGCGCCCGCCAGGGTCAGGGCGAGCAGTGTTTTACCGAAGGTCTTGATCATGCGGGTAAGCTCCATTTGTCATTGGAAGTATCCGGGGGTCGCGCCGCCTGAGCGGCACACCTCCCGGTGAGCCTGGCCAACGCACCGGCGCAGTCTGGCAAGGTATGGCGTGTCGCTCAAGCCTCAGACCAGTACAGCACGTGCGGTGAGATCGAGGCACTTGCGTGCTTTTTCGATCAGCTCGTCAATCTCGCTTTTGCTGATCACCAGCGGTGGCGCGATGATCATGGTGTCGCCGACGGCGCGCATGATCAGTCCGTTCTCGAAGCAATGGCCGCGGCAGATCATGCCGACGCCCGTTTCGCTCGGGAAACGCTCGCGGGTCTGCTTGTTCTTCGCCAGTTCGATGGCGCCGAGCATGCCCACACCGCGGACTTCGCCCACCAGCGGATGATCCGCCAGTTCACGTAGACGCTTCTGCAAATACGGTGCCGTTTCCGCCTTCACCCGCTCGATGATTTTTTCTTCGCGCAGGATGCGGATGTTTTCCACGCCCACCGCAGCGGCAACCGGGTGCCCGGAATAGGTGAAGCCGTGGTTGAAATCACCACCGGCGTTGATCACCTGAAACACCTTGTCACTGACTACCAGGCCACCCATCGGCACGTAGCCGCTGGTCATGCCCTTGGCGATGGTCATCAGGTCCGGCTTGTTGCCGAAGTGATCGCTGCCGAACCACTCGCCGGTACGACCGAAGCCGCAGATCACTTCATCAGCCACGAACAGGATGTCGTACTTGGCGAGGATCTCGCGCACTTTCGGCCAGTAGGTATCCGGCGGAATGATCACGCCGCCGGCGCCCTGGATCGGCTCGGCGATGAAGGCCGCGACGTTGTCTTCGCCGACTTCGAGGATTTTCTTTTCCAGCTGCTCGGCGGCCCAGATGCCGAACGCGTCGGGGGTCATGTCGCCACCCTCGCCGAACCAGTACGGCTGCGGGATGTGCACGATGCCCGGAATCGGCAGGTCGCCTTGTTCGTGCATGTAGGTCATGCCGCCCAGGCTGGCGCCAGCCACGGTGGAGCCGTGGTAGCCGTTGAGGCGGCTGATGATGACCTTCTTGTTCGGCTGGCCCTTCAGCGCCCAGTAGTGGCGAACCATGCGCAGCATGGTGTCGTTGCCTTCGGAGCCGGAACCGGTGAAGAACACGTGGTTCATGCCGGCCGGGGTCACGTCGGCGATCGCCTTGGCCAACTCCAGCACCGGCGGGTGGGCGGTCTGGAAGAAGGTGTTGTAGAACGGCAGCTCGCGCATCTGCTTGCTGGCCGCCTCGACCAGTTCTTCACGGCCGTAGCCGATGGCCACGCACCACAGGCCAGCCATGCCGTCGAGAATCTTGTTGCCTTCGCTGTCCCACAGGTAGACACCGTCGGCCTTGGTGACAATGCGCGGACCCTTCTCGTGCAGCTGCTGATAATCGCTGAACGGCGCGAGGTGGTGCTCACGGCTCATGGCCTGCCACTCACGGGTTTTCGGGTTGTTCGCTTGGTTGGTCATACTTCACCTCAGGATTAAACCAGGGTGCCGGGCAGGTCTTGCGCCGGCACCCGCCCCAATCAGACGGAAAGCAGCAGGAACTCACGCTCCCAGGAGCTGATCACGCGCTTGTAGTTCTCATGCTCGGCGCGCTTCACCGCGACGTAGCCACGGATGAACTTCTCGCCCAGGTACTTCTCGGCGTCCTTGCAGGCTTCCATCCGCTCCAGCGCGCTCTCGATGGTAACGGGCAGGCGCAGGTTGCGTCGTTCATAACCGCGACCTTTCACCGGCGCGCTGGCCTCGACGCCTTCGACCATGCCCATGTAGCCGCACAGCAGCGTCGCCGCCAGCACCAGGTACGGGTTGGCGTCGGCACCGGCCAGGCGGTTTTCCACACGGCGGTTCTGCGGCGTGGCTTCCGGCACGCGCAGGCCCACGGTGCGGTTCTCCTCGCCCCATTCCACGTTCACCGGCGCCGAGGTGTCGGGCAGGAAACGGCGGAACGAGTTGACGTTGGGCGCGAACAGCGGCAGCAGCTCCGGGATGTACTTCTGCAGGCCACCTATATAAAGCAGGAACAGTTCGCTCATGCCGCCATCATCGTCGGAGAAGATGTTCTTGCCGGTCTTGATGTCGATCACGCTTTGGTGGATGTGCATGGCGCTGCCCGGCTCATCGGTGATCGGCTTGGCCATGAAGGTCGCCGCCACGTCGTGCTTGAGCGCGGCCTCGCGCATGGTGCGCTTGAACACCAGAATCTGGTCGGCCAGGTGCAGGGCGTCGCCGTGACGGAAGTTGATCTCCATCTGCGCCGGGCCTTCTTCGTGGATCAGGGTGTCCAGGTCCAGGCCTTGCAGCTCGCACCAGTCGTACATGTCCTCGAACAGCGGGTCGAACTCGTTGGCCGCGTCGATGGAGAAGGACTGGCGGCCGGTTTCCGGGCGACCGGAGCGGCCGATCGGCGCCTCCAGCGGGAAGTCCGGGTCGCTGTTGCGCTTGGTCAGGTAGAACTCCATCTCGGGCGCGACGATGGCTTGCCAGCCCTTGTCGGCGTAGAGCTTGAGCACGTTCTTGAGGATGTTGCGCGGCGACAGCTCGATCGGGTTGCCCTGCTTGTCGAAGGTGTCGTGGATCACCATTGCAGTGGGCTCGATGGCCCACGGCACGACGAATACCGCGTTCTCGTCGGGACGGCAGAACATGTCGATGTCCGCCTCGTCGAGCAGGTCGTAATAAATGTCGTCCTCGACGTAGTCGCCGGTAACGGTCTGCAGCAGCACACTCTCGGGGAGGCGCATGCCCTTCTCGTCGAGGAACTTGTTGGTCGGCGAAATCTTGCCACGGGCGATGCCGGTAAGATCGCTGATCAAGCATTCTACTTCGGTGATTTTGCGTTCTTTCAGCCAGCTGGTCAGCTGGTCGAGCTTGCTAGTCATAAAGACCTCAGGGTTGGTAGAGCGGCTTCTGCGGACCGGTGAAAGCCTAGCGAAACCTCAACGTTCCGCCTGCCGGTTGCCTCACCTACTCAGCGTTGCCCCGCCCTCTCCCTGCAAGCCTCACCAAAGGCCTGGAAGATGGCGAGATAATTCGGGTTGGATCGTACCTGCCATTCCGGGTGCCATTGCACCCCGAACGCAAAGCGTGGCGCACCTTCGACGGAGAAGGCTTCGATCAACCCGTCAGGCGCCAGTGCTTCTACGCGAAGGCCCGGCGCCAGACGCTGAACGCCCTGGCCATGAATGGAATTGACCAGAAACTCGTCCGGCAAGCCGAGGCCGGAGAGCACACCACCGGGCTGCACATGCACCAGGTGAGCGGGACCGTACTGCACCTCGAGCGGCTGATCTTCCGGCTCGCGGTGGTCCATCATGCCGGGGACTTCATGCACCTTCTGGTGCAGGCTGCCGCCGAACGCCACGTTCATTTCCTGGAAGCCGCGGCAGATGCCGAGCACCGGAATACCGGCGGCCACGGCCTGGCGAATCAGCGGCAGGGTGGTCTGGTCACGCGCGACATCGTGCTGCGTGCCTGGCTCGCTGGCGGGGCCACTATAATGATGGGGTTCGACGTTCGAGGGTGACCCGGTGAAGAGCAGGCCATCGAGGTTGGCCAGCAGGGTCGGCTGGTCGATCAGCTCGGCCAGCGAAGGAATCACCAGCGGGAGACCGCCGGCAGCCACGGCGACGGCGCGGACATATTTGTCGCCGACTATGTGGTACGGATGAGGACCGATCTGCTTGCTGCAGGCGGTGACGCCGATTAACGGCAGGCGCGACATGGAACACCTGTTTTATTGCTGTTATGAGGTTGAGGCCGAGATTAGCCTTGTTCATTTTTTTACACAATAGGGATGTAAAAAATTGAACACAGGCCACTGAGCACCGCGTGGCGCGCGGTCGAGAAGCGCTCGAGAATGCCCTGAAATGCCCTAAAAACGGCCATGACGCTCCATTTGAGGGCAAAAATGGCTGCTATTGACAGCGCAAGGTGTTTAAGATTGACTCACAGTTGTGCGATTGCATGATTGAAATTTTTAACAAAAAAGGTGTTGCATCATGTCGGTACCCCCGCGTGCCGTTCAGCTTAACGAAGCGAACGCGTTCCTTAAGGAACATCCTGAGGTCCTGTTCGTCGACCTTCTAATTGCAGATATGAATGGTGTAGTGCGCGGCAAGCGCATCGAACGAAACAGCCTGCATAAAGTGTATGAAAAGGGCATCAACCTGCCCGCCTCCCTCTTCGCTCTCGACATCAATGGTTCCACCGTCGAAAGCACCGGTCTGGGCCTGGACATCGGCGACGCGGACCGCATCTGTTTCCCCATCCCCAACACCCTGTGCAACGAGCCCTGGCAGAAGCGCCCCACCGCGCAGCTGCTGATGACCATGCATGAGCTCGACGGCCAGCCATTCTTCGCCGACCCGCGCGAAGTGCTGCGCCAGGTCGTGGCCAAGTTCGACGAGATGAACCTGCGCATCTGCGCCGCCTTCGAGCTGGAGTTCTACCTGATCGACCAGGAGAACGTGAACGGCCGTCCGCAGCCGCCGCGCTCGCCGCTGTCCGGCAAACGTCCGATCTCCACCCAGGTGTACCTGATCGATGACCTCGACGAATACGTCGACTGCCTGCAGGACATGCTCGAAGCCGCGAAGGAACAAGGCATTCCGGCCGACGCCATCGTCAAGGAAAGCGCCCCGGCGCAGTTCGAGGTCAACCTGCACCACGTCGAAGACGCGATGAAGGCCTGCGACTACGCCCTGCTGCTCAAGCGTCTGGTCAAGAACATCGCCTACGACCATGAGATGGACACCACCTTCATGGCCAAGCCCTACCCGGGCCAGGCAGGTAACGGTCTGCACGTGCACATCTCGCTGCTCGACAAGACCACCGGCAAGAACATCTTCACCTCCGATGATCCCCTGGAGAACGCCGCTCTGCGTCATGCGATCGGCGGTGTCCTGGAGACCATGCCTGCGTCGATGGCGTTCCTCTGCCCGAACGTCAACTCGTACCGCCGCTTCGGCGCGCAGTTCTACGTACCCAACGCGCCGAGCTGGGGTGTCGACAACCGTACCGTGGCCGTTCGCGTGCCCAACGGCAGCCCAGATGCCGTGCGCATCGAACACCGCGTCGCCGGTGCCGATGCCAACCCCTATCTGATGATGTCGGCGATCCTCGCCGGGATTCACCACGGGCTGACCAATCAGGTCGATCCGGGCGAGCCCATCGAGGGCAATTCCTACGAGCAGCTGGAACAGAGCCTGCCGAACAACCTGCGCGATGCCCTGCGCGAGCTGGACGACAGCGAAGTGCTGAACAAGTACATCGATCCGAAGTACATCGACATCTTCGTCGCCTGTAAGGAAGCCGAGCTCGAAGAGTTCGAGACCACGATCTCCGACCTCGAATACAACTGGTATCTGCATACCGTATAAGCACCACCTCGACGCCGGCCTCTGAGCCGGCGTCGCTTTTTTCCCTGCCAGCGTTGCGCGTTCCGCCACATCCCGTGTGCGGAAGGGCGAAGCTTTGCCTTGCATGGCTTGCATCGCCACCACACCAAGGAGGTCGTCATGTTTCGCGTTCTTGCTCCGTTGCTGCTGGCAGTTTTTCCGGGCCTGTCGATGGCCGAGTCGATCCGGGTCTACAACTGGAACGACTACATCGCCCAACAGACCCTGGCCGATTTCACCAAGGCCACCGGCATCGATGTCGAGTACCGCACCTATAGCTCGGCCGAGGAGCTCGACGCGGCACTGGCCAGCGGCGAGAACATCGACATCGCCGTACCCTCGCACAACGACCTGCCGCGCCTGATCAAGGACGGCCGCCTGCAACCGCTGGACCTCTCCCGGCTGCCCAATCGCAGCCACCTGGACAAGCAGCTGCTGAGCAAGCTGGCCGCCGTCGACCCGAGCAACCGTTACGCCGTGCCTTACCTGTGGGGTGCGGTCGGCCTGGCGATCAACACGCCGCAGGCCGAAGCCGCCTATGGCGGGCCGCTGCCGGAAAGCTGGAGCCTGCTGTTCGACCCGGCACAGAGCGGCAAGCTGGCGAGCTGCGGGATCAGCGTGCTGGACGCCCCGGACGAAGTGCTCTCGGCGCTGATGAACTACCAAGGCAACAGCTTCTCGCGCAGCTCGGCCGGGCGCATGCGCCGTGCCGGCGAGGTGCTGCAGGGCCTGCAGCCGAACCTGCGCTACGTCGACAGCGAGCGCTACATCGACGACCTCAACAACGGCCACCTGTGCCTGGCCGTGGCCTGGGTCGGTGACGCCCTGGCCGCCGCACAGGCCGGCCAGCCGGTGCGCTTCGTGGTACCGCAGGAAGGCTCGGTGCTGTTCATCGACAACCTGGTGATCCCCAGCAGCGCCCGCCGCGCCGACCTCGCGCACACGTTCATCGACTTCATCATGCGCCCGCAGGTCGCCGCGCAGATCACCACGGAAACCCTCTACCCCAACGGTAACGCCGACGCCAAGCAGTACCTGGCCGCCGAACTGCGCGAGCAACCCGGCCTGTACCCGGATCGCGACACCAAGCGCCGCCTGTTCGCCCTCGATGCGCTGCCGGAAAAACTGATCAGCACCCGCACCGAGGTCTGGGACCATTTCCGCGCCGGCAAGGCGGCGCCGGCACAACTGGTCGAAAGCACGCCGTAAGGCGACTTGCCTCCCCTGCCGGTCTGGCGTCCAATAGCGCCAGCCACGGACAGGAGACCGGCATGACCCGCCCCGCGACACCCCGCAAGCCCCGCGCCAGCAGCCAGGCACGCATCGCCGTGATCCTAGCCGCGGCGCGCGCGCTGCTCAGCGAACAGGGTTTCGCCGGGCTGTCGATCTACAGCGTCGCCGAGCGCGCGGAAATTCCACCGTCGTCTGTCTACCACTTCTTCGCCAGCGTACCGGCGCTGCTCGAGGCGCTCACCGCCGACATCCACGCCACCTTCCGCGCCTGCCTGCAGGCGCCGGTGGCGCATGACGAGCTGCGCGACTGGCGCGACCTTTCGCGTATCGTCGAGCAGCGCATGCTGGCCATCTACGCCGACGACCACGCCGCCAGCCAGCTGATCCTCGCCCAGCATGGCCTCAGCGAAGTGATCCAGGCCGACCGCCAGCACGACCTCGAACTCGGGCGCCTGATGCAGGCGCTGTTCAACCGGCATTTCCCCCTGCCGAACCTGCCGGACGACATCGACGTGTTCGCCCTGGCCATGGAGCTTGGCGACCGCGTCTACGCCCGTTCCGTGCAACTGCACGGCTGCATCACGCCACGCCTGGCCGAAGAAGGCATGCGCGTGTTCGACGCCTACCTCGGCCTGTACCTGCCCCTCGCCCTACCCAAACGCTCGACCGCCCTCGCCTAAGTCAATTAGTACACCCTGAAGGCAGATTTTTATTTGCCTGAACGGGTTAATTTCCTCTGATAAATCTTAAATTCACTTTTAAAGCCGATTTTTATCGGATATAAATCTGCCATCCGCCCTGATGGTCGAGTGACGCGTCACGGCTCAATCGTCGGTCTCTGCACTGCACAGACGACCGCCTACCTGCTCCCTGTGAGGTGTTCCATGTCGCGTTTCGTAACCGTCGCCGCCACCCAGATGGCCTGTTCCTGGGACAGCGCGGCGAATATCGCCCGCGCCGAGAAACTGGTGCGCGAGGCCGCCGCCAAAGGCGCGCAGATCATCCTGATCCAGGAACTGTTCGAGACCCCGTACTTCTGCCAGAAGCCCAACCCGGACTACCTGCAACTGGCCACGCCGGCGGAGAGCAACCCGGCGATCCTGCACTTTCAGAACGTTGCGAAGGAGCTGCAGGTGGTGCTGCCGATCAGCTTCTTCGAGCGGGCCGGGCGGGCGCGCTTCAACAGCATCGCGATCATCGATGCCGACGGCGAAAACCTCGGGATTTATCGGAAAAGCCATATCCCCGATGGCCCCGGCTACCACGAGAAGTACTACTTTAACCCGGGCGACACCGGCTTCAAGGTGTGGAACACCCGCTATGCGCGGATCGGCGTGGGCATCTGCTGGGACCAGTGGTTTCCGGAGAGCGCACGCAGCATGGCGCTGCTCGGCGCCGAGCTGCTGTTCTACCCGACCGCTATCGGCAGCGAGCCGCACGATCCGAGCATCAGCTCGCGCGACCACTGGCAGCGCGTGCAGCAGGGCCACGCCGGCGCCAACCTGATGCCGCTGATCGCCAGCAACCGTATCGGCCGCGAAGAACAGGACGGCTACGCCATCACCTTCTATGGTTCATCGTTCATCGCCAACCAGTACGGCGAGAAGGTAGAGGAGCTCGGCGAGCGCGAAGAAGGCGTACTGGTGCACCGCTTCGACCTCGACCAGCTCGAGCACACCCGCAGCGCCTGGGGCAGTTTCCGTGACCGCCGGCCGAACCTGTATGGCCCGCTGAAGACGCTGGATGGCACGCTCGAGTCCTGATCCGCACTGTCGCGACAGGAGCCAGCTGGCTGGCGATCGTGCCAAACTTCCCCCCTCGCACGTTGCTGGAAACCCGTGATCGTAACTACACAGGCGTCCACGAAACCGTTCACCGCATAGGTAAAGCCGATGACCACTCTGACCACCACCCCGCGCGCCGACGGCTTCCGCATGCCGGCCGAATGGGAATCCCACAGCCAGACCTGGATGGTCTGGCCCGAGCGCCCGGACAACTGGCGCCTTGGCGGCAAACCGGCGCAGGCCGCTTTCAGCGCCGTGGCCAGGGCCATCGCGCGCTTCGAGCCGGTGACCGTGTGCGTCTCCGCCGGGCAGTATGAAAACGCCCGCGCGCGCCTAGACCAGGCCAACATCCGCCTGGTGGAAATCAGCACCGACGACGCCTGGGTACGCGACACCGGGCCGACCTTCGTCACCAACGCCAGCGGCGAAGTGCGCGGCGTGGACTGGGCCTTCAACGCCTGGGGCGGCTTCGACGGCGGCCTCTACGCGCCGTGGAACCGCGACGAGCAGGTGGCCAGCAAGATCCTCGAAATCGAACGCAGCCCGCGCTACCACACCGCAGGCTTCGTGCTGGAAGGCGGCTCGATCCACGTCGACGGCGAAGGCACGCTGATCACCACCGAGGAATGCCTGCTCAACCGCAACCGCAACCCGCACCTGTCCCGCGAAGAGATCGAGGAGGTGCTGCGCGAGCACCTGGCCATCGACACGGTGATCTGGCTGCCAGACGGCCTGTTCAACGACGAGACCGATGGCCACGTCGACAACTTCTGCTGCTACGTGCGCCCCGGCGAAGTGCTGCTGGCCTGGACCGACGACCAGAACGACCCCAACTACCCGCGCTGCCAGGCCGCCATGCGCGTGCTGGAAAGCGTCCGCGATGCCAAGGGCCGTCAGCTCGTCGTGCACAAGATGCCGATCCCCGGCCCGCTCTACGCCACCGCCGCCGAGTGCGCCGACGTCGACCTGGTCGCCGGCAGCCAGGAGCGCAGCCCCGAGGTGCGCCTGGCCGGCTCCTACGTCAACTTCCTGATCGTCAACGGCGGCATCATTGCGCCGAGCTTCGACGACGCCAAGGACGAGGAGGCCCGCGCCATCCTCGCCCGCGTGTTCCCCGAGCACGAAGTAGTGCTGGTACCGGGCCGCGAAATCCTCCTCGGCGGCGGCAACATCCACTGCATCACCCAGCAGCAACCGGCGCCGCAACAGCGCTGAGCCGTAGGGGCCCGCATCGCCTGGTGCGGGCCACCTGCCGCCAATGATGGCGCAATGACATCTCGTCGGAAATTCCTCTACCCGAGTTGTACGCTCCCGGCTTATCTCATACCGTCGGGCGCAAGCATGGATGTTTCACGTCTTTCCTGTACAAGCGTCGTACAGGAAAGCGCGCGCGTGCCCTCCGCTCCCGGTAGCCATGGCATGCCGATCACCTGAGTTGTGTGATCGCCCGATCAACCATGCTGTCCGAGGTCGAGATGTTCCGCTCCCGCCTGAAGCAAGAACTGGCCACCAGCCAGGAAACCCTCAGTTCAATCCGTGCCGAACAGAACGCCATCGACCAGTCGCTGGCGATCATCGAGTTCGATCCACAGGGCCGCGTGCTCACCGCCAACCGCAACTTCCTCGACGTGCTGGGTTACAGCCTGGAGGAAATCCGCGGCCAGTCGCACCGCCAGCTCTGCTCCAGCGAATACGCCAAGAGCGCCGAGTACCAGACCTTCTGGCAGCGCCTGGGCCGCGGCGAGGCGATCACCGGCAAGTTTCCCCGGCAGGACAAGCAGGGCCGCACCGTCTGGCTGGAAGCCAGCTACAACCCGGTGCTCGACGCCAGCGGGCGGGTGACCAAGGTCACCAAGCTGGCCAGCGACATCACCCAGGCGGTGGAGCAGGACCACGAGCGCGGCAGCATCATCAACGCCCTGCAGCGCTCCATGGCGATCATCGAATTCAACCTGGCGGGCGAGATCCTCACCGCCAACCAGAACTTCAGCGCGGTGATGGGCTACTCGCTGGCGGAGATCAAGGGCAAGCACCACCGGATCTTCTGCACCCGCGAGGAAAGCCAGTCGGCGGCGTACCAGGCCTTCTGGCAGCGCCTGAACCGCGGCGAGTTCATCGCCGACCAGTTCAAGCGCGTCGGCCGCAACGGCCAGACCATCTGGCTCAGCGCCACCTACAACCCGGTGTTCGACCACGACCAGCGCCTGTGCAAGGTGATCAAGTTCGCCAACGACATCACCGAGCAGGTGCTGCGCCAGGAAGCCGAATCGCGCGCGGCGAAGATGGCCTACGACATTTCCCGGCAGACCGACGCCATCGCCCAGCGCGGCGCCAGCGTGGTTCAGGAAGCGGCCGCGGTGATGGGCAAGGTGGCCAGCGAAGTGAGCACCGCGGTGGCCAGTATCGAGGCGCTGAGCCAGCAGTCGCAGAGCATCAGCAACATCGTCAACACCATCAGCGGCATCGCCGAGCAGACCAACCTGCTGGCCCTCAACGCCGCCATCGAAGCGGCGCGCGCGGGCGAACAGGGCCGTGGCTTCGCGGTGGTCGCCGACGAGGTGCGCAACCTCGCCGCCCGCACCAGCCAGGCGACCGTGGAAATCGTCGACGTGGTGCGCCGTAACCATGAGCTGGCCCAGGCGGCCGTGATGCAGATGGCCTCCAGCAGCGCGGAAACCGCCCAGGGCGTGAGCCTGGCCAACCAGGCCGGCGCAGTAATCCTGGAGATTCAGGACGGCGCGCAGCAGGTGGTCAGCGCCATCGGCCAGTTCGCCTCGCGCCTGGAACAGGTCTGAGCCAGCCGACAACGAAAAAGCCCGCCGAATCGCGGGCTTTTTTCATCGTCGGCTCGTATCACTCGAACGGATGCGGGCGCGGCGTCTGATTGGTCGACGGCGGCAGCTGCGGTACGGCGAAGTTCGGCTGCTCACCGGTGAGGGTCTTGAGGAAGGCGGTGATCTTGTCCACTTCCTCGGCCTGCAGCGTGCGCCCGAGCTGCAGCCGCGCCATCACGTCGACGGTCTTCTCCAGCTCCCAGTAAGCGCCATCATGGAAGTAGGGGTAGGTCAGCTCGACGTTACGCAGGGTCGGCACCTTGAAGGTGAAGCGGTCGACGTCCTTGCCGGTCAGGCCCGCCACCCCTTCGGCCGGGTTGCTGGTCTGGTAGGGCGCCACCAAACCCATTTTCTGGAACGAGTTGCCGCCCACGGCCGGGCCGTTGTGGCAGGCCACGCAGCCGATCGACTTGAACAGCTGATAGCCCTCCAGCTCGACCTGGCTGATGGCCTTCTTGTCGCCCTTGAGCCACAGATCGAAACGCGAGTTGGGCGTGACCAGGGTCTTCTCGAATTCGGCGATGGCATCGGTCACCGCATCCAGGGTGATCTCGTCACTCTTGTACACGTCGGCGAATGCCTTGCGGTACTGCGGGATCGAACGCAGCACGTCGAGGGCGAGGATGTGGGTGAAGGCCATTTCTTTCGGGTTGGCGATCGGCCCGCCAGCCTGCGCCTTGAGGTCGGCGGCGCGGCCGTCCCAGAACTGCGCGAGGTTGAGGCTGGAGTTGAGCACCGTCGGCGAGTTGATCGGCCCCTGCTGCCAGTTGTGGCCGATGGAGGTCGGCAGGTTGTCGCTGCCGCCCATGCTCAGGTTGTGGCACGAGTTGCAGGAAATGAACCCCGAACGCGACAGGCGCGGGTCGAAGAACAGCTGCTTGCCAAGTTCGACCTTGGCCGGCTCGGTAATGGTCGCCGCCGCGATGGGCTGGATGGGTTCCTCGGCCGCGGATACGGCCCAGGCACTGGCGCTCAGGCATAGCCCGGCGACCAGCACGTTGGTGATGTGCATGGTTTATCTCCTCATTGGGTCGGCTTGTTTTTTCTCGACCATGCGCGCCGGTTTCATCGGGCGACTTGATCCAGGTCAACAGCGACCAACGGCAGATACCTGCGGATACAAATAGCCCGCCGGGGCGGCGGGCCTGGGAGATGCGGCAGCGGTCAGTCCTGCATGGCCTCGGTGAACTGGCCGATGGCATCGACCACGCGTTGCGCCTCGTCGCGGATCTCCAGCATCACCGTGCCGGCCCGGTTGGCCAGCTGGACCCCCTGTTCGGCCTTACTCTTGCTGCCGTCCATGCCGCTGACCGCCTGCTGCGCGAGATCATGGTTGAGGCGCACCACGTCGTTGATCTCGATCGTCGCCTGACTGGTGCGGGCGGCAAGGTTGCGCACCTCGTCGGCGACCACCGCAAAGCCACGCCCCTGCTCGCCCGCCCGCGCCGCCTCGATGGCCGCATTGAGGGCCAGCAGGTTGGTCTGCTCGGCAATGCCTGGACGATGCTGCTGATGCGCTCGGACTGATCACTCAGGGCGCCGACCTGGGTGGCCACACTGGCCAGTTCGTCGGAGATGCCACGCACCACCTGCACGGTCTCCTCCACCGTGTTCGCCCCGCTCACCGCGCGGGCGTCGGTCTCGCGGGCACTGGCGAAGGCCACCTGCGCCGCTGCGGCCTCGGCCTCGCGGTGCTGCACCTGGTGGGTTATGTCGCTGGCGATCTTGACCACGCCGTACAGCGTGCCGGTGGCGTCGTACAGCGGGTTGTAGGTGGCGCGCAGCCACACCACCTGGCCGGACTTGGCGATGCGCTTGAAACGGTCGGAGATGAACTCGCCCTGGTTCAAGCGCTGCCAGAACCGGCGGTAACCCTCGCTGGCGACCTCTTCCGGCTCGCAGAACTGGCTGTGGTGCCGTCCGCGGATTTCCTCCAGACGGCAGCTCATGGTCTGCAGAAAATTTTCATTGGCATCGACCACCCGCCCTTCGCGGTCGAACTCGATCACCGCCATGGAGCGGTTCAGCGCGTTGAGCAGGCTCTGGTGCTTGTGCTCGGCGGCGACCTGGGCAGTGATGTCGGTGGCCACCTTGATCACCCGGGTGACCTGCCCGTGGCTGTCGCGCACCGGCATGTAGCTGGCTTCCAGCCAGATCTCCCGGCCACCCTTGGCCAGGCGCATGAAGCGGTCGCTGAAGCTCTCGCCACTGCGCAGGCGCTGCCAGAACTGTGCGTAGGCTGGCGAAGACACCTGCTGCGCCGGCATGAACAACCGGTGGTGCTGGCCGCGCAACTCTTCCAGGCGATAGCCCATGGTGTTCAGGAACGCCTGGTTGGCGTCGAGAATCTCGCCATCCGGGCTGAATTCGATCAGGGCCATGGTCTGCCTGATCGCCGCCAGGGTCTGCTGGCTGGACGCCAGCTCATCCTGGCAATGCTGCAGCTGTTTGCGCGTTTCGGATCCAACATGGCACGGTCGCTCCATAGAAAGTCCGAGCGTTGCCTGGCAGCGACCGGAGTATCACCCCTGATAGACCTGACTATAGGTGAAGGAAACGGGTTCCTTGATCCGGATGACAGGGCGGCGGATCACGGCGCTGACGGACGGGCGGTAGGACGCGAATCGCGGGCATGAAAAAGCCCGCCGAGTGGCGGGCTTTTTCATTGCTCAGTGGCTCAGGCCGTCGCGGCGACCGGGCGCAGCGAGTAGGTCTTGAGTTGCTCGGCGAAGTCGCGCAGCGACTGGATGCCGCTGGCCTCGGCGTCGTGCACCCACTGCTTGATGGCTTCGAGCATCTCGTGGCCGTTGGCGCTGGTCTTCACCCAGATCTGCTGCAGGGCGATGCGCTTCTCGTAGATCACCTTCAGCGCGTGGCTCTGCTCCAGCATGGCGGCGATGCGCTGCTGGTGCTGCTCGTCGAGCAGGCTGGTCTCACGCGACAGCAGGCGCTTGGCGCGGCGGAACAGGTGGCGCACCGACTCGTCGGCCTTGGCCAGTTCCTGCTGCACCAGCGGCTTGATCACCAGCTTGCGGTACTGCGCCATGATCTGGAAACGGTTGTTGAGGATGGCCATTGCCGTGTCCATATCCAGCTGCTGCTTGCCGGCGACGCGGTGGGCGATGGGCGCCACGCGCTGCACCTTGGCCAGGCGCAGGAAGCTGAACAGCTGAATCCACGCCCAGCCCATGTCGAACTCCCACTTCTTCACCGACAGCTTGGCGCTGTTGGGGTAGGTGTGGTGGTTGTTGTGCAGCTCTTCGCCGCCGATCAGGATGCCCCACGGCACCAGGTTGGTGGCGGCATCGCGGCATTCGAAGTTGCGGTAGCCGACGGCATGGCCGAGGCCGTTGATCACGCCCGCGGCCCACACCGGGATCCACATCATCTGGATCGCCCAGACGGTGATGCCGAGCACGCCGAACAGGGCCAGGTCGATGATCGCCATGAGGATGATGCCGCCCATCGGGAAGCGCGAGTAAACGTTACGCTCGACCCAGTCTTCCGGGCAGTTCTTGCCGTAGATGCGCAGGGTGTCGGCGTTCTTCGCCTCCTGCTGGTAAAGCTCGGCGCCGGTGCGCAGCACGGTACCCAGGCCCTTGATCACCGGGCTGTGCGGG
The DNA here is from genome assembly GCF_014851905.1 of Pseudomonas sp. PDM14. Taxonomy (NCBI): domain Bacteria; kingdom Pseudomonadati; phylum Pseudomonadota; class Gammaproteobacteria; order Pseudomonadales; family Pseudomonadaceae; genus Pseudomonas; species Pseudomonas sp. PDM14. Next base: position 2,240,695 of record NZ_JACVAQ010000001.1, on the reverse strand, counting down.
TCATCGACGGTTTCGCATTTGGCATGGTGCTTGCGGTGGATGGCCGTCCACTCGCGGGTGTTCTGGCCAGTGGTCATCCACAGCCAGAAGCGGAAGAAATGTTTGAGCGCGGGATGCAGTTCCAGCGAACGGTGCGCGGAGTAACGATGCAGGTAAACAGTAACGCTGACGATGGTGATGTGGGTGATCACCAGGGTCACGGCGATGAGTTGCCAGACCGACAGATCGAGGAAGCCGTTGTACCACATGGATGGTGTTGCCTCGCGGGGAAAGAAGCGGCGAAGAGAGACGGTCCGCACGACAGACCTGATCGCATTATCTACGAGCGGGGTGAGAAAACCAGTGCGCCTTTAGAATCGAACGCACTGGATTGTTACTTATCTATAATGTGCGGCAATTCGCATTCCCCAGCCAGGCCCGCCGTTCGCCGATGAAAGTACCCCGTCGCCCGCTCCCCCTGACCCTGCTCTACCTGTTCGTGGCCCTGCTGTGGGTGATCGGTGGCGACAGCCTGTTGCTGCGGCTGGGCACCCCCGGCCAGTTGCCGGTGGGCATCGAAGTGTTCAAGGGCGTGGCCTTCGTGCTGGTCACCGGACTTCTGCTGTTCATCGTCCTCAGCCAGCGCGACCGCCAGCAACTGCAGGCCGACGACGCCCTGCGCGACAGCGAGGAACGCCTGACCCTGGCCATGGACTCGGCCCAGGAAGGCCTGTGGGATTGGGAAGTCGGCGCGCCCAAGGTGTTCTACTCGCGCCGCTACTGCGAAATCCTCGGCTACCAGCGCGACGAGTTCGGCGACACGCCCGACGCCTGGAAGGACCGCCTGCACCCCGACGACCGTGGCCTCGCCGAACAGCGCCTGCGCACCCTGCTCGACGAGCGTAGCCCGCATTACGCCGGCGTGTTCCGCCTGCGCCACCGCGACGGCAGCTACCGCTGGATTCACGCCCGCGGCCAGCTGCTGTTCGATGCCACGGGCAGGCCACAGCGCTTCATCGGCACCGCCGTCGACATCACCCAGCGCCGCGCCGACGAAGAAAGCCTGCGCCAGGCCGCCGCCGTGTTCGACAGCACCCAGGAAGGCGTGGTGGTCACCGACGCCGCGCAGCACATCGTCCACGTCAACCCGGCGTTCAGCCGCATCACCGGCTTCACCCTCGACGAAGTGCTCGGGCAGAACCCGTCGCTGTTCAAGTCCGGTCGCCACGACCAGGCCTTCTATCAAACGCTCTGGCACTCGCTGGAGCAGCGCGGCTCGTGGAGCGGCGAGATCTGGAACCGGCGCAAGGACGGCGACATCTTCCCGATGTGGCAGTGCATCCGCGCCATTCACGACGAGAACGGCAACCTCAGCCACTACGTCGCAGTATTCTCCGACATCAGCGCGATCAAGCACTCGCAACACGAGCTGGACTATCTGGCCCACCACGACCCGCTCACGGCCCTGCCCAACCGCCTGCTGTTCAGCGAGCGTATCGAGCAGGCCGCGCAGCGCGCCAAGCGCGAGAAGATCCGCGGCGCGCTGCTGCTGATCGACCTCGACCACTTCAAGATCATCAACGAGAGCCTGGGGCACAACATCGGTGACCAACTGCTCAAGCTGATCGGCGAGCGCCTGCTGATCGAGGTGGAACACAAGGCCACCCTGGCACGCCTGGGCGGCGACGAGTTCGGCGTGCTCAGCGACAACTGCGCGCACGCCGAGCAGGCCTCGACCCTGGCCCAACGCCTGCTCGACAGCCTGGCCAAGCCGTTCGAGATCAATGGCGAGACGCTGTTCATCAGCGCCAGCATCGGCATCAGCCTGTTCCCCGACGACGGCACCTCGGTCGAGCAACTGCTGCGCAACGCCGACTCGGCGCTGTTCCGTGCCAAGAGCAGCGGCCGGCAGACCTTCAGCTTCTACAGCCAGGACATGACCGCCGTCGCCCAGCAGCGGGTCAAGCTCGAGGCCGAGCTGCGCCAGGCCCTGCTGCAGGATCAGCTGCGCGTGTACTACCAGCCGATCCACAGCCTCGACGACCGGCGCATGCTCGGCGTCGAGGCGCTGGTGCGCTGGCAACACCCGCAACGCGGCCTGGTGCCGCCGATCGAGTTCATCCCCATCGCCGAGGACAGCGGGCTGATCGCCGCCATCGACGCCTGGGTGCTGCAGCAGGCCTGCCAGCAGATGTGCCGCTGGCTGGAGCAGGGCGTGACCCTGGAGTTCGTCGCGGTCAACGTCTCCAGCCGCCTGTTCAGCCGCGGCGAGCTGGATCAGCAGGTCGCCCAGGTGCTGGCCAAGACCGGCCTCGACCCGGCGCGCCTGGAACTGGAAGTCACCGAAAGTGCGGTGATGGATGACCCGGACCGGGCCATGGAACTGCTGCTGCACCTGCGCGCACTGGGCGTGCGCCTGGCGATCGACGATTTCGGCACCGGCTACTCGTCACTGGCCCGCCTCAAACGCCTGCCGGTGGACAAGCTGAAGCTCGACCAGAGCTTCGTCCACGGCCTGCCTCAGGACAACGACGACGCCGCCATCGCCCGCGCAGTCATCACCCTGGGCAAGAGCCTGGGTCTGCGTGTGCTCGCCGAAGGCATCGAAACCGAAGCGCAGGCCAGCTACCTGCTCGAACTCGGCTGCGGCCTGGGCCAGGGCTACTGGTTCGGCCGCCCGCAACCGGTCGACGAACTGCTCGCACAGCTACCGCGAGCCAGCGAACAGGCCTAGCGCAAAAACGCCCGGCGGCAGCGTCGGCGGGCGTGTTGCGAGGCTGCAAGGCCGGACTCAGGCGTCGAGCGAGGACGCGGGGCCGAAGAACTCGTAGCGGCTCTGCTGTTCCGGAACGCCGAGGTCGCGCAGGTTGCGCTTGAGCATGGCCATGAAGGGTTTCGGGCCGAGGAAGTAGGCGTCGATGTCGCGGTCTGCAGGCAGCCAGGCCGCCAGCTGTTCGCGGCTGAGGAAGCCCACCGCATCGGCTACGTCGTCCGCACGCGGCTCGTTGTAGCAGACGTAGTGCTGCAGTTGCGGGTGCTCGGCGGCCAGTTCGGCGACGCGCTCACCGAAGGCGCGCACGCCGGCGTGGCGGGCGCAGTGGATGAAGCGAATCGGCCGGCCGCTGTGCACCGCGCTTTCGAGCATGGTCAGCAGCGGGGTGATGCCGACCCCGGCGCTGATCAGCACCAGTGGCTTGGCCGAACGGTTCAGGGTGAAGTCGCCAGCCGGCGCGAACAGCTCGAGCTCGTCACCTTCGTGCAGCTGGTCGTGCAGGTAGTTGGAGACGCGACCACCGGGCTCGCGCTTGACGCTGATGCGGTAGTCGACACCATTGGCGCCGGCGGACAGCGAGTAATTGCGACGCACCTCTTCGCCGTCGAGGTGCAGACGCAGGCCGATGTACTGGCCGGGGATGAAGTCGATCACCGCACCGCCGTCGACCGGCTGCAGGTAGAAGGAGGTGATCTCCTCGCTCTCGGCGACCTTGCGCGCCACGCGGAAGGCACGTCCGCCGCGCCAGCCACCGTGGGAGCGCTCGGTGGCGGTGTAGACCTCCTCTTCGGCACCGATCAGCAGATCGGCGAGCTGGCCGTAGGCCAAGGTCCAGGCGTCGATCACTTCGTCGGTGGCGATCTCGGCGCCGAGCACTTCGCGGATGGCGCGCAGCAGGCAGCCGCCGACGATCGGGTAATGCTCGGGCAGGATCTGCAGCGAAACGTGCTTGTTGACCACACGGCCGACCAGCGGGCCGAGCTCCTGCAGCTGGTCGATGTGACGGGCATACATCAGCACGCCGTTGGCCAGGGCGCGCGGTTGATCGCCGCTGGCCTGGTGGGCCTGGTTGAACAGCGGGCGCACTTCCGGGTGCTCACTGAGCATCATCCGGTAGAAGTGGGTGGTCAGTGCTTCACCGCCGCTTTCCAGCAGTGGCACGGTGGCTTTGATCAGGGCGGTCTGTTGAGCGGATAGCATGGGTGACTCCGGTTGCACGCAGGGTTTGGTTTCTAGCGGAGTTATTCCAGAATCCGTGCCATATTTTTATTTGTTATAAATCATATATTTACAAATTTAGCGGTCCGTATGACTCCCTGACTAGCGCGGTCAAATCGACCCTGAGCGGTCGGAATGACTCCAGTCTTTCTAACTGACAGCGTGCATTGCAGCGTGAACCTCGCGTCGCCGGATCGGGTCATCCTCTTGTTCGCTTGTACGCGGACGCGCATCACTGCTATAGGTCGACTGCAGCGACCAAAAAACCAAAAACCGTCGGAGTGTCTGCATGCGTTCATCCACCGCATTCCTCTCCCTGCTGTTGCTTCTGTTCTGCCCCCTGCTGCGTGCCGCCGACGTGCCCGCGGCGAATCTCTATCCACTTCACGACAGCCAGCCCACACGCCTGGTCGGCCAGGGCGTCGGCTACCTGCTCGGCAGGGAGCAGGCGACGTTCGAGGAGATCCAGGCTCTGCCGGCCGAGGCCTGGCAGTGGAGCACGCGCAATGCCCTGGCGCTGGGCACGCAGCCGCAGGGGGTGTGGCTGCGCTTCGACGTCCTGCGCGAACATCCGGGTGCCACGCCCTGGCTGCTGGAGATCAAGTGGCCGCTGCTCGACCGCGTCGAGGTTCGCCTGTTCGACCAGGTCAGTGGTGCCTGGAGCCCGCCGATGCTTGCCGGCGATGGCGTGCCGCTGAGCCAGCGGCCGTTGCGCCAGCGCTTCCTGCTGTTCCCGCTGGAGATCGAGGCGCAGCAGCGCAGCAGCGTGTTCATGCACGTGCACGCCGCCGAAGCGCTGATCCTGCCGATGCAACTGGTCAACCAGACACAGCTGCAGGACGACGAGCGCGTGCAGCTGGCGCTGATCTACATGTTCTTCGGCGGGCTGCTGGTGATCCTGCTGTACAACTGCAGCCTGTACCTGTTCACCCGCGACCGTAGCTACCTGTTCTACTCGCTGTATATCGCCAGTGCGATCTGCTACGAGCTGGCGCTGACCGGGCTCGGCCAGCTGTATTTCTGGCGCGAGGTGCCGGCCTTTTCGGTGAAGGCCTACGCGCTGTTCGGCGCGCTGACCTTCCTCACCTCCAGCCTGTTCGCCCGCTACTTCCTCGAGTTGCGCCAGTACGGCGGCTGGGTCTACCGGGTCAATAGCGCGCTGATCGCCTACTGGGCGGTGTTCCTCCTGCCGATCCTGTTCTACCCGGCGGCCGTGAAGTTCTTCCTGCCGGCGATCATGCCGCTGCTGACCTGCGTGATCGCCATCGCCAGCACCACGTACCTGTGGCGCAAGGGCAATCGCTCAGCGCGACTGTTCACCGTCGCCTGGCTGGCACTGATCGTCTTCACCATCATTCACCTGTGCGCCCTCGGCGGGCTGCTGCCGCTCAACACCTTCACCCTGGGCAGCCAGATGCTCGGCGTGTTCGTCGAATTCGTGCTGCTGTCCATCGCCCTGGCCGAGCGCATCAACCGCGAGCGCGCGGCACGGGTGCAGGCGCAGGAGCAGGTGCTGGTATCGACGCAGAACCTCGCCCGCGAGCGCGAGGAGAAACTGCGCGCGCAGCAGCAGACCCTGGAGATCCAGCGCCAGGCCAACGAGCAGCTGGAAGGCCGCGTGCGCGAACGCACGCAGATGCTGCAGGAAGCCAAGGAAGAGCTGGAAAAGGCCATCGAGGAGCTGGCCCGGCTGAACGTCACCGACGCGCTGACCCAGCTCTACAACCGCCGCCATTTCGACAAGGCGATCAAGGACGAGATGGGGCGGGCGCGGCGCACCAGCGTGCCGTTGGCCGTGCTGATGATCGACATCGACCACTTCAAGCAGATCAACGACAACCACGGCCACGTGTTCGGCGACGAGTGCCTGCGCGCGGTCGCCAAGGTGCTGCAGGAGCACGCCCGCCGCGCCGGCGACCTGGCCGCACGCTACGGTGGCGAGGAGTTCATCATGGCGTTGCCGGCCACCGACCTGGCGCATGCCCTGGAGGTTGCCGAGCACGTTCGCCAGGGCATTGCCGCCCTGAGACTGGCGCATCATGGCAACGTCGTAAGTCTGACCGCCAGCCTCGGCGTGGCGCTCTTCGAGACGAGCCGACATGACAGCCTGGAGCAACTGGTCAATGCCGCCGACGATGCGCTGTACCGCGCCAAGCGCGGCGGGCGCAATCAGGTGGTGAGCGCGGCGTGAGCCGCCGTCAGCCGAAGAACCAGTAGCACACGCCGATCGACGCCAGCACCCCGGCCAGGTCGGCGAGCAGGGCACAACCCACGGCGTGCCGCGCACGTTGGATGCCGACCGCGCCGAAGTACACGGCGAGTACATAGAAGGTGGTTTCAGTGCTGCCCTGCATGGTCGCCGCGACCAGCGCCGGGAAGCTGTCGACGCCACTGGTCTGCATGGTTTCGATGAGCATCGCCCGCGCCGCGCTGCCGGAGAACGGCTTGACCAGCCCGGTAGGCAATGCCTCGACGAAGCGGGTGTCCCAGCCCAGGCCTTCGACGCACCAGCGGATGCCTTCCAGCAGCACGTCGAGGGCACCGGAGGCGCGCAATACACCGACCGCGCAGAGCATCGCCACCAGGTACGGCAGCAGGCTTTTCGCCACCTCGAAGCCTTCCTTGGCACCCTCGACGAAGCTCTCGTACACCGGCACCCGACGCAGCGCACCGAGCAGCAGGAAACTGAGGATCAGGCCGAACAGGGTCAGGTTGCCCAGCAGCGAGGACAGGCTCGACAACGCCGCGGCACTCAGCCCGGCCAGCGTCGCCATGAAGCCACCGAGCAGCAACGCGGCGCCGCCGAACCAGGCCAACAACACCGGATCGCCAAGCTTGAGGCGCTGCATGAACGCCACGGAGAGCAGTGCGGTGAGAGTGGAAATGGCGTTGGCCAGCAGAATCGGCAGGAACACCAGGGCCGGGTCGGTGGCGCCGGCCTGGGCGCGGTACATGAAGATCGACACCGGCAGCAGGACGAACGACGAGGCGTTCATCACCATGAACAGCACCTGCGCGTTGGTCGCGCTGGTCGGGTTGGGGTTAAGTTCCTGCAGGGCCTTCATCGCCTTGAGGCCAATGGGCGTGGCGGCATTGTCCAGGCCCAGGCCGTTGGCGGTGAAGCTCAGGGTGACCAGGCCGAGTGCCGGATGGCCGCGCGGCACATCGGGCATCAGGCGGGCGAACAACGGACCGAGCAGGCGCGCGAGGATGTCGATCAGCCCAGCCTTTTCAGCGATGCGCAAAAAGCCCAGCCACAGTGTGAGGGTGCCGAACAGCAGGACCATCACCTCCACCGACAGCTTGGCCATGGCGAATAGGCTTTCCACCATCGCCGCCCAGACACCCGGGTCACCGCCGATCCAGCGCACCAGCGCAGCGACTGCCGCAATCACGAAAAAGCTCAGCCACAGGCCGTTAAGCATGCTCTACCCCCGCAAACGATGGGCGGATGATAACGCCTGGGCACGCCTCGGTCGCCCCGTGATGTCGGCAGGCATCTAAGAGGGCGAGTCGCGGGCTATATAGATGAAGGGATAAAAAAGGCGCTGCAGGAATCTGCCGCCTGGCAATCGATATGGCTCTACCGCAGGGCTGGTGGTACCAACCCCGCGGTTCAGCCTCCTGACCCGGCCCGCTCACGGAGGTACTCCCTGTACCCCTAGGTCACACCGCCCATCCCTGGCGCAGTGCATCCCGGCCCCCTGGTCACTAGCCCGCTTGCCGACGGGTCGTCAGGCAACAGGGCAGGTTCTTGCCGATCAATTCCAGTTCGGATCGGCACTCAAGCGTTCTTGCAGAATCTTCTGCAGTTTGGCGTCCGGCTTGCCGAGCCAGCGCAGGCTGGCGTGGCGGCTGGGCGCCTGGTCGGCAGCCAGGCCTTGCGGCAGCTGCACGTACAGGGCGTACGCGGCATCCTTGTCCCAGCTGAAGGCTACATACAGACGCTGGTTGAAACAGTCGTGCGCTTCGCACAGTTCGCCCACCAGGTACCTGTCGCCTTCATTCTCCACCGCCGTCATTGGCGGTGCGGTGCCACTCAGGTTGATCACCCATTCGGGTAGTCGATCTTCCTGTTCGACGACCTTCTGCCAGGTTTGCTGGTACTGCACATCGCTGCTCAGCAGCTCGGTCAGGCGCAACTCGGCATCGCGGTCGCGGCCACCGCCACCGCGCTGCTGGCCAGCAGCAACCCGGCGGCGAAGGTCTTCAGGTGACGCATTGCAACTCCTCTGGTCTTGCGGTCTAGCCTCGTGGGCGACGACCCATGACGAACGACACAATGAACATCACCAGGAACACCACGAACAGGATCTTGGCGATGCCAGTAGCCGTGCCGGCGATACCACCGAAGCCAAGTACTGCAGCGACGATGGCGATGATCAGGAAGGTTATGGCCCAGCTCAACATGGCATTTCTCCTTAACTTTTTGTGGTCTTGCGGTACATCACTTTGGAACGGTGAAGCAGTGAAAAGGTGCAGTCCTTTTTTGCCGTTCAGGCACCAATGGACTCGAAATTGCTCTCGGTACGGACCTGGCGCGACTCGTCGATATCGCTGGTGTCGCGACTCTCGTTGAGGGCCAGACCGACCAGCCAGGCGCTGCCTACGGAAGCGCTCAGCACGGCCAGGAGGAGGGTGACGAACAGGCTGATGATCCACATGATGCGTTCTCCTCGGCGATAATTTGGGCTCAGAACACCCAACGCGGTTGGCGGGGTTGTTCGTTCCAGCCTTGCAGCTGGTTGTCGTCGTCGGTGGCGACGTTGCTGCTGGCGGTATGAACCTGGCTACGCTGCTGCACGGCGGGTTGCGCACGCAGCATCTGCTGTTGGGTCGCCAGTGCCACGGTGGCTTGCGGTGCGGCATGCGGTGTAGCGGTGCTGCTCAGCAGGAGCATCACGGCACCGGCCAGTACGGCGTTGCCCATCAGAACGCAATGCATCAAGTGGCTGTTCATCCTGAATCTCCTCCCAATCTGTTGTCGGGGTAACCGCCTTGGCCGTTACCGTCATGTAGCTTGCTTATCAGGGATATTGCAGACTGCATGCCACTCGGGATTCAAATAAATATCGTTTTAAATCAATAACTTAAAAACACTTCAAACGCTTGCCGGTTGCATCCTGCACGATTGCCTGGAAATTCATCGTGCGATTTGCACGAGCCAAGCCGGCAGGGCCTCCATGCCCCGCCACACAGCGGTCAGGCCGAATGCTTCATGGCGCGCATGCGGTCATGGCAGGCACGCACTTTCGGCATCTCCTGCAGCAGCACCTGACGCACGTCCGGCTCGGCGCTTTCCAGGGCATCCTCGAAGGCGTGCAGGATGCGATCCTCGGCTTCCTCGAGCTGCGCCACGTAGGTGGCTTCCTTGTCCTTGGCGATCATCGCGCGGGTGTCGGCATACACCTCACGCAACTTGCCAAGCACCGTGCCGCCGCTGGCCGGCTGCTCCTGATTGGCCGCCACGCTGGCAGCCAGGGCACGGATCACTTCGGTCTTGGCCCGCAGCATGTCGCGGAACAGCGCCTGCAGGCGCACGTCCTTGACCTCGTCATGGGCGTGCTCGTAGAAGCGTTCGCCGTCGCGGGTGATTTCGATCAGTTCATTGAGTTGAGCGGTCTTGTCCGACATGGTGGATCTCCTCTGACAGGGCCCCGGCGGATGCCGTGACCGGCGTGCAACCGGGCCACGGGCCCGGCGTAACGAATTTGCTGGCGGGCGGCCTCAGCTGTTGTCGACCACGCGCAGGGCGTCGGCCTGCACTTCACGCACGCCGCGGATGTTCTGCGCGGTTTCCACGGCGAGCAGCTTCTCGGTGCTGCTCGGGACGGTGCCGGTGAGGCTCACCGTGCCGCCGTCAGTGGCCACGGAGATATCCAGGCCATCGAGGCGGCGGTTGTAGAACAGGCTGGATTTCACCTTGCTGGTGATCCACGCGTCGCTGATCGCCGCGCTGGCGTCATTGGCCTCGGCCTGGGCGCGCTCCAGCGTGCCGCCGGCGCTGCTGATGCTCAGCAGGTTGTTCACCCGCTGCACGCCATTGGTGTTCTGCGCCAGTTGCCCGGCCAGCTCCTTGGCGGCTGCCGAGCCGGCCTGGCCACTCAGGGTGACCACGCCATGTTCGGTCTTCACCGCGATATCCAGGGCTTCGGTGCTGCTGTTCCACAGCAACTTGGATTTCACCGTGGCGGTCAGGCTGGCGTCATCAAAACGCTGGGCGAAATCGAGCTTCTTGCCGCTTTCCCGCGGCTTGAGCGCGGCGTCGAGCTGCAGCTGGTTGTCCACCTCGTCCACGCCCTCGATACTCAGAGCGACCTGCTCGGCGAGGTCCTTCTCGACCTGGGTCTCGACCTTGCCGGTGAGTCGCGCGGTGCCGTTCTCGACGTCGACGCCGATATCGAACGGATTGAGGTGACGATTGAGCGCCATCGCGGTCCAGATCGAACCCTCCTGCCGCGCTTCGCTCACTTCACGACTCACGGCACCTTCGGCAGCGTGTATGGTCAGCGGCGTGAGGCCGAATACGGCGGCGCTCGAAACGGCCAAGGCGAGAGTTTTCAGGGAAGGCATGGGCACGGGTCTCCAGTCGGTGATACTGGAGGGAATTTCGCAAGGCCCATGCCAGCCTTTCTCAATGAATAAGCACAATAAAATCAAAGGCTTGTATGGGATGTGCAAATGCCATCAACATGCAGCTTGCAAGATCGCCCCATACTAACCGTGCAACTTGCACGAAGATTTCAGGACTAAGCTCTGAATCTGGACAGGGAGGCTTCCATGGAAGCAGTAGAAACACAGCACGGGCGCATTCTTCTGGTCGACGACGAATCGGCGATCCTGCGCACCTTTCGCTATTGTCTGGAGGACGCCGGCTACCAGGTGTCCTGCGCCAATAGCGCGGCCCAGGCCGACGTGCTGTTGCAGCGGATGGTCTTCGACCTGTGCTTCCTCGACCTGCGCCTGGGCGATGACAATGGCCTCGACGTACTGGCGCAGATGCGCATCCAGGCGCCATGGATGCGCGTGGTGATCGTCACCGCGCATTCGGCGGTGGATACCGCGGTCGACGCGATCCAGGCCGGCGCCGCCGATTATCTGGTCAAACCCTGCAGCCCCGACCAGCTGCGCCTGGCCACCGCCAAGCAACTGGAGATCCGCCAGCTGGCGGCCCGCCTCGAAGCCCTCGAAGGCGAGGTCAAGCAGACCAAGGAAGGCTTCGACTCGCACTGCCCGGCGATGATGTCGGTGCTGGAAACCGCCCGCCAGGTCGCCGTGACCGACGCCAACATCCTCATCCTCGGCGAATCCGGTACCGGCAAGGGCGAACTGGCCCGCGCCATCCACGGCTGGAGCAAGCGCGCGAAGAAATCCTGCGTGACCATCAACTGCCCATCCCTGACCGCCGAGCTAATGGAAAGCGAGCTGTTCGGCCACAGCCGCGGCGCCTTCACCGGCGCCAGCGAAAGCACTCTGGGGCGGGTCAACCAGGCCGACGGCGGCACGCTTTTTCTCGACGAGATCGGCGATTTTCCCCTCACACTGCAACCCAAGTTGCTGCGCTTCATCCAGGACAAGGAATACGAGCGGGTTGGCGATCCGGTGACCCGTCGCGCCGATGTACGCATCCTCGCCGCAACCAACCTCAACCTCGATGAGATGGTCCGCGAAGGGCGTTTCCGCGAGGACCTGCTGTATCGCCTCAACGTCATCACCCTGCACCTGCCGCCCCTGCGCGAACGCCGTGAAGACGTGGTCGAACTGGCCGAGCGCTTCCTCGCCCGCTTCGTCATCGAATATGCACGCCCGGCTCGCGGCTTCAGCGACGAAGCCCGCAACGCACTGCTCGACTATCAATGGCCCGGCAACATCCGCGAGCTGCGCAACGTGGTCGAGCGCGCGAGCATCATCTGCGCCGAGGAACAGGTGCAAGTCAGCCACCTGGGGATGAGCAAAGCCACCACCAACAGTGCACCGCAGGTTGGCGCCGACCTCAGCCTGGAAGCCCTGGAGAAAGCCCATATCGCGGCCGTCCTGGCCAACAGCGAAACCCTGGAGCAGGCCTCCAAGGTGCTCGGCATCGACGCCTCGACGCTGTACCGCAAACGCAAGCAGTTCGGCCTATGAAACTGCGCAACCGCCTGCTGATCAGCAGCGGCGCGCTGATCACGGTGGCGCTGGCCGGTCTGGCCCTGAGCATGTTCAGCGTGATGCAGCTGACCAAGACCCAGAGCCAGACGATGACCCGCAACCTGCAGATCATCGAAGCAACCATCGGCCTGCGTCAGGAAGTGGGCCGTCAGGTCACGCTGGTGCTCTCGGAGACGCTCGACAGGCAGGCGCTGGACCACGCGGACGCCGAGTTCAACCGCCTGCTGCGCGCCGCTGGCGAAGTCGCTACCGAGTCGGCAGATCAGAAGGCGCTACTCGAGATCGGTCGCGCTTACCAGGTGTTCGCCGACATGCTCGAGCAGCCTTTTGCGGTGCGCAATGAGCTGCTGCAGAACGACAAGTTCGGCGGCAACCTGCAGAACCTGCGCAACCGTATCAACGAGGTGCAGACCCGTTATCTCAGTGCCGTGCAGCGCGCCCAGGACAGTGCCACCGAACGCGCCGTGCTGATCACCTGGCTGCTCGGCCTGATCGCCCTGGCTGTACTGCTGATCGGCTTCGTCACCGCCAACAGCATCGCCCAGCGTTTTGGGCGACCGATCGAGGCGCTGGCGCATGCCGCCGACCGCATCGGCCAGGGCGATTTCCATGTCACCCTGCCGATTTCACCGGTGGCGGAACTGTCCGCGCTGAGCCGTCGTTTCGGCCTGATGGCCGAAGCATTGCGCCAGCTCAAGAGCAGCAACGTCGAGGCCCTGCTGTCCGAACAGCGCCGCCTGCAGGCAGTGCTCGACAGCATCGACGACGGCCTGCTGATCCTCAACCGCGACGGCCTGCTGGAACACTTCAACCCGGTGGCCCAGCGCCAGCTCGCCTGGACCACCGACCAGCTCGGCATGAGCCTCGGTCAGGCCCTGCAGCGCCCGGAACTCAACGACCAGGTGCAGGCCGTGCTGCGGGGCGAAAGCGCCGACCGCAACATCGACGACCTGGAAGTCGAGGCGCAGGGCGAGACCCGCCTGCTGACCTACAGCATGACCCCGGTCAGCCACAGCGAAGGGCGCATCCTCGGCGCCGTGCTGGTGTTGCGTGACGTCACCGAGCAGCGCGCCTTCGACCGCGTGCGCAACGAGTTCGTCCTGCGCGCCTCGCATGAACTGCGCACCCCGGTCACCGGCATGCACATGGCCTTCGCCCTGCTCCAGGAACGCCTGAAATTCCCCGCCGAAGCCCGCGAAGCGGACCTGGTGCGCACCGTCGACGAGGAAATGCACCGCCTGGTGCGGCTGATCAACGACCTGCTGAATTTCTCCCGTTACCAGAGCGGCCTGCAGAAGCTGGAGTTGGGCTTCTGCGACATCGGCGAGTTGCTGCAGCAGGCCAAGGAACGCTTCACCAACCAGGCCGCGGAACGGCAGATCGAGCTGGTCGTCGAGGTGCATGAAGAGCTGCCGCAGGTGCGCGTGGACCGTCTGCAGATCGAGCGCGTCCTCGACAACCTGCTGGGCAACGCCCTGCGTCACAGCCACAGCGACAGCCAGATCCACCTGCAGGCACGCCGCCAGGACGGCCGGGTGATCTTCAGCGTCACCGATGAGGGCGAAGGCATCGCCTACAACCAGCAGGCGCGGATCTTCGAACCGTTCATTCAGGTAGGCCGCCGCAAGGGTGGTGCCGGCCTGGGCCTGGCCCTGTGCAAGGAAATCATCCTGCTCCACGGCGGGCGCATCGGCGTCAACTCCAAGCCCGGCGAGGGCACCCAGTTCTACATGACCCTGCCGCTGTAGATCCCCTGTGCGGGGCATGGCACAAACGCCTGCCCCAGCTACAGTCAAGAGCGCCCCTCCCCTCATAGGAATCGCATGGATGAGCGCACCCCGAATCGTTCCCCTCGCCCTGCTCGCCGGTGTGCTGCTGGCCGGTTGTGCCAGCCAGACCACCAAGCCCGAGCAGTATTCCGGCTTCCTCAGTGACTACTCGCAACTGCAACCGGCCACCTCGGCCAGTGGCGCGCCGGTACTGCGCTGGGTCGCCGCCGATTTCGACCCCAGCCGCTACCGCTCGGTGATGGTGGAAAAGCCGCAGTTCTACCCCAAGCCGCAACCCAGCGCGCAGGTCAGCGAAGCGACTCTGCAGCAGATCGCCGATTATCTGCAGCAGGCCCTGCAGCGTGAACTACAAGGGCGCATGGTGGTGGTCGACCAGCCGGATCAGGACACCCTGGTGCTGCGCAGCGCGATCAGCGCCGTAGACGTTTCGCCCGAGGGCCTGAAGGCCTACGAGGTGATCCCCATCGCCCTGCTCGCAGCGGCCGCCACCACGGCGTCCGGCGCGCGTGACATGGACAGTGAGATCTACGTGGAGCTGGAGGCGCTGGATGCCCGCACCAGCAAGGCGGTGGCCCGCGTGGTACGCAAGGGCCACGGTCTGGCGCTGGAAAACAGCAACACGCAGCTGACCCTGAACGACCTCAAGCCGGCACTCGATACCTGGGCGCTGGATGCACGCAACTTCAAGCCCTAGCCGCCGCCCTCCCGGGCGAGCGCCAAGGCCAGCCGGCAACGGCTGGCCTTTTTCTGCACCGCAGAAACCCCTCAGGCAGTCTGCAGCTCCACCAGCTTGCGGAACTGCCGCGCCGTCAGCGGCTTGGCGAACAGCCAGCCCTGGCCGCACTGGGCGCCCTGCGCGGCCAGGTACAGCGCCTGCGCCTCGTGCTCGATGCCCTCGGCGACCACCTTGAGCTGCAGTTCATTGGCCATGCGGATGATGTGCGGCGCTACCCCGCTGCTGGCCGCGTCATGGCCCAGCGCATCGACGAAGGACTTGTCGATCTTCAGCACGTCCGCCGGCAGGCTCTGCAGGTAGGCCAGGCTGGAGTAGCCGGTGCCGAAGTCGTCGATCAGCACACGATGACCACGGGCCCGTAGCTGCGCGAGGATCGGCTGCGCCGCCTGGATGTCGGTGAGCCCCGACTCGGTGACCTCGAAGGCGATCTGCGCCGCACCCACCTGGTACTGCAGCAACAGGCGCGTGGCCAGCTCGTCGATACGCGGCACCGCCACGTCGCAGGCCGCCAGGTTGACCGAGATGTACAGGCCCGGGTTGGCGCGCAGCAACGGCCCGAGCTGGGACAGCACCTGCTCCAGCACGTAGTCGGTGAGCTCGCGGATCTGTCCGCTGCTTTCTGCCATGGGGATGAACATGTCCGGGCCGAGCAACGTGCCGTCGGCGCGGCGCCAGCGCACCAGAGCCTCGGCACCGACGCAGCGGCGGCTGGCCAGATCGAAGATCGGCTGGAAGCGCACCCGCAGCGCTCGGCGGCGCAGGGCACCCGGTAGCGAGCCGCTGAGCGACTGGCGATAGCGCACCTGATGGAACGTCAGCAGGGCCACCAGCAAGGCCAGCAGCAACGCCACCGGCAGCCAGTTCATCAACGCCTCGTCGAGGCGCTGCTGCAGGCCGCTGCGGTCGGCGAACAGCACCACCTCGAAATCCGGCGTACGCGTCGGCATGCGGTAGGCCAGTTGCTGCGGCGCCACCAGCAGCGACTCGCCCTCCGGCCACGCCTGCGCCGGCGGCCAGCTGATCGCCGGGCCGAGGATCGGCAGCGCCTTGTGCAGTGGCCGCACCACCAGCAGCAGGCTGCCGCCGGGAGGCAACTCGACCATGTCGGCCAGGTGCCCGCGTGAGGTGGACAGGCGGAAATAGCCGCGGCCGATGACCAGCGCGGCCAGGTCGTCATTGGGCTGCGCACTGGTGTTCAGCCAGTAGCGCTGGCGCGGCCCGTCGATATCGGCCGGGCGCTCCGGGCCCAGCGAGCTGCGCCGCGGCGACGATGAGCAGCGCTGGTTGCCACCGATGAACGCGGCCTCGTAGACGAAACGATGGCTGAAAGTGATCTGCCGCAGCGTCTCCACCATGGCCAGGTCGCAGCCCCGCAGCGGCTGCTGTTCGAGACGGTCGAGGGCCTCGTCGAGCTGGCCGAAGATCTGCTCGATACGCTGCAGAAAGCGCTCGCCCTGCTCACGAAAACGCGCGCTCTCGGCACGTTGCGCCTGGCTGTTGGCGATCCACAGGGCCGCCAGACCGAACAGACCGGCAGCCAGCAGGAAGGCCAGCAGGGCCATCGGCCAGGGGTGGTAGAGGGAACGGCGCAGACGTGCCAGGGACGGCGACATGCAGCGAACTCCGCGGAGGGGTCACTGAGGTATAGCCCAGCCACGAGTCGCCGCACGCAAGCCGACGCGCGGTCGTGCAACGCCCGCCGGACTAGGTCTGCGGCGCGTTGAGCACCTGCAGGATGGCGGCGCTCTCGGCGTCGGGCTCGCCACCATACAGGCGCGGTCGGTACTTCATCTGGAACGCCGCCAGTACCTGGCGCGTGGCCTCGTCGAGTTGCCCGGTCTGTGGCGTCAGGTAGCCGAGTTGGGCCAGTTGCACCTGCCACCAGTGCGCCGTCGGCGGCTGCAGGGCGAAGCGTGCCTGCTCGCGTGCCACTGCCGCCGCGTCCGGCCAGCGGATCAGCCCGGCATCGGCGAGGCGCTTCCAGGGGAACAGCGGGCCTGGATCGACCTTGCGCTGCGGGGCGATGTCGCTGTGCCCGATGATGCTGTCGATGGGCAGCTGGTGGCGCTCGACCAGATCCTTGAGCAGCACGATCAGCGCGTCGATCTGCGCCGGGTCGTAGGGCTGCCAGTAGCGCCCGGCCGGGCCGTCGAAGTAGCCCTGGTTGACCAGTTCGATGCCGATGGTGCTGGCGTTCAACCAGGTACGGCCCTGCCACTGGCTGTCGCCGGCGTGCCAGGCCCGGCGGTTTTCGTCGACCAGGCGGTAGATGGTCGGCGTGCCATCGGCGATCAGGTAATGGCTGCTGACCTCGCCCTGGGTCAGCAGGGCCAGCGAGCGCGGCAGGTCGGTGGAGGTGTAGTGCAGGACGATGTACTGCACCCGGCTGCTCTGGCCGCGCGAGGTGAAGCTGTCGTTGATCGACGGCCCGCCCGTACAGGCGGAGAGGAGCAACGCGGCGAGGATCAGGCAGGCAAATCTCATCGGAACGGGCGACTTATCGGTAGTGGCGACGAGCCCGCAGTTTACCTGCCTGAGTGCGCCCGTCGATCACGGATCGATGTGAAACACGCTCTGCATGTTGTCGAGCAGCATGTCGACGCTGAGCATGATCAGCAGCATGCCGGTCAGGCGCTCCACCGCCATCAGCCCGCGCGGGCCGAGGAAACGCTGCAGCCAGGAGGCCTGCAGCAGAATCAGCGCGGTGGCCAGCCAGGCCAGGAACACCGCGAGGTACAGCTCCCACAACGGGCCGACGTGGGTGTTGCGCAACGTCATCAACACCGCCAGCGCCGATGGCCCGGCCACCGCCGGGGTGGCCAGTGGCACCAGCATCGGCTCGCCATCGGGCAGGTCGCCGAGCACGCCTTCGGGGCGGGGGAAAATCAGGCGCATGGCAATCACGAAGAGGATGATGCCGCCGGCGATTGCCGTGGCTTCGCGCGACAGGCCGAGGCCGCTGAGGATCTTGTCGCCGAAGGTGAGGAACAGCATCAGCAGGACCAGGGCGAACAGCAGTTCGCGCAGCGCCACGCGCAGCCGCCGCTCGGGAGCGACACCCTTGAGCGCGGCCAAATAGATGGCGATATTGCCGAAAGGGTCGGTGACCAGAAACACCAGCACGGCGATGCCGAAAAGATCCATGACGAACTCCTGAACAGTGCGCCACAGTCTAGCCAGATCGCCGCACGGGATCTTCCGCCAAAGCGTCCTGCAGCAGTGCAATCGGGACAATCCCGCGCCCGGCCACTGCGACCTGCATCACAGTTCTCCATCGCGCAGCAGACGCAGGGAACATCGCTGCTGATGAACGGCTCTATTGCTCGGCAAGGCCAGCGTATTGTTGCTCCATACCCCTTGAGGATTACCGTCATGCATCGCCTGCTGCTCTGGTTCAAACAGGACCTGCGCCTTGACGATCACCCGGCCGTGCACGCCGCCCTCGACGCCGACCGTGTCCTGCCGCTGTACGTGCTCGACCCCAGCGTGTTGCAACCGACCGCCCTCGGCGCCCGTCGCCTCGGTGTGCACCGCGCGCGCTTCCTGCTGGAAAGCCTCACCGCCCTCGATGGCCAGTTGCGCCAGCGCGGCTCGCGCCTGCTGGTGCTGGTCGGCAAGGCCGAGCAGCTGATTCCGCAGGTGGTCGAACAACTCGACCTGCGCGAGGTGCTGACCCTGGAAGAGATCGCTCCCGAGGAGCGCGCCCAGCTCAACGCCGTGCGCAAGAACCTCGGCCATGTGGCACTGCGCGAACTGCCCGGCAATCACCTGCTGCGCGCCGAAGAGCTGCCCTGCAGCCTCGAGGAGCTGCCACAGGTCTACGCCCAGTTCCGCGAGCTGGTCGAGCAGCGTCTGCCGGTATTCCAGCCGTTGCCGACTCCGGCCAACCTACCGCCGCTGCCGGAGAACGCCGAGGCCCTCTACCAGCCGCTGCCGACGCTTTCGCACCTGGGCCTGGGCGAGCCCTTGAGCGTACCGGCCAGCGCCTTCCCCTTCTCCGGTGGGGAGCCCGCGGCACAGGCGCGCCTGCGAGACTACCTGTGGCTGAGCCAGGGCGTGCGCGAGTACAAGGACACGCGCAACGGCCTGATCGGCAGCGAGTACTCGTCGAAGTTCTCTCCGTGGCTGGCCAACGGCAGCCTGTCGCCTCGGCGCGTGGTCGCCGAGCTGCGCCGCCACGAGTCGCAATACGGGCGCAACGACTCGACCCACTGGCTGTGGCTGGAAATGCTCTGGCGCGACTTCTTCCGCTGGACCCTGGTGCGCCACGGCAGCGCCCTATTCCAGGCTGGCGGACTGAAGGCCACCGAGCGCGCGCCACGTAACGTCGACCAGCGCTTCGAGCAGTGGTGCCAGGGGCGCACCGGCATGCCGCTGGTGGATGCCAACATGCGCGAACTGGCGGCAACCGGATTCATGTCCAACCGCGGCCGGCAGATTGTCGCCAGCTACCTGGTCAACGACCTGCAGCAGGACTGGCGCCACGGCGCCGCCTGGTTCGAAGAGCATCTGCTGGATTACGACCCGGCGAGCAACTGGGGCAACTGGGCATACCTGGCCGGTGTCGGCAGCGACCCACGTCATCAGCGCATGTTCAAC
Source organism: Pseudomonas sp. PDM14 (assembly GCF_014851905.1). Lineage (NCBI taxonomy): Bacteria > Pseudomonadati > Pseudomonadota > Gammaproteobacteria > Pseudomonadales > Pseudomonadaceae > Pseudomonas > Pseudomonas sp. PDM14. The sequence goes on along the minus strand of NZ_JACVAQ010000001.1, from coordinate 2,221,449 downwards.
GCCCTGCGCCAGGCCCGTCAGTACGATCCGGATGGCGCCTACGTCAGCCTCTGGCTACCGGAGCTGCGCAGCGTGCCGGCGCACCTGCGGCATACGCCGTTTCTGCTCTCGCACCTGCAACTCGATGCCATGGGTTACCCACGCCTGCAGGAGATTCCGGAGACTTGGAAGCCCTACCTGCCCAGCGCCGCCTGAGGCCGCGCCGGCGAGCGGGCTCAGGCCTGCTCGATACGGTTGCGCCCGGCGCGCTTGGCCCGATAGAGCGCCTGGTCGGCACGCTCGAAGACCTTCTCGCTGTCTTCCTCGGCGGCGAACGCGGTGAAGCCGCCCGACAGGGTGATCACCACCCGCTCGCCACGGAAATGGAACGGGCAGCTCTCGATCGCATTGCGCAGGCTGTCGAGCAGCTGCTCGCCACCCGGTAGCGGCGTGGCCGGCAATAACAGGACGAACTCCTCGCCGCCGAAGCGGGCGATGAAGTCGGTCTTGCGCAGGCGCTTGTTCAGCTCGCCGGCAATGATCTTCAGCACCTTGTCGCCGGCCAGATGGCCGTACTCGTCGTTGATGCGCTTGAAGTGGTCGATGTCAAGCACCGCCAGCAACAGCGGCTCGCCGCCGTAACGCTGCCAGCGCGCCACTTCCAACTCCAGGCGCTCGCTCCAGGCGGCACGGTTGGGCAGGCCGGTGAGTGGGTCGATCAGCGCCTTCTGCCGTTGCTCCTCGAGGTGGTCGCGGAAGCCCTGAGCTTCCTGCTCCATCTCCGCCACGCGCTGCACCAGGACCTGGAGCTTTTCCGCCACCTCGCCCTCACGGCTGTCGCGCTGACGCTGGTGCTCGCTGACGGTGTTCAGCAGGCCATCCAGGCGCGCCTCCAGTGCCTGCTTCAGGCTGGTCAGGTCGACTGCCTGCTTGACGCTGCTTTGCAGGTCGCTGACCTGCTCGCGCAATTCCTGGTTGAAGCTGCGTGCGCTGGCCACCGATTCGCTATAGCCCTCATGGGCCTCGCTCAACGTGCCGAGGAAGGCCATCAGGCGCTCGTTGAGCTGCTGCAGGTAACCGGCGAACTCGCGCTGCCCGCTGTCGGTGACGGCGAGGATCAGCACCGCGAGGTCGTCCAGCACCGGCACCAGCTCGTACCAGTTCAGGCCACCCTGCAGACGTTCGCGCAGCGATTCGCCCTGTGGCTGATGACGCGGCGGCAGCTCCAGTTCATCGAGCAGACCGAGCAGGCTGTTGGCCACGTGCGGCGCGACCGCGCTGTAGCCGGGTTCTGGCTGTGCGGGCAGGGCGTAGGCCGGGTCGCCTTCGCCGGTAAACATCTTTACGTCCAGCGGCAGGCTATCGAGCGCCGGCAGCGCTTTGCCCCGCGCCGGTAGATCGAGCACTGCGGCCGACTGCATCTCGGCAGCGGCTAGCGGAGCCGGAGCCACCGTGCGTGCTGGCGCTTCGGCGACTGCTTCCACCGCCACGGGGGCAGCCGGGCTGTCGCCCCGCGTGTCGGCGACCAGCGCCAACGCTGGAGCTGGAGCTGGAGCTGGAGCTGGAGCTGGAGCTGGAGCTGGAGCTGGAGCTGGAGCTGGAGCTGGAGCGACAGGATCGTGGGCTTCGCTGGCGCCATCGGCAATCCCTTCCGCCGCCTCGCTGGCCGTATCGTCGCCACTGCCGAACAAACGCTGCAGCAGGCCGGGGCGAGCGACGGTGTCGCTGCCGAGCACCTCCAGCACCTTCTGCTGCAGGCTGCTCAGCTCGGCCAGCACGGCGGGCATTTCGCGCGACTGGCTGGCCCGCTCATCGATGCGCTTGCTGAACTGCTTGAGCGCCTTGCGCACATCGCGCGGCAGGTCCATGGCAAGCAACTGTTGAGTCAGGCCGGTGATCCCGGCGACGTTCTGTTCGACGCGCTGCTGCCGGCGTTGCTCGGAGTCGAGCACGGCCTTTTCCAGGCGCGGGATCAGCCCGGCGAGGCCGGCATCCATCTGCTCGCCACGGATGATCTCGCGCAGCTCCTGCATGCACTGGTCGACCGCCTTGTCACTGCCCTCGGCCGCCAGCGAACTGCGTACCAGGCCGCGCCGCAGCAGGTCGAGCCGCGCATCCCAGCGCCGCTCCAGCTTCTCCTGCTGCTCGAGGCTTTCGAGGTACTTGGCTTTCCAACGCTGGGAGTCATCGGTCATGGAGGCGATCCAGTGGTAAGCGTTTTCGAGGTGGACGGAGCCGGGTCGCAAAGGCCGTCAGGCAGACGGATATCGACGGCGACCGGCAGGTGGTCGGAAATCGGCTGGCTGAGTACCGCCACCCGCTCCAGCGTCAGCTCGGAGCTGAGCAGAATATGGTCCAGGCAGCGCTGTGGGCGCCAGCTGGGAAAGGTAGCCTCGATCTGCGGGGCGAGCAGGCCGAGGTCACGCAACGGCGAATACTGCAGCAGATCGGTGGCATGGGTGTTCATGTCGCCCATCAGCACCTGATGACGATAGCCGCCAATCAGCTCGCGGATATAGGCCAGTTGCCGCGTGCGCGTGCGGGCGCCGAGCGCCAGGTGCATGACTACCACCACCAGCGCATCGGGCCCCTCGCCAAAACGCAGCAGGATCGCACCACGGCCGGCCGGGCCGGGCAGCGGGTGATCCTCCAGCAGGGTTGGCTGCAGACGGCTGAGGACACCATTGCTGTGCTGAGCGAAACGCCCGAGGTTGCGATTGAGCTGCTGGTACCAGTAGGGGAAGGCCGCCAGCTCGGCGAGGTGTTCGACCTGGTTGACGTAGCCCGAGCGCAGGCTGCCGCCATCGACTTCCTGCAGGGCCACCAGGTCGTAGTCGCTGATCAGCTCACCGATGCGCTTGAGATTGCCGGTGCGCCCCTGGTGCGGCAACAGGTGCTGCCAGCTGCGTGTCACGTAGTGATGGAAGCGCTCGGTGCTGTTGCCGACCTGGATGTTGAAGCTGAGCAGGCGCAGCCGGCCATCGGTCGGCAGGCCGGATGTCTCACAACGGCCGTTGACCTGCGGTTGGCGCAGGCCAGCGACGCGCGTGGAACTCCAGCGGCGCAACATGCGTGGCGACTCAGCGCGCCGCGCGTTCTTTGTCGATGAGGAAGTCAGCCACTTTCAGTGCCTCCTCCGGGCCGCCCGAGCTGTGCACGTCGAAGCGGTATTTGCCGTTGACGATCAGTACCGGTACGCCGGTGATCTGATAGGCCTTGGCCAGTTGACGCGCCTTGCCCATCTGACCTTTGACGGCGAAGGAGTTGTAGGTGCTGAGGAAGGCTTCGCGGTCGACACCCTGGCCGGCGAGGAAATCGGCCATCTCGTCCGGGTCGGCGAGCTTCTTGCCTTCGTTGTGGATGGCGTCGAACACGGCCTTGTGCACCTTGTGCTCGACCTTCATCAGATCCAGGGTGATGAACAGCTGGCCGTGGATATCCCAGGTGCGACCGAACAGGGCCGGTACGCGGACGAAGTTGACGTCGGCCGGCAGTTTCTCGACCCAGGCGTTCAGCGTCGGCTCGAACTGGTAGCAATGCGGGCAGCCATACCAGAACAGCTCAACCACTTCGATCTTGCCGGGTTGCGACACCGGCACCGGGTTGGCCAGTTCGACGTACTGCTTGCCAGCTTCGATCGAGTCGGCGTGAGCGCCGACGCCGAACAGACTGAGGGTGGCGAGGGCAGCACTGAAAATCAGGTTACGCATGCATGACTCCTTGGCGAATGGGGCCGCTCTGGGCCGGCCGGTTTTCGACCGGAGCCTGTCAGGCGGGTTCCAGCATTGTAGCGGGACAGGCAATAAAAAAGGGTGGCCGTAGCCACCCTTTTCTGTCCGCCCATCCGTGCCTTAGTGCAGGCCCTGGATGTAGCTGGATACCGCCGCGATGTCCTTGTTGCTCAGCTTGGCGGCGATGGCGCGCATGATCATGGTGTCGCCATCGTTGGTGCGGTTGCCTTCGCGGAAGTCGGTCAGCTGCTTGGCCACGTAGGTGGAATGCTGGCCGCCGATTTTCGGGAAGCCGGCAGCGGCGTTACCCGCGCCGTCCGGCGAGTGGCAACCGGTGCAGGCCGGCATGCCTTCTTCGATCTTGCCACCACGGAACAGTGCCTGGCCACGCTCGACCAGTGCCGGGTCGGCAGCGCCAACGCTCATGCCCTGATGGGAGAAGTAGGCGGCGATGTCGGCCAGATCCTGCTCGCTCAAGTTGTCCAGCATGCCGGTCATTTCCAGCACTTTCCGGCCCGTGCCCGCTTCAGCGGTCGGCGCAGTGCCGGCCTTGATGTCGTGCAGCTGTTTGAGCAGGTAGCGCTCGCCCTGGCCAGCCAGTTTCGGAAAGTTCGGCGCCGGGCTATTGCCGTCCGCACCGTGGCATGCGCCACAGACGGCCGTCTTTGCCTTGCCCGCTTCGGCATCGCCGACGATTGCGGTATTGCCAGCAGCCTGAGCGACGGCGGACATGCCCAGGGTCAACAGCAGACTCACGAGTACTTTGTTCATCAGCTAATCCAATAACGGCTAGAGGTAAAAAGGGTTTTTCTTTAAGGGACTTACTCGCTCATCACGCGAATGACGGCCTGGTAGTCCTCTGCACTGCAATCCATACACAAGCCACCAGGTGGCATTGCCTTCAATCCGCCGGTGACGCTCCGTACCAGGCTGTCCATGCCCTTGGCCAGACGCGGCTCCCAGGCTGCCTTGTCGCCACGCTTCGGCGCCATCGGCAATTGTCCATTGTGGCAGGCTCCACAGGATTTGGCGTAAACCGCTTCTGCGTCCTGTGCGGCGTGCAACCTGCCACACAAGGCGAACAGCACGACCACAACGACCACCAATTTATTCATGGGCCAACCTCTTCGCAGAGGAACGAACCGCGTTCTATCGCGCAGTTATGACGACCGTTCCCGCACAACGAATGGGACAAAGCGCACACAAAATCTGCGGCATTATATACTGGCGTCGCTGAAACGGAAGCGACACCATGCCGCGCCCCATGGCCGGCGCCCGCCCCAACCGGAAACCCTCATGCAACCCAAGAATCCCATCATCGGTCTGTGCCAACAGGCTGACTTCATGATCAGCGCCGCCAAGGTCGATCAGTGCCCACCGGACGAAGGCTTCGAAGTCGCCTTCGCCGGGCGCTCCAATGCCGGCAAGTCCAGCGCGCTGAACACCCTGACCCACGCCAGCCTGGCGCGTACCTCGAAGACGCCGGGGCGCACCCAGCTGCTCAACTTCTTCCGCCTGGACGACGAGCGCCGCCTGGTCGACCTGCCGGGTTACGGCTACGCCAAGGTGCCGATTCCGCTCAAGCAGCACTGGCAGCGCCATCTGGAAGCCTACCTGGGCAGCCGCGAAAGCCTGGCCGGGCTGATCCTGATGATGGACATCCGTCATCCGCTGACCGAGTTCGATTGCATGATGCTGGACTGGTCCCTGGCCAGCCACATGCCCATGCACATCCTGCTGACCAAGGCCGACAAGCTGGCCTTCGGCGCGGCCAAAAACGCGTTGCTCAAGGTGCGTCAGGACATCCGCAAGGGTTGGGGTGAGGGCGTGAGCATCCAGCTGTTTTCGGCACCCAAGCGTCAGGGCATCGAGGAAGCACAGGCCGTGCTGGCACAATGGCTCGGCCTGGTGGAAGAAGAAGAGGAAGGCACCGATCCCGATTTCGCGGGCTGAAGCCAGGCAGGGCGAGTGCGCGTTGTGGATCAGCAGCCCGAGGCGGCTTTTAACGGCGCCTGGGCCACGCGCCACAAATCGCAGGCAAAAAAAACCCCGGGCTTCGTATGGGGAGGGAGAAGTCCGGGGTTCAATACTGAACCGCTAGGGCGGGGTTCAGATATCTGCCAACACTAAACACAACAAAGGAGCATCGAAGGGCTTACATGCCATTCGTAAACTCTGACCGGCCGCAATCGGGAAAGGTTCAGATTTGCTTAAATCGCATTGTTATTAAAATTATGAATTTAATAACCTGATCCATGAGAGCCTTTCCTCACGGGGCCTGTAGAGGCGTCAGTGCGCCTCGTCCCAGTTCGCTCCGACCCCGGCTTCTACCAGCAACGGCACATCCAGCTCGGCTGCACCGCTCATCAGCGGCAGCAACCCGGCCTTCAGCGCCTCGATCTGATCCTCGCGAACCTCCAGCACCAATTCGTCGTGTACCTGCAGGATCACCTTGGCATCCAGGCCACAGGTCAGCAGCCAGCCGTCCACCGCGACCATCGCCCGTTTCATGATGTCCGCTGCGGTGCCCTGCATCGGCGCGTTGATCGCCGTGCGCTCGGCGCCCTTGCGCAGGGAAGGGTTTTTCGCGTGGATGTCCGGCAGGTACAGGCGGCGCCCGAACAGCGTTTCAACATAGCCTTGCTGCGTGGCCTGCTCGCGGGTGCGTTCCATATAGGCCAGCACGCCGGGGTAGCGGGCGAAGTAACGGTCGATGTAGGCCTGCGCCTGCTTGCGGTCGACGCCGATCTGCTTGGCCAGGCCAAAGGCGCTCATGCCGTAGATCAGGCCGAAGTTGATCGCCTTGGCGCTGCGGCGCTGGTCACCACTGACGGCATCCAGCTCGACGCCGAAGACTTCCGCCGCCGTCGCCCGGTGCACGTCGCGATCATTGCGGAAGGCATCCAGCAAGCCTTCATCCTTGGCCAGGTGGGCCATGATGCGCAGCTCGATCTGTGAATAGTCCGCCGCCACCAGTTTGTAGCCACTCGGCGCGACGAACGCCTGGCGAATACGCCGGCCTTCGGCGGTACGGATCGGGATGTTCTGCAGGTTCGGATCGCTGGACGACAGACGCCCGGTCGCTGCCACGGCCTGGTGGTAGCTGGTGTGGATGCGCCCGGTGCGCGGGTTGATCTGCTCCGGCAGGCGGTCGGTATAGGTGCTCTTGAGCTTGCTCAGGGAACGGTACTGCATCAGCACCTTGGGCAGCTCGAAGTCCTGCTCGGCCAGTTCGGCGAGCACCGCTTCGGCGGTCGAGGCCTGGCCGGTGGCGGTCTTGCTGATCACCGGCAAGCCGAGTTTTTCGTAGAGGATCGCGCCGAGTTGCTTGGGCGACCCGAGGTTGAATTCCTCGCCGGCGATGGCGAAGGCCTGGCGCTCCAGCTCGACCAGGCGCTCGCCCAGCTCGACGCTGTGCTCGCCGAGCAGCTTGGCGTCGACCAGCGCGCCCTGGCGCTCGATACGCGCCAACACCGGCACCAGCGGCATCTCGATTTCGCACAGCACCTTGGCCAGCGACGGTGTGGCTTCGAGCTTCTGCCACAGGGTCTGGTGCAGGCGCAGGGTCACGTCGGCGTCTTCCGCCGCGTAGGGCCCGGCCTGCTCCAGGGCGATCTGGTCGAAGGTCAGCTGCTTGGCGCCCTTGCCGGCGATGTCCTCGAAACGGATGGTGCCGTGGTCGAGGTACTTCAGCGCCAGGCTGTCCATGTCGTGACGGGTGGCGGTGGAGTCGAGCACGTAGGACTCGAGCATGGTGTCGAAGGCCACGCCCTGCACGCTGATCGGCGTCGAGGCGTTGGCCAGCACATTGATGTCGTACTTGGCGTGCTGGCCGACCTTGGCCTTGGCCGGGTCTTCGAGAATCGGCTTGAGCGCGCGCAGCACCGCATCTCGGTCCAGTTGCGCGGGCACGCCCATGTAGGAATGCGCCAGCGGCACGTAGGCCGCTTCGCCAGCCGTGACGGCGAAGGACACACCGACCACCTGCGCCTGCTGCGGGTCGAGGCTGGTGGTTTCGGTGTCGAAGGCGATCAGCTCGGCGGCCTGCAGCTTCTCCAGCCAGGCCTCGAAGCGCGCCTGCTCCAGCACGGTTTCGTACTGGCTGGCAGCGGCAGCCGGCTCATCGGCAGCGTCCTCCGGCTGGTCGAGCTGATCGAACAGGCCGCCGCTCGGTGCCTTCGTTGCCGGAGCCGGTGGTGCAGCGAGACGCGCCTTGGCCTGCTCGCGCTGCAGGTCGTCGAGCCAGCCCTTGAATTCCAGCTCGGCGAACAACGCGGCCAGTGCCTCGCGGTCCTGCTCGCCGGGGTGCAGCGCGTCGATCTCGATATCCAGCGGCACGTCGATCTTGATCGTCGCCAGCTGATAGGAGAGGTAGGCCATCTCGCGGTGCTCGGCGAGTTTGGCGGCCAGGGTCTTGGCCCCGCGGATCGGCAGGTCGGCGACCTTGTCGAGGTTGGCGTAGAGCACATCGAGGCCACCATTCAGGCCGACCAGCAAGCCCTGCGCGGTCTTTTCGCCGACACCGGGCACGCCGGGAATGTTGTCGACCTTGTCGCCCATCAGCGCCAGGTAATCGATGATCAACTCGGGGCCAACGCCGAACTTGGTCTTCACCCCTTCGATGTCGTAGACGCTGCCGGTCATGGTGTTGACCAAAGTGACGTGCTGACAGACCAGCTGCGCCATGTCCTTGTCGCCGGTGGAGATGATCACGTCGCGGCCCAGCGCCGCGCACTGGCGGGCCAGGGTGCCGATCACGTCGTCGGCCTCGACGCCTTCGACGCACAGCAGCGGATAACCCAGCGCACGCACGCTGGCGTGCAGCGGCTCGATCTGCCCGCGCAGCTCTTCCGGCATCGGTGGGCGGTTGGCCTTGTAGTCGGCGAAGAGTTCGTCACGGAAGGTGCCGCCCTTGGCGTCGAAGACCACCGCGAACGGGCTGTCTGGGTACTGCTTGCGCAGGCTGCGGAGCATGTTCAGCACGCCCTTCACTGCACCGGTCTGCATGCCCTTGGAGTTGGCCAGCGGCGGCAGGGCGTGGAAGGCCCGGTACAGATAGGAGGAGCCGTCGACCAGAACGAGAGGGGCGTGGGACATGCGCAGGATCAACCTTTTCCTGAGGGCCGGGGTTAAACTGGACCGACCATTGACGAGAAGGGACAAGGTTACCATGCGTGTACTCAACCCACTGATGCTCGCCGGCCTGCTGGTCGTCTGCCCGCTGGCGGCGTTTGCCGAAGACGCACCGAGCGCGGACCCCGACGTGACCATCCGCCAGGACGGCGACAAAACCATCACCGAATACCGCCAGAACGGCTTCCTCTATGCCATCAAGATCACCCCGGCCAAGGGCAAGCCGTACTTTCTGGTACGCGCGGACGGCAGCGAAGGCAACTTCGTGCGCTCCGACCAGCCGGACATGCTGATCCCGGCCTGGGAAATCTTTAAGTGGTAACCCGCCGGGCGAGCCTCGTGCTCGCCCGCGCCTGATTTCGAGAGCGCAGCATGTCGGTCTTCACCCCCCTGGAACGCCACGAGCTGGAAGCCTTCCTCGCCCCCTACGCCCTGGGGCGGCTGAAGAGCTTTGCCGGCATCAGCGCCGGTACCGAGAACAGCAACTTCTTCGTCAGCCTGGAAGCCGGCGAGTACGTACTGACCCTGGTCGAGCGCGGGCCGCGGGCGGACATGCCGTTTTTCATCGAGCTGCTGCAGCGCCTGCACCAGGCCGGCCTGCCGGTGCCTTATGCGGTGCCAACCCGCAGCGGCGAAACCCTGCGCGAGCTGGCGGAAAAGCCGGCCCTGTTGCAGCCACGCCTGGCCGGCAAGCATGTCAGCGAGGCCAATCCTCACCACTGCGCCGAGGTCGGCAGCCTGCTGGCGCGCCTGCACCTGGCGACGCGCGAGCAGATCCTCGAACGGCGCAGTGACCGCGGGCTGGACTGGATGCTCGAGGAAGGGCCGGTGCTGGCGCTGGAGCTGCACGACGAACAGCTGCCGCTGCTGCGCGACAGCCTGCACGAGGCCGCCGAGCTGAAGGCGCGCATCCTCGCCCTGCCGCGCGCCAACCTGCACGCCGACCTGTTCCGCGACAACGTACTGTTCGATGGCAACCGGCTGGCGGGGGTGATCGACTTCTACAACGCCTGCTCGGGGCCGATGCTCTACGACCTGGCGATCACCGTGAACGACTGGTGTTCGCAGGACGACGACCGCCTGGACGGCCCGCGCACCCGTGCCCTGCTCGGCGCCTACGCCGCGCTGCGACCCTTCACTGCCGCCGAAGCCGCGCTGTGGCCGGCCATGCTGCGCATCGCCTGCCTGCGCTTCTGGCTGTCGCGCCTGATCGCTGCGCGGCGCTTCCAGGGCCGCGATGTGCTGGTCAAGGACCCGGGGGAATTCCAGCGCCGCCTGGCGCAGCGCCAGCAGGTCGATCAGCCGTTGCCGTTCGCCCTCTGACGCACTTGCTTCAGAGGCTTTCCAGGCAGCCGGCCAGCTGCTCGGCGAGGTCTTCCAGCAACTGCTCGTAACCCCGCGCATCGACCTTCACCTTGGCGCCCAGCGCATCCATTTCCGCCAGCTTTACCGGCAGGCCGGCGCTGAGGGTCTGCGCCAGGCGTGGGCGCAGCGGCGGCTCGCTGAACACGCAGGTCGGCCCTACGGCTTGCAGGCGTTCACGCATCTGCGCCACGTGACGGGCACCGGGTTGCACCTCGGTGGCGACGCTGAACACACCCGTGTGTTCGAGGCCGTAGGCCGTCTCGAAATAGTCATACGCCTGGTGGAAGACGAAGAACGGCTTGCTGACCACGCCGGTGAGGCGTGCCTTCAGGCGCTGATCCAGGGCATCCAGGCGCTCGCCAAACGCGGCCAGGTTGGCCTGGTAGCGCGCCGCGTTGGCCGGGTCGGCCGCCGCCAGATCCGCCGCCATCTTCGCCGCGATCACCCGCGCGTTGTGCGGTAACAGCCAGAGGTGAGCGTCCAGCGTGCCGGGGCGGTGATCGTGGTCATGCTCGTCTTCGTCGCCATGCGCATGCTCATGGGCGTGCTCGCCTTCGTCGAAATGGCGCAGCTGCAAACCAGGCAACGCTTGCAACGCGGTGCTCGGCTGGCTGCGGCCGGTGAGCACGCGTGGCAGGAAGCCTTCCATGTCCGGGCCGATCCAGTACAGCAGCGCCACGCTCTGCACGCGCCGCACATCGGAAGGGCGCAGGGCGAAATGGTGCGGTGAGGCGCCCGGCGGCAGCAGCACCTGCGGCGTGCCGACACCGTCCTGCACGGCAGCGGCAATCAGCTGCAGCGGCTTGATGCTGGTCAGCACCTCGACCTCGGCATGGGCACTCAGGGAGAAAACCAGCGACAGAACAACAAGCGACAAACGCGACACGACTCAACACCCGGCAGGCAAAGAGTAATAGAATAACGTCTCTAACCCCGGACGTCGCCGCCCATGCTCAAACCTCTCACCTCCAAGAGCCCGCTGGCTTACCTGCCGCACGACCATTCGCACTGCGTGAACAGCGCGCTGGCCGAGGCCGATGTGATCTGCGCCAAGCAGGGCGTGCGCCTGACCGCCCTGCGCAAACGCGTGCTGGAACTGGTCTGGCAGAGCCACAAGCCGCTCGGCGCCTACGACATCCTCGGCGTGCTCAGCGAGGAAGACGGCCGTCGTGCCGCGCCGCCGACCGTCTATCGGGCGCTGGACTTCCTCCTCGAGAACGGCCTGGTGCACCGCATCGCCTCGCTCAACGCCTTCATCGGCTGCGTGCGCCCCGAGCATGCGCACCAAGGCCAGTTCCTGATCTGCAAGCAGTGCCACACCACCATCGAACTGGAGCAGGCCTCGATCAGCCAGGCGATCGTCGCCAGCGCCCAGGAAATCGGCTTCGCCGTGGAAGCGCAGACGGTGGAAATCGTCGGCCTGTGCGCGAGCTGCCGGAGCAACTGATGAGCGACGCGCTGATCCAGCTCGCTGGCGTGGCTGTGCGCTTCGGCGGCCAGAACGTGCTGCAGGACGTGCAGCTGGCGGTGCGCCCCGGCGAGATCGTCACCCTGATCGGCCCCAACGGCGCCGGCAAGACCACCCTGGTGCGCGCCGTACTCGGCCTGCTCAAGCCCGACAGCGGTAGCGTGCAGCGCAAGCCGCGTCTGCGCATCGGCTACATGCCGCAGAAGCTGCAGGTCGATGCGACCCTGCCGCTCTCGGTGCTGCGCTTCCTGCGCCTGGTCGGCGGCGTCGACCGTAGCCGCGCGCTGGCCGCGCTGGCCGAAGTCGGCGCCGAGCAGGTCATCGACAGCCCACTGCAGAGCATCTCCGGCGGCGAGCTACAACGCGTGTTGCTGGCCCGCGCCCTGCTGCGCGAGCCCGAGCTGCTGGTGCTCGACGAGCCGGTGCAGGGCGTCGACGTCGCCGGCCAGGCTGAGCTGTATCGCCTGATCACCCGCCTGCGCGACCGCCACGGCTGCGGCGTGCTGATGGTTTCCCACGACCTGCACCTGGTGATGAGCACCACCGACCAGGTGGTCTGCCTCAACCGCCACGTCTGCTGCTCCGGCCACCCGGAACAGGTCAGCAACGACCCGGTGTTCGTCGAGATGTTCGGCCAGGACGCCAAGAGCCTGGCGGTCTACCACCACAACCACGATCACAGCCACGATCTGCACGGCGCGGTGGTCGACCAGCCCGGCCTGACCATTCACGGTCCGGCCCATGTTCACGGTCCAGGCTGCAAACACTGATGCCCGATTTCCTGCTCAATGCCCTCCTCGCCGGCCTGGCCCTCGCCCTGGTCGCCGGCCCGCTCGGCTCGTTCGTCGTCTGGCGGCGCATGGCCTATTTCGGCGACACCCTGTCCCACGCAGCCCTGCTCGGCGTGGCGCTGGGCTTACTGCTGGATGTCAGCCCGACCCTGGCCGTCACCGCCGGCTGCCTGCTCCTCGCCGTGCTGCTGGTGACCCTGCAGCAGCGCCAACCGCTGGCCTCCGACACGCTGCTCGGCATCCTCGCGCCGACCACGCTGTCTCTGGGCCTGGTGGTGCTGAGTTTCATGAGCGAAGTGCGTATCGACCTGATGGCCTACCTGTTCGGCGACCTGCTCGCCGTCAGTGGCAGCGACCTGGCGTGGATCCTCGGCGGCAGCGCTCTGGTGCTGCTGTTGCTGCTGCCACTGTGGCGGCACCTGCTGGCGATCACCGTGCATGAAGAGCTGGCACGGGTCGAAGGCCTGCCCGTGGCGACCTTGCGCATGGCACTGATGCTGCTGATCGCCGTGGTGATCGCAGTGGCGATGAAGATCGTCGGCGTGCTGCTGATCACCTCACTGCTGATCATTCCCGCTGCCGCCGCCCAGCGCCACGCCCGCACCCCGGAGCAGATGGCCATCGGCGCCAGCCTGCTGGGCATGCTCGCGGTGTGTGGCGGGCTCAGCCTGTCCTGGTTCCAGGACACGCCCGCCGGGCCTTCCATCGTGGTCAGCGCCGCGGGTCTTTTCCTCCTGAGCTTTGTGCTCCCGCGTCGGGCCCGCTAGTATTGAGCGCTTTTTGCACAGTCCGAAACGCCTCAGAACCAGCGAGTCACAAAATGAACCTCTCTACACCGAAGCATCTGGGCGCTTTCGCATTGGCTTTGCTGCTGAGTAACGCGGCCCACGCCGAGTTCTGGACCACCGATGAACTGGTCAAAGGCTTCAATGAAGTCTCTGCGCAGATCGACCGTGGCGAACTGACGGGGGCCGAGTCCAGCCTGGCGGCCATGCGCGGGCGCACCGAAGCCAACGATGTACGTATCGAGCAGTATCAGCGCGAACTGGCCGGCGCGTACCTGCGCCAGGGCCAGCAGCAGCTGAGCGCCGGCAATGCCAGCGCGGCAGCCGCCAGCCTGGCCAAGGCCAAGCCCTACATCGCCAAGGCGCCGAGCCTGAAAGCGCAGTACGAGAAGAGCCTGGCGGCGACCACGGCCGCCAGCGCACCGGCACCCGCAGCCAAACCGGTAGCGGTCGCCGCGCCGCTGGCCAAGCCGGCGCCGACCGCCGAGGAAATCGCCGCGCGCCGCGCCGAAGCCGAGCGCCGCGAGCGTGAAGCCGCAGCCCTGGCCGAGAAGAAAGCCGCGCAGAAGAAGGCCGCCGACGAGAAAGCCGCCCAGGCCGAGCGCGACGCGGAAGCCAAGCGTCTGGCCGATGCCACGCCGCGCGCCCAGCTGATCGACCCGAACGCCGCCAGCAGCGAGATCGCCATGCCGATGCTCGACGCGCAGGACCGCGAGAGCCTGCGTACCCTGCTCGATGCGGTCGCCGCCGACGTGGTCGCCTTCAACTGTGCGGTGCGGGTGGAAGTGCGCGAGTCGAAGGACTACCCCTTCGTCGCCGCCCTGCTTTCGGCGCGGATCAAGAAGCTCAACCCGGGCCTGGTGCCGCAGCTGTCGCCGTCGCTCAAGCCGGACCAGGTGCCCCGCCTGGTACTAAGCCCGCAAGCCAAGGGCTGACCGAGGGCGGACGCCAGCAGGGCGAGGAAGCCGCAGGTTTCCTCGCCCTGTTTGCTTATGCCTTCGTGTAACCAATTCGAGCCAAGAAAGACTAAGAGCGCATAAACAAACCGGCTAAAATGCGCGGCTTTCGGCTAACCGCCTACGCTTGCTGGAGTCGTCCGATCCGACCGGATTGAGACAGATCCTCCATCGCACCCACAAGGTTCGCTCAGTGATCGAGTTCCACCACATCCAGAAGACCTACAAGGTCGCCGGGCGGGATATCCCCGCGCTGCAATCCACCGATCTGCGCATCGAGAACGGCCAGGTGTTCGGCCTCATCGGCCATTCCGGCGCGGGCAAAAGCACCCTGCTGCGCCTGATCAACCGCCTCGAAGAACCCAGTGCCGGGCGCATCGTCATCGACGGCACCGACATCACCGCCCTCGACGCCAACGGCCTGCGGCGCTTCCGTCAGCAGGTCGGAATGATCTTCCAGCACTTCAACCTGCTGTCCTCCAAGACCGTTGCCGACAACGTCGCCATGCCGCTCAGGCTGGCCGGCGAACTGTCCGCCAAGGACATCGCCGAGCGCGTCGCCGAACTGCTCGCCCGCGTCGGCCTCAGCGACCACGCCAACAAATACCCGGCGCAACTTTCCGGTGGCCAGAAGCAGCGCGTCGGCATCGCCCGGGCCCTGGCCACGCGCCCGAAGATCCTGCTCTGCGACGAGGCCACCAGTGCCCTCGACCCACAGACCACCGCCTCGGTGCTCAACCTGCTGGCCGAGATCAACCGCGAGCTGAAGCTGACCATCGTGCTGATCACCCACGAGATGGACGTGATTCGCCGCGTCTGCGACCAAGTGGCGGTGATGGACGCCGGCGCCATCGTCGAACAGGGCCCGGTGGCTCAGGTGTTCCTGCACCCGCAACACCCCACGACCCGGCGTTTCGTCCAAGAGGACGAGCACATCGACGAAGACGAGCAGCGTGACGACTTCGCCCATGTGCAGGGCCGTATCCTGCGCCTGACCTTCCAGGGCGAGGCGACCTACGCGCCACTGCTCGGCACCGTCGCACGCGAGACCGGCGTCGATTACAGCATCCTCGCCGGACGTATCGACCGCATCAAGGACAACCCCTACGGCCAGCTGACCCTGGCCCTCACCGGCGGCGACATCGATGCCGCGCTGGCGCGCTTCCAGGCCGCCGACGTGCACCTGGAGGTGCTGCGATGATCGAATCGCTGATGACCACCTGGCTGCCCAACGTCGACTGGGAAGAGATCGGCTACGCCAGCATCGACACCCTGAACATGCTCGGCGGCTCCATGCTGTTCACCGTGCTGCTCGGCCTGCCATTGGGTGTGCTGCTTTTCCTCACCGGCCCTCGGCAGATGTTCGAACAACGCGCCCTGTACGGCGTCCTGTCGCTGCTGGTCAACGTGCTGCGCTCGGTGCCGTTCGTGATCCTGCTGATCCTGATGATCCCGCTGACCGTGCTGATCACCGGCACCTCGCTGGGTGTCGCCGGCGCCATTCCGCCCCTGGTGGTCGGCGCCACGCCGTTCTTCGCGCGCCTGGTGGAAACCGCGCTGCGCGAGGTCGATCGCGGCATCATCGAGGCGACCCAGGCGATGGGCGCGACCACCCTGCAGATCATTTTCCGCGCGCTGCTGCCCGAGGCCCTGCCTGGGCTGATCGCCGCCGCCACGGTCACCGCGATTACCCTGGTCTCCTACACCGCCATGAGCGGTCTGATCGGCGGCGGCGGCCTCGGCGACCTGGCCGTGCGCTACGGCTACCAGCGCTACCAGCCGGACGTGATGGCCGTCACCGTGATCCTCCTGCTGGTGCTGGTGCAGGTCCTGCAGACCGCCGGCGACAAGCTGGTGGTGCACTTTTCCCGTAAATAGCGTCACCCAAAAAGACAGCAGGCGACCGGCCACCCGCCGGACCCTGCGCCACACTTCCCACAAGGAGTTGAACCATGAAAAAACTGCTCACCGCCTTCGCCGCCGTCGCGGCATTCAGCACCGTCGCCCACGCGGCTGACAGCGTCAGCGTCGCGGCCACCGCCGTACCGCACGCGGAAATCCTCGAGTTCGTCAAACCGGCCCTGGCCAAAGACGGCGTCGACCTGAAGATCAAGGTCTTCACCGACTACGTGCAGCCGAACGTACAGGTCGCCGAAGAGCGTCTGGACGCCAACTTCTTCCAGCACCAGCCGTACCTGGATGAGTTCAACGCCTCGCGCGGCACCAAGCTGGTGAGCATCGCCGGTGTGCACGTGGAACCCTTCGGCGCCTACTCGAGCAAGATCAAGAACCTCGCCGATCTGCCAAAAGGCGCTCAGGTCGCGATCCCCAACGACGCCACCAACGGCGGCCGTGCCCTGCTGCTGCTGGCCAAGGCCGGCGTGATCACCCTGAAGGACGGCGCCGGCATCACCGCCACCGTCAAGGACATCGCCGAGAACCCGAAAGCCATCAAGGTTCGCGAACTGGAAGCCGCTACCCTGCCGCGCGTGCTGGATCAGGTCGACCTGGCCCTGATCAACACCAACTACGCACTGGAAGCCGGCCTGAACCCGACCAAGGACGCCCTGGTCATCGAAGGCAGCGACTCGCCGTACGTCAACATCCTGGTCGTGGCTGAAGCCAACAAGGACAAGCCGGCCCTGCAGAAGCTGGCCAAGGCGCTGAACAGCGCTGACGTCAAAGCCTTCATCAACGAGAAGTACAAGGGCGCCGTGGTACCGGCGTTCTGATCGCCGGGTTACCTGACCCCATGAAAAAGCCCGCTCGATAGCGGGCTTTTTTCTGCCTGACGCTTGCTCAGGTATCAGCCATCGGTCTTCAGCAGCGACGGTAGCTGTGCCGCCAGCTTGTCGACGTTGAGTGGCGCGCGAATGAAGCCGCGCTGGGTGCCGTCCGGGCCGATGATCACCAGGTTGCCGCTGTGGTCGACGGTGTAGTTCTCCTTGCTGGTGTCCGCCGGGATGAACGGGATGCTCACGCCGTTGGCCAGTTTCTGGATGTCCGCCGCCTCGCCGGTAAGGCCCTGGAAGGCCGGGTCGAAGTAGGTCAGGTACTGCTTGAGCTGCTGCGGGGTGTCGCGCTTGGGATCGACGGTGACCAGCACCATGCGCAGCTTGGCCTGGTCCTCGGCCGAGAGCATGCCCTTGAGCTGGCGTAGCTGGGCGAGGGTCGCCGGGCAGATGTCCGGGCAGAAGGTGTAGCCGAAGAACAGCAGGCTCCACTGGCCCTTGAGCTGGTCCACCGCCACCGCCTCGCCGTTCTGGTTGGTCAGGCTCAGGCCCGGCAGGTTACGGCTCTGCGGCAACAGGACGATGCCGGCATCGAGCAGGGCGACCTTGTCGGTGCCGTCACCCTTGCTGTTGAGCACCTTGTTGACCGTAAGGCCGAGGACCAACGCGACGAGGGCAACGAGGATGAAAACGGTTTTCTGGGTTCGGCTCATAGATTCAACAACAGGTAGTGGTCGGCGAGGAGGGCGATGAACAGCAGGAACAGGTACCAGATACTGTACTTGAAGGTGTTGATCGCCGCGTGCGGTTTGCTGTCACGGTACAGCACCAGCGCCCAGTGCAGAAAGCGCAGGCCGAGTGCGACGGCGCAGACCAGGTAGAGCACGCCGCTCATGTGGATGGCGTAGGGCAGCAGGGTCACGGCGAACATCACCAGGGTGTAGAGCAGGATGTGCACCTTGGTGTAGTGCTCGCCGTGGGTCACGGGCAGCATGGGGATGTCAGCCTTGGCGTATTCCTCTTTGCGGTGGATGGCCAGTGCCCAGAAGTGCGGCGGCGTCCAGGCGAAGATGATCAGCACCAGCAGCAGCGGTTCGGCGCTCAGGTGGCCGGTGACGGCAACCCAGCCGAGCAGGGGCGGCGCAGCGCCCGCCAAACCACCAATGACGATGTTCTGCGGCGTGGCGCGCTTGAGGAAGCCGGTGTAGATCACCGCGTAGCCGAGCAGCGAGGCCAGGGTCAGCCAGGTCGCCAGCTCGTTGGTGAACACCAGCAACAGGGCCATGCCGGCAACCGCCAAGAGCAGGGCAAAGGCCAGTGCCGCCGTTGGCGATACGCGTCCCGAGGTGACCGGCCGTTTGTGCGTGCGCGCCATGATCGAATCGATGCGCCGGTCGACCACGTGGTTGACCGCTGCCGCCGCGCCGGCACACAGGCCGATGCCGAGGTTGCCGAACAGCAGCACCGTCCACGGCACGCCGGCGCGGGTGGCGAGGAACATGCCGACCAGCGAGGTGATCAGCATCAGCAGCACCACGCGCGGTTTGGTCAGCTCGAGGTAGTCGCGCCAGGTGGCGGCTTCACGGTGAGCCTGCAGCAGAGTAGCCATGAGGGTCTCTCCTTGGTTGTTCGGTCAGTCGCCGGCCGCAGCCAGCACCCGTGAGGCCTGCATCGCCGCCAGGCCAGGAACGGCGGCGCTCGCACGCAGCCGGTAATTGATCAGCACCAGCACCAGCAGCAACGCCGCACCACCGGCGTTGTGCGCCACCGCCACGGCCAGCGGCAGGTGCAACAGCACGTTGCTCACGCCGAGGCTGATCTGCAGCGCCAGCGCCAACAGCAACAGCCCACCCAAGCGCGCCAGCCCGGCTGCGAACAGGCGCCAGGCCAGCACCAGCAGCACCAGGCTGACCAGCAACGCGCCGATGCGGTGAGTCAGGTGGATGGCGGTACGCGCATCGCTGTCGAGCTGGCCGCCAAGGTAATTAGGGCCGATGTGTTGGGTCAGGTGAAAGCCGTTGGCAAAGTCGGCATTCGGCCACCACTCGCCGTGGCAGGTCGGCAGGTCAACGCAGGCCACCGCCGCGTAGTTGGAACTGACCCAGCCGCCCAGCGCGATCTGCCCGATCACCACCAGCAATGCGACGCCAGCCAGCGCGCGCAATCGTGCGGACAGGTTCGGCAACACCGGCAGGCCGGCAGACAGACGCAAACAAAGCAGGAACAGCAGCGCCAGCGTGGTGAAGCCACCGAGCAGATGCGCGGTGACCACCTGCGGCCAAAGTTGCAGCGTCACCGTCCACATGCCGAATGCCGCCTGGGCCGTGACCACCGCCAGCAGCAACAGCGGCAGCTTCACCGGTTGCTGCGGCTCGTTGCGCCGACGCAGCGCCTGCACCGCCAGGCCCAAGATCACCAGGCCGAGGCTGCCGGCGAAATAGCGATGGATCATCTCGTTCCAGCCCTTGTGCGCCTCCACCGGCGCATGAGGGAAATGTTCCTCGGCATGGGCCAGTTGTGCCTCGCTCTGCGGCACGGCGATGAAGCCGTAGCAGCCGGGCCAGTCCGGACAGCCGAGGCCGGCGTGGGTCAGCCGGGTGTAGGCGCCCAGCAGCACGACCACCACGGCCAGCACGGTGGCGAAGATGGCCAGGCGATAACCTGGCAGGGTTCGACGTTCAATCATCCATCAGCCTCTTCTTGTTATTCTGCGGGCGTAGAGGTGTGAAACGGTCAGCCGATCTGCGAGAGCTTCAGCAACAGGCGCAGGTCGTTGAGGATCGCCTTGCCCTTGCTCGTCGCGTCATAGCGCAGCACCAGGTTGCCGTGCGGGTCGACGATCCACAGCTGCGCACCCGCGGTGCCCTTGACTGTCTTCGCGTAGGCCTGCGGATCGAGACCGAAGCGGCCGAGCTGCGGGTACTCACGCTGCAGCTGGGCATCGTAGTCGGCCGGCAGTGGGCTGCTCACGGCCAGGCCATGAGTCGCCCGCGCAGCATCGCGGTTAAGACCGATCTGAATCTGCCGCGCGGTGTAAACCAGCTGACGACAATCCTCGGCGCACTCGCCCGGTGCGGTAACCAACAGTTGCCAGCGCTCCTGCGCTGCGCCGCTCACGCCGAGGTCGGCCAGGCTCTGTCCGTCGCCGATCAGCACGCCGTTGTAGTTGCGCCCGTCCGGCACCCAGAAGCGCCACTGGTACATGGCCGTGGCCAGGATCATCGGCGCGATCGCCACCGCCAGGATGAGGATCAGCTGCAGGCGCCCGCGCGCCCGCTTGGGTGCCGCCTCAGAGAGGGTGCTGGGGGGATTCATGGTTGTGTTCATGCTGCTGCTCCCGCGCATTGCGCCATCCGAGATAGAGATAAAGGCCGCACAGGGCCGCCGCCAAGGCGAACCATTGCACGGCATAACCGGTGTGCTTTTCCGGGCTCATGGCCACCACCGGCCATTGCGCCAGGTAGCTGGCCGGGCCGGGCTCCAGGCGCACTTCGTAGGCCAGCCCGCCCCGCCCGAGCTGTTGCCAGAGCGGCGTCGGCTCGACCTTGGTGATCAGTCGCGGCCAGTCGCCACCGGGCTGGTCGGCCCGCAGCTGGAAGCTCGCGCCCGGCGGCAGGTAGACCTGGCCAATCAGTTCCTGCGGCTGCTCCGGGGTGCTGAATTGCGGCGAATTGCGCCGGTCCGGCCAGGGCAGCCAGCCGCGATTGACCAGTATCCACAAGCCGCTGGGCTGGTCGTAGAAGGGCTGCAGCAACTCGACGCCGACCTGGCCATTGTGGGTGCGGTTGTCCAGCAGCAGGCTATGGCCGGCATCGAACTGACCGCTCAGGCGAATCCGTGTATTGGCCAGGTCCTCGCGCTGTTCGAGCTGCGCCAGGCTGATCGGCGCCGCGTGCTGGCGCGCCTCATGGCTGGACAGCAGGGCACGCTTTTCTTCGGCGCGGGAGAGCTGCCAGAAACCCAGCACGATCAGCAATGGCAGCACCAAAGCCACCACCAGGCTGGGCAGGATTCCGGGCCGAAAGGCACTCACCGGTGACTCCCGAAACCCGCTGCGCGGCTGGCTATACTGACACTGCACCTCATTCCCCTACCCCCGGAGTCTCGCATGCTCAAAGCCGCGATCGTCCTCTTGCTGCTGGCCACGATGGTCAGCCTGTTCAGCGGCCTGTTTTTCCTGGTCAAGGACGAGGGCCGTGGCTCGCGAGTGGTCAATTCGCTGAGCGTTCGTGTCGCCCTGACCGCTGTGACCGTGGCGTTGATCGCCTGGGGGTTCTACAGCGGCCAGCTGGCCAGTCATGTCACCTGGTAGCGACCTGAACGAGGTCGCCACCCACCTTGTTTCACCTCGTCACAGCACGTAGACGAAGATGAACAACCCCAGCCAGACCACGTCGACGAAGTGCCAGTACCAGCTGGCCGCCTCAAAGCCGAAGTGCTTGTCCGCAGTGAAATGCCCTTTCATCACCCGCACCAGCATCACCGTGAGGATCAGCGCGCCCATGGTCACGTGCGCACCGTGGAAGCCGGTGAGCATGAAGAACGTTGCACCGTAGATGCCCGAGCCCAGGGTCAGCCCCAGGTGCTGGTAAGCCTCGTAGTACTCGTACGCCTGCAGGATCAGGAAGAACACGCCGAGCAGCACGGTCGCGCCTAGCCACAGCTTCAGCGGGCCGCGCTTGTCCTTCTTCAGGGCATGGTGGGCGAAGGTGACGGTGAAGCTGGAGGTGACCAGCAGAAGGGTGTTGATCAGCGGCAGGTGCCAGGGGTCGATGACATCCTTCGGGCCGGGAAAGAGCTTCGGATCGGGCGTCTGCAGCAACGGCCAGGTGTACTCGAAGTTCGGCCAGAGCATGTTGGAGACGCCCTTGTCGCCCTCGCCACCGAGCCACGGGCCAGCCCAAGTGCGGATGTAGAACAGGGCGCCGAAGAAGGCAGCGAAGAACATCACTTCGGAGAAGATGAACCAGCTCATGCCCCAGCGGAACGAACGGTCCATCTGCGGGCTGTAGAGGCCCTCGTGGCTCTCCTTGATCACGTTGCCGAACCAGCCGAACAGCATGTAGGCGAGGAACAGGCCGCCGACGAAGAACAGCCACGGGCCGTTGGAGTCGGGACGATCAGCCTTGAGATCGTTGAACCAGGTAGCCAGGCCGTAGACGGTGATCAACATGCCCAGGGTGGCGATGATCGGCCACTTGCTCTGAGCGGGAACGTAGTAGTTCTCATGACTCGACATTTCTTATTCTCCTTATGGAGCCGCCCGGGTAAGGGCTGTCTGGGCGAGAGTCGCCTGCGCGACGGGCGGTTTGCGCGCAGTGATATCGAACAGCGTGTAGGCCAGGGTCAGGTGGCGCACATCGGCCGGCAGGTCCTTGTCGACGATGAAGCGCACCGGCATTTCGATGCGCTCGCCCGGCTGCAGCACCTGCTGGGTGAAGCAAAAACACTCGGTCTTGTGGAAGTAGGCGGCGGCCTTCGACGGCGCCACGCTGGGCACCGCCTGGGCTGTCATCGGTTTGTCGGTGGGGTTGTAGGCCACGAACAGCATCTCGTTGCTCGACCCCGGGTGTACGGTCAGCTCGTCACCCTCCGGCTTGAACTCCCAGACCATGTCGGCGGCGTTGGTGGCGAGAAACTGCACGCGCACCTGGCGCTGTTCGTCCACCACCTGCGCACCGTTGTAGGCCCCGGCGGTCTTGCCGTTGATGCCGAAGGCCTGGCACATCACGTCGTAGATCGGCACCAGGGCGAAGCCGAAGGCGAACATGCACGCCACCACGGCCAGCAGGCGCAGGATCAGGCGGCGAGTCGCCAATGCTTCGCTCATGGCCGTGCTCCTACTTCACTTCCGGCGGTGTGCTGAAGGTGTGGTACGGCGCCGGCGACGGCACGGTCCACTCCAGCCCCTCGGCACCGTCCCATGGCTTGGCCGGCGCGGGTTTGCCGCCACGGATGCACTTGATGACGATGAACAGGAAGAACAGCTGGGTGGCACCGAAGGTGAACGCGCCGATCGACGAGATCATGTTGAAGTCGGCGAACTGCAGGTTGTAGTCCGGAATCCGCCGTGGCATGCCGGCCAGGCCGACGAAGTGCATCGGGAAAAACGCCATGTTCATGCCGATGAAGCTCAGCCAGAAGTGCAGCTTGCCGAGGGTTTCGTCGTACATGTGGCCGGTCCATTTCGGCAGCCAGTAGTACGCTGAGGCGAAGATGCCGAAGATCGCCCCAGGCACCAGTACGTAGTGGAAGTGCGCCACCACGAAGTAGGTGTCGTGGTACTGGAAATCCGCCGGGGCGATGGCCAGCATCAACCCGGAGAAGCCGCCGATGGTGAACAGGATGACGAACGCCACGGCGAACAGCATCGGCGTTTCGAAGGTCATCGAGCCCTGCCACATGGTGCTCGCCCAGTTGAACACCTTCACCCCGGTGGGCACCGCGATGAGCATCGTCGCGTACATGAAGAACAGCTCGCCGGTGAGCGGGATGCCCACGGTGAACATGTGGTGCGCCCAGACGATGAACGAGAGGAAGGCGATCGACGCGGTGGCGTAGACCATCGAGGTGTAGCCGAACAGCGGCTTGCGCGCGAAGGCCGGGATGATCGCGCTGACCGCGCCGAACGCGGGCAGGATCATGATGTACACCTCGGGGTGCCCGAAGAACCAGAACACGTGCTGGAACAGCACCGGGTCGCCACCACCGGCGGCACTGAAGAAGCTGGTGCCGAAGTGGATGTCCATCAGCATCATGGTCACGCAACCGGCCAGTACCGGCATCACCGCGATCAGCAGGAAGGCGGTGATCAGCCAGGTCCAGACGAACAGCGGCATCTTCATCAGCGTCATGCCGGGCGCACGCAGGTTGAGGATGGTGGCGATCACGTTGATCGCGCCCATGATAGAGCTGATGCCCATCAGGTGCACGGCGAAGATGAAGAAGGTCACCGATTCCGGCGCGTAGGTGGTCGACAGCGGCGCGTAGAAGGTCCAGCCGAAGTTCGGCCCGCCGCCCTCGCTGAACAGCGTGCTGACCAGCATGCCGAAGGCCGCCGGGAGCAACCAGAAGCTGAAGTTGTTCATCCGTGGCAGGGCCATGTCCGGCGCCCCGACCATCAGCGGGATCATCCAGTTGGCCAGGCCGACGAACGCCGGCATCACCGCGCCGAAGACCATGATCAGGCCGTGCATGGTGGTCATCTGGTTGAAGAACTCCGGCTGCACGATCTGCAGGCCGGGCTGGAACAGCTCGGCACGGATCACCATCGCCATCGAACCACCGAGGAGGAACATGGCGAAGCTGAACCACAGGTACATGGTGCCGATGTCTTTGTGGTTGGTGGTCAGCACCCAGCGCATCAGGCCCTTGGCCGGGCCGTGGTGATGGTCATGTCCGGCATGACCGTTGTCGATCACTGCACTCATGTCATTGCTCCTCGGCCTGTTTGAGCTCTAGGACTTCTTTCGGGGTGACCATGTCGCCGACGTTGTTGCCCCACGCGTTGCGCTCGTAGGTCACGACGGCGGCGATATCCACTTCCGAAAGCTGCTTGCCGAAGGCCGCCATCGCGGTGCCCGGCTTGCCGTGGAAGACGATATCCAGGTGGCCCTGCTTCGGTCCGGTGGCGATCTTCGAACCCTTGAGTGCCGGGAACATCGGCGGCAGGCCCTGGCCCTCGGCCTGGTGACAGGAGGCGCAGTAGCTGTGGTAGACCTTGTCGCCACGCTCGACCAGCTCCTCGCGGGTCCACTCCTTGCTGGTCAGCTCCTTGAGCTTGGCGGTCTCCGCCTTGCGCTCGGCGAGCCAGATGGCGAAGTCTTCCTTGGATTTGGCCTCGACCACCACCGGCATGAAGCCGTGATCCTTGCCGCACAGCTCGGTGCACTGGCCACGGTAGATGCCGGGCTCGTCGATGCGCGTCCAGGATTCGTTGACGAAGCCGGGGATGGCGTCCTTCTTCACCGCCAGCGCCGGCACCCACCAGGAGTGGATCACATCGGCGGCGGTGATCAGGAAGCGCACCTTGGCGCCGACTGGCACCACCAGCGGCTGGTCGACTTCGAGCAGGTAGTGCTCGTCCTTCTCGGCCTTGTTGTGAATCTGCTCGCTGGGCGTCGCCAGGTTGCTGAAAAACTCGACGTCTTGGCCCAGGTACTTGTAGTGCCACTTCCACTGGTAGCCGGTGACTTGGATATCCAGCTCGGATTCCGAGGTGTCATAGATGTCGATCAGCGTCTTGGTCGCCGGCACCGCCATCACCACCAGAATGGCGAAAGGCACGACGGTCCAGAGGATCTCGACCGTGGTGCTTTCATGGAAGTGGGCGGGCTGCTGGCCGGTGGAGCGGCGGTGGACGATCATCGACCAGAACATCGCGCCGAAGACCACCACGCCGATGACGACGCAGATCCAGAAGATGGTCATGTGCAGATCGAAGACGGTGCGGCTGACCTCGGTCGCGCCGGGTGCCATGTTCACCGTCCAGGCGGCTTGCGCCGAGCCGAATGCCAGCCACAGCAGGAGGCCCATCCAGACTCGTGGATGTCGCATCATTGCGGGTTCCCCTTAATTGTTCTTGTTATCCCGCCGGCGAAGCCTGCGGCAAAGGGATCGACGGCCAATACGGCTGGCTACAACTGTCGAAACCTCTCCGTGCCGAAGCCCGTCGGTTCCATCAGGTTCACGCCTTGCGATTTCGAGTATAGACAGGGAGCGCGACATAACAACGCAGCCAGAAAAATGCCGCGGCAGTTTTGCGGCACGGCGCAAGCGCTAGAGCGACAAGGGGTTCGGCGCAGAGCGCTGCAGCCGATATAGCGAGTCAGAATAAATATTCCATAATTATGACAATCCGATCTTAGCCGCCGGAGTGGGGCAGCTAATGTGATTCTCGCTCGTCATGTCCCTGTCTAGGAGCCGTCATGAATACCCTCGCCCTGCGCGAACAAATCCGACAAGCGCTGGCTCAGGAAGCCAGCAGCGGTGATCTCGCTCGCCAATTGCAGAGTCAGCTCGCCCACCTCCACCCCAGCATCCAACTGCCGGAAAGCGACGCCCGCGGCGTGCTCGAACGCTTCGTCAGCGCCTACATCGAACAGGTGCCGGATGTGCTCGATGCCGCCAACGCGGTAGCCCGCGATGCCGGTATCGAGGCTCAGGTCAAACCCGTGCTGAAGCTCGCCGAGCAGTTCTTCCTCAGCCCGCCCAGCCTGATGGAAGGGCACCAGGGCCTCGATGCGTTGCTCGACGAGGCCTACCTGGCGCATCGCCTGGTCGAGGAGGTCAACGACCGCTACATCACCCACCTCGGCCAGCCGCTGATCCCGCTCGACACCACGGTGGCCAACCTGATCGCCCACCAGCTGATCGGCGAAGCGTTCGCCAACCAGCTCGACGAAGCGGTGCACCACGCCGTGGATGAACTGCTCGACGAGCAGGTGTTCCAGCAAAGCTCGGTGCAGGACTACCGCGCCCGCCTGAGCAGCCCGCAGACCGCTGCGGCCTGGCAGAACTGGCCATGCCTGTCGCGTCAGCTGGGGGTGGAGCTGGGCCTGCCCGCCTGAGGACAGCCTGGATGCAACAAGGCCCGCGATTGCGGGCCTTGTCGTTTCACTGTGGCTGGTAGCGCGCCTTGGGCGTGGCCATCGGCACCACCTCGCCATCCAACGGCAGGAAGTGACCCGTCTCGGCGTCGTAGGCGCGGATCGCACTGGTCTCGATGTCGTAGACCCAGCCGTGGATGAACAGCTGCCCGTTGGCCACGCGCGCCGCCACCGAGGGGTGGGTGCACAGGTGATTGAGCTGGGCCACCACGTTCTCCTCGGTGAGCACGCCGAGGGTATCTTCGCCGCCGCAGCCGCAGTTCTCCTCGACCACCCGCAACGCCACCTCGCTGTGACGCAACCAGGCCTTTACCGTCGGCATGCGCTCCAGGGTCTCGGGGGCGAGCACCGCCTTCATTGCACCGCAGTCGGAGTGGCCGCAGACGATGATGTGCTGCACACCGAGGGCCAGCACCGCGTACTCGATGGCGGTGGAAACGCCACCCATCATCTGCCCGTAGGCCGGCACCACGTTGCCGACGTTGCGGGTGACGAACAGGTCGCCCGGCGCGCTCTGGGTGATCAGCTCGGGGACGATGCGCGAGTCGGCACAGGTGATGAACATGGCACGCGGGTTCTGCGCGCTGGCGAGGGCCTTGAACAGCTCCTCCTGCTGCGGGAAGACCTCGTTGCGAAAGCGTTTGAAGCCTCCGACGATGGCGTTCAGCGCCTCATCGGCGCTCTCCGGCGCTGTACGCGCCTGCAGGGGAATGGCGTTGTGCTTGTAGGGCATTGCGTCTACCTCATGCTGAACCGTTGCGCTGGGGCGAATTATCGACCCGCCATGCGGACAGTTGCCAGCCTTGAAGAGTCACAAATTACAGCAGCGCCATTTGCCGGCCAGGCGGGGCGAACTGGCTGCAATCGAGCGTGAAGCCCTCGCGGCGGATCAGCCCCAGACGCTTGCGCGCCAGGGCGAAACGCTGGGCCAGCAGGTCGGCGAAGATGCCCTCGCCACGCATGCGTTTGCCAAACTGGCTGTCGTAGTTCTTGCCGCCGCGGGACTGGCGAATCAGGCTCATCACATGGGCGGCGCGCTCGGGAAAGTGCGCCTGCAGCCATTCCTCGAACAGCTCGGCGATCTCCAGCGGCAAGCGCAGCAGCACATAGCCGGCTGACTGCGCGCCGGCGTCGCGAGCGGCTTCGAGGATCGCCTCCAGCTCACTGTCGTTGATCATCGGGATCATCGGCGCAGCCATCACGCTGACCGGCACGCCATGTTCGCTCAGCGTGCGCATGGCCTTGAGGCGCGCGCCGGGCGATGCCGCACGCGGCTCCATGATGCGCTTCAGCTCGTTGTCCAGGGTGGTCAGGCTGAAGGCCACGCTGACCAGATTGCGGCTGGCCAGCTCTTCGAGCAGGTCGAGGTCGCGCAGGATCAGCGAACTCTTGGTGATGATGCTCACCGGGTGGCGAAAGCGCAGGAGGATTTCCAGCGAGCGCCGCGTCAGCTGGTACTCGCGCTCGATCGGCTGATAGCCATCGGTGTTGATGCCCAGGGCAATCGGCTGCGGCACGTAGTTGGGCTTGCTCAATTCCTCTTCCAGGCGGTCGGCCAGGTTGGTCTTGGCGATCAGTTTGGTTTCGAAGTCGATCCCCGGCGACAGGTCCCAATACGCGTGGCTGGGTCGCGCGAAGCAATAGATGCAGCCGTGCTCGCAACCGCGATAGGGGTTCACCGAGCGGTCGAAGCCAACGTCCGGCGACTGGTTGCGGCTGATCACCGTCTTCGCCGTTTCCCGGCGTACCTCGGTGGCATGGGTGAAGGGTGTTTCATCCTGATACCAGCCATCATCCTCGACCTGCGAGCGGGTCTGGGCGAAGCGGTTGTGCGGATTGCTGGCGGTGCCGCGACCGCGCGGCGGCAGGGAAATGCTCATTGAGTAACGCCCGGATAACTGTATATAAATACAGTATTCCGAGAAGCTGATCGGCACAAGCCAGGCGCGCCGAATGGTCAGGCGTCGCGCAGCAGGTCGTTGGCGTTGAGCAGGTCGAAGGCAATTTCAGGGGTACGTTCCAGGCAACGGCGGATCGCCGCCGGAACCTCTTTGCGCGTCTTGCGACACAGGCCGGGACGTGGCTCGAGGGCGATGCTGATGCCGCGCATGGTGCGCACCTCGTTATGCCCGGGCGAGATGTGCAAGGTGACACCCAACTGCTCGTACAGGCGGCGTTGCATGTGCTGCAGGTCCGCCAGGCTGGTGAGGCTTTCCAGCCGCTCCAGCAGGCGTTTTTCCTCCTGCGCGGTCAGCCGCAGGATGCGCACGTCAGCGCCTGCCTCCTGCATCAACCGCTCGCGGTCGCAGGTGCAGGCACCGGGTGGACATTCCTTGCGCGTGGGAAAAGACTCGATCATGCCGCCGATAATAGCGAGGGCACCGGCGTAAAGGCAGACTCAGCGACTCACGGGCACTTGCGCCTCGACGACCGGCTCCGCACGCCGCGCATAGCGTTGCGCCAGTACCGCACAGACCATCAGCTGGATCTGATGAAACAGCATCAGCGGCAGGATCAGCAGGCCGATGCTGCCGCCGGCGAACAACACCTGGGCCATCGGCACGCCGGTGGCCAGGCTCTTCTTCGAGCCGCAGAAGAGGATGGTGATGCGGTCTTCCAGGCTGAAGCCCAGCCACTTGCCGAGCAGTTGCGTGAGCAGCAGCGCCAGCGCCAGCAGCACACAGCAGGCACCGACCAGCGCCACCAGGGTCGGCAGCGACACCTGCTGCCACAGGCCTTCGACCACCGCCTCGCTGAATGCGGTGTAGACCACCAGCAGGATCGAACTCTGGTCGACGTACTTCAGCCAGTCCTTGTTACGCCCGACCCAGGCGCCGATCCAGCGCCGCGCGATCTGCCCGGCGATGAAGGGCACCAGCAACTGCAGGGTGATCTTGCCCATGGCGTCGAGGGTCGAGCCGCCATCGCCGTGCACGTCGAGCAGCAGCGCCACCAGCAGCGGCGTGAGGAAGATGCCGAACAGGCTGGACGCCGCCGCGCTGCAGATCGCCGCCGGGATGTTGCCGCGCGCCAGCGAGGTGAAGGCGATGGCCGACTGCACCGTGGCCGGCAGCGCGCACAGGTAGAGCATGCCGAGGTACAGCTCATGGCCCACCAGCGGCGCCAGTAGCGGCTTGAGCGCCAGGCCGAGCAGCGGAAAGAGGATGAAGGTGCAGGCGAAGATCAGCAGGTGCAGGCGCCAGTGCAAAACACCGGCGATCACCGCCTCGCGCGACAGCTTGGCACCGTGCAGGAAGAACAGCAGGGCGATGGCCAGGTTGGTGATCCAGCCGGCGATCACCGCCGGCTGGCCGCTGCAGGGCAGCAGGCTGGCGAGCGCGACCACGCCGATCAGGGTCAGGGTGAAGTTGTCGGGGAGCAGGCGGGAGCGGGCCATGGGCAGTATTTCCAGGGGTTGCCAGAGCGATGTGGCGACTCTACCGTGACTGTAATCGACCGACTAACGCCAACAGGCCAGTAAATGCCGCGTAACGGACAAAGCAAACCCTACAGACGCACCATTCCCGGCCTGCCCAGCTTGCCCCGGCCGGTCTATGGGCGCACCGAATCGCTGCCCAACCGTGCACTCACCCATCGCCACAGCCACCCCTGGGTGCAGCTGTCTTACGCGATTCAGGGAGTGCTGGAAATTCACACCGACACTGGTCGCTTCGTCGCCCCGCCGCAGCGCGCGGTGTGGATTCCGGCGGGTGTGCCGCATCGGGTGTTCAGCTCGCCACGCACGGAAATGCGCAGCCTGTACCTGGACTGCAGCGTTACCGCCTGGGCGGCCGAAGGCTGCCGGGTACTGCAGGTCAGCGACCTGCTGCGCGAGCTGATCCGCGCCTTCAGCGACGTGCCGGTGGAATACGAGGAAAGCGGCGCCGACGGGCGCCTGGCGCAGGTGCTGCTGGACCAGCTGGCCGCGGCACCGACGGTCGAGCTGATGCTGCCGCTGCCCCATGACGAACGCCTGCGCCAACTCTGTCGCCAGCTGCAGGCGCAGCCGGAGCAGGCCACCACGCTGACGCAGTGGAGCCAGCGCCTGGGCCTGTCGGAGAAAACCCTGAGCCGCCTGTTCCTGCGCGACACCGGCCTGACCTTCCGCGCCTGGCGCCAGCGCCTGCGTCTGCTCGGTGCGCTGACGCCGCTGGAGCAGGGCGCGCGCGTCACCGACGTGGCGCTGGACTGCGGCTACGACTCGACCTCGGCCTTCATCGCTGCCTTCCGCCAGCAGTTCGGTGCGACACCAGGGGAATTCTTCCGCGGCTGATCAGCGACGCGGCGCCAGTTCCAGGGTGCCGCGCTGCATCTGGTCGAGCACCTCGGCCTCGAAGGCCTTGCCGCTGTCCATGGCGGCCGTGGGCCTGGCCAGGGTCACCTGCTGCGTGTCGATCAGGTGCTGCACCGCCGGGCTCGGCCCGGCCAGCAGCAGGGCGGTCTGGTCGCCGGTTTCCAGGGTGGCCAGGCTGACATCGAGGCCCTGGTCGCGGATCAGCCTGCCGAGCAGGTCGAGCACCGCGTCGACGTCATACCAGTCGCCGTAGTTGATCGCTTCACGCTGATAGACGGCGCCGTCGACATAGGCCAGCAACTGGTACGGCCCCTCATCGTCCGGCGGATAGCGCTCCTCGAACACCACCTCGCCCAGCGCCGGCGAGGCCAGCCGAGCCAGGCGGCGCAGCAGGGAATCATGGCCATTGGGAAAGGTGCCGGTCTCCGTGTCGAAGCCGTACAGGTAGTCGGCCGCCATCAGCAGCGCCAGCGGGTCGGCGCTGCTCTGTGCCTGCGCATCCAGCGTGGCGACGCGGGTGAAACCCAGTTCGGCGAGGTCGGCGATGCGCTTGCTCACCGCCTGGTGATCGACGGCGGCCACGGGCTCGCTGTCGCCGGTGCTGTAGTCCGACCTGTCCGGCGAGCACATCGGGTCGCGCGGGCGGCGGGCGCAGGCCTGTTGCGCGCGATCACGGCCCTGCGGGTCCTGCGTACGCAAAAACGCCATGGCCACCTGATCGGCCTGGGCCTGGTCGCGGATACCGGCGTGAATGCGCAGCAGGGCCGCGGTGGCCTGCGGTTGCTGCAGCCCGGCCAGCACGAACGCCGCAGCGCGCTGCTCGTAACCTTCGCCCTGGTCGATCAATGTCGCAGCGGCACGTTCCAGACGAGGGTCGTAGGGAAGGCTCACGCCCTGCTCCTGCTGCACGTCGTAGAAGGCCAGCAAGGCCCGCGCCGGCGTCTCGTCACGCAGCAGCAACGCCGCATCGGCAGGCTTCGCACAGGCCTGCGCGAAGGGCAGGGACAGGGCCTGGCGCGGCAGACCATCGGCGCCCTGCAGGCTGCTGCGGGCATAAGCGCAGAACGCCGGGCTGACCTCGCTGTACTGCAGATGGCGCTGCCAGAAGCGCACCCAGGCCTCGGCATCTCCGGGCGCCACCCGTGCGGCGGACTCGCGCCAGCGTTGCAGCCAGGCCGAATTGCCTTCGGCGATCTTGTCCTGGGTATGGGACAGCGGCGGGAAGCGCCGCAGGTCTTCATCCCACGCGGCGAGGTCGGCCGCCTTGACCGGCAGGGCGGCGGCATAACGCGCGGGCAGCGCCGCTGGCGCGCGGCTGACTGCGTCGGCAACGGCCAGGCCACTGGCGAGCAGCGTCAGTCCGGCGATCAACAGGCGCTTCATCGCTGGCCTCGGCGTTATTCGCTAGGTTTCTTCAGTTTCGGATTGGGGAAGAACTGCACGCCCTGGACCTTGGGGTCGGCCGGTTTTGGCGGTGCCAGGCTGACCCGTGTGCTCAGTTCCCTGGGCACCGACTGGCCCTGGGCGTTGAGGGTGTCGGCGTAGCCACAGGTCACGCACTCGCGGTGCGGCACGCCGTCGACGTTCCACATCTTGATGGTGTCCTGGCCGCTGCACGCCGGGCACACGGCGCCGGCGATGAAGCGTTTGGGGGTGACGACCTGCTCCTCGCTCATGCCGCCTCCGCGCTCAGGCCGAGGTGGCGCAGCAGGGCGTCGATGCTCGGCTCGCGGCCGCGGAAGTCGACGAACAGCACCATCGGCGCCTGCGAACCGCCACGGGCGAGGATCGCTTCGCGGAAGGCACGGCCGGTGTCGGCGTTGAACACGCCGTCTTCCTCGAACTTGGAGAAGGCGTCTGCGGAGAGCACTTCGGCCCATTTGTAGCTGTAGTAACCGGCCGCATAACCGCCGGCGAAGATATGCGCGAAGCTGTTGGCGAAACGGTTGAACACCGGCGGACGCATCACCGAGGTTTCCGCACGGATGCTTTCCAGCACCTCGAGCACGCTGCGGCCGTCGCCGTGGGTGGCGTGCAGTTCGAAGTCGAACAGGCTGAATTCCAGCTGGCGCACCATCATCAGGCCGGACTGGAAGTTCTTCGCCGCCAGCATCTTGTCCAGCAGGTCCTGGGGCAGCGCCTCGCCGGTCTCGTAGTGGGCGGAAATCAGCGCCAGGCCGTCCGGCTCCCAGCACCAGTTCTCCATGAACTGGCTCGGCAGCTCGACCGCGTCCCAGGCCACGCCGTTGATGCCCGAGGCGCCGGCGTGCTCGACGCGGGTCAGCAGGTGGTGCAGGCCGTGGCCGAATTCATGGAACAGGGTGGTGACTTCGTCGTGGGTCAGCAGTGCCGGCTTACCAGGCGCCGCCGCAGTAACGACTGGCGGGGTGAAGTTGCAAACCAGATTGGCCACCGGACTGATCAGCTCGCCCTGCGCGGTGCGGCGCTTGTCGCGGGCGCCGTCCATCCACGCACCGCCCCGCTTGTTGGCGCGGGCGTAGAGGTCGAAGAAGAAACGCCCGACGTGCTGGCCGTTCTCCTTGATCTCGAACAGGCGCACATCCGGGTGCCAGCCGTCGAAGCCGGACAGCTCCTCGATCTGGATGCCATAGAGCTTCTCGACGATGGCGAACAGGCCGGTCAGCACCTTGTCGATGGGGAAGTAGGCGCGCAGGGTTTCCTGGGAAATGCTGTAGCGCTGCTCGCGCAGCTTCTCGCTGTAGTAACCGACGTCCCAGCTCTGCAAGTCGCTGACGCCCTGCTCGGCGGCGAAGGCGCGCAGCTCGTCGAGGTCCTGCACGGCGAACGGCTTGCTGCGCACGGCGAGGTCGCGCAGGAAGCTCAGCACCTGCTCGGTGGACTCGGCCATCTTGCCGGCCAGCGACAGCTCGCTGTAGCTGGCGAAACCGAGCAGGCGCGCCAGTTCCTGGCGCAGGTCGAGGATCTCGCTCATCACCGGGCCGTTGTCGTTCTGCCCGGCATTCGGGCCCTGGTCGGAAGCGCGGGTGCAGTAGGCGGTGTAGACCTCTTCGCGCAGGGCACGGTCGTTGGCGTAGGTCATCACCGCATGGTAGCTGGGGAACTCCAGGCTGATCAGCCAGCCTTCCAGTTCCTTGGCTGCCGCGGCCTGCTGCATCTGCGCCTTGGCCGAGTCGGTGAGGCCGTCCAGCTGGGCTTCGTCGGTGACGTGCTTGGTCCAGGCCTGGGTGGCGTCGAGCAACTGGTTGGAGAAGCGGCTGGTCAGCTCGGACAGGCGCATCTGGATCTCGCCGTAGCGCTTCTGCTCGGCCGGCGGCAGGTCGATGCCGGACAGGCGGAAATCGCGCAGGGCGTGTTCGAGAATGGTCTTCTGCGCCACGTCGAAACTGGCGGCTTCGGGGCTGCTGGCCAGCGCCTCGTAGGCCTCGAACAGCGGCTTGTTCTGGCCCATCTCGGTCCAGTATTCGGACAGCTTGGGCAGGCAGGCCTCGTAGGCCTGGCGCAGCTCGGCGCTGTTGCGCACCGCGTTGAGGTGGCTGACCGGGCTCCAGGCACGGCCCAGGCGTGCGCCCAGTTCGTCGAGGGCCAGCACCAGGCCGTTCCAGCTCGGCGCCCCTTGCTGGGTCTGCAGCAGTTCGGCGATGGCCGCGCGGCTTTCCTCGAGGATCAGGCTGACCGCCGGCTCGACGTGCTCGGGCTTGATCTGGGAGTAGGGGGGCAGGTCGAAATCTTGCAGAAGAGGGTTGCTGGCGGACACGGCAAGGCACCTTTGATACGCGAAGTCATGGACAGGTTATGGGGGCGCGACGGGCTTTTCACAACCGGAATGCCCCGCATGTTAATTACAATCCAGACAAACCGCAGCCAGAGAGGTTTCTATCGTGGCGATTCGCAAATACCAGAATACGACTCCGCAGCTCGGCCCACGGGTGTTCGTCGACAGCTCGGCGGTGGTCATCGGCGACGTGCAGCTGGGCGAGGACAGCTCGGTGTGGCCACTGACCGTGATCCGCGGCGACATGCACCGCATCCGCATCGGCGCGCGCACCAGCGTGCAGGACGGCAGCGTGCTGCACATCACTCACGCCGGGCCGTTCAATCCCGATGGCTTTCCGCTGCTGATCGGCGACGACGTGACCATCGGCCACAAGGTGACCCTGCACGGCTGCACCCTGGGCAGTCGCATCCTGGTCGGCATGGGCAGCATCGTCATGGATGGCGCCGTGGTCGAGGACGAGGTGATCATCGGCGCCGGCAGCCTGGTACCGCCGGGCAAGGTGCTGCAGAGCGGCTTCCTCTATGTCGGCAGCCCGGTGAAGCAGGCACGCCCGCTGAGCGACAGGGAGCGCAGCTTCTTCACCTACACCGCCGGCAACTACGTGAAGCTCAAGGACCTGCACCTGGCCGAGGGCTACGACCAGTGAAAGCCGTCCGCCATGCCCTGCTGGTGCTGCTGTCGACCGGCGCATTGGGCGCCACGGCCAACGACGTGCGTTGCCTGCAGTCGACCGGCACCCGCACGCCGATCCAGCTGCAGATGACCCTGTTCAGCGGCGCGCAGGGCGGCTGGAGCCGCGCCGGCGAGGTGCAGTACCGCGGCCAACCCAAGAGCCTGCCGATCGTGTTCAAGGACAGCGAGGAGGTAATGGCGGTACAAGGCCGCCCTTCGGAGTTCCGCAGCACCTGGCTGGAAGTGCTGCCGGAGCAGGAACGCATCGGCGGGCGCTACCAGTTCCATCATCAGGGCGCCGTGGTCTTCGCCTTCACCTACACCAGCGCGGCCGGCAAGGTCTTCTCATTCGAGGACGTGCCCGGCGCCCTCGACTCCGGCGACAATTGCACCTGGTAACCCGAACGACAGAGTCATCCATGCACGCACAGACCATCCTCTTCGACCTCGACGGCACCCTCACCGACCCGCGCGAAGGCATCACCCGCTCGATCCAGTACGCCCTGGCCCAGCTCGATATCCATGAACCGGATCTGAGCGCCCTCGAACACTTCATCGGCCCGCCACTGCTGCAGTGCTTCATGAGCAGTTACGACCTGAACGAGGCCACCGGCTGGCAGGCGGTCAACCATTACCGCGAGCGTTTCAAGGTCACCGGGCTGTACGAGAACCGCGTGTTCGACGGCGTCGCCGAGCTGCTCGGCATGCTCGGTGAGCAGGGCCGTACGCTGTACATCGCCACCAGCAAGCCGCGCGTGTTCGCCGACGAGATCGCCCGGCATTTCGACTTCGCCCGCCACTTCAAGGTGATCTACGGCAGCGAGCTGGACGGCACGCGCACCGACAAGGTCGAGCTGATCAAACACCTGATCGCCGAAGAAGGCCTGGACCCGGCCGACACGCTGATGATCGGCGACCGCAAGCACGACCTGATCGGCGCACACCGCAACGGCCTGCAGGCGGTCGGTGTCGGCTATGGCTTTGGCAGCCAGGCGGAACTGATGGCCGAGTCGCCGGCCTGGTACTTCAGCAGCCTGGCCGAGTTGCACCAGGCCTTCACTCGCTAAGCCTCGCCAGGTCGCTGGCCTGCCAACCACCGCCAAGGGCGCGGTACAGCGCCACGCCGGCCTGTAGCCGCGCCAGTTGCAGCTGGGCGCTGTCATCCTGGGCGGCGTACAGGGTGCGCTGGGTGTCGAGCAGGGTGAGCAGGGTTTCCGCACCGGCCCGGTAGCGCGACTCGGACAGACGGAAGGCCAGCTCGGCCTGCTCCAGCACCGCCTGCTGCGCCTGCCACTGCGCCTCGATGCCGGCCAGGGCGTTGAGCGCCAGCTGCACGTCGGCGAAGGCACTGACGACCTGGCTGCGGTAGTCGGCCAGCAATTCCGCGTGGCGCGCCACGGCGAGATCGCGGTTGGCGGCCAAGTAACCGCCGTCGAAGATCGGCGCGACCAGCGCCGCCGCCAGGGAATAAACCGGGTCGGCGAACACATCGGAAACCCGGCGGGCATTGCCACCGGCATTCGCCGTCAGGTTCAGGCGGGGCAGCAACGCGGCGCGGGCGGCCTGCACATCGGCGTTGGCGGCAGCCAGTTGCGCTTCCGCACGCGCCAGGTCCGGGCGCCTTACCAGCAGTTCGCTGGGCACGCCGGCGGCAACCGTTGGCAGGTACAGAACCTCCAAGTGTTGCTCGGCCAGGCCCAGCTGGGCGCTGCTGCCCTGACCCAGCAACACGGCGAGGGCTACGCGACTGTCCTCGCTCTGCTGGCTCAGCGCGGCGAGGGCGCGGCGTTGTTCGGCGACCACGCCGCGCTGCTGTGCCAGCTCCAGGCGCGTGGCGGCACCGGCGTTCTGCCGCGACTCGACGGTACGCAGCACGCGCTCGGCGTTGTCCAGATTGAGCACGGCGATGCGCAGGCGCTGGTCCAGGCCGACACGCTGCAGCCAGCTCGACACCACACCGGCACTGAGGGTGATCTGCAGCGCCGCGCGATCGAACTGGCTGGCCTGCAGCTGGGCCAAGGCGCTGTCACGCCCCGCGTGCAGACGGCCCCAGAGGTCGACCTCGTAGCTCGCCGCCAGACCGGCCGAATAGCCGGTCCCGGCCACCTCGGCATCACCGCCCAGAGGCCCCTCGCGGCCGGCACCGAGGTTGCCGTCGAGCTGCGGCAGCAACGGTGCGCCGGCCATGCGCGCGCTGGCTTCGGCCTGACGCACGCGGGCCACGGCGGCGGCCAGGTCATCGTTGGCCTGGAGCGCCTGCTCGACCAGGCGATCCAGCTCGGCATTGGCGAAGCCGTGCCACCAGTCGCTGCTGATCGGCGTTGCCGCCTGCGCGGCGTGCTGCCACTGCGTCGGGGCAAGCGGCATGGCGCTGGCGAGCGGTTCCTGGCGGGCACAACCGCCCAGGACGAGCGCGGCAAACAGGGGCAACAGGCGATGCTTCATGGAGGACTTCATCCTATTCCGCCGCCAGCGCGACAACCGGGTCGAGGGCGGCGGCGGTCTTCGCCGGCAGGTAGCCGAACAGCAGGCCGGTGGCCACTGCGCAGGCGAAGGCGGCGAGCATGGCGCTCAGGGAAAAGATCAGCGGCACGCCAGCGACGATCAGCGCCGCGCCGACCAGCAGGCCGAGCAGCACACCGATGCTGCCGCCGACCAGGGTGACCAGCACCGCCTCGCCGAGGAACTGCTGGAGAATGTCGCGCTGGCGCGCGCCGGTGGCCATGCGGATGCCGATCTCGCGGGTGCGTTCACGTACGGTCATCAGCATCACGTTCATCACGCCGATGCCGCCGACCAGCAGCGACACGGCGGCGATCAGGCCGAGCATGCGGGTCATGCTGTCCTGGGTGTCGGCCTCGGCCTGGACCTTGGCGGCGGCGTTGTCGACGGCGAAATCCTCGCGGCCATGGCGCGCCAGCAGCAGCTCGCGCACCGCCTCGCCCGCGGCGTTGACCTGGCTGGTGGAGATCGCGGTGAGGGTGGCGTATTCGGGCTCGAGAATGTCCTGGTAGACCCGCGCGCGGCCGGCCTTGTAGGGAATGAAGACCATCTCGTCGTAGTAGTCGGCGCCGGATTCCTTGCCCTTCTCGGCCATCACCCCGATGACCTCGAACGGTGCATCGCCGATCAGCAGCTGCTTGCCCAGCGGCTGCGGTTCGTCGCGGAAGAACTGCTGCCGCGCCTTGTGCCCGAGCACCACCACCGGCGCCAGCGCCTCGTCCTCGGCGGCGTTGAAGAAGCGCCCCTGCGCCAGCGGCCAGTGGTGGATGCCGGGCAGTTGCTCGTTGCTGGAATACACGTAGATGTCGCGCGAGGCGTTGCCGTACTGCACGGTGAGCTGGTTGCCGATCACCGGCGTGGCCAGGTCGACCTCCGGCAGCTTGGCCACCGCGATCATGTCCGCCTCGGTGAGCACACCCCAGGGCCCGCCTTCCTGCGGCTGCGCGCTGTACAGGTACAGCGTGGTGGCGCCCATCGAGGCCATCTGTGCCATCACCTTGTGCTTGGTGCCCAGACCGATGGCGAGCATGACG
This sequence comes from Pseudomonas sp. PDM14, assembly GCF_014851905.1. Classification (NCBI taxonomy): domain Bacteria; kingdom Pseudomonadati; phylum Pseudomonadota; class Gammaproteobacteria; order Pseudomonadales; family Pseudomonadaceae; genus Pseudomonas; species Pseudomonas sp. PDM14. The sequence goes on along the minus strand of NZ_JACVAQ010000001.1, from coordinate 2,182,642 downwards.
ATCACCGAGGCCACGCCGATGACGATGCCGAGCAGGGTCAGCGCGGTGCGGAAGCGGTTGAGCCACATCACCCGCCAGGCCGAGCGCGACACCTCGTCGAAGGTCTTCCACCAGGGCAGGCGTTCACCCTGCCCGGCCTGCGCCATGTCCGGGACCGGCAGCGCCGGCGCCGAAGCCTGGGCCCGCTCATCCGGAGCGCCGCTGTCGCTGATGATCGCGCCGTCGCGGATCTCGATCACCCGCTGCGCCTGAGCCGCCACGTCGCGGTCGTGGGTGATCAGGATCACCGTGTGCCCGGCCGCCGCCAGCTCGCGCAGCAGGGCCATGACTTCCTGGCCGCTGTGCGAATCGAGGGCGCCGGTGGGCTCGTCGGCGAGGATGATGCGCCCGCCGTTCATCAGCGCGCGGGCAATCGATACCCGCTGCTGCTGGCCGCCGGAGAGCTGGCTGGGACGATGTTCCAGTCGCTCGCCGAGGCCCAGGCGGGCGAGCAGGGCGCTGGCGCGTTCGCGGCGCTGCTCGGCGGACATGCCGGCGTACAGCGCAGGGACTTCGACGTTCTCGCGCGCCGACTCGGTGGCGATCAGGTGGTAGCCCTGGAAGACGAAGCCGAACGCCTCGCGGCGCAGCCAGGCCAACTGATCGGCGTCGAACGCGGCGACATCGCGGCCGGCGAAACGGTACGTGCCCGAGGTCGGCCGGTCGAGGCAGCCGAGCAGGTGCATCAGGGTCGACTTGCCGGAGCCGGAGGTACCGACGATGGCGACGAACTCACCGGCGCCGATGGCCAGGCTGACGCCGCGCAACACCGCCACTTCCGGGGCGCCATCGTGGCCGCCATAGCAGCGGCGGATGTTCTCCAGCTCGATCAATGGCGTGCCGGCAGCTACCACTGGAACCTCGCCACGTGGGTGTCCGGCAGCTCGGCGGTGACCAGTTGTTCGTCCTCGCGCAGGCCATCCAGCACCTCGCCGCGCTGGCGGCTGCGCGCACCGATATGCACCTCGCGCGCTTCCGGGCGACCCTTGGCATTCAGCACGCGGGCGCGAAACAGGCCGACCTGGCCTTCCACCGCCTGCAACGCCTCCAGCGGCACGGTGAGCACGCCCCGCGCGGCGGCGGTGACGAAGGTGACCTGGGCGGTCATCTGCGGCATCAGCTCGCCGTCCTGGTTGTCGACGTCGAACAGCACGGTGTACTGCACCGCCTTCATCACCGGCGCCGCAGCACCGGCTTCCCCGGATGCGGCCGGCGGCAACGGCGGCGACGGCAGGATCTGGCGCACCGTCGCGTGCCAGCGGCGGCCGTCGCCACCGAGGGTGGTGAAGTAGAGGCCGAGGCCCGGCTTGAGCTGGCGGATATCGGCTTCGGAGACCTTGGTCCAGGCGGTCATCGCCGAAAGGTCGGCGATGCGCAGCACGGTCGGCGTCTGGTAAGTGGCGTTGAGGGTCTGGCCCTGCTTCACGTCGACGCCGAGCACGGTGCCGGCAATCGGCGCGTACAGCCGCGTGTAGCTGAGCTGCGCCTCGTTGCCCTTGAGACGCGCCTGGCTCTCGGCGATCTGCGCGCGCAGCTGCTTGAGGCGCGCCTGGGCGGCCTTGAGCGCAGCAGCGGCGACCTGCACGTCTTCCTCGCGGGTCGCCTCGTCCACCACCAGGCGCTGCTGGCGCTGGTGCTGCTGGCGCGCCAGGTCGAACTGCGCCTGCTGCTCCTCGAGCTGCGCACGCAGGCCGTCGAGGGCCGCGCGGTCGGCTTCGACCGTGGCCTGGTGCAGGCTGGCGTCGATCTCGGCGAGCAGCTGGCCCTTCTCGACCCGGTCACCCGGCTCGACATGCAGGCGGGTGACCTGACCGGATACCTGGGCGCCGACATCCACCGACTCACGCGGCTGCAGGGTACCGATGGCCACCACCGTGGCCTCGACATCACCACGGCCGACGGCCTCGGTGGCGAACGCCGGGTCGGGCTCGGCGTTCCACCGCCACAGCGCCGCGAGCACGACAACAGGCACCGCCAGCAGCAGGCTGCGGCGCAGAAACAGGCGGGAAGGGGCACTCATACGACGTTCGTCCTTGCACAAAACAGCGGGTCAGGCAGCGCTCCACACCAGCACGGGCAGGCTGCCCAGCAGGGCCAGGCCCATCAGCAGGGCCGCGCCTTTTGGTCGATACGGCAACAGCAGCACCAGCACCAGGGCAGCGGCGGACAACAGGCCGAACCAGATGACCACGCCGACCGAGCTGCCCCAAGCCTGAATGCACGGCCACAGAGCCACGGCCAGCAGCAGCCAGCCAAGCAGGCGCAGGCCTCGCTGGCGCAGCGGCGCCTTGCGCGACCAGACCTGCTGGTGATGACGGTCCATGCCCAGGCACAGCGCGGCCATGCCGGCGTAGCACAGGGCGCTACCGAGGAGCAGGGCGAGGGTGATCGTCATCACGCCACCCCCGCGTCGGCCGTGCGCACGCTGTCGCGGCGCGACGTGGCCTTCGCCGGTTGCCGGCTCTTCTGCCAGACGCGGCGCGCGGCCCACAGGTTGAGCAGGCCGAGGGCGATGGCCACCAGCTCGACGCCGGCACGTTCGCCGTCGCCACGCTGCAGGTAGCTGACGAACTGGTCGCCAACTACCAGCCAGTTGAGCAGCGGCAGGGCCAGGCAGAGCAGGGCGGTGACCACCAGCTGCTCGATCCAGGCGCGGGTCGCCGGGCGCAAGGCGGCGTGCACGAAGGTCGCCAGCCAGACGGCGAAGAAGGTGGCGATTTCCCACTCCGGCCGGTCGCTGACACCCAGCGGGATGATCCGGTTGCCCCAGAAGAAGGCGATGCAGGCGATACCCAGGCCGGTGATGGAGCCGATGTTGAGCACCTCGATCACCCGGTAGACCTGCGGCGTGCGCGCGCCGAACTCGTTCAGCGAACGCTGGCGCCGCTTGACCATGAACAGGATCGCCCCGGTGGCCATCATCGCCGCGCCAGCCAGGCCACAGATGAAGTACAGCCAGCGTGCGGCGTGCCCGCCGAATGCGGCGAAGTGCAGGTTGGCCATCACCGACTGCACGTCCTGCGAGGCGCCACCGCGCAGCTCGCCCGGCATCTGGATGTCGGTCTGCTCGCCGGTCACGCCATTGAAGAACACCCGGCCGCCACCGTCGCCGAGCAGGCGGTACTCGCCCGTCTTCTCGATGAAGCGACCGAACAGCTGCACCGAGGCGCTGGTGTCGTTGGGGTGCTCGATGCTGACGAAGCTCACCGGGCGTTGCAGCTGCTGCTCACCGCGCACCAGCAGCTCATCCGCCTTGGCCAGCGGCGCGGCAATGCCGGTGATTTCCTGGTGTTCCGGCTGGGCCAGCAGGTCGGCGAAGTAGGCGTCTTCGTTGCTGTAGTGGGTGGCGATGCCCACCGGCATGTACAGCGCGTAGAAGGTGGCCAGGCCGGTGTAGGCGATCATCAGCTGGAACGGCAGGCTCAACACCGACACCGCGTTGTGCGCATCCAGCCAGCTGCGCTGGCCCTTGCCCGGACGGAAGGTGAAGAAGTCCTTGAAGATGCGCTTGTGGGTGATCACCCCGCTGACCAGGCCGACCAGCATGGCCATGGTGAAGAAGCCGACCAGCCAGATGCCGGCGGTGCCACCGTGGAACTCGAAGTGCATGTGCACGAAGTGGTGGCCGCCCTCGCTGTCGCGCTCCTGCGAGCCGTCCACCGGTGCGCCGGTCTTCGAGTCGATGCGGGTGTTGTGGAAGTTCTCCTGCGGGTCCTGCCAGAACAGGCGGATCGACGGGTCCTCGTCGGACGGCAGGCCAACCCCCCAGAAGTGCGCGCCGGGCTGGTTTTCCCTGAACCAGGCGAGGCCCATGCGCACCGCTTGCGGCCGGTCGAAGCCATCGTCCATGCCGGTATCGCCGGTGGCCTCGGCGGCCTGCGGCAGGTGCGGCTTCATCCAGCGCGTGATCGGCTCATCGAACACCCCGAGGGTACCGGTGAGGAACACCACGAACAGCACCCAGCAGGCCCACAGCCCGCCCCAGGTGTGCAGCCAGGCCATGGACTGGCGCAGGCCTTCCTTCTCGACGGTCTGCGTCATGCCATGCCCCTCCCCAACCACCAGCCGGCCACGGCCAGTACCACGGCCGGCAGCAGCAGGCCGAGCCAGGCGCGGCGGTTGTCCTGCACCGCGAAGACCCAGACGATGGCCAGGGTGTAGACGGTGAAGCTGGCCAGCGAGGCGGCCAGGATGGCCTGGCTCTTGGGCAGCGGCAGCACGGCGCCGAGGAAGATCACGGCGCCCGAGGTCAGGGCGTAGCCACCGAAAATAGCGGCGGCGACCCGCGAGAGCAGCACGAGCGAACGCGCGCGGGAAGTAGATATGGGTTTCATGGGCTGGACAGTCGTGGCGGTGAAAGAAACGTGCAGGCGTTATGCAGGCGCGGCGCGAAGGCCGCGGAAAATGCGCGCCTGTACTTCAAAGACGGACGAGAGTATCTAAACCCCCCATCCGTCCGTCGACAAGTTGCAACAGATTGTTTCGCAACTGCGGATTTTTCGCATCTACAAATATTCACGGGCCGCCATGCCAGGCCCCAAGATCGCGGCCCGGCAATAGCGTGACCCATCGCACAGCCGTGCCCAGGCCGCCTGGGTAAGCCGACGGCTGGACCTTATCCTCGACCCTCGCTCCGCCCTGACAAGGATTGCCCGATGCACGCCAACCCGTTCGCCCTCGACACCGCCACGCCCGCGCCGAGCGCCGCCACGCAACCAGCCTCGCGCCTGCCGTTCGCCTTCGCCGGCGCGGCCGTGCTCGCCGGCCTGTTCCTGCTGCTGTTCGGCATCGCGGTAACCGCGCGCATGCTCGACGAGGAACAGTTCGCCAGCTACCTGGAGAGCCTGCCGGTGGTGCTCACCTACGCCATCGCCAACCTGCTGCTGACCGGCCTCGCCGCGCTGCTGATCTGCCGCAGCTACCTGGAGCGGCACAACCTGGCCGGCTTCAGTCAGCGCAATGCGCTGCTCGGCCTGACCCTGCTGCTGGTGACGCTGTTCGCCCTGGTGATCGGCTGGGGCACCTCGCCGCTGCTCGGGCGACTGATGCAGTGGAGCTACGACAACCTTGGCAGCTTCGACCTTGGCCGCCTCGCCACCGAACCGCTGCACTGGGCGCTGTTCGCCCTCGGCACCCTGCTGCCGCTGTGGCTCAGCCTGCACCTGCTGCGCCGCCGCGGCGTGCCCAGCGCCGTACCGCGCCACGTGGCCGGCTGGGAGCCGGCGCTGGCCTTCGGCCTGTGCTTTGCCGTGGTGTGCATGAAACTGCTGATGCTGCTGCCCAGCAGCCTGATCAATCCGTATGGCGCGCCGTGGCTGTCCCTGCTGCTGGCGAGCGGCACGCTGATCTACGGCGGCATCGCCTTCATCGCCGCCCTCACCGGGCTGCCGGCGCGCCTGGCGCGGCACAATCCGGGGCGCCTGGTCTGGGCGGCGCTGCTGTGCCTGGTGATGTGGCTGGTGGCCTGCGTGCTGGCCGCCGCTGCGGTGCTGCTGGCGGCGCTGGGCAACAGCGATCTGGTGCAGCCACCGCTGTTCGTGGTGCTCTCGCTTGGCCTGCTGGCGCTGATCTGGCCGCTGACCCGCCTGAGCCTGCGCTGGGTCTACCGCGCCCAGCCGGCGTGATGCGCGAGGCGCCCGTGTGGCGCCTTAGCCGTTCTTCTGCTCAACCGTTCTTCTGGTAGATGATCTTGCGCGTGCCGTTGGCGCAGCTGCCGACCACCATGTTGTCGTCCTCGACCTCGTCGTTGGCGACGATCTCCAGGGTGTAGCTGGCCACGCCGGCGGCCTGCACCTTCACCTCGATCTCCTGCTTGAGTGCCTCGCAGGACTTCGGCGCCGCCAGCGTCGCACCGCTGAGCAGGCCGAGCGCCACGGCCATCGCCACCCGGCCGCTGATCATCCTCGTCGTGTTCATCGCCCACCTCCACTGTTTTGCGCATACCGCCTGATTGAGACCGAGCCGGCGCGCGGCAAGTTCTGCGCGAGTCCAAGAGCCTGTTCACGATCTTCTGAACTAGCGCCAAACGAGGGCTAGGCGCCCCCGCAAAAATGGCCGAGGAACGCACTGGGCTCGCATCCGAGGCCGTTTTTAACGCTGTTTGGCCGACGGGCAGGAGATCGTGAACAGGTTCTAACGGGCATTCAGGCGTTGCAGAGCCTGCAGCCGCGCCTCCGGTGCCAGCCGCCCCAGCTGTTCGGCGCGAGCGTAGAAGGCCGGCCAGTCGCCCTCGACCTCGCGGAACAGCGCAGCGAAGGCCGGTACCCACTGGTCATAGAGGCCGAAGGGCAACAGCTTGGCGTTGTTCAGGGGCGCGTTGATCCAGGCGTCGTAGCGCCGGTCGCCCTGCCACTGGCCGTCGCGCAGCTGGCGGTATTCGGCACGCAGGCGTTCGAACTCGGCGGCCTTGGCCGCACGCTTGTGGGCGTCGTCGAGCGGGCCGTCGTAGAGCTGTTGCAGGCGCTCGCGGCTGGCCAGGATCAGCGCGGTGAACTGCCGCCGTTGCTGCTCGCCACCGGCATCCGTTTCGGCGAGCCCCTGGCTGGCACGCCACTGCTGCAGGCCCTGCTCCTCGACGAAGCTGGCGAAGGACTCGTTGAAGGCGGTGTCGTCCTGCACGTACAGACGCTGGTGGGCCAGCTCATGGAAGATCAACGCGGCCAGGCGCTGGTCGTCCCAGCGCAGCATGGTGCTGAGCAGCGGGTCATCGAACCAGCCGAGGGTCGAATAGGCTTCGACACCACCGACGTAGGTGTCCAGCCCCTGCCGCTGCAACAACGCCGCCGCGCCGCGCGCACGACCGAGGGCGTAGTAGCCGCGGTAGGCGACGCAACCGGCGATGGGGAAGCAATGGGTCTGCGGCGCCAGGGAGAGTTCAGGGGTGGCGAACACGTTCCACACCACGTAGGGACGCTGCAACGGGGCGTACACCCGGTAGCTGCCGTTGTCGGGCAGGGCCAGGTGGCTGCTGGCGAAACGCCGGGCCAGCTGCGTCTGCTGCAGACGGCGTTGCAGGGCGGGGTCCTGCGCCGGATCGGCGAGCAGGTCGGCCACCGGCTGGCGGGCACGGAGCAGGTCGAGATGGCCGCGACCGAGCTGCGCGTAGTACTCCAGCGAGGCGCAACCGCTCAGCAGCGCGGCGAGCAGCAGGGGAACCGAGGCGCGCCGGGTGCGGTCGAGTAAGGCGATGAGAGAGGGCGGCAACATGGCCATGAGCCTATGGCATCGCCCCCTGTTCGCGCTACCGCGCTGCATCGCGCGCCCTCGTCACGCACCGTCCGGGCAGAGCCCGCCCGGTTGTTTTCCTGCCGCACCGAGGAGCCACCATGACCCGTTCGCCCCTGCTCTGCCTGCCGCTTCTGCTCAGCGGCTGCAGCCTGCTGCCCAGCCACGACCCGAGCCAGGCCTGGATCGACCTCACCAGCCAGGAGCACGAAGCGCTGCAGGCCACGCAGGTGGACGAGAAGGAACTGGAGGATGATCGCTATTTCCAGATCAGCCCGGGCAAGCACGAGCTGGAGGTGCGCTTCAGCTTCGAGGTCGACCCGAGCAACATCGGCCCGGACAGCCAGGCGCTGCCGCGCACCTGCCTGCTGACCCTCGACTACGACGCCTTCACCGCTGGCGAACGCTATCGCCTGCAGGCCGGCAGCCGCGGCTTCCGCCCCTGGGCGCAGCTGTACAACGCCCGCGGCGAGCGTCTGGCACGAGCCCGCGAGGGGCGCTGCGGGGAGGTCTGATCAGGGTTATGCTGACGTCATCATTTTCGAGGACCCCGCCATGCGCGCCTTGCTGCTGCTTTCGCTGCTGACCCTGGGTGCCTGCGCCAGCACGCCGCCACCAGAGCCCGACCCGCAACAGGCTTGGGTCACCCTGGCGACCGAGCCGGGTGACAGCCTCACCGCCCATGAACTGGACGGCACGCGCCTGAGCGACGGGCGCTATTTTCAGGTGCCCGCAGGCGAACACAGCCTGCAAGTGCGTTACCGCTTCGAGCGTACCGTGGCCGGCAACCCGATGAGCATGGAAGCCACCGAGATCACCTGTTTCCTGCGCGTGCGCTATACCGGTTTCGCTGCCGGCCAGCGCTACCGTTTCGAAGCCCGACCACTGGCGGCAAAAGCCCAGGGCTGGCTGTACGACGAGCAGCGCCAGGCTGTCGCCCGCGCCAACGTGCTGCGCTGCGGGCCGTACTGACACCACGGCACCACCGCAATGCGCATGGAGGGTGACGTGCAGGTACAAACCCGCAGGGCGGAATAGACGCCAACACCAGACCATCGGCTACCGAACCGAATGCGCCGGCAGGCCTCTGGCGGGTGAGGTGACACCCAGCCAATGCCGGCGCTTGCCTGCACGGAAACGGCGTCACTAGCACCCGACGAAATCATGACGGCTGGCAACCAGCCGTCACCTGGGGCTCAGCTTTCCAGCGAAGCCTGCAGGGTGATCTCGGCGTTGAGCAGCTTGGACACCGGACAACCGGTCTTCGCCGCTTCCACGGCCTGCTCGAACTTGGCGCGGTCGGCGCCGGGGATCTTGGCCTTGAGGGTCAGATTGACGGCGGTGATGGTGAAGCCGCTGTCGTCCTTCTCCAGCACCACTTCGGCCTGGGTGTCGATGCTCTCGGCGGTCATGCCCGCCTCGCCCAGCTGCAGCGACAACGCCATGGAGAAACAGCCGGCATGCGCCGCACCGATCAGCTCTTCCGGGTTGGTCCCCGGTTGGCCCTCGAAGCGCGTGTTGAAGCCGTAGGGGTTGGCCTTGAGGGCGCCGCTCTGGGTCGAGATGGTGCCCTTGCCGTCCTTGATGCCGCCTTGCCAGTGCGCCGATGCCGTCTTCTTGATTGCCGCCATGATGCGTCTCCTCGATGGGGGGTGGTCTAGTTCAGAGAGACCACGGCGGCACAAGTTCGACCCGTATTCGGTTGGTGGCTCAGCGCAAGCCGGCAAGGATCTCGAAGCTGCGCAGGCGATCTGCCGATTCGTAGACGTCGCAGGTGAAAATCAGCTCGTCGGCCTGGGTCTGCTCCAGCAGCACGTCCAGCCGCGCGCGGACCTTCTCCGGCCCCCCGATCACCGCCAGGCCGAGGAAGTCGCCCACCGCCTGCTGCTCGTGCGGCTGCCAGCGGCCGACCATCGACGCCACCGGCGGGCGCAGCACCAGGCTCTCGCCACGCATCAGGGCGAGCACGCGCTGGTATACGCTGGTGGCGAGGAATTCGGCCTCCTCGTCGGTGGGCGCGGCAATCAGCGGTACGCCGATCATCACGTAGGGCTTGTCGAGCACCGCCGAGGGCTGGAAGTTGTCGCGGTAGATACGGATCGCCTGGTGCAGGTAGCGCGGCGCAAAGTGCGAGGCAAAGGCGTAGGGCAAGCCCTTCTGCGCGGCCAGCTGGGCACTGAACAGGCTGGACCCGAGCAGCCAGATCGGCACGTTGGTATCGGCGCCGGGCATGGCGATCACCCGCTGGCCAGGCTGACGCGGGCCGAGCAGGGCCTGCAGTTCCTCGACATCCTGGGGAAAGTCGTCGGCGCTGCCCAGGCGATCACGGCGCAAGGCACGCGCGGTGGCCTGATCGGCGCCTGGTGCTCGGCCCAGGCCCAGCTCGATGCGCCCGGGGTACAGGCTGGCCAGGGTGCCGAACTGTTCGGCCACCACCAGCGGTGCATGGTTGGGCAGCATGATGCCGCCGGAGCCGAGGCGCAGGGTGCTGGTATTGGCCGCCAGGTAGCCCAGCAGCACGGCGGTGGCGGAACTGGCGATGCCGTCCATGTTGTGGTGCTCGGCGACCCAGTAGCGCGAGAAACCCAGGCGTTCGACGTGCTGCGCCAGGGCCAGGGAATTGTGCATGGCCTGCGCCGGGCTGCCGTCGTCGCGAATCGGCGCCAGGTCGAGCACGGCGAGTGGAGTAGTGGCCAATCGAGTCATACAGCCTCCTCAGGTTGATCACCTGTATCTGGGGACAGTCGCGGCAAACACAATCCTGACCACTCGAATCGGTTCATGCCACGGATCGACGGGCAGAAAAAAGCCGGCAGGCGCCGGCTTTTTCAGGATCTCGTCACTCAGCCGCGCTGGTAGACGATTTCCTTGCTTCCCGCTTCGCAGCTGCCGACCACGGTCTTGTCGGTGACGCTGCCCTTGTCGACGACCTCCAGGGTGTAGGCGGCGACGCCCTTGTCCTTGAGTTTGGCGTCGATCTCGGCCTTCAGTTCGTCACACGGCTTGCCCGCGGCAAGGGCGGAACCGGCGAGGGAAAACAGGGTTGCTGCCAACAGCAGTCGTTTCATGGTTAACGCTCCTTCGTATGCAATGGAAAAACTCAAACAAGGCAGAACACGGGCCAGCGGCCCTGGGGTTGAATGCGCGTACGATCCTCTTGCAACTACGCCGCAACACGCCTTGCACCAGCGAATCGCCTTAGCTGTCGCCGATGCGGAAGCCGACTTTCAAGGTCACCTGATAGTGGCCAACCTTGCCGTCGACGATATGCCCACGGGTCTCCACGACTTCAAACCATTCGAGGTTGCGCACCGATTTGGCGGCTTCGGCCAGCGCATTGCTGACGGCGTCCTCGATGCTGGTTTTCGACGATCCGACCAGGTCGATGAGCTTGTAAGTGTGATGGTCCGACATTGCAATTCTCCTCAGTCAACTGAACAGGGTGCTCGTCCTCTTGAGTCACGCAGGCCGACGGATTAGTTCAGATTAGCTGCACTTCCTGCACCTGGCGCAGTCGGACCTTTTACCTTCACTCGGCTAAAGGAGCCCGCTCATGGCCTTTTTCACTTCGCACAAAGCGCACCAGAAAGCCCTGCACAGCATTGAAACCGAGATCGAACACCTGATTCGCAGCCTCGACACGCTGAAAGGCGAACTGGGCGAAGAGTCCAGCAAATCCCTGCGCGGCCTGCGCAGCGGTGCCGAACGCGCCCTCGGCCACTCCCGCGCCCTGCTCGGCGAGGCCTATGAAGAAGTCCGCGAGCGCACCCTGCAGGCCGGCGCGGCCACCCGCGACTACAGCCGCGAGCATCCGGTGGCCACCGCCAGCATCGTGGCCCTCGGTGTTGCCGCCGTCGCCGGCTGGCTGCTGCTGCGCGACCACGAGTAAACCCGGCAGGCAGCGCCCGAGCGGGCGTTGCCTCACCTCTCCAATCTGCCGCCGACCCGCGCCAGCGTCGACGGTCGATTGCTGCTGTGGGCGATACCTCTGTAAGATGAGAACGATTCATATCTAGCAGTTGGAATTACCCGCGTGGCCATTCCGTCGAGCAGCAAGCTCGGTTTCTTCTTCAGCGACCACCATCGTTGGCTCCTGCAGCACGTGCAGCGCCGCCTGCGTAGCCGTGCGGATGCCGAAGACACCGCCGCGGAAACCTTCTGCCAGCTGCTCGCCTCACGCGTCGACCCGGACAGCATCGAACAACCGCGGGCCTACCTCTCGACCATCGCGCGCCGGTTGATCTTCGACCGCCATCGCCGCCGCCAGCTGGAACTCGCCTACCTCGAACGCCTCGCCGCGCTGCCGGAACAGCTGGCGCCATCGCCGGAAGAACAGGCGCTGCTGGTCGAAGCCATCGCCGCCATCGACCGCAGCCTCGCCGGCCTGCCGCTGGTGGTGAAGACCGCGTTCCTCTACAGCCAGCTCGACGGCCTCAGCTATGTGGAGATCGCCCGGCGCCTGGACCTCTCCGAACGCACCGTCAGCCGCTACATGAAGCAGGCCCTGCGCCAGTGCTACCTCAGCGGGGCCACGCCATGAGCGCCAGCCTCGACCGCGCCAGCGAAGAAGCCATCGACTGGATGGTGCGCCTGCGTGCCGGGCACATCGAGCCGCAGCAGCAGGCACGCTTCGAGCGCTGGCTGGCCAGTGACCCGAGCCACGCCGACGCCTGGGCTCGTCTGCAGGAGCGCCTCGGCGGCCACTACGACACCCTGCGCAACCTGGAGCGTCGCGCCCCCGGCCAGGCCGGCGAGGCACGCAAGGTGCTGCTGCAACCGGCCACCTCGCGCCGCGACGTGCTGCGCGGCCTGGTCGGCGTCGGTCTGTTCGGCGGCGGCCTGTGGCTCGCCGCGCGCAGCCAGCCGGGCCAGGCGCTGCTCGCCGACCTGCACACCGGCAACCAGCGCGGCCGCTTCACCCTCGCCGATGGCAGCCAGCTGAGCCTGAATGCCGGCAGCGCGGTCGACCTCGACTTCGATGCCAGCCGCCGCCTGCTGCACCTGCGCCACGGCGAACTGGTGGTGCAGGTCGCACCGGATGCCGCACGACCGTTCATCGTGCGCAGCGCCCAGGGGGACATCCGCGCACTGGGCACGCGCTTCCTGGTGCGCCAGGACGAACAGGCAACACGCGTGGTGGTGCTCGAACACGCGGTGCGCCTGAGTCTGCGCAGTGGCGCCAGCAGCGCCGATCTGCAGCAGGGTGACGCCGCTCTACTGCACCCGGCGCGCATCGAACTGCTCGGCAGCGGCCAGCTGCACCGCGCCGACTGGCTCGACGGCCGTCTGAGCGTGCTCGACGAGCCGCTGGGCAGCGTGATCGACGCGCTGCGCCCCTACCAGCCGGGGCTGATCCGCGTCGCCCCGGCGGTGCGCGATCTGCGCGTGCAGGGCGTGTTCCTCCTCGACGACCCGCAGCGCACGCTCACCGCTCTGGCAGAAACCCTGCCGATCCGCGTCGAGCGCTATGGCCCGTGGCTGACCCTGCTCGGCCCACGGGAGTGAGTCGCGGGCTCTGCGGCGGGTCGCGAAAAATATTTATGAAAATTATTCCCATCCGTGTCCGGTTTTCATTTCTCATCCCACCTATCTCCTGATATCGCCCACTTACTCAGGAGAAACCTCGTGTCCAAACCCTGGCCCCGCGCCATTGCCATCGCCGTAGCGCTCGCCGCCAGCGGCCCGCTCGGCTACGTCTACGCCCAGCCTGCCGCGCAGCAGCAGGTGCTCGAATTCAACCTGCCGGCCGACAGCCTGGGCGTGACGCTGAATGCCATCGCCAGCCAGAGCGGCCAGGTGGTATCGCTGGAGCCGGTACTGGTGAAGGGCAAGCAGGCACCGGCGATTCGCGGCAGCATGACCGCCATCCAGGCCATGCAGCGCGCGCTGGAAGGCAGCGGCCTGGAGCTGCGCACCACCGAGAGTGGCAACTTCAGCGTGCAGCCCGCCAGCGCAGGTGATGGCTCACTGGAGCTGGGCGCCACCAGCGTCAATGCCGACCTGCAAGGCGCCACCACCGAAGGCAGCGGCTCCTACGCCGCCCGCGCAGTGACCATCGGCAAGGGCACGCATACGCTCAAGGAAATTCCCCAGTCGGTCACCGTGATCACCCGCCAGCAGCTGGACGATCAGGACATCACCGACCTGCGTGACGCGGTCAACCACACCACCGGCCTGGTCGGCGCCACCGGCATCGGCCCGGGCATGGTGATTTCCTCGCGCGGCTTCCAGATCGACGACTGGCAGTACGACGGCGTGCCGGTCCCGCGCAACTTCTATGTACTGGGTAACTGGGCGACCCAGGACCTGGTGTTCTTTGACCGCGTGGAAATCCTCCGAGGTGCCGCCGGCCTGCTGCAGGGCGCCGGCAGCCCCGGCGGGGCGATCAACCTGGTGCGCAAGCGCGGTCAGATGGCGCCGACCGTCAGCCTTACCGGCAAGGCCGGCTCGTGGGACCGCTACGGCCTGCAGGCCGATGCCGGCGGCCCGCTGAACGACAGCGGCAGCATCCGCGGGCGCATGGTGGTCGACCAGGACGACAGCCACTCCTTCACCGACTACGCGTGGAGCAAGACCACCTCACTGTACGGCTCGCTGGACGTCGACCTCAGCCCGGACACCACCCTGGGCATCGGCATGAGCAACTCCGACCTCGACTCGCGGCCGATGGTGCGCGGCCTGCCGCGTTACCCGGACGGCAGCGACATCGGCTTCTCGCGCTCGACCTACAGCGGCGCCAGCTGGAACCGCAACGACATCGAGCAGACCACCGTCTACCTCGACCTCGAACACCGCTTCGACGACAACTGGCGCGTCAAGGCCTCGGCCCTGCGCATGAACGAGCACAACGACTCGGTCCACCAGCGCATGCACGGTGATGTCGCCGCTGACGGCAGCGGCCTGAACTTCGCCGACTGGATCACCAACTTCGAGTCGAAAAAGCTCGGCCTGGACATGTACCTCAACGGCACGTTCGAGGCCTTGTCCCTGGAGCAGGAAATCACCGTCGGCGGCAACTACTCCAAGTACACCTCGAACGACTTCTACGCGCGGCGCTTCGTGGCGGGCGGCAATATCTTCGACATCGACCACCACCGCCCCGAGCCGACCCTGGCGGACATCCTCGCCTCGCCAGGCGGCCGCGCCACCAATGCCGCCTACGACGTGCGCCAGAAGGGCCTGTACGGCAGCTGGCGGGTGAAGCTGGCCGAACCGCTGACCGCCGTCATCGGCGGCCGTGTGAGCTGGTACGACTACGCCTACATGCTGCCCGACGACGACTACAAGGACAGCATGAGCGAGACCGGCGAGGTCACCCCCTACGTCGGCCTGGTCTACGACCTGACCCGCGAGTGGGCGGTCTACGCCAGCTACACCGACGTGTTCGAACCGCAGAGCGGGCGCACCGCGCAGCAGCAGATGCTCGAACCGGTGATCGGCAGCAACTATGAAGTGGGCCTCAAGGGCGAACTGCTCGACGGCCGGGTCAACACCTCGCTGGCGCTGTTCCGCTACGACCAAAAGAACCGTGCAGTGACTGACGAAGCCTCGGGTTACGCCTGTGACGGCTGGTACTGCTCGACGACCTCCGGCAAGGTGCGCAGCCAGGGCCTGGAAGCCGAGATCAGCGGTGAAGTGCTGACCGACCTGCAACTGTTCGCCGGTTACACCTACAACACCACCAAGTTCATCGACGATCCGGAAAACGAGGGCAGCATCTACAGCCAGTGGACGCCCAAGCACATGCTGCGCATGTGGGCCGACTACCAGCTGCCGGGCGATTGGAACCGCGTCAGCGTCGGTGGCGGCTTCACGTCGCAGAGCCATACCGTCAGTTTCGACCGTGAGTTCGACGTACCCGGCTTCACCGTGTGGAGCGCGCGCCTGGGCTACGAACTGACCCCGGAGATCGACCTGGCGCTCAACGCCAACAACCTCTTCGACAAGCGCTACTACCTGCCCGGCTTCGCCGCCGTGGACGGCAGCAACAACTTCGGCGACCCGCGCAACCTGATGTTCAGCGTCAAGTACACGCCCGAGTTCTGAGCCCCGCCGTCACCGAACGCCGCAATTGATCGTTCCCACGCTTTGCGTGGGAACGCACCTGAGGACGTTCCGCGTCCGTGGCTCACGAGGCTTCAGGTCGACCGTAGGGTGGGCCGGGCGGCGCTCCGTTTCAGCCCACCATTCCCTCATCTCATCGGTGGGCTGAAGCCCACCCTACTCTCCGTTCCCGAGGCGCTGAGAAGGCGTCGAAACCAAAACGCCCTCTACCTTCGAACCATTCCCAATCCCGCCGCACACCCGTAGACTTGAGACACGTTCTTATTTGCGTCTCATGTTCATGGAGGGGCGAATGTCCACGACATTCCCCGACGTACCGCCCCCGCAGGATCTGCACGATCTCTATCGCGACCACCACGGCTGGCTGCAGGGCTGGCTGCGCAAGCGCCTGGGCGACCGCGAGCGCGCCGCCGACATCGCCCAGGACACCTTCCTGCGTCTGCTGGTGAGCCGGCGCCTGCCGGCATTGGGCGAAGGCCGGCTCTACCTGGCGCAGATCGCGCGCAACCTGGTCATCGACCAGTGGCGCCGCCAGCGCATCGAACAGGCCTACCTCGACAGCTTCGCCGCGCTGCCGGAACCGGAACTGCCCTCGCTGGAAACCCGCGCCATGATCATCGAGACCCTGCTGCAGATCGACGCCATGCTCGACGCCATGCCGGCCAAGGTGCGCGAGGCCTTCCTCCTGTCGCAGTTCGAGGGCCTGACCTACCCGCAGATCGCCGAGCGCCTGCAAGTCAGCGTCAGCTCGGTGCAGAAGTACATGCAGCGCGCGATCACCGCCTGCTACCAGGTGCTGTACGCCGAATGAACCACGCCGACGCCCCAATTGCCCCCGCCATCGTCGAGCAGGCCAGCCACTGGCTGATGCTGCACTGGGGCGGCGAGCTGAATGGCGAACAGCAGCGCCGCTTCGCCGAATGGCAGGCGGCCAACCCCGAGCACAGCCGCGCCTGGCAACGCCTGGAACGCCTGCAGGGCACCCTCGGCGCGGTGCCGACAGACACCGCCCGCCGTGTGCTGCGCGACATGCCGGACGCACGACGGCGGCAGACGCTCAAGCTGCTCGGCAGCCTGCTGCTGATCGGCGGCACGGGCTACCTGGCGCAGTCGCAGCTGCCCTGGCGCGAGGCGCTGGCCGACCTGCGCAGCGGTACCGGCGAGCGTCAGCAGTACACCCTGACGGATGGCAGCCGCCTGAGCCTGAACAGCGCCAGCGCGGTGGACATCCGCTACAGCGCCCACGAGCGGCGTATCCGCCTGCTCGATGGCGAGCTGCTGCTCGACAGCGCGGAGGACCCGGCCCGGCGGCCGCTGATCGTCGAGACCGCTGCCGGTGAAATCCAGGCGCTGGGCACGCGCTTCTCGGTGTACCAGGTCGACGGCGGCAGCCGCGTCGACCTGTTCGCGGGCGAGCTGGAACTGCGTCCGCGGCACGCGCCCGTCACGCGCCTGCAGGCCGGGCAGCAACGCTGGTTCTCCGCCGTGCGCCTGGGCAAAATCGGCCGCGCGGACCCCAACGCCATCGCCTGGAACGACGGTCGCCTGGTGGCCGAGCGCATGCCGCTGGGACGCTTTCTCGCCGAGCTGGCGCGGCACCGCCCTGGCGTGCTGCGCTGCGACCCGGCCGTGGCCGAGCTGCCGCTGACCGGGGTGTTTCCGCTGGCCGACACCGACCGCGTACTGACCGCCCTGCAGCAATCGCTGCCCGTGGATGTCCACAGCCTGACCCGCTACTGGGTCACGGTCGGCCCGCGCGCACGCCTTGCGTAGGAGGGCTGGCGGCGCGCGCGACTATCCATCGTTTTTAGCCATCCGGACGTGCGTGATGGCTACGTTGATCGTTCCCACGCTCCGCGTGGGAATGCCGCCCGTAGCGCTCCGCGCCGCAGACCATCCTCCAGCGCTGGACCTTACGGACGCAGAGCGTCCTCAGCATGCGTTCCCACGCAGAGCGTGGGAACGATCAACAACGATCAACAACCGGCTGTACACCTGCACCTGACAACCCACGCCCACAGCAGCCCAGAAGCCACCCGCAAAAAACTTCACTCTGGCCTTGTCGGTTTTGCCGACTCGTTCGGGATACCCCTTGAAATCAATCAAGAAGCATTCTCAAGAGGATCATCCAGAATGCCGTACCTGCCCACTTCGCACCGTACCCGGCTCCACCTTTCCATTCGCCGCGCGCTGTTCACCGGCCTGCTGGCCGCCAGCCCGCTGCTGATCGCTCCGCAGGCCCAAGCCGCGCCTGCCGCCAGCGAACAGGTGCGCAGCTACGCCATCCCCGCCGGAAACCTCGACCAGGTGCTCAACCGCTTCGCCAGCGAAGCCGGCATCCTGCTCTCGGCAGACTCGCGCCTGACCGCCGGCAAGCACAGCGCCGGGCTCAACGGCAGCTTCGCCGTGGATGAAGGCTTCAGCCGCGTGCTCAGCGGCACCGGCCTGCGCGCCATCAACGCCCAAGGCAACTACGCACTGGAGGTGGCGGTCGACAGCGGCGACTCCCTCGAACTCGGCGCCACCAGCGTCAACGCCACCGGCCTGGGCAGCACCACCGAAGGCACGGGCTCCTACACCACCGGTGCCGTGACCATCGGCAAGACCGCGCAATCCATTCGCGAAACCCCGCAATCGGTCAGCGTGATGACCCGCCAGGTGATGGACGACAAGAACCTCACCAGCCTCGAGCAGGTGATGGCCAAGACTCCGGGCATCACCTTCAGCCAGCGCAACTACGGCGCCCACGTGTTCCAGTCGCGCGGCTTCGTGCTCGGCGAGGAAAGCTACCTGATGGATGGCGTGCCCGGGCAGGCCTACACAGTGACCGGCTGGCTGCCGCCGGACATGGCGATCTACGACCGTGTCGAAGTGCTACGCGGGGCCGCGGGGCTGCTGGTCGGCGCCGGCGATCCGGGCGGCGCAGTCAACCTGGTGCGCAAGCGCCCCACCGCCGAGCCGAAGTTCTCGGTCAGCACCCGCGTCGGCTCCTGGGACAACTATCGCCTGGACCTGGATGGCAGCCGCAAGCTCAACGACGCCGGCACCCTGCGCGGGCGCTTCGTCGCCGCCTACGAGGACAAGGGCTCGTACCTCGACCAGAAGAAATCGAAAACCCCGCTGCTCTACGGCATCGTCGAAGGCGACCTCAGCGACGACACCACGCTGACCTTCAGCCTGCGCCGGCAGACCGGCCGGATCGACGGCTATTCGATCTTCGGCCTGCCGCGCTACAGCAACGGCCAGTCCCTCGACATCTCCCGCTCCACCGCCCTGGTGCAGGATTGGAACCGCCATGAAACGGAGATGAACGAAGCCTTCGTCGAACTCGACCACCGCTTCAACGACGACTGGACCAGCACCACCTCCTTCACCTATTCCGACGGGGGCTTCGAGCAGGACCTGGCCTACGCCCGCGGCGCGATCAACCCGGTGACGCAGGCCGGCTCGACCTTCCGCGGCGTGCAGTTCCGCGAACTCGACGTGACCAGCAAGAGCGTGGACAGCCACGTCGACGGCAGCTTCGAGGCCTTCGGCCTGACTCACCAGGTCACCATCGGCGCCAACTGGTCGCAGCAGAACGTGAACGACAAGATGGCCGACATCTTCTTCTCGGTGGCCGATCGCGTGCCGGTCGACGTGTTCGACGTCAACCACCACGCCTTCGCCAGACCGGCGCGCCCGGCCTGGACCTCGATCACCGACCTGGTGGACGAGCGCTACGGCCTCTACGCCAACACCCGCCTGCACCTGTCCGAGCCGCTGAGCCTGATCCTCGGCGCGCGGGTCAGCTGGTTCGACTATGACTTCGACTACAAGCGCCAGGTCTACAGCAACATCGACGACTACGTCACCAAGGAGACCGGCCAGGTCACGCCATTTGCCGGCCTGATCTACGACATCGACCAGAACTGGTCCTGGTACGCCAGCTACGCCGACATCTTCCAGCCGCAGAGCCGCTACCGTGACGTCAGCGGCGCGGCGCTCAAGCCCGCAGTCGGCGTCAACTACGAAACCGGTATCAAGGGCGAGCTGTTCGACAAACGCCTGAACCTCTCCGCGGCGCTGTTCTACGTGAAGCAGGAAGACGTGATGGCGGAAGATACCGCCAACAGCGGACTGTGCCCGGACAACGACGAGTGGGACACCTGCTACATCAACGGCACCGTGCAGCGCAGTAAGGGGGTCGATCTGGAAGTCAGCGGCGAAGTGCTGCCGGGCCTGCAGATGCTGGCCGGCTACACCTACAACAT
Source organism: Pseudomonas sp. PDM14 (assembly GCF_014851905.1). Lineage (NCBI taxonomy): Bacteria > Pseudomonadati > Pseudomonadota > Gammaproteobacteria > Pseudomonadales > Pseudomonadaceae > Pseudomonas > Pseudomonas sp. PDM14. The sequence goes on along the minus strand of NZ_JACVAQ010000001.1, from coordinate 2,163,062 downwards.
GACCCGCAGCAGCAGCAGCAGTGGCGGCCCGGTCTCCAGCGATACGCCCAAGCACCTGGCACGGGTGTCGACCAGCTACACCCTGCCGGGCGACTGGAACCGCCTGACCGTCGGCGCCGGTGTTTCCGCGCAGTCGCGCTACGAGAACGAGACCTGGGATGGCTACACCTACGGCGCCGCCGGGCGGGCGATCTGGGATGCGCGCGTGGCGTGGAAGCTCGACCAGAACTGGCAGGTCGCGCTGGTTGGCGAAAACCTGCTCGACCGCAAGTACTACGTAGCCGCCGACGGCACCGACCGGGTCAACCTGTTCGGCGCCCCACGCAGCTACATGCTGACCCTGCGCGGCGACTTCTGATCCGATCGTTCCCGCGCTCCGCGTCCGGTTTGCCCGCACGGACTTCATCTGCCGCGCATGACGCGGAGCGCCATTCGGCGGGGGTCCACACAGAGCGTGGGAACCATCAAAATCTCTTCGTAGGGTGGGCTTCAGCCCACCACTCTGAGCCCGTATCGGTGGGCTAAAACCCACCCTGCGACGAGCAAGCCCGCCGGTTTTTCACCCGCGCCCTTCGCAAGCATTCCCAACCGACCACCCGCACCCGTAGAATTGCGACAAATTCTTATTCGCGAATTTGTCTCCAGGAGTCGGGATGTCCACGCTGTACCCCGATACGTCCCACGCTCAGGTGGATGCGCTCTATCGCCAGCACCACGGCTGGCTGCGTGGCTGGCTGCGCCAGCGCCTGAACTGCTCTGCCGATGCCGCCGACCTGGCGCAGGACACGTTCATTCGCGTGCTGCTGGCGCGCACTGCCGGCTCCCTGCGCGAGCCGCGTCACTACCTGGCGACCATCGCCCGCGGCCTGGTGATCGACCTCTACCGCCGCCGCAGCCTGGAACAGGCTTACCTCGACGCACTGGCCGCGCGTCCCGAGCTGTACGCGCCGTCTGCCGAAACCCGCGTGCTGATCCTCGACAGCCTGATGGCTATCGACCGCCTGCTCGACGGCCTGGGCCCGCGCACACGGGCGATCTTCCTCGCCGTGCAGCTCGACGGGCTCAGCTACGAAAAGGCCGCCGAACGCGTCGGCGTGTCGGTCAGCACCGTGCGCAAGCACTTGGCTCGCGCACTGCTGCACTGCCTGCTGCTGGACGACGCATGAAGGCCGTCCTCAACGATGCTGTGCACTGGTACGTGCGCCTGCACGACAGCAGTGCCAACGACTTCACGCGCGCCCAGTGGCAGACCTGGCTCGCCGCCGACCCGCAGCATGTGCAAGCCTGGGCGCGTATCGAGCAACTGCAGCAGCGCCTGGGCAGTGCACCTGCCGGGCTGGCCAGCGTCACCCTGGAGCAGGCGCGCCAGCAGCGGCGCAGCGCGATCAAGATGCTCGTGCTGCTGGCTGGTGCCGGTGCCGTCGGCTGGCAGGGCTATCGGGTATCGCCGCTGAGTGCCGACTACGCCACCCGCGTTGGCGAGCGTCGGCAGTTGACCCTGGCCGATGGCAGCCGCCTCGACCTCAACACCGACACGCGGGTGGATATTCGCTTCGACGCGACGCAGCGCCTGATCCACCTGCGCCAGGGCGAAGTCCTCATCCACACCGGCAAGGATGCGCGCCCGCTCAGCGTGCAGACCGCCGAAGGCCGCATCCTCGCCCTCGGCACCCGCTTCAGTGTGCGCCAGGAGCCCGGCCTGAGCCGCGTGGTGGTCAGCGAACATGCCGTGCAAGTGCGCCCGCAACTGGCGCCCGAGCAGGTGGTGCGCGTGGATGCCGGGCAGAGCCTGAGCTTTGCCGCCGACCGCTGCGGTGCGCTGCAACCCATGGCCCCGGATGCCCAGGCCTGGACCCGCGGCATGCTGGTGAGCGTGGACTGGCGCCTGGCCGATGTGGTCGCCGAACTCGCGCGCTATCGCCCCGGCTACCTCGGCTGTGCCGAGCAGGTCGGCGAGCTGCGTCTGTCCGGCGCCTTCAACCTCGACGACAGCGAAGCCGCCCTGGCCAGCCTGCAGGACGCCCTGCCGATCCAGCTGCGCCGCCTGACCCGCTACTGGGTGCGCATCGAGCCCAGGCAACACACCTAGGGTGGCCTCTACGGTTAGCGGAAGTGCTCGCGAAACCATCACGCTCTGCAATCCACGCTCCGTACGCGGCGAAACATCGCCTGCTCGATTACGCAGCGCACACCCATTCGTATTGCGTGCTGCATCGACGCTCAGCGTCGCTGCCCCACTCTACACAGCCGTGCCGCTCGGCCTGCCACTGATCGTTCGTCGCTCAGCCCGGCGAGATTTTTTCGCGCCAGGGGTAACAGATTTTTCTCACTGCTTCGGCTCCACCTGCACGCGCGCATCAGACGACGCCCATGCCAACCCAACAGGAGCCCCTTGATGTCCACCCGACCTTCCCCGCTCGCCCGCAGCATCCGTCACGCCGCTCTGGCCCTGAGCCTCTGCGGCTCGGCTCTCGCCACCAGCGCGGCCTGGGCCGAACCGCTGGCCTACAGCATTCCTGCCGGCAGCCTGGCCGCGGCGATCAGCCAGTTCGCCGCCGCCAGCGGCGTGACCATAAGCTTCAGCAGCGAGGAGACCGCCGGCCTGCAATCGCCCGGCCTGCAGGGCAGCTTCGAGCTGGAGCAAGGGTTTGCCCGGCTGTTGCAAGGCAGCGGGCTGCAGGTGCAGCAGGCGGGGGAGAAACGTTACGTGCTGATCAAGCCGCAAGGCGGCAGCGCACTGGAGCTGGGCGCCACCAGCGTCAACGCGGCCGGCCTGGGCGCGACGACCGAGGGCACTGGTTCGTACACCACAGGCGTTACCAACACTGCCACCAAGATGAACCTGTCGATCCGTGAGACACCACAGACGATAAGCGTCGTGACACGTCAGCGCATGGACGATCAGCACTTGGCCAGTGTGACCGATGTGTTGAACCAGACCCCGGGCATCACCATGTCCCAAGATGGCGGTGAGCGCTTCAACATCTATTCCCGCGGCAGCGCCATCGACACGTACCAGTTCGATGGCGTCACTACCAGCCAAGAAAACCAAACGCGCAACATGCCCAGTACCCTGCTGGACATGGTTCTGTATGACCGGGTCGAAATTATCCGCGGTGCCACCGGATTGATGACCGGAGCCGGTGAGCCAGGCGGTGTGATCAACCTGATCCGCAAGAAGCCCACTCGTGAATTCAAGTCCTATATCCAAGGCAGCGTTGGCTCGTGGGACAACTACCGCAGCGAAGCGGATGTCTCTGGCCCGCTGACCGAAAGCGGCGATGTACGCGGTCGCCTGGTCGCTGCCAAACAGGACAATCAGAGCTTCATGGACTGGTACGGGCAGAAACGCGAACTTGCCTACGGGGTCATCGAAACCGACCTGACCGACACCACCCTTGTGCGCTTTGGCATCGACTACCAGAAATACAAATCGACCGGCTCCGCTGGTGTTCCTCTGCTGTACACAAATGGTCAGCAAACTGATTTTTCGCGATCCACCAGCTCCGGTGCGCGCTGGATGTACGACGACTTCGAAACACTGAACTACTCCTTCGCTCTGGAGCAGCAGCTGGGTAATGACTGGACGCTCAAAGTCGCTACCAATTACATGGATGTTGATCGTGATGCCGACCTGGGTTGGTACCGCAGCACATCGGGCTTCAGCTACCTGAACCAGGCGACCGGAGCGGCCAGCGCCGAGCGCGCGAAAATCTCGGCTCACCAGGTGCAGAAAGGGGCGGACGTGAACCTGCAGGGCACCTACGAGCTGCTAGGTCGCGCCCACGAGCTTGTCTTTGGTTACAGCTACGCGGAATACGAAAACAACCACGACTCCCTGTCAGGCGGCATAGCAAGTTTCAACTTCTACACGTGGGACAACCAACTGGCCCGGGGAGCCTATACACCATCCTTGATATTCGATATCAAGACCCGCCAAAGCGGCTATTACATAGCCAACCGTTTCAACCTCACGGATGAGCTGCATCTGCTGTTGGGCGCGCGGGCCTCGAACTACAGCTATGACTCCAGCCTCACCTCGCTGATAGCCAAAACTCATACCCCTAGCAAGATGCGCGCGAGCGGTGAAGTAACCCCCTACGCGGGCTTGGTCTACGACCTGACGCCTGAGCAGTCCGTCTATATCAGCTACACCGACATCTTCAAGCCGCAAACGGCCATGGACAAGGACGGCCAAGTGCTCGATCCAGTGGTCGGCAAGAACTACGAACTGGGCTGGAAAGGCGAATTCTTCAATGGTCGCCTGAATGCCAATGCCGCCATGTTCAGGGTAGAGCGGGACAACTTTGCAGAGCTGGATCCGGGCCAAACGACACCCACTGGAGCCGCTGCCTCACGAGCAGTCGACGGCGCTAAAACCAAAGGCCTTGATCTCGAAATTGCAGGCGAGGTCACTCCGGGCTGGAACGTTCAGACTGGTTACGCCCATACCCGAACTGAGAACGCTGATGGAGAGCGCCTGACCACCCAATTACCCATGGACACCTTCCGGCTCTGGAGTACCTATCGCCTTCCTGGGGATTGGGAAAAACTGACGGTAGGCGGGGGCGTCAACTGGAACTCTGGCAAATCGCTGACCTTCTCCCGCTACAACAACGCCAAGGTGAAGGATGACGACTATGCCGTCGCCGGCCTTATGGCCCGCTACCAGATCAACGAGCACCTCACCTCGACGTTGAACATCAACAACCTTTTCGACAAGAAGTACTACGCCGGTATGGCCGGGAGCTATGGCCACTACGGCGCGCCGCGCAACGCCATGCTGGACCTGCGCTACGACTTCTGAGGCACAGGGGAAAACCTGATCACCGTTACTCCCGCCGGTATCAGCCCAGGATCGCGGCAGCATCTTCGGCGCCCCACGCAGCTACATGCCGACCCTGCGCGGCGACTTCTGATCTGATCGTTCCCACGCTCCGCGTGGGAACGCATTTCAGGACGCTCCGCGTCCGTACAAGCCACACGAAAGCTGCGCCTGACACGAAGCCCACCCTACGACGACACATAAGCCTTCCTGAAGCTCGGCAGAATGCTGGGCCGCAGCGTTCTAGCTCAGCTCGTTGCGCAGCCATTCGGCCAGGCGTTCGGCACGGCGATCCAGGCGCCGCGCCGGCACCCACAGCGCCAGGCGGGCCGAGGTTTCGGCGAAGCCCCAGGGCGCAACCAGGCGCCCGGCCGACAGGTCATCGACCACCAGCTGCTGCGGCGCGATGGCCACGCCGAGGCCGGCAGCCGCCGCTTCGAGGAGGAAATACAAATGCTCGAAGCCCTGCCCCTGCTGCAGCTTGTCCACCTGCAAGCCATACGCTGCCGCCCACTGCGGCCAGGCCTGCGGGCGCGACACGGTGTGCAGCAACGGTTCGCCGAGCAGCGCGCTGGCCGGTGCCCCAGCCAATTCGGCATGCCGGGCATAGCGCGGGCTGAGCACCGCGCCGATGCGTTCGGCCGAAAGTTCGTAGACCTGCATGTCGGCCGGCCACGGCGGCTCGGCGAACAGCAGGGTGGCGTCCACGCCGGGGCGCCGTGGGTCGAGTTCGCCTTCGCTGGCGGACAGCTGCAGGCGCAGCTCCGGCAGGTCGCGGTTGAGGCGGTCCAGACGCGGAATGAACCAGCGCGCCAGCAGGCTGCCGGGGCAGGCCAGCACGAAGGGCGCGTCGTGGGTCTGCCGTTTCAGCTCGCTGCACACCTCACGCAGACGGCCGAAGGCATCGCCGGCGGCATCGCGCAGGCGCACACCGGCGTCGGTGAGCTTGAGGCCGCGGCCATCCTTGACGAACAGCACCACGCCAAGCTGCTCCTCCAGCGCACGGATCTGCCGGCTCACCGCGCCGTGGGTGACGTGCAGCTCGTCCGCCGCGCGGCTGACGCTGAGCAACCGCGCAGCCGCCTCGAAGGCGTGCAGGGCATTGAGCGAGGGCAGCTCCTGGCTCATGCTCAGTCGGCCAGCTGCGGCAGGAAGCTGACATCCATGCTGTAGCGCTTGGGTTTTTGCGGGTCAATCAGTACGCGCATCTGCTTATCCTTGAGGTAAGGGCTGGGGTCGAACCAGAGGTTCTCGCTGGAGAACAGGTGGACCTTCTGCGTCGCCGGGTTATGCCACTGCGCGACGATCTTCCAAGGATGCCGGCCGTTGACGCTGAGCGCCTCGTTGCGCGCCACTTCCATCAGCTCGGCATACACCGGCGTGCCGCTCACACGCAGCTCGGCGGCCCGTCGACGCGCCAGCAGCGGCGGCAGCACGAACAGCGAACCGAGAAGCAGGAACACGCTGCCAATACCACCGACCACCAGGCTGGCAAACCAGTTCTCCATGAACGTGTCGAGGTGCGCCTGGTCCGGCTTGAGCGGCTCGTAGAGCACCGCCACCGACTCACCCACATCGAAGCTCGGCGGGTTGCTGCAGACCCCGGCACGGAATTGCACGGCCTCGCCGCGCTCGGTGGAAAACTCAATGGTAGGGCAGCCACCGCTGACATCCACCACCGTACCCTGCCCGGCGACCATCACCGTCTGCGCCTCCAGGCGAAGCAGCAGTAGACCAATGGCCAGCGCCAGCATCAAGGCACCAATACCCGGAAAAATCCACAACCAGCCCATGCGCATCGGTACACTCCTTGTCCGCCAGATCATTTGATTATTGATCAAAACTCACAGTTACGCGCGCAATAATCGGTTTTTCATCCCGCCTTGCCGCCGTAAACTGGCGCCATTGTCTGACTACCCCACGGATGCCTGCCATGCCTGGTTCACAGAATTCCTACCGCAACGGCCCTGACGCCAACGGCCTGTTCGGCTCGTTTGGCGGCCAGTACGTTGCCGAAACCCTGATGCCGCTGATCCACGACCTGGCCGCCGAATACGAGAAGGCCAAGGCCGACCCGGAATTCGCCAGGGAACTGGCCTACTTCCAGCGCGACTACGTCGGCCGGCCGAGCCCGCTGTACTTCGCCGAGCGCCTGACCGAGCACTGCGGCGGGGCGAAGATCTACCTCAAGCGCGAAGAGCTGAACCACACCGGCGCGCACAAGATCAACAACTGCATTGGCCAGATCCTCCTGGCCAAGCGCATGGGCAAGAAACGCATCATCGCCGAGACCGGCGCCGGCATGCACGGCGTGGCCACCGCCACCGTGGCCGCGCGTTTCGGCATGGAATGCGTGATCTTCATGGGCACCACCGACATCGATCGGCAGCAGGCCAACGTGTTCCGCATGAAGCTGCTGGGCGCCAAGGTGATTCCGGTCACCGCCGGCACCGGCACCCTCAAGGACGCGATGAACGAAGCCCTGCGCGACTGGGTGACCAACGTCCACGACACCTTCTACATCATCGGCACCGTGGCCGGCCCGCACCCGTACCCGGCGATGGTGCGCGACTTCCAGGCGGTGATCGGCAGCGAAACCCGCGACCAGATGCAGGCCCAGGAAGGCCGCCTGCCGGACTCGCTGGTCGCCTGCATCGGCGGCGGTTCCAACGCCATGGGCCTGTTCCACCCGTTCCTCGATGACGCCAGCGTGCAGATCATCGGTGTGGAAGCCGCCGGCCACGGCGTCGAGACCGGCCAGCATGCGGCCAGCCTGAACGGCGGCGTCCCCGGCGTGCTGCACGGCAACCGCACCTACCTGCTGCAGGACGACGACGGTCAGATCACCGACGCCCACTCGATTTCCGCCGGCCTGGATTACCCCGGCATCGGCCCCGAACACGCCTGGTTGTTCGACATCGGCCGCGTCGAGTACACCTCGATCACCGACAAGGAAGCGCTCGCCGCCTTCCACCAGTGCTGCCGCCTGGAAGGCATCATCCCGGCGCTGGAAAGCTCTCACGCCCTGGCCGAAGTGTTCAAGCGCGCACCGAGCCTGCCCAAGGATCATCTGATGGTGGTCAACCTCTCCGGCCGCGGCGACAAGGACATGCAAACCGTCATGCACCACTACGACGAACAGGAAGAACATATATGAGCCGCCTGCAGACGCGCTTCGCCGAGCTGAAACAACAGAACCGCGCCGCCCTGGTGACCTTCGTCACCGCTGGCGACCCCAACTACGACACCTCGCTGGCGATCCTCAAGGGCCTGCCGGCCGCCGGCGCCGACGTGATCGAGCTGGGCATGCCGTTCACCGACCCGATGGCCGACGGCCCGGCCATCCAGCTGGCCAACATTCGCGCCCTGGCGGCCAAGCAGAACCTGGTGAAAACCCTGCAGATGGTCCGCGAGTTCCGCAAGGACGAGCAGGCCACGCCGCTGGTGCTGATGGGCTACTTCAACCCAATCCACAAGTACGGCGTCGAACGCTTCGTGGCAGACGCCAAGGAAGCCGGTGTCGATGGCCTGATCGTGGTCGATCTGCCGCCGGAACATAACGTCGACCTGTGCGACCCGGCCCAGGCTGCGGGCATCGACTTCATCCGCCTGACCACGCCGACCACCGACGACAAGCGCCTGCCGACCGTGCTCAACGGCAGCTCCGGCTTCGTCTATTACGTCTCCGTGGCCGGCGTCACCGGCGCCGGATCGGCGACTCTGGAACACGTACAGGAAGCCGTGGCGCGCCTGCGTCGCCACACCGACCTGCCGATCAGCATCGGCTTCGGCATCCGCACCCCGGAACACGCGGCGACCATCGCCCGCCTGGCCGACGGCGTGGTGGTCGGCTCGGCGCTGATCGACCAGATCGGCAAGGCCGAGAACGACCAGCAGGCCATCGACGGCGTGCTGAGCCTGTGCGCCGCCCTGGCCGAAGGGGTCCGCGGCGCCCGCGCCTGATCCATTGCGCCAACAAAAAGCCGCTGCTTCCGTGAGGAGGCAGCGGCTTTTTCGTGGGCGCCGCGTCTGGTGGATCGGTAAAGCGTGACCCCACCCTACGCCTGCATTCCTCACGCGCCTTTCAGCTGACCTCTAGCACCGCACCACTGCGCGCGTCACACGCGGAAGTGGCTGACCAGGGTCTGCAACTGCGTCCCCAGGCGCGCCAGCTCGACGCTGGAGGCGGCGGTTTCGTCACTGGCCGCTGCGCTCTGCTCGGAGACGTCGCGCACGTTGATCACGCTGCGGCTGATTTCCTCGGCCACGGCGCTCTGCTCTTCGGCGGCGGCGGCGATCTGCAGGTTCATCGACTGGATGCTCGACACGCGCTGGGTGATGCCCTCCAGCGCCTCGCCGGCCTTGCGCGTGAGGGCCACGCTGCTGTCGGTGAGGGTGCGGCTGTTGTGCATCACCTCGGCCACCTGCTGCGTGCCGCTCTGCAGGCCAGTGACCAGCTCGGCGATTTCCTCGGTGGACTTCTGCGTGCGCTGCGCCAGGCTGCGCACCTCGTCGGCGACCACGGCGAAACCACGCCCGGCCTCGCCAGCCCGCGCTGCCTCGATGGCCGCGTTGAGCGCCAGCAGGTTGGTCTGGTCGGCGACCGCGCGGATCACGTCCATCACGCCGCTGATCTTGTCGCTTTCCTGCTGCAGCACCTGCAGGGCATCGGTGGAGCGGCCGACTTCCACGGCCAGGCGCTCGATTTGCGCCACCACCTCGGCCACCACGCGGTCGCCCTCACGGGCTTCGCCGTCGGCTTCGTTGGCCGCCTGCGAGGCGCTCTCGGCGTTGCGCGCAACCTCCTGCACGGTCGCCGCCATCTCGTGCATGGCGGTGGCGACCTGGTCGGTCTCGACCTTCTGGATATTCACCCCGGCACTGGTCTGCTCGGTCACCGCGGACAGCTCCTCGGCGGCGCTGGCGATCTGCGTGACGCTGTCGCGGATGCCGCCGATCAGCTCGCGCAGGCTCACGCCCATGCGGTGCACGCCCTGTTGCAGCAGGCCCAGTTCGTCGCGGCGCTGGGTGTTGAGGTCGGCGGTCAGGTCGCCAGCGGCGATGCGCTCGACCACGCCCAGGGTTTCGCGCAGCGGACGGGTGATCTGGCGGGTGATGATCACCGCGGCCAGGGCACCGAGCACCAGCGCCAGCAGGGCACTGAAGATCTGCAGGGAGAGGGCGCTGGCACTTTCGGCATCGCGGCGCTCGAACTGGATCTTCATCAGCTCCTCGTCGAGTTTGACGATGACCTGGCCCTGGGTGGTCATTTCCGCACGGGCGGTGTTGATCGTCTCGATGCTGGCCTTGTACTGCTTCACTGCCGCTTCGTAGCGAGCCAGGGCCTGGGTGGCTGGCGCGATCAGGCTGGCGTCGAAGCTGTCATCCAGGCGCCCGAGCATGGTTTTGGCCTGCTCCAGCTGCTGGATGGCCAGCTGCTCGGACTTGGCATCCGCGGTGAAGATGTAGCCGCGCACTTCGTAGCGCGCCAGCAGCAGCTCCTCACGGGCCTTTGCCACAGCCTGGAAGTCACTGAAGCGATCCGGCTCGTCCGGGCGCTGCCCCACGGCTGCGGCCAGGGCATCGAAGGCCGCCAGCGCCGCCTGGGCACTGCCGACCATTTCCAGACGCGCCGCGGCACGGGCCTGGTAGCCGGCGCGCATGGCGTTCAGCGAAACGCGGTAGTCGTCGATGACCTCGCCCTGCTGCTGCAGGCGCTGCAGGTTTTCCGGGCTCTTGAAGCGCGCGGTCACGTCTTCCTGCAGGCGCTCGTAGTTGTCCAGCGCGGTGAGCACGGTCTGCGCCACGGCTTCGTCGCCGTTGGCGACCATGTACTGCAGGCGGGTGACGCGCAGCTTGGTCAACTCGGAGTCGAGGCTGGCGATATCGCCCATCCAGTTGCTGCGGTTGATCAGGCCGTTGATGCTGTTCCAGCTGGTGATCGCCAGCAACAGCGTAAGGGCCAGCACCAGGCCGAAGCCCAGGCCGAGTTTGTAGGTGACAGTAAGGTTGCCGAACCAGGTCTTCATGGGAGGCCTCAAGAAGTCGAAAAAACCATTGTGTGACTGGTGTTTTGTTCTTCTTGAGCCAGTCTCCGCCAGCGCGGGGGCGAACTTGAGCACAAATTGAGCAGCACTGACAAGTCACTGACGCCAACAAATGATCTATCAGGATATGTCCGGCAGCGCGGAATACCCGTGGCAGAGCACAGCGGACCGGGTCGTGCCGGTGCTGGGCATAGGGCCGGACAAGCACCTCACAGCGTCATCGCTCAACTGGGCCACATCGTCATGGCGCCCGTTGCCGACACCGCCTTTCCTCGCCAAACTCATGCGAGAAAACCCATCCTGTCCCGTAAACAATTGCTTGAAGATCAACAATGAAAACCACCCTCGATGAACTGCTCGCCCTCACCTGCGTGGTCGACAGCGGCTCCATCACCGCGGCCGCCGAGCAGTTGGGGCAGACGCCATCGGGTGTCAGCCGGGCGCTCAGCCGGCTGGAGGAGAAGCTCGACGTCACCCTGCTGCGCCGTACCACCCGGCGCCTGGAGCTGACCGAGGAGGGCGAGGCGTTTCTCGCCCAGGCGCGGCGCATTCTCGCCAGTGTCGAGGAGGCCGAGGAACAGATGGCCTTGCGCCGCCAGCGGCCGGCGGGGCGCCTGCGCGTCAACGCCGCCTCGCCATTCATGCTGCATGTGATCGTGCGCCTGGTCGCGGGCTTTCGCGCGCGCTACCCGGCCATCGAGCTGGAGCTGCACAGCAGCGAGCAGATCATCGACCTGATCGAGCAGCGCACCGATCTGGCCATCCGCATCGGCCCGCTGCGCGACTCCAGCCTGCATGCGCGACCACTCGGCAGCAGCCGCATACGCGTGCTGGCCAGCCCGGCCTACCTCGCCGCGCACGGCACGCCCGACTCGGTGACGGCCCTGGAGCACCACGACCTGCTCGGCTTCACCCAGCCGGACAGCCTCAACCTGTGGCCGCTGCGCCACGCCCTCGGCGACAGCCTGAGCATCGTGCCGACGCTCAAGTCGTCCAGCGGCGAAACGCTGCGCCAGCTGGCCCTGGCCGATGCCGGGCTGGTCTGCCTGTCGGACTTCATGACCGCCGGGGATCGCGCCAGCGGCGCGCTGGTCGAGGTGCTCGCGGCCCAGACCCTGGAGGTGCGCCAGCCGATCAACGCGGTCTACTACCGCAACACGGCGCTGGCCTCGCGAATCGCCTGCTTCGTCGATTACTTGAGCGAATGCCTGGCGCAGGAACCCTGGCTGAACTGATCCGCGCCGCAACTCCATGAATCCTGAAAACACCCGCACCCGGTGATTGCTGGGCATTTGCGCCGATTTCGGACGCCTGCGCTTGGCCGCGTGAATTCTATCGTGTATTTTTTCATGAACTTTCTAACAAGAAATTTCACGAGCCTTTCATGTTCAAGCAGTCTGCACAGCACATCGGCACCTATTACGCCGCGACCTACGGCAGCCTTCCACTGCGCCCGCGCCTGGAGGGTCGCAGCGAGACGCAGATCCTGATCATCGGCGGCGGCTTCAGTGGCCTGCACACCGCCCTGCGTCTGGCGCTAGCCGGCAAGAGTGTTGTGCTGCTGGAGGCCAGCCGCCTGGCCTGGGCCGCATCCGGGCGTAATGGCGGACAGGCGCTGCCGGGCTGGTCGTGCGACATGCCGCCGTTCGAGAAGGCCCTCGGCCTGGAAGGCGCACGGCAACTGTGGGACAGCATGGTCTGGGCCGCCGAGGAAATGCGCGAGCTGCCGCAACGCCATGGCTTCGATATCGACTACCGCGCCGGCGCGCTCTACACCGCCGTACTGCCACGCCGTGTGCGGCAACTGCAGGAAAGCCAGGAGGAGGCGACAGACAAGTACGGCTACCGGCAGCTGCGCTTCATCCCCAGGAACGAGCTGTCGGAGTGGATCGCCAGCCCGCGCTACCTGGGCGCGCTGTACGACAGCGGTGCCGCCCACCTCAATCCATTGAAGCTCGCCCAGGGCCTGGCCGATGCCATCGAGAAAGCCGGTGGGCGCATCTTCGAGCAGAGCCGGGTACTCGACTACCGCGAGACGGCCGACGGCTATGTGGCACGCACCGAGCAGGGCGAGGTACAGGGCGACGTCCTGGTACTGGCCTGCAACGCCTACATTGATCGCCTCGACCGTAGCCTGGCGAAACGCCTGTTGCCGGTCGGCTCCTACCAGGTGGCTACCGCACCGCTGGACCCGGAACTGGCGCGCTCGCTATTCCCGCGCGGCACCTGCGCCATCGACAACCAGTTCGTCCCCGACTACTTCCGTGTAACCCCGGACAACCGCCTGCTGTTCGGCGGCGGCTGCACGTACCTGGGCGGCATCCCCAAGGACGTGCCGGCGGCCACGCGGCCGTATCTGGAGCGGGTGTTCCCACAGCTGCGCGGTGTGCAGATCGACTACGGCTGGGGCGGGCACATCGACTGCACGATGCAGCGCACCCCGGATGTCGGGCGCAGCGGGCAGAAGTACTGGCTGCAGGGCTTTTCCGGCCACGGCATCCTGCCGACCCTGGCCGCCGCCCGCGCGGTGAGCGATGCCATTCTCGGTGACGAACGCCTGCTCGGCCTGTACCAGGGTCTGAGCAACCCGCGCTTCCCCGGTGGCGACCTGCTGGCCGCGCCAATCGAGGCGGTGGGCAAGGCCTGGTATCGGCTGCGCGACAGCTTCTGATCTTCCCGTACGGTGCGCCGTGCGCACCACAAGGCCACGCTCAGGCAAACACCGCTCAGCACCCAGCTGAGCCTGACGGCAACACAGGAAATACCGATGGACATGCAGGATGAAATCGAAGGCCTGGCGATCCTGGTGCGCGATCTGCGCAAGCACAAGAACGTCACCCTCAATGAACTGGCCGAACGCATCGGCCGTTCGGTGGGCTTCCTCTCCCAGGTCGAACGCGGCCTGTCACGCCCGACCGTGGCCGACCTCACCACCATCAGCGAAGCGCTGGGCGTGCCGACCACCTATTTCTACAGCCTGAACAAGCCCCGCGCGGTGCGCTGGGTGACCCGCCCGGACGAGCGCCGCACGCTCTACTACGCCGGCGGCATCACCGATGTGTTGGCCTCGCCGAGCATGTCGGCCGGTTTCTCCATGCTCGAAAGCCATCTGGAGCCCGGCGCCACCAGCGGCGAGGGCCATCTGGACGATAGCTCCGAGCAGGGCGGTTTCGTCCTCGAAGGCGAGCTGACCGTCTGGTACGGCGATGACCACGCCGAGCCGGTGACCCTCTATCGCAACGACAGTTTCCAGCTGCCGCCGCACGCGCAATTTCGCTACGCCAATCTTTCCGACCAACCGACGCGAGTCCTCTGGGTCTTCACCTGACCCGTGCAGATAGCCACCATGACCACAACAACGACATTCCCCGACCTGCTCAGCGAAGTCCGTGCCTTCCGCGCCGCCAACCCCGATGTGCGTTATGTCGAGCTGATCTGCCTGGACATCCCCGGGCATTTCTACGGCAAGCGCTACCCGCTGGAGATGCTCGAGAAGGTCGCCGCCGGCGGCCCGCTCAAGGTGCCGCAGAACTGCGTGCTGCTCGGCGCCCAGGGTGGCCTGCACCCGATTGGCGACTACTGTTTCAACGATGGCGACCCGGACGCGCCGCGCCGGCTGATCCCCGGCACGCTCAAGCCAGTGCGCTGGGAGAAGCAGCCGATGGGACAGATGCTGATCAGCTCCGACGGCACCGAGGCGCCCATCGAGTTCGAGCCGCGCGAGGTGCTGGCCCGCGTGCTCAAGCGCCTGCAGGCCCGAGGCATTCGCCCGGTGGTGGCCTTCGAGCTGGAGTTCTACCTGTTCGACCGGGCACTTTCAAACGGCCTGCCACAGTTCCCCCGCGACCCGCTGACCGGTGACGCCGACGACCAGCCGAACATGCACATCGAACGCCTGACGCGCTTCTCCGACGTGCTCCACGAAACCGTGGAGGCGGCGCTGGAGCAGGGCGTGGCGGCCAACGTGATCACCGCCGAGCTCGGCCCCGGCCAGTTCGAGATCAACTTCGCCCACTGCGACGATGGCCTGCAGGCCGCCGACTGGGCCGCGCTGTTCACCCGCAGCACCCGCGGCGTGGCCATGCAGCACGGCTACCGCGCCAGCTTCATGAGCAAGCCCTACCTGCAGGCGCCGGGCAGCGGCATGCACGTGCACGTCAGCCTGTACGACGCAGCCGGCAACAACCTGCTCGACGGCGACCAGCAGCGCCCGCTGCGCCATGCCGTGGCCGGCTGCCTGGAGCTGCTGCCGCACTGCATGCCGATCTTCTCCGCCAACCACAACGCGTTCCGCCGCTATGGCGCCATGGTCAACTCGGCGAGCAAGGCCAGCTGGGGCTTCGAGGACCGCGACGCGTGCATCCGCATCCCCGAGTCGGACGGCAAGAACCTGCGCATCGAACACCGTATCGCCGGCGCCGACGCCAACCCGTATCTGGTGCTGGCCGCCATCCTCAGCGGCATGGAGTACGGCCTCGATCAGGCACGCGAGCCGATCCCCTCGCTCAACGAGGACCGCGGCAGCGGCATCGACTTCCCCAAGGACATGCTCACCGCCGTGGCGGCGATGGCCTCGCACGAGGTGATCAAGGAGAAACTGGGCAGCGAGTTCGTCTTCGTCTACTGCGAGAACAAGCGCCAGGATCACCTGGACTTCATGAATGAGGTCAGTGCGCGGGAGTACCGCTGGTTCCTTTAGGCCAACAGGCCAACGCCGGTAGGGCGGCCGGCGTTATACGCCGCCGTCTGCTCGCGGCAAAGACACCAGCAGGAGCAGCTCGCTCAGCGCCTGCCGCGAATAGGTATCGAACTGACGAAACCGACGCAGGTGCTCGATTGCAGCCTCCAGGTGCACGCCTTCGTAGCGGCCCTCCGTTGCCAGGTACAAAGCAGCATCATCGTGGGCTCCGACGATCTTTTCCTCTGCGCCGGCAAATACTTCCGAGGTCAACTCGCTGCTGAGATGCAGACAGATGAAACCCGACAACACGACATCCAATACCGTGCCTACCGGTAGCAACGTGGACTGCCAGCCATTGTCGTGCCCAAAGGCGCTGTCGACGGACGTCTGCGCAGTCAGCGGCAGGTCGGTGTCGTAGCCGAGAATTTCATCCGGCATGAATGCCTGCGCATGCAGGCTGACAGCCAGAGCAAGTAGCCCGGTCAGGGTAGGTCGCAGTACGAGTCGTACAGGTGTGGCCATGAATATTCCTCCTTGAATGGCTGATTCACGAGCGCCTTCCTGGCGCCGGCGCAGAATCTAGAGGCACGCGACCAACAGAACGCTGCGCCCGGTCACATCCCGGCCAGCTGACTCACAGAAACAAAAAAGCCCGGCATAGAGCCGGGCTTTTTTGTGCGACGAACCGACGCCTACTGCGACGCCTGCATGGTCCGCGCGCGTTCCACCTGACGTTGTTGCTTGTAGGCCAGTGCGGCCGGCGCCACCGGGGTGATGCGGCCGGTTTCCACCCATTTCTTCAGGCGGTTGGCGTCGGCCATGTGGGTGTATTTGCCAAAAGCATCCAGCACCACGAAGGCCACCGGCCGACCGTTCATCACGGTGCGCATCACCAGGCAGTGGCCCGCCTTGTTGGTGAAGCCGGTCTTGGTCAGCTGAATGCTCCAGTCGGCCTTGTGCACCAGGCGGTTGGTGTTGCGAAAACCCAGGGTGTAGTTGGGCTTGCGGAAAGCCACGGTCTTCTCCGGGGTGGAGCTGAACTGGCCGATCAGCGGGTACTGCTGGCTGGCCTTGAGCAGCTTGACCAGATCGCTGGCGTTGGACACGTTCTTCTCCGACAGGCCAGTCGGCTCGGCGTAGCGTGTGGAGGTCATGCCCAGAGCACGGGCCTTGGCGTTCATCGCCGCGACGAAGGCCGGCACGCCACCCGGGTAATGGTGGGCGAGGGCGGAGGCGGCACGGTTCTCCGAGGACATCAGGGTCAGCAGGAGCATTTCGCGGCGGCTGATCTGGCTGCCGACCCGCACGCGCGAATACACGCCACGCATCTCGTGCACGTCACGGATGATCACCGGCAGCTCTTCGTCCAGCGGCAGCTTGGCGTCCAGGGTGACCATCGCGGTCATCAGTTTGGTCACCGAGGCGATCGGCACGATCAGGTTGGGATTGCTCGAATAGAGCACCTGGTTGGTGTTCAGGTCGACCAGCAGGGCGCTGCCGGAGGCCAGTTCCTGGGTCGGTTTGCCGGCGGCGGGCGCGGCGTTGGCAGTGGCGGCCACTAGGCCAAGGAGCAGGACGCTCAGGACGGACTGGAGAATGTTCACTAAGGCGCTCCACTGGGCTGGGAATGGGAAGCCAGAGCGGTCCTTGCCGGCCGGCGCAGTATACGGAAAGCCGCCGCGCGCTTGAAACCTGTCGTCAGGTCGCCCGTTGGATACTGATGGCCAGCTTGATCAGGCCAGCGCGGGGCGCCGACCGAGACGGCTGAGCCACAGCGAGGCGAGGATGATCGCGCCGCCCAGGGCCAGGCGCGGCAGGTCGGCGTCGCGGTTCCAGATCAGCAGGTTGACCACCAGCCCGGCCGGCACGTGCAGCTCGTTCATCACCGCCAGCGTGCCGGCATCCACCCGCGTGCTGCCCTTGACCCACCAGAACATCCCCAGCGCCGTGGCGAACAGCCCCATCCACAGCAGCACGCCCCACTGCACGGCAGTCTGCGGCAGCTTGCCGGCATCGCCGAAGAGCAGGAACGACGGCACCACCAGCAGCATGGCGCCGAGGAAGAAGTGGCCGAAAAAGCAGTGCAGCGGCTGCTCCGGCTGATAGCGCAGCAGCAGGCGGCGACACAGCACCTGGCCAGCCGCGAAGGTGACGTTGGCCAGTTGCAGGAGCAGGAAGCCGATCAGGTACTCGCCTTCCAGCGGCTCGAAGCGAATGATCACGCCACCGCCGACCGCCACCAGCGCGGCGACCAGCGCCCAGGGGTTGAGGCGACGTACCAGGGCATCGTCGAGCAGGGTCACGTAGATCGGCGTGAGCACGGTGAACAGCAGCACCTCGGGCACCGTGAGCACCTGAAAGCTGCGGTACAGGCACAGGTAGGTGATGCCGAACTGCAGAGCGCCGGCCAGCCAGAATCCGGCCAGCAACCGCAGCGGCAAACCGCGCCAGCGGGTGAACGGCAGAAACACCAGGGCCGCCACGACGACCCGCGCGAGCACGGCGAAATCGCTGTCGACGCGACCCGCCAGGTACTCGCCGATCAGGCTGAAGGAAAAGGCCCAGAGAACGGTGACGATCAGCAGATACGGCATCGTGATCAGACCAGTTGGCGGCGCAGTTCGGCCAGCACCGGCGCGCTGTCGGGGCGCACGCCGCGCCAGAGGAAGAACGCCTCGGCGGCCTGCTCGACCAGCATGCCCAGGCCATCGATGCAGCGCGCAGCGCCGTGCTCGGTGGCCCAGCGGTTGAACGCGGTCGGCTCCTTGCCGTACATCATGTCGTAGCAGACCGTGTGACCAGGGCGGATCAGGCTGGCGTCCAGCGGCGGCAGCTCGCCGGCCAGGCTGGCCGAGGTGCCGTTGATGATCAAGTCGACCGGCTCGCTGAGCCAGTCGAAACCACTGGCGGCCACCGGACCGAGGCTGGCGAACTCGTGGGCCAGTTGCTCGGCCTTGGCCACCGTGCGGTTGGCGATCACCAGCGCCTGCGGCGATTGCCCCAGCAGCGGCTCGAGCACCCCGCGCACCGCGCCGCCGGCACCGAGCAGAAGAATGCGCGCGTCGTTCAGGTCGAGGCCGGCGTTGATCGTGAGGTCGCGAACCAGGCCCGCGCCGTCGGTGTTGTCACCGAGCAGGCGGCCATCGTCGAGCTTCTTCAGGGTGTTCACCGCACCTGCGCGGCGCGCACGCTCGCTGAGTTCGTCGGCCAGGCGAAAGGCTTCTTCCTTGAACGGCACGGTGACATTGCCGCCACGGCCTTCGGCGAAGAACGCGCGGGCGAACCCGGCGAAGTCGTCGAGCGGCGCCAGCAGCGGCTCGTAGCTGAGCGCTTCGCCGGTCTGTGCGGCGAACAGGCGGTGGATCAGGGGCGACTTGCTGTGGCCGATGGGATTGCCGAATACGCCATAGCGATCCATGAATCACCTTCCGAGTTGATTCGTATGCCGCCGGCAGTGGACGGTGTACGCGAATGATGGAGACCGCCGCGAGCAGCCCCTCTCGGGCGCAGACACTGGCTGGCGCGAAGCGGGCCGCCGGGCTCAACCGATTCGGGCTGGCGACTCGCCGCGAGCAGCACTCCAGGGTGCTATTGCGGGCGGGACAGCTCGATCAGGTTGCGGTCGGGATCGCGAATGTACACCGAGACGATGGGTCCGGTCGCGCCGGTGCGCGCGACAGGCCCCTCTTCGATGGCCACGCCACAGGCGTGCAGGTGCTCGATCACCTGCTCCAGCGCAGTGCTGACGATGAAGCACAGGTCGGCCGAGCCGGGCGTGGGCCGCTCGGCCTTGGGCTCGAACTCGGCGCCGCGCTGATGCAGGTTGATCTTCTGCTCGCCGAAATTCAGCGCCGTGCGCCCTTCGCCGAAGCGGATGGCGCGCATGCCCAGCACGTGGCTGTAGAAGTCACAGGTGACCTCGATGTCCGCCACGGTGAGCACCAGATGGTCGAGCCGCTCGATGCGCATGCGCGGCTCAGCCCTGCAGGCCGAGCCAGTCGCGGTCGGTGAGGAAGTACTCGGTCAGGCGCGCTTCCTCGCTGCCCGGTTCGGGCTTCCAGTCGTAACCCCAGCGCACGTGCGGCGGCAGCGACATGAGGATCGACTCGGTACGCCCGCCCGACTGCAGACCGAACAGCGTGCCGCGGTCGAACACCAGGTTGAACTCGACGTAGCGCCCACGGCGGAAGGCCTGGAACTCGCGCTGCTGTTCGGTGAATGGCGTGGCCTTGCGCCGCTGCACGATGGGCAGGTAGGCGTCGATGTAGGCATCACCGATGGCGCGGATGAAGGCGAAGCTGGTGTCGAAGTCCCACTGGTTGAGGTCATCGAAGAACAGCCCGCCGATGCCGCGCGGCTCGCCGCGGTGCTTGAGGTGGAAGTAGCGGTCGCACCATTCCTTGTAACGCGCATAGACGTCGTCGCCGAACGGCGCGCAGGCGTCGCGGGCGACCTGGTGCCAGTGCACGCAGTCTTCTTCGTTGCCGTAGTAGGGGGTCAGGTCGAAGCCACCACCGAACCACCAGACCGGCTCCTCGCCTTCTTTCTCGGCGCTGAAGAAGCGCACATTGGCGTGGGAGGTCGGCACGTGCGGGTTCTCCGGGTGGATCACCAGCGACACGCCCAAGGCCTCGAAGCCACGCCCGGCCAGTTCCGGGCGATGGGCGCTGGCCGACGGCGGCAGGCTGTCGCCGAACACATGGGAGAAGTTGACCCCACCCTTCTCGATCAACGCGCCGTTTTCCAGCACGCGGGTGCGGCCACCGCCACCCGCGGGCCGTTCCCAGGCATCCTCGAAGAAACTGGCGCGGCCATCCTCGGCTTCGAGGGCGGCGCAGATACGGTCCTGCAGATCGAGCAGATAGGCCTTCACGGCCTCGGTACGTTCACTCACGGCATCAACCCGGATGATCGAAAAGGAGGGCGCAAGCATACCATCGCCACCCCCGCCCAAGGCTTGACGGGGATCAGCCCAAGCGCTTGGATGGCAATCTTTGCAGACGGAGCGCACGACATGGCCAAACGTATCCAGTTCTCCCGCCACGGCGCCAGCGACGTGCTCGACTACCTCGACTACAGCGCCGCCGAACCAGGCCCGCAGGAGGTGCGCGTGCGCAACCGCGCCATCGGCCTGAACTTCATCGACACCTACTACCGCAGCGGTCTCTATCAGCCACCAGCGCTGCCCTCCGGGCTCGGCACCGAGGGCGCGGGGGAAGTCGAGGCGGTGGGCAGCGAGGTCAGCCAGTTCCGCGTCGGCGACCGCGTCGCTTACGCCACCGGCCCGCTCGGCGCCTACAGCGAGCTGCACGTGCTACCGGCTGCCAGCCTGGTACGCCTGCCCGACGCGATCAGCTTCGAGCAGGCCGCCGCACTGATGCTCAAGGGGCTTACCGTGCAGTACCTGTTGCGCCAGACCTTCGAGGTACGCGCCGGCCAGACCATCCTCTGGCATGCCGCCGCCGGCGGTGTCGGCCTGCTCGCCTGCCAGTGGGCGCGCGCCCTCGGCGTGCAGCTGATCGGCACCGTGTCATCCGCGGAAAAGGCCGAGCTGGCCCGCACCAATGGCGCCTGGGCGACCATCGACTACAGCCGCGAGAACGTGCCGCAACGGGTACTGGAGCTGACCGGCGGGCAAAAGTGTCCGGTGGTCTACGACTCGGTCGGCAAGGACACCTGGGAGATGTCGCTGGACTGCGTGGCCCCACGCGGCCTGCTGGTCAGCTTCGGCAACGCTTCGGGCGCGGTGAGCGGGGTCAACCTCGGCATCCTCGCGCAGAAGGGCTCGCTGTACGTCACACGACCGACGCTGTTCTCCTACGCCAACACCGCCGAACGCCTGCAAGCCATGGCCGACGAGCTGTTCGCCCTGGTCGCTGACGGCAGCCTCAGCGTGGAGATCGGCCAACGCTTCGCCCTCGCCGACGCGGCCAAGGCGCACGACGCGCTGAGCAGCCGGCAGACCACCGGCTCGACCATCCTCCTGCCCTGAGTACGCGCTCTAGGAGGGGCGAATCACGTCGCCGCTGCGCAGGTCACGGATCAGGCTGGGGTTCTTGCGCCCACCGAGGGCGCCGCCGAGCACGCCGTCGAGCTCAGCGGGAAAGTACTGCTGCACCCGCAGGCGCGAGCGGGCGGCAGGGCGGCCGCTGCGGTTGGCCGAGGTCGACACCAGCGGCCCGGTCAGTGCGCACAGGTCACGCACCAGCGGGTGCGCGCTGACACGCAGGGCGACGCTGTCGTGCTCACCAACGATCCACTGCGGCAACCGGTTCTGGTGCGGCACCAGCCAGGTGTTCGGCCCCGGCCAGCTGCCGGCCAGGCGCTCGATCCAGCGCTCGGGCAGGTCGTAGAGGAGGAAGTCGAACTGGTGGATGTTGTCGGCGACCAGGATCAGGCCCTTGTGCATCGGCCGCTCCTTGAGCGCCAGCAGGCGGTCCACCGCCAGCTCGTCCCACGGGTCGCAGCCCAGGCCCCAGACGGCCTCGGTCGGATAGGCGATGACCCCACCCGCGCGCACGATCTGCGCCATTCGCTGTACTCGCCACCTGTGCATCATCCACCCCCACCGATTCATCTGGCGGCGAGTGTACCTAGCTCAGCCGGCGCGGTGTACCCAGCGCCCGGCTTCGCAGGTGACGCGCCCTTCCAGCTCCAGATCGGTCAGGGCAGCCAGGGTCTGGCCCAGGTCGAGGCCGCAGGCGAGCGCCAGGCTCTCGCTGCTGTGCGGCGCCGCACGCAGCTGTACCAGCAGCGGATGTTCATCGGTTACCTCGGGCTCGGCTGACGGTAGCGGCGTCTGCCAGCCACGCAGGGCTTCGAGAATGTGCTCGACGCTTTCCACCAGGGTCGCACCGTCGCGGATCAGCTGATGGCAGCCACGTGCGCCGGGATGGTGAATCGAGCCGGGGATGGCGTACACCTCGCGGCCCTGTTCGGCCGCCAGGCGCGCAGTGATCAGCGAACCACTGGAAGGGCTCGCCTCGACCACCAGCACACCCAGAGAAAGGCCGCTGATGATGCGGTTACGCCGCGGGAAGTTGCTCGCCTGTGGCGGGCAATCCAGCGGCAGCTCCGAGACCAGCGCCCCACCTTCGGCGGCGATCCGCGCAGCCAGGCCGACATGCCGCTGCGGGTATAGCCGCAGCAGGCCGGTGCCGAGTACGGCCACGGTCTTGCCGGCGACGGCCAGGGCACCCTCGTGCGCCGCGCCATCGATCCCCAGGGCCAGGCCACTGGTGATGACGAACCCACCGCCTGCCAGGCTGCGGGCGAAGGCACTGGCGGTGTCCAACCCGGCCCGGCTCGCGCGACGGCTACCGACCATGGCCAGCTGCGGCCGCTCGAGCAGGCTTGGATCGCCGGCCACGAACAGCAGCGGCGGGGCGTCGCTTAGCTCGGCCAGCAGCGCCGGGTATTCCGCGTGGTCCCACATCAGCAGATGCTGGTCCGGCTGCTCCAGCCAGGCCAGCGCCTCGGCGGCACGCTGGCGAACCAGCGGGCTGCGCCGCGCTTCGGCACATGCGGCCGGCAAGCCAAGGGCTCGCCAGGCAGCGGCGGGTGCACTGAGCGCGGAGGAGGCAGAGCCGAAGGCATCGAGCAGGCGGCGAAAACGCCGTGGCCCGAGTTCGGGCAGGCAGTGCAGACGCAGACGCGCCTCGAGTTCGGAGGGCGATATCGGGGTCATGGCGATCATCCTTGATCGGTGACGAAGCGGGGGCAGAAAGCAGAACCCCCGCAGTGCGGGGGTTCGGGGTTTTACGGGTTCTTCACCTTGTCGAGCAAGGCCAGGTCGCGGGTGGCGTAGAGCACCAGACCGTAGCTGAGCTTCTCGTAGGCGCGGAATACCATCAGCAAGCCGGAGCGCTCATCCGGGATCTTCAACAGTTCACCAGTGATGCGATCACGCACGGTCTCGCCAGTCTTGTAGACGGCGAGGACGTTGCCTTCCTTGAGGCCGTCGACCTTGCCCTTGTTGATGGTCACCACGTCGAACTGACCGACACGGTTGACGCCACGCGGCACATCGAGAATCAAGCCATTGATGTCGCCTTCCGGCTCGCTCGGCATGAAGGTCGAGTTCACCGCACGCTCTTCGGTGGGGAACAGACGGTCACCGAGGCGCACTTCCTGAGTGGAACGGCTAACAGCGATGGTGGCGATATCGCCTTCTTCGGCTACGACTTCACCGGTACCGATGTCGTCGGCGTTGATACCGAGGAATTCCTTGGTATCCGGGTCGGTGTAGATCTTGCCCTGACGGAAGATGCCATAGACCGGGTCGGTTTTACTGAAGCTGCCACGCGCGTAGATCCGGTCACCCGAGCCACTGACCACGCGCTCGGCGTTGCCGGCGACAATGTAGGGCTGACCAGCGAACTCTTCCGGGGTGTCGACGATGCGGTTGCTCAGCAGGAAGCTATTGATCGCCTCCAGCGGGATGGTCGGGATGGCATCGGCGATCGGGGTGCTGCGCACATGCGGCGACAGCTTGACGGTACCGCGCGAGGCGCCGCGATTGAGCTGCAGGCGCGGCTGGCCGTCGATGTAGACGAGGCTCAGGGTATCGCCCGGGTAGATCAGATGTGGGTTTTCGATCTGCGGGTTGGCGTGCCACAGCTCCGGCCATTTCCAGGGCTGGCTGAGGAACTTGCCCGAGATATCCCAGAGGGTATCGCCCTTGACCACGGTGTAGCGGTCCGGATGACCTTCCTTGAGCTGCACTTCTGCCTGGGCCAGACCGCCAACGGCGAGAAGCAGCAGGGCGAGTAGTGATTTCCTCATGCGGTGAATCCCTTTATTATGTGGCGGACGCCTGTAAGCCGCTGAAGACGCGGCTTTAAAGCCGTTTTTCAAAGCTGCTCAGCATATTAGCAGCGGTTTTTGACTTTATTCCACAAGTGCATCACAAACATCCTATGGCGATTCTAAACATCCTCGAATTTCCCGATCCGCGCCTGCGCACCATTGCCAGGCCGGTCACCGTGTTCGACGACGCGCTGCACAAGCTGATCGACGACATGTTCGAGACCATGTACGCCGCACCGGGCATCGGCCTCGCTGCAACGCAGATCAATGTGCACAAGCGCCTGGTGGTCATGGACCTCTCGGAAGACAAGAGCGAGCCGCGGGTTTTCATCAACCCGGAGTTCGAATCGCTGACCGAGCAGATGGACCAGTACCAGGAAGGCTGCCTGTCGGTACCCGGCTTCTACGAGAACGTCGACCGCCCGCAGAAGGTCAAGATCAAGGCCCAGGACAAGCACGGCGAGCCCTATGAACTGATCGCCGAAGGCCTGCTCGCAGTGTGCATCCAGCACGAGTGCGATCACCTCAACGGCAAGCTGTTCGTCGACTACCTGTCTACCCTCAAGCGCGACAGGATCAAGAAGAAGCTGGAAAAGCAGCACCGCCAGCAGGCTTGATCGCCGAACCCCAAAGGCTTGCCTCGGCAAGCCTTTTTCTTTTCACCTAGCGAGTCCTCCATGCGCATCGTCTTTGCCGGCACCCCCGAATTCGCTGCCCAGCACCTGCAGGCCCTGCTCGACGCCGGGCGTCAGGTGGTGGCCGTCTACACCCAGCCCGACCGCCCCGCAGGCCGTGGGCAGAAGCTCACGCCCAGCCCGGTCAAGCAGCTGGCGCTGGCGCACGACATCCCCGTGCTGCAGCCGCCAACCCTGCGCGCCGCCGAAGCCCAGGCCGAACTGGCGGCGCTGGCCCCGGACCTGATGGTGGTGGTCGCCTACGGCCTGATCCTGCCGCAGGTGGTGCTGGATATCCCGCGCCTGGGCTGCATCAACAGCCATGCCTCGCTGCTGCCGCGCTGGCGTGGCGCCGCACCGATCCAGCGCGCGGTGCAGGCCGGTGACGCTGAAAGCGGTGTCACGGTGATGCGCATGGAAGCGGGGCTCGACACCGGCCCGATGCTGCTCAAGGTGACCACGCCGATCTCCGCCAGCGATACCGGCGGCAGCCTGCACGATCGTCTCGCCGAACTCGGGCCACAGGCGGTGCTGCAGGCCATCGACGGCCTGCAGGCCGGCACGCTGCACGGCGAGGTGCAGGACGACAGCCTCGCCACCTACGCCCACAAGCTGAACAAAGACGAAGCGCGCCTCGACTGGGCGCGCCCGGCACTTGAGCTGGAACGCCTGATCCGCGCCTTCAACCCCTGGCCGATCTGCCACAGCACGCTGAATGGCGAGCCGCTCAAGGTGCTCGCCGCCAGCCTGGGCGAAGGCAGCGGCTTACCAGGAACCATCATCGCCGCCAGTCGCGACGGCCTGACCGTGGCCTGCGGCGCAAGCGCCCTGCGCCTGACCCGCCTGCAACTGCCCGGCGGCAAGCCACTGGCCTTCAGCGACCTGTACAACAGCCGTCGCGAGCAGTTCGCCCTAGGCCTGGTTCTCGGTCAATGAATCCGCGCCTGGCCGCCGCCCGCGCCCTGGCCAGCGTGCTCAACGGCAAGGCTTCTTTGGGCAGCAGCCTGCCGCCGCTGCTGGACAAGGTCGACGCCCGGGACCGCGGCCTGGCCCAGGACCTGGCCTTCGGTGCCGCGCGCTGGCAACCGCGCCTGGCCCTGCTCGCCGAGAAGCTGTTGCAGAAGCCGTTCAAGGCCGCCGACCGCGATGTCGAGGCGTTGCTGCTGGTCGGTCTGTACCAGCTGTTCTACACGCGTATCCCGGCTCATGCCGCCATCGGCGAGACCGTCGCCTGCATCGACACGCTGAAGAAGACCTCGCTCAAGGGCCTGCTCAACGCCGTGCTGCGCAACGCCCAGCGCGACAGCGAAAGCCTCTTCGCCAGCCTGGACCGCGACCCGGTGCTGCACACCGCACACCCGCGCTGGTTGCAGAAGGCGCTCAAGGCGCACTGGCCAGAGCACTGGCAGGCGATCTGCGCCGCCAACAATGCCCATCCGCCGCTGATCCTGCGCGTCAACCGTCGCCACGGCAGCCGTGACGCCTACCTCGCCGAACTGCGCGAAGCCGGCATCGCGGCCGAGTCCTGTACGTTCAGCCGCGACGGCATCCGCCTGCTCGAAGCTCAGGATGTGAAGACCCTGCCGGGCTTCGCCGAAGGCCGCGTCAGCGTGCAGGACGAGGCTGCGCAACTGGCGGCCGACCTGCTCGACCTGGCGCCCGGTCAGCGCGTACTGGATGCCTGCGCCGCGCCCGGCGGCAAGACCTGCCACCTGCTCGAGGCCGAGCCAGGGCTGAGCGAAGTGATTGCCCTCGACCTGGAACCCAATCGTCTGCTGCGGGTGCGCGAGAACCTCGAGCGCCTCGGTCTGGATGCCACGCTGATCGCCGCCGATGGCCGTGACACGGCGCACTGGTGGGACGGCAAGCCGTTCCAGCGCATCCTCCTCGATGCACCGTGTTCCGCCACCGGGGTGATCCGTCGCCACCCGGACATCAAGCTGACCCGCCAGCCCGACGACATCGCCGCGCTGGCCGTGCTGCAGGGCGAGCTGCTCGATGCCCTGTGGGCGACGCTGGAGGTCGGCGGTGTGCTGCTCTACGCCACCTGCTCGGTGCTGCCGCCGGAGAACAGCGACACCATCGCCGCCTTCCTCGCTCGCACACCGGGCGCCCGTGAGCTGGATATCGCCGCCCCGCCCGGCCAGCCTACCGCCGGCCTCAAACCGGCTCACGGCCGTCAGCTGCTGCCACAGGTCGACGGCCATGACGGCTTCTACTATGCCAAGCTGATCAAGATCGCCGCGGCAGCCCGCGGCTGAGGAAAGGAAGCGCATGAAAATCATCATTCTCGGCGCCGGCCAGGTTGGCGGCACACTGGCGGAACACCTGGCCAGCGAGGCCAACGACATCACCGTGGTCGACACCGACGGCGACCGCCTGCGCGACCTCGGCGACCGCCTCGACATCCGCACCGTGCAAGGCCGCGGCTCGTTCCCCACGGTGCTGCGCCAGGCCGGTGCCGACGATGCCGACATGCTGGTGGCAGTGACCAACAGCGACGAAACCAACATGGTCGCCTGCCAGGTCGCCTACACCCTGTTCCACACGCCGACCAAGATCGCCCGCGTGCGCGAGTCGGCCTACCTGACCCGCGAGGCGCTGTTCAACAACGAGCACATCCCGGTCGACGTGCTGATCAGCCCCGAACAGGTGGTGACCAACTACATCAAGCGCCTGATCGAATACCCCGGCGCGCTGCAAGTCATCGACTTCGCCGAGGGCAAGGCTCAGCTGGTCGCGGTCAAGGCCTACTACGGTGGGCCCCTGGTCGGCCAGCAGCTCAAGCAACTGCGCCAGCACATGCCCAACGTCGACACCCGCGTCGCCGCAATCTTCCGCCGCAACCGGCCGATCATGCCCAAGGGCGACACCATCATCGAGGCCGACGACGAGGTGTTCTTCATCGCCGCCCGGGCGCACATCCGCGCGGTGATGAGCGAGATGCGCCGCCTCGAGGACAGCTACAAGAAGGTGGTGATCGCCGGCGGCGGGCACATTGGCGAGCGCCTCGCCGAGGCCATCGAAAGCCGCTACCAGGTGAAGATCATCGAGATGAATGCGGCGCGCTGCCGCCACCTCTCGGACAGCCTGGAAAGCACCATCGTCCTGCAGGGCAGCGCCTCCGACCGCGACCTGCTGGTGGAAGAGAACATCAACGACGCCGACATCTTCCTCGCCCTGACCAACGACGACGAGGCCAACATCATGTCGTCCCTGCTGGCCAAGCGCCTGGGCGCGCGCAAGGTGATGACCATCATCAACAACCCGGCCTACGTCGACCTGGTCCAGGGCGGCGACATCGACATCGCCATCAGCCCGCAGCTGGCCACCATCGGCACCCTGCTGACCCACGTGCGCCGCGGCGACATCGAGAGCGTGCACTCGCTACGACGCGGCGCGGCCGAAGCCATCGAGGCCATCGCCCACGGCGACGCCAAGTCGAGCAAGGTGGTGGGCAAGGCCATCGGCGAAATCGACCTGCCGCCAGGCACCACCATCGGCGCGATCATCCGCGACGAGGAAGTGCTGATCGCCCACGACGCCACGCGCATCGAGAGCGGTGACCACGTGATCCTGTTCCTCGTCGACAAGAAGTACATCCGCGACGTGGAGCGCCTGTTCCAGGTCGGCCTGACCTTCTTCTGACACGGAGTCACCCATGCTCGAATCCCTGGAGAGAATGCTGGCCAAGGGCGTCGACAACGCCCTGCTGCGCTTTGGCCTGGGCAAAGGCTACCTCGACGCCGGCGAGCCGGCGCAGGCCGCCGAACACCTGCAGAAATGCCTGGGCTTCGACCCCGGCTATTCGGCGGCGTGGAAGCTGCTCGGCAAGGCTTGCCAGAGCCAGGGGCTGATCGAGGAAGCGCGCCAGGCCTGGCACAACGGCCTGGAAGTGGCGCGCAAGCGCGGTGACAAGCAGACGGAAAAGGAGATGCAGGTATTCCTGCGCAAGCTGGACAAGCAACACCCGGAACGGGGTAGCGACTAGCTCGGTTCGATTCGGCAGGGCGCCAACCTTCAGGCCGGCGCGGACGAGCGGGGCGTTATTGCTTTTCCAGGAAGCTCAGGCCGACGCCGAGCGGCTCGACCCGTACCACCTTCATCTTCAGGATGGGCGCCTCGATCGGCAGGCCCTGGACCTGACCGCTGACTTCCTCGTCGACCTGCAGCAGGCTCTGCGCATCGTCGACCACCACGAACACGCCGGTCTCGGAGATATCGCGGGTCATCACCAGCAGTTGGCCATGCACCGGGTGGTCGATGCGCAGCTGGACTTTCAGCGGCGTACGCAGGTGATCGCGCTTGTTATCCATGACTATCCTGTCGACTGCTGGAATGAAGTGGCTCAAACGGTACTGACTAACCGCCGCCGGATCAATACCACTTCTCTTCGCCAGGCGGGCGCTTCTTGAAACGCTTCATCGTCCACATGTACTGACTGGGGGCGGCGCGCACCTGTTTTTCGATACCGGCATTGAGCGCCGCCACGGCTGCTTCCACATCATCGCCGTACAACGCTTCGGCAGGCGCTTCGAATACCAGGCGATAACCGCTGCCATCGTCGAGGCGCAGGGCATGCATAAACACGCCGGTCGCCTTGTGCCCATTGACCAGCGATGGCACGAACTTGCTGGTCAATGCAGGAACGCCGAGGAAGGGCACGAATACGCCACTGGAGAGGCTCGGTTCCGGATCGGCGGCGATCCCGGCTACACCACCACGGCGCACGGTCTTGATCAGGCCGAGAATGCCTTCCTTGGTGGACGGCGCCACGCTATTGCCCAGGCGCACACGCTGTTTGACCAGCATGTCGTCGACAGCCTTGAGCTTGAGTGGACGGTAGAGAATCACTGGTTTGCACAGCGAGCTGACGTACTGCAACAGCAGCTCCCAGTTGCCCAGGTGGCTGGTAATCAGTACCACGCCCTTGCCGGTATCCAGTGCCTGCTGCAGCACCTCCATGCCTTCGACATGGCGAATCAGGGTAAAGGCTTTCTGCGACGGCCAGATCCACGCGCAGGCGCTTTCCGTGAAGGTCTTGCCGATATCGCGCAGGCTCTCGCCAACCAGACGCTCGCGGGTGGCTTCGTCCATGTGCGGGAAGCAGTGGCGCAGGTTGATGCGCACCACCTCGCGCGAGCGGGTCGGCAGTTTCCAGTTCAACCAACCGATCAGCGCGCCAATGGCCTGCACCGCGCGCCATGGCAACAGGGCGAACAGACGCAGCAGACCGACGACCAGCGCGCCTTTGAGCTTCTCCACGGAGCACTCCCGAGTAAATAAAGCCGGGCATTGTAGCGATTGTGACCGCCCGGTCCAGCCATGCGCTGCCGGCAGCACCAACGCCGCCGTCAGGCTCCGTGGAAAAGCGCGGCGCAGAGCCTTCGGCAGATCAGCTCAATTGAGCGTAGCGGTCACAGTCGCGGGTGTGGTCCATGACCATGCCGGCGGCCTGCATGTAGGCGTAGCAGATGGTCGGCCCGACGAAGTTGAAGCCCAGTTTCTTCAAAGCCTTGCTCATCGCCTCGGCTTCCGGGGTTACCGCCGGCACGTCGCCACGGCCGCTGAAGTGATTGATCTTCGGCGCACCGCCGACGAAGGACCAGAGCAGCGTCACCGGGTCTTCCAGCTTGAGCCAGGCCTGGGCGTTCTGTCGCGCGGACTTGAGCTTGAGGCGGTTGCGGATGATGCCCGGGTCCTGCATCAGGGTCTCGATCTCGTCATCGGTCAGGCGCGCCAGGCGCTGCGCGTCGAAGCCGAACAACACCTTGCGGTAGTGCTCGCGCTTCTTCAGCACGGTGATCCACGACAGCCCGGCCTGAAAGCCTTCGAGCAAGAGCATTTCGAACAGCCATTGCGGGTCGCGCTGCGGCACGCCCCACTCTTCATCGTGATAGGTCATGTACAGCGGATCGTCGTTACACCAGAAACAGCGCGGCATGGCGTTTACATCCAAAGGGAGTCGTGCCGCACTGTAGCGCAGAGCACGAGGTGACCGTTAAAAGCGCCCGTCCGCCTGCAACAGGGTTTCCAGGCAGTGCTCCTGAATCCCGTAGAACTGCTTGATGCCCTGGATCTTCTCCAGCAGCGCACTCGGCTCCACCGGCTCGGGGCGCTTCACCGCCAGAATCATCTTGTTCTTGTTGGTGTGCTCCAGGGAGACGAACTCGAACACCTTGGTCTCATAGCCGCTGGCTTCCAGCAGCAGGGCGCGCAGGCTGTCGGTGACCATCTCGGCTTCCTGGCCAAGGTGTACGCCGTATTGCAGCATGGGTTTGAGCATGGCCGGCGTATGCATCTGCGGGCGGATCTGCTTATGGCAGCAGGGCGAGCACATGATGATCGCCGCGCCGCTGCGAATGCCCAGGTGCAGGGCGTAGTCGGTGGCCACGTCGCAGGCGTGCAGGGCGATCATCACGTCGATGGCGGCGGGGGTGTAGGTGCGCACATCGCCGTGCTCGAAGCGCAGCCCCGGCTGCTCCAGGCGGGCGGCAGCCGTGTTGCCCAGGCGCACCATGTCTTCGCGCAGCTCCACACCAGTGACTTGGCCTTGCAGGCCCAGGCTGTTGCGCAGGTAGTCGTGCATGGCGAAGGTCAGGTAGCCCTTGCCCGAACCGAAGTCGACGGCATGGATCGGCAGCTGCGGATCGCGCTGCTGCAGCGGCGAGTGACTCAGGGCGTGGGAAAACACCTCGATGAACTTGTTGATCTGCTTCCACTTGCGCGCCATCGCCGGCACCAGTTCGTGCTTGGCGGTGGTCACTCCCAGATCCGAGAGGAACGGTCGGCTCAGTTCGAGGAAGCGCTTCTTCTCCCGGTCATGGCCGGCGGCCGGCGCCTCGCGCTCGGTAGCCTTGCCGACGAACAGGCGCGCCTTGTCCTTCTTGCCGAAGGTCAGCTGCACATCCTCGGTCAGCGACAGCAGGTGGGCGTTCTTGAACGCCGCCGGCAGCAGGCTGGCGATATGTGCGAGGGCTTCGGCCACAGGCAGGTTCTTGGTCAGGTCGCGGGTCTTGTAGGTGGAGACGAACGATAGGCAGGCCTGGCCTTTGACCGTTACCGGGCGAATGGTCAGGCGCTGCAGCTCGGCTTCCTCGCCCTGGTACTTGCTCAGCAGCAGCTTGACCAGGGTGTTCTGCACCACGCTGATTTCCAGCAGGGCGAGAAACTCGTCGCGAGCGGCAGTGGCGGCGGAGGGCAGAGGTTCGACTGACATGGAAAAGGCCTGAGTAAGCGCTGCCGGTACTGGCAAGGGGCGTAATGCTACAGGGTCCATCGCATCCCGTGCGCACTGGCTGATCAACACCCGCCGGGCAACGCAGGCAGCACCCGACTTTGCGCGATCTCCCGGCCTGGCGGCCGCCATCTCCCGTGCGGGTTTCATCGGGTATACTGCGCGGCTTTATGCCAACACCCCGATACCGGTGAAATTCGTGAGCCAGACAACGCCCGACGTAAGCACCTTCCAAGGTCTGATCCTTGCCCTGCAAAGCTACTGGGCCGAACAGGGTTGCGTGATCCTGCAGCCCTACGACATGGAAATGGGTGCAGGTACCTTCCACACCGCCACCTTCCTGCGCGCCATCGGCCCGGAAACCTGGAACGCTGCCTACGTGCAGCCCTCGCGGCGCCCGGCTGACGGCCGCTACGGCGAGAACCCCAACCGCCTGCAGCATTACTACCAGTTCCAGGTGGTGCTCAAGCCGAACCCGGACAACATTCAGGACCTGTACCTGGAGTCGCTGCGCCGCATCGGCGTCGACACCCTGGTGCACGACATCCGCTTCGTCGAAGACAACTGGGAATCGCCAACCCTCGGCGCCTGGGGTCTGGGCTGGGAAGTCTGGCTCAACGGCATGGAAGTCACCCAGTTCACCTACTTCCAGCAGGTCGGTGGCGTCGAGTGCTACCCGGTCACCGGCGAGATCACCTACGGCCTTGAGCGCCTGGCCATGTACCTGCAGGGCGTCGACTCGGTGTATGACTTGGTCTACTCCGACGGCCCGTTCGGCAAGGTCACCTACGGCGACGTGTTCCACCAGAACGAAGTGGAGCAGTCCACCTTCAACTTCGAGCACGCCAACGTCGACAAGCTGTTCGACCTGTTCGACTTCTACGAGTCCGAGGCCAACCGCCTGATGGAGCTGAAGCTGCCGCTGCCAGCCTATGAAATGGTGATCAAGGCCTCGCACAGCTTCAACCTGCTCGATGCCCGCCGCGCGATCTCGGTGACCGCGCGCCAGCAGTACATCCTGCGCGTGCGCACGCTGTCGCGCAGCATCGCCCAGAGCTACCTGCTGGCCCGCGCCAAGCTCGGCTTCCCGATGGCCACGCCGGAGTTGCGTGATGAAGTGCTGGCTCAGTTGAAGGAGGCCGAATAATGAGCGCTCAGGATTTTCTGGTTGAACTGGGCACCGAAGAGCTGCCACCGAAAGCGCTGAAAAGCCTCGGTGACGCCTTCCTCGCTGGAATCGAAAAAGGTCTCAAGACTGCAGGCCTGAGCTACACCAACGCCCGCGTCTACGCCGCGCCGCGCCGCCTCGCCGTGCTGGTCGGGCAGCTGGCCGCGCAGCAGCCGGATCGCACCGTCAACCTCGACGGCCCGCCCGTGCAGGCGGCGTTCGATGCCGACGGCAACCCGACCCAGGCCGCCTTGGGCTTCGCCAAGAAGTGCGGCGTCGACCTCGCCGAGATCGACCGCAGCGGCGCGAAACTGAAATTCAGCCAGTCGATCGCCGGCCAGCCGGCTTCCGGCCTGCTGCCTGGCATCGTCGAAGCCTCGCTCAACGACCTGCCGATTCCCAAGCGCATGCGCTGGGGCGCGCGCAAGACCGAGTTCGTCCGCCCGAGCCAGTGGCTGGTGATGCTCTTCGGCGACGCGGTGATCGACTGCGAGATCCTCGCGCAGAAGTCCGGCCGCGTTTCGCGCGGGCATCGTTTCCACGCCAACCGTGACGTCGCCATCGGCAGCCCGGCAAGCTACGCCGAAGACCTGCGCGCCGCCTACGTGATCGCCGACTTCGCCGAGCGTCGCGCGCAGATCGCCGCCCGCGTCGAGGAACTGGCCCGCGCCGAGAACGGTAGCGCCATCGTCCCGCCGGCCCTGCTCGACGAAGTCAGCGCCCTGGTCGAATGGCCGGTGCCGCTGGTCTGCTCCTTCGAGGAACGCTTCCTCGAGGTGCCGCAGGAAGCGCTGATCACCACCATGCAGGACAACCAGAAGTACTTCTGCCTGCTCGACGGCAACGGCAAGCTGCTGCCGCGCTTCATCACCGTGGCCAACATCGAATCGAAGGACCCGGCGCAGATCGTCGCCGGTAACGAGAAGGTCGTGCGCCCACGCCTGACCGACGCCGAGTTCTTCTTCAAGCAGGACAAGAAGCAGAAGCTGGAAACCTTCAACCAGCGCCTGCAGAACGTGGTGTTCCAGGCCCAGCTCGGCACCGTGTTCGACAAGGCCGAACGCGTCTCCAGGCTGGCCGCGTTCATCGCCGAGCGCATCGGTGGCGACGCCGAGCGTGCCGCTCGCGCCGGCCTGCTGTGCAAGTGCGACCTGGCCACCGAGATGGTCGGCGAGTTCCCGGAAATGCAGGGTATTGCCGGCTACTACTACGCCCTCAATGACGGCGAGCCGGACGACGTGGCCCAGGCGCTGAACGAGCAGTACATGCCGCGCGGCGCCGGCGCCGAGCTACCGCAGACCCTGACCGGTGCCGCCGTGGCCGTGGCCGACAAGCTCGACACCCTGGTCGGCATCTTCGGCATCGGCATGCTGCCCACCGGTTCCAAGGATCCGTATGCCCTGCGCCGCGCCGCGCTCGGCGTACTGCGCATCCTCATCGAGAAGGACCTCGACCTCGACCTCAGCGCCGCCATCGCCTTCGCCATCCAGCTGTTCGGCGACAAGGTCAAGGCCGACGGCCTGGCCGCACAGGTGCAGGACTTCATCTTCGACCGCCTGCGTGCGCGCTACGAAGACGAAGGCGTGGACGTTGCCGTGTACCAGGCCGTGCGTGCTCTGAACCCCGGTTCGCCGCTGGACTTCGACCAGCGCGTGCAGGCGGTGCAGATGTTCCGCTCGCTGCCGGATGCCGCCGCCCTGGCCGCCGCCAACAAGCGCGTGTCCAACCTGCTCGGCAAGTTCGAGGGTGAGCTGCCGGCCAGCGTCGAGGCGCACTACTTCGACAACCCCAGCGAATTCGCCCTGTACGCGGCGATCCAGCAGGCCGATCACGCGGTGCAGCCACTGGCCGCCGAGCGTCGCTACCGTGAAGCACTGGAACGCCTGGCGGGCCTGCGCGAGCCAGTGGACGCGTTCTTCGACGCGGTGCTGGTGAACGCCGAGGACGCCTCGGTACGCGCCAACCGCTATGCCCTGCTGGCGCGCCTGCGCGGGCTGTTCTTCGGCGTTGCCGATATCTCTCTGCTCGGCTGAGGAAACGGCGGATGGGTTGAGGGCGCAGTCCCGATACCCATCTTGCCCACGCCATGCATAGCGCTCCGCTCAACCACCCAACGGAACGGAAACCGCTCCGATGAAACTGCTGATTCTCGACCGTGACGGCGTCATCAACGAAGACTCCGACGCCTACATCAAATCCCTCGACGAATGGCTGCCGATCCCCGGCGCCATCGACGCCATAGCGCGCCTGAGCAAAGCCGGCTGGACCGTGGCCGTGGCCACCAACCAATCGGGCCTGGCGCGCGGCTACTACGACCTGCCCACTCTCGAGTCGATGCACGCCCGGCTGCGCCAACTGGTGGCAGAGCAGGGCGGCGATGTCGGCCTGATCGTGCACTGCCCGCATGGCCCGGACGATGG
Organism: Pseudomonas sp. PDM14; assembly: GCF_014851905.1. NCBI lineage: Bacteria > Pseudomonadati > Pseudomonadota > Gammaproteobacteria > Pseudomonadales > Pseudomonadaceae > Pseudomonas > Pseudomonas sp. PDM14. The sequence goes on along the minus strand of NZ_JACVAQ010000001.1, from coordinate 2,127,202 downwards.
CTGCGACTGCCGCAAGCCGAAACCCGGCATGCTCCGGCAGATCGCTGCGCACTACGGCACGGAACTGGCAGGAACCTGGTTCGTCGGCGACAGCGCGGGTGACCTGCAGGCGGCGGTGGCCGTCCATTGCCAGCCAGTGCTGGTAAAAACCGGCAAAGGCGAACGGACCCTGGGCAAGCCATTGCCAGCGGGAACCCTGATATTCGATGATCTGGCGGCCATCGCCGATCAGCTTCTTCTCTAGAGAACCCGAGCCCCATGACGACAGTGCAGGCCATCAGAACCTTCTTCTTCTACCTGCTGCTGTCATCCAGCTCCTTCTTCTGGTGCATCCTCTGCGTGTTCGTCGCGCCGTTCCTGCCATTTCGCGCGCGCTACCGCTTCGTCATCCAGACCTGGTGCCGCAGTGCCACCTGGCTGGCCAGGGTGGTCGTCGGCATCCGCTATGAAGTGCACGGCCTGGAAAACATCCCGGACACGCCCTGCGTGATCCTCGCCAAGCACCAGAGCACGTGGGAAACCTTCTTCCTCTCCGCGTTCTTCGAGCCGCTGTCGCAGGTGGTCAAGCGCGAGCTGCTGTATGTGCCGTTCTTCGGCTGGGCGATGGCCATGCTGCGGCCGATCGCCATCGACCGCAGCAACCCCAAGGCCGCGCTCAAGCAGCTGGCCAAGCAGGGTGCCGAGCGCATCGAGCAGGGCGCCTGGGTGCTGGTGTTCCCCGAGGGCACGCGGATTCCGCCGGGGCAGATCGGCAAGTTTTCTCGTGGCGGTGCAGCCTTGGCGGTGAACGCCGGCCTGCCGGTGCTGCCCATCGCCCACAACGCCGGCGAATTCTGGCCCAAGCAGGGCTGGGCCAAGTACCCGGGCACCATCCAGGTGGTCATCGGCCCGCTGATGCATGCTGAAGGCAGCGGCCCGCGGGCCATCGCCGAACTCAACGAACGCGCCTTCAACTGGGTCAGCCAGACCCAGGCACAAATCACCGGCGACGCCGTGGAAGTGGCCGCCACAGACGTCTCCAGCGTGGCCTGACACCGCTGTGGATAAGCTGTGCACGAAAAGCCGGCAGAACGCCATTAATCAGCTCAACTATCTGATTTTCATGGTTTTTAGCCTAAAAACAGTTACCTCCACTGCGGGGCATAAGTTTTCTCGATAGCGCCGCCCATATCGGCAAATAGGCGAGCGGCGCACGCCGGTGCTGGCCGCAAAGGAATAAGCTACGGCGAACCCGCCGGGCTGCTGAAAAGGAATTTCTACATGCTGTCGATTTACCAGCTCAAACCGCGCTTCCAGAACCTGCTGCGTCCCGGCGTCACCCGCCTGCACGCACGCGGCGTGACCGCCAACCAGGTGACCCTCGTCGCCGGTATCGTCTCGGTTCTGCTTGGCGTTCTGCTGACCCTGTTCAGCGAGCAGCTGTGGCTGTTCGCCCTGATCCCGCTGTGGATGATCCTGCGCATGGCGCTGAATGCCGTCGACGGCATGCTCGCCCGCGAATTCGGCCAACAGTCCAGACTCGGTGCCTACCTCAACGAACTCTGCGACGTGATCGCCGACAGTGCCCTGTACCTGCCGTTCGCCCTGCTGCCCGGGGTTTCGCCGCTGCTGGTGATCCTCGTGGTGCTGTTCGCGGTGATCAGCGAATACACCGGCGTGCTCGGGCCGATGGTCGGCGCCTCGCGGCGCTATGACGGGCCGATGGGCAAGAGCGACCGCGCCTTCTGCTTTGGCGTGCTCGGCGCCGGCGTGGCCTGCGGGCTGCTGGCCGCCGCCTGGATCAACGGCGCGCTGGCGGTGATCCTCGCCCTGTTGCTGTACACCCTGTTCAACCGCGTGCGCCAAGGCCTGGCCGAAGTCGCACAACCCTCCCATTCGGAATAAGGACATTTCGATGCGCGAAGCCCAGAACCTCGTTTTCACCACCCACGATGGCGTCGAGCTGCTTTATCGCCACTGGCCCGCCACCACCGCCGATATCCGCACGCCGCGCCGCGCCGTGGTGATGTTCCACCGCGGCCACGAACACGGTGGACGCATGGCCCATCTGGTCGATGAACTCGACCTCGCCGACTTCGACTTCTACGCCTGGGACGCCCGCGGCCACGGCCTGTCGCCCGGTGCGCGCGGCGACAGCCCGAGCTTCGCCACCAGCGTGCGTGACGTGCAGACCTTCATCGACCACATCGCCACGCGCCACGGTATCGCCGTCGAAGACATGGCCGTACTGGCACAAAGTGTCGGCGCGGTGGTGGTGTCCACCTGGGCCCACGACTACGCGCCGAAGATTCGCGCCCTGGTGCTCGCCTCGCCGGCCTTCAAGGTCAAGCTCTACGTACCCTTCGCCCGCCCCGGCCTCAAGCTGATGCGCGCCTGGCGCGGCAATTTCTTCGTCAACAGCTACGTCAAGGCGCGCTTCCTCAGCCATGACCCGGCGCGCATCGCCTCGTTCGAGAACGACCCGCTGATCACACGACCGATCTCGGTGAACATGCTGCTCGGCCTCTACGAAGCAGCCGACCGCGTGGTGGCTGACGCCCAGGCGATCCAGATCCCCACGCAGCTGCTGATCTCCGGGGCCGACTTCGTCGTCCACCGTAAACCGCAGGAACAGTTCTTCGAACGCCTGGGCAGCCTGCGCAAGGAGAAACACATCCTGCCCGGCTTCTTCCACGACACCCTGGGCGAGCGCGACCGCGCCCATGCCCTGGTCCGTGCGCGGCGCTTTATCCTGCGCAACTTCGAGGAACCGCTCAGCCGCCCTTCGCTGCTGGATGCCGACCGTCTCGGCCTGACCTGCGCCGAATCGGAAACGCTGGCCGCGCCGCTGCCGAAGAACTCCCTCGCCGACCTCTACTGGCGCAGCACCCGCGCCGGCCTCAAGCTCGGCAGCGGTCTGGCCGACGGCGTCAAACTGGGCTTCGCCACCGGCTTCGACTCCGGCAGCACGCTGGACTACGTCTACCGCAACCATCCCAGCGGCAAGGGCGCACTGGGCCGGCTGATCGACCAGAACTACCTGAACTCCATCGGCTGGCGCGGCATTCGTCAGCGCAAGGTGCACGCCGAAGAGCTGCTGCGCCTGGCCATGGCCAATCTGCGCGAACAGAGCAAGGCCGTGCGCATCGTCGACATCGCCGCCGGTCACGGCCGCTACATCCTCGAATCCCTCGACGGCCTCGAGCACAAGCCGGACGCCATCCTGCTGCGCGACTACAGCGACATCAATGTGCGCGACGGCGCCGCGCTGATCGAACAGAAAGGCCTTGGCGCCATCGCCCGCTTCGTCAAAGGCGATGCCTTCGACAAGGCCGATCTCGCTGCCCTGGAGCCGAAGCCGACGCTGGCGGTGGTCTCCGGCCTCTACGAGCTGTTCGGCAGCAACCAGATGGTCGGCGATTCGCTGGCCGGCCTGGCCGCCGCGGTGGAAGAGGGCGGTTACCTGGTCTACACCGGCCAGCCGTGGCACCCGCAACTGGAGCTGATCGCCCGTGCGCTGACCAGCCACCGTGACGGCCAGCCCTGGGTCATGCGCCGCCGCAGCCAGGCGGAAATGGATCAGTTGGTCGAGGCCGCAGGCTTTCGCAAGATCACCCAACGCATCGACGAGTGGGGCATCTTCAGCGTCTCCCTGGCGCAGCGGGTGTCCTGATGAACAGCGACTCCACTGCACGAGAAACCGGGTTGTGGAAGCGTGGGGTGCTCTGGCTGCTGTTGCTCGGCCCGCTGTTTTTCGCCAGCTACGGTTTCGCCAACTGGCTGACCCAGCAGCGCAGCGACGTCGGCAGCCTGGTCTTCGCCTGGGAGAGCCAGACGCCGCTGTGGCCTTGGACCATCGTGCCCTATTGGTCGATCGACCTGCTCTACGGCCTGTCCTTCCTGCTGCCCAGCAGCCGACGCGAGATGGATCGCCACGCCCTGCGCCTGCTCAGCGCCCAACTGATCTGCGTTGCCTGCTTCCTGCTCTGGCCGCTGCGCTTCACCTTCGAGCGCCCGGAGCTGAGCGGCGCCTTCGGCTGGATGTTCGATGTGCTGATGGGCTTCGACAAGCCCTTCAACCAGGCGCCTTCGCTGCACATCGCGCTGCTGGTGGTGATCTGGGTGATGTTCGCCCAGCACACCCGCGGCCTGCTGTTGCGCGGCCTGATGCATGGCTGGATGGCGCTGATCGGGATTTCGGTGCTGACCACCTGGCAACACCACTTCATCGACGTGCCCACGGGCGTGCTGGCCGGCCTGCTATGCGTTTGGCTGTGGCCGCAGGAGGGCATCCGCCCGCTGCTCGGCTGGCAGACCACGCGCGTGCTGCAACGCTGGCGTCTGGCCCTGCGCTACGCCTTCGGCGCGGCGCTGTGCAGCGCATTGGCAGTCAGCCTGGGTGGTTTCGCATTGTGGTTGCTGTGGCCGGCGACGGCGCTGCTGCTGGTGGCGCTGAACTACCTCGGCGTCGGCCAGGCCGGCTTCCAGAAGCAGGCTGATGGCCGCCTGACCCTGGCGGCACGCTGGCTGTTTGCGCCTTACCTGCTCGGTGCCTGGATCAATTCCCGGTTGTGGACGCGCCGTCATCCGCACGCCGGCGAAGTGGTCGCAGGTATCTGGCTCGGCCGTCTGCCCCGTGCGCAGGAAGCCTGGCAGTATCCAGCGCTGCTCGACCTGTGTGCCGAGCTGCCGATGGACAGCTCCGGGCAATCGACCTATCGCTCGCTGCCGCTGCTGGATCTGCTGCCACCCACGGCAGAGGACTGCCAGCGCGCGGCGCATGCCATCGAGGCGCTGCGCGAGCACGGCCCGCTGCTGGTCTGCTGTGCGCTAGGTTACTCGCGCAGCGCCTGCGCTATTGCCGCCTGGCTGCTGCAGTACGGCGGCTGCCAGAGCGTCGACGACGCGCTGCTACGGATTCGCCAGGCGCGCCCGCAGATCGTCCTTGGCGACGAGCATCGGCAGGCCCTGACACTGATGCAGCGGCTGCCCGACTCTCAACCCATCATTCGCGAGGTGGTCCATGGCCTCTGAAATGTCCTTGCTGCTGATCGCCAGCCTGCTGCGCCGCGGCCGCCAGATCGACCAGCTTTCTACCGGCCTGACCCTGCTGGGCCTGGCCGGCGGACTGCTGCCGATGCTGATCGGCCGCGGCAACCTGCTCATGGCTCTGCCCTGCGTGCTGCTGATCCTGCTTGGCCTGGTGCAGAAGTACTGGGCCATCCGCACGGCCCTCGATGCGGAGCTGTTCGCCGCCCTGGCGGCGGATCCGGCGCAGCGTGGGGTACGTATCGCCGAGCTCGACAGCGCCCTGCTCGAGCTGCACCTGCAACCCGCCACACACGCCTCACGCCCCTGGGATGCACGCATCCGCGGCGCCTGGCGTCTGCTGCGCCTGCAAGCCCTGTGGCTGGCCGCGCAACTGTTTCTGGCCCTGACCATGATCCTGGTCGTGCCCTGGTTTTCCTTCGCTGGATAGGAGTTGTCCATGCTCGCTTCACTCACCGCCTTCGCCATCACCTCGGGAGCACGCCTGCTCACCGGGGCTCGCGCGCTCTGGCTGGGCTGCACTGCGCAGCCGGTCCAGCGCCTGTACTACGCCAACCACAGCAGCCACGGCGACTTCGTCCTGCTCTGGGCCTCGCTGCCGGACGAGCTGCGCCGGCGCACCCGTCCGGTCGCAGGCGCCGATTACTGGCAGAAGGGCGGGCTGCGCAGCTTCCTGATCAACGACGTGTTCAACGGCGTGCTGGTCGACCGTGACCGCAGCAATCCCGAGCACAACCCGCTGCAGCCGATGCTCGACGCGCTGGAGCAGGGCGACTCGCTGATCATCTTCCCCGAAGGCACGCGCAACCTCAGTGACGAGCCGCTGCTGCCATTCAAGAGCGGCATCTTCCACCTGGCCAATGCCGCACCGCAGGTCGAGCTGGTCCCGGTATGGATCGCCAACCTCAACCGCGTCATGCCCAAGGGCAGGGCGCTGCCGCTGCCACTGCTGTGCACGCTGAGTTTCGGTGCGCCGCTGGAGCGGCTGGCCGACGAAGACAAGGCCGCGTTCCTCGAACGCGCGCGCAACGCCCTGCTGGAACTGGCGCCCGAGGAGGCCTGAGATGGATCGTAATACCCTGCTGCTGTTCGCCGGTATCGGTGCCGTCCTGCTCCTGGCCTCGCTGATCGGTTTCATCCTCAAGCGCCGCTCCGGCGGCGCGCCCAACGCGGTGATCGACAACCTCAACGCCCGCATCAACGCCTGGTGGGTAATGGTGCTGGTGATCGGTATCGCCTTCCTGTTCGGCAATATCGGCGTGATCATCCTGTTCTACGGCGTGTCGTTCTACGCCCTGCGCGAGTTCATGACGCTGACCCCAACCCGGCGCAGTGACTACCCGGCACTGGTGGCCGCGTTCTACTTCGCCCTGCCGGTGCAGTACCTGTTGATCGGCATCGACTGGTACGGCATGTTCAGCATCTTCATCCCGGTCTACCTGTTCCTGCTGCTGCCGATCCTGGCCTCGCTGGGTGGCGATACCACGCGTTTTCTCGAGCGCGCGTCGAAGGTGCAGTGGGGGCTGATGATCGCGGTGTACTGCATCTCCGCGGTGCCGGCGCTGCTGACCCTGGACATCCCGGGCTACGAAGGGCGCAACCTGCTGCTGATCGCCTGGCTGGTGATCGTCGTGCAGCTCTCCGACGTGCTGCAGTACGTCTGCGGCAAGCTGTTCGGCAAACACAAGATCGCGCCGCTGCTGTCGCCCTCGAAGACCGTGGAAGGCTTCGTTGGCGGTGTGGCCCTGGCCACCCTGGTCGGCGCCCTGCTGTGCTGGATTACCCCGTTCAGCTTCTGGCAGGCCGCCGGCCTGGCACTGACCGTCAACCTGCTCGGCTTCGCCGGTGGCCTGGTGATGTCGGCGATCAAGCGCGATCGCGGCGTGAAGGACTGGGGCCACATGATCGAAGGCCACGGCGGCATGCTCGACCGTCTGGATTCGGTGTGCTTCGCCGCACCAATCTTCTTCCACATGGTGCGTTACTGGTGGGCGTGATCGTCAGCGCCTGACAAAAAAGCCCGGCACATGCCGGGCTTTTTCATGCCGCGTGAACACCGCTCAGAGCGCTGCACCCGCAAGGCTGCGGAAACCATCCTGGGCATCGCCTGCCTGCAGCAGGCGCAAGGTGTTGCGCCCATCCTGCTTGGCTGCATACAGCGCCGCATCCGCCCTGGCGATGAGGCTGTCGGAGCTATCCCCGGGACCCGGCACACCGCACCAGAGCCCGGCGCTGAAGCTCAGGGGGATGCTGCGCTTGCCGAACAGGGCAGGGTTGGCAGCCAGGGACTGGCGAAGTGCATCGACCACGGTCATGGCCCCTGCAGGTGGGGTATCGGGAAGCAACAGGAGAAACTCTTCGCCACCGTAACGGCCGATGGTGTCGGACTGGCGCAGTTGCTGCGACAGGTGACGTACGCAGTGGCAGAGCACTTCGTCGCCGGCAAGGTGGCCGTACTGGTCGTTGATCTGCTTGAAGTGGTCGATGTCGATCATGGCGATCGCCAGCGAGCTGCCGGCACGCCGTGCGCGCTCCAGCTCGCCCGACAGCTGCTCGAGGATCGCCCGGCGGTTGAGCATGCCGGTCAACGCATCGCGCAGGGCCATGTGGTGCAGCGAAGCCTCACTGCGCTCCTTGGACAGCAGCACCAGGCCCAGCGAGAACATCATCACCGTCACCGTGCCGATGCTGACGGAGATGGTCTGCTTGAGGTTGCTGACGTCGTACTGCATCTCCGGCGCCGTGCCGAACAGAATGGCCACTACCCGCAAACCGAGGCCGATCAGGCTGATGCCGCCGCCGATGATAAGCAATACATGCGCGCGGCCGCCTGGCGAGGCACGTCGCTGCGCAACGACAACGATAAGTAGACATTGCAGCATCAGCACACTGGAGGAGGCGAGCATGCGCGGCTCGCGGTGCTCGATCAGCACGACCATCAGCAAGGCCATCAACAGCGGCAGGCTCAGGACCATCCACCAGGGCACCGCCAGCGCACGGATGCGATAGATGCTCGCCAGGTAGAAGGCCAGGGCTACTGCCAGCAGCGTGTTGGCCACGCTGTAGGTCAGCCAGAGTGGTGCATGGCCGTAGAGGGTGTAGCAGACGTAGGCCAGCGCATGGGCCAACAGGCCGCAGCCGGTGGTGAACAGGCCGTCACGGTGATTCACCTGGCCAGCGAGGATCAGGCAAAAGGCCATGACCGTGGCGACGAGGGCAACGCAGGCAAAAATAGTGGGCGTATGGGCAATCATGGGAGCCTGGGGTCGTGGCTGTCAGCCCTGGTTGGCGGCCCTGTGGCGGCCCTCGCGGTCTTCAGCTGCATCTGGTTTCAGCCACTATAGAAGAAGCTGTCCACCCGCGAACAGCCAGATGATGCGACGCCCATGCGAGACGGGTGGCGAAGCTCACTCGTAGATGCCGCAACTACCTGATTGAAAACAAAAAACCCGGCAGATGGCCGGGTTTCTCGCGACAACGAAGCAGTGAATCAGAAGTCCAGGTTGGACACCGCCAGGGCATTGCTTTCGATGAAGTCGCGGCGCGGCTCCACGGCATCGCCCATCAGGGTGTTGAAGATCTGGTCTGCAGCGATCGCGTCCTCAATGGTGACCTTGAGCATGCGGCGCACGGACGGGTCCATGGTGGTTTCCCACAGCTGCTCCGGGTTCATCTCGCCCAGCCCTTTATAGCGCTGGATGCTGTGACGCTTGGTGCTTTCGGTCATCAGCCAGGTCAGGGCTTCCTTGAAGGTGGTGACCGGCTTCTTGCGCTCGCCACGCTGCACGTATGCACCGTCTTCCAGCAGGCTGTTCAGCTGCTCGCCGAGCGTGGTTACCGTGCGGTAATCGTTGCTGGCGAAGAAATCACGGTTGAAGGTGATGTAGCTGGACAGACCGTGGGCCATGATCTCGACTTCTGGCAGCCACAGGTGACGCTCGCGATCTTCACGCAAGCTGGCGGTGAAGGTCTGGCCGGATTTCTCCACGCTCTTCAGGCGTGCCTGCAGGCCTTCCAGCCAGGTTTGCATGGCGGCCTGGTCGGCCAGTTGCTCGACCGGCACGCGCGGCAGGTAGACGAAGTGCTCGGTGATGTCCTGCGGGTAGACGCGGGACAGACGGCCGAGGGTCTTCATCACACTGCGGTAATCGTTGACCAACTTCTCCAGCGCTGCGCCGGAAAGACCCGGGGCATTCTCGTTGACGTGCAGGCTGGCCTCGTCGAGGGCCGACTGGGTCATGTATTCCTCCATGGCCTCGTCGTCCTTGATGTACTGCTCCTGCTTGCCCTTCTTGACCTTGTACAGCGGCGGCTGGGCGATATAGATGTAGCCACGCTCGACCAGCTCCGGCAACTGACGGAAGAAGAAGGTCAGCAGCAGGGTGCGGATGTGCGAGCCGTCGACGTCAGCGTCGGTCATGATGATGATGTTGTGGTAGCGCAACTTGTCGATGTTGTACTCGTCGCGACCGATACCGCAGCCAAGTGCGGTGATCAGCGTGCCGACTTCCTGAGAAGAAATCATGCGGTCGAAACGGGCACGCTCGACGTTGAGGATCTTGCCCTTGAGCGGCAAGATCGCCTGGGTCTTGCGGTTACGGCCCTGCTTCGCAGAACCGCCCGCGGAGTCCCCTTCCACGATGTAGAGCTCGGACAGTGCCGGGTCTTTTTCCTGGCAGTCGGCCAGCTTGCCGGGCAGGCCGGCGATGTCCAGCGCACCCTTGCGGCGGGTCATCTCGCGCGCTTTACGGGCTGCTTCTCGGGCACGGGCGGCGTCGATCATCTTGCCGACCACGGCTTTGGCTTCGTTGGGATTTTCCAGCAGGAAGTCGGAGAAGTACTTGCCCATCTCCTGTTCCACCGCGGTTTTCACCTCGGAGGAGACCAGCTTGTCCTTGGTCTGCGAGCTGAATTTCGGGTCCGGCACCTTGACCGAGATGATCGCGGTCAGGCCTTCACGGGCGTCGTCGCCGGTGGTGGCCACCTTGAACTTCTTCGCCAGGCCTTCGGCCTCGATGTAGTTGTTCAGGTGGCGGGTGAGGGCGGAGCGGAAGCCGGCCAGGTGAGTACCGCCATCACGCTGCGGGATGTTGTTGGTGAAGCACAGCAGGTTCTCGTTGAAGCTGTCGTTCCACTGCAAGGCGACTTCCACACCCACGCCATCTTCCTCGCGCTGGATGTTGAAGTGGAACACTTGGTTGACCACGGTCTTGTTGGTATTCAGGTATTCGACGAACGCCTTGAGGCCGCCCTCGTACTTGAATAGCTCTTCCTTACCGCTGCGCTCATCCTTGAGGACGATACCGACACCGGAGTTGAGGAAGGACAGTTCGCGCAGGCGCTTCGCCAGGATGTCCCAGCTGAAGTGGATGTTGTGAAACGTCTCTTCGGACGGTTTGAAGTGGATCTGTGTACCCGAGCCATCGGCATCGCCAACCGCCGCCAACGGGGCTTGCGGTACGCCGTGCACGTAGGTCTGTTCCCATATCTTGCCGCTGCGGCGAATGGTCAGGATCAGCTCTTTCGACAGAGCGTTGACCACCGAGACACCCACGCCGTGCAGGCCGCCGGATACCTTGTAGCTGTTGTCATCGAACTTACCGCCGGCGTGCAGCACGGTCATGATGACCTCGGCGGCGGAGACGCCTTCTTCCTTGTGGATGTCCACCGGAATACCGCGGCCGTTGTCACGTACGGTGATCGATTCGTCCGGATGGATGGTGATGCTGATCTCGCTGCAGTGACCGGCAAGGGCTTCGTCGATCGAGTTGTCGACCACCTCGAAGACCATGTGGTGCAGACCGCTGCCGTCATCGGTATCACCGATGTACATGCCTGGTCGCTTGCGTACGGCATCCAGTCCCTTGAGGACCTTGATACTGTTGGAGTCGTACGTTTGGTTTTCGCTCATGCCTTCACTCCCGGTGGTCGTGTCTGGGTGATACAGCCATGTTCCACGTGGAACATAGCGACCGGCGTGTCCGTGCGCCAGCCATCGCTCAATAGTTCGTGGTCGACACAGGTGATGAACACCTGACACTGCAAATCTTCGAGCAGTCGGCACAAGGCCTGTCGATGTTGCTCATCCAGCTCCGACGGCAAGTCGTCCACCAGATAGATGCATTGGCCATGTTTGGCCTGATTCAGCAGATGCCCCTGGGCAATGCGCAAGGCGCATACCACCAGCTTCTGTTGGCCGCGGGACAGAATCTCCGCGGCATTGTGTGCCCCCAAACGCAGGCGCAGATCTGCACGCTGCGGTCCGGCCTGGGTGTGTCCCAGTTGCTGATCGCGGGACAGGGTGGCGGCCAGTACATCGGTCAACGCCTTGTCCTTATCCCAGCCGCGGTAGTAACTCAGGGTCAGCCCCTGCAGATCCACCAGCTCACTCAGCACCTGTTCGAATACCGGCTTTAACGCCTGGATATACGCCCTGCGATAGCCGTCCAGTTCATCGCTGGCCAGGCAAAGTTCGCGGTCCCAGGCCGCTTGTGCAGCGCTGTCCAGTGTACCATGCCGCAGCCACGAGTTCCGTTGGCGCAGGGCCTTCTGCAGGCGTTGCCAGGCCGGGAGGAAGCGTTGTTCCACGTGGAACACTCCCCAATCGAGGAACTGCCGACGAATCTTCGGTGCCCCCTCGAGCAGACGAAAGCTGTCTGGATTGATCACCTGCAGCGGCAGCACTTCAGCCAGTTGCGCCATGCCACGCGCATTCTGCCCATCGATACGAATCTGCAGCTCGCCCTGGCGGTCGCGGGAAATTCCAAGGTTGCTGGAGCGCTGCGCATCCAGAGCGACCTGACCGAAGACGGTACAGGCAGGTTGTTCGTACTGGATCATCGGCAGCAGCTTGTTGCTGCGGAAAGAGCGGGCGAGGCCGAGCAGGTGAATGGCTTCCAGCAGGCTGGTCTTGCCGCTGCCGTTGTCGCCATGAAGGATGTTGATGCGCGGGGAGGGGGAGAGCGTCACCGGGTGCAGATTTCGCACCGCGGTGACGGTGACGCTGGAGAGGGACATTCAGGGGTTACAGGCGCATCGGCATAACGACGTAGGACGAATCGTCATTGCCTGCTTCCTGAACCAGCGCGCTGCTGTTGGCATCGGAAAGGATCAGGCGCACCTGCTCGGTGGTCATCACGCCCAGCACATCGAGCAGATAGCTGACGTTGAAACCGATTTCCAGCGAGCCGCCGTTGTAGTCGACCGCCACTTCTTCCTCAGCCTCTTCCTGTTCCGGGTTGTTCGCCTGGATCTTCAGTTGGCCGCTGGCCAGCTGCAGGCGAATACCCCGGTACTTCTCGTTGGACAGGATCGAGGTACGGCTGAAGGCTTCACGCAGTGCCTGGCGGTCGCCGATCACCAGCTTGTCGCCACCACGCGGCAGCACGCGTTCGTAGTCCGGGAACTTGCCGTCGACCAGCTTGGAAGTGAAGGTGAATTCGCCAGTGGTAGCACGGATGTGATGTTGGCCGAGCACGATGGCCACTTCGCCATCCTGCTCGGTGAGCAGACGGGCGAGTTCCAGGATGCCTTTGCGCGGCACGATCACCTGGTGCTTTTCGGTGTGTTCGATGGCCGCTTCCATGGAGCACATCGCCAGGCGGTGACCATCGGTAGCCACGGCACGCAGGATGCCGGTCTGCACTTCGATCAGCATGCCGTTGAGGTAGTAGCGCACATCCTGCTGGGCCATGGCGAAACTGGTGCGCTCGATCAGGCGACGCAGCTTGCTCTGCACCAGGCTGAAGTTGAACGAGCCCGGGCCTTCCTCCACGGTCGGGAAATCGTTGGCAGGCAGGGTGGAAAGGGTAAAGCGGCTACGGCCAGCCTTGACCACCAGCTTCTGCTCGTCGAGGCGAATATCGATCAGCGCGTCGTTCGGCAGGCTTTTGCAGATATCCATCAGCTTGCGCGCCGGGACGGTGATCTCACCCGGTTCCGCGCTGTCTTCCAGAGTCACACGGCCGACCAGTTCGACTTCCAGGTCGGTGCCGGTCAACGACAGCTGCTGGCCCTCGACGACCAGCAGCACGTTCGAGAGTACCGGCAAGGTCTGACGGCGTTCGACGACGCCCGCGACCAGTTGCAGAGGTTTCAACAGGGCTTCGCGTTGAATGGTGAAATGCATGGTCTCGTCCCTTTGCCTTAAAGGCTGCGTGTCAAGTTGTCAGGGTGCGCAGCAGGTTCTTGTAGTCCTCGCGGATGTCCGCGTCGGATTCCCGCAATTCCGCAATCTTACGACAGGCATGCAGAACTGTGGTGTGGTCTCTTCCGCCAAACGCATCGCCGATTTCCGGCAGGCTGTGGTTGGTCAGCTCCTTGGACAACGCCATCGCCACCTGGCGTGGGCGAGCCACCGAACGCGAGCGGCGTTTGGACAGGAGATCGGAAATTTTTATCTTGTAGTACTCGGCCACCGTGCGCTGGATATTGTCCACGCTGACCAGCTTATCCTGCAGGGCCAGCAAGTCCTTGAGCGACTCGCGAATCAGCTCGATGGTGATGGGCTGGTTGGTAAAGTGCGAGTGGGCGATCACGCGCTTGAGCGCACCCTCGAGTTCGCGCACGTTGGAACGAATGCGCTGGGCGATGAAGAACGCAGCGTCGTGTGGCAGATCGACCTTGGTCTGCTCGGCCTTCTTCATCAGGATCGCCACACGGGTTTCCAGCTCGGGCGGTTCGACTGCAACGGTCAGGCCCCAACCGAAACGGGATTTCAGGCGCTCTTCCAGCCCCTCGATTTCCTTCGGATAGCGGTCGCTGGTGAGAATCACCTGCTGGCCGCCTTCGAGCAGCGCGTTGAAGGTATGGAAGAACTCCTCCTGCGAACGCTCCTTCTTGGCGAAGAACTGGATGTCGTCGATCAGCAGTGCATCGACCGAACGGTAGAAGCGCTTGAACTCGTTGATCGCGTTGAGCTGCAACGCCTTGACCATGTCGGCCACGAAACGCTCGGAATGCAGGTAGACCACCTTGGCATTCGGATTCTTCTTCAGCAGGTGGTTACCCACCGCGTGCATCAGGTGGGTCTTGCCCAAGCCAACACCGCCATAAAGGAACAGCGGGTTGTAACCATGCTTGAGGTTGTCGGCCACCTGCCAGGCTGCCGCGCGGGCCATCTGGTTGGATTTACCTTCGACGAAGTTTTCGAAGGTGAACGTACGGTTCAGGTAGCTGGTGTGCTTGAGCGCACCTTCGACCTGCACCGAGCGTTCGGCGGGACGTTGCGCAGGCGGCGGCGCCACAGCGACTGGCTCACTCGGCACCTCTTGGCGCACCGACGGCGACGGATTGGAGGGCGCAGCCGGAGCGACTGAAACAGCTGGAGCACGAACGGCTGCCGCGCTGCGCTTGCTACCTATTAATAAGGAAAGGGCTGGGGCCAGTCCGCTGGCACGTTCGGCCAGTAGCTCGAGCAGACGGACCAAGTACTTTTCGTTGACCCAATCCAGTACGAAACGATTAGGGGCATAGACGCGCAGCTCGTCACCCTCGACTTCTACCTGCAAGGGTCGAATCCAGGTGTTGAATTGCTGGGCCGGCAACTCGTCGCGAAGCAACTCGACACACTGTTGCCAAAGTTCAACAGACACAGACATCCCCTAGGTAACCACGGTCAACGAGCCAAAAAAGCAGCCTGCATTGTAGCCCCCGTGGTAAGAGTTATCCACATGTAATAGGGCCTAGGCACATTGAAAATCAAGGCCTTATTGGTTTACATGGGATTATGCGCGGCACTCATGAAATCTGTGGATAAGGCCGCCTGAACCAGCTGGACAAGTTGGTGCAAAACCCTGTTCAAAACCTCGCTGTGGATAAACTACTCTTTGTTCCACAGCCTGTACCCAGCTGCAGCACACTCAGCACACGTCTTTTCTACAGTGTTCAGATACGCTGTAGCCCTCGTCATTTCTAGCGTACAGCGGGTTGTCCACAGAAAGTGGCTTCTCTAAGCGTTATAAACAGATCTAGATCTTTAAAGATCTCTATCCTTTTATCTTCTTTCTCACACAAAGCCCGTACGGAAATTGACCTGGCCTCAGTGTTTCACTAGAATCGCCGGTCTCTTTAAACGGGGGCCATTCCGGCCCGCAGTGGATCACCCAGGTACGCACCATGAAACGCACTTTCCAACCCAGCACTATCAAGCGCGCTCGCACCCACGGTTTCCGCGCTCGCATGGCCACCAAGAACGGCCGCGCCGTCCTGTCGCGTCGTCGCGCCAAAGGCCGCAAGCGTCTGACCGTCTGATAAACCGGAACGGGTGGTGAATCGAGACTTCAGTCGGGAAAAGCGCCTGCTAACTCCTCGGCAATTCAAATCGGTCTTCGATTCACCCAGCGGTAAGGCTCCTGGCAAAAACGTCCTGCTCCTCGCCCGCATGAACGATCTTGACCATCCCCGCCTGGGTTTGGTGATCGGAAAGAAAAGCGTCAAGCTTTCTGTCGAGCGTAATCGCCTCAAGCGCCTGATCCGGGATTCGTTCCGGCACAACCAGGATCTGCTCGGCGGTCTGGATATTGTCGTGGTGGCACGCAAAGGGCTTGGTGATCTGGAAAACCCCGAACTGCACGAGCAATTCGGCAAACTCTGGAAACGCCTGGCCCGCCAGCGGCCTGGCCCTGAACCCGCACCGAATCAGGGGTGAGCGACAGTCCCCATGCGTAAACTGGCGATCATTCCGATCCAGTTCTACCGCTACGCCATCAGCCCTTTGATGGCTAATCACTGTCGCTTCTATCCCAGCTGTTCCTGCTACACGCAAGAGGCCATCGAACTGCATGGTGTCTTGCGTGGTGGCTGGCTCGGCATACGCCGCCTGAGCCGCTGTCATCCCTGGAACCCCGGTGGTTACGACCCGGTTCCGCCCCTTTCCTCTCCTTCGATGACCGAGTAATCCATGGATATCCAACGCTCGATCCTGCTCGTCGCCCTGGCGGTCGTGTCCTACCTAATGGTCCTGCAATGGAACCAGGATTATGGCCAGGCTGCCCTGCCTGCCCAGAGCGCCCTGGTTGCCAGCAACAGTGCCCCCGATCTGCCGGACTCCCCGTCTGCCGTCACTGCTGGCAGCAATGACGACATTCCGGCCGCGAACAGCGAACAGCAGCAACCGGAAGCCGCTCAGGCTGCCAAAAGCGACGAGCTGATCCGCGTCAAGACCGACGTGCTGGACCTGGCCATCGACCCGCGTGGGGGTGACATCGTCCAACTGACGCTGCCGGCCTACCCGCGCCGTCAGGACCGTCCGGAAATCCCGTTCCAGCTGTTCGACAACGGCGGCGAGCGTCTGTACCTGGCGCAGAGCGGCCTGATCGGCAGTAACGCACCGGACAAGAGCAGCGGCCGTGCCCTGTGGTCGAGCGAGCAGAAGCAGTACCAACTGGCTGATGGCCAGAACGAGCTGGTCGTCGAGCTGAAGTACAGCGAAGCCGGCGTCAACTACGTCAAGCGTTTCAGCTTCAAGCGTGGCCAGTACGAACTGGGCGTCGCCTACCGCGTCGACAACCAGACCGCCCAGGCCTGGAGCGGCAACATGTTTGCCCAGCTCAAGCGTGACAACAGCGGCGACCCGTCCTCCACTACCGCCACCGGCACCGCCACCTACCTGGGCGCCGCCATGTGGACCAGCGAGGAGCCCTACAGCAAGGTGTCGATGAAGGACATCGACAAGCAACCGCTGAAAGAAACCGTGCAGGGCGGCTGGGTTGCCTGGCTGCAGCACTACTTCGTCACCGCCTGGATCCCGGCCAAAGACACCAGCAACGTGGTGCAGACCCGCAAGGATAGCCAGGGCAACTACATCATCGGTTTCACCGGCCCGACCCTGAGCGTCGCTGCCGGCGCGCAAGCCGAAACCAGCGCCACCCTCTACGCCGGTCCGAAGATCCAGAAACACCTGGCCGAACTGTCGCCAGGCCTGGAATTGACCGTCGACTACGGCATCCTGTGGTTCCTTGCCCAGCCGATCTTCTGGCTGCTGGAACATATCCACAGCATCCTCGGTAACTGGGGCTGGTCGATCATCGTCCTGACCATCATCATCAAACTGGCCTTCTTCCCGCTCTCCGCCGCCAGCTACAAGTCGATGGCGCGCATGCGTGCGGTATCGCCAAAGCTGCAGGCGCTGAAGGAGCAACATGGCGACGATCGCCAGAAAATGTCCCAGGCGATGATGGAGCTGTACAAAAAGGAGAAGATCAATCCGCTCGGTGGCTGCCTGCCGATCCTGGTGCAGATGCCGGTGTTCCTGGCTCTTTACTGGACCCTGCTGGAAAGCGTCGAGATGCGTCAGGCCCCGTGGCTGCTGTGGATCACCGACCTGTCGATCAAGGACCCGTTCTTCCTCCTGCCGATCATCATGGGCGCCACCATGTTCATTCAGCAGCAACTGAACCCGACACCGCCGGATCCGATGCAAGCCAAGGTGATGAAGCTGATGCCGATCATCTTCACCTTCTTCTTCCTCTGGTTCCCTGCCGGTCTGGTCCTGTACTGGGTGGTCAACAACGTCCTGTCCATCGCCCAGCAGTGGTACATTACCCGCAAGATCGAGGCGGCCGCGGCGAAAGCCTGACCCACGCCGTCGCGATAGCCAACGCCCCATTCGTGGGGCGTTTTGCTATCTGCCCTTTACCGAGGAAGCCAGCATGTCCGCAGCCCGTGAAACCATCGCCGCCGTCGCCACTGCCCAAGGGCGTGGTGGGGTGGGCATCGTCCGGGTTTCCGGGCCACGCGCACGCGCCATCTCCATCACCCTCAGCGGCATCGAAGCCAAGCCGCGGCATGCCCACTACGGCCCCTGGCATGATAACGAAGGCGAAGTGATCGACGAAGGCCTGCTGCTGTTCTTTCCCGGCCCGCACTCCTTCACCGGCGAAGACGTGCTGGAACTTCAGGGGCATGGTGGGCCGGTGGTGCTCGATATGCTCCTGCAGCGCTGCCTGGAACTCGGCGCCCGCCAGGCACGCCCGGGTGAGTTCAGCGAACGCGCCTTCCTCAACGACAAGCTCGACCTGGCCCAGGCCGAAGCCATCGCCGACCTGATCGAAGCCAGCTCGGCCCAGGCCGCGCGCAATGCCGTGCGTTCGCTGCAGGGCGAGTTCTCCCGCCGGGTACATGGCCTGACGGAAAAACTCATCGCCCTGCGTATCTACGTGGAAGCGGCCATCGACTTTCCCGAGGAAGAGATCGACTTCCTCGCCGATGGCCATGTATTGGGCCTGTTGGACGGCGTACGAGCAGAGTTATCCACAGTACTGCGCGAGGCCGGCCAGGGCGCGCTGCTGCGCGACGGCATGACCGTGGTCATCGCTGGTAGACCCAATGCCGGCAAATCCAGCCTGCTCAACGCCCTGGCGGGTCGAGAAGCGGCAATCGTCACCGAGATCGCCGGCACCACCCGCGATGTCCTGCGCGAACATATCCACATCGATGGCATGCCATTGCATGTGGTGGACACCGCGGGCCTGCGCGATACCGACGACCAGGTCGAGCGCATCGGCGTCGAGCGCGCGCTCAAGGCCATCGGCGAGGCAGACCGCATTCTTCTCGTGGTCGACTCCACGGCGCCTGAATCACGTGATCCGTTCGCGCTGTGGCCGGAGTTTCTCGACAGCCGCCCGACACCGGAGAAGGTCACCCTGATCCGCAACAAGGCTGACCTGTCGGGTGAAGCGATACAGCTGGAAACCTGCGAAGACGGCCACGTGACGTTGAACCTGTCGGCCAAGTCTGCCCAAGGCCTGGAGCTGCTACGCGATCACCTCAAGGCCTGCATGGGCTACGAACAGACCGCCGAGAACAGCTTCAGCGCTCGTCGTCGCCACTTGGAAGCCTTGCGCCAAGCCTCCGCCCACCTGGAGCATGGTCGTGCCCAACTGACCCTGGCCGGAGCCGGCGAACTGCTGGCCGAAGACCTGCGTCAGGCTCAACAGGCCCTGGGGGAAATCACAGGGGCGTTCAGCTCGGACGACCTGCTCGGGCGGATCTTCTCCAGCTTCTGCATCGGCAAGTAATCTTTTCTACGAAGAAGAACCGACTCACCGTTGGGGGCATTCGGCTGCGCGCTGTTTGGTCAAAAAATCTGCGTGCATGAGTTATACAGACGCCATAAGACCTGTGGAAAACCCGGCCTGAGCTCGTTAGATAACCCCCCTGAAAACCTGCTGATAACTCAGCCTGTGCATAACAGGCCTTTTAATCCACAGCTATCTGCCAGCTTGCCCCCCGGTAAGTGGCAGGATCAGCACAGGGTTGTCATTCGCTGAATGTATTGAATCCAGTGGGATACAGACGGTTATCCACAGAAAAGTGCTTCACCATACATAAACATAAAAATAAGGCTTTATAAAAATTCATTCTTTTATTCTTTATAAGCCTGACGCTTTACCGACTGGCTATTTTTTGTGCAGAAGGCTTCATTCACCCAGGCTAAATCCCTATACTTGCGACCCTTCTCGCTTTTCAATCAAAAGCCCCCCTTTATCTACAGGCACGAGGTGCGTGGTGGACTTCCCTTCCCGTTTTGACGTGATCGTGATCGGCGGCGGCCATGCCGGCACCGAGGCTGCGCTGGCAGCCGCACGCATGGGCGTGAAGACCCTGCTGCTGACCCACAATGTCGAAACCCTTGGCCAGATGAGCTGCAACCCGGCCATTGGCGGGATCGGCAAGAGCCACCTGGTGAAGGAAATCGACGCCCTCGGCGGTGCCATGGCGATCGCTACCGACAAAGGCGGCATCCAGTTCCGCGTGCTCAACAGCCGCAAGGGCCCTGCGGTGCGGGCTACCCGCGCACAGGCCGACCGCGTGCTGTACAAGGCGGCGATTCGCGAGATTCTGGAAAACCAACCGAACCTGTGGATATTTCAGCAGGCAGCCGACGACCTGATCGTGGAGAACGCCGAAGTCAAAGGCGTGGTCACCCAGATGGGCCTGCGCTTCTTCGCCGAGTCGGTGGTGCTGACCACCGGCACCTTCCTCGGCGGACTTATCCACATCGGCCTGCAGAACTATTCCGGCGGCCGCGCTGGCGACCCGCCCTCGATCGCGCTGGCCCAGCGCCTGCGTGAGCTGCCGCTGCGCGTCGGGCGCCTGAAGACCGGCACGCCACCGCGCATCGACGGTCGTTCGGTGGATTTCTCAGTGATGACCGAGCAACCCGGTGACACGCCGATCCCTCTGATGTCGTTCCTCGGCAAGCAGGAGCAGCACCCGCGTCAGGTCAGTTGCTGGATCACCCATACCAACGCGCGGACCCACGAGATCATCGCCAGCAACCTCGACCGTTCGCCGATGTACTCCGGCGTGATCGAAGGCATCGGCCCGCGCTACTGCCCGTCGATCGAGGACAAGATCCACCGCTTCGCCGACAAGGACAGCCACCAGGTGTTCATCGAGCCGGAAGGCCTGACCACCCACGAGCTGTACCCCAACGGCATCTCCACCTCGCTGCCGTTCGATGTGCAGTTGCAGATCGTGCGCTCGATCCGTGGCATGGAAAACGCCCATATCGTGCGGCCCGGCTACGCCATCGAGTACGACTACTTCGACCCGCGGGACCTGAAGTACAGCCTGGAAACCAAGGTCATCGCCGGCCTGTTCTTCGCCGGGCAGATCAACGGCACCACCGGTTACGAAGAAGCCGGTGCCCAGGGCCTGCTGGCCGGCGCCAACGCCGCGCTGCGTGCTCAGGGCAAGGACAGCTGGTGTCCGCGCCGTGACGAGGCCTACATCGGTGTGCTGGTCGACGACCTGATCACCCTGGGCACCCAGGAGCCCTACCGCATGTTCACCTCGCGCGCCGAGTACCGGCTGATCCTGCGCGAAGACAACGCCGACCTGCGCCTCACCGAGAAAGGTCGCGAGCTGGGGCTGGTCGATGACGAGCGCTGGGCGGCCTTCGAGGCCAAGCGCGAAGGCATCGTGCAGGAAGAACAGCGTCTGAAGAGCACTTGGGTACGCCCGGGAACGCCCCAGGGCGATGCCATCGCCAGTCGTTTCGGCACGCCGCTGACCCACGAGTACAACCTGCTCAACCTGCTCAGCCGTCCGGAGATCGATTACGCCGGGCTGGTCGAAGTCACAGGTGGCGGTGCCGAAGACCCGCAAGTCGCCGAGCAGGTCGAGATCAAGACCAAGTACGCGGGCTACATCGACCGTCAGCAGGAAGAGATCCAGCGTCTGCGCGCCAGTGAAGACACCGTGCTGCCCGGCGATATCGACTACGCCGGCATCTCCGGGCTGTCCAAGGAAATCCAGAGCAAGCTGGGCAACAGCCGCCCGCAGACGCTCGGCCAGGCCTCGCGGATTCCTGGGGTGACCCCGGCAGCGATCTCGCTGCTGCTGATCCACCTGAAAAAGCGCGGCGCCGGCCGTACCCTGGAGCAGAGCGCCTGATGTCCGCCGTTACGTCCCGTCACGCCGAGGAACTCGCGCAAGGCGCGCTCACTCTGGGCGTGGCGTTGTCCGCGCAACAACAGGAACAGCTGCTGGCCTACCTGGCCCTGCTGATCAAATGGAACAAGGCCTACAACCTCACGGCGGTGCGTGACCCGGACGAGATGGTCTCGCGCCACCTGCTCGACAGCCTCAGCGTGGTGCCCTTCGTGGCCGAGCGCGGCGACAGCTGGCTGGACGTTGGCAGTGGCGGCGGGATGCCGGGCATCCCCTTGGCCATTCTGTTTCCCGAACGGCAGTTCACCTTGCTCGACTCCAACGGCAAGAAGACCCGCTTTCTTACCCAGGTGAAGCTGGAACTCAAGCTGGCCAATCTGGACGTTATCCACAACCGGGTCGAGTCGTTCCGTCCGCCGCAGCCGTTTGCCGGTATCTGCTCGCGTGCGTTCAGCTCCCTTGAGGACTTCAGCAACTGGACCCGCCACCTCGGTGATGGAGAAACCCAGTGGCTGGCGATGAAGGGCGTGCACCCGGATGACGAATTGCAGGCCCTGCCCGCGGACTTCCGCCTGCAAAGCACGCACGTGCTCAAGGTTCCCGGTTGCCAAGGCCAGCGCCATCTGTTGATACTGCGTCGCTCGGTCTAAGGGGAAGCACAAGATGGCCAAGGTATTCGCGATCGCCAACCAGAAAGGCGGGGTCGGCAAGACCACCACCTGCATCAATCTGGCTGCCTCGTTGGTCGCTACCAAGCGCCGTGTGCTGCTCATCGACCTCGATCCACAGGGTAACGCCACCATGGGCAGTGGTGTAGACAAGCAGACCCTTGAGCACTCGATCTACGACGTGCTGATCGGCGAAAGCACCGTCGGCGAGGCCATGCAGTTCTCCGAGCATGGTGGCTACCAGCTGCTGCCAGCCAACCGCGACCTCACCGCCGCGGAAGTAGCCCTTCTGGAAATGAAGATGAAGGAGAGCCGCCTGCGCTATGCCTTGGCGCCGATCCGCGAGAACTACGACTACATCCTCATCGACTGCCCGCCAGCGCTGTCCATGCTCACGGTCAACGCCCTGGTCGCCGCCGATGGCGTGATCATCCCGATGCAGTGCGAGTACTACGCGCTGGAGGGATTGTCCGACCTGGTCAACAGCATCCAGCGCATCGCCCAGCTGCTCAATCCGTCACTGAAGATCGAAGGCTTGCTGCGCACCATGTATGACCCGCGCATCAGCCTGACCAACGACGTCAGCGCGCAGCTCAAGGAACACTTCGGTGAGCAGCTCTACGACGTGGTCATCCCGCGCAACGTGCGCCTCGCCGAGGCGCCCAGTTTCGGCATGCCGGCGCTGGTCTACGACAAGCAATCCCGTGGCGCCATCGCCTACCTCGCCCTCGCCGGCGAACTGGTGCGCCGCCAGCGTGCCAACGCTAAAACTGCTACTGCATAAGGAATCCCATGGCGATCAAGAAACGAGGACTCGGCCGCGGGCTGGACGCTCTGCTCGGTGGCACTTCCGCCGCTGCGCTGGAGAACGAGGCGGTACAGGCCGACACTCGTGAGCTGCAACACCTGCCCCTGGACCTGATCCAGCGTGGCAAGTACCAGCCCCGTCGTGACATGGATCCATCTGCCCTGGAAGAACTGGCTAACTCGATCAAGGCGCAGGGTGTGATGCAGCCGATCGTGGTGCGCCCGATCGGTGGCGGCCGCTTCGAGATCATCGCCGGTGAACGCCGCTGGCGCGCCAGCCAGCAGGCCGGCCTGGACAAGATCCCGGCAATGGTTCGCGAGGTGCCGGACGAAGCCGCCATCGCCATGGCACTGATCGAGAACATCCAGCGCGAAGACCTTAACCCGATCGAGGAAGCCGTCGCCCTGCAGCGCTTGCAGCAGGAGTTCGAGCTGACCCAGCAGCAGGTGGCCGACGCGGTGGGCAAGTCGCGCGCGACCATCACCAACCTGTTGCGTCTGATCGCCCTGCCGGAAGAGATCAAGACCCTGCTGTCCCATGGCGATCTGGAAATGGGCCATGCCCGTGCACTGCTCGGATTACCGGCTGAACAGCAGGTAGAAGGGGCGCGACACGTTGTCGCACGAGGTCTCACCGTACGCCAGACCGAAGCCCTCGTTCGCCAGTGGCTGAACAGCAAGGAAAAGCCGGTTGCCGCTCCCAAGGCCGACCCCGATATCAATCGCCTCGAACAGCGCCTAGCCGAGAAGCTAGGGGCTCCCGTGCAGATCAAGCATGGCCAGAAGGGTAAGGGCCAGCTGGTCATCCGCTACAACTCGCTGGACGAGCTGCAGGGTGTTTTGGCACACATCCGCTGAACCGCGGAAACAATTGCACATCTTTGGTGCTGTAGCGGGCGGTCGGAATTCACTACACGCCAGTTGAATGGGGGTAGAACCGCCCCTATACTCTGCGCGCATTTTGTCGGCACAAAGTATGCCAAGTCGTTGATTTTAGGCGGCCGACGCCAGAGGAAGCTGTGATGGATGTACGCACGCCAAACCGCCTGCCCTTCCATCGTCTGCCGGTGTTTCCGGTGCTGCTTGCCCAACTGGCCGTGACGCTGTTGGTTGCTGCTGTTCTGTATGGATGGCGTGGCCCGGTGAGCGGTTACTCGGGACTCTGTGGGGGGCTGATTGCCTGGCTTCCCAATGTGTATTTCGCCCACAAGGCGTTTCGCTTCAGCGGGGCGCGGGCTGCTCAGAATATCGTCCGTGCGTTCTACGCCGGCGAGGCGGGCAAACTGATTCTGACGGCAGTGCTTTTCACACTGGCGTTTGTGGTGGTGAAACCACTTGAGGCACCGGCACTTTTTGGTGGCTTCGTCCTGGCGCTCAGCGTCGGATGGTTTTCCCCGCTGCTGATGAGAACAAGACTTTCGAGACCTTAGAGCGTTTGAGGCAACCATGGCAGAACAAACCGCTTCGGGCTACATCCAGCACCACCTGCAGAACCTGACTTTCGGGCAACTGCCGAATGGTGATTGGGGCTTCGCCCACACCGCACAAGAAGCAAAGGAAATGGGCTTCTGGGCATTCCACGTGGATACCCTGGGTTGGTCCGTATTCCTCGGCCTGATCTTTATCCTGTTGTTCCGTGCGGCCGCCAAGCGCGCCACCAGTGACCAACCGGGTGGTCTGCAGAACTTCGTCGAAGTGCTGATCGAGTTCGTCGACGGCAGTGTCAAGGACACCTTCCACGGCCGCAACAACCTGATCGCTCCCCTGGCCCTGACCATCTTCGTCTGGATCTTCCTGATGAACCTGATGGACTTGGTGCCCGTCGACTTCCTGCCGATGACTGCGGCCTGGATTACCGGCAACGATCATCTGTTCTTCCGCGTGGTTCCAACCACCGATCCGAACGCGACGCTGGGCATGGCCCTGTCGGTGTTCGCCCTGATCGTCTTCTACAGCATCAAGGTCAAGGGCATCGGCGGTTTCCTCGGCGAGCTGACCCTGCATCCGTTCGGCAGCAAGAACATCGCCGTGCAGATTCTGCTGATTCCGGTCAACTTCCTGCTCGAGTTCGTCACCCTGATCGCCAAGCCGATCTCGTTGGCCCTGCGACTGTTCGGCAACATGTATGCCGGCGAGCTGATCTTCATTCTGATTGCCGTGATGTTCGGCAGTGGCATGTTCCTGCTCAGCACCCTGGGTGTTGCGCTGAACTGGGCGTGGGCCGTGTTCCACATCCTGATCATCACCCTTCAGGCGTTCATCTTCATGATGTTGACCATCGTCTACCTGTCGATGGCTCACGAAGATAACCACTGATTTTGTTTTACCGCTTCACTTAAACCCCTAACCAATACGACATAAAAAGTCGGAGGAAAAATGGAAACTGTAGTTGGTCTCACCGCGATTGCTGTTGCCCTGCTGATCGGTCTGGGCGCTCTGGGTACCGCCATTGGCTTCGGCCTGCTGGGCGGCAAGTTCCTGGAAGGCGCTGCGCGTCAGCCGGAAATGGTCCCGATGCTGCAGGTCAAAATGTTCATCGTCGCCGGCCTGCTGGACGCCGTGACCATGATCGGCGTTGGTATCGCTCTGTTCTTCACCTTTGCTAACCCCTTCGTTGGTCAGATCGCCGGCTAATCACTCGTTCTACGAGCTGATTGGTTAGACGAAACAACGAACGAGCGAGGTGTTGGCGTGAACATTAATGCAACCCTGATTGGCCAGGCCGTTGCGTTCTTCATTTTCGTGCTGTTCTGCATGAAGTTCGTATGGCCTCCGGTCATCACGGCTTTGCGCGAACGCCAGAAGAAGATCGCTGAAGGTCTGGACGCCGCCAACCGTGCGGCTCGCGATCTGGAACTGGCCCACGAGAAAGTGGCCCAGCAACTGCGCGAAGCCAAAACCCAGGCTGCTGAAATCATCGAGCAGGCCAAGAAACGCGGCACTCAGATCGTCGACGAAGCCCGTGATCAGGCTCGTGTCGAAGCTGACCGTGTGAAGGCTCAGGCTCAGGCCGAGATCGAACAGGAACTGAACAGCATCAAAGACGCGCTGCGTGCCCAAGTGGGTGCTCTGGCTGTCGGCGGTGCCGAGAAGATCCTGGGTGCGACCATCGATCAAAACGCGCATGCGGAGCTGGTTAATAAACTGGCCGCCGAAATCTAAGCGAGGGCGATCATGGCAGAACTGACCACGCTGGCCCGACCTTACGCCAAGGCTGCTTTCGAGTACGCCCAGGCCCATCAGCAACTGGCCTCCTGGTCAGCCATGCTCGGCCTGGCTGCAGTGGTGTCGCAAGACGACACCCTGCAAAGCGTGCTCAAGGCCCCGCGTCTGACGAGTACAGAAAAGGCCACCACTTTTATTGAAGTGTGTGGCGACAAGTTCGATGCGCAGGCACGCAACTTCATTTCCGTGGTAGCCGAAAACGGTCGTCTCGACCTGTTGCCGGCCATCGCTGCCGAGTTCGAGCTGTACAAGGCCGAACAAGAAAAGTCGGTGGACGTGGACGTGACCAGTGCTTTCGCATTGAGTACAGAACAGCAAGACAAACTCGCCAAGGTTCTCAGCGCACGGCTCAGTCGAGAAGTGCGTCTGCACGCAACGGAAGACGCCTCCCTCATCGGTGGTGTCGTGATCCGCGCGGGCGACCTGGTTATCGATGGCTCGGTTCGCGGCAAAATCGCGAAGCTGGCCGAAGCGTTGAAATCTTGAGTTTGAAGGGGCAGCAGAGCAATGCAGCAACTCAATCCTTCCGAAATTAGTGAAATCATCAAGGGACGTATCGAGAAACTCGACGTCTCTTCCCAGGCCCGTAATGAAGGCACCATCGTCAGCGTATCTGACGGTATCGTGCGCATTTTCGGTCTCGCCGACGTCATGTACGGTGAAATGATCGAGTTCCCGGGCGGCGTCTACGGGATGGCGATGAACCTCGAGCGCGACTCCGTCGGCGCCGTGGTTCTGGGTGCCTACCAGTCGCTGGCCGAAGGCATGAGTGCAAAGTGCACCGGCCGCATCCTGGAAGTCCCGGTTGGTCCGGAACTGCTGGGTCGCGTGGTCGATGCCCTGGGTAACCCGATCGATGGCAAAGGCCCGCTGAACAACGTCGCTACCGACGCTGTTGAGAAGGTCGCGCCGGGCGTGATCTGGCGTAAGTCGGTCGACCAGCCGGTACAGACCGGTTACAAGTCGGTCGATGCCATGATCCCGGTAGGCCGTGGCCAGCGCGAGCTGATCATCGGTGACCGTCAGATCGGTAAGACCGCTCTGGCCATCGACGCCATCATCAACCAGAAGAACAGCGGCATCCGTTGCGTCTACGTAGCTATCGGTCAGAAGCAATCGACCATCGCCAACGTGGTGCGCAAGCTGGAAGAAGCCGGTGCTCTGGGCAACACCATCGTCGTAGCTGCCTCGGCATCCGAATCGGCTGCTCTGCAGTTCATCGCGCCGTACGCCGGCTGCACCATGGGCGAATACTTCCGCGACCGCGGTGAAGACGCCCTGATCGTGTACGACGACCTGTCCAAGCAAGCCGTTGCCTACCGCCAGATCTCCCTGCTGCTGCGCCGTCCACCGGGCCGCGAAGCGTACCCAGGCGACGTTTTCTATCTCCACAGCCGTCTGCTGGAGCGCGCTTCCCGCGTTTCCGAAGAGTACGTCGAGAAGTTCACCAATGGCGCCGTGACTGGCAAGACCGGTTCCCTGACCGCTCTGCCGATCATCGAAACCCAGGCTGGCGACGTTTCCGCGTTCGTTCCGACCAACGTGATCTCGATCACCGACGGTCAGATCTTCCTGGAATCGGCCATGTTCAACTCGGGTATCCGTCCGGCCGTCAACGCCGGTATCTCGGTATCCCGTGTGGGTGGTGCTGCGCAGACCAAGATCATCAAGAAGCTCTCCGGTGGTATCCGTACCGCTCTGGCTCAGTACCGTGAACTGGCGGCTTTCGCCCAGTTCGCTTCTGACCTGGACGAAGCCACCCGCAAGCAGCTTGAGCATGGTCAGCGCGTCACCGAGCTGATGAAGCAGAAGCAGTACGCACCGATGTCGATCGCTGACATGGCGCTGTCGCTGTATGCCGCTGAGCGTGGTTTCCTGACCGACATCGAAGTCGCCAAGGTCATCAGCTTCGAGCAGGCTCTGATCGCCTACTTCAACCGTGATCACGCCGCTCTGATGGCGAAGATCAACGAGAAGGGTGACTTCAACGACGACATCGATGGCCAGCTGAAAGCCGGTATCGAGAAGTTCAAGGCCACCCAAACCTGGTAAGCCGCAGCGGGGGCCGCGAGGTCCCCGCTTGCTAACCTGATAGGTGTTACATGGCAGGCGCAAAAGAGATTCGCAGCAAGATTGCGAGCATCAAAAGCACGCAGAAGATCACCAGCGCCATGGAAAAGGTGGCGGTCAGCAAGATGCGCAGAGCACAAATGCGCATGGCTGCTAGCCGTCCCTACGCGGAGCGTATCCGCCAGGTGATTGGTCATCTGGCCAACGCCAACCCGGAATATCGCCATCCGTTCATGATCGAGCGCGAAGTCAAGCGTGTCGGTTATGTTGTGGTGAGCTCGGACCGTGGTCTGTGTGGTGGTCTGAATACCAACCTGTTCAAGGCTCTGGTCAAGGACATGGCGAGCAATCGCGAGCAAAACGTAGAGGTTGATCTCTGCGTGATTGGTACCAAGGGTGCGGCGTTCTTCCGCAGCTTCGGTGGCAATGTCGTTGCTGCGATCAGCCACCTGGGCGAACAACCGTCGATCAATGATCTGATCGGTTCCGTCAAGGTCATGCTCGATGCATACCTCGAAGGTCGCATCGATCGTCTGTCCGTGGTCTCGAACAAGTTCATCAATACCATGACGCAAAAGCCGACAGTGGAGCAGCTCGTTCCCCTGGTGGCGACTCCGGAAGCTGAGCTCAAGCATCACTGGGACTACCTGTACGAACCCGACGCCAAACAGCTGCTCGACGGCTTGATGGTGCGTTACGTGGAATCGCAGGTGTATCAGGCGGTGGTCGAGAACAACGCAGCTGAACAGGCTGCCCGGATGATCGCGATGAAGAACGCCACCGACAACGCTGGCGATCTGATCAAAGGCCTGCAGCTGATTTACAACAAGGCGCGTCAGGCAGCGATCACCCAGGAAATTTCGGAAATCGTCGGCGGCGCTGCCGCGGTTTAAGAACGGTTCAAATATTCAGAGGAACCAAAGATGAGTAGCGGACGTATCGTTCAAATCATCGGCGCCGTTATCGACGTGGAATTCCCGCGTGATCAAGTGCCGAGTGTTTATGAAGCGCTGAAAGTAGTCGGCGCCGAAACCACCCTCGAAGTTCAGCAGCAGCTGGGCGACGGCGTGGTTCGCTCCATTGCGATGGGTTCGACCGAAGGCCTGAAACGCGGCCTGGACGTCACCCGTACCAACAAGGCCATCTCCGTACCGGTCGGTAAAGCGACCCTGGGCCGGATCATGGACGTGCTGGGCAACCCGATCGACGAAGCTGGCCCGATCGGCGAAGAAGAGCAGTGGGAAATCCACCGCCCTGCGCCGTCGTACGCCGAGCAAGCGGGCGGTAACGACCTGCTGGAAACCGGCATCAAGGTTATCGACCTGGTCTGCCCGTTCGCCAAGGGCGGTAAAGTCGGTCTGTTCGGTGGTGCCGGTGTCGGCAAGACCGTGAACATGATGGAACTGATCCGAAACATCGCCATGGAACACAGCGGTTATTCCGTGTTCGCTGGTGTGGGTGAGCGTACTCGTGAGGGTAACGACTTCTACCACGAGATGAAGGACTCCAACGTTCTCGACAAAGTGGCACTGGTCTACGGTCAGATGAACGAGCCGCCAGGCAACCGTCTGCGCGTGGCACTGACCGGCCTGACCATGGCCGAGAAGTTCCGTGACGAAGGCCGTGACGTTCTGCTGTTCGTCGACAACATCTACCGCTACACCCTGGCCGGTACCGAAGTATCCGCACTGCTGGGTCGTATGCCGTCCGCTGTGGGCTATCAGCCGACCCTGGCCGAGGAAATGGGCGTTCTGCAAGAGCGCATCACCTCCACCAAGAACGGTTCGATCACCTCGGTACAAGCCGTATACGTACCTGCGGACGACCTGACCGACCCGAGCCCGGCGACCACCTTCGCCCACTTGGACGCCACCGTCGTACTGTCGCGTGACATCGCCTCCCTGGGTATCTACCCGGCGGTCGATCCGCTCGACTCGACTTCGCGTCAGCTGGACCCGAACGTGATTGGCCAGGAGCACTACGACACCGCTCGCGGCGTTCAGTACGTGCTGCAGCGCTACAAAGAGCTGAAGGACATCATCGCGATCCTCGGCATGGACGAACTGTCGGAAGAAGACAAGCAGCTGGTATCCCGTGCTCGTAAGATCCAGCGCTTCCTGTCCCAGCCGTTCTTCGTGGCCGAAGTCTTCACCGGTTCGCCAGGCAAGTACGTTTCCCTGAAGGACACCATCGCTGGTTTCAGCGGCATCCTCAAAGGTGACTACGATCACCTGCCGGAGCAGGCGTTCTACATGGTTGGCGGCATCGAAGAAGCCATCGAGAAAGCCAAGAAACTGTAATCACCCGTGCGCCCGGCAACGGGCGCTTACGTGAGGCTAGATATGGCTATGACAGTCCATTGCGACATCGTCAGCGCAGAAGCGGAGATTTTCTCCGGTCTGGTCGAGATGGTAATCGCGCACGGCAACCTGGGTGATCTTGGTATCACTCCGGGCCACGCCCCGCTGATTACCGATCTCAAGCCGGGTCCTATCCGCCTGATCAAGCAAGGTGGGGAAGCCGAGGTGTTCTACATCTCCGGTGGTTTCCTCGAAGTGCAGCCGAACATGGTCAAGGTTCTCGCCGACACCGTGCAGCGTGCTGCCGATATCGACGAAGCTGCAGCCCAGGAGGCCCTCAAGGCCGCCGAGAAGGCCCTGAACGAGCAAGGCGCGGAGTTCGACTACGGTTCCGCGGCCGCTCACCTGGCCGAGGTCGCAGCCCAGCTGCGTACCGTGCAACAGCTGCGCAAGAAGTTCGGCGGTTAATCCACCGGCTTCATCGCAACGAAGTAAAAGGGTAGCCTTGGCTACCCTTTTTCTTTTCTGCCGTTTTTATCCACAGGTGGTCCTCCGCCTGTGCCCGTTCAGGATTCCGTCATGTCCCTCGATATCGTCATCCTCGCCGCCGGCCAGGGCACCCGCATGCGTTCGGCCCTGCCCAAGGTGCTGCATCCGGTTGCCGGCAAACCCATGCTCGGCCACGTCATCGATACTGCCCGCCAGCTTTCGCCGCGCAAGATTCACGTGGTGATCGGTCACGGCGCCGAGCTGGTACGCGATCGTCTGGCGGCTGACGATATCCACTTCGTGCTGCAGACCGAGCAGCTCGGCACCGGCCATGCCGTGGCCCAGGCACTGCCGGCGCTCGAAGCGGACAAGGTGCTGATCCTCTATGGCGACGTACCGCTGACCAAGGTGGAAACCCTCACCCGTCTGCTCAAGCAGGCCAACGAAAGCCAGCTCGGTCTGCTGACGGTCAACCTGGCTGACCCCACCGGCTATGGCCGTATCGTTCGCGATGCCAACGGCGTGGTCCAGGCGATCGTCGAGCACAAGGACGCCAGCGAGGCGCAGCGCGCCATCCGCGAAGGCAACACCGGCATTCTCGCCGTGCCGGGCAAGCGCCTCGGTGATTGGCTGGGCCGCCTGTCGAACAGCAATGCCCAAGGCGAGTATTACCTCACCGACGTCATCGCCATGGCCGTGGCCGACGGCCTGGTGGTGGCCACTGAGACCGCCCAGGACGAGATGGAAGTGCTGGGCGCCAACGACCGCATCCAGCTGTCGCAGCTCGAATGCCACTATCAGCAACGCATGGCCCGTCAGCTGATGGCCCAGGGCGTGACCCTGCTCGATCCGCATCGTTTCGATGTGCGTGGCGAGGTTACGGTCGGGCGTGACATCACCATCGACATCAACGTGATCCTCGAAGGCAAGGTCGTCATCGAAGATGACGTGCAGATCGGCCCCAACTGCGTAATCAAAAACAGCACGCTGCGCAAGGGTGCCATCGTCAAAGCCAACAGCCACCTGGAAGGTGCCGAACTGGGCGAGGGCGCCGATTGCGGCCCGTTCGCCCGTCTGCGCCCGGGTGCGGTGCTGGGGGCCAAGGCCCACGTCGGCAACTTCGTCGAGCTGAAGAACGCTGTCCTCGGCGAAGGCGCCAAGGCCGGTCATCTCAGCTACCTGGGCGATGCCGAGGTCGGTGCACGCACCAACATCGGCGCCGGCACCATCACCTGCAACTACGATGGCGCCAACAAACACCGCACGGTGCTGGGCGAAGACGTGTTCATCGGCTCCAACAGTTCCCTGGTGGCGCCGCTTACCCTGGGTGATGGCGCGACCACCGGCGCCGGCTCCACCGTGACTCAGGATGTAACGGCCAACACCCTGGCTGTGGGTCGAGCCAAGCAGCGCAATATCGAAGGCTGGAAGCGCCCGACCAAGAAGTAGGTCGGCTTCACTGAAAAGGCGGCTACACGCCGCCTTTTTTGCCTGTGCGGATTGACCTTTTTCTTTCGTTAGGTTTTTATTCGGCAACTTATCTTTCGAATCGAAACTTAACCATGTCGAAACGCAACACGCCGCAACGTCGCCATGCCGTCCTCGCCCTGCTTGATGTGCAGGGCGAAGTCAGTGTGGATGAGCTGGCCAAGCGTTTTGCCACCAGTGAAGTGACGATTCGCAAGGACCTCGCCGAGCTGGAAAAAAATGGCCTCCTGCTGCGCCGCTATGGTGGCGCAGTGCCGATGCCGCAGGAACTGATCGGCGAGCCCGCCCAGCCGGTTTCTCCTGGCAAACAGGCCATTGCCCGCGCCGCTGTTGGCTTGATTCGCGAGCATGCCCGCATCATCATCGACAGCGGCAGCACCACGGCGGCGATGATCGCTCAGCTTGGTCAGCAGCCTGGCCTCGTGGTGATGACCAACTCACTGAACGTGGCCAATGCCCTGCGTGACATCGAGCACGAACCCGTGCTGTTGATGACCGGCGGCACCTGGGATCCGCATTCCGAGTCCTTCCAGGGCCAGGTCGCCGAACAGGTGCTGCGCTCTTATGACTTCGACCAGCTGTTCATCGGCGCCGATGGCATCGACCTGCAGCGCGGCACCACCACCTTCAACGAGCTGCTCGGTCTGTCGCGGGTCATGGCCGAGGTGGCGCGCGAAGTCATCGTCATGGTCGAGAGCGACAAGGTCGGCCGCAAGATTCCCAATCTGGAACTGCCCTGGGGCAGCATCCATACCCTGATCACCGATGACCGCCTTAACGAACAGGCGGCGGAACAGATACGCGCGCGCGGGGTGAACCTGATCCTCGCCGCGGCGCAACCCTGAGGAGAACGAGCATGTGTGGCATCGTTGGCGCCGTCGCCGAACGCAACATCACCCCGATCCTGGTCGAAGGCCTCAAGCGCCTCGAATACCGTGGCTATGACAGCGCCGGCGTTGCTGTCTTCGATCTCGCCGGCCAGCTACAGCGCCGTCGCCGTGTCGGCAAGGTCGCCGAACTGGAACAGGCCTTGGCCGGCGAGCCGCTCAATGGCCACCTGGGCATCGCCCATACACGCTGGGCCACCCACGGCGTGCCGAGCGAGCGCAACGCCCACCCGCACTTCTCCGGTGAAGAGCTGGCAGTGGTGCACAACGGCATCATCGAAAACCACGAAGCCCTGCGTGAACGCCTCAAGGGCCTGGGCTACGTGTTCACCTCGGAAACCGACACCGAGACCATTGTCCACCTGCTGCACCACAAGCTCGCCGAACTGGGCGACCTGACCACCGCACTCAAGGCCGCCGTGCCGGAACTGCATGGCGCCTATGGCCTGGCCGTGATCAGCGCCAAGCAGCCGGACCGCATCCTCGCCGCGCGCAGTGGCAGCCCGCTGGTGATCGGCCTCGGCCTGGGCGAGAACTTCCTCGCCTCCGACCAGCTCGCGCTGCGTCAGGTCACCGACCGCTTCGTCTACCTGGAAGAAGGCGACATCGCCGAGATCCACCGCGATAGCCTGCAGATCTGGGACGTCGCCGGTCAGCCGGTGCAGCGTGAAGCCGTGCAGTACCACGAAGGCGCCGAAGCCGCCGACAAGGGCGAGTACCGCCACTTCATGCTCAAGGAAATCCACGAGCAGCCCAAGGTCGTGCAGCGCACCCTGGAAGGCCGCCTCGGCAACGATCACGTCATGGTCCAGGCCTTCGGCCCGCAAGCTGCCGAGCTGTTCGCCAAGATTCGCAACGTGCAGATCGTCGCCTGCGGTACCAGCTTCCACGCCGGCATGGTTGCCCGCTACTGGCTCGAAGCCCTGGCCGGTATTCCCTGCCAGATCGAAGTCGCCAGCGAGTTCCGCTACCGCAAGGTCGTGGTGCAGCCCGACACCCTGTTCGTCACCATCTCCCAGTCCGGCGAAACCGCCGACACCCTGGCCGCCCTGCGCAACGCCAAGCAGGCCGGCTACTTGGCCAGCCTGGCCATCTGCAACGTCGGCACAAGCTCCCTGGTACGTGAATCCGACCTCACCCTGCTGACCCAGGCCGGCCCGGAAATCGGCGTCGCCTCGACCAAGGCCTTCACCACCCAACTGGTCGGCCTGCTCCTGCTTACCCTCGCCATCGGCCAGGCACGCAACACCCTCGAAGCCGGTGTCGCCGCCGAACTGGTCGAAGAGCTGCGCCGCCTGCCCACCCGCCTGGGCGAAGCCCTGGCCATGGACAAGACCGTCGAGAAAATCGCCGAGCTGTTCGCCGAAAAACACCACACCCTGTTCCTCGGCCGTGGTGCGCAATACCCGGTGGCCATGGAAGGCGCGCTCAAGCTCAAGGAAATTTCCTACATCCACGCCGAAGCCTACCCGGCCGGCGAACTCAAGCACGGCCCGCTGGCCCTGGTGGACAGCGACATGCCCGTCGTCACCGTGGCGCCGAACAACGAACTGCTGGAAAAGCTCAAATCCAACCTGCAGGAAGTCGCCGCGCGCGGCGGCCAACTGATCGTCTTCGCCGACGAGAAAGCCGGGATGAGCAACGGCGAAGGTACCCACGTGGTGAACATGCCGCACATCCACGACGTACTGGCACCGATCCTCTACACCTTGCCGCTGCAACTGTTGTCGTACTACGTGGCAGTGTTCAAGGGCACCGATGTCGATCAGCCACGTAACTTGGCTAAGAGCGTGACGGTGGAGTAAGTCGTAAGGGTGAGATAAAAAAGCGGGCCAATGCACGCTTTTTATTGTGCTCTGGTTTCGTCACTCCGCGATAAATAAATTAAGCAGAGAATCTTCAACGTATTTGGATTTACGTGCTTACTCAATAAGTTGTTGATATTGATTTTAGTTCTGTAGGTATTTCATATTGCTTGCCGTTGTATTGAATGGTGAATTTGCGGCTGTTAATGTATTTGTTGAGTTCTATGCATGCCCCTTGTTTGTCATAAGCTAAAATTTCTTTGGTTTTTATAGTTACGATCAGTTTGTTCTTTTTATTTTTTATTTTTGGGGAAATGGCTATAGTTGAATATTTATTTTCCCCTTTAAAACCACAAAATCCATCCCCTTCACCATTATAAGTTGAGGTCACGAGCCCACTGACTACCTTCTCTATTTTTTGGTTTTTTGGAACATACAGATTTATGAATTCTTCTTGGAATGGGTTTGCTCTAGATTGATTTTGTTGAAAAATTCTTACGCCGAATGCAATTTCCTCGGGAGATATTCTGTATGTTGCCGTGTCAATAGATAGTGACTTTGGTTCAATAGCATCTATCGTCACTATTTTAGTTTCGTTGACTAGGCTTTCTATAGCTCCTGTTTTAGAGTTGACAATGGCGATGGCCATGCCGAGATAGTTTTCTTCTGACTCCCCAATTTTCTTTGTGTGGCCGTAGGGCTGTAACAGCACGGATTTACCATTTTGGGAAGGCCAGATCTTGCAGTTGGGCGGTATTATCAAAAAATCAATATCGCCTTGTATGTTTTCGGATCCAAGAGTTATTTGTATATTTCTTTTCAATTCAGCTAGGGCCGGGTCTGTATTGAAACAAGAGAATGCGCTTGTGCAAAATAAAGAAGTTATAAAAAAAATAAAGTGGCGTGCCATTAATTGAATTCCTTGAAAGTACCATTATTTATAATGTTGTTCATGTGCTCGCGCCTTTCACCGTAGCTGCTTGTGTACTGATTTATTATTGCAGTTACTGCATTAGTTTTTGTGTCTATGTTTTCTGAGGTGGTGGTGTCGGCAATTTCATATAAATTGTAGCGCAGCCAGAAAAATACCCCCGCTCTTATGCCGTAAAACATCTCTCCTAGTAGTTCTGGATTTTCTACAAAATTGACATTCTCACCTGGCCAAAGCAATGAATACTTATTGTGAAAGTCAGAATAGTTAAATTTACCTGTAGTCTGTTTAAGGCCTCTACCTTTGTATTTCCAGCCATCTCCGCTTTCAATACTTCCATTACCAAGTGAAACGTTTCCGTTGACACCGTTATAGGCTCGATTCGCTATTGCTTCTTGGTTTGCTGGATGTTGGCTCGATCTTCCATAATCATGTGCTTCAGCCGGATGGTGTAAGAAGTAGCTAAATGTAGATATCAAGCCAGCCGGCGCGTAGTTAAATGATTCCGTTAGGCTGAATTTTAAACCTACCTCAGTTCTAACTTGTGCAAAAAAGTGAGATAGACGATACATCGTGTTGAGTTTGTATTCTTCCAAGTATGGATTTAGATTGTCGGCTAATTCTTGTAGGGTTTCATCAGAAACAAAAGTGCTAGTCCATATTGTTCGCAACATTTCTACGGTGACTTTCTTATTTTTATTTGTGCGGAAATTAGTTGAAATTACGATAGGGTTAAAGTGCCACACCTTCCCATTAGCATTTAGCCTCTGCCTATCTGCCAACTCTACCCACCAACTCAGCTTTTCAATTCGCTGTTTCTCTTTCTCCCAGTCTAGATTTGGTTCTCCGGGAGTGTGTGACATTAACGGATCAAGCTCATTCCATTTGGCAGAGTTCGAGAGCCACTCGCTCTCGTAGTGAGTGATAAGCAAAGAGAGCTGTTGGGCCAGCCAAGGCTTGCTGAGAGCTTTTTTGATTTCGGCAGGAGTGAGTTTTTTATCGCGCACGCCAGCAGCGTCAGGCTGATCGATTATTTCAAATAGCTGTTTGAACAGCGCCCCGCGTTCGGCTTCATCGATTTGTGCTGCGTAGCTCTGGGTTTCTTCGGTTGAGAGGGCCCCTTGCGCGCCTAGGGTTTGCGCCTGCTGGCCGACAATGGATGTTGCGTCCTCTATCTGGCTGAAGCCAGGCCATTCCCAGGGGGAATGCTCAGTAACGATGAGGTCGGCCTCGGGTACCCAGCCGGAGATTTCATGCCCGGCGGTGTTGGCGACAGTCACGTACCACCAACGGGTTTTCTCGGTATTCGCGTCGACGGCCTTGTGGGCGGTGCTGAGATCGTTCCAGGAGGCTTTGCTGAGGATGCGTTCGAAGCCGCACGCGGGGCCATCTGTTGCCTGGCTCAGGGGAAAGCTATTCCACGCATCCAGAGTACTGCTGGTACTGGCACGCTGACCCTGAGCATTGAGTGCGCTGCGCTTAACCCAAACAGGGGTATTCAGCTTCACTCCAATCTTGCGCATTGGGCGTCCGGGGGAAATGCTCCCACTGACGTAGGGCTGTGGATCAGTACCATCAGCCAGATAGGTTTCCATCAGGAAGTCGACCTGATCTGGCAGTTCGCTTACATCAATACCGTGTGCGCCGGCGATGGTGTTTTTTTGGCTGGCATCTAACGGGTACTGCTTGCTGCCATAGGTACCTAGGTCGCTCTTGTTGACCTTCAATATGACGTACGGCTGTACCTTGGCCCAGCAACCTTCAGTTGGAGAGTCGGCCGCGGTTTTCGCGTCAGCGCCACTCGCGATCTGGCTATCTGCTGCTATGGGCTGGATGACCGTAGATCCTTTGTGAATCTTGATCAGAGTCTTCTGTTCTGCGGGCAAGCCTTCTGTCCATACTCTGCTCTGGCTGATAAAAGCTGGTACGTCATCACAGCTGAATACCTCCAGGTGCAGCATCGATCGGGGGCTGCTGTCGTCGATATTCTGGTACTGGCCGATATGGCCGATGAGCTCACCCGCCTTGATCGCTACGGGTTGATCCAGCACCACCACGCTGCCGTCGTGGGCTTTGGGTTCATGGGTGATCTCCAGTGAGTCAAGCCAGACAAAACCCGGGAGATTGCCGCTGCTGTCTGCGGGAAGCGGGGGGACAGCTGTGCCGCTGACAATTCCCACCAGCTTGCGGTATTTACCGGCTGCCCCTTCGTTGCTGATACGTAGTTGTGTGCCTCTAGGCAGCAGGGCGAGGATGTCACCGTGTACAGTTGCCGAGCGCACATTCAAGCCTTGCTGAACTGGCGCGATGGGATCTTTGGCGCCCTCACTGATGAGGTAGCGATTGCTACCCAGGCTTTTCATTTCATCCTTGTAAGCCCAGCAGTTTCCTGGCTCCAGTCCTGCAATGGCTGGGCCGATGCTGGCCAGTTTCAGCCAGCCGGCATGCTCGTTATCAGGCCCGTCAGCCGCCTCGACGATGGTGCCGCGCGGCAGTGTCGCCAGGATATTCTCGTACTCTGAACGATGTGGATCGGTAGAGGGGACCTTGTAGTGGGCCCGCACATTCAAACCTAGCAACTTGTCGGGAGCGTCTGCCTTTACTTTGCACAGTCCGTCAGCCCAGAAGCTGGGGCGCGGCAAGGCAGGTTGGGCTTGGTAACTAGCCCAATCTTGCAGGTGCATATACAGGCTGTAAAAGGTTAGTACTGGAGCACAGGCGACTGCCTCTGTGGCTTGCTCAACGGGTTTTGGTGGCAATTCCAGGCGGTGTTTGACCAGTACAAAGCCGGTGGAGAAGGGCAGGAGTACCGCTGTTGGACCCTCTCCATATTGGGTGGCGGGATAGTGCTCGTCGATGCGATAGGCGATCACTTCGCCATCGGCGATGCAGCGTACGTCCGATTGATCGAGCACAGCTCCTGTCGCCTCATCGAAATGCACGCCGCCGTGCCAGTTGCCGCTTGCCCCCATCGGATAGAAACCATCTTTGGCCTGAGCCAGAGCCGCGTAGTAAATCTCGGGGTTGGCGATGTCCTTGCTAGCCGTTCCGTCGGCGCCCTTGAGCTTGAATGGAAATGCCCAGTTGATTGGTTTGTGTTCTGCCATGGTGATTTGACCCGATTCCGTTCCTTGGTGGCATGTTGGTTAGCCGCATGCCTGGTCCTGATTAGCTGGAGAAGTTGAGCATCCGCTTCGGTTGCTGTTTTAGGTTGCTCAGACTGTTTCCTAGGCCTCCATCCAACAAATTCCCCGCCTTATCCGCATCCGCTGCGCCCGGTAGTACCGGTGGCTTGATCGCGATACCCGAACCAACACCCGGCGCTCCACCGGCGTTGATCCTGGCCAGCGGACCCACCAGGGTGATGCCGCTCGGATCTAGTTTGATAAAGCTGCCGCCCGCCTTGAGGGTGATCTCTAGGCCGGCTTCGATGACCAGTTTCTGCCCGGCCTTGAGGTGGATTTCCCGACCGGTTTCGGTTAGTTGGGCAGTGCCGAGTTGGAGATGCTGGTTGTGCACAACGGTGAGGTGATCATCGGTGCGCACCTCCACCCTGCGGTCGGCGTGGGTGGTGCGGTGTTCCTCGGCTTGCAGCTCGGTGTAGCTGTTGGCTTCCACCGTAGTGTGGCGCTCGTGGCCAACGCGGATTTTCTGGTCGTGCTCGATGTTCTCGTCCCAGTCTTTCTGCGCGTGCACATAGATCTGTTCCTGGCCCGTGCGGTCCTCGATGCGCAGTTCGTTGTAGCCGCCACCGCCGGGTGAGCTGAGGGTTTTAAATACGCTGCGGGTCATGTTGGCCGGTAAATCGTAGGGGACCACGTGTTCGGTGTGGTACAGGCAACCGGTCACCAGCGGCTGGTCGGGATCACCTTCGAGGAAGGTGACCAGCACTTCCATGCCGACCCGTGGGATGGCGATGCCGCCGTAGCGGTCGCCGGCCCAGCTGGAGGACACGCGCAGCCAGCAACTGCTCCTGTCGTCGGCGTTGCCTTCACGGTCCCAGTGGAACTGCACCTTGATCCGGCCGTGTTGGTCGCAGTGGATTTCCTCCCCGGGCGGACCGGTGACCACAGCTGTCTGGCTGCCCAGCACCCGGGGTTTGTGGTGTTTCAGGGCAGGGCGATAGACCTGCTGCCAGGGGGTGGCGGTGAATCGGTTGCGGTAGCCTTGGTGGAAATCTTCGGAGTTTCCTGGCGCACCCTCACCCCCGGCCCCTCTGGACTCGCCACGTCCCTGTGGCTCGGCCTGCGGCCAGCCAGCGCTGCCTAAATCGGCTGTCCTGCCCATTTGTCCGGGGGGAGAGGGGAGTTGTCCTTCGAGGAAGCTGGTTACCGCTTCTTCCAGCACCTGCGGCTGCTTGCCTTCGTGGATCACCTCCTGCAGCAACCACAGGTCGTTCCAGGCTCGCTTCGGATGGTCGGAAATTTCCAGCAGATGGCCGCTGACCAGTTTGAGCTGGTCGCTGTGGCCTTCGGCCAGTTGGTAATCGGCGCGATGGCGTTCCAGCGCGCGCTGGCTGAGGTGCTTGCCGCGGCCGCGGTCGGTGTAGCGGCCGGGGTAGTCGTAGTCTTCCAGGTCGGGTTTGAATTCACTCTTGGCACCGGCTTCGAGGAGCAGGCGCGGTTTCTCGAAGTCGTAGTCGCGGCGGGTGACGCGGCTGGTGCGGGTGGCCAGGCGCAGGCCGAAGCGCTTGATCACCGGCTCGTCGGCGACCAGGCCACTGTCCTGCACATAGGCCGTGGGTTGGCCCAGGCGCGGGAAGCTGGTCTGGTCGTCGCCGAATACCAGCACATGACCCTGGCCGCTGTGTTCGAAGTGGTAATGCAGGCCTTCTTCCTCGCACAAGCGCTGGACGAAGTGCAGGTCCGTCTCGTCGTACTGCACGCAGTAGTCGCGTTGTGGATAAACCGTCGGACCGAGCTGGAAGCGGTAGCTGCCAGCGAGGATGCCGTGTTCTTCCAGCACCCTGGCGATGATCTGCGGCACGCTCAGGTGCTGGAAGATGCGCTGGTTATAGCGCTGCGCCAGCCAGGCCAGCCTGGGCTGCAGCGTCAGGCAGTAGCAGGTCAGGCGCTTGCCCGATTCACCCTGGGCAGCGGCATGCACCAGGCCATGGATGCCGCTGCCGCCTGGGTCGAAGGCGAGAAATGCCGCCTGACCGAGTAGCGCCTGCAGGTCCAGATCGGCGCGTTCACTGATCACGTCGACCTCGAATCTGTAGGGTTGGTCGAGGGCTTCACGGCCCTTGAACTGGAGCACCTGCAGGTCGTGTTCGAGACTGTCCAGGGTCAGGCTGAAGTGGGTCTGGTTGGCGGAATTGAACATGCTGACGTCCTTGTCAGAGGGCGGGCCTGCGGCGCAGCCACTGCGGCAGTCGCGAAGCACGGGGTTGGCGAAAGGCCTGCAACAGGTCTGGCAGGCTGCCGCGCTGAGCGGGATCGAAAGCCAGCGCAGCGCGTAGCGCCAGCCAGGCGGCACGGGGCAGATCGGCAGGGGCGTGCAGCGGCAACTCCATCGCCTTGGCCTGTTTGGCGCTCTGTCGGCGGAAAGGGTGTTGGCCGCTGCACAGCTCGTAGATCACGCAGGCCACCGCGTAGACATCGGCAGTCGCGCTGAGCGGGGCGCCGTCGAGCAGCTCGGGGGCGGCGTAGCGCGCCGTCCAGGCGGCGAAGCGTTGGCGTGCCAGGCGCGGCAGGCCGCTGAGAAAGCCTTCGCGGGCTTGGCCCAGGCCGAAATCGAACAGGCGTACGTCGTCATCGCCGAGCATCAGATTGCTCGGCTTGAGGTCGCCGTGCAGCACGCCCTGGCCATGGGCATGCTGCAGCGCTTCGAGCAGGCTGAGCGCGACCAGGCGCGCTTGTGGCCAGGGCAGGCCGCTGGGGTATTGCAGCAGCACGTTGTCCAATGTGCAGCCGCCGAGCAGCTCCATGGTGATGAAGGCACGCTGACTGTCGTGGTCGATCTCGAAACTGTAGAAGCGCACCAGATGGCGCTGGTTGAGGCGCGCCGTCAGGGCGAACTCGCTGTAGAGCAGCGCGCTGGCATCCGGGTATTCGGCGAAGTCTTCGCTGAGGATCTTCAGCGCCACGCAGGGCTGTGGCTCGCCGAACTGCTCGCGCAACAGATCGCGCGCCCGGTACACCGCGCCCATGCCACCGACACCGAGCAGTCGCTCGATGCGATAGCGCCCGCACAGCACCTCGGGCAGGTCCTTGGGCAGGGGGCGGGAGGTCCGTGGCGAGCGCTCAGCCATGGTCGTCAGGTCGGCAGCTTCGCGGGCCGCGAGTGGCGCATTGCTCATCGGTTGATCACCACAGCGCTGAGGTTGTCGCGGGCACTGCCCTGCAAGGCGACGTCGAACAGACGCTGCAGGGCCAGCAGCGGGCTGGGCCGCAACAGCGCGGCGCTCAGTTCGTTGTGGTCGAGCTCTTGGTAGAGGCCGTCGCTGCACAGCAGAAACACGTCGCCGGGCAGACTTTCCAGTTCGAGGATGTCCAACTGCAGGTCTTCGCTGGCGCCAATCGCCCGGGTCAGTGCCTGGGCGCCGGGATGATTGGCGGCCTCTGCCGCACTCAGTCCACGTTCGGTGATTAGTTGCTGTTGCAGCGAATGGTCGCGGCTGAGCTGGAACAACTGGCGCCCGCGCAGCAGGTAACAGCGGCTGTCGCCGACCCAGACGCAGACCACGCGGCTG
Organism: Pseudomonas sp. PDM14; assembly: GCF_014851905.1. Classification (NCBI taxonomy): domain Bacteria; kingdom Pseudomonadati; phylum Pseudomonadota; class Gammaproteobacteria; order Pseudomonadales; family Pseudomonadaceae; genus Pseudomonas; species Pseudomonas sp. PDM14. The sequence continues at coordinate 2,084,412 of NZ_JACVAQ010000001.1, read as the reverse complement.
CTTTCGGCGAGCAGCGCCACCACCGTGCTGCCGACCAGCAGATCCGGCGTTTCGCTGGTCAGTGTCAGGCCCAGGCAGAGGTGTCGGTTGAGCCGATGCAGGCACTGGCGCAACGCTTCCAGGCGGTCATCGAAATCACCATCGGCAGGCAGCTCGGCCAGGCTTTCGACGATCAGGCGGCTGGCCAGGTCGCCGCTCTGGTGCCCGCCCATGCCATCGGCAACCACCCACAGGCCCTGTTGCGGCAGGTCGAGAAAGGCATCCTCGTTGCGCGCGCGCACCTTGCCGGTATCGGTGCGCGCGGCGCTGTGCCAGAGGCGTTGACGAACCTGCATCAGAGCGCCGCCGGCAGCTTGAAGTCGCGCAGCAGGGCGACATCGAAGGGATTGGGCGAGCGCTGGCTGTGCAACAGGTACTTGGCCTGCAAGCCGTTGAGGTTGGCCTTGAGCAGCAGCACGTCGCGGCCGCTGTGGTTCTCCACCTGCATCAGGTCGAGCAGGCGGAACAGCGACCAGGGCCCGCTGTTCTTCTCGATACCGACACGCCGCCCGCCCTGTTCCTCGAGGACCAGGCTGCTGCTTTCGCTGTCGCCTTCGCTGGGCCAGCGGAACGCGGTGGCGACGATGGGGCCATGACGGTATTCCATCTGCTGGCCGCCGACACGGAAGTCAGCGCGGTTGAGGCTGTAGTCGAGGGCAAACGGCTCCAGCTTGAACAGCACCAGTGGCTCCGCCGGGTTCTCGGCGAAGAAGCTGCGGCGGATGGTCTGGGTGTGGTTCATCTGCGTAAGGAAATCCGCCGACAACGGCAGGACCCGGCCGTCCATGCGCCGCAGCTGATAGCCGCCGTCGCTGTCGCTGACGAAGTCCTTGAGATAGCGCTCGACGAAGGCGTCGGCCACGCCGTTGGCCTTGAAGAATTCGCGGAAGTCGGCGATGGCCACGTCGCTGTCGCTCTTCGCGCTGAACGGGTAGCGCTTGCGCAGCGAGGTCTTGTAGAACGCGTAAAGCTCGTTGTGATAACGCTTGTTCAGGTAGCCATAGGCGTCGCCCAGGACCAGTTGCCAGCTGTCGTCGGCGATCAGCGTCAGCCAGTTGCCTACCGGTTGCGGCAGCCGCGCGGCGTTGCTACGCACCCGGTTGATCGCATCCGGCTGGCCGGCCATGCGTGCCTTGGCCATCTCGAAGGCAGCCTGCTGCGGCGCGCTGGCGTGACCGATGCCATTGAGCTGCAGCTGCAGGGCGTCCAGTGCCTGCAGGGTGGCGGCCAGCTCCGGGCCGGCGCCGCTGTTGTCGTCGAGCAGGCGGTGCAGCGGCTCGAAGCGGCGTTGCAGAGCGCGGCGCGCGGTATCCGGCAAGCTCTTGGCAACCGCATCGAGTCCTTTGCCGGCCGCGGCTGCGGCGAGCTGGCCCTTCTTGCCCAGGCGGAAGTCGGCCTGTTCGGTATGCTCGTCGAGCTGGTCGGCCGCCGAGGCCAATTGGTCGAAGCGGGTGTTGTCGCGCACCTCCACGAGGACCTGCAGCAACGGCGAGTTGGCCGCGGTCAGGGCGGTGAGCTGGACGATGCCCTGGGCTGTATTGCCGATCGGCTCCAGGCCCAGCTGGGCGATGGCGTCACCCCAGTGGTTGGCGTAGTCGCGAAAATACAGCTGCTCCAGTTCGACCATCAGGCGGCCAAGGTCGCGCTCGCTGAGGTCGTTGCCTTCGCCCAGCACCCAGTTGTCGCTGAGCAGGCCACGGACCAGGCCGAAGCCCTGGGTGATGAAGAACTGCTGATAACCCTTTTGCGTATACAGCCCGGGGATCACGTAGTCGCTGCCGAGGAACAGCGTGGCCTGGCCGCCCAGCGCTTGGGCCAGGCGGTGATCGGGCAGGCTGCGGGCCTCGTCGCGGAGCATTCGGTAGACCACCTTGGCCAGGGACTCGCTGCGCAGGATCTGCCGCGCCTCGGCTACCAGCGGCTCGTTCAGCGGATAGGCGCTGAACGGCTCGGCGAGCAGGCGCTGGAAGTGGCGGCTGAGACCCTTCTGCGTGCTGTCGTCGCCGGCGTAGCGCAACGACCAGTCGGCCGCCATCCATTCCTGCAGGAAGGTCGCTTCACGGCGCTCTTGCAGATTGAGCATCAGGTAGGCGCGCAGGCTGCCGAGCAGCAGTTCGCGGTCGTCGCGATTGGCGCGAATCTGCGCTTCCAGCTGCCGTGCCACACGGGGCAGCAGTTCCTGCTCCAGGCTGCGGCGGTAGGCCGCGGCGAGCTGCGGTTGCACCTGCGGGCCCTGGTACAGACCGCCGCGTTCGAGCGGTGAGGCGGCCATGGCAGGCGCGAACACCTGGGTCGCGGCGTAGCTGTCATCGAGCAGCGGCAGGGCCTGTTGCGCATCGTCCTGGCTGCCCAGGCCTTCGGCCTTGCGCGTCAGCTGCAGGGCGAGGTCGCGCAGCTGTTCGAGGCGCGCGTGGTTGGCCGAATAGGCCGTGCCCCAGAGCAGGCCGCAGAGCACCAGGCAGGCGGCAGCACCGGCGTAGAACGCACGCTGGCGCCAGTCGATGCGGCGCAGCTCCTGGTCGTCCAGCCCGGCCAATTCGGCTTCGGGGAAGATCACCCGGCTGAGCAGTTGATGAATGAAGCGCGCGCGGCCGCTGCGGTAGGTGGGCAGGGTGCTGCCGGCCAGGCCGAGGTGGCGGCCGATTTCCGCGGTGCTCGGTTCGAGGCTGTCCTGCAGGTGCGGCGCGCTGGTCAGGTAGAAGCCGCGCAACTGGCTGGCGCGCTGGTAGCGGTTGCCGCTGAAGGCCAGTTCCACCAGCAGACACAGCCGCTCGCCGAGCTGGCCTAGCTGGTGCGGGAAGTCGAGGATGCGCCCGCGGCGCTGGGTGTCGCGCTCCTGATGGATGCGCAGGATCACCTGGCTGTTGAGACGGCGCAGCAGCTCCTCGAATTCCTGGCGGACCACGGCGGCGTCGGTGCCCTGCTGTTCCTTGCGAAAGCTGGCGCCGAGCACCTGATCGCTTTCCTCGCGGCTGAGCTGGTCGAAGAACTCGTCGAAGCCGATGACCTTGTCGGCCTTGCTCAGCACCAGGTACACCGGCACCTCGACGCGCAGTTCGGCGTGCAGCTCGTGCAGGCGCTGGCGCACCTGGCGGGCGAAGGTTTCCAGCTCCAGTTCGTTGGCATACAGCAGGGTGTCGACCGGAATGCTCACCAGCACGCCGTTGAGTGGCCGGCTGCGGCGCTTGCCGAGCAGGCGCAGCAGGGTGTGCCAGGCGCTGCCGTCGACGGCGGCGTCAGGCTGGGTCAGGTAGCGCCCGGCGGTATCGAGTAGCACGGCGTGGTCGGCGAAATACCAGTCGCAATAGCGGGTGCCGCCGACGTTGCGGGTCATGCGCTCGGTATCGCCGCTCAGCGGAAAATCCAGCCCGGAGAAATCCAGCAAGCTGGTCTTGCCGCTGCCTTCGGGGCCGAGCAGCAGGTACCAGGGCAACTCGTTACGCCACCTCTCGCTGCGCCCGCGATACAGGCTGGAGGTGCGCAGGGTACGCAGCGCCTGCTTGAAGCGGCTGCGCAGCTCGGCCTGCTCGTCGCCGATCAGGCCATCGCGGCGCAGTCGCTCCTGGGCGTCGATGTCGTCGGCCTCGCGCTTTCTGCGCACGCCGGCGCGCCAGCCGACGAAGACCATGGCCAGGCCCCAGACCAGAAACAGCAGGCTGATGCTGATCAGGCGGCTCTCGGTGGGTGCCCAGAACTTGTGCTCGGCGACCGCCAGCAACGGCCCGACGAACCACACCAGCAGCGTCGCGACCAACACCAGGCACAGGCTCCAGACCCAGGTCTGGCGGAAGAGCACCGCGGTTTTCTTGAGAAAGTCCTTCATCTCAACTCATCCCTGAACAGATGGAGCGGGGGCGGCTTCTACCGCCTGATAGGGTTGCAGCACCGTGCCGCGCTGCTCGTGCAGCACCCAGCTGAAGCTGGCATAGAGCAGGGCGAGGGCGGCGACCGTGGCCAGCGCCACCAGCCAGCCGGGGACGATGCGCACCAGCTTGCGCCGGCCCTGGGTGAGGCCCTGCCAATGCGGCGACAGCTCGCGCGGGATATCGCCGCGCAGCTGGCGGATCTGCCGGTACAGACTGTCGCGGATCGCGTCCAGTTCGAGCATGCCGCGTGGCAGCACGCGGTACTTGCCCTCGAAGCCAAGCGACAGGCAGAGGTACATCAGCTCGAGCATGACCAGGTGCTTGACCGGGTTGCGCGCCAGGTGCTCGAGCAGCTGGAAGAACTTCTCGCCGCCGAAGGTCTCGTTGTGAAAGGTCGACAGCAGGCTCATCTGCGACCAGGCGCTTTCGTTGCCCCAGGGCGTGGTCACCACCGCTTCGTCGACCACGGTGCACAGCACGTAGCGCGCGGCCATCACCTGGCCGCCCTCCACCCCTTCTTGCAGGGCGCGGTGCTCGAACAGCTTGATCGCCACGCCGAGGCGTTCGTTCAGCGCCTGGAAGTTCTCCGCGCTGGTGCTGGTCTTCAGCCGCACCACTTCGGACAGCAGCAGCGCCGCCGCGGCGACCAGCGGGTTGAAGCTGATGTTGAAGACTTCTGCCGGGCGCATGCGCGCGGCGTAGACCATGCGCTCCTCGAGCTGCTCGAAGCGCGGCGTGGCAAAGTCGGTGAGCGGGCCTCGCGGTGCGGTGCCTTCACCCTGGCGGTTGAGGACGACCGTCTTGTCCTGTGCATCCTTGATCATGTTCAGCTCCTGATCGCCCAGAATTTCAGCTCGAGCCCGGTGAAGTCACCGGACACGTGGAAGGCAAAACCGCCGGAGCTCTCCAACTGCGCCAGTTCCTCGGCGCTGAACTCCAGGGCGAAGTAGGTCTTGCCCGCGTGGAAGGGAATCTGCCGGGGCGCGACCGGCAGCGGTTTGGCCTTGATCCCCGGCAGGTGCAGGTTGACCAGTTGGCGGATACGCTCGACGGCAGCGATCTTCAGGTGCGCCGGCAGGCGCTTGCGCAGCTCCTCGGAATCGCACTGGGCGCTGGCGGCGAGGATGAACGTGGCGCTGCCGAGCAGCGCATGGTCCTGCAGTGGCGACACCTGGATGCCGTACTGGCGCTGCTGCAAGGGCAGCTCGATGGCGTGCTGTTCGAGCACCATCGACAACACCTGGCGCAGCGCCTCCATCAGCTTGCGGAAGCTGCCGGCCTGGTCGTTGTGCAGGTAACGGCTGTCCAGGCGTGGGCGCTTGTGGTCGCTGGCGAAGGTGGCCAGCTCGCCGAGCAGGCCGACCAGTTCGCGGTAGAGCAGCTCCGGGTGCATCTGCTCCAGGCTCAGGTAGTGGCGCAGCTGCGGCTCGTAGCGGTTGACCAGCTGCAGCATGAGGAAGTCGCCGACCTCGGTGTTGCCCAGCTTGCCGGCGGCACGCACGCGTTCGGCGAGGATGTCGCCGCGGTGGCCGAGCAGGCTGATCACTTCCTTGAGGCACGACAGCAGGTAGCCGCTGGCCTGGGTGTGCAGGAAGGTCGGGCTGTGGTCCGGGTCGAGGGCGATGACGCCGTCCGGGCTGGTGTCGAGAATCTCCGCGACCTTGAGCGTGACGAAGGCCTGCTCGCTGCGCTGTTCGCCGAGTAGCAGGCGGAACTCCGGCCGCCCGCAGCTGACCTGGCTGACGGTGATGTCGCCGGCATTGGAGTCGGCCACGTCCAGCTCGCAGGCACGGTAGCGGGCGAGCACGTCCTGCTGTTCGCCGCGGCGGCTTTCGATGTGGTTGCCGGTGACCAGCGGCAGGGCCAGGTACACCGGCATGGTGGAGGTGTTCGCTGGCACGTCGAGGGCCAGCGGTTCGCGGCTGGCGTCGATCTCGAACAGGCTGCCGTCGGGCAGTACGCCACTGGCCTGGCTGATCACCAGCTTGCCCATGCCGAGGAACTGGTAATCGATTTCCAGGCTGAAGAAGCCCCAGGGGTAGCAGTCCTGCAGGCGCGTGCGCGACTTGAGCTGGTGCTCGTAGTAGCGATCGTTCTGCTGGAAATGCTGGGGGCGCAGGAGCATCCCTTCCTGCCAGACAACCTTGAGCATATCCATGGCTCAGTCCCCCGCGCCGTCGCGATTCAGCGCCTGCAGGCCGCGCTCGTCTAGGCGCAGGGCGGCCTGATTGATCTGGCCTTCCTGGAGCGAGACGACGTAGCGCCAGGTCGCTTCCGGCAGGTCGCGGTAGGCAGCGATCACGCCGACGTAGCGGCTGCCCGACTGTACCGAGAGCTTGAGGTCGCGCTGTTCGCCGGGGCGGACCTCCAGTTCCTCGAAACTGATCAGGTCGGGCATCAGCGATTCCTTCGGCCGCTGGTACAGGGAGAAGAAGTCGCTGTTGTTGAACGACGAGGGATTCTTCAGCTCCAGCAGGCGCACCACGATGGGCGAAGGCCGGCCGTGCAGGTCGGGGTTGAGGGTCTCGCTGGCCTGCAGGCGCAGGTCGAGCTTGGTCATGTCGGAGTAGGGCGACAGGCTGGCGCAGCCGCTCAGGGCAACGAGCAGGGCGAGGGTGAGAAGACGGCGCATGGCATTCATCCTTGAAAGTCCGTATTGAGCGTGGCGATCAGGCGCACCTGCTCTTCGTAGGTCCTGGCGAAGTCGCGGGCGAACAGGCGCTCGCTCCAGTCGTTGTCCTTCTCCAGGGCACGGAAGTGGCGGCGGTAGGCGCGCCAGCGGCTGGCGGAGGTGGCGAGCAGTGGCTTGCGGTGCTGCTCGAACTGCAGGGTCAGCTGCTCGGGCGCGAACTGCTGGAGCAGGCCCTGCACGGCGGCGCGGCTGGCAGCGAACAGGGCCACCTGGTGCGCCTGCAGGTCGCGGTAGGCGCGGCCCATGGCCTGTTCGGCGCTGAGCTGGCCGGGCTTGCCGCTGCGCAGCAGGGTGGTCAGCGCTTCGCTGGCATCGGCGCTGTGCTTGAGCGGGTTGTTGCCGGCGCTCTGCACGGTGGTCAGGGCCAGGCGCAGCTCGTTCTTCAATTCTCCACGGGTGCGCAGGCTCTGCTGCAGGCCGCCGACGCTCTGGCGCAGCAGGCGGGCAGCCTGCAGTGCCAGCGCCTGACGCGCCGCTTCGTCGAGGTCGTCGAGGCGTACCCCCAGGGCGTCGGCGAAGCGCGGCCAGAAGGCATCGTCCAACGGCGCCGCTGGTGCCGATGAGGCACTGGGCCGGGGTGGCGCCGGACGTGTGTCCAGCGGTGCCGGCTCGGCCTGCGCCACCAGCTCCGGTAGCAGCAGGCTTTCCATGTCGATGCGCGCGTACTCGCTGCGCGTCGCTTGCTCCTCCGGCGCCTGCACCAGGCCGGCGAACTCGTCCAGGGTGCTGTAGCCGCGCGGGCGCTGTTCCAGTGCGGCGATCGGGTCGAGGGCGAGAAAGGCGTCGTCGGGAATGATGCTACCGGCCTGCTGGCGTTGGCCGATCTGTTCCTCGAACTGCGCCGGGTCTTGCAGCACGCGGGCGCGGATCTCCAGCTCGCCGAGGCAGTACACGCAGCCATGCTCGACGCGTTGCGGCTCGCCTTTGGGCAGGCGCGCGCCGTTGTCCCTGAGCTGGATGCCGTTGCTGCTGGTATCGGTGAGATAAAAATGCCCGTCGCTGTAGCTGACCTGGGCATGACGGTTGGAGAGGATGCGTTTGCTGTCGGGGATCGCCCAGTCGCAGTCCTCACCACGGCCGATCACGCCACCGGCCTTCTTGAAGGTCTTGCTGGTCAGCAGGCCCGGGGCGAATTGCTGGGTGCTGACGACATCGAATACCAGTTCCATTGGTGTGTGCTCCTTGCCATCACTTGCCGCGTTGTTCGGCCTGCGGGTCGCCCAGAGGGCGGTAGTCATCATCGCTGGATGTGTAGTTACCGGCGCAACCGCCGAGGCATGCGAGCAGTACCAGCAGGGCGGCACTGCAGAAACGCTGGGACATCGTGGGTTCTCCAGGTGTGGTGGGATAAACGGTGGTAATCGGCGGCGCTTCAGACATCGGCCGGGCTGATACTCAGCCGGTCCATGCGGTACAGCAGGGTGCGTCGCGGCAGGCCCAGTTCGCGGGCGGCCTGGCTCTGATTGCCACGGTTCTTGCGCAGGCAGTCGAGCAGCAGATTGCGCTCGACCTGTTCCATGCGTTCGCGCAGGTTCATGCAGCCATCGTCGGGCCTGCTGTCGCGGCGCAGGGCGAAGTGCTCGGGCAGCAGTTCGCCGCCTTCGCAGAGCAGCACGGCGCGCTCGACCAGTCCCTTGAGTTCGCGCACGTTGCCGGGGAAGGCGTAGGCGGCGAGATGGGTGAGGGTGGTGTCGGCCCAGCGGCAGGTATCACGCTGCAGAAAAGTGCTGGCCGTGTCGGCGAAATGCCGCGCCAGTTGCAGGATGTCTTCGGCGCGGTCGCGCAGTGGTGGCAGTTCGATGGGAAAGTGCGAGAGGCGATAGAACAGGTCTTCGCGAAACCGCCCCTGCTCGACCAGGCTGCGCAGGTCGCGGTGGGTGGCTGCGACGATGCGTACATCGACGCGGTGGGTCGCGGTGCTGCCCAGCGGGCGTACTTCACCTTCCTGCAGCACGCGCAGCAGTTTGGCCTGTAGCGCCAGCGGCATGTCGCCGATCTCGTCGAGGAACAGGGTGCCGCCATCAGCAGCATCGAACAGGCCCTTGCGGTCGCGCTCGGCGCCGGTGAAGGCGCCCTTGCGGTAGCCGAACAGCTCGCTCTCCAGCAGGCTTTCCGGCAGTGAGGCGCAGTTCTGCACGATGAACGCCTGGCTGCGGCGGAAGCCGCAATCGTGGATGGCACGTGCGACCAGTTCCTTGCCGGTACCGGTTTCTCCGGTGAGCAGCACACTGACCGGGTTGTGCAGCACTTTGCCGAGCAACTGATACACCGCGCGCATCGCCGGGCTGCTGCCGATCAGACCATAGTCGCTGGGTAGCGCCGGGCTGACCGCTTCCGGCGCGGCCGCCTTGGGTGCGCGCAGGCGTTGCAGCAGCTGGTGCTGGGCCAGGGCGAAGGCGCCCAGGCTGGCCAGCGAGGCGGCGAAGCCGTCGAGGTCGCGGGTGCTGCTGCTGGCCACCAGCAGCAGACCGGCGACGCGTGCCTGTTCATCCTGCAGCGGCAGGCACAGCAGGCTGCGCCAGGGCTTTTCCGCCGCCGGCAGGAAGCTGGTCTCGTGCAGGCTGGGGTCGAGGCTGGCCAGGCTCAGGTGGCGGTTCTGGCACAGGCAGTACTGCAGCAGCTGCTCGCCGTCATAGTCGCTGGACAGGCTGGTCTCGTGCTCGGCGAGCTGGCCGTCCAGCCATTCGGCGGTCAGCGTCAGGCGCGTGTGGGTACTGTCCAGCAGGTACAGCTGGGCCAGGCGGCAGCCGCTGAGCTGCGCCGCCGCCTCGGCCAGGGCTACCGGCAGGCGCTCGGCACCGGCCAGGCGAGACAGGCGGGTGAACTGCTGCAGCAACTGTTCGGCATAGGCCAGCGGCTGGGCGATCTGGCCCAGCAGCGGCGCAGCTCCGATGATTTTCTCAATCGAACTCACAGGCCAGCGCTCCTTCACCGTCCAGGGTGGCATGTACGTGGGAGATGGCGGCGCCGCTGGCCATGGCATCCAGCAGACGGTCGGCGATGCGCGGCAGCACGCTCTGCTCCAGCAGCTGGTCGATCAGCCGCGCGCCGCTCTCGCCGCTGGCGCAACGCGCGGCCAGGTGCTCGAGCAGGGCCGGGCTGTGGCTGAAGCTCAGCTTGCGCCGGGCTAGACGCTGGCCGAGGCGCTGCAGCTTGAGCTGAATCAGCTCGCGTAGCACGGCGCCGGCCACCGGGTAGTAAGGCACCACGCGCATGCGTGCCAGCAGGGCCGGCTTGAAGTGGCGACTGAGGGTCGGGCGGATCGCCTCTTCCAGCTGTTCCACCGGCGGTCGCTGCTCGCCAGCGCAGAGCGCTTCGATGCTGTCGCTGGCCAGGTTGGAGGTGAGCAGGATCAGGCAGTTGCGAAAGTTGATCTCGCGGCCTTCGCCGTCGTTGGCCACGCCCTTGTCGAAGATTTGGTAGAAGACGTTCATTACGTCTGGATCGGCCTTCTCCACCTCGTCTAGGAGAATCACCGAGTAGGGCTTCTGCCTTACGGCCTCGGTGAGCATGCCGCCCTCGCCGTAGCCGACGTAGCCGGGCGGCGCGCCGATCAGCCGGGAGACGGTGTGCTTCTCCTGGAACTCGGACATGTTGATGGTGGTGAGGAAGCGCTCGCCGCCGTACAGCAGGTCGGCCAGGGCCAGGGCGGTCTCGGTCTTGCCCACGCCGCTGGGGCCGACCAGGAGGAGCACGCCGGCCGGCGCGTCGTCCTTGTTCAACCCGGAGGCGGCGGCGCGCATGGCGCGATCCAGCACCTGCACCGCCTGCTCCTGGCCACGCATGCGGGCGCGCAGGTCGCTTGCGAAGCTGGCCACCTTGGCGTTGTGTTCGCGGGCCAGCTGGCTCAGCGGCACGCCGGTCCAGTGGCTGATCACTTCGGCCACCAGGCGCGGGCAGACCTCATGGCTGACCAGGCGCTCACCGGCCTGGGCTGTGGCCAGCGCGGCCTGGATCGCGCGCAGCTCGGCTTCGAGCTCTTCCAGGTCCGGCTGCGGCTCATCGGCATCATCATGGTCATCGTTCGCTTGCTGCAGTCGCGCGGCTGCACACTGCTGGCGCAGGTCCAGCAGGCGGGTGGCCAGTTGCTGCTGGGCGAGCCAGTGTTGTTCCCGTTGCCGCAGGTGGGCGGCGGCTTGATCGAGACGAGCCTGCAGTGTCTCCAGTAGTGCCTCGTCGCCGGCCAGCCCTGCCTGCTGGTCGCGCTGCAACGCCTGGTGCTGGCGCTGGCCTTCGGCGATCTCGCCGCGCAGGCGCTCGATGGCTTCCGGGGCGGCGGCCAGGCTGATGCGCACGCGGGCGCAGGCGGTATCAAGTACGTCCACGGCCTTGTCTGGCAACTGGCGTCCGGCCAGGTAGCGGGCCGACAGTTCGGCAGCGGCGACCACCGCGTCGTCACGCAGATAGATGCCGTGGCTCTTCTCGTACACCGGCGCCAGACCACGGAGGATGGTCACCGCCTCGCTCACCGTGGGCTCGTGCAATTGCACCGGCTGGAAGCGCCGGGCCAGGGCCGGGTCCTTCTCGAAGTACCGCTTGTATTCGCTCCAGGTAGTCGCGGCGATGGTGCGCAGCTCGCCACGGGCCAAGGCTGGCTTGAGCAGGTTGGCGGCGTCCGATCCACCGGCCTGGCCGCCGGCGCCGATCAGGGTGTGGGCTTCGTCGATGAACAGGATGATCGGTTTGGGCGAAGCATTGACCTCATCGATCACCCCCTGCAGACGCCGTTCGAATTCGCCTTTGACGCTGGCGCCGGCCTGCAGCAGGCCCATGTCCAGGCACAGCAGCTCGACGCCCTTGAGCGTATCCGGCACCTCCCCGCTAGCGATGCGCAGGGCCAGGCCCTCGACGATGGCGGTTTTGCCGACGCCGGCTTCACCGACCACGATCGGGTTGTTCTTCCGCCGCCGGGCGAGGATGTCGATCATCTGGCGGATCGCACCATCGCGGCACAGCACCGGGTCCAGCCGGCCGTCACGGGCCTGCTGGGTGAAGTTGTGGGTGAAGCGCGCCAGGGCGCTTTCACCGTTTGGCAGGCTGGCCGAGCGTGCGTTCTGCGGTTGTTGGCTGAGGGCGAAGTCGCGTAGGCGTTCGGCATCAATACCGGCCAGCAGCGTCTGGTACGGGCTGCCGGCGTAGCGCATGGGATTGCGCAGCAGGGCGAGGATCAGCGCCGCCTGCGCGACCTGGCTCTGGCCGAGTTCCAGGTTGGCCACCAGCAGGGCGTCCTGCAGCCACTGCACCAACTCGGCGGCGAACACCGGGTTGCACGAGGCGCTGTGCTCGCTGCGTGGCTGCAGGGTGCGCGCCAGCTCGCCGGCGTCCACCTGGGCATCCTGCAGGGCACGCAGCAGCAGGCCGTGCGGACGTTCGAGCAGGCCGAGCAGCAGATCCTCGACGAGGATCTTTTGCCCGCCACGCTGCAGGCAGCGCTCGGCAGCGCCTTCGAGATCGCGGCGGGTATCGGCGTCCAGTGCCTGCACCAGCTGCTGTAGATCGACATTGATCATTTCATCAGTCCTTTAATGAGTCATGCCGCCGATGGTGACCACGCCATCGGCTCGTTCGTGGCCGAGCCAGCTGGTCCAGCCCAGGTGGCAGGGGTTGTCCTGGCCAATACGCAGCTCGCGGATTTCCTCGTGACGCAGGGCCAGGCGGATGTCGTAGTCGAGCGGGTCGCGCAGGGTGAAGCGCACCAGCGCACAGAGCGGCTGGTAGCCACTGCCGATCGGCAGGAATTCGTGGAAGCGTTGCCAGCCGAGCTGGCGAATGTGGATACGAAACTTGCCGCCGCGGTCGCGTACCTGCTCGCCGAGCACCAGGCTTTCGCCCAGCTGGCTGTTGGCCAGGCCGAGGCGATTGCGTTGCTCGGGGATGATGCGCACCTGGCGTTCGACGCACTGCTCGAGGCGCAGATCGGCGTGCTTGAAGTAATAGCGCAGCACCGACTCGACCAAGGCCGCCGAGTGGGCGCGCAGGCTAAGCAGGCCGAGGTAGGGCAGCAGGCGCCGCCAGTTAAGGTCCTCGGCGGCGCGGATGCGTTCGCCGCCCAGGCCGATCAGGGCGAACAGGCGTGCGGAGAACAGGTCGCGCGCGCCCTGATCATAAAGCGTGTGGTAGCGGTACTTGCGCCAGATCGGCAGCAGCAGACGCTGCAGGCGATCGTTGAACAGGTCGAGGAAGTCACGGGTGGGATTGCCTTCCGGGCTGTCGCCCAGGGCCTGTTCGCTGTAGAACGCCGGCAGCGGCGAGCCGGCGCCGAACAGGCTGACCAGGTTGATACGCAGGCGTGCATGCAGCTCGCCGTGCTCGTCGAAGAACTCCAGGTGATCGACATCGCTACCGGGAAAGCCCAGGCTCGGGTTGGCCTGGAAATGCAGGCGCTCGTACAACGCCTCCTCATCCAGTTCGGGATGAGCGGCGCGCAAACGGTCCAGCACCCGCAGCGTCGCCTGGAACAGGCTGTACTCGCGGATGCCGTGGCTGAGCCGGTTCAGAGCAGGGGCTGTTGCCCCATGCGTGGCGTCCATTGGTACACCTCTCCCTGTGTACTCTGTACGCGCAGCTCGTGGTACGAGTTGAGGCTGGCGTAAAGGGCGAAAAATTCGTTGAGCACCGAGGCGAAGAGGAACAGGTCCCCTTCGCCCAGGTAGCTGTCTGGGTCCATGCTCAGTTCGGTGCGCACGCCGCGCACAGGCAGGCCGCGGTGCAGGCGGTCGACGTGCTGGTGGCGAATGTGCTTGAGGCCGCCGAGCATGCGTTGGCTGACCTTGAGTGCGTGCTGGTCGTAGTGGCGGGGCAGGTCGTAGGTTTCGAGGATCACCTTGAGCGCCTCGACGTCGGCCAGCGACAGGTAGTTCAGCGACATGTTGCTGATCAGCTTCCACAGGTAGTCGCGGTGCAGCGGCGGCGCGTAGCTCGGCGTTACTGCGCCGATGTTGCGGAAGGTAAGAAACTCCGGGGTGTCCTCGCTGGGCAGGCAGATATCGCCCGGCTTGAGCTGACGGGCCAGGCTCTGGTTGGTGCAGGTCAGCTCGATGGACAGGGTTTCCTGCGCCTCGGCGCCGCGCTGGCCGAAGCTGAGCCAGGTTTCCAGGCCATCGCCGAGCAGCGATGACTGCTGGCGCACGCTGTAGTGCGGCCGTGCCCGCGGCTGGTCGAAGCTCGGGTCGTGCTCGAACGATTCGAACGGCACATATTCCTCGTAGCCCATGCCGCCGGGCTTCCAGCCGGTCACCCGATCCACCGAGAACACCCCGCAGTGTTGCGGCTCGTATTCCGCCGGCAGCAGCAGGTACTGGTCCTGCTTGCCGTCGAGGCGGATCGGAATAGCGTCGTGGGCGAACAGGTTAACCACCGGCGTACAGTACAGGCGCACGTTGTCTAGGGTCGGTCGGATGCGCTGCAGGCCGGTTTTGCGGATGTCGAAGCGCAACTCCAGGCCGCGGGCGCGCTCCAGCACCTCCTGCGGTTGGCGTTGCAGGGCCTCTAGCCCCTTGAGGTCGACGAACAGAAATTTGTCCTGGAAGGCGAAGTATTCCTGCAGGTGGCGATAGCCGCGGAAGGTGTTGTGCGGGTAGGGAATGAGCGCCTGCTCTTCGTTGAAACCCACGGCTTGCACCTGGCTTGGCGCGAGTCCTAAAAGCGGCAGCGGCAGCTCCCGGGCATCGCTCAGGGGTGCGCCGTTTTCATCCAGCAGCACCAGCTGGATGCCGTCGAGGTGACGCAGCAGTCCGAGGTAAAGCAGCTGGGCGACATAACGCTCGCCGGCCAGGTGCAGGCGCAGCCTTTGCAGGCCGATTTCGCCTAGGTGGCCATCGGTGCTCATCGCCAGGCGCAGGCTGAGCAGGGCGCCATCGCCCTTCACCGAATAGTCCAGCGCATTGAGTGCCAGCGGCAGCACTTCGGTCGCATAGGCGGTGCGGAAACGGCAGGTCACGCCCTCGACTGCCCTGGCTTCCACCGGCGTGTGGCGCGGAACCTGCAGCGCCGGGCCGGGGCGTTTGAGCGGGTCGAACTGCAGCATGCTGAAGGCCGGTAGCGGGCGCATGTAGTTGGGCCACAGCAGGTGCATCAGCGAATGGGTCAGCTCCGGCAGTTCGTCGTCGAGTTTCTGCCGCAGGCGCCCGGTGAGGAAGGCAAAGCCCTCCAGCAGGCGCTCCACATCCGGGTCGCGCCCGGCCTGGCCGAGAAACGGCGCCAGCGCCGGGCTGCGCTCGGAGAAGCGCTTGCCCAAGTGGCGCAGGGCGGAGAGTTCGCTCTGGTAATGGTGGTTGAAGGACATTAGTTGGCCTGCTCTTTGGCCGATTCGATGCAGTGCCAGAGATCCTCTGCGGCTTCTTTTTCCGAGATGACAAGGTGTTCCGGCTGCAACGTCAGGTGCGGCAATTTGATTGGGGCCGACGAACACCAATAAGTGCTCGTCCACATGCAATGGCGTGTGTGATAACCGGGAGCGCTGATCGACAGGGTGGTCCAGTAGTGAGGCCCATCAGCCAGCAAGGCGAACAGGCGATAGTCGCTATGTTCGGCAAAGGCGAAGCGGCCTTGGGCATCGCTGGTGGTTTCGTAGCGCCAGGATTCGTCGCTGCCGATATCCAGCTCGACTTTGGCGCCCGATACTGCCTGACCTGTTTCGGCGGACAGCACGCGGCCTTCGATGGCCGAGTTACGGGTTACCGAGTGGGGGTAGGGAACACAGGCGCTCTGCATGATGACAGTGGTACCTATTAGCATAATTGCTCTGCGTTGGGCCGATAACATAGCTCTGTACATGGATTAATTTTCCATGCCGGCAGAATTAAAGAGAATTTTGTAAATGGCGATAGTTGTTATTGAAAAGAAATAGCCAACTACGAGTATGTAGGGTGAGAACGCGATCCATAACAAGGCCATGGCGATACCGGACATATCCCCCATAACAACGTGAGCCAATCCATAAATCATCCACGGCACACCATAAAATGGGATGAATATGATGGGTGCCCACCAAATTAGCTTTGTTATCTCTTCTTCTGATTTTTTGTTGATTACTCTGGTTGCCCAAGTTGCGAAAACTGGATAGGCGATAACTCCGAACGAAAGCCCATAAGTTAGAAGTATGTCCTCGAAACGTTGTGGGCCTCGAAAAATATTTTCCAATACCGGCAAGGATAAAAAGATAAGTGCAGGAAGCCAGATGGAAATTCGGAAGAATTTTTTTGCAGAGGTGCTCATTTTTATGTTACCGCTCTATCTGGCATGGGTTCTTGCCATGGCCACATCCATCGCTCGGCACTGGGGTCGAGAGTTAGGAAGAAATTATTCCATTTGGAAATTGGGTGAAATTCGAGTTTTTCTTTGTTCTGTTGTCTGCGTTTCAGCTCGTTTGCAATAAGGCCGTTGAAATTTCCGTTATCGTCGAGGCCAAGTCGTATGGCGGAGGCGACCATCGGATATTTTTTGTCTCCCCAAAGGGAGAACAAAGCTGCGCCTTTGCGTACATGTATGCCTAAGAAAATCGAAGTGCCTGCAGAATCGACAACGAATGCCTCGCAATTCGGAAAGCCGTCACCGCTTACATAGCTAACGATATCCATATGTTTGGATACGCGATCAATGGTTATGACGAACTTGTAGCTGACGTCCAGGCTGGGAACGAATGTCACGCCTAGGTTTTCTTTCAGTTCAGCAGATGGGAAAAGTGCATGGTTCTCACCTGCATACCCTCCGTCGATATACAGTGTCGTAACTGGCCCGTCTTCCTTTCTTAAAACTGGCCAAGCACCGCCTTTGGGCTTTAGAACTCCATCGTAGCGAGTGTGGTCGCCAGCAATCTTTCCGGAATCATTCGATTCGGTTTCTGCATCGAGTGTTTTGCCGGAGAGCGCATCTACCTTGAAACGATGCCAAATTCGGGAAGTAACTTCTGCCCCAGCTCCTCCAGAGACACCACTTGCTCCCAGAGAAAAACCACGGGCATCACCTTCAAAATTTAATCCGCTCCAGCCAAAAGTCTTGCCGGGATGGAAAGAGCGGATATTGATCTCGTAGCGTGCAAGCTTCGCTAGCTTCAGGGGGACAACCTGGCCTATACGCTGGTTGGAGGGCGTGGAGCCGGAGCGCTTGAGGATGTTGTCAGGCATGGCAGACACCATCTGGCGACAGCAGCGAGAGGGTCAGCTCTTCCGATTGTTTGCCGGTGCTGATGACCTTGGTTCGTCCTTCGGCATCGGTGATGCCTTCATATAGTTCTCCGCCACGGGTTTCGATGCGGTAGCGATAGTTGGATACGGGACTGCCCTCTTCATCTCGAATGATGAAGAACTCATCGAAATAGCCGGGCAAACCCGAGGGGGGATCAAACGCCGCCGCGGAGTGAGAGGTTCCAATCAGCACAGTCCCCGACCCCGCCACCACCACATTGCCGTGGTTGCCCACGGTGCCGATGGTGGTTGCCGGTTTGCCGTTGATCAGCACGGTCGGGATCACGTTGCCGCTCAATGCGCCGCCACAGGCCGAGGCGTCTCCCTGGCGGGCTGCTGGCAGGCTGTCGAACAGCACATTGGGCGAACCAACGGCGATGGGGTTGGTACCGTGACCGGGGACCGGGCAGGCGGTGGGGTCGCCCTGGCGGGCGGCGGGTTTACCGGACATCCATGCTCTCCTTTGAACAGTCCCTTACCTGACCTTCACTTGCCCGCTGCCATCCAGCTGCGCGGCGAAACTGACCTGTCGCTTGATGCCGTCCACCTGCAGCAGCGCTTCGACAGCGAAGTTGAGGCTGAGCGGATCCTGCTCGCGGGGCAGGGAGATCACCCGTACCTGACGCAGGCGAGGTTCATAGCGCTCGATGAAGCGTTCGATCTCCAGACGGGCCTGTTGCAATGCGTCGTGCAACGACAGGCGCATGTCGTTGAGATCGGGCAAGCCGTAGTCAGGTAGCGTCTGCACGCTACCCGCACGAGTGCTCAGCATCTTTGCCAGGTGGACGGCGACCGAAGCCGTCACGGCCACCTCGTGGCCGTGACCGGCACGCAGACCGGCATCGCCCGCGAGGCGTTCGAACAGGCTGCCGTACCCGGACATCGCCCCTTATTCCTTGTCGAGCTTGCCAACCAGGGACAGGGTGAAGTCGGCCCCCATGTACTTGAAGTGTGGGCGCACGTTGAGGCTGACGCGGTACCAGCCCGGCTCACCGTCGACATCGCTGACGATCACTTGCGCTGCGCGTAGCGGACGGCGGCTACGCACTTCCGAGCTGGGGTTCTCCTGGTCGGCGACGAACTGGCGGATCCACTTGTTCAGCTCCAGCTCGAGGTCGGTGCGTTCTTTCCAGGCGCCGATCTGTTCGCGCTGCAGCACCTTCAGGTAGTGCGCCAGGCGGTTGACGATGAACAGGTAGGGCAGCTGGGTGCCGAGCTTGTAGTTCAGCTCGGCGGTCTTGCCTTCCTCGCTGATGCCGAAGAACTTTGGCTTCTGCGCCGAGTTGGCGGAGAAGAACGCGGCGTTATCGCTGCCCTTGCGCATGGTCAGGGCGATAAAGCCTTCTTCGGCCAGCTCGTACTCGCGGCGGTCGGAGACCAGCACTTCGGTAGGAATCTTGGTCTCGATTTCGCCCATGCTTTCGAAGTGGTGCAGCGGCAGGTCTTCCACCGCGCCACCGCTCTGCGGGCCGATGATGTTCGGGCACCAGCGGAACTTGGCGAAGCTGTCGGTCAGCCTGGAGGCGAAGGTATAGGCGGTGTTGCCCCACAGGTAATGCTCGTGACTGCTGGCAACATTCTCCTTGTAGACGAAGCTCTTCACCGGATTCTCTTCCGGGTCGTAGGGAGTGCGCAGGAGGAAGCGCGGCAGGGTCAGGCCGACGTAACGGGCGTCTTCACGTTCGCGGAAGCTTTGCCACTTGGCGAACTGCGGGCCCTCGAAGTGATCCTTGAGGTCCTTCAGGTTGGGCAGGCCGGTGAAACTTTCCAGCCCGAAGAATTTCGGACCGGCCGCCGCCACGAACGGTGCATGTGACATGCAGGCGACGCTGGCGACGTGCTGCAGGGTCTTGATGTCCGGTGCGCTAGGGTCGAAGAAGTAGTTGGCGACGATGGCGCCGACTGGCTGGCCGCCGAACTGGCCGTACTCGGCGGTGTAGATGTGCTTGTACAGGCCGGATTGGGTGATTTCCGGGCTGTCCTCGAAGTCGTCCAGCAGGTCCTGCTTGGAGGCGTTGAGGATCTCCAGCTTGGTGTTCTCGCGGAAGTTGGTGCGATCGACCAGCAGCTTGAGGCCGCGCCAGGACGACTCCAGGGCCTGGAAGTCGGCGTGGTGGAGGATTTCGTCCATCTGCCGGCTGAGCTTGGCGTCGATCTCCGCGATCATGCGGTCGACCATGGCCTTTTTCACCGGCTCGTTCTGGTTGTGTGGTTTCAGCAGTTCCTCGATGAAGGCCGACACGCCGCGCTTGGCGATGTCATAGGCGTCGTCATCCGGACTCAGGCGGGTTTCCGCGATGATGCGGTCGAGAATGCCGGCTTCGGCGATATTCCGGGAGCTTTCCGCTAGTGCACTGGTAGTCATGTTCGTCTTCCTTGTCGAGGGTCAGGCGTCTTGCTGGGCAGTCAGGCCCAGTTCGCTCAGCACGCGGTCACGGGACTCTTCGTCGGCGAGCACGTTTTCGATGGCTTTGCGGAAGGCCGGGGCGTTGCCCAGCGGACCTTTCAGAGCAACCAGGGCGTCGCGCAGCTCCATCAGCTTCTGCAGCTCGGGGACCTGCTCGACCACGGCCGCCGGGTTGAAATCCTTCATCGAGTGGATGTGCAGCTGCACGGGCAGCTCTTCCTGAGTTTGCTCGTCATGCAGGCGATTCGGTACGGCGAAGGTCAGGCTCAACGCCTGTTTGCCGAGCACTTCGTCGAAGCTGTTCTTGTCGATGCTGATCGGCTTGCGATCTTCGATCTTGCGTTCGTCTGCGCGCTGGGTGAAATCGCCCAGTACCATCAGTTTGAGCGGCAGTTCGATCTCTTCCTGAGCCCCGCCAGTGGCAGGCTTGAAGGTGACGTTGATGCGTTCTTTGGGTGCTACCGAGCCTTCCTTGGCCATCGTCATTTTCCTTTGTGTTTCGGTGTAGGTGGATAATACGCGCTTAATCCAGCACCACCTCGAGGTCGAGGTGGCACAGTCGGCGATGAATCTCTTCCTTGCGTTCTCGCACGATATGGCTCTGTGGCAGCAGCTCGTAGCAGGTATGCAGCAGGCGCAGTACCTCCAGCGCGAGGTCAGGCTCCCACTCGCTCAGTCCGCTGGCTTGCAGGTTCTGATCGAGTGATTCGAGCTGGGTCTTGGCCAGCTCGTGTTTCTTCGCAGCACTGCATAGGCGAGCCAGGGCGAGCTGCCAGAAAAATCGGGTACGGCCGCCCTGTGCCTGACCCATACCCTGCTTGAGCTGTTGCACGGCGGATTTCAGGCCATCCGTACGTAGGCGGGGGAGTGCGGCCTTCAGAGCAATTTCCCAGGCTGGCGTGCTGTCGCGCTGTGGATTCATCAAGGGTTGGGGCTCGGCGACAGGCGCCTGTAGATGCGGCATCACATGGGTGGCGAGCCACGTGCGGGTGTTAGCGTCGGCAAACGGGCTACCGTCATGGAAGCGCAGGTCTTCCAGGCCTGGCACGCGCTGCAGAAACAGCGCCAGTTGCATCTCCACTTCGCGCATTGCCGACTCCGCACCGAGCGCCTGCAGGCACTCCCAGGCCAGGCGTTGACCGTCGAGCCAAAATGGTGAACGGGCAATGCTTGGCTCCAACTCAACAAGGAGGTCGGCGTACAAGCCATTGGTGAGGCGTTCGCCGAAGCTGGCCAGTTTGTCCGCAGGCAGGCCACGCAGGGCAGTGATCTGTTCGGCATTGCGTTCCGGCAGGCTATCGATGGGCAGCCAGAGCAGGGTGCGTGACAACCGCAGGGCACGCAGATCGCTGGCCTTCTGTTTTAGCCACCAGGCACACAATGGCCGAGCGGTGTCCTGCAAGGTCCGCAGGGACTTGTGCGCATCGCGCTCATTGTCGAGTGGCGCTGCCGGATTGAACACCTGACTGGCTGCGTGCTTGGCCTGGGCTAAGGTTGCGCCCACCACACCGGACTCGGGGTGGGCGCGATCGGCTCGGTTGATCTGCTCGTCGATCCGCCGGCACAGCGGCAGCAACAGTGGCGCTGCTTCGCCGAGTCGCTCGGATAAACAGGTTTCCAACTTGCGTAAAAGTGCTGACAGACTGCGAAACAGCGACAGTTGGCTGGCAATAGGAATGTCTTCGCCTAGTGCTTTTTCCAGCCGCTGGGTCAGCCAGGCGAAAGCGGCAGCGCGTGTGCTGTTCTTGCTTGGGTAAAGCGTTACCCAGCCGTGCTCACACATCTCGAGTAGCAGGCCGAGACCAGCCTGCAGGCCAGGAAGGCCTTCGCGCTGATAAAGGCTCCAGGTCAGCCAGTTGGCGACCCGCAGATCCTTGGACTGTTCGCGCAAAAGTCCTTCGCTGAGATCACGAATTTTCTGCCAGTCGATCGCATCGGTTTGATGCATGGCCGCAGCTTTTTCGAGCTCACCTTCAATCACTTCAAATTCCGTTGAGTAACGGATATCCAACCCGGCGTAATTCCCTGCAGTAATCGGATATTTCGCCAGACTTAAATAGTGATCAGATAAAGCTGAGAGTGCTGTCATTCCATGACCTGCCAATAAGAAATAGAACTAAGTGTTCTTTTCTACAAGAGACTCTAGGCACTTCATCCTTGGCCCAGTGCGCAATAAATTGCGCATTTGTATGTGTGCAGCAACTTGCACACGATCTACGTATGGCGGGCATCCTAGTCGTGTGTTTATGCTCTTACAAGCTGGCGAGTTGTGAGGTGCGTAACATATAGAACAATTAATATAGCTGTCCAAATAGTCAGATTTTGCTAAATGAATTCCTATTCATAGCTTGGCTTGTATTGGGGGAAGCTATTTATAGAAGGCAAGTTGTTTTTAGGGCTTGGTTTCTAAGTTGTTGTATTTTGAGATTTATATTTCCACGTAAGCGAACTCTAAAAGTGACCGATAGGTCAGCAATGGGTGGCTTTGACTTAGTATTTTTTCCAAGAGAAGTGATGGCCAACCCATCGTCGCAAGATCGCGACGATTGCTGGCGGGGTGTTTGGTTTCGCCCGCCAGACCGCCTTTGCTAGAGTGGCGATCCATGGCCGGATCACGGCCGCTCAAGCACGCTCAGCAAGGACGCCGGAGATGAACACCGAGGAAAAGCAGCGTTTGCTCCAGTTGTTGTCGGGCATTGGCTCGTACAACGACAAAGGCATTTTCTGGACCAATGCCACGCCGGAAAAAATAGCCGAAATGCGCGCCGGTTTCCGCCGTTCGCTGGACGCGTTCATCGATGAGGTCGGCATCCAGCGCCTGCCTTCGCCACTGGTCAGCTACCTGCAATCGGAGTATGCGGTCGAAGATGGCAGCGGCCTGATGTACCAAACGGTCGAGGGCATGGCCTGTGAATCGATGGCAGCCAGTGGAAAGCAGCCATGACTCAAGTTGTATGCTTCAACTGTGGTGCGATCAAGTTTGGTGCGTTCGTCACGTGCCCCGAATGCGCGGAGCGCCCGCGCGAAGACCGCGAGCTGGTGTTGTCGCTGGCAATGACCGATCAGTATTTCGACATGCCGACCCTGCAACGCATGGCCGCTGATATCGCCGCGGGCGAGTCGTTGCACCTGCAGGCTGATCAAGAGCAACAGATGCTCGAGCAGATCGAGCGGCTGGGTGTGCGGCAACTGCTGGCCGAGTGACCGGACGTTTATCGCGGACAAGAAAAAGCCCGGGACCAGCCCGGGCTTTTTCATGTGCGTGCGGATCAGCCGTTCTGGCGGATACCGGCGACCAGCCAAGGCTGGTTGTCGCCTGCGGCACGTTCCATGCGCCAGCTTTCGCTGAACGGTTCGCCCTGGTCGAAGCGCGAGGTTTTCGCCACGCCGCGGAAGGTCAGGGTGGCGACGGTCTTGTCGGCCAGTTCGTCGATGCCATCCAGCTGTGCATCGAGGTCATCGATGTAGGTGGACTGGAAGCCATCACCCAGGCTGGCGCGCTCTTCCTTGAGGAAGCTGAGCATCTGCGGGGTGACGAACTCGGCAATCTTGTCCATCTCGGCCGCATCCCAGTGTTGCTGCAGCGCCTGGAAGTGCTCGCGACCGGCGGCGATGAAGCGCTGTTCGTCGAACCAGGCTGGGGCATTGATCACCGGGCGTGCAGCGGCGCCGCCACTGCTGCCGAAGATCGGCGCCTGCTGCGGCATCTGTCGGTGCATGCCACCCGCGCCGGCAGCGGCCGGATTGCCCTGGGCCTGACGGCGCGAGGCGATGAAGCGGAAGATGACGAAGGCGATCAGGCCGAGCAGAAGGATGTCGAGGAACTGGATGCCCTGGAAGCCATCGCCCATGAACATCGAGGCGAGCAGGCCGCCGGCGGCGATGCCGGCCAGCGGGCCGAGCCAGCGCGAAGCGCCGCTGGCAGCCGGGGCGGCGCGACCGGCGGTCGCGGCGGCGCCAGTGGCACCGGGTGCGCTCGGCGCATCGGCCTGACGGCTCTGGTGGGTCGGCGCGGAGCCGAAGGATTTGCCGCCGCCCATGCGCTTGGCACTGGCGTCGAGGCTGAGTGTCAGGCCGAGGCAGAGGGCCAGAGCGATGGTGAGAAAGCGTTGCATATCAGGTATCCCGATTTGTGGTTATACGCGCGTCATGCTGCCCAGTACTGGGCGTAAAGGCCAGCCGCAGAGTGTTTCGGGATTTATGACAACTGTATCTGTTCGCCATTCGTGCGATGCGGTACACCAGCGGCTAATGACTGCCGAGGTACGCCATGTACGTTCCCAAGACCTTCGCCCAACACGATACCGCCACGCTGCACGGGTTCATTGCGCACACGCCATTGGCGATCGTAGTGACCAACGGTGAGCAGGGGCTGCTGGCCAGCCACCTGCCGTTGCTGCTGGTGCAGGACGAAGGCGAACACGGCACGTTGTACGGTCACTTCGCTCGCGCCAACCCGCAGTGGCGCATCTTGCAGGCTGGGGAGGAGGCACTGGTGGTGTTTCAGGGCGCGGAGGCCTATGTCAGCCCGAGCTTCTACCCGGCCAAGGCCGAGCACGGCAAGGTGGTGCCGACCTGGAACTACCAGGCGGTGCATGCCTATGGCCGCGCCGAGGTGTTCGATGATCGCGAGCGCCTGCTGGCGCTGGTCAGTACACTGAGCGACCGGCATGAGCGGAATCGTGAACGGCCGTGGGCGGTGAGCGATGCACCGGCGGCGTACATCGACAGCATGCTGCGCGCCATCGTCGGCTTCGCCCTGCCGATCAGCCGACTCGAAGGTCAGTTCAAGCTCAGCCAGAACAAGGACGCGGCCAACTTCCGCGGCGTGCAACAGGGGCTGCAGCAGTCCGAGCGGCCCAGCGAGCAGCAGATCGCGCAGGCGATGGCCGCGTTGCAGGCAGACGCGTGAGCTTTAGTTTTCTTGTCGGGTGTAGCTCGCAGGTTTGAACCGTCCTGCGGGATCAGAGGGCTTTCGGCCTGGCGCAGCCGAGCATCAGCGTTTGTAGGGTGAGTCGCGCTTCACTGCCCCACTGTGCCCGGCTTCGGTGGATGAACAGCGCGTAATTCATCCTAGGAAATCAAGCTGCGGCACCCGCGTCGTTTTACAGCGCTTCCAGCTTGGCGTAGCTGAGCATCAGCCACTTGCTGCCCTCGCTCTCGAAGTTGACCTGCACCCGTGCCTGCGCGCCGCTGCCTTCGAAGTTGAGGATCACACCGTCGCCGAACAGCGCATGGCGCACGTGCTGGCCGAGGCGGAAACCGGTGTCCGGCACTTCGGCGTTGGCGAACATGCTGCTGGTCGCGCTGCTCGCGCCGGCACCGCTGTACGGACGGCTGACGCTGTTGCTCAGGCGCACTTCCTGAATCAGCGCCGGCGGAATCTCGCGGACGAAACGCGACACCTTGTTGTAGGTCTCGCTGCCGTAAAGGCGGCGGGTTTCCGCGTAGCTCAGCACCAGGTGCTGCATGGCGCGGGTCACGCCGACATAGGCCAGGCGGCGCTCTTCTTCGAGACGGCCGGGCTCCTCCAGGCTCATCTTGTGCGGGAACAGGCCTTCTTCCATGCCGACCAGGAAGACCATGGGGAATTCCAGGCCCTTGGCGCTGTGCAGCGTCATCAGCTGCACGCTCTCCTCGTGCTCGTCGGCCTGGGTGTCGCCGGCTTCCAGCGAAGCGTGGGTGAGGAAGGCCGCCAGCGGCGACATGTCCTCTTCCTCGTTGTTTTCGAAGTTGCGCGCAGCGCTGACCAGTTCCTCGAGGTTTTCCACCCGGGCCTGGGCCTTTTCGCCTTTCTCGGCCTGGTGCCAGGCGATCAGCCCGCTCTGCTCGATGACGGTCTGGGTCATCAGGTGCAGCGGCATGCTCAGCACCTTGGCCGCGAGGTTCTCGATCAGCTCGCTGAACACTGCCAGGGCACCGGCGGCGCGGCCGGGCAGTGCTTTGTTGGCAATCAGCTGCTGCATCGCCGCCCACATCGACAGGTCGCTGTGGCGCGCGTGTTCGCGGATCGCCTCGATGGTCTTCTCGCCGATGCCGCGGGTCGGCACGTTGATCACCCGTTCCAGCGCAGCATCGTTGTGCCGGCCGTCGATCAGGCGCAGGTAGGCCACCGCGTTCTTGATCTCGGCGCGCTCGAAGAAGCGCTGGCCGCCGTAGATGCGGTAGGGGATGCGTTCGCGCAGCAGGGCCTCTTCCAGCACCCGCGACTGGGCGTTGGAGCGGTAGAGGATGGCGATCTCGCTGCGTGACAGGCCGGTCTTCAGCGCACGCTCGATGCTCTCGACCACGTAGCGTGCTTCGTCGTGCTCGTTGAAGGCGGCGTACAGGGTCAGCGGCTCGCCGTCGTTGCCGTCGGTCCACAGCTCCTTGCCCAGGCGCCCGTTGTTGTTGGCGATCAGGGCGTTGGCGGCCTTGAGGATGCCGGCGGTGGAGCGGTAGTTCTGCTCCAGGCGGATCATCTGCGCGTCGGGGAAATCGCGGTCGTATTCCTGGATGTTCTCGATCTTGGCGCCGCGCCAGCCGTAGATCGACTGGTCGTCGTCGCCCACTACCATCAGGCTGTCGCCGCCCTGGGCGAGGAAACGCAGCCAGGCGTACTGCACGGCGTTGGTGTCCTGGAACTCGTCGACCAGGATGTGGCGGAAGCGCTTCTGGTAGTGCTGCAGGATGCCGCCCGGGTTATCGCGCCACAGGTCGAGGGCGCGCAGCAGCAGTTCGGCGAAGTCGATCACCCCGGTGCGCGCGCAGGCCGCTTCGTAGCCTTCGTAGATCTTCAGCATGGTGGCGAGGTACAGATCGCCGCCGGCCTGGATGTTTTTCGGCCGCAGGCCTTCGTCCTTCTGGCCGTTGATGAACCACTGCGCCTGCTTGGCCGGCCAGCGCTGCTCGTCGAGGCCGAGGTCGCGGATCACCCGCTTGACCAGGCGCTGCTGGTCGTCGGAATCGAGGATCTGGAAGTTCTCGGCCAGCCCGGCTTCGCGCCAGTGTGCCCGGAGGATGCGGTGCGCCAGGCCGTGAAAGGTGCCGACCCACATGCCATTGGGATTGAGGCCGAGCATCTGCTCGATGCGGTGGCGCATCTCGGCGGCGGCCTTGTTGGTGAAGGTCACCGACAGGATGCTGTAGGGCGAGGCGTTGACGATCTGGATCAGCCAGGCGATGCGGTGCACCAGCACGCGGGTCTTGCCCGAGCCGGCACCGGCCAGCACCAGCTGGCGACCAAGCGGAGCGGCCACGGCCTGGCATTGCGCGTCGTTGAGGGAGGCGAGGAGAAGTTCTGGGTCGAAACGGGCGGGATCATTCTGCATCGCGGCATTCTACGGGCCGAGGTAGGGGGCGGCAAACCGTGACTGGATGCGACTGTTCAGTCAGCGTACAACTGTGCTGCCACCGGTCGATGCTCGCTGTTAAATTGCCAGCATATGGCTTGGGCGAGCGCTCTAGCTCGGGTATGCTCCGGCAATAGTCAGGCAAACCATTACAAGAAAATCGCCTATGACCACTGCTTCAAGGAACGCCACGGGCTCCGTACCAGTGGACGATTCGCGCGCCGTTCGTCATCAGTTCGCCACCGAGTTATCGGTAGAGCGGACCCGTCTGCTTTATCAGGGATCGCAGGTCCCGACCCTGTTCATGCTGCTCAATGCCTTGGCCTGTGCCGGCCTGCTCTGGGGTGAACAGCAGACGCTGCTGCTCGCCGGCTGGCTGATCTGGGTGGTGTTGCTGGCCGTATTGCGGCTGATTCAGGTCGCCGCCTTCAACGCCGCGCTGCCGTCGCGTCAGGCCAGCCCGCAGTGGCGTCACATGTTCCTGCTCGGTGCCGGACTGTCCGGGCTGACCCTGGCGTTCGCCGCCATCGTTCTGGTGCCGGCCGACCACTTCCTGCTGCAAGCGCTGCTCTATGGGCTGATCGCCGCGGCGATCCTGTCTGCCAGCGTGGCGTATGCCGTCAGCCGCTCGGCGTTTCTGGTGTTTTCCCTGCCGTGCCTGGCGCCGTCGATCGTCTACCTGCTGCTCAGCAGCGATTCGCGCCAGCAGGGCTGGGGTGCCCTCGGCCTGATTCTGCTGCTGAGCCTCTGGGTCGTGGCCTGGCAGGTCAATCTGCTGGTCCAGCGCAGCCTGCTGCAGCGCTTCCAGAACCAGACGCTGATCGAGCGCCTGGAGTACGCGCGCAGCAGCGCCGAAGCGCTGAACCAGGAGTTGGCCCGCGAAGTGGAACAGCGCCGCCGTGCCGAGCGCGACCTGCGCCAGGCCCATGACGAGCTGGAAATTCGCGTGGCCCAGCGCACTCTCGAGCTGGACGACACCAGCCACGCCCTGGGCAAGAGCGAAACCCGCCTGGCCCTGGCCCTGGAGGCCAGCGAACTGGGCCTGTGGGACTGGGACCTGAAGACCGACGAGGTGCACCACAGCCACCTGGAGGCGATTTTCGGCATCAGCCAGGGCGATGTGAAAGGCGTGCTCAGCCACCTCAAGCCGCGCCTGCACCCGGACGACCTGCCGTTGCTGCGCCGGGCGCTGGTCGAGCACCTCAAGGGTCGCACCGAGGACTACACGGTGGAGTACCGCGTGCGCCATGCCAGCGGCCGCTGGCTGTGGGTGGAAGACCGCGGCCGCGCGGTCGAGCGCGATGCCGACGGCAAGGTCCTGCGCATGCTCGGCACCCGTCGCGACATCACCGCGCGCAAGGGCCGCGATGAAGAACAGCGCCTGGCCGCGACGGTGTTCGAGGCCGCCAGCGAGGGCATTGTCATCCTCGATGCCGATTACCTGCTGCTGTCGGTCAACGACGCCTTCACCCAGGTCACCGGCTACCGCAAGGACGAAGTACTCGGGCGTAGCGTCGCCACCCTGGTCAGCAGCCCCGAGGCGCGCCGCCAGTACCAGAAGATTCGCCACCAGCTGGAGCAGAGCGACAGCTGGCGCGGCGAGCTGATGGAAACGCGCAAGAACGGTGAGCTCTACCCGCAGCTGCTGCAGCTCAACGTGGTGCGCGACCCCCGTGGCCGGGTCAGCCACATCGTCGGCTTCTTCGCCGACCTGTCGTCACGCCGCGAGGCCGAAGAGCGCCTGCGCTACCTGTCGCACTACGACGAACTGACCAGTCTGGCCAACCGCACGCTGTTCCGCGAGCGCCTGCACGAAGCCGGCGAGCTGACGCGGCAGAACGGCCGCAGCCTGGCCTTGCTGCACATCGACCTGGACCGCTTCAAGCTGCTCAACGACAGCCTCGGCCACGAAGTCGCCGACCAGCTGCTGCGGCAGATGAGCCGGCGCCTGACCCAGGCAGCGTCCGAGGCGAACACCATCGCGCGGCTGTCCGGCGACGAGTTCGCCATCCTTTTCGACGACTACGGCAGCCTGTCCAACCTGGCGCGCCTGGCCAGCCGCCTGCTGAGCAAGCTGCGCACGCCGATGGATGTTGGCGGTCACGAACTGGTGGTCAGCGCCTCCGTCGGCATCAGCCTGCTCCCGGAAAACGCGCGGGAAATCTCCGCGCTGATCAGCCAGGCCAACATGGCCATGCAACACGCCAAGCACCTGGGCGGCAACACCTTCCAGTTCTACACCGAGAACCTGCAGGCCTGCACCCTGGAGCGTCTGCAGTTGGAGAACCAGCTGCGCAAAGGCATCGAGGAAGGCCAGCTGGAGGTGTTCTATCAGCCCAAGCTGAGCCTGGCCGACGACAGCCTCAATGCCGCCGAAGCGCTGGTGCGCTGGCGCCACCCGCAGATGGGCCTGGTGCCGCCGGGCGAGTTCATCGGCCTGGCCGAGGAGACCGGGCTGATTGCGCCGATCGGCGAATTCGTCCTGCGCCAGGCCTGTCGCCAGGCGCGCGAATGGCAGCTGGCCGGGCTGGCCGACCTGCGCGTGTCGGTCAACCTGTCGGTGCACCAGTTGCGCCAGGGCAATCTGGTCAGTCTGGTGCGCCAGGTGCTGGAGGAAACCGGCCTGCCCTCGCACCTCCTGGAGCTGGAGCTGACCGAAAGCCAGCTGCTCGACAACGTCGAGAACGTCATCGCCACCTTCCAGCAGCTGCGCGACCTCGGCGTGAAACTGGCGATCGACGATTTCGGCACCGGTTACTCCTCGCTCAGCTACCTCAAGCGCTTCCCGGTGGACTGCGTGAAGATCGACCAGACTTTCATCCGCGATCTTTCCGCCAACGGCGAGGACGCCGCAATCACCCGCGCGATCATCGCCATGGCCCACGGCCTGGGCCTGAAGGTGGTCGCCGAGGGTGTGGAAACCCAGGCGCAGATGGACTTTCTCAAGCTGCAGCGCTGCGACGAGATCCAAGGCTACCTGATCAGCCCGCCGATCCCCGCCGACCAGTTCGCCAGCCTGCTGCGCGACTACGCGGCGCTCTGCTGAGAGGCACGCGCAGTGCTAGGGTTTTAGCATCATGACCAATGGATTAGGTGCGGATGGGGTATAAAGCGCGCCTTGCCAAGCGAGAGGATCTGCGGCCGTGGAAGAAGTCATCGAACAACTGCGTGAACTGAACGAACCGGTACCGGTGCCATTGGAGCTGCCCGAGGAAGAAACCCTGGTGGAAATCCAGGAGCAGATCCTCATCCACCTGCCCTTCGAGCTGCGCGAGTTCCTGCTCAAGGTCAGCGACGTGGTCTACGGTCGCCTGGAGCCGGTCACCGCCAGCGATCCGCATTCGCACACCTACCTGCCGGAAGTCGCCTCGGTGGCCTGGGACCTCGGCCTGCCACGCGACCTGGTGCCGCTGTGCCAGGACGGCCGTGACTACTACGCGGTGGATGTCGAAGGTCAGGTGGTGCTGTGGGACGGCGACGAAGGCGAGCTGACCGATGAGATCTGGGACTCGGTCTGGCACTGGGCGCGCGACGTCTGGCTGGAAAGCTGAGCACGTCTCAGGCTAGCGGAGCCGCCCCACACAAGGACTAGCGGTGATGGCTATCCTGGTTGTTCTCCAGCGTTTCCATCAGAGCGATCTGCATGCGCGAGTGCACGCGGATGAACCAGCGGCGTAGCAGGACGATCACGCCCACCGCCAGCAGGCCGATCACCAGCAGCAGTTCGGTGGTCGGCAGGATGCTCGCCGACAGTGCCATCAGCAGCAGCATGATGCCGGCCAGCGCCAGCAGCGGGATCAGCTCGGAAATTACCCGGCGCACACGCACCGTGTGGCGCCCGGCTTTCTCCGGGCGCACGCCCATCTCCGCCAGAAGCATCGCCAAAGCCTTGAGCTTGCGGTAGGCAGCGATCAGGAACGGCAACGACAGCAGCAGCGCGCCGCCCCAGACCAGGCCCTTCTGCAGGTTGTCGTGAATGATCCAAGGTTGCAGCGACTGCGCCAACGGGCCGGCGAACCAGGCGCCGGCGAGGAAGATCGCCACCACCAGCGACAGGTTGATCAGCACCTGCAGGATGATCTTGCGGATCATCCCGGCGAGTATCGCGTTCTGTCCCTGCGGCTGGATGCTGCGCAGCCAGTCGCCGTACATGCCGAACACCCGCGCCGCGCCCGCTGGCATGATCCGCGCCAGGCGATGCGAAAGTGGATCGGCGGCGCGGATCAGGTACGGCGTCGACAGTGTGGTCAGGGCGGACACGGCCACCGCCACCGGGTAGAGGAAATCGCTGGTGACCTGCAGGGTCATGCCCAAGGCGGCGATGATGAAGGAGAACTCGCCGATCTGCGAAAGGCCCATGCCGACCCGCAGCGAGGTGCGCCCGTCGTTGCCGGCGATGAAGGCGCCGACGCCGCAGGAGATGATCTTGCCGAAGATCACCGCCAGGGTGATGACCACGATCGGCCAGGCGTACTCGATCAGCACGCCGGGGTCGATCATCAGGCCGATGGCGACGAAGAAGATCGCGCTGAACATGTCGCGCACCGGCTCGATCAGGCGCTCGATCTGCAGCAGCTGACGCGACTCGGCCATGATCGCGCCGATCAGGAAGGCGCCGAGCACCATGCTGTATTCCAGCTTGACCACCAGCAGGCAGAAGCCGAAGCACAGGCCCAGTACGGTGACCAGGAGCATCTCGTTGCTTTCGAACTTGGCCACGTAGGCGAGGATGCGCGGCACCAGCAGGATGCCGATGACCAGCGCGACGATCATGAACAGGCTGAGCTTGCCGACCGTGGCGAACACTTCGCCAGTCTCCACCGAGCCGCTGACGGCGATGCCCGAGAGCAGGGCGATGATGCCGATGCCAAGGATGTCCTCGACGATCAGTACGCCGAAGATCAGTTGGGCAAAGCGCTCATTCTTCATCTTCAGGTCGCCAAGCGCCTTGATGATGATGGTGGTCGAGGAAATGGCCAGGATCGCGCCGAGGAACAGCGAATCCATGGTGCTCCAGGCGAAGAACTGGCCGATTTCGAAGCCGATCCAGATCATCAGGACGATTTCCAGGCCAGCGGCGATGAACGCCGTGGCGCCGACGCTGAACAGCTTGCGCAGGCTGAATTCGAGGCCCAGGCAGAACATCAGGAAGATCACCCCGAGCTCGGCGAGCGTCTTGATCGTGTCTTCGTCGTGGATCAGGCCGAACGGCGGTGTGTGCGGGCCGATGATGAACCCGGCGAGGATGTAGCCGAGTACCACCGGCTGTTTGAAGCGGTGGAACAGCACCGTCACCACGCCCGCTACCAGCATGATCACCGCCAAATCCTGAATGAAGCTGATGGCATGCATGGCGGTGGTTCCTCGATGGCTGGGCAGGCATGACCTGCGACGGTTGCTCGCTTGGCTCGGAGAGCCGGCAGGGAATGGGATACAGGCGCGCGGACAACGATGAAAACGGCGCTGCCCGGGCAGATTAACATCCACGCCCGGAGCGCCCCACGGCGGCAATATTCCGAAACAGTTGCCGCGCTGACCTAGCCCTGTTCGCGCTCCAGCAGGCTGAGGAGGAAGTCGGCGAAATAGATCAGGTCCTGTTCCATCGCCTTGCGGGCGGCGGGGCCGTCGCCGGTTTCGAGGGCGGTGAAGGCGTCTTCGTGGAAGTCATTGAGGCGTTGCGCCAGGTCGTCTTCGCTGAACAGGCGGTTGAAGAACGGGCCGACCTGCAACCACAGCGATTCGATCATGCGCAGCAGCACCGGATTGTCGGCAGCACGGTACAGGGTGAGGTGGAACAGACTGTTGGCGCCGAGGTAACCCTGCACATCGCGGGCGCTGATGGCGCGCTCCATCTGGGCCACGCAGTCGCGCAGCACGACGATGTCGGCTGGCTGGATGCGCGCGGCGGCCTGTTCGACGGCCAGCCCTTCGAGGGTCAGGCGGACCTGGAAGATCTGCCGGAAACGTTCGGGCGTCATCACCGGCACCCGCACCGAGCGCTGTTGCTCGCCTTCCAGTGCGCCCTCGGCGACCAGGCGCTGCAAGGCGGCGCGCACCGGCATCGGGCTGGTGCCCCATTCGCTGGCCAGGTCGCGGATCTTCAGCCGCTCGCCGGGCTGGAAGCGTCCGGCCAGCAGCGCTTCGCGGATGCGCTGGTAAAGGTGCTCCTGCAGGTTATCCGCCATCGTCTTGCCTTACGCTCGGTGTCGAGTCTTTGTGTACAGTTGTTCGCCGAGTGCGCAGTCTGGCGACGTCGCAGCACTCAGGCAAGCCCACAGGACCGCCATTTTCCAACGCGCCAGCGATTATCCGCGAGCCTGACGCATTCGCCTATTGACTTGTTTGTGATCACAAACAACGATGTGCAGAAATTCGAACGAGGTGTTCAACATGACTTCCAGCGGCATCGCCGAACAGGCTGTCGAGGCCTTCGCCACGCGTGAGCGCGCGCGCTTTCTGCAGCAGAACCCGAAGTCCGTGGCGCTGGCCGAACGCGCCCGGCACTCGTTGTTCGGCGGCGTGCCGATGCACTGGATGAGCGACTGGTCGACGCCCAGTTCGCTGTTCGTCAGCCGCGCCAAGGGCGCACGTTTCTATGATGTCGATGGCCACGAGTACATCGACTTCTGCCTCGGCGACACCGGCAGCATGTTCGGCCACTCGCCCGACCCGATCGCCAAGGCCATCGCCGAGCAGGGCGCCAACGGCCTGACCACCATGCTGCCCGGCGAGGACGCGGTGATCGCCGGCGAGCTACTCGCCGAGCGTTTCGGCCTGCCGTTCTGGCAGGTGGCAACTACCGCCACCGACGCCAACCGCTTCGTTATCCGCTGGGCCCGCGCCATCACCGGACGCAAGGTGCTGCTGGTGTTCGACGGCTGCTACCACGGCACCGTCGATGACGTGATGGTGCGCTGCCGCGACGGCCGCACCGTGCACCGCAGCGGGCTGATCGGCCAGGCACGCAACCTGGCCAAGACCAGCCGCGCGGTGCCGTTCAACGATGTCGCCGCGCTGGAAGCGGCGCTGGCCCAGGGCGATGTCGCCGCCATTCTCTGCGAGCCGGCGATGACCAACATCGGCATGGTCCTGCCCGAGCCGGGCTTTATGGCCAGGGTCCGTGAACTGAGCAAGCAGTACGGCAGCCTGCTGATCATCGACGAAACCCACACCATCTCCACCGATCCCGGCGGCTGCACCCGCGCCTGGGACCTCAAGCCGGACTTCATCACCCTCGGCAAGCCCATCGCCGGCGGTGTGCCGTGCTCGGTGTACGGCTGCAGCCACGAAATGGCCCAGGCGATGCAGCTGGCGCGGCAGCATGCCAGCGAGGCCAGCCACGGCCATGGCCACAGCGGCATGGGCACCACGCTGTCGGCCAATGCCCTGGCCATGCACTGCATGCGTGTGAACCTGGAGCAGGTGATGACGCCCGCGGCCTACGGGCACATGCTGCCGCTGGCCGCGCGCCTGGCTGCCGGCCTGCGTCAGCTGATCGGCAAGCACGACCTGCACTGGTCGGTGACCGAGCTGGGCGCGCGCTGCGAATTCCAGTTCTGCGCCACGCCGCCGAAGACCGGCGCTGAGGCCGAAGCGGCGTTCCACGACAGTCTGCAGATGGCGTTGCACCTGTATCTGATCAACCGCGGCATCCTCATCACGCCGTTCCACAACATGACCCTGTGCTGCCCGGATACCAGCGCCGCCGATGTCGACCGTCTGCTCGCCACCCTCGACGAGGCGCTGACCGAGCTGCTGGCGATTCCCGGCGCGCGCCTGTAAGTCGCCCTCGGGTTGCTCTCGCCCCCTCTCCCGCGGAAGAGGGGTGGAGGTTGATTGATCGCTCCCACGTCTGCGTGGGAACCATCGAATCCTATATGACGCCAAGGACACTCCCATGCAATTCGCCAACCCTCAGGAAGCCCGCGACTTCCTCGCCGCGCACCCCGACGTGCGCAGCATCGAGCTGATGCTGATCGACGCCAATGGTATTCCCCGCGGCAAGCTGCTGCACCGTGACGAGCTGCTGGCGATCTACGAGAACGGCCGCCCGCTGCCCAGCTCGATCCTCGCCCTGACCATTCAGGGGGAAGACGTCGAGGCCACCGGCCTGGTCTGGGAAGTCGCCGATGCCGACTGCTGGACCTACCCGCTGCCGGGCAGCCTGACCCTGCAACCCTGGCGCGCCACGCCTACCGGCCAGTTGCAGGTGAGCATGCACCCCAGCCAGGGCCTGCCCGCCACGCCGGCCGACCCGCGCCATGCCCTGGTGCGCGTGATCGAGCGTCTCAAGGCCGACGGTTTTCACCCGGTGATGGCGGTGGAGCTGGAGTTCTACCTGCTGGACAAGCAGCGCGATACCAGCGGTCGACCACAACCGGCGCTGCAGATGAATGGCGTGCGCCCGCAGGCACCGCAGGTCTATGGCGTCTATGAGCTGGAACAGCTGCAGCCGTTCCTCGACGACCTGTATGCCGCCTGCGAGGCGCAGGGCCTGCCGGTACGCACGGCAATTTCCGAGTACGCGCCGGGCCAGGTCGAGCTGACCCTGGAGCACCGCTTCGACGCGCTGCAGGCCATCGACGAGGGCATCCGCTACAAGCGCCTGGTCAAGGGCGTGGCCAACAAGCACGGGCTGCAGGCCTGTTTCATGGCCAAGCCGTTCGGTGACCTGGCCGGCAGCGGCCTGCACATGCACGTCAGCCTGGCCGATGCGCAGGGCAACAACCTGATGGCCAGTGACGATCCGCAGGGCACGCCGCTGCTGCGTCACGCCATCGGCGGGATGATGGCCACGCTGCTCGATGCCCTGGCGATCTTCTGCCCCAACGCCAACTCCTTCCGCCGCTTCCAGGCCAACAGCTACGCGCCGCTGGCCAAGAGCTGGGGGGTGAACAACCGCACCGTGTCGTTCCGCGTGCCGGGCGGACCGGCCAATAGCCGGCACATCGAACATCGCATCTGCGGCGCCGATGCCAACCCGTACCTGGCCGCCGCGGCGATCCTCGCCGGCATCCACCACGGCATCCGCGAGCAGATCGACCCGGGCGCCGCCATCGTCGGCAACGGCTACGAGCAGGCCACTGAGTTCCTGCCCACCGACTGGCTCACGGCGCTGCGCGCGCTGGAGCACTCCACCTGGGCCAAGGAGGCGCTGGGCGAGGAATTCCTCAAGGTGTTCCTGGCGATCAAGTGGACCGAATACCGGCAGTTCATGGGCGAGGTCGGCGAGCAGGACTGGCGCTGGTACCTCAACCACGCCTGAGCGGCTACTGCGCGAAGCCGGGCGTTGTTGGTGACGTACGCGAAATGCTTATTGGCGGTCAGCCAACTTCGTGTTTCGAGCACGTCCCCGCCTGGCCAGACCTTCGCTCGTTACGCTGTTGCTCTGAGCCCCTGCGCCTCACATGCCGTTGCCGAACTGCGGTTCGCTCCAGTCGATGCGCCGCGGCATGTCGCGCAGGGCATCGGTGTAGTGCAGGAGCACGTCCAGGGCCCAGTCGGCGCGCTGGCGGATGCGCAGGTCGTCGGCCTCCGCCGTCTGTTCGTCGTTCATCACCGCCTCGACCTGGCGCACTATCAGCTGTTCGGGAATGAAGCAGATGCGGCAGTTCTTGTAGCTGAAGGCGCGCAGCTCGGAGAGCGGATAGGCGCCGCCGCCCCCGGACGACACGCCCACCAGCAAGGCCGGCTTGTGCGCCAGCTCGGCGCGCCCGGCATAGAGGAAGAAGTTCTTCAGCGCCGGGCAGGCCATGCCGTTCCATTCCGGGCTGAGCACCACCAGCGCTTCGGCCTGACGCAAGCGCTCGGCGATTCCCGGCCAGGTCGTCACGGGCTCGGCAACCGGCCACAGCGGCAGCGGCTCGTGGCCCAGGTCCAGCACTTCGCACGTCACCTCGCGGCGGCGCAGGCGCGCCGCCAGGTAATGAGCGACCTTGGCGCTCTGGCTGTCGACCCGGCTGGAGCCGGCGACCAGGATGATCTTCGCACTCATTGCGCTACCTCCTCGGCCTTCGCCTGGGGCTGCGCCTGCGTAGTGCGCACCAGCGGCCAGAACAGCTCGCTCTGCCAGCTCACCGGCGCCATGTCTTCGATACCGTAGTGCGCGGGGCGGCGACGGGTGATCTTGGCGCTGCCGAATAGCACGTCCCAGAAGAACAGCAGATTGCCGTAATTGCCCTTGTAGTGGGTCACGCCGTCGTCGGCGTTCAGGCCGTGGTGGGCCGAATGGGTGGACGGCGTGGAGATGGTCCGCTCGAGCAGCCACATCAGCGGGCGCAGGGCCGGGATGCGATAGAGCTTGTCGTCCCACGCCACGCTGCTGTGGGCACCGAAGATCACGCACATTTTGAGGATCAGGTAGACGTAGTAGACCGGCGCCAGGCCCAGGTAGATCAAAACTGCCGACAGCCAGATACCCGGCATCAGCAGGTAGTAGAAGCTGTTGTTGCGGTAGACGATGCGGATGCTCATGTACGGCGCCGAGTGGTGCGCGCGGTGCAGGTTGTAGAGAAACGGCACCTTGTGGCTGAGCCGATGCCACCAGTACTGGGTCATGTCGTCGAACAGCAGGAACAGGGCGAAGCCGGCGATGAAAGGCAGGCCCGCCAGGGCGCCGCGCGCCTGCGGCGCAAGCTCGCCGAGCAGGTGGTCGGAGAGAAACATGATCAGCGGGAACGTCGCGCCCAGCAGCAGGCTGGAGCCGATCACCTCGATCAGCGCATCGCGGCGCTGCCCGCGCGGCTGGCGGAAGCAGCCCACGGCGAGTTCGAGGAGGATGAAACCGAGGAAGATCAGACTGACCACGGCGATGGGATTGTTGGCGATAGAGCTGGGGTTCATGGCAACCTCTTGTTGGAATCCCGGCCTACCGGGTTGCCTGTATCAGATGCCAAGTCGACGACCGTCACCATGCGCGAAACGGACAACAATCTGCCCGAAGTGGCCAACCCGCCAGCGGACACGCCGCGCCCCGGCACCCAGCGCTTCCATCGCGGTCCGCTGGGGCGAGTGTTGCAGCGCTTCCTCAGCCAGCACCGGCCGCAACAGGAGTACAGCCTGGTGCACCTGGAGCAGCTGTGGCTGCAGGCGGCCGAGCTTGACCCGGCGATCGGCCTCAACCTGTTCGCCCAGTTCAGCCCTGGCGACTGGCACGTGCTGCTGCACCTGGCGCAATTCAGCGCCAGCGTCGAGCAGGCATTGCAGCATTGGCAGCGCTATGCCCGCCTGGCCTCGGACATGGAGCAGGTGAGCCTGCAGCGCGACGGCGAACGCCTGATCATCGAGCTGGATATCGACGCGCCGGATGCGCTGATGCGTTTTCTCACCGAGCATTACTCGGTGATGGCCGTCAGCATGCTGCACCTGGGGGCCGGCAGTGCGTTTCAGTTGCTGGGCGCCGAGTTTCGTCATGCCCGACCGGCCTACCATGGGCAATACGCGCGCTGGTTCGGCAAGGTGCAGTTCGGCGCCGCGCACACGCGCCTGTATCTGGATGCAGCCTGCCTGGCACTGCCCATGCGCCAGCATCATCCGGTGCTGGTCGAGCTGCTGCGCGACAGTCTGGATCGACGCCTGGCGCGCTTGCAGCAGTTCAACGGCTGGGCGGCCAAGGTTGCCGACCTCGTGCGCGGCGAGCTGCAGCACGGTCGCGCACCGAGCCTCGAAGTCGCTGCCGAGGCCCTGCACCAGAGCCCGCGCACCCTGCGCCGGCGCCTGCAGGAGCAGAGCCTGGGCTTTCGTGAGGTGCTCGATGCGGTGCGTGCCGAGCTGGAGCAGAGCCTGGAGCTGCAGGGTTTTGCACGCAGCCAGATTGCCGAGCAGCTCGGCTATGCCGACAGCGCCGCCTACCTGCACGCGCGCAAACGCTGGCAGGCCGATGGCGCATGAACGGACTCAGGGACGAGCCAGGTCATCCACCTTGTAGTAGCGCCCGCCGACGCTGATGTTGGCGCCGCCATAGTCCTGGCAGCCTTCGGCGAAGGTTTCCAGCACGCGCAGGCGCAGACCGTCGCGCAGCAGTTCGACCGCGCAGTCCTTGCGCAGCTCGGGGGACTCCAGGTGGTAGTAGGCGTTCTGCCCACGCAGCGTGCCGGTCAGTTCGCCGATGGCCGCCGGGCCCCATTCTTCCAGCTGTGCGCCGCCCACGCGGATCGGCGCGAATTCGGCGCGGTAGCTGCCATCACTCGCCGGGCTGATTTCCAGCGTGCTCCAGGCCGCCTGCCCGGCATAGCGGCGGTAAAGGCCTGCGGGGCTGGCCGTCAGCGCCTGCAGGTCGAGTGCACCGAGCTTGGCCAGGTTGTGCCGGGTAGCGGGGCCGTCGAGGCCAGCCTCCAGCGCCACTTCCAGCCAGGCCCGCGCCTTCCCCGGCTGGCCGGTCTTGAGCGTGGCGAGCATCAGGTTGTTCAGCGCCACTTCGCGATCGACCGCGTTGTCGCTGCTCTCGGCGCGGCGCAGCTGGCGCTCGAAGGCCTCGATGGCTTCGGCATAGCGCCCAGCCTGGTAGGCGGCGGTGCCGGCACTGTTGCACTGCGCGCTGGTGGCGCACGTCTGCGACGCGGCGGTGCACAGGGGGGAGAGAAGCAGCAGGCTGTAACAGAGCAAGTGTTTCATGGCGATGGTGTCCTCGCGGCGGTAATGGCCATGGTAAACCGATGCCACCCTCGCCTGGCCAGCCACAGCAGGTTTCTTGCATGGCAATCAGGGCGATAGACACTGCCAACGGGCAACCGCGGCTGCGGCCGACTAAGGTTGCCTGACCACCCTGCACAGAGCGCTCTATGGAACCCGGAACCGCACAGCTGTCGATGACCGTTCTGATGACCCCCGACATGGCCAACTTTTCCGGCAATGTTCACGGTGGCACCCTGCTCAAGTACCTCGACGAAGTGGCCTACGCCTGCGCCAGCCGCTATGCCGGGCGCTACGTGGTGACCCTGTCGGTGGACCAAGTGATCTTCCGCGAGCCGATTCACGTCGGCGAGCTGGTGACCTTCCTCGCCTCGGTCAACTACACCGGGCGCACCTCGATGGAAATCGGCATCAAGGTGGTCACCGAGAACATCCGCGAGCGCTCGGTGCGCCACACCAACAGCTGCTTCTTCACCATGGTCGCGGTGGACGACGAACGCCAGCCGACCCTGGTGCCGCCGCTGCAGCCGAACAGTGCCGACGAGCAGCGTCGTTTCGACCAGGCCCGCCAGCGCCGGGAGATTCGCGAGGAGCTGGAGCAGCGCTACCGCGCGCTGCGTGTCGACAGCTGAGCGATACACGCCCGGAGAAGAAATCAGCGTCCGCTGCGACCGCTTATCGGGTTACTCTAGCGGCCGCGGCAATCGCCGTATCCAGCACGGGTCTGGCCCCCGTGATCCACCTTCGAACCGCCTTGCGTGCCCATCAGGCTGTTCCCTGCGTGCCTCTAAAGGAGCCCGAATGCCCCACCACACCCCCCTGCTCGCCACCCTCGCCGCCGGCCTGGTTCTGGCATTTGTCTTCGGTACGCTGGCCCAGCGTCTGCGTATCTCGCCGCTGGTCGGCTACCTGTTCGCCGGCGTCGTCGCCGGGCCGTTCACCCCGGGTTTCGTCGCCGACCAGGCGCTGTCGATGGAAATTTCCGAGCTGGGCGTGATCCTGCTGATGTTCGGTGTCGGCCTGCATTTCTCGATGAAGGACCTGATGTCGGTCAAGGCCATCGCCATTCCCGGCGCGGTGGTGCAGATCACCGTTGCCACGCTGCTGGGCATGGGCCTGGCCTGGTCGCTGGGCTGGACGCTCGGCGCCGGCCTGATCTTCGGCCTGGCGCTGTCGGTCGCCAGTACCGTGGTGCTGCTGCGCGCCCTGGAAGAACTCAACCTGCTCGACACCCAGCGCGGGCGCGTCGCCATCGGCTGGCTGATCGTCGAGGACCTGGTGATGGTCCTCGCCCTGGTGCTGCTGCCGGCTCTGTCGGGCGTGCTCGGCGGCAAGCCGACCAACGAGGACGTCAGCATCGGCCTCGAACTGCTGATCACCCTGGCCAAGGTCGGTGCGTTCATCGCCCTGATGCTGCTGGTCGGGCGCCGCGCGATTCCCTGGATCCTGGCCAAGGTCGCGGCCAGCGGCTCGCGCGAGCTGTTCACCCTGGCCGTGCTGGCCATCGCCATGGGTATCGCCTTCGGCTCGGCGCAGCTGTTCGACGTGTCCTTCGCCCTCGGCGCGTTCTTCGCCGGCATGGTGCTCAACGAATCGGAACTGAGCCACGACGCCGCCGAGAAGACCCTGCCGCTGCGCGACGCCTTCGCCGTGCTGTTCTTCGTTTCGGTGGGCATGCTGTTCGACCCGCTGATCCTGTTCAAGGAGCCGCTGCCGGTACTGGCGACCTTCCTCGTCATCGTCGTTGGCAAGTCCCTGGCAGCCCTGGCCATCGTCCGCGCCTTCGGCCATCCGTTGAGCACGGCGCTGACGATTTCCGCGAGCCTGGCGCAGATCGGCGAATTCAGTTTCATCCTGATCTCCCTGGGCATCGGCCTGGAGCTGCTACCGGAGCAGGGCCGCGACCTGCTGCTGGCTGGCGCGATCCTGTCGATCCTGGTCAATCCGCTGCTGTTCCTCGCCATCCAGCGCCTGCAGCCCTGGCTGGACCGGCGCGAAGGTGTCGGCTTGCCGAGCCAGACCGAGATGGATGCGCCGCCACCGATTCTGGAGCGCAACCATGCGCTGCTGATCGGCTACGGCCGGGTGGGTCGCCGCGTTGCCGAGCGGCTGCGCGAGGCGGGTATTCCGCTGGTGGTGACCGAGGACAACCGCGCCGGTCTCGACGAACTGCGCAGTGCCGGCATCAGTGCCGTGCTGGGCAACGCGGCGCGCCCCGGCGTGCTGGAGCTGGCCCAGGTCGAGCATGCGCGCTGGCTGCTGATCGCCATCGCCAATGGCTTCGAAGCCGGGCAGATCACCCAGCAGGCGCGGGCGCTGAACCCGAACCTGGAAATCATCGCCCGTGCCCACTTCGACGCCGAGGTCGACTACCTCGAACAGAATGGCGCCGACCTGGTGATCATGGGCGAGCGCGAAATCGCTAATGGCATGTGCCAGCGCCTCGGCCTGACCGGCTGACCGAGCCGCTCAGAGCGGCACGCAGCGCCCGGACTCACGGGCCGGCAGGGGGCCGTCGAAACACAGGCGCCCCTGCTTGTCGAGGAACGGCCGCTGCGTTTCCAGGTACGGGCTGACCGCCTCCGGCAGCCCCGCCACTTGCGCCAGCAGTTGCGCGCCGGGCTGCGGGTGGGCGCTGAGGCTGACCAGGCGAATCTTGCTGTCGATGTCCATCAGGCGCCCGACATAGGCGACGAAATCCGGGTTGGCGATGCTCAGCAGGATGTTGCCGACGCGGTTGCGAAGGCCGGTGTGGGGAATGCTGATCTCGGGGTTGCTGCTGACCAGTTGCTGGAAGATCACCGGCGTGGTTTCCGACAGGTTGCTGGTCTGCTGGTACTGGATCAGGCTGGCATTGATGGTCATCTGCGGCTTGTACTCAAAGAACATCGATGCCTCCTCCAGCAGGCCGGGGATGTCGTCCTCGCGCAATTCCGCCAGCAGCGTCGCGGTGCCGAGAAACTCGCGCTGCAGCGCCGGGCGCAGTGTGCGCTCGGCCACAGTCAGCGGCGCCAGGGGCGCGGCGTGCGGCGTCAGGCCCATGCGCTGCAGGCGGGCCAGCCACTCCAGGTTGCGATTGAGCATCGAGGTCAGGACCATTTTCAGCACCAGCTGATCGGCCTGCGCCAGGTACCGGCGCACACCGGCATGGTCTTCCAGCAACAGCGCCTGCGCCGTCGCCCCGTCACCGCTCAGGGCCAGCGACAGCGCACGCAGGCTCAGCAACTGCTGGCCGCGAACCAGGTAGGTGAGCGGCAACACGGGCTCGGCAGCGCTGGGAGCTTGGAGGGTGCGAAAATCGCCGAGCGTGAGGAGGTAGCGATAACGGTTGAGCAGGGCGCCGTGCTCGGCGACCAGCGCCGGTAGTTGTTCCTGGCGCTCCAGCAGCCCGGCGAAACAGGCCTGCTTCTCGACCGGGCAGAAGTCCTTGCCGGCAGGCAGCGGCAGGCGTGTCTGCGGCGCTGGAGTAAAACCCGGCTCGGCGAAACCGTGGCGGGCCTGCCATTGCTGGTACTCGTGCAAGCGAGCCTGACCCAGCGCCGCTGGCGAATGCCGGAGCGGCGCATCGAGCCCGGCGAGAAACAGATAGGCCGCGCTGCTCCCCGGCCGCAGCTGCGCCTGTGCCAGCCACTGCCCTACCTCGGCACTCTGCGGCTCGTCGCGCAGCCAGTAGAACAGCCCACAGCCAAGCAGGGCGACGCTCAGTAGCCCGCCCACTATCCCGATCACTCGCATGCCCCAGCTACTCCCTGATGACCGTCGTGCGCGGCCTTGTTTCTCGGTGGATTCCAGCCCTGCCCGGACGCTAACCAATCAGCCGGATGTTCTCAATATCCGTATACGCGGGTTGTGAGAACAACCCGGCGGATCGGTTAAGCTGCCCATGACTGTTCCGGGAGTTGTCATGCTGAGCCTGTTCGATGTCTTCCTGTTGATCCTGTTTGTCGCCGCCGCGGCCTGGTTGTGGCGTGGGCATGGCATTCGCGAGCGCGCCCTGTTGCTGGCCAAGCAGCATTGCGCGCGGCTGGAGGTGGAGTTGCTCGATGGCAACGTTGCGTTGCAGCGATTGGCCGTGCTGCGCGATGGGCGTGGCAATCGTCGGCTGGCGCGGCTTTACGGCTTCGAGTTCACCGTCACTGGTGAGCAGCGCTTGAGTGGCCGCATCAGCATGTTTGGCCAGCAACTCGGCAGCATCGAGCTGGATCCGCACCCGGCCACGACGCCGGTGACCGAAGAGGCGGTCGTCGCCACCCAGCAGCCCGTCGGCAACGTCATCCAGTTGCAGGACTGGAAGCGCCAGCACGATCGCCTGGATAGCTAGAGCAGGCGCAGGATGGCCTGCCAGTCGTCGATGCAGGCGTAGGTCATCGGCTTGCGCAGCAGGCGGCAACGCAGGCGGTGCAACGCGCCACGCTGACGATTGCGCTGGCAACCGGCGATCAGCCACTGCGCGTCGAAAGCGTCCCAGACGCCCGCCACGCTCCAGTGATTGAGCCACAGCAGCGGCGCCACTTCGTAGAGAAAGATCCGCTGCAGTGCGTCGACGCTCAGGCCGCTTTCGCGCAGCCCGGCGGCGATGCGTGCATGGGCGGGCGCGTCGAGCTGAGTATCCAGCCACAGCTCGGACAGCAGTAGCCAGACACCTTCGCGTACAGCCTGGGGGTCAGCCACGCGCCAGCAGAAACGCAGCCACTTGCTCGGCAGTGCGCTGCGGGTGTTCCTGCA
Source organism: Pseudomonas sp. PDM14 (assembly GCF_014851905.1). NCBI lineage: Bacteria > Pseudomonadati > Pseudomonadota > Gammaproteobacteria > Pseudomonadales > Pseudomonadaceae > Pseudomonas > Pseudomonas sp. PDM14. Next base: position 2,040,538 of record NZ_JACVAQ010000001.1, on the reverse strand, counting down.
TGAAGCAGTGGCCACCGGACACGGCCAGCTCGGTCACCGACGGGTTGCTCGCCGCCAGGCGCCGTGCCGATTTGCCGACGAAGGGGTAGGTCTGTTCGCCGTGGATCAGCAGCGTCGGCGTGCTCACCTTGCCCAGCGAGGGCCACAGGCGTTTGGGGAACGAGCTGAAGATGTCCACTTCGCGGCTCGGTCGGCATTTCAGCTCGACGCCCTCGGCGCTGTCCTTCAATGCATGGTCGACATAGGCGTGCAGCGCAGCATCGTCCCAGCCGCGGAAGATGCCGCGCCCGCGCAGCAGGTCGAAGGCTTCGCTGCGGCTCGCCCAGCGCTGCCGGCGTGCTGCCGATTTCTTCGCCATGACATTGCGCCGGTGCACGCCGAGCAGGGCGGACATGCCCATTACGCCGATCATGGTCGGGGTGAACAGCACCGGGTCGAGCAGCACGGCGCGGCGGAACAGTTGTGGATGGCGGGCCAGGATCAGGCTGCTGAGCACGCCGCCGAAGCTGTGGCCGAGGATGTAGCGCGGCACATCAGCAAAGATGCCGCGGCCCGCTTCAAAAGCCTCAATGGCCAGTTCGGCGCTGCGGTTCCAGCCGTGGAAGCGGCCGCCGTGTTCGGTTTCACCGTGGCCCTGGACATCGCACAGCCACAGGTCGAAATGCTCGGCGAGCTGCGCCAGCATCGGCTCATAGGCGCGGCCGCAGAAACCGTTGCCATGCAGGAAGTGCAGCAGCGGCTTGCCCGAAGGCGCGGAGTGCCAGCCCGTGAGGGTGAAACCGGCGGAACAGGAATGGGACCAGGGGAGCAGGTGCATAAAAAGGGCCGCAGCAGTGGACTGCGGCCAAGTGTAACGACGACTCCGCCCGGCGTCAGGCAGGCAAAGTCGCCGAATGCTCGGCGATAAAATCCAGCAGCAGGGCGTTCAGCCGCTCTGGCTGATCCAGCGGCGTGGCATGCCCGGAGTCTTCCACCACCTCCAGACGTGCATTGCGCAGCTCGCGCACGTACGCCTCCTTGTAGGCTAGCGGGGTGTAGTCGCGGTCACCGGCGATCACCAGTACGGGCGTGTCCCGCATCTGCACCGCCGGCAGGGTCGACCAGCCGGGGATCGCGCGCATGGCGTGCAGGTAGGAGGTGCGGTCGTTGCCGGCGATACGCTCGCTGACCAGGTCACGCAGTGCCTGCTGTTCCGGTTTGGGAAACAGCTTGTTGGCGAGCATCCCGGCCAGCGCCGGCAGACCGAACAGGCGAACCAGTGTCAGGCGCAGCCAGACCTGGGCGCGAATACGCCAGGAGTCGAGCGGGAAGCTCGGTGCGCTGTTGATCACCGCTGCTGCGTGCACCAGCTGCGGCCGGTCGGCGAGCAACTGGAAGGCGACCATGCCGCCCATGGAGATGCCGGCAACGATGCAGGGGCCGATCTGTTTGGCTTCGATGAAGGCCGCCACGTCGGCGGCCATCTCGGCGATGGTGATTGGCGCGCGCAGGGGCTCACTCTCGCCGTGGCCGCGTAGGTCCAGTGCGTACACGCAGCAGGAATGCGCCAGGCAATCGATTTGCGGTTGCCAGTCGAGCAGCGACGAGCCCAATCCGTGGAGCAACAACACCGGCACGCCGTGGCCCTCGCGAATATAGGCAAAACGACCGCCTGGCAAAGTTATGTAGTCCATGGCTAAGTTCTTCCATTCATTATTCAAGACAATAAAAATTCATGATCGCGGTGTAATTGCGACCTAATAAAAGCTGGCTGTTTAAACAGAATTAGAAGCGCGGCTTATATGGGTTCGGTTATTTGCCTTGCTTCGGTAAACCCCCTAGAATCGGGCCTGCGTCGGTTTGAGAAAAGATCATGTACAGCATCGCCAGCCCCACCCAGGCTCGTAGCAAGAAAGCTCTGGAACGCTTCCTCAATGTTGCCGCCGAGCTGTTGGCGAACGACAGTTTCGAAGAAACCGGCATCTCGCAGATTGCCCAACTCGCTGAGTCTTCGGTGGGTACGTTCTATCGCTTGCTGGCTGACAAGGACGTGCTGCTGTATGCCGTTCACGAACGCTTCGTCGAGCAGGGAAAGGCCGCGATAGACGCGCTCACCGACGAGATCAACCGCAGCGAAGCGCCGCTGGACGCGCAGATCGAAGCCTTCATCCAGAGGGTGATCGCCCTGTTCGTCGGCAGCGAAGGCCTGCTCCGTGCGCTGGTTCGGCGCAGCTCGGCGGACATCCAGTTCCGCCAGCGCTTTCACCAGCTCAACGCCTACATCGGCCAGGCCTTCTGTCGCATCGCCCTGGCCCGGCTGAACCAGCTTGGTCACCCGCGCCCGGAGCAGGCTGCGGACCTCAGTGCCCATGTGCTGATCGCGGGCATGAACTATTTCACGATGATCGGCGCGATGGGCACGACCCCCCGGGAACTTATTCCCGGAGAACTTTCGCGGCTCGTCTGTAGTTACCTGGAAGTTCAAAAGCATTAACGCCTGCTGTCACGGCGTAATTGTGCCGGGGTGAAGTCGGACGGTTTTAACGACACACCAAATTGATCCGCCGGCTCTTCGTTGGACAATATGCCAATGACATAGCGGCCACCGATCAGGTCATATATCGCGTCGCCTTTGGTCCACAACAGTGGCTGGTCATAGAAGTTGATGGTGTACGACTCGCCGAGACGCCAGAGATTGTCGCGGTTGTCGTAATGGTCAACGACGACGATCTGGTAGCTGTCCTCATCGAAGTACATATCGCGCTGTTTGTACTGGTGGCGCATGCCGGTCTTCAGCGTCGCCCGCACGTGCCACACCCGGTGCAGTTCGTAGCGCAGCAGGTCCGGATTGACGTGGCCGGCCTTGACGATGTCCTTGTACTTCACACTGCGCGAGGCAAAACGGTAGCTGTTGTAGGGCACGTACAGCTCCTTCTTGCCCATCAGTTTCCAGTCGTACTTGTCCGGGGCTCCCGAGAAAATGTCGAAGTTATCGGTGGTGCGCATGCCTTCGGAGGCGGTGCCGGGCGAGTCGTAGGTCACGTTCGGCGTGCGTCGTACGCGGCGCTGGCCGGCGGCGTAGAGCCAGGCCAGACGCGGCTCCTTGACCTGGTCGACGGTCTCGTGGACGAGCAGCTCGGTGCCGGCCAGGCGCGCCGGGGCGAGTACCGACTGGCGGAAGTAGAAGAGGATGTTGCCGTTGTCCTTGGCGGCGTTGCCGGCGTCCTGGTTGAACAGGAACAGGTCCTCGATCTGGGTCATGAAGTAGTCGCCGCTGGCGTGCGGCACGGCCTGCGCATAGAAGCGCTTCACGCTGTCGCCGCGGTAGCGCACCAGGTGGTTCCACAGCACTTCGAGGGCCGATTGCGGGATGGGGAAGGGCGTCGCCGTCTTGAAGTCGGCGATGCCGTTGCCGTTGGCGATCAGCTTGGCGCTGGTGGCGTTGTCCTTGACCGCTGCATAGACCTTGTCCGGGTACGACGCCGAGCGCCGTGTCGGGTAGACCTGCAGTTTCCAGCTCTGCGGATATCGTTTGAGCATCGCCAGCTGGCCTGGGCTCAGGTGGTCGGCGTACTGCGCGGCGTTGGCGTTGGTGATGCTGAACAGTGGCTGATCGGCGGCGAACGGGTCCTTGTAGCCCACGGCCGGGTCGAAGGCATCGGCCTGCCTGGCCAGGCCACCGTCCCAGGCGGGAATGGTGCCGGCGGCGTTGCCGGCCTTTTCGGCGCCCATTGGCGTAAGGTCTTGGCCGAGGCGTGCGGCCTGGTCAGCGGAAACCTGCGCGTGCAGCGCTGGCGCGGCCAGCAGGGCGAGGGCGGTCAACAGCCCGCTACGGAGTAGTCCTGATGTGTACATGACGAGGGTTCCTTGTCAGAAGCTGTATTTGACGTTGAAGCTGAGGAAGTCGCGGTCGCTGCGCTTGTTCGACAGACCGCCTCCGCTGTAGCCGACGTACTTGGTGCCGACCGTCAGTGATTCCTTGTAGATCGCGTCGATGCCGACCGAGTAGCTCTGCGCTTCCTCGTCCAGGCCGTTGGTGAGCTGGGGCGCGACGCCGTTGATGCTGTACTGGTAGCTGAAGTTGGGCACCAGGTTCACCAGGTTGAACACGTTGCTGTAGGTCAGCTGCATGCTCACCTGGGCGCCGTAGGCGGTGCTGGTGGCTTCGTAGTAGTCGACGTCTGACTCCAGGCCCTGCACGCGGCTGGCAACCAGCTCGGAGAACAGCGTCGCCGAGTCGGCGCCGAACAGGCCGGTGAAGTTGTAGATACCGACCAGCGAGGCCTGGTACATGTCCTTCTCGCGGTAACCGTCGAGGTGGGCGCCTGCCGGCAGGCCGTCGGGGTTGAGCAGGGCGATCGGCAGGTACTCTTCCAGGCCGAGGGCGATCGGTGTGTTCGGCCGGTAGCTCAGCTCGCCGGCCAGGGACAGGCCGTTGAAGATGCTGTCGCCGCCGATCGAGGTGTTGAAGCTGATGCCGTAGAGCTCGCGCTTCTCCAGGTACTCTGCGTAGTAGCGCGAGCTGCTGGCGTTGGGCAGCGCGCCGACCACGGGCAGCACCACCGGCTGGCCGACGGTCAGGCCGAGCATCGGCACCTGCATGTTGTAGCGCAGGTAGTAGAAGCCCAGTTCGGTGTCGTTCAGTTCCGGCACGAACCAGCGCAGGGCCAGGCCGTACTGGGCGGAATCGTCGCCGTCGATATCCTGTGCGCGTGGCATGAAGGTGGTCGGCACATAGCCGGCCAGCAGGCTGTTGACGAAGCCGGGAGGCAGGCTGTCGGCGTAGGCCTGGGCGAACGCCGGGTTGTCGAATGCCTGCGCCGCGCCGGCCAGGGCGGTGGCGGATTCCTGCAGTGGCGAAACGGCGAGGTAATCGCAGCCTTCACCGATCACGTCGAGGGTCGAGTAGTAGGTGCCGCAAGGGTCGATCTTCGAGGCTTCCCAGGCTTTGCCGGGTTGCCAGTAGCCTTCGATGCTGAGGTTGTCGCGCAACTCGAACGAGCCGTAGGCCATGAAGGTCGGCATGTACGCCTCCTTCAGCTCCGAGCCGGGCGCACGCAGGGCATTGATGTCCACCGGGTTGGTAGTGCCGATGCCGTTCTGGTAGTACAGGCCCTCGCCCCAGTTGATCACCTGGCGGCCGAGGCGGGCGTTGAGGGCGCGCTCGTTGATCGTCCAGCTGCCGTAGATGAAAGCGTCGAGCAGATCGGCGCTGGAGCCGGCTTCATCGAGCCCGGCATCGCTGATCTGCCGGTGGCGGCGCTCGTCTTCCTCCAGCTCGAAATCGTAGAAGGTACGACCGCGCACAAAGATGCCGTAGGTATCCTGGTAGCGCAGGTCCAGCTCCGAAACGGCCTTGACCACTTCGGAGAACAGCTCGTGTTTGCGGAAGTTGAGGTTGCCGTCGTCGGAGTTGATCAGCCCGGCATTGCTGCCGGTGCCGCCGTTCGCCCTGGCGATCAGTTTGCTGTCCTGATCCTCCATGCGGTAACTGACGCCGTACGACAGGGTTGTGTCCAGAGAGGTCGTCCAGTCTCCTGAGCGAACCTGAAATGCATGTGCCGCGCTGAACGGCAGAACGCCGAGCAGCGCCAGGCCGGCGACTGCCAAGCCTCTTCCTTAATGGGCCACGATGACCTCCAGCTGTTGTTTTTATCGGAATCGGAACATCGGTTCCGATACAAATTAGCTGCGTCACTGATCGCTGGCAAGAGGCCGGGAAAATTTTTCTTTGCCTGTGCATTTTTTGCGCAATTTCTTGCGCAGGCCGCAAGGCGCTTGCGGCGCTCTATATCGCCTGTTCCCTGCTTGTGTGTGTTGCACCTTAGCGCTGCAGGCCGCGTGAAGCTTGGATTCAGACACTTGACGGAATCGGAATTCCTGTTTCTATTTGTCGGGCAACAACCACAATAACAACGGAGAATCCGCCATGTTCACTGCTCGCCACACCCGTCTCGGTCTACTCGCTTCGCTGCTGTTTTCCTGCCTGATCCACAGCCCGGCGTGGGCCGATTCACGCTGTAGCGAGCGCGCCAAAACCCTGCTGCTGCCAGCCAAGGTCAGCTGTACCTATCAATCCACCTGGCTCGATTCCGGCATCGTCGGCAAGCGCAAGGTGATCTACCAGACGCCGCTGGGCACACCGCCGGCAGGTGGCTGGCCGGTGGTGCTGATGTACCAGGGCTCGTTCTTCCCGCTCAACGATTTCACCTACTACAGCAACATGCCCTTCGGTGGGTACTACGAAGGCAAGGTCATCCAGACCCTGCTCAACAATGGTTACGCGGTGGTTGCGCCGAGTGCGCCGGCGGACCTGTTCTGGCAGACCAACATCCCCGGCCTGGCCCAGGCCTACGAGGCGACCACCGACTACGACTTCCTCGGCAATGTGCTGAGCGCCATCGCTTCCGGCCACTTCGGCCCGCTCAACAGTCAGCGCAAGTACGCCACCGGCATTTCCAGCGGTGGCTACAACAGCAGCCGCATGGCCGTCTCGTTCCCGGGTCAGTTCCGTGCACTGGTGGTGCAGTCCGGTTCGTACGCCACCTGTTCCGGCCCGCTCTGCGTGGTGCCTGAGCAACTGCCGGCCGACCATCCGCCTACCTACTTCCTGCATGGTTTCGTCGATGCGGTGGTGCCGTGGTGGAGCATGGACCTGTACTACGACCGCCTGTTGCACCAAGGCATCGAGACCGGTCGCTACACCGAGCCGCTGGGCCGCCACGAATGGTTCGCCGCCTCGCCGGGCAAGGTGCTTGCCTGGTTCAACAGCCATCCCTGATCAACCCTTTCTCATGTCTTGAGCGCCACCGGCGAGCCTGCCTCGCCGGCGGCGCATGCCTGGAGTTCGCGTGAATCATCGATCGATCCGGCTGCTGTTCGGCCTGCTGGTCGCACTCTGTTGCGCGACCGTATCGGCGGGCCCAGCCGACAGCGAAGAAATCCCTCTGCATCACCTGCGCCTGGCTCTGCAGGGCACCCTCGGAGACTTCTACCTGCTCTACGGCGTCGACGCCGATCCACAACACAGCGCGTCCATCGAGCAGCGCCTGCGCCTCGCCCGCACCCAGCTGCAGGCGTTGCGGGCACATGCCACGGGTGCGCTGTCTGGCGAATGGGCAGCCTATGAACAGCAGCTGCGGCAGATGGTCGGCGACCTGCAGCAGCGCAAGGAACTGGACGGCAACACGATTGCCGAGTTGATCGCACGTCACAGCCGCCTGCTGCAGCTCTGCGGCGCCGAGCACCTTGGTGCCGCGCCTGCGCTCACGCCTGGCGCACAGACGCGGCAGCTGCAATGGCTGCTGCAGTCCATCGCTACCAGCTACATCGCCTACAGCGTTGGCGCCAATACCCTGGGCGGTGACGGGCAGGACATCGGAGAGCTGGTCCGCCAGTTCGATGACGGCCTGCACGGAATCAGCGGTGCGCAACGCCTGCTCGGCGATATCCGGCACAAGTGGAGATACATCGAACCGTCGCTGCGCAACTACCAGACCAGCGCGATTCCCTCGCTGGTCAACCGGTATGCAACGCAGATCATCGGCGAGCTCGACGCGTTGACGGCCACTGGCGCGGAAGCCGTAGTGAACTAATCCGCCAGCAGGCAGGCACGAAAACCGGCCTGCAACGCCTCGACAGGCTGCGCCTCATCGAAGATCAGTTCCAGGCGCGAATCCTTGCGCCACTCACTGTTCTGCCAGTGCAGCGCCTGGCCCTGCTGCGCATTGGCCGACAGCCAGCCGGCGTTGGTCTGCAGCACCAGCTTGGCGCGACGCCAGGGCAGGGCCAGCAACCACTGCTGCACGGCCATCAGCTCGAAGCGCTGGCTGGGGTGCCAGCGCCAGCCGATGCTCCAGCCATCCGCCTGCTGCTGGATCTGGCAGATCGGCTCGTGGGACTCGCGCCACATCGCGCCTGGCGGCAGCTGTCCGTCGGGCAGCGTCGTAGGGTGCTCGGCTTCACCGGCGATCACGGCATGCCCGGGCAGGGCGTGAAAGGCGATACGGCCCTGACTGGTCCAGCATAGGGGCAAATCCGGCAGCCCTTGCGCGAGCTTTTCGCGCGTTGCGGCATCCAGCGCTTCGCTCTTGTTCAGCACCAGCAGGCCGGCGTCCGGTAGCGCGTGTTGCTGGGCACTGGGCAGCGATTCGCCGGTGGCCAGGGCGGCAGCATCCAGCACCAGCACGGCCGGTTGCACCGCCAGCACGTCGAGCCAGGGCACGCTGCGCAACTGGCGCAGTAATTCACTTGGATGCCCCAAGCCCGAAGGCTCGATCAGCAGTCGATCCGGGCGAGCCTTGCGCAGCAGGCGGCCTAGGCCGACCTGGAACGGCGCGCCGTTGACGCAGCAGACGCAACCGCCCGCCACTTCGGCGAGGCTGATGCCGTCGGTGTCGGTGCTCAGCAGGGCCGCATCCAGGCCGATCTGGCCGAACTCGTTGATCAGGATCGCCCAGCGCTCGGCCGCGGGCTTCTGCGCCAGCAGGTGGCGGATCAGGCTGGTCTTGCCGGCACCCAGCGGGCCGGCGATGACGTGGGTCGGGATATTCTTCAGCATGGCGCTATGGTGAGGTTTTGCAGGCGGGCGGAAAAGGCTAAAGTCGCGACTTTGTTGTGGAGGATGGCTGGGATGCGTGCGATTGCGGCGGTACTGATGACGCTGGCCCTGGCGGGTCAGGCCTGGGGTGAAGCCTGTGTGGTGACGGCCCAGGGCAACCAGGTGGACGTGAAGGTCTGCCAGCAGAACCGCACGATTCCCCCGAACCTGTTCCGCAGCGGCTTCTGCCAGCCGCAGCTGCAAGGGCAGAAGGTCGACGTCATTTTCGCCGAGCAGTGCCCGATCGGCGCCTTCGGTGAATGCCGCAACGCCAAGGTCGTCGGCACGCCGTATCAGCAGGACATCCACTACTACGGCGTCGCCACCGATGCGCGCTACCTCAAGCCCGCCTGTGAGCAGCAGAGCAAGGGCGTGTGGATGGCGCGCTAGGCGAGCCAGTCCAGGGTCAGCAGCAGACGCCGCTCGCCACCCTGCGGTTGCGGCGAGCGGTGGATCAACCCCGCGCCTTCGTTGCCCAGCCACTTCTCGCCCTTGGCCAAGGCCACCTCGCCAGCGGCCAGCTGTTCGATCAGGCCGGCATCCTCTGGCTCGGCCCGCGCATCGCCGAGTCGTGCCCTCGGCATCACACCTTCTCGCAGCCACTGGCTGCCGATGCCGGCGTAGGTCGTGATCAGCCGCAGCGGCACATGATCGACATGAAAACGCGGGCACATCGCCTGATCGAGAATGCGCAGGCGCACGCCAATACGTCGCGCATCGAGCAGGCAAGCGAAGGCCTGAACCAACCATTCGACGTCGCTGACGAACGCCGCATAGCCGTGCAGGTCGGTATAGCCGGCAGCGAGCGTGGGCAACTGCACCGGTGCATCGGCATGCTCCAGGGCAACCGTCAGCGACTCGGCCAGTGGCTGCTTCTGTGCCAGCAACAGTGTGGCGAAATCCTCGATCTGTACCGGCAGCCGCCGCTGCCAGAGCGCCAGGTTGACGCCGTCTTCCAGCACCTCGCCAAGCACCTGCGGTGCTTCACCACGAACCTGACGCGGCGCTGGCGACAAGCGCATTGCGAGCATCAGGCGGCTTCCTCGTGCCAAGGCCCGAACGGATCGGGCAACAGCACCCAGCTTTGCGGGCCGGCAGCCAGTTCAGCATCGTCGAGCAGGCAGGCGTCCAGCTCGGCGCTGAGCTGGACGAAGTCGATGTGCTGGCCGATGAACACCAGTTCCTGGCGGCAGTCACCGGTCTCCTTGTCCCAATGCTTGAGGATGTCTGCCAGGTTGTCCTCATCGCTCGGCCACTGTGCCTTGGGGACGAAGCGCCACCAGCGCCCGGCATGCCCGTGGCGCATCAGCCCGCCGGCCTGCGACCAGCTGCCGGCATCCTGCGGCTTGCTCGCCAGCCAGAAAAAACCCTTGGAGCGCAGCAGGCGGCCGTTGCTCCACGGCCGATCGAGGAAAGCGAAGAAACGCTGCGGATGGAATGGTCGCCGTGCCCGATAGGCACTGGAGGCGATGCCGTACTCCTCGGTTTCCGGCACGTGCTCGCCGCGCAGCTCCTGCAACCAGCCGGGCGCCTCGGCGGCGCGCTCGAAATCGAAACGGCCGGTGTCGAGGATCTTCTCCAGCGGTACGCCACCCATGGCCATCGGCAGGATTTCCGCCCGCGTGTTGAGGCGGCGCAGGATGGCGCTCAGCTCCTCGCGCTCGGCGCGGGCGATCAGGTCGACCTTGCTGATGAGGATCACGTCGGCAAACTCGATCTGCTCGACCAGCAGGTCGGTGATCGAGCGCTCGTCGTCTTCGCCGAGGGTTTCACCGCGGCTGGCCAGGCTCTGCGCCGCATGGAAGTCGGGCAGGAAGTTGACCCCGTCGACCACCGTGACCATGGTGTCCAGGCGCGCCAGGTCACTCAGGCTCTGGCCCTGCTCATCGCGAAAGGTGAAGGTCTCCGCCACCGGCAACGGCTCGGCGATGCCGGTGGATTCGATCAGCAGGTAATCGAAGCGCCCGTCGCGCGCCAGGCGGCTGACCTCTTCCAGCAGATCCTCGCGCAAGGTGCAGCAGATGCAGCCGTTGCTCATCTCCACCAGCTTCTCCTCGGCGCGGTTGAGACTGACGCCCTTCTGCACCTCGCTGCCGTCGATGTTGATCTCGCTCATGTCGTTGACGATCACCGCCACGCGGCGGTTCTCGCGGTTCCTCAGTATATGGTTGAGCAACGTGCTCTTGCCGGCACCGAGAAAACCCGACAGCACGGTTACGGGGAGTCTCTTGTCCATCACGGTTTCCTTAGCGGTAAATGGAGGGTTCGAGTTACTGCGATGTCTAGTAGAGGAAATTCTTTTTATTGTTATAACATAGCAATATCGATTGTTGTGAATCAGAACATCTGAATCACACATGTGCACTAGACCCAGGCAGCTAGTCGGGGGAGTCTTCCGATCAAGAACAATTATCGAGATGACGTAGCAGCAGGGCGTTGTCCAGGAACAGATCGGTCGGCAGCGGCAGATAGACGATATGACCATCGCCGGGTGCTACCTCGATGGCGTTGCCGGCGCCGTTCTCCAGTGCGCCGAGGACGAAATGCAGGTTGCCATCGGGGCGCATCAGCTCCAGACGATCACCGACGGCGAAGCGGTTCTTCACTCGCACTTCGGCGTGCTCGCCACGCCGTGCGCCGGTGAGCTCGCCAACGAACTGCTGGCGCTCGGAGACGGAGCTGCCGCGCTCGTAGTTCTGGTATTCGTCATGCACATGACGGCGTAGGAAGCCCTCGGTGTAGCCGCGGTTGGCCAGTGACTCCAGGCGCTCCATCAGGCCGCGGTCGAACGGCCTGACCGCCACCGCGTCATCGATGGCCTGGCGGTAGGCCTGCGCCGTGCGGGCCACGTAGAAGTGCGATTTGGTGCGGCCCTCGATCTTCAGCGAATGCACGCCCAGGCGCAGCAGCCGCTCGACATGCTGCACGGCACGCAAGTCCTTGGAGTTCATGATGTAGGTGCCGTGTTCGTCCTCGAAGGCTTCCATCAGTTCGCCTGGCCGGGTGCTGTCTTCGAGCAGGAACAGTTGTTCGGTGGTCGGCCCGGCCCCCAGGGTGGGCGCGCAGCGCTGGACGATCTCGCCCAGCTCGTTCTGCTCCCCGGCGTGCGCCTGGTATTGCCAGCGGCAGGCGTTGGTGCAGGTGCCCTGGTTGGGATCGCGGCGGTTGATGTAGCCAGACAGCAGGCAGCGCCCGGAATAGGCCATGCACAAGGCGCCGTGGACGAAGACCTCGAGCTCCATGTCCGGTACCGCCGTACGTATCTCGCCGATCTCCTCCAGCGACAGCTCGCGCGACAGGATTACCCGGCTCAACCCCTGACGCCGCCAGAATTCGACACTGGCCCAGTTCACCGCATTGGCCTGCACCGAGAGGTGGACGGGCATCTGCGGAAAATGCTCGCGCACCAGCATGATCAGCCCGGGGTCGGACATGATCAGTGCGTCCGGCTGCATCTCCACCACCGGCTGCAGGTCCTTGATGAAGGTCTTCAGCTTGGCATTGTGCGGCGCGATGTTGGCCACCACGTAGAAACGCTTGCCCTGCACATGTGCCTCGGCGATACCCTGGGCCAGGGTGGCGTGGTCGAACTCGTTGTTGCGCACCCGCAGGCTGTAGCGCGGCTGCCCGGCATACACCGCATCGGCGCCGTAGGCGAAGGCATAGCGCATGGACTTGAGCGTGCCGGCAGGGCAGAGCAGTTCGGGGGCGAGCGGTGCAGGCATGGTGTTGATCGTCGACGGCAGAAAGCGGCCGACGATTCTAGGGGCCTACGCAGCAGCGGATATTGATGTGGGTCTATGCGGCGGGGCTACTGGGATATGTTCCGGCCGTCTATGGATGCGGACGGCGTGGCTCCGGTACCAGCCAGCCGATGACTCCGCAGATGGCCGAGATCGCCAGCAGGATCTTGGCTGCGGCGAACACGTTGTCGACCGACTCACTGGACTGTCCCTCTCCACTGATGGCCGCGGCGACAACTGCGCCGCCGATATAGAAGGCCAGCAGGGACAGGATCATGCTGATCAGGCAGGTGGTTAGGAGCGTTGTTTTCATCCCTGTTTTCCTTGCATGGATTCGCCGGTTACGCGCGTTGATGGAGGGCGCCGCCTTTCCTTTGCGACGCCTGTCGCGGGCATCAGCCGATGCCCAGTTTTCTGCCAGTCAGATCGGCAGCGATGTCGAGCCAGTCTGGAGGCCGGGGTACGGCAGGCTGCTCGGCCTCCCACAACTGCTCAACGGCCTTACCGACCAACCCCATCGGGTTGCCGTCCTTGGCCTCAGCCACCGCCTTGGCGGCTTGAGCGGCCTGGAGGATGGTCTTCAGCTCTGGTGTGGTGGCGGTCAGTTCGGTGAGTTCGACGGGGGCGGGTAAGGTATCCACCAGTTTGTTCAGACTGCCGATGTCCTTACTGAATGTGCGTACCGCGTCCAAGCCTGTCTGCATGGGCAGGGCGAGCCCGGTAAGCGGGTCGAAGGCGCTGATTTGCGGGAAGCCGGTCTTGCCTCGCAGTATCGGTGTACCCAGCGACGGCAGGCTAAGGCCGAGCAGGTAGCGAGGGTCGCGACGCTTGATAGTGAGGCCGATGCTGGCCAGGGCGATGCCGACACCAACCACGCGGCCGGTCTTGGCGAGCAGCGAGAGACGCTTGTTGGATTGGTCGTCGAAGTGTACCAGGCGGTAGCGGAAATAGTCGGTGAACGGCTCCCGTTCTGCGACAAAGGACGAGTTCATGAACCATGCGCGCGAGTCGTGTACGTGATTGTCGAAGAGTCCTACCAGGTTGTCCTGTCCAGGCGCTATTTGATGGTTGGTGAATAGCCTCTTGTGATTCGCGGTTCCCTGCTCCCAGATACTTTTGTACTCCTCCGCTTCGTCTTCCTCGTTGAGCAGGTAGACCAATCCACCGAGCGCAATATTGAGGACTCCCCCCACAGAAAAAGTGTCTTCACCCATTTCCCAGGACTGTTCATAATCACGACGAAATTCGTCTGCAGCGCGGCGCAGCTGGCGTTGATCCAGAGGCGGCTCATAGGTCTTGTTGGTGTTGAGCTTCGTGTACCTGTCCTGGCCGACTATTTTGAAGTCTTCTTCGAAACAGAACCGTTTGCCGGGGCTGGCGACCTCCCAGGACTCTCCAGCCGAGTAGCCTTGACAGTCGCCTGTAGCCGCCGGTCTCCCGGCGGAAATGCGCTCGACACAGCTGACTTCCTTGATGCCTTTGCGTTTGCGGGCGGCTTCCTCGTGCTTGTGGGTGTGCAGTCGGCGCTTGGCGCCCCACATTTCATCGGATTCGTCCTGTTCTCCAATAGATTTGTAGAAGTCGGTCTCTGTCAGATGATGGCAGTAGCGCTCGATCCTCCAGCCTGTGATCAGCGCGGCTTCGCGTTCCATTACCTTTTCTAGCGAGCCAGCCTTTGCCTGGGATTGCCATGCGTTGAAACGATCAATCAGGGTCGGTGAAAGGTCAAAGGCAGCGTGAGTATCGCTGTGCATCACGCGCCATGGCTCTGCGTTTTCAATAAGCCCTAAGGGTATTTGTAGAGGTGCCCCGGCGTTAAATGCCTCGCGATACATGTGATGCAACGGTAGCTGGGACATTAACTCACCTTGTCCTCCCATGGCCTTGCCCTGATCTCCGGGTGGATAGCCGCCGCCGATATCCGAGTGCATGCCTGGATAGACGAACTCAATGGTGCCTGCACGATAGGTGGATTGCTCTTCCTGCGAGCCATCGGGCAAGCGCGCGCGGCGGCGTATGGAGTCCAAGGGGAAGCTGGCGCGCTGTTCGTGGGCGGACACCAAATGCACGCAGCGTTTGAGGAAACGGCGATCTTCGGGCAGCGCTGTTGGCATGCATGCCTGAGTGGTGTGCTCATCAGGGAGGCGCATGGTGCCGTCAGCCCAGTCCATATGTCCCGCGGCGAATGGCGCGCTGTCGGCGATGCCAACTGCTGCAACGGTATCGAATAAGCCGAGAAATTCGATGGAGATGGGCAAGCCGGCGAAGCGATACTCGTCGCCGCTTATTGTCGAACGGCGAGTCAAGTCTGCGAGCCAATTGGCAAAGGTGCGCGCCTCCGCGGCGCCACGGGAGAAACCGTAGACATACAGACGCATGGCCAGTATTTCTGGTTTTTGTTGCGTTTGTTTGCGCTGCTCTAGCAACGAGGCAAGCTTATCCATCTCGGGAGTTAGGGTTGCCCTACGTTTGGAGTTACCCCTTTCTAGTAACGTGCCGGTTGCCATGTGTAAGAGCCAGCAGGTGCTCATGTCCTTGATCAGTTTGAAAGCTTCATTTTCTAGGAGAGGCTTTTCGGCTAAGGATCTCCGAACGGCATCAATTAGTCTGGTAAGCCCCCAATTGATTCTATTTTCACCGCCCTTGGCACCTTTGAGACCATCTGGATCTGGCACATATTCTTGGATGTCTTCAAATACAGTTCCTACTCCAGGGCAGTAATAACGGAAAAATCCGGCCTCACGAGCGTTAGCGTCTGTATGTCGGATGCTCGCGTGAAAGAGCCGTGCGATATTGCTAGTACAGCGTGGGTTGGCCTGCATGTCGCTTGGTTCGTGGTTATTGGTGCCGTCGAAAAACAAGCTGATATGTAGTGCCTTGGAGCAAGGCTCCAAGGCTTCCTCTGCATTTCTGGCGCTAGCATGAATGTTCCTGCTCCAGCATTGCTTCTCGTCTGCCACCTGCCGATCGAAATTCGATTTAACCTCTTTAGGCTCTTGCGGCAGAGCTGGGCGGGTAAAAAGCGGCGCAATATGGACCTGCCCCCCAACTGGTGGACATCCACTTGTTAGGGTTTGGGGCATTTGTTGGGCTCCTTCATGTTCAGCACGTCGTTGTGGGGATAACCCGGCTGCCCAGGTATTAGTCCATTGACGGCAACTCGCACCTGATCGCAGGGCAGAAAATGAACGTTCATGCTGCCTACGTTTTTATAAGGGGGAATTTCGACCGTGATGCGATGGCGAGTGTAATTAGCGACGTGTTTTTTATAGGCTGCCCTGTACTCATCAGTTCCCAGAGGAGGCCAACTCGCATAATCAAAGGGTTTTGGATCCTTTTCCCACTCAACTACTGCCGTCATTCCTGGCCGCCATTGACTGGGTACTGTGGTACAGCAAACAAAACTACCTCCCCCCTCATTGGGTCCCACATTGCCACCTCCTGAGCCGTTGATCATGAAGCTATTAATGGCGGCGGAGGTGTGGTTGTAACCACTTACTGAAGGGTGCAGAAGTTCTGGCTGCTGAGCGGCACAGCCGCTTGCCAGCATCAGTGGCGTTAGCGCCAATAGGCAGTTAAGGGCGATGTTTATTAGTCGGAACATGTTTTTGGCTCTTCCATATTGAGTTCTTCATTGTGCGGGTAGCCGGGATAGCCAGGACGGACGCCATTGACGGCGACACGGATTTGATCGCACGGCAGGAAGTGAACATTCATGCCGCCTATGTCTTGGTGCGGAGGAATTTCGACTGTGGCGCGATGGTGGGTGTATTTCGCGACATGTTGCTTGTAAGCCGCTCTGTATCCATCCGTGCCAAGAGGCGGCCAATTGGCATAGGCGAAAGGTTCGGGGTCTTTCTCCCATTCAACAGTGGCTGTCATGCCGGGGTACCATTTACTGGGTACGGTAGTGCAGCAGTTAAATTTCCCGCCTCCTTGATGAGGTCCCAAATTTGGGCCACTGTCACCGTTGACCCTGAACCAGTTGATCGCGGCTGAGGTGTGGTTGTAGCCGGTGACTTGAGGGCTAAGGAGTTTGCGCGGTTGAGAAGAGCACCCAGCTTCCAATAGCAAACAGATCAGCAGGCACAAAGTCCGCCTATTCATTTTCATGCTTGTGCTACTGCCGAATGTTGCTGCAGCCAGCTGTGGACGAACCGGTCTCGCTCGTCGAGGTCGAGAATGCCTTTGCGGCTGGCGGCCTGTTGGGCGTGGACCAGATGGCGCATCAGCACCTCCCGTTTGTTCAGTCCGTAGTCGATGGGCTCAATGTCATTGCTGCTGTAGTAGCGCTCTGCGAGGCTCCAGGCCTGCAGGTGAACGACTTGGGGGCGCTCCAGACGCAGGGGCGGTAACGGCGAGGGACATTCTGAGCTGCGCTGGCAACGCCCGGGGAGCTGCTGTATCTCGCCATCGCGGTCACACCAGTGCCAAGTAATGGCCGGTGCATGAAACCAGGATTGCTGCGGGTTCAGTGCTTCGCTCACGGCGATAAATAGGCGTGGGTCGAAAAAGCGCAGCAGGCCGCTGCTCTTGCCATCGTTCCACTCTGCTTGAGTGCAATGAGCCAGATGTACCGATAGCTCGTGGAAATCCCAGGGGCTGGTCAGCGCCAGGAGATGCTGGTGGCCACGTGGAGCGCTTGCCATGTCAGTCAGCAGTTGCGCATGTCTGGAATTGACGCGGTCGAGCCGCAGAAGTTGGGGGCCCGACTCCGCAATCCCATGTTCAGGGGTGTATTGCAGGATGGCAGCATGCCGGATGGACTGGTCCAGTTCGGCAATACGTTCGTTCAGCGGAAATGTCAGATTGGTTGCATCCACTAGCAGGTCTATGTGGGGCAGCCTTGCCTGCGCCGCACTACGTTGGAGCTCACCTAGCCAGAGAGTAGTCATCACTGTTTAAGCCCTCAGCGTGCAACCAGAACGTGTGCTTTTGCTTGCGCGCGGCGCAGGCATTCTTCGCAGACGGCTGGTGGTTTGTTTGGAGTGGCTGAGGGATTCGCCACAGCCTGATCCAGCAGATTCCCAGCCTTGTCCTTGTCAGCCATGCCCGGCTGCAGGGGCAGCTTGATGGCAATGCCGCTGCCGGTGCCGGGAGAGCCGCCGGAGTTGATCTTCACCAGTGCGCCGCTAAGGGTGATGCCGCTGGCGTCCAGTTTGATGAAGCTGCCGCCGGCGTTGAGGGTCAGCTCGCTGCCGGCTTCGAGGACGATCTTCACGCCGGCCTTGAGGTGGATCTCGTTGCCGGCTTCGACGAACTGGCCGGTGCCGATCTTCACGTGCTGGTTGTTGGCGACGGTCAGGTGGTCTTCGGCGCGCACTTCCACCTTGCGGTCGGAGCGGGTGGTGCGGTGTTCCTCGGCGTACAGCTCGGTGTAGCTGTTGGCTTCGACGCTGTCGTGGCGCTCGTGGCCGATGCGGATTTTCTGGTCGTGCTCGATGTTCTCGTCCCAGTCGCGCTGGGCGTGCAGGTAGATCTGCTCCTGGCCCTTGCGGTCCTCGATGCGCAGTTCGTTGTAACCGCCACCGCCGGGTGAGCTGAGGGTCTTGAATACGCTGCGGGTCTTGTTGGCCGGCAGGTCGTACGGCACGACGTGCTCGGCGTGGTACAGGCAGCCGGTCACCAGCGGCTGGTCGGGATCGCCTTCGAGGAAGGTGACCAGCACTTCCATGCCCACCCGCGGAATGGCGATACCGCCGTAGCGGTCGCCGGCCCAGCTGGAGGACACGCGCAGCCAGCAACTGGTCTTGTCGTCGGCGTTGCCCTCGCGGTCCCAGTGGAATTGCACCTTGACCCGGCCGTGTTGGTCGCAGTGGATTTCCTCGCCGGCCGGGCCGGTGACCACCGCGCTCTGGCTGCCGAGAATGCGTGGCTTGGGATGCTCCAGCGCGGGTCGATAGGGCACGTCCCACGGGGTGGCGCTGAAGTGGTTGCGGTAGCCTTGGTGGAAGTTGTCCGAGCTGCCTGTTTGCCCCTCATCCTGACCTTCTCTTGGAGAGATAGAGAGAAAAGCCGCGCTGCTGATCGACTCTTCCAGCACCTGCGGCTGCTTGCCTTCGTGGCGCACCTCGGTGAGCAGCCATAGCTGGTTCCAGTCGCCACGCGGGTGTTCGCTGAGATCGAGGAAGTGACCGCTGACCAGGCGTGGCTGATCGCTGGTGCCCTCGGCCAGTTGATAGTCGGCGCGATGGCGTTCCAGGGCGCGCTGGCTGAGGTGCTTGCCCCGGCCGCGGTCGGTGTAGCGGCCGGGGTAGTCGTAGTCCTCCAGGTCGGGCTTGAACGCGCTTTTCACCGCGGCTTCGAGGAGCAGGCGTGGTTTCTCGAAGTCGTAGTCGCGGCGTGTGACGCGGCTGGTGCGAGTGGCCAGGCGCAGGCCGAAGCGCTTGATCACCGGCCGGTCGGCGACCAGTCCCGAGTCCTGCTGGTAGGGCACCGGGGCGAGTCGAGCAAACGCGGTCTGGTCATCGGCGAACACCAGCACGTGACCGTCCTGGCTGTGCTGGAAGTGGTAGTGGATGCCTTCTTCTTCGCACAGGCGCTGGACGAAGTGCAGGTCGCTTTCGTCGTACTGCACGCAGTAGTCGCGCGGCGGATAGGTCGCGCCAAGCTGGAAGCGGTAGGCGCCCTGCTGGATGCCATGTTCCTCGAGCACGCTGGCGACGATCTCGGCCACGTTGAGGTGCTGGAAGATGCGTTGGTTGCTGCGGTGAGCGAGGTAGGCCAGCTGCGGCATCAGCACCAGCTGATAGCGGGTCAGGCGTTTGCCCGACTCACCCTGGCCAGCCTGGTGGATGTAGCCGTGGATACCCGTGCCATCGTCGGCCAGGGTGAGAAAGGCGCGCTGGTGCAGCAGGCTCTGCAGGTCGATATCGGGCTGTTCGCTGACCAGCTCCAGGTTGAAGGCGAAGGGCTGGCTGAGCGCTTCATGGCCCTGGAAGGCGAGCACCTGCAGATCGTGTGTGACGCCTTCGATGCTCAGGCTGAAATGGATCTGGTTGGCGGGGGCGAACATCCTTGTTCCTTCTGCCGGTGTGGCATCGACCTGAGGGGCTGGCCGATGCGACTCGAGTCCTTTCGAGCTGGTGCATTCTCGGCAACTCCAGCGGCCCGTACGGTGATGCGGGGCGCAAAACGCACGGGCCGGGAGACTGCCGAGAGGTTGCCGTGAATCAGGCGGAAATCGGCGAGCGCCAGTCGTCGGAGCCGGATGTGCCGGAGACTTCGTGGGTCCAGACGATCTTGCGGTAGGTGAAGTAGACGTCTTCCAGGTGGGTGAAGTGGGCCATGTTCGGGTCCTGGCAGTTGGGCATGCGCGACTGCACGTCGACGATCACCGCGTCTTCCAGCTCGATGGTGTAGTAGTGCTCCTGAGTGCCGGTGGAGGAGGTGCGGTACCACTCGATGCGGCATTTGTTCAGGCGCTCGCCGGAGGTCAGCGAGTTGAAGATCAGCGGCGAGGATTTGTCGAAGACCTTGGTCACCATCAGCGGCTTGTGCACGCGCTGGCCGGTGGGCTGACCGGACTGCGGGTCTCGCGGGATGATCACCTGGTGGTTGAACGCCTGGACCAGAACTTGGTCCTCGTGGCCTTCCTGGAAGATGTTGCCGACCGAATCCTCGGTGAAAGTACCGGCGGTGATCAGGCCCTGTTTGGTGCCTTCGAGGGTCATGTACGCGGGTGTTGGCATGAGAGCGCTCCTTGCTGCGGTCGTGGACCAAGTCCGGTCCGGGAGCCAGAAGCCGATCAAGCGCTGTGCCAGAAAATATTTAATTTTATAAAACAATGGCTTGCGAGACTCGTCGGGTGCGCGCCGAAACCAGATGCGGCGTGCCGCACAGAAAGCTGGGTAAGGCCTTGCGCAGGGCTGTGCAGAGAGTTGCGCAGTGGCTGCGGAGCCGCGGGCGGGCGTTAGTCGCGGGCGACGTGCAGGCTGCTCGTGCGTCCTTGCTGCGCAAAAGCTGGCGCAGTCAGTCGAGCCAGGCGCGTCCCTGCAGTTCGAGCAGGCTTTGTGCCTGTTCCGGGCCGTTGCTGCCGGCAGGATAGGGGCGCGGGTTCTGGTAGTACTCCAGCCAGCCCTTGAGGATCGGATCGACCCAGGCCCAGGCTGCCTCGACTTCGTCGCGGCGCATGAACAGCGTCGAGTCACCCTCGATCACGTCCAGCAGCAGGCGCTCGTAGGCGTCCCAGCGGCGCTTCTGCGGAAAGACATGAGCCAGGTTCAGGTCCAGCTCCATGGGCGTCAGGCGCATGCCCTTGCCCGGGCTCTTGCCCATCAGCTGCAGGCTGATGCGCTCTTCGGGCTGCAGGCGGATGACCAACTGGTTGGCCTGGCTGCCGTCGAACAGGCGATGCGGCACCGGCTTGAACTGGATGACGATCTCCGAGCACTTCTTCGCCATGCGCTTGCCGGTACGCAGGTAGAACGGCACGCCGGCCCAGCGCCAGTTGTCGATCTCCACCTGCAGGGCGACGAAGGTCTCGGTGTCGCTGTCATTGTCGACGTGTTTCTCGAAGTAGTAGGCGGGCACGTCCTGGCCGCCGATCTTGCCGGCAGCGTACTGGCCGCGCACGGTCTTGTCCTGCACGTCGAGGCCGCTGATCGGCTTCAGCGCTTCGAGGATCTTCACCTTTTCGTTGCGCACCGCTTCGGCGTCGAAGCGCACGGGCGCCTCCATGGCCACCAGGCAGAGCAGCTGCAGCAGGTGGTTCTGGATCATGTCGCGCATGGCGCCGGCGTGGTCGTAGTAGCTGCCGCGATTCTCCACGCCGAGGGTTTCATTGACGCTGATCTGCACATGGTCGATGTGCCCGGTGCGCCACACCGGCTCGAACAGGGCATTGGCGAAGCGCAGCGCCATCAGGTTCTGCACCGTCTCCTTGCCCAGGTAGTGGTCGATGCGGAACACCTGGGACTCGCTGAACACGCCGCCGATGGCCGCGTTGATTTCCTGCGCCGAAGCCAGTGAATGGCCGATCGGTTTTTCCAGCACGATACGCGTGTTGTCGCCGGCCAGGCGGGCGATGGCCAGGTTCTCGGCGATGGCTTCGAACAGGTTGGGCGCGGTGGCCAGGTAGTAGATACGCCCGCGCTGACAGGCACTGCTGCCGAGGAATTTGCCCAGGCGGCCGAATTCGGCGCTTTGCGACAGGTCCATGGCGAAATAGTCGAGGCGCTCGGCAAAGCTCTGCCAGGTGGCGTTGTCGAAGTCGCGCCGTGCCACCTGGGCGCGGCAGCGGCGTTCGGCCAGGGACTGGTAATCGGCGCGGCTGAGCACGTTGCGGGCGACCGCGAGGATGCGCATGTCGGGCGCCAGGCGGCCATCGCGGTGCAGGTGATAGAGCGCGGGCAGCAGTTTGTGCAGGGCGAGATCGCCAGTGCCACCGAAGACCAGCATGTCGCAGGGGGTGTTCAGCACGTTGACTCCGAGCGGTTGCCTGTGCGGTGAGGTCGCTCATGTAGTATAACTACAAGGCCACTACAGCCCGATCATAACAGGCTGGGTAAAGCCGTCGCGAGCCGAGGGTCGGCTGAGCGAGGGTGCGTTGTAGCGAGGCGTGATCGATTGCGCCAGCTGCCAACAGGGTCGTCATCGCCGTCAGCTGCGCCGCGAGCGCCGTGACTTGTCCAGTGTGTAAATCTGAGTCCTGCCCGTGAACCTATTGCAGCACATCGCCCAGTCCCGTCATCTGCTTCGCAAGTCCGAACTCAAGGTCGCCGACCATGTGCTGCTGGATCCGTCTGCCGTGATGCACAGCTCGATGGCCGATCTGGCGCAGGAAGTCGGTATCAGCGAACCGACCATCGTGCGTTTCTGTCGCGCCATCGGTTGCACCGGCTTCCAGGACCTCAAGCTCAAGCTGGCGCAGAGCCTCGCCGCGGGCGCCAGCTTCGGCCAGTTCTCGATCAGCGAGACCGACTCGGTTGCCGACTTCAGCCTGAAGATTTTCGACACCACCCTGCACACCCTTATCGAGGTGCGTGAAAAGCTCGACCCCAAAGCCCTGCAGCACGCCATCGCCGCCTGTTCCCAGGCGCAGCGCGTGGAGTTCTACGGTTTTGGCGCCTCGGGTGCGGTAGCCGCCGATGCCCAGCACAAGTTCTTCCGCCTGCTGCTCACCGCCGCGGCCTATTCCGATCCGCACATGCAGGCGATGAGTGCCGTGACCCTGAAGCCCAGCGACGTGGCGATCTGCATTTCCCAGTCCGGACGTTCCAAGGACCTGCTGATCACTGCCAACCTGGTGCGTGAATCGGGTGCCACGCTGATCACCCTGTGTCCGAGCCAGACACCGCTGGCGGACCTGGCCACGGTCAACCTGGCCATCGACGTGCAGGAAGACACCGAGATCTACACCCCGCTGACCTCGCGTATCGCCCATCTGGTGGTGATCGACGTGCTGGCGATGGGCGTTGCCATGGCCCGCGGCCCGGACCTGGTCAACCACTTGAAGAGCGTCAAGCGCAGCTTGCGTAGCCTGCGTCTGTCGCCGAAGAGCGCAAAACAACAAGGCGAGTAGTCGCACGTTGCCTTGGTTCTGGTAGTGTCGTTTTGCTAGCATCCGCGACCTTCATAACCTTGCTCCAGTCCGGATGTTTTCCATGCCTCATGTCCTTAGGGCTTCTCTTCTTGTGCGCACCCTGCTGATCGCGCTGGTGTGCGGTTTGGCCACGCCTGCGTTTGCCATGCAGATTTTCGTCAAGACCGTGACTGGCAAGACCATTGCCCTGGAAGTTGAAGCCAATGACACGATCGAGAACGTCAAGGCCAAAATCCAGGACAAGGAAGGCATTCCGCCGGATCAGCAGAGCCTGATTTTCGCCGGCAAGCAGCTTGAGGAGGGGCGGACTCTTGCGGATTACAACATTCAAAAAGAATCGACCCTGCATCTCAGGCAGGTGCAGATCGAAGTGCAGCCGAGCGGGCTCGATGGCTTGCGTCGACAGGCCGGCGGACTCTCACGGCTGGCGGTGGATTCAGCGGTTCTGGTGCTGACTGGCAACCACGGTCATCCGTTGGACCTGCGTGTAGCGCCGGGCAAGCAAAATTGTGCCTGGCTCGCGGGAGACTGGGGTGGCGATGACCTGAGTGGTACGGGCGATTCGAGTGGTGCTGCGGAAGTTGGCGGGTGCCAGCGCCTGACCGAGAGTGGCGCTCAATTGGGTGTTGCAGTTGGCAAGACCCGTGCGCAAGAGGGGCACGCTGGGCCTGATGCACTCAAGCAGCGGGGTAATTATCTGCTGCTGGAATTTATGTCGCCGTTGACGGCAGTGTCTCCGGATCTGTGGTCAACGCTGACGGCGTACTACAACCATGGCGAAGCCGATGTCAGGCGCGGGTATTCGACGTTGCTTGGTGCCGAGGTTTCCAGCGCGGATACCCAGGTCGATACATGGGCGTTGCGCGCGCGTCTGGATTGGGAGGGGTTGTGGCAGCCGGCAGGGGTGAAGCTATCACCCTATGCGGACCTGAATTATGTGCAGGCACGGGTTTCGTCGTATGAGGAGAGTGGCGGCAGTCAGGCGATGTCACTTGCTGCGCGCGAGCAAACCGTATCGGACCTGCGTCTGGGACTGAACGCCAAGTACCCGTTAAATGACCATGTCGAATTGCTGGCCGGCGTAGAAGGTGTTCGACGTGTCCATGATGATGCCGAGGCTATCGACGCTTACTGGGGGTCGCAGCATTTCAGGTTGCAGCAGACAGCGGACGATCGCGCCTGGGTGCGGGCTCAGCTCGGGGCGGCGTGGCTGATGCAGGACAGTCGCCTGGCGCTCTTGTATAGCGCCACCAGCGAAGGCCAGCAGCCCGCGCGCTGGGTGGCGATAAGCTGGACAGGCTCCTTCTGAAGCGCTGTCAGTAAACCGTCATCTACGCGCGCCATGCTGAGGCTCCCTCGCCTCTCACTGGAGCCGCGCCATGTCCCGTCATCAAGCCGACCAGCAGAATTCCCCGAGCCGCAATCGTCGCCAGCAGGAAGACCTGCGCCGCATGCAGTTTCGCAAGGCCATCGAGGAATATTCCGAGCAGCGTCGCCTGCACCTGGAAATCGCCGATTTCCCCGAGCTGGTCGCCGCCGATCAGCTACTCAGCTACCGAACTGCAGCCCCGCGAAGCGCTCGCTCAGTGCACTGATCTGCGCCCGTTCGCTGCGGATGAACTGCAGGAACGCCTGCGCCACTGGTGACAGGTACTTGCCCCGCGCATGCACCACGCACCAGCTGCGGTAGAGCGGTAACTCCTGCACCGGCAGCTCGCGCAGCAGGCCCGCGGCCAGCTCCATGCGCGCCGCGTGGCGCGGCAGCAGGGCCAGGCCGAGGCCGGCGATCACCGCCTCGACCTGCGATTCGGTGGAGCCGACCTCCAGCGTCTGGGCGAAGTGCGCACGCTTCTGGTGGCAGTACTCGGCGCAGGCCTTGCGCGTGCCCGAGCCGGGCTCGCGGACCAGCAGCGGGTAGCGGGTCAGGTCCTGCAGTTGCAGCGTGGCCTGGCTGCTCAGCGGATGATCCGCCGGCGCCACGGCAACGATCGGGTTGTTCAGGAAGGGAAAGAAATCCAGCGCCAGCTCGCTCGGCACCTGCGACATGATCAGCAGGTCGTCGCGGCTCTGCGACAGGCGCCGCACGGCCTGGGCGTGGTTGACCACCACCAGCTGCAGGTTGACCTCCGGGTGCTGCGCGCGAAACGCGGCGAACAGATGCGGCACCAGGTACTTGGCGCTGGACTCGACCGCCAGGTTGAGCTGGCCCTGCAGCGTGCCCTGCAGGTCGGAGAGCTGCATGTCGAGGCTCTCCAGGCGGCCGAAGATGTCTTCGCTGGTCTTCAGCAGGGTTTCGGCAGCCGGCGTCAGGTAGAGCTTCTTCGCCACATAGTCGAACAGCTGCTGGCCGATCAGCTCTTCCAGCTGGCGAATCTGCAGGCTCACGGCTGGTTGGGTCAGCGCCATTTCTTCTGCGGCGCGGCTGTAGGAGCGGCTTTCGCACACCGCACGAAAAATCTGCAGCTGGCGAAAGGTTATTCGCATCAATGACTTGCGCATGTTTCAGGGTGTTTCTCAGCGTGCTGATTGCGCAACTATAAGTCTTTGCTAATAGCTATCCCAACAAATATTGATTTTGGTTAATCAACGCAGCGGCGTAGGGTTTATCCACGACCGCTACATGATGCGCGGTCACTCGTCGACCGGCCGCTGCCGGCCACCTGTTCACGTGATCGAGGAAGCTGGCTCGTGATCAAGAAAATCCTGATTGCCAACCGCGGTGAGATTGCCGTCCGCATCGTGCGCGCCTGCGCCGAAATGGGCATCCGCTCGGTGGCCGTCTATTCCGATGCCGACCGCATGGCGCTGCACGTCAAGCGCGCCGATGAAGCCCACAGCATTGGTGAGGAGCCGCTGGCCGGTTACCTCAACCCGCGCAAGCTGGTGAACCTGGCGGTGGAAACCGGCTGTGATGCGCTGCACCCCGGCTACGGTTTCCTCTCGGAAAACGCCGAGCTCGCCGATATCTGCGCCGAGCGCGGGATCAAGTTCATCGGCCCCAGCGCCGAAGTGATCCGCCGCATGGGCGACAAGACCGAGGCGCGGCGCAGCATGATTGCTGCCGGCGTGCCCTGCACCCCCGGCACCGAAGGCAACGTGGCGAATATCGACGAGGCGCTGCGTGAAGGCGACCGCATCGGCTACCCGGTGATGCTCAAGGCCACCAACGGCGGTGGCGGTCGCGGTATTCGCCGCTGCAACAGCCGCGAAGAACTGGAGCAGGCCTATCCGCGGGTGATCTCCGAGGCGAGCAAGGCCTTCGGCCGTGCCGAGGTGTTCCTCGAGAAATGCATCGTCAACCCGAAGCACATCGAAGCGCAGATTCTCGCCGACAGCTTCGGCAACACCGTGCACCTCTATGAGCGCGACTGCTCGATCCAACGGCGTAACCAGAAGCTGATCGAGATCGCCCCGAGCCCGCAGCTGACTCCCGAGCAACGCGCCTACATCGGCGACCTCGCCGTGCGCGCGGCCCAGGCGGTGGGTTACGAGAACGCCGGCACCGTGGAGTTCCTGCTCGCCGAGGGCGAGGTGTACTTCATGGAGATGAACACCCGGGTGCAGGTGGAACACACCATCACCGAGGAAATCACCGGCATCGACATCGTTCGCGAGCAGATCCGCATCGCCTCCGGCCTGCCGCTCTCGGTCAAGCAGGAAGACATCCAGTACCGCGGCTTCGCCCTGCAATTTCGCATCAACGCCGAAGACCCGAAGAACAACTTCCTGCCGTCGTTCGGCAAGATCACCCGCTACTACGCCCCCGGCGGCCCCGGCGTGCGTACCGACACGGCGATCTACACCGGCTACACCATCCCGCCGTACTACGACTCCATGTGCCTCAAGCTGATCGTCTGGGCACTGACCTGGGAAGAGGCGATGGACCGCGGCCTGCGCGCGCTGGACGACATGCGCTTGCAGGGCGTGAAGACCACCGCCGCCTACTACCAGGAAATCCTGCGCAACCCCGAGTTCCGCAGCGGCCAGTTCAACACCAGCTTCGTCGAAGCCCATCCGGAACTGACCAACTATTCGATCAAGCGCAAACCGGACGAGCTGGCCCTGGCCATCGCTGCCGCCATCGCCGCCCACGCCGGCCTGTGAGGAATTGAGCCATGACTAAGACCCCTGTTTCTAAAAAGATCACCGTTACCGACACCATCCTGCGCGACGCCCACCAGTCGATCATCGCCACCCGGATGCGCACCGAAGACATGCTCCCCATCTGCGACAAGCTCGACAAGGTCGGCTACTGGTCGCTGGAAGTCTGGGGCGGCGCCACTTTCGACGCTTGCGTGCGCTTCCTCAAGGAAGACCCGTGGGAGCGCCTGCGCCAGCTCAAGGCCGCGCTGCCCAACACCCGCCTGCAGATGCTCCTGCGCGGGCAGAACCTGCTCGGCTACCGTCACTACAGCGACGACGTGGTGCGCGCCTTCGTGGCCAAGGCCGCGGTCAACGGCATCGACGTGTTCCGCATCTTCGACGCGATGAACGATGTGCGTAACCTGCGCGTCTCCATCGAGGCGGTGAAGGCCGCCGGCAAGCACGCCCAGGGCACCATCAGCTACACCACCAGCCCGGTGCACACGGTCGAGGCCTTCGTGAAACAGGCTAAGGCCATGCAGGCGATGGGCATCGACTCCATCGCGATCAAGGACATGGCCGGCCTACTCACGCCGTTCGCCACTGCCGAGCTGGTCAAGGCGCTGAAGGCCGAGATCGACCTGCCGGTGTTCGTGCACAGCCACGACACCGCCGGCATGGGCTCGATGTGCCAGCTCAAGGCCATCGAGGCCGGTGCCGACCACATCGACACCGCCATCTCCAGCTTCGCCTGGGGCACCAGCCACCCCGGTACCGAGTCGATGGTCGCCGCCCTGCGTGGCAGCGAGTACGACACCGGCCTGGACCTGGCGCTGATCCAGGAAATCGGCATGTACTTCCACGCCGTGCGCAAGAAGTACCACCAGTTCGAGAGCGAGTTCACCGCCGTGGATACCCGCGTGCAGGTCAACCAGGTGCCGGGCGGCATGATGTCCAACCTGGCCAACCAGCTGAAGGAACAGGGCGCGCTGAACCGCATCAACGAAGTGTTCGCCGAAATCCCGCGGGTGCGTGAGGACCTCGGTTTCCCGCCGCTGGTGACGCCGACCTCGCAGATCGTCGGCACCCAGGCCGTGTTCAACGTACTCGCCGGCGAGCGCTACAAGACCATCACCAACGAGGTGAAGCTGTACCTGCAGGGGCGCTACGGCCAGGCGCCGGGCAAGGTCAACGAGAAGCTGCGCAAGCAGGCGATCGGCAGCGAAGAGGTCATCGACGTGCGCCCGGCCGACCTGATTCCGCCGGAGCTGGCCAAGCTGCGCGCCGAAGTCGGTGCCCTGGCCAAGTCCGAGGAAGACGTGCTGACCTACGCCATGTTCCCGGATATCGGCCGCAAGTTCCTCGAGGAGCGCGCTGCCGGCACCCTGACCCCGGAAGCGCTGCTGCCGATTCCGGAAGCGGGCGGTGTGGCGGCGGTAGGCGGTGAAGGCGTGCCGACCGAGTTCGTCATCGATGTGCACGGCGAAAGCTACCGCGTCGACATCACCGGCGTGGGCGTGAAGGGCGATGGCAAGCGCCACTTCTACCTGTCCATCGACGGCATGCCGGAAGAGGTGGTGTTCGAGCCGCTCAACGACTTCGTCGGTGGTGGCGGCAGCAAGCGCAAGCACGCCAGCGCCCCGGGCGACGTCAGCACCACCATGCCGGGCAACATCGTCGACGTGCTGGTGAAAGAGGGCGACGTGGTCAAGACCGGCCAGGCCGTGCTGATCACCGAGGCGATGAAGATGGAAACCGAAGTTCAGGCACCGATTGCCGGTACCGTCAAAGCCATCCACGTGGCCAAGGGCGACCGCGTCAATCCGGGCGAAGTGCTGGTGGAAATCGAAGCCTGACCGGCTGACGAGCAAGACAAAAAGGGGAGCCGCGAGGCTTCCCTTTTTTATGCCGTTTTTATCGGATATCAAGGGTGTGCTGCTCGGCTGCTGTAGGGGGCGCCGTGCGCACCGCGAGCCACCGTGTTGCCTCTGGTGGATCGATGAAGCGTGACCCACCCTAAAGCAGCGCGCGAGGTCTCCAGCGGAGTCAGGATGATGGTCCCCACGCTCCGCGTGGGAACGCCTCTACAGACGCTCTGCGTCTGAGGACGCGGAGCGTCCTTGGATCAGGTTCCCACGCTGCAGCCTGGGAACCATCGCTGATTCATGGCCTCGCCGACGTATGCCGGGTGATCAGCGGCTGAGGCGGTGATTGGTGCGCAGCTCGATCAGGTCCTGGTAGGTGCAGGTTTGCGGCGCATCACCGGTCAGATCGTAGCAGCGCTGGCCGAAACCCATCGGCCAGTAGGCGATGGCGACGGGGGGCCAGAAGATCGAGGGCACGCGGAAGCGGCTCTTCAGGCGGCCGCTCTGGATCGTGTTGGCCTCTGCGTCCTGCAGTCGATAGGGAATGCCGCCGGCGGCGCCCCAGGAGAATGGGCGGCTCTTGACCAGGCCCTGGTTATATTTGACCGGCCGCTCGTTGACGATAAGGGTGCTGTTTTCCGGCAGTTTGAACCAGGCGCCCGTTGAGCAACCGGTGATGGCCAGGGTCAGCGTGAGCAGGGCAGCGGATTTGAGCGCGGACATCGGGTACTTCCTTGTTCTTGCGGATGTGGGTGACGGACGCCCTTGTGAGGCGGCGCGCACTATACCGGCTTGCCTGACGCCTTGCGATTCGTCGACCGGCAGAAAAACAAAAGGGAAGCTCGGCGGCTTCCCTTTGACTTCTTGCTGCGTTGACGATGAACCGATAGGCCAGTCGTCAGCGTTTGTCGCTCAGCGCCAGAACGGCTTGCTGATTTCCAGCTGGCGCTGGTACAGGCTGATACCGGCATCGGCCAGCAGGCGCTCGTCGAGGCGGGCGAGCTGGTGGCGGCTGACGATGCGACGCTTCCACAACATCAGAGTGGCGAGCAGGTGCAGCGGCAGATTGCCGTGGGTATCGGTGGCACGTTGTTGAAACATCAGGTCGGAACTGAGGGTACGTTCCATGGTGGGGCTTCCTTCCGCTTGTGGCGGCATTTGAGGGTGTTCTACTGGAAGCCTATTTTCCTGACCGAGCAGTTGAATTTGTAGGCACAGCTGGGTGAAATAAGCAGCCGTTTCGTTAGGTTGCTGGCTAACTGTTCTGCTTTTTGTGCGGCAACTGTACCGGTGATAAGTGACTAGTGCGGTTAACTGTATTTGCGCAGGGTTTTTCGCTGCATTGATCAACCCGCACGGCAGATTTATGCCGGTACAGTTGTGCAGATGACGGTTTTGCTGTGCATCTGTGTTGCCCGATTTTTTCCTATCCGTGCCCCGGCAAAACACCTGCCGGCAGCCTGGCTTAGACTCTCCCTTCGTCCCGCCGTACCCAAGGAATTGCCATGACCGACCAGACCCAGCAATTTGCCAGCGACAACTATTCCGGCGTCTGCCCGGAGGCCTGGGCGGCGATGACCGAGGCCAACCAGGGCCACCAGCGCGCCTATGGCGAAGACCAGTGGACGGCGCGCGCCGCCGACCATTTCCGTCAGCTGTTCGAGACCGATTGCGAGGTGTTTTTCGCCTTCAACGGCACCGCGGCCAACTCCCTGGCGCTGGCCTCGCTGTGCCAGAGCTACCACAGCGTGATCTGCTCGGAGACCGCCCACGTCGAGACCGACGAATGCGGTGCGCCGGAGTTCTTCTCCAACGGTTCCAAACTGCTCACCGCGCATACCGAGCAGGGCAAGCTGACCCCGGCGACCATCCGCGAGGTCGCGCTCAAACGCCAGGACATCCACTTCCCGAAACCGCGCGTGGTCACCCTGACCCAGGCCAGCGAGGTCGGCACCGTGTACCGCCCGGAGGAAATCCGCGCGATCAGCCAGACCTGCAAGGAACTCAACCTCAACCTGCACATGGACGGCGCGCGTTTCTCCAATGCCTGCGCGTTCCTCGGCTGCAGCCCGGCCGAGCTGACCTGGAAGGCCGGCGTCGACGTGCTGTGTTTCGGTGGCACCAAGAACGGCATGGCGGTCGGTGAGGCCATCCTGTTCTTCAACAAGGCCCTGGCCGAGGACTTCGACTATCGCTGCAAGCAGGCCGGTCAGCTGGCCTCGAAGATGCGCTACCTCTCCGCGCCCTGGGTCGGCCTGCTGCAGGACGGCGCCTGGCTGCGCTACGCCAACCACGCCAACCGCTGCGCGCGCCTGCTCGCCAAGCTGGTCGACGACGTGCCGGGCGTCAGCCTGATGTTCCCGGTGGAAGCCAACGGCGTGTTCCTGCAGCTCTCGGAAACCGCCATCGAACGCCTGCGTGACTGGGGCTGGCGCTTCTACACCTTCATCGGTGCCGGCGGTGCGCGCTTCATGTGCTCATGGGATACCGAAGAAGCACGCATCCGCGAACTGGCCGCGGATATTCGCCGGGCGATGGCTTGATAAAAAGGCCTCAGCTGTCCCAGCGTCCCGGCTCGTAGGAAAACACCGGCAGCGACCACGACCAGTGGATCGCTGCCAGGCGCAGGCTGAGGCCGGCGGCGAAGGAGGCGAGCAGGTTGATGTCCTCGTCCACGCCCAGATGGCGCAGGCCCAGGTAGAGCAGCGCCACCAGCAGCGAGACGCTGGCGTACAGCTCCTGGCACAGCACCAGCGGCGTGCGGTTACACAGAATGTCACGCAGGATGCCGCCGAAAATCCCCGTGGTGATCCCCGCCATCACCACCACCGGCAACGAGTAATCCAGCTGTAGGGCGACGTTGCAGCCGATCACCGTGAAGGCGATCAGGCCCATGGCATCGAGCAGCAGGAACAGGCGGTGCAGGTGGTGCATGAAGCGCGCGATGAGCATGGTGAACAGGCCGGCGCAGATGGTCAGATAGATGTAGGCCGGATGCTGGGTCCAGGTCACCGGGAAATTGCCGAGCAGGATGTCGCGCACGGTGCCGCCACCCAGGGCGGTGAGAAAGGCGATC
The DNA here is from genome assembly GCF_014851905.1 of Pseudomonas sp. PDM14. NCBI lineage: Bacteria > Pseudomonadati > Pseudomonadota > Gammaproteobacteria > Pseudomonadales > Pseudomonadaceae > Pseudomonas > Pseudomonas sp. PDM14. The sequence goes on along the minus strand of NZ_JACVAQ010000001.1, from coordinate 2,008,650 downwards.
AGGCCGACGCCGAACATGTCCATGTTGCGGCGTCCGGCGGCGAGTGCGCCGGACATGGCTTCAGCGGCGATGGCGATCAGATAGACATAGGTAAGCACACAGAACCTCTGCGTCATGTGCCTCTCCCCCTGTCCGGTGTACCTGAGAGTTTGTGCGGCGCGCTGCCGCTTGCCCCTTCGGTGGGTTGCCCGAGGCAACCGCTCTCCAGTCGGCTGATAGTGGATTCCGCAGTGCTGAGCCTGAGCGATTATGGGAGTTTGCGCCTTCGGCGGAGGAGCCTGGTGGCCCTCACTCTCCTGCGGGGGCGGAGTATAGGGGCAATGGCGGCCGCAGCCCATCCCATACTGCGAGCCACGGCTCATGAAGTTTTCAATCGACCCGATGCAAATCCCCGCTTGGCCGGAGCCCTCGTGCCTGTTCGATCCTTGCTGCCACTCGCCGAATGACACCGAACAAAGGGGAATCGCATGAAAACCGTGGCGCAGATGCTCAGAAGCAAACCGCACCAGACCATCCACCGCATTGCACCGGACGCGACCATGCTCGACGCCCTGCAGGTGATGGCCGAGCACAACGTCGGCGCGTTGCTGGTGATGGAAGGCAACCACCTGCTGGGCATCGTCAGTGAGCGTGACTACGCGCGCAAAGGCGTACTCCTCGGGCGCTCGTCGATCGGCACGCGGGTGCGCGAGATCATGAGTGTGCCGGTGATCAGCGTGACGCCCCGGCAGAGTATTCGCGAGTGCATGGAGCTGATGACCGAGCGCCACCTGCGTCACCTGCCCGTGCTGGAAGAGGGCGAGTTGGTGGGGCTGCTGTCCATCGGCGACCTGGTCAAGGAAACCGTCGCCGAGCAGGACGGCCTGATCCAGCAGCTGGAGCAGTACATTCGCGGGGCGTGAGGGCTACTGCGGCTGCGCTTCGGTGGTTTCCGGGGTCGCCGAGCACACACCATTGACGCCGTGTTTTCCGGTGTAGGAAGCCGTGGGTGAGCCGCTGTCGTCGAGGCTGACGGAGATGGTCACGACCGCATTCTTGGCCTCGAAGTACTGTTCGCTGAATTTGTGCAGGGTGGCCTGCTTGCCATTGATGGTCACCGGGCCGCCGGCCTCGGCCTGCACGCGGATATCGTTGGGGCAGGTGAAGTCGATGGCGGGGAGGTTCTGTGCGCTGGCGCCGGTGGCGACAACGAGCAGGAACAGGGCGGTCAGCAATCTATCCATGGTGGTGGCTCCTGGCGACGGGTGCGGTAGACCCTGACTGCTCACCTAAGCAGCCACCCACGAGCTTGTCCAATCGGCAGGAAACCGGCCGATGAGCGATAACCCGATAACGCAAAACCGGCCCTCAGGCCGGTTCCGTTGCTGCGCTCGGGCGACGGCTCAGTTGCCCGTCTTGATCTTGGTCCAGGCGCGGGTGCGCACGCGTTCGATCTTCTGTGGCAGGGGCTGCACCACGTAAAGCAGCTTCTGCGCTTCGGCGGTCGGGGTCAGGTCGGGGTCGGCGCTGATCTCTTTGCTCACCATCTGCATCGACGGCGTGTTCGGGTTCGGGTAGCCGAGGAAGTCGCTGACCGGGGCGATGACTGCCGGGTCCATCAGGTTGTTGAGGAACTCATGCGCCTCGGCGACGTTCTTCGAGCTCTTCGGAATGGCGAAGGTGTCGAACCAGATCGGCGCGCCTTCCTTCGGCAGTTTCCACTTCACCACCACGCCGTTGCCGGCTTCCTTGGCCCGGTTGGCGAACTGGTAGAAGCTGCCCGAATAGCCGATAGCCACGCAGATGTCGCCATTGGCGATGTCGGTCATGTACTTGGCCGAGTGGAAGTACTTCACGTAGGGGCGGACCTTGAGCAGCAACTCGGCGGCCTTGTCGTAGTCCTTGGGGTCGGCGCTGTTCGGGTCGAGGCCCAGGTAGTGCAGGGCAATCGGCAGGATCTCGGTCGGCGAGTCGAGCATCGCCACGCCGCAGGACTTGAGCTTTTCCATGTTTTCCGGCTTGAACACCAGGTCCCAGCTGTTCACCGGTGCGTCTTCACCGAGTGCGGCCTTGACCTTGTCCGGGTTGAAGCCGATCAGCACGGTGCCGTACATGTAAGGCACGCCGTACTGGTTGCCCGGGTCGTTGGTCTCCAGCAGCTTGAGCAGTTCCGGGTCGAGGTTCTTCCAGTTCGGCAGCTGCGACTTGTCCAGTTTCTGGAACACACCCGCCTTGATCTGGGTGTCGAGGAACTGGTTGGACGGCACCACCAGGTCATAGCCGGAGTTGCCGGTGAGCAGCTTGGCTTCCAGTGCCTCGTTGGTCTCGAAGGTGTCCCAGGTCAGCTTGATCCCGGTCTTCTTGGCGAAGTCCTTGGGCACTTCCGGGGCGATGTAGTCGGCCCAGTTGTATACCCGCAGCTCGCGTTCGGCGGCCGTGGCCAGGCCCGTGAGCAGGGCGGTGCCGCAGAGCGCGGCGGCGATCAGGCGGTGCGTCTTCTTCATACTGTGCTCCCGTTGCGTTGTGGGGCTCAGAGCCTGCCTCGTATCTGCTGCGCGTCGGAAAAACTGCGTCGAAAACGGCAGTCGGAATGCTCATTTACAGTGCGTAAATTGCGCTTCCTCAGCCGCTCTCTCCTGGTTTTTCTTTAGCTCGCAAGATCCGAGACAGGCTCTATGGCGCCCTCGAAACCTTCCAGAACATTGACGGCGTTGATGCCGATTTCTTCCACCGCGTAGCCACCCTCCATGACGAACAGGGTCGGCTTGCCCAGGCGCGCGATGCGCTCGCCCATGCGCAGGTAGTCGGGGCTGTCGAGCTTGAATTGCGAAATCGGGTCGGCCATGAAGGTGTCCACGCCGAGCGAGACCAGCACCACGTCCGCGTCATAGGCGGCGATGCGCTCGCAGGCGGTGTCCAGGGCCGCGCCCCAGACATCCCAGGCGCTGCCGGCCGGTAGCGGCAGGTTGAGGTTGTAGCCAGCACCTGCGCCTTCACCGGTTTCGTCGGCGTAGCCGAGGAAGAACGGGAATTCGAAGATCGGGTCGCCGTGGATCGAGGTGAACAGCACGTCGCTGCGGCTGTAGAAGATCGACTGCGTGCCGTTGCCGTGGTGGTAGTCGACGTCGAGGATGGCCACGCGCTTGGCGCCCTGGTCGAGGAAGGCCTGGGCGGCGATGGCGACGTTGTTCAGGTAGCAGTAGCCGCCCATCAGGTCGGCGGCGGCGTGGTGGCCTGGTGGGCGGCACAGGGCGAAGGCGCTGTGGGCGCCGTCGCTGATCAGCTGCTGGCCGGTCAGGGCGACCTGGGCGGCGCTGTACACGGCCTGCCAGGTGCCGGCGGTGATCGGCGCGCCGGCGTCGAAGCTGTAGTAGCCGAGTTGGCCGTGCAGGGTTTCCGGGACCACGCTGCGCAGAGTGCGCGCCGGCCAGGTGTAGGGCAGCAGGTCGGCCGTGTGGCCGTCGGCGGCCCAGCGACTCCAGGCGCTTTCGAGGAATTCCAGGTAGGCCGGGCTGTGGATGCGCGCGAGCGGTGCACGGCCAAAATCATTCGGCCCGCGGACGTCGCCGATATTGCGGTCCTTGACTCGCTGCAGCACGTGGTCGGCGCGCGAAGGCATTTCGAAGCAGGGTTTCAGCTCGCCGTCGATCAGCTCGCAGCGGCCGTGGTGGAGGCGGTGGTCATCGCTGTAGATGGTCAGCATGTTGTTGTTCTCCATCAGTGTTCCTGCCCGCATTGTTGGCAGGGGCGAGTGGGAGCGAGAACGATCAGGGTGGCCAGCAGGGGATAGATGTGGCCATTTTTCGCCTGGGTTTCTATCCGCTCCAGTGCATCAGGCGCGGAAGCGACTGGGCGACAGACCGCTCCAGCGCTGGAAGGCGTGGCGGAAGCTGGCGGTCTCGCTGTAGCCCATGACTTCGGCGATATGGTTGATCGGCAGGGCCTGCCCGAGCAGATCGCGGGCCCGTTCGTAGCGTAGTTCGTCGAGCAGGGTCTGGTAGCTGCTGCCGGCATCGTGCAGGTGGCGGCGCAGGGTGCGCGGAGAGCAGGCCAGCTGCCGCGCCAGTTCATCGAGCGCCGGTGGCTCCTGCAGCTGGCTGGCGAGCAGCTGACGGCAGCGGGTGACCCAGGCCTGGCGATGGACGAATTCGCTGTTGAGCTGGCGGCAGCGCTCGCGCATGTCGCGGTGGGTCACCGGGTCGGCCAGCGGCAGGCGCTGCTCCAGCCAGCTGGCGTCGAAACCGAAGGCGTTGCGTTCGGCATCGAAGCGGCGCGGGCAGGCGAAGCTGGCGACGTAGGCCTTCTCGTAGTCCGGGCGGGCATGGCGGAAGCGGGCTTCGCGCAGCGGCAGGCGGCGGCCGAGCAGGTCGTCGCAGATCAGCCGCAGCGAGGCCAGGCAGAACTCGGCGCTGAAGGTTTCCAGCTCGCTGAGGTCGCGGTAGCCGTCGGCCTGCAGCCAGACCAGGTCGCCGTCGCGTTGCAGGCTGAGTTCGAAGTAGGTGCCGAGCAGGGCCGGGTAGTCGAGCGCCAGGTTGAGGGCGTCACCCAAGGTGGCACTGGAGAGCAGGGTGTAACCGAGCAGCCCATAGGACGACACGTGCATGCGCTGGCCAAGCAGCAGGCCAAGCGCCTGGCAGCGCGCGCGGGCGTTGGCGCACACGCGCATCTCCTGCGCGGTGGTGATGCGGATGTCCGGGTGCTGCAGATCGGCCAGGCGAATGCCACTGCCGGCCAGCAGGGCTTCGGCGCTGTCGCCATCCTCGTCGCCGAGCAGCTGGAGGATCAGGGCGATGGAGTGCAGGGTGGTCAGGTGCGAATGCAGCATGAGCGTTTTCGGCGATGAACAGGCCGATAAACGACGCAAGAAGCATGCCTCGGTACGCACGAGGGAGACGGGCGGGCAGGCGCGTGGCCTGCCCGCCGTGGCTCAGAAGCGCAATTGCCACTCGGCAAGCAGCGCATGGTTCTGCGCGTCGCTGCCCATTTCACCGCTGTAGCTCAGGCCCACACTTTGTGTACGGCTGATGCCGAGATCGAGGCCGGCCTGCAGCAGCAGGCTGTCGCGGTCCAGCGCGGTGCCTTCGACGCTGAAGGCGTTGCCGCCGCTGAGGAAGGATTGCCGCGCGCTGTTGTCGATGTCGCCGTAGACGTGGCGCCAGCCGACGCTCAGGCGCGGGGTCAGGCTCCTGCCGTTATCCAGGCTGGCGAGGTGCGCCAGGCGCACGCCGAGGGTGCTGCTGAGGTTGTCCTGGTCCTGCTCCTCGACGCGCAGCGCTGCGGCGCCGCCTTTCTCCGAGTAGGCCTCGTGGCTGTAGCGCTGGTAGCCGAGTGCAGCGAAGGGTTCGGCGAGCAGGCGACCGGCAGTCAGCTGGTAGCCGAGTTCGGCGAAGGCCTGCTGGCTGTCGGCATCGAAGTCGCTGCGCAGGTTGTCGCTGAAGCCGCTGAACTCGACCCGGCGCTTGCCGCTGTTGTCATGCTGGCTGTACGCGGCGCCCAGGCGTAGGGCGAGTGGGCCGCTCTGGTGCACGGCATAGAGGCCCAGGTGCAGGCTGTCGATGTCGCTCGATGCGCCACGACCGGCGTCCACGTCGCTGCGCGAGTAGCCGCCGAGCACGCCCAGGCGCCAGGCCGAGCCCAGTGACCAGTCGGCGCCGAGCAGCGCGCCCTGGGTGTCCTGGCTGACATCGGCAACACCGGCGTTGCCGTCGATGCGGCCGTGGCTGCCCAGGCCCTGCAGCCACAGGCGGCCGGCGGCGCGGCTGTCGGTGAGGTTGCGCGCTTCCTGCGGTACGCCGGTGGCGGCCAGTTGCGGCGCATCCTCACGCAACAGAGCGGCCTGCAGGTTGCTGCTGCCTCCAAGCTGCTGCATGGCGCCGAGCATGGCGCCGCCGATCTGCGCGGTGCTGGCCTGGTTGACGCTTGCGGCGCTGGCGTTGCTGCTGGCGGCGAGCTGTTCCAAGGCCTTGCTCGCCTCCGCTTCGCTGCTGGTCAGCAGGGCCTGGTACAGCTCGCCACTGCCCTGGCTCTGCAGGCTGTCGGCGACGTTGCGGCCGTTGCCGGACTGGGCGACGTCGGCAAAAGCCTGGTCGTTGCGCAGCATGTCGAGGGTCACGCTGTTGGTGCCGTAGCTCAGCGTTGGCGTGAGGAAGGCGAAGTTGCTGCTGACGCTGGCGAAGCGGCCGTCGATGCCGCCGCCGGCCTGCAGCACGCTGTACTGGCTCTGCCGCGGGTAGTCGCCAGCACCGGCGACCACGTGCAGGGTGGCGTCGGTGATGAACGCGCGCCCGTTGAGCTGGGTCGAGTTGTGGCTGCCGTCGGCAGCGATGTCCAGCAGCAGGGTCGAGCCGCCAGCGAGGTAGAGGTCGCCGCCGATCTGGCCACCGCCGAATGCGCCGCCACTGGCGACCAGCACGTCACCGCGAATTGTGCCGGCATTGCGCAGGCTGGCGCCGCTGAGCACGTCGGCGCCGAGGCTGAAGTCGTCGCTGTTCACGGTCCAGGCGCCCTGGCTGACCCGCAGCAGTTCGAAGTTGCTGCTGTTGCCGAACTGCCCGCCGAGGCTGTCGTCCAGCTCTACCAGGTCGTTGCCGGCACCGCCGTCGACCAGGCCGATGAAGCTGGCACCGGCGAGGACATAGAGTCGGTCATCGCCCTCGCCGAGGTCGACGGCCAGGCCGTTCTCGCCCTCGATCAGGCCGGCGTTGAGCAGTATGTCGTCGCCCGCCCCCATCTGCACCGCGGCTGCGGCGGTGCTGCTGTTGTTCTGGTCCACGCGGGTGGTGTCAGCGCCGCCGCGGATCACCCCGCCGGCCAGGTTGAACAGGCGATCGTCGTAATCGCCGACCAGACCGATGGCCACTTCGTCGGCACCGATGATCTCGCCGGCATTGCTGATGCGTGCCGCCCCGCCATTGGCATCGACGGTGCCGCGCCCGGTCGGGCTGCCACTGCCGCTGGCGCCGTCGTCGATGAGGATGCCCTTGGCCTGGCCGAAGATGCGCGCGCCGGCGTGGTTGATGATGGTGCCGCCACCGGCGGCGATGCCATCGGCACCGTTGGCGTTGCCACCGGAATCGAAACCGCCGGCGCCGATGCCCTGGATCACGCCGTGGTTCTCGATGTAGGCCATGCCGTCGATGTCGACGCCGTCGCCGTCACCGTTGCTGCTGGTGGTGCCGAGGTTCTGGTGGTCGAAGACGTTGCCGGCACCGGCGTAATCGCCGGTGATGGTGCCGTGATTGATCACCACGCCGTGGCCGTCGAAGCCGACGCCCGAGCCGTTGTGGCCGGTGATCTCGCCGCCGGCGTAGTTGATCACCACCGGGTTGAGGATGTTGATGCCGTGGCTGGTAACGCCGTCGACGACCTTGTCGAAGGTCACGCCATTAGGGCCGATCGAGGTGATGACCAGCTGGTCCAGGCCGAACAGGTTGCTATCGGCAACCGCGTCCAGCGGGTTGCCGCCGTCGATGCCGTGGCGCGGGCCGCTGATGCTGCCGCGGTTGAGGATGACCACATTGCGGCTCGAATCCTGGATGGCCACGCCGTCGGCGGCGGAGAAGTCGTCTTCGGTGCAGGTCGGCATGTAGTCCGGGCAGCTGGTGTTGACCAGGCCGGTGGAGACGATGCTGCCGTAGTTGCTCAGGGTGACGTTGCTGCCCACGCGCAGGGCGTCGTTGCCGGTGGAGCTGATTATCGCGGCGTTGTTGTTGCTGGAGCCGTTGATGATCTGGTTGCCCGTGCTGCTGTAGTCGGCGTCGGCCTTGATCGCCCGTTCGCCACCGATGCGGGTGCCGCTCTGCGAAATGGTGCCTTGATTGTCGATCAGGAACTGGCCGTCAGCCTTGCCGATGCGGATGGCGACGTTGCCAACGGCGTCGACCACCGCGCCGGCGTGGTTGGTGATGGTCAGTTGCGTGCCGTTGGCATTGGCGTCGATGGCGCGCCCGCTGCCGATCTGGCGAATGCTGCCGTAGTTGTCCAGGGTCGAGGCGCCGGTCAGCACCTTTATCGCCTCGTTGTTGCCCGCAACGCTGAAAGCGCCGCCCTGCTCGACCACGCCGACGCCTGCCAGGTCCTGGCGGCTGGTGATGGTCGTGCCGGAAGTGACGGGAAAGGTGGCAGGGGCTGCGTGAGCGTGAGCGAGCAGGGCCGCCTGCAGGGCGATGACCAGGGGAAGTGGGCGCAGCAGCGGGTTGTGCAGAGGCATTGGGCACCAGTCGTTGGAGGTTAAAGCCAGCGACTATGCCCCGTGCATGTGACGGGGATTTGAAGCTTTTCTGACGACTTGAGCGAGCCGCGGTGGCGGCTCGTCAGGTCTTAGCTGTCGGCCTGTTCGCCACACAGATCGAGGCAGAACCAGCGCTCCGTCTCGGCCTGGTCTAGACCGGCGCCGAGCAGGCTGAACAGCTTGCCCAGGGCGGCCTCGCGGGTCATGCCATCGCCACTGATGACGCCCGCGGCGGCGAGCTGGCTGCCGGCGGCGTAGATGCCGAATTCGACATGCCCCTGTGGGCATTGGCTGATCGCCGCGATGACCACGCCGGCGGCATGCGCGTCACGCAGTACGCTGACGAATTCGCCATCGGCGGTCGGCCCGGTACCGCTGCCGTAGCACTCCAGCAGCAGGCCGCGCACGCCGCTGGCCAGCACGGCGCGCAGCTGCTCGGCGGCCAGGCCGGGGAACAGCGGCTGCACGGCCAGTGTCACCGGCTGGCGCGGCTGGCGGTAGTCGAGTGCCGGCGGCAGGTGCTCGGCCTTGACCCCGCGGCGCAGGCGCTGCGCCTCGACGAAGGCGTCGAAGGCCTCGCTTTTCAGCTTGCTGGTGCAGGCGCCGTGCAGCAGGTTGCCGTTGAAGTACACATGCACGCCGGGCGCCACGCCCTGGGCGAGCACGTCCAGGGCGCCGAACAGGTTGGGCCAGGCGTCGCTGCCGGCGCCGCCCGCTGGCTGCATCGAGCCGGTCAGCAGCACCGGCACCGGCAGGCCGAGCAGCAGGAAGGACAGCGCCGCAGCGCTGTAGGCCAGGGTGTCGGTGCCGTGCAGCACCAGCACCGCGTCATGCCCGGCATCCACCCCGGCGACGATGGCGTCGCGCATGGCCAGCCAGTTGGCCTGGGTCATGTTGGCGCTGTCGAGCGGTGGCAGCAGCTCGCCGAAGGTCCATGGGGGCACGGCGCGCTGCGGGTGCTTGAACTGCTCGGCGCGCAGGCGCGCCTCGAAGCCGGACGCCGGGGCGAGGCCGGCGTCGGTCATCTGCATGCCGATGGTGCCGCCGGTGTAGAGCACCAGCAGGTTCTGCGACGGGGTCATGGCGGTCTTCCGTGATTCAGGCGAACAAATGGCGGTACTGGATGAAGCCGGAGTTGCTGGCGATGCGGTCGTACAGCAGGCGCGCCTGGGCGTTGTCGGCCTGGGTCAGCCAGTGCACGCGGCTGGCGCCGGCGGCCTGGGCCTGAGCGTAGACATGCTCGATCAGCCCGCGGCCGACGCCACCGCCGCGCACGGTGTCGGCGACGTAGAGGTCCTGCAGGTAGCAGTAGTCGCCCACGGTCCAGCAGGAGCGGTGGAAGATGAAGTGCACCAGGCCGATGGCCACGCCATCCTGCCAGGCGAGGGCGGCGTGCATCGGTTCGGCTGGATCGAGGAAGCGCTGCCAGGTCACGGCCGTGGTCTCGGCGGCGATCGTGGTGTTGTAGAAACGCTGGTAGCCCTGCCACAGCGGCAGCCAGGCGGCGTGGTCGGCGGCGCTGACGGGGCGGATTTCGACGGACATGCGAGGGACTCCTGTGGGCGGCAGAGCAGACTGCGGGCGAACCTCAGTGTAACGAGCAATCGCCGCCGTAGATCAAGCAAAAAGGGGGCCGCAGCCCCCTTTGCTGGAACGCATACGGGCTCAGCGCTGATGCACGCTGTGGCCTATCTCGGCACGCTCGACGCCGGCGTTCTGGCGAATCGGCCAGGCGGCCGGGTCGAGGTCCAGGTCGGCATAGTCACGTGGGTCGAGAACAGGGGACTGAACGCCCGCCTTGCGTTGGCCATCGTAGTCGCGCATCAGCCGCAGGCCGGTCTTGAATAGCAGGAATACCGCTGTCAGGTTGACCAGTGCCAGCAGGCCCATGGTCACGTCGGCGAAGCCGAACACGGTGGACAGGTCCTGCATCGAGCCCCACAGCACCAGGGCGATCACCAGCACACGGTAGACCTGCACCAGCCAGCGCTTGCTGCTGAAGAAACCCAGGGCGTTCTCGCCGAGATAGTAGTTGTACACCAGGGTGGTGAAGACGAAGAGCAGCAGCGCCATGCTGACGAACACGCGGCCCCATTCGCCGACCGAGGCGGCCATGGCCGTCTGCGTCAGGACCACGCCGGCCATTTCGCTGCCCGGCTGGTAGACGCCGGACAGCAGGATGATCAGCGCGGTGCTGGTGCATACCAGAATGGTGTCGATGAACACGCTGAGCGACTGCACGATGCCTTGGGCGGCCGGGTGCTTGACCTCCGCCACGGCGGCGACGTTCGGTGCACTGCCCAGGCCCGCTTCGTTGGAGAACAGGCCGCGCTTGACCCCCATCAGAATGGCCGCGCCGATACCACCGGCGAATGCGGGCTCCAGGCCGAAGGCGCTCTTGACGATCAGTGCCAGGGTTGCCGGCACTTCGGCGATGTTCATGCCCAGCACCACCAGCGCCATGCCGATGTAGGAGAACGCCATGATCGGCACCAGCACGTCGGCCATGCTGGCGATGCGCTTGATGCCGCCGAAGATGATCAGGGCGATCACGCCGACGAGCGCCAGGCCGCTGGCGTACGTCGGCAGGCCGAAGGTGTCATGCAGCGAGGTGGCTACGGTGTACGCCTGCACGGCGTTGAAGCCGAAGCCGAAGGTGACCAGCAGCAGGATCGAGAAGATCACCGCCAGCCAGCGCTGACCCAGACCGTGCAGGATGTAGAAGGCCGGGCCGCCACGGTAGGTACCGTCCGCCTCGCGGCGCTTGTACAGCTGGGCCAGGGAACATTCGAAATAGCTGGTGGCCATGCCGAGCAGCGCGACCAGCCACATCCAGAACACCGCGCCTGGCCCGCCGAGCATGATGGCCACGGCGACGCCGGCGATGTTGCCGGCGCCGACGCGCCCGGCCACGGAGAGCATCAGCGCCTGGAACGAGCTGAGCTGGCCCGGCTGGCGCTGGAAGGCTTCGGCAAAGATGCGGAACATGTCGGCGAAGTAGCGAAATTGCACGAAGCGCGAGCGGAGCGAGAAATACAGACCGAGACCAACGAGGGCGACGATGAGGACCTTGCTCCAAAGCAGGTCGTTGAGAAGGTCGAGCATGGCAGTGCACCTGAGCGGATGGATCTTGTTATTGGAACGATGGAAGCCTTGGCACCCGGACAGGGCCGGTCCACCGGTAAGCCTGGGCATGGTTGGACAAGGCGTGAACTGGAACAATTCCGCAAGTTGCGGTGATATGGCGCGAGTTGATGCTAGAGTTGCATCACTCGCATCAACCTGGCTGGCCCCATGTCGGAATACCTCGGCGACAACCTCAAGCTGCTCTGCAGCCACTACCGCTCGATTGCCGAGGTGTGCCGCAAGCTGGCGATCAACCGCGCGCAGTTCAACAAGTACCTCAGCGGGCAGAGCCGGCCGACCGCCTACAACCTCAAGCGCATCTGCGACTTCTTCGGCGTCGAGGACTATGAGCTGGGCCAGCCGCCGGAGCAGTTCACCCGCCTGATCGGCGCGCGCAGCAGCGGCCATGCGCCGGCGCAGGGCCGCGATGCGCTGCTGGAGTTGTTCCAGCCGCTGCGCGAGAGCTCCAGCGGCCTGGAGCGCTACTGCGGTTACTACTTCGAATACGCCAACTGCATGTCGGTGCCGGGCCACATCCTGCTGTCGCTGGTGCAGGTGCGCGAGGAGCGCGGCGACTACCTGTTCGAGCGCCAGGAGCGCCAGGAACGGGCGCGCGGCGGCGAGGCCGAGGACTGGGTGCGCTGTCGCTACCTGGGTGCGGCGTTCTACCTGCAGGACCGCCTGTTCCTCATGGACTACGAGTCGCTGACCGGCAACGAGATGAGCCAGACCATCCTCATCCCCAGCTTCAAGAGCCGCATCACCCGCCTCAACGGCCTGAAGACCGGGGTGTCCAGCGGCGACCGCCGTACTCCGGCCTGCACCCGCGTGGTCTGGGAATACCTCGGCGCGGAAATCAACCGGGTCAGCGCCTATCGCCAGGTGATGCTCTATCGCCCGGACGACCCGCGCATCGACGACGACATCCGTCAGCGCCTGGCCGGCGCGCAGATCCGCCACGGCCTGTTCGAGATCGAATAGCCGCCGGTCAGCAACTCGCGGCAAAACGGCGACGACGAGGGTCTAGAAGACCTCACCCAGTCGCCGGAGGTCGCCATGCTGCTCGAAGGTTCCTGCCACTGCGGCGCGGTCACGTTCAGCCTGACCAGCGCCCATCCCTATCCGTACCAGCGCTGCTACTGCTCGATCTGCCGCAAGACCCAGGGCGGCGGCGGGTATGCGATCAACCTTTCCGGTGACGCCAAGAGCCTCAAGGTGCGCGGGCGCACGCACATCACCGTCTATCACGCCCGGCTCAAGCCCAAGGGCGCCAAGCGCGCCCACGCCAGCAGCGCCGAACGGCACTTCTGCCGGCACTGCGGCAGCGGCCTGTGGCTGTTCAGCCCGGAGTGGCCGGCGCTGATCCATCCGTTCGCCTCGGCCATCGACACGCCCCTGCCGGTGCCGCCGGAGCACACCCACCTGTTGCTGGATTCCAGGGCGCCCTGGGTCGAGGTCGACGAGCGTGCGGGCGACCAGTTGTTCGACGGCTATCCCGCGGAATCCATCGCCGACTGGCACCAGCGCCTTGGCCTGGAGCGCTGAAGCGCCGGGCAAAAAAAAGGATGGCCGAGGCCATCCCTGAGGAGTAAGGGGCGAGGGTGCCCCTTGGTCGATGTGCGGATCAGGCCGTGGCGCTGAGTGGTACCAGGCGCGGGGCGATCATGTTTTCCGGGCGCAGGATGTCGGCGAGCATGGCCTCGTCGAGCAGCTGCTCCTCGCGCACCAGCTCCAGCACGCTGCGTCCGGTTTCCAGCGCGGTCTTGGCGATGCGCGTGGAGTTCTCGTAGCCGATGTAGGGATTCAGCGCGGTGATCAGGCCGATGGAGTTTTCCATCAGCTCGCGGCAGCGCGCCTCGTTGGCGCTGATGCCGTCGATGCACAGCTCGCGGAGCATATCCATGGCGCGGGTCAGCAGGCGGATCGAGTCGAAGATCTTGTAGGCGATCAGCGGCTCCATGACGTTGAGCTGCAGCTGGCCGCCCTCGGCCGCCATGGTCAGCGCCAGGTCGTTGCCGATGATCTCGAACGCCACCTGGTTGACCGCCTCGGGGATCACCGGGTTGACCTTGCCCGGCATGATCGAGCTGCCCGGCTGGCGCGGCGGCAGGTTGATCTCGTTGATCCCGGTGCGCGGGCCGCTGGAGAGCAGGCGCAGGTCGTTGCACAGCTTGGACAGCTTGACCGCGGTGCGCTTGAGCATGCCGGAGAACAGCACGAAGGCGCCCATGTCCGAGGTGGCTTCGATCAGGTCGGCAGCCGGCGTTACCGGGTGACCGCTGATGATCGCCAGGCGCTCGACGGCCAGTTGCTGGTATTTCGGGTCGGCGTTGATGCCGGTGCCGATCGCCGTGCCGCCGAGGTTGACCTCGGTGAGCAGGGTCGGGGCGAGCAGCTTGAGGTGTTGCAGGTCTTCGCCGAGGGTGGTGGCGAAGGCGCGGAATTCCTGGCCAAGGGTCATCGGCACGGCGTCCTGCAGCTGGGTGCGGCCCATCTTCAGCACGTGGCCGAACTCCAGGCCCTTGCTGGCCAGCGACTGGATCAGCTTGTGCAGGCTCAGCAGCAGGGCGTCATGGCCGAGCAGCAGGCCGACGCGGATGGCAGTCGGGTAGGCGTCGTTGGTCGACTGCGCCATGTTCACGTCGTTGTTCGGGTGCAGGTGCTTGTACTCGCCCTTCTCGAAACCCATGGCTTCCAGGGCAATGTTGGCGATCACCTCGTTGGCGTTCATGTTGGTCGAGGTGCCGGCACCGCCCTGAATCATGTCGACCACGAACTGCTCGTGGAACTCGCCCTGGATGATGCGCGCGCAGGCGGTGCTGATCGCCGTGTGCTTGGCCGCGGAGAGATGGCCCAGCTCGCGGTTGGCGTCGGCGGCGGCCTGCTTGACCATGGCCAGGGCGATCACCAGCTTCGGGTAATGCGACAGCGGCACGCCGGACAGTCGAAAATTCTGCACGGCGCGCAGCGTCTGGATGCCGTAGTAGGCGTCGGAAGGGACTTCCAGGGTGCCGAGCAGGTCTTTTTCGATACGCGATGATGCAACAGGGGACATGATCGAGAGGTTCTCGCTGAGAGTGCGGCAAGTGCCGCGATGGCCATATGCTCTGCCTTTCACTCATCTTTCGGCCAATGCTGTTAAACGCTATGGTATGCACGAACGGCATAATGTCGCCGTGACTCGGGATGAATGTCGCGCGTGCATAATTTCAAACGTGCAGCCGGCCCGAGTGGCACTCGAAAGCCAGGAGTACAGGGTGCCGCATACCGGCAACCGATCGTTCTCACGCTCCGCGTGGGAATGCAGCCTCAGGCGCTCCGCGCCGGCGGCGTGAGCGCATAGGGTGTGCGGGTCAATAAGGGGAGAGAGATGAACCTGGAAACCAAATGGCTGGAAGATTTCGTCAGCCTCGCCGCCACGCGCAGCTTCTCGCAGTCGGCGCAGCGTCGCTTCGTTACCCAGCCGGCCTTCAGCCGGCGCATCCGCAGCCTGGAAGCGGCGCTGGGCCTGACCCTGATCAACCGCTCGCGCACGCCGGTGGAGCTGACCGAGTCCGGCCAGCTGTTCCTGATTACCGCGCGCAGCCTGGTCGAGCAGCTTGGTGAGGTGGTGCGCCACCTGCATCACCTCGAAGGCCAGCAGGGCGAGGTGCTGCAGATCGCCGCCGCGCACTCGCTGACCCTGGGCTTCTTCCCGCAGTGGATGGCGCGCCTGCGCAACGAAGGCCTGCCGCTGAACACGCGGCTGGTGGCGAGCAACGTCGGTGAGGCGGTGCACGCCCTGCGTGAGGGCAGCTGCGACCTGATCCTCGCCTACTACGACCCGGACGCCGCGCTTCAGCTGGCGCCGGAAATCTTCCCCTCGCTGGACCTGGGGCGCACCGAGATGCTGCCGGTGTGCGCGGTGGATGACGCCGGCCAGCCGTTGTTCGATCTCGACGGTGGGCAGAGCGTGCCGCTGCTGGCCTACAGTGCCGGCGCGTTTCTCGGCCGTTCGGTCAACCAGCTGCTGCGCCAGCGCGCGCTGCGCTCGACCACGGTGTACGAAACGGCGATGGCCGACAGCTTGAAGAGCATGGCCTTGCAGGGCATGGGCGTGGCCTGGGTGCCGCGCCTGTCGGTGACCGGCGAGCTGGCGCGCAGCGAGCTGGTGGTGTGTGGCGGCGAGCAGTGGCAGGTGCCGCTGGAGATCCGCCTGTACCGCTGCGCCCTGCAGCGCAAGGCGGCGGTGCGCCTGCTGTGGCGCAAGCTCGGCGAAGGTGTCGGCAGCGGCGAGTGAATGGGGCGATGAGCACCGCCCCACGGGGTCGACTCAGCGGTTGAGCAGGAAGGCCTTGATGAAGTCACCTTGGTTGGGTGCTTCTTCTGCGGTGGCGAAGCGGATCACGCCGTCCTGCTCGCGCAGTTTCATCGCCTGGTCGAAGCGGCATTCCACGCCCTTGATGCTGCCGGCCTGCTGTTTGAAGGCCGTGTCGTTCTGGCACAGGCTGCCGATCTGGCTGGCGACTTCGCCACAGTAGCTGGCGACGCTCAGCGCCTTCAGCTGCTGATCGCTGACCTTCGGCCAGTCGACGCGGGTGGTGATCGCGGTGCCGCAGGCGCTGCTGGCGTCCTTGTCCAGTTCCTGCAGCTGGCTCTGGGTCACCTGCAGGCGCTTGTCACGGTCGAAGGTCGCCAGCTTGGCTTGCACGCCCTTGGCTTTCTGCTGCTCATACAGGGCGAGCAGGGCGCTCGGTTTGCTGGTCTTGCTGCGTTGTTCGTCGAAGCTCAGCTGGAAGCCTTCGGTACCCGGCAGGTACAGCTGGTAGGTCTCGCCACCCCAGCCCTGGCGCTTGAGCAGCAGGTTGTACGACTGGCCGTCGAGGGTGGTGCTGTAGTCACGCTCGTCGCTGCCACGCTCGGCGGCGTCGGTGAGAAACACCACCTCATCCAGCGGGTGGTTGATGCCGCTGACCTGAATCAGCGCCTGCTTGCCGTCGGCGCTGGGCGCCAGTTGCACGCTGACGCCCTGGCCGGCGTCGAATACCTGAGGGTACTTGGCCAGTTCCAGGGCGCTGGCGTTGAGGGAGAGCAGGGCACTGGCGAACAGCAGGGACAACCGTGTCATGGCGACATCCTTGTGTGGGTTGGAAAGGCCCGCAGTCTAGCGAGCGCTCGCGGCGGCGTCCGTGAACGGGGTCGCTCACGCACGCCGCCGGCCGCTAGAACTGCATGACGATTCGCCCCTCGATCTGCCCCGCACGCATCTGCGCGAAGATCGCGTTGATGTTGTCCAGCGAGTCGCTGTGGATGGTCGCCTTGACCAGGCCTTCACCGGCGAAATCCAGGGCCTCCTGCAGGTCGGCGCGGGTGCCGACGATGGAGCCGGTGATGCTGATGGCCTTGAGCACCACATCGAAGATCGGTGTGGGGAAGTCGCCCGGCGGCAGGCCGACCAGGGCTACGGTGCCGCGCCGGCGGGCCATGCCGATGGCCTGGGCGAAGGCGCTGTTGGACACCGCGGTGACCAGCACGCCGTGGGCGCCGCCGATGTCGCGCTGCAGCACTTCGGCCGGGTCCTCGTGGCGGGCGTTGACGGTCAGGCTGGCGCCGAGCTTGCGCGCCAGTTCCAGCTTGGCGTCGTCGACGTCGATGGCCGCCACGTGCAGACCCATGGCGCGGGCGTACTGCACGGCAACGTGGCCGAGGCCGCCGATCCCAGAGATTGCCACCCACTGTCCGGGGCGCGCACCGGTGACTTTCAGGCCCTTGTACACGGTGACGCCGGCGCAGAGGATCGGCGCGATCTCGTTGAAACCGACATGCTCGGGTAGTAGGCCGACGTAGTTGGGGTCGGCCAGTACGTACTCGGCGAAGCCGCCGTTGATCGAGTAGCCGGTGTTCTGCTGCGCGGGGCACAGGGTTTCCCAGCCGGTCAGGCAGTGCTCGCAGCAGCCGCAGGCGGTGTACAGCCATGGCACGCCGACCCGGTCGCCTTCCTTGACCCGGGTGACGCCGCTGCCGACCGCGGCGACGTAGCCGACCCCCTCGTGGCCGGGGATGAACGGCAGGCTGGGTTTCACCGGCCAATCGCCTTCGGCGGCGTGCAGGTCGGTATGGCAGACGCCGCAGGCTTCGATCTTCACCAGAATCTGCCCGGGCCCGGGCAGCGGTACCTTGACTTCCTCGATGCGCAACGGCGCGCCGAAGGTGTGGACGACGGCGGCTTTCATGGTCTGCTGCATGGCGATGTCCCCTGTGAAAGAGTGTTGCAGTCTGCTTCACGGTGGCTGACAGATATTGCGCCAGAGCAATGTTTGCCGGGTTTCCCGTGTAGAAAGAGGGGTCTGGATAAACGGTCGCTGCCGATGCTCGCCAGCGCCGGCTTTACGGTATACTGCGCGGCTATTTTTTAGCCGGCAGCGCACGCCGGCCCGGGGTCGGCCGGTTTCGCCCGTTGGCGGGACTTCAGCAAGGCCCTGACATCGCAGACAAGCCACGCCATTGCGTGGCTTGTTGGTTTTTGTCGCGCCACCCGGCGCACCGAGATGAGGCAAGACGATGAGCGCACTGGTAGGCGTGATCATGGGCTCCAAATCCGACTGGAGCACCCTCAGTCACACCGTCGAGATGCTCGACAAACTGGGCATCCCCAACGAGGTGCAGGTGGTTTCCGCGCACCGCACGCCGGACCTGCTGTTCCAGTACGCCGAACAGGCGGCGGACCGCGGCATCCAGGTGATCATCGCCGGTGCCGGTGGCGCGGCTCACCTGCCGGGCATGTGTGCGGCCAAGACCCACCTGCCGGTGCTCGGCGTGCCAGTGCAATCGGCGGTGCTGTCGGGCGTCGACTCGCTGCTGTCCATCGTGCAGATGCCGGCTGGCATCCCGGTCGCCACCCTGGCCATCGGCAAGGCCGGTGCGGTCAACGCGGCCCTGCTGGCGGCGAGCATCCTCGGCCACCAGCACCCGCAGTTCCACGAGAAGCTGAAGCAGTTCCGCTCCGAGCAGACCCAGACCGTGCTCGACAACCCGGACCCCCGCGAGGCCTGATCCATGAAAATCGGCGTAATTGGTGGTGGCCAGCTCGGCCGCATGCTGGCCCTGGCGGGCACTCCGCTGGGAATGGGCTTCGCCTTCCTTGATCCGGCCCCGGATGCCTGCGCCCAGGCGCTCGGCGAACACATCCGCGCCGACTACGGCGACCAGGAGCACCTGCGCCAGCTGGCCGACGAAGTCGACCTGGTGACCTTCGAGTTCGAAAGCGTGCCGGCCGAGACCGTGGCTTTCCTCTCCCAGTTCGTGCCGGTCTACCCGAGCGCCGACGCGTTGCGTATCGCCCGCGACCGCTGGTTCGAGAAGAGCATGTTCAAGGACCTCGGCATTCCCACCCCGGAATTCGCTGACATCCAGTCCCAGGCCGACCTCGACGCCGCCGTGGCCAGCATCGGCCTGCCGGCGGTGATGAAGACCCGCACCCTGGGTTACGACGGCAAGGGCCAGAAGGTCCTGCGTAAGCCGGAAGATGTGGTCGGTGCCTTCGCCGAGCTGGGCAGCGTGCCGTGCATCCTTGAGGGCTTCGTGCCGTTCAGTGGTGAAGTTTCGCTGGTCGCCGTGCGTGCCCGTGATGGCGAAACGCGCTTCTACCCGCTGGTGCACAACACCCACGACAGCGGCATCCTCAGCCTGTCCATCGCCAGCACCGCGCACCCGCTGCAGGGACTGGCCGAAGACTACGTCGGCCGTGTGCTCAAGCAGCTCGACTACGTCGGCGTGCTGGCCTTCGAGTTCTTCGAGGTCGACGGCGGCCTCAAGGCCAACGAGATCGCCCCGCGCGTGCACAACTCCGGGCACTGGACCATCGAAGGCGCCGAGTGCAGCCAGTTCGAGAACCACCTGCGCGCCGTTGCCGGCCTGCCGCTGGGTTCGACCGCCAAGGTTGGCGAGAGCGCCATGCTCAACTTTATCGGCGAAGTGCCGCCGGTGGAGCAGGTCATCGCCATCGCCGACTGCCACCTGCACCACTACGGCAAGGCCTTCAAGGCCGGGCGCAAGGTCGGCCATGCCACCCTGCGCAGCGCCGACCTGGCCACGCTGCAGGCGCGCATCGCCGACGTGCAGGCGCTGATCAAGAGCTGAACCGCTCGTCGCCAGCCCGGTCAGAACAAGGCGTGCATGAGCACGCCTTGTTCATTTCTGGGAGTACGCAATGGGCATCATCGGCACCATCTTCATCGGTCTGCTCGTCGGGCTGGTGGCTCGCTTCCTCAAGCCCGGCAACGACAGCATGGGCTGGATCATGACCATTCTGCTCGGTATCGGCGGCTCGCTGGCAGCGACCTACGGCGGCCAGGCGCTGGGCATCTACGAGGCTGGCGAGGCAGCCGGCTTCATCGGCGCGGTGGTCGGCGCAATCATCCTGCTGGCGATCTACGCGATGGTTCGCAAGGACTGACACGTTCCCGCAGACAGCGCTGGGAACCGGACGCGGGCGCGGCTAGTCTGAGCGCCCATGATTCGTCGTCCGAGTGCTGTCATGCGTCCTCTGTTGCTGTTCTTTCTGCTGCTGTGCAGCACCCTGGCTCGCGCCGAACTGGCGGAAACCGACTGGCTCGACCTGATGCCGCTGGAGGACCAGCGCGCGCTGGAGGCCATGCCGGAAATCAGCCACGACAGCCCGGAGGGCGATGGCACCTTCAGCAACAAGGGCGGCCTGAAGCAGCAGGAGCGCGACATGCCGGCGGTGATGTACTCGGCCAAGACCGTGGCCGCGCTGAATGGCAAGACGCTGCGCCTGGGCGGCTACCCGGTGCCGTTGGAGAGTGACGCCAAGGGCAACAGCACGCTGTTCTTCCTCGTCCCCTATCCGGGCGCGTGCATCCATGTGCCACCACCGCCGCCGAACCAGATCGTGCTGGTGCGCTACCCCAAGGGCATTGCCCTCGACGACATCTACGCCCCGCTGTGGGTGGAAGGCCCGCTGCAGATCGAGACGGTCAGCAACGACCTCGCCGATGCCGCCTACGCGCTGGATGCCAGCGCGGTGCGGCTGGTGGAAGAGGGCGATCTGTAGTCGCCGCTGACTGACGCAGGGTGCGCCTGCGCACCGGGCCCATCCATGCTCACGACGGGGCCCTGCAGATCTGCCGCGAGGCCGGGTGTGTTGCGTGGTGTAGCTGCGCTCAGAGCGATTCGCTGGACAGGCTCAGCGCCAGGCTGTGGCGCTCGCCGGGCGCCAGGGTCACGCAGTCATCCCAGATGTTCGCCGTCTCGATGCACAGCATGCGCTGCCAGGCGTCGTCGGCGAACTGCGACAGACGCGCGGCCTTGTCGATCCACGGGTTCCACACCACCGCCGAGCGGGAGCTGCGTGCGTCCAGGTGGATGCAGCGCTGCCAGCCGGCATCGTGCAGGGTCAGGCGCTGCGGCGTGTCCAGGTAGATACGGTCGGTTTCCCCGGCGAAGCGCACGGCGTCCTGCTGCTCGCGCTCGGCCCAGCCTTCCAGGGTCTCGATGTAGCGGCAGCCATCGAGGCTCGGCACGCTGACGTTGCGGATGTCGCTGACCGCGAAGTAGCTGTGCAGGGCCTGGCTCAGGCTGACAGGAGCGTCGCCGAGGTTATGGCTGCGTAGTTCCAGGTGCAGCGCCTGATCAAGACGAATGCTCAGCGTTAGCTCGACCGCATGCGGCCAGCCCGGCAGCGGCTGGTTGCGGCTGTCGAAGACGAACTGCAGCTGCACAGCAGCGCCCAGGTCCTCGGCGCCGAGCAATTGCCAGTCGAGGCCGCGCACGCCGCCGTGGGCTGGCGCCTGCGCCGGGTTTTCGTGCATCGCCTGCACCGCGGCGGGGTTGCGCTGCAGGTCACCGAACCACGGCCAGCACACCGGCACGCCGCCACGCACCGATTGCCCGGCCTGGTAGGCCGCCTGCTCGCTGAGCCAGATGATCGGTGGTTGTGAGCCGCGCTGGTAATGCAGCACTTGCGCGCCCTGCTGGGCCACCAGCAACTCCGCGTCGCCAACGTGCACGCGCCAGCAGGCCAGCTCGCCCACCTCCACTCGTTCGATCTGCGTCTGGCTCATCCTGGTGCTCCTGCTGGCGGGTAAAGGACATCGGCTCGGCGTTGCCGCACGGCCGCTCTGGGTCTAGATCGCCAGATTGGCCACAGGTTCTGGCGCGACACCATGAAAAACCCCGACTCGCGGTCGGGGTTGAGGGGGTGGTGCCTAGCGGCGCGGCGGTACCGGACGGGTGCGGCCGCTGCCGTCGATGGCGACGAAGACGAACACCGCTTCGGTGACCTTGCGCCATTCGCTGGACAGCGGGTCGTCGCTCCACACCTCGACCAGCATCTGGATCGAGCTGCGGCCGATTTCCAGGGCCTGGGTGTAGAACGACAGCTGCGCGCCCACCGCCACCGGCACCAGGAAGGCCATGCGGTCGATCGCCACCGTGGCCACGCGCCCGCCCGCGACCTTGCTGGCCATGGCCGTGCCCGCCAGGTCCATCTGCGACACCAGCCAACCGCCGTAGATATCGCCGAAACCGTTGGTTTCGCGTGGCAATGCCGTGATCTGCAGCGCCAGATCGCCCTGCGGTATCGGATCTTCCTGTTCGAGTTCGATCATGCGGATGGGCCCCAGTCGTTAGATTCTTGTCGTTGGCATGGTGTGGGAGTTCTGCAAAAGCCTCGAACTGCGGGCCAAGGCCTTGGCGCAACCCCCGGTGGCCCAGGCGGGCCGAGCCGGCAGTATATCGGGCGGCGCGTCAGACGACGACCGCTCGGTCCGCATTTATGCCAGGGCCGTCGCTTGGGTGGCAACGGCACAATTTGCTATCGTGCGTCGGCACCCGCCGCTCCCTCCTATAAAGAAGCCTCCCGCCATGCCTGCCGTGCCTTCCAGCGCTGTGCCCAGCGCGCGCCCGCTGACCCGCAGCGACTACAAGACCCTGTCGCTGTCCGCCTTGGGCGGCGCCCTGGAGTTCTACGACTTCATCATTTTCGTGTTCTTCACCACCGTGCTCGGCGCGCTGTTCTTCCCGGCGGATATGCCCGCCTGGCTGCGCCTGTTGCAGACCTTCGGCATCTTCGCCGCGGGCTACCTGGCGCGACCGCTGGGCGGCGTGGTCATGGCGCACTTCGGTGACCTGCTCGGGCGCAAGCGCATGTTCACCCTGAGCATCTTCCTCATGGCCGTGCCGACGCTGTTGATCGGCCTGTTGCCGACCTACGCGCAGATCGGCATCTGGGCGCCGCTGGCACTGCTGGTGCTGCGGGTAATTCAGGGCGCGGCAATTGGTGGCGAGGTGCCGGGTGCCTGGGTATTCGTTGCCGAGCATGTGCCGGCCAGGCGTATCGGCTATGCCTGCGGCACGCTGACCGCCGGCCTGACCTTCGGCATCCTGCTCGGCTCGCTGATGGCGACGCTGATCAATACTCTCTATACCCCGGCTGAAGTGCTCGACTGGGCCTGGCGGATTCCCTTCGTGATCGGCGGCGTGTTCGGCCTGTTCTCCGTCTACCTGCGCCGCTGGCTGCACGAGACGCCGGTGTTTGCCGAGCTGCAACAACGCAAGGCACTGGCCGATGAGGTGCCGATGAAAGCCGTGCTGCGCGCGCATCGCCCGGCCATCGTGCTGTCGATGTTGCTGACCTGGGTGCTGTCGGCCGGCATCGTCGTGGTGATCCTGATGACCCCGAGCGTGTTGCAGAGCGTGTACGGTTTCGACGCCGTCACCGCGCTCAAGGCCAACAGCCTGGCCATCGTCTGCCTGACTATCGGCTGCATCATCGCCGGTGCCGTCACCGACCGCTTCGGTGCCGGGCGTACCCTGTTGATCGGCGGGTTGCTGCTGGCACTCAGCTCATGGACCTTCTACAGCAGCCTCAAGGCGCATCCGGACTGGCTGTTCCCGCTGTACGCGCTGACCGGCCTGCTGGTTGGCAGTATCGGCGCGGTGCCCTACGTGATGGTCAACGCCTTCCCACCGGTGGTGCGCTTTTCCGGGCTGTCGTTTTCCTACAACCTGGCGTACGCGATCTTCGGCGGACTGACGCCGATGGTCGTGGCGTTGTTGATGGCCTGGGATCCGCTCGGCCCGGCCTATTACGTGGTGGCGCTGTGCGGTCTGGCGATGACGATTGGGGCGTATCTGATCGCGACGAAGCGCTGACGGCTCGGCTACTCATTCGAACGCGGTCCGCCTCCGATTCCCCTGGGAGAGGGCTGGGGTGAAGGTGCATTCAGGTGCCTTCACCCCATTCACCCTCACGGCTTCGGCGTTACCCGCCAGACCTTGTTGCCGACATCGTCGGTCACCAGCAGCGCGCCGTGCTTGTCGAGTTTGACGTCGACCGGGCGGCCCTGGGCTTCGCCGTCGGCATTGAGGAAGTCGCTGAGCACGTCGACCGGCGGGCCGCTCGGTTTGCCATCGGCGAACGGCACGAAGATCACCTTGTAGCCGCTGTGCGGCTTGCGGTTCCACGAACCGTGCTGGCCGACGAACAGGCCGTTCTGGAAGGCCGGCAGCGCGCCGCCCTGGCCGAAGGCGATGCCCAGCGAGGCGGTGTGCGGGCCCAGGGCGTAGTCCGGCACCAGTGCCTTGGCCACCAGCTCGGGGCGTTGCGGCTCGACGCGCACGTCGACGTGCTGACCGTAGTAGCTGTAGGGCCAGCCGTAGAAGCCGCCGTCCTGCACCGAGGTGATGTAGTCGGGCACCAGGTCGCTGCCGATCTCGTCGCGTTCGTTGACCGCGGTCCACAACGTGCCGGTCTGTGGCTCCCAGGCCAGGCCGTTGGGGTTGCGCAGGCCGGTGGCAAACAGGCGTTTGCTGCCGTTGTTGCGTTGCACTTCCCAGATCGCCGCACGGCCTTCCTCGGCTTCCAGGCCGTTCTCGCCGACGTTGCTGTTGGAGCCGACGGTGACGTAGAGCTTGCTGCCGTCCTGGCTGGCGATGACGTTCTTGGTCCAGTGGTGGTTGATGCCGGCAGGCAGGTCGGTGACCTTTTCCGGGGCGGCGGTGATCTTCGTCTCGCCCTCGGTGTAGGGCACGCGCACCAGGGCGTCGGCGTTGGCGATATAGAAGTCGTTGCCGACCAGGGCCATGCCGAATGGCGAATGCAGGTTTTCCAGGAAGGCGGTGCGCAGGTCGGCGACCCCATCGTTGTCGGTGTCGCGCAGCAGGGTGATGCGGTCGGCGCTGGGCACCCCAGCGCCCGCGCGCGACATCACCAGGCCGGCAATCCAGCCCTTGAAGCTGAAGGAGCCGTCGCCCTTGGGCGCGTTGCTCTCGGCCACCAGCACGTCGCCATTGGGCAGCACGTAGAGCCAGCGCGGGTGATCCAGGCCTTCGGCGAAGGCATTCACCTGGGTGCCGTCCGCCGCGGTCGGCTTGCCGCCTTCGGCCCAGCCCTTGGCCGGGGCGATGTTCACGGTCGGCAGCAGGGTCTTGTTCGGCTCCGGCAGTTGCGGGGTGGCGCCGGTGCCGTCACTGACGTTCAGCGCGGCTTGTTCACCGCAGGCGCTGCAGGCAAGCGCCAGGGCGGTGACGGACAGCAGGTGCAGGTGCTTCATGGGCAGTCTCCGAAGGGGGAAGAGCGGTGCAGAAATTTTCGACAGCTATGCTGGCCTTTCATCCAATTGTCATATTCCGTTCATAGAGTGTTCATCAGGCCTGCAGATACTTGGCCCCGATCCAACCAACACCACTTCCTGCTAGGAGCAAGGCATGAAACTCAAGCGTTTGATGACGGCCCTGACTTTTGTCGCCGCTGGCGTGAGCGCCGCATCCGCGGTTGCCGCTATCGACCCGGCTCTGCCGACCTATGAAAAGACTTCCGGTGTATCGGGCAACCTGTCCAGTGTCGGTTCCGACTCCCTGGCCAACCTGATGACCCTGTGGGCTGAGGACTACAAGAAACTCTACCCGAACGTGAACATCCAGATCCAAGCTGCCGGTTCCTCGACCGCGCCGCCCGCGCTGACCGAAGGTACCGCTAACCTGGGCCCGATGTCCCGCGCCATGAAAGACAACGAGCTGCAAGCCTTCGAAGAGAAGTACGGCTACAAGCCGACTGCTGTTCCGGTTGCGATCGACGCCCTGGCCGTATTCGTGCACAAGGACAACCCGATCAAGTCGCTGGACATCGCTCAAGTCGACGCCATCTTCTCCAACACCCGTCTGTGTGGTGGCGAGAAGGACCTGAAGACCTGGGGCGACCTGGGCCTGACCGGCGAGTGGGCTAGCAAGCCGATCCAGCTGTTCGGTCGTAACTCGGTATCCGGCACCTATGGCTACTTCAAAGAAGAAGCCCTGTGCAAAGGCGACTTCAAGGCCAACGTAAACGAGCAGCCGGGTTCGGCTTCCGTGGTCCAGTCGATTTCCAGCACCGTGAACGCCATCGGTTACTCGGGCATCGGTTACAAGACCGCCAGCGTCCGTGCCGTACCGCTGTCGAAGAAGAACGGCGAGATCGAAGAAGCCAACGAGAACAACGCCCTGTCCGGCAAGTACCCGCTGGCCCGCTTCTTCTACGTCTACGTGAACAAGGCGCCGAACAAGCCGCTGAGCCCGCTGGACGCCGAGTTCCTGAAGCTGGTCCTGTCCAAGCAAGGTCAGGAAGTGGTGGTCAAGGATGGTTACATCCCGCTGCCGTCCAAAGTGGCTGAGAAAGCACTGAAAGAGCTGGGTCTGTAACACAGCCCGGTCGCACCGCCGAGCCACGAGCTGGGCGGTGCACCAGACGCGCCCGCTACTGCCTGCAGTGGTGGGCGTTGTCGCGTCACCCCTCTGTAATCTTTCTGTCACACAAGGCAGCTAGATTTAGGCTCCTGCTCAAATCAGGGGCGCGAGTGCGCAACCGCCCAGAGATCCTCGCATGAACGACTTGGCCAACAATTCCATGACCGCTTCTTCGAACAGCAACCAACGGCTGGACTTCAACACTCCGGCCCTGCAGCGCAAGCGGCGTATCCGCGCGCTGAAAGACCGCATGGCGCGCTGGTACGTGTCCATCGGCGGCCTGGCTGTGCTGGGTGCCATCACCCTGATCTTCTTCTACCTGGCCCACGTGGTCCTGCCGATGTTCTCCGGCGCCGAACTGGAGGCCCGCAAGGCCCAGCAGCCGGTGTGGCTGGCGCAGCAGGGCGATGCACTGTTGCTGGCCGTGGAAGAGCAGAACAAGGTGGCCATGCGCCTCAACAACGCCGGCAAGGTGCAGTTCTTCACCCTCAAGGACAGCACCGCCCTGCAGGCCTATGACCTGCCGCTGCCCGCGGGTGTCGCCATCAGCTCGGTGAGCCAGGACCAGCCCGGCAGCCGCCGCGTGATCCTCGGCCTGTCCAACGGCCAGGCACTGGTGTTCGAGCACGACTACAAGGTCACCTACCCGGACAACGTCAAGACCATCACCCCGGTGCTGGTCTACCCTTTCGGCGAAACGCCGATGACCCTGGACGAGCAGGGCCGTGCGCTGGAGCACGTGGCTCTCAGTCAGAACGGCGACACCCTGATGCTCAGCGCCTCCACCGGTGCCGAGCTGCAGCTGCTGTCGATTACCCGTGAAGAAAACATGCTCACCGGCGAGACCAGCCTTGAGCAGAAGCGTATTGCCCTGCCGCAGATCGCCGAGCCGATCAAGGCGATGGTTATCGACCCGCGCCAGCTGTGGCTGTACGTGATCAACGGCAAGGCCACCGCTGACGTCTTCGACCTGCGCAGCAACACCCTCAACGGCCGCTACAAGCTGCTCGAGGGCGAAGCCGAAGTCAGCGCGGTGAGCCCGCTGCTCGGCGGCATCTCGCTGATGGTCGGTGACAGCAAGGGCGGCATCGCCCAGTGGTTCATGGTTCGCGACGGTGACGGCAAGGCCGTGCTGACGCGCATCCGCGACTTCAAGCTGGACGGCAGCGCGATCACCCAGATCCTCCCCGAAGAACGCCGCAAGGGCTTCCTCGCCCTCGACGCCGACGGCACCCTGGGCATCTTCCACAGCACCGCGCACCGCACCCTGCTTACCGAGCAGGTCGCCAAGGGGGCCAGTGTTGCCGCCCTGTCGCCGCGTGCCACCCGCGTCCTGGTCGAGTCAGAAGGCCAGCTGCAACGCTATGTGGTCGACAATGCGCACCCGGAGATCTCCTGGAGCGCACTGTGGGGCAAGGTCTGGTACGAGAGCTACGACGAGCCGAAATACGTCTGGCAGTCGACCTCGGCCAACACCGATTTCGAACCCAAGCTGAGCCTTTCGCCGCTGACCTTCGGTACCCTGAAAGCCGCCTTCTACGCCATGCTTCTGGCTGCGCCGCTGGCCATCTGCGCGGCGATCTATACCGCCTACTTCATGGCCCCGGCCATGCGCCGCAAGGTCAAGCCGGTGATCGAGCTGATGGAGGCGCTGCCGACGGTAATCCTCGGCTTCTTCGCCGGTCTGTTTCTCGCGCCCTATGTCGAAGGTCACCTGCCGGGCATCTTCAGCCTGCTGCTGCTGACGCCGGTGGGCATCCTGCTCGCGGCGTTCGGCTGGAGCCGCCTGCCGGAGAAAGTCCGCCTGCTGGTGCCGGATGGCTGGGAAGCGGCGCTGCTGATCCCGGTGATCCTGCTGGTAGGCACCGTTTCGCTGGGCATGAGCGGGCACCTGGAGAACTGGCTGTTCGCCGGCGACATGCGCGGCTGGCTGTCCAATGACCTGGGCATCGCCTTCGACCAGCGCAACGCTCTGGTGGTTGGTCTGGCCATGGGCTTCGCGGTGATCCCGAACATCTTCTCGATCGCCGAAGACGCCGTGTTCAGCGTGCCGAAGAGCCTTACCTTCGGTTCCCTGGCCCTCGGTGCCACGCCGTGGCAGACGCTGACCCGCGTGGTCATCCTCACCGCCAGCCCGGGCATCTTCTCGGCGCTGATGATCGGCATGGGCCGCGCCGTCGGCGAGACCATGATCGTGCTGATGGCCACCGGCAACACGCCGATCATGGACATGAACATCTTCGAAGGCCTGCGCACCCTGGCCGCCAACACGGCGGTGGAAATGCCCGAGTCTGAAGTCGGCAGTACCCACTACCGCGTGCTGTTCCTCGGTGCGCTGGTGTTGCTGAGTTTCACCTTCGTGATGAACACGCTGGCGGAGATGATCCGTACTCGCCTGCGCAAAAAATACGCCTCGCTCTAAGCCTGGAAGGTAGCAATCAGTGAAACAGCAAAGCGTGAAATCCTGGTTCAAGAGTGGTTCGCCGTGGATCTGGATGACCGGTGGTGGTGTGTCCATCGCCGTGATCATGACCGTCGGCCTGCTCGCCGTGATCGCCACCCGTGGCCTTGGCCACTTCTGGCCGGCCGATGTCATCGAGTCCACGTACCAGGTACCCGGTGAAGCGCCGCGTGCCCTGGCCGGTGAGCTGGTACAGGTCGAGGAAGTGCCGCGTGGTCGCCTGGCTGCTGCCGGCCTGCCGGTGGACGTCAACGGCGGCGAGTTCATGACCCGCGAACTGCTCAAGGTCGGCAACCGCGAACTGTTCGGCGCCGACTTCAGCTGGATCGTCGCCGAATGGACCAGCGAGCCGCGTACCCCGGCCAACCTGATGGTCATGGAGCGCCGCGAGTGGGGCAACTTCTACGGCTACCTGGTTAACGTCAAACAGGAGGGCCAGCTGGTCGCCGAGGGCGATGCCGCCTGGGGTGAATTGCAGGCGCGGATTGCCCGCATCGACGAGCTGCACACGCAGATCGAAGCCCTGCAGAAGCGCGACATCGGCCGCATCAACCACGGCCTAGAGCGCCTGCGTCTGCAGACCCGCGGCCACGAACTGGACAATACCCTGACGCCGGCCGTGCAGGCCGATATCGACGCCCAGCGCGCCGAGTGGGACGCCCAGTACAAGGTTCTGGAAAGCGAGCTGATCGAGCTCAACACCGCCTTCAACCGCGACAGCGTCACCGTGCGCACCGTCGACGGCCGCGAGACGGAAATCAGCATGGGCAAGGTGGTCCGCGCGTTCCAGCCGAACGCCATGGGCACGTTCGACAAGCTCGGTTTCTACTTCGCCAAGCTGTGGGAGTTCCTCAGCGACGAACCGCGTGAAGCGAACACCGAGGGCGGTATCTTCCCGGCCATTTTCGGCACCGTGATGATGACCCTGATCATGGCCGTGATCGTCACCCCGTTCGGCGTGCTGGCGGCCATCTACCTGCGCGAGTACGCCAAGCAGGGCCCGCTGACCCGGATCATCCGCATCGCGGTGAACAACCTGGCCGGCGTCCCGGCGATCGTCTACGGCGTGTTCGGCCTGGGCTTCTTCGTCTACGTGCTGGGTGGCTCGCTCGACCGCCTGTTCTTCCCCGAATCCGCGCCGGCACCGACCTTCGGGACGCCGGGCCTGATGTGGGCCTCGCTGACCCTGGCGATCCTCGCCGTGCCGGTGGTGATCGTCGCCACCGAGGAAGGCCTGGCGCGTATCCCGCGGGCCCTGCGCGAAGGCTCCCTGGCGCTCGGTGCGACCAAGGCCGAGACCCTGTGGAAAGTGGTGCTGCCGATGGCCAGCCCGGCGATGATGACCGGCCTGATTCTCGCCGTGGCCCGCGCCGCTGGCGAAGTGGCGCCGCTGATGCTGGTCGGCGTGGTCAAGCTGGCCCCGGCACTGCCGGTGGACGGCAACTACCCGTACCTGCACCTGGACCAGAAGATCATGCACCTGGGCTTCCACATCTACGACGTCGGCTTCCAGAGCCCCAACGTCGAGGCCGCCCGCCCGCTGGTGTACGCCACCGCGCTGCTGCTGGTGCTGGTGATCGCGCTGCTCAACCTGAGCGCCGTGTTCATCCGCAACCACCTGCGCGAGAAGTACAAGGCGCTGGATCATTGATTACCTGCGTCGCCGCGGCATGGGCCGCGGCGGCTTGAACGAATTGTCAGCGTAGGGAGAATCCCATGCAGCACGAAACACCGTCTCACGGCATCGACATCGCCGCCCTCGGCCGTACCAAGCAGAGCCTGCGTCTGGCCGACGAAACCGTGGCCCTGGAAGTGCCT
Organism: Pseudomonas sp. PDM14; assembly: GCF_014851905.1. Taxonomy (NCBI): domain Bacteria; kingdom Pseudomonadati; phylum Pseudomonadota; class Gammaproteobacteria; order Pseudomonadales; family Pseudomonadaceae; genus Pseudomonas; species Pseudomonas sp. PDM14. The sequence goes on along the minus strand of NZ_JACVAQ010000001.1, from coordinate 1,978,315 downwards.
GGCCTGAACCTGTTCTACGGCGAGAAGCAGGCCCTGTTCGACGTCAAGATGAACATCCCCAAGCAGCGCGTGACGGCCTTCATCGGCCCGTCCGGTTGCGGCAAGTCGACCCTGCTGCGCACCTTCAACCGGATGAACGATCTGGTCGACGGCTGCCGCGTACAGGGTGAGATCAACCTCGACGGCCACAACATCTACAGCAAGGGCGAAGACGTCGCCGAGCTGCGTCGCCGCGTCGGCATGGTGTTCCAGAAGCCCAACCCGTTCCCCAAGAGCATCTACGAGAACGTGGTCTACGGCCTGCGCATCCAGGGCATCAACCAGAAGCGCGTGCTCGACGAAGCGGTGGAGTGGGGCCTGAAGAGCGCTGCCCTGTGGGACGAGGTCAAGGACCGTCTGCACGACTCGGCCCTGGGCCTGTCCGGCGGCCAGCAACAGCGTCTGGTGATCGCCCGTACCGTGGCGGTACAACCGGAAGTGCTGCTGCTCGACGAACCCTGCTCGGCACTGGACCCGATTTCGACCCTCAAGGTCGAAGAGCTGATCTACGAGCTGAAGAGCAAGTACACCATCGTCATCGTGACCCACAACATGCAGCAGGCGGCGCGCGTCTCCGACTACACCGCGTTCATGTACATGGGCAAGCTGATCGAGTTCGGCGACACCGACACGCTGTTCACCAACCCGGCCAAGAAGCAGACCGAAGACTACATCACCGGTCGCTACGGCTAGCCCCTGGCCATGTTAAATCGCGCTGGGCGTTGTCGGCGCCGCTTGCCGTACCAGTTGTACTGTCTACGCGGCGCCTCCTAGCCCAACACGATTTTCCAAAGGCCAGGACGATTCATTCTCAAGAACCTAATTCGCTTCGCAAGGGCTCGACCATGATCAACAAAGACAGCCTCACCCATCACATCTCCCAGCAGTTCAACGCCGAGCTGGAGGAGGTGCGCAGCCATCTTCTGGCGATGGGCGGCCTGGTCGAGAAGCAGGTCAACGACGCCGTCACCTCGCTGATCGACGCCGACTCCGGTCTGGCCCAGCAGGTGCGCGAGATCGACGACCAGATCAACCAGATGGAGCGCAACATCGACGAGGAGTGCATCCGCATCCTCGCCCGTCGCCAGCCGGCGGCCTCCGACCTGCGCCTGATCATCAGCATCTCCAAGTCGGTGATCGACCTCGAGCGCATCGGTGACGAAGCGACCAAGATCGCCAAGCGCGCCATCCAGCTGTGCGAGGAAGGCGAAGCGCCGCGTGGTTACGTCGAGGTGCGCCACATCGGCGACCAGGTGCGCAAGATGGTCCAGGAGTCGCTCGACGCCTTCGCCCGCTTCGACGCCGAACTGGCGCTGTCGGTGGCCAAATACGACAAGACCATCGACCGCGAGTACAAGACCGCCCTGCGCGAGCTGGTCACCTACATGATGGAAGACCCGCGCTCGATCACTCGCGTGCTGAGCATCATCTGGGTGCTGCGTTCGCTGGAACGCATTGGCGACCACGCGCGCAACATCGCCGAGCTGGTGATCTACCTGGTGCGCGGCACCGACGTGAAGCACCTCGGCCTGGCCCGCATGGAAGAAGAAGTGCAGGGCGGCAAAACCGAGTAAACCGCCTGCCGACAGCCCGCGGCAGCTCTGCCGTGCGGCTGGGCGCCGAACGGTGGATGGCCGGTGGTTTTGCGGTTGGCCTTTGGCCAGCAGGCAAGGCTATGCTTGTCGACATTCGTGCAGGAGCGGTCGATGAGCAAAGTCAGTGTGCTGGTGGTGGATGACGCAACCTTTATCCGTGACCTGGTGAAGAAGGGGTTGCGCGACAACTTTCCCGGCATCCACATCGAAGAAGCGGTCAACGGGCGCAAGGCCCAGCAGCTGCTTGCCCGCCACGCCGTCGATCTGATTCTCTGCGACTGGGAAATGCCCGAGCTGTCCGGCCTCGAACTTCTCAGCTGGTGCCGCGAGCAGGACGCCCTGAAAACCACCCCGTTCATCATGGTTACCAGCCGTGGCGATAAGGAAAACGTGGTGCAGGCGATCCAGGCCGGCGTTTCCGATTTCATCGGCAAACCCTTTTCCACCGAACAGCTGGTCACCAAGGTGAAGAAGGCCCTACATCGTGCCGGCAAGCTGCAGGCCCTGGCCGCCAGCGCGCCGCCGAAGATGCTCAGCACTGGCGCCTACGCCAACGATTCCCTGGCGGCCCTGACCGGCGGCAAGGCCGACGTGGTGCAGGCCAAGGCGCCTACCGCCGCCGCTGCCAAACCCGCTGCGGCTGCACCCGCCGCCAAGCCGGCCGCCAACCCCACCAGTGGTCGTGGCCAGGGCCAGCTACGCCTGCCGGGTGGCAGCATGGCCTGCGTGATCAAGGCCCTGAGTCTCAAGGAAGCGCTGCTGGTGGTGAAGCGCACCGAGCAGCTGCCGCAGGTGCTGGAAAGCGCGGTGCTCGACCTGGAGCAGGGCGAGGGAGCGGAAACCGCGCGCCTCAACGGCTACCTGCACGCGGTCGCGGCCTTCGAGCCGAAACCCGACAGCGAGTGGCTGCAGCTGACCTTCAAGTTCGTCGACCGCGACCCGCAGAAACTCGACTACCTGTCCCGCCTGATCGCCCGCGGCAGCGCGCAGAAGCACTTCAGCCCCGGCGCCTGACCCCGCGCGCCATCACTCCAGGGTGATGGTCCAGCGGAACAGCGCATCCATGCCGTCGGCAATCGCCACCACGCGTCGCTCGCCACTGAGCACTCTGGTGTCTTCCGGCAGCGGCAGGTCGAGGAAGATCGCCTTGTCGTCCGCGTAACCCGCCAGCTTGCGTTCGATCTTCTGTTCCAGGTCCGTGCGTTCGGTGACCGCGCGGATGTGGCTGACGGGAATCGACAGGTGGTAGCGCCGTGTTTCGCTATCGATGGCGCCGCTGAACCCGCACATCCCGGCCGCCTGCAGCTCGGCGTCGGCGGGCGGATAACGGCGCTCGAAACGCTCGTGGTAGTCATATGGCACCACGCCCTTCACCGAGTCGATGAACGTGCCGCTGAAGTGATCGGCGAAGCGCAGGTGCGCCGGGCCGCAGCGCGCCGGGCTGATGCCGTCGCTGGCGCTGAGCATGAGGAAGCGCTCGAGATTGGGCACCGCCACCTGCGGCACCTGGCTCGGGTCGACCTTGACCCGGCCGTCCATGGCCTGCGCCAGGGTCATCATCTTTTCCATCAGGCAGTCCTCGTCCTCGCCACAGGCGTCGGAGATGGCCTGGATGCTGTTCACGTCGGCCCGGGTGATGCCGGTCATCGCCTGCATGTCCACGGCCGGCTGGGCCTTGGCCGCGAGGTCGCGGCTGTCGACCTGGCGAATGCCACTCGCGGCGGCCGGAATCACCCGGATCGGCAGGCTGTAGCTGAAGCTGCGGTCGTACTCGCCATCGTGCTTTTCGCCGCTGACGCTGACGTTGCCGCGGAAGCTGCCGGTGACGTGGATACTGATCTGCACCAGGCCGCGGCGCTCGGCGGCCTGCGCGTCGGCCTGGGCGGTCAGCAGGGTGACGGCGATGCACAGCAACGCCAGGGGCATGAGCAATCGGTTCACGGGGTTCACCGTACGAGTGGGTCGAGCCACCAGTACAGCAAGCCAGCGTTCGGGGATCGTTCGGGGCGCGTGACCTGCCTGTGTTCCGTTCAGCCGGCCAGCATGCGCCCGCACTCTTCCAGGTTGATGTGCCACTGCATGGCTTCGCGCAGGAGGTGCGGGGTGTGGCCGCCCTTGGCGCAGGCACGCTCGAAGTAGTCGTTCAGCGCCTCGCGGAAATCCGCGTGCACGCAGTTGTCGATGATCGCCCGCGCCCGCTCGCGTGGTGCCAGACCGCGCAGGTCAGCCAGGCCGACTTCGGTGACCAGGATGTCGACGTCGTGCTCGGTGTGGTCGACGTGGCTGACCATCGGCACGACGCTGGAAATCGCCCCGCCCTTGGCGATCGACTTGGTGACGAAGATCGCCAGGTGCGCATTGCGGGCGAAGTCGCCGCTGCCGCCGATGCCGTTCATCATCTTGGTGCCGCCGACATGGGTCGAGTTGACGTTGCCGTAGAGGTCGAACTCCAGCGCCGTGTTGATGCCGATGATGCCCAGGCGGCGCACCACTTCCGGGTGGTTGGAGATTTCCTGCGGGCGCAGCACCAGCTTGTCCTTGTATTGCTCGAGGTTGCCGAACACGTCGGCATTGCGCCGTGCCGACAGGGTGATCGAGCTGCCCGAGGCGAAGCGCAGCTTGCCGGCGTCGATCAGGTCGAAGGTGGAGTCCTGCAGCACTTCTGAGTACATGCTCAGGCCCTCGAAAGGTGAGTCGATCAGGCCGCACATCACCGCGTTGGCGATGCTGCCGATGCCGGCCTGCAGCGGGCCGAGGCTGTTGTCCATGCGCCCGGCGGCGACTTCGCGCTTGAAGAAGTCGATCAGGTGATCGGCGATGCCCTGGGTCTCGGCATCCGGCGGCAGCACGGTGGACGGCGAGTCGGCCTGGTCGTTGATGACGATGGCGACGATCTTTTCCGGCGGGATCGCAATCGCGCTGCTGCCGATGCGGTCGTCCACGCGGGTCAGCGGGATCGGCGTGCGGGTCGGCCGGTAGGTCGGGATGTAGATGTCGTGCAGGCCTTCCAGGTTGGGGTTGTGCGCCAGATTGATCTCGACGATCACGCGTTTGGCGAAGATCGCGAAGCTGGCCGAGTTGCCCACCGAGGTGGTCGGCACGATATGGCCCTGCTCGGTAATGGCCACGGCTTCGATCACCGCGATGTCCGGCAGCTTGAGCTGGTGGTTGCGCAGCTGCTCGACGGTTTCCGAGAGGTGCTGGTCGATGAACATCACCGTGCCGTCGTTGATCGCCTTGCGCAGGGTGCTGTCGACCTGGAACGGCATGCGCCGCGCCAGCACGCCGGCTTCGGTGAGCTGCTTGTCGAGGTCGTTGCCCAGGCTGGCGCCGGTCATCAGGCTGATCTGCAGCGGTTGAGTTTTGGCCCGTTCGGCGAGGGCGCGCGGCACCGCCTTGGCTTCGCCTGCGCGGGTGAAACCGCTCATGCCGACGGTCATGCCGTCTTCGATCAGGGCGGCGGCATCGGCCGCGCTCATGACCTTGTCGAACAGTTCGGGCAGGCGCACGCGATCACGGTACATGGAGAACCTCGGAGACGGAGCAGGGCGAGGGCCGCGAGTCTAGGCCGAGGGTGTCGGCCTGCCTGTTCGACCAAGGTCGGATTGAGCGCTCTGCGCCGCGCCTTTCATCGGATTCTCCCGGCGCGGCCGGGACAGTCGTCGGAACACCTGCCAAATGCTGCACAGCGCGGGCGGCGGGGGCTCGCGGATGGCCGGCGGCGCTGCTAGTCTTGCCAGCCCGGATACCAAATCAACTACTAAATCCGAGACGTTATGCTAGGGCGCTCATTCATCTGCGGTGTGCTGTTGCTGGTTGCAGGCCAGGCCAGCGCGCTGACCATCTACAAGTATGTCGACAAGAACGGCGTCGTCACCTACAGCGACAAGGCCGTGGCCGGCGCGCAGGTGTTCGTGTTCCGCGACCGCATGATCGAGCGTCTGGACAACCTGGTGAAGCTGGAAACCAAGAAGCACGACGCCGGCGAAACCCTGATGATCCGCAACGACCTCTACGCCCCGGTGGAGATCGAGTTGACCCTGCAGCGCGTGGTCAATGCCGTCGGCGCGCCCGAACAGCCGATTCGCTGGGTCTTGCCGCCGCGCAGCAAGATCCGCCTGGCCACCCTGGCGCCGCTCGAAGCCGGCAAACCGATGAGCTACAAGCCCAAGCTGCGCTACGCCCTCGGCGACCCGCGCCAGCAGCCGATGCTCTATCGCTACCCGCTGCCCTGGCGTGGCGGGCCGTTCAAGCTGACCCAGGGCGCCAACGGCAAGTACAGCCACTTCACGCCCAAGGGCCGCTACGCCATCGATATCGCCATGCCGCAGGGCACGCCCATCGTCGCCGCGCGCGGCGGCATGGTGGTGAAGACCGAGAACCAGCAGAGCGGGCGCGGCACCAACCCGTCCGGCAACTACGTGCGCATCCTGCATGACGACGGCACCATGGGCGTCTACCTGCACCTGATGCGTGGCTCGGTGAGCGTGCGCGAGGGCCAGCGCATCGAGGCTGGCGAGCACCTGGCCAACTCCGGCAACACCGGCAACAGCACCGGCCCGCACCTGCACTTCGTGGTGCAGCGCAACGTCGGCCTGGCGCTGGAATCGATCCCCTTCAACTTCGCCCAGCCAGTCGACAGCCTGCCCAACTTCGCCGTCGGCGGCGAATAGTCCGGTCCTGCACTGAAAGCAGGCGGCGCGCCTGTAGCTGGTGCGCCATGCCCTGCCGCCCGGTCCGGGCGATCACCGGCATGCGGGCTCAAGCCGTTGAAACGCGGCGTGTTTTCCCTTCTTGCCAGGTCTTGGCACCGCACTTGCAAAGTTCCCAGTAGAAACGGGATGAGACACGCCGGCCCAGCGCCGCGTTGTACGCTCATGACGCTTGGCACAGTGGAGCGGTAACAGAGGCGAACTAGGGTTCCGGTCGACAGACGTCGATGCTGGTCCGAGAGTTTTCCGGCCCTAAGGATCAGGGCTACACGGCGGGATAAAAGCCCGGGAGGACGTGATGTCATCCCGTGCCGATTTCCAACGTGTAGGAGCTATGCCATGACCCTGCTGTCCCTGCGTTCACTGCGCAAGACCCTGCTTTGCGCCAGCCTGGCCACCGTCGCCGGTGTGCTGCCCTTCAGCGCGCAAGCCCTGGAAAAACTCAAGATCGGCACGGTCGTCTGGGCCGGTTACGCGCCGTTCTACGTCGCCGACGAGCTGGACCTGTACAAGGCCCATGACCTCAAGGTGGAGCTGCAATTCTTCAACGACCCCGCGCTGATTCCGTCGGCCATGCTCGGCAGCGCCCTCGACGGCGGCATGTTGACGTACGACCAGGTGGTCGGTGGCGTGGCCAAGGGCCTGACCCAGAAGGTGGTGATGCCTATCGACTTCTCCAACGGTGGCGATGCCATCGTCGCCGACAAGTCGATCGCCTCGGTCGCCGACTTCAAGGGCAAGAAGGTCGGCTTCAACCCGCTGTCGCCGTCCGACTTCCTCCTCGCCTACGCCCTCAAGGTCAACGGCCTGAGCGCCAAGGACATCGACCCGATCAACATGACTCCCGAGGGCATTCCCGGCGCGATGGCTTCCGGCAGCCTGCCGGTCGGCGTGACCTACGAGCCCAACGTGTCGCAGATCCTCGGCATGCCGGGCGACAAGTTCCACATCGTCTACTCGTCCAAGGATGCGCCGGGGCTGATCACCGACGTGCTGGCCTTCGACGAGAAGGTCATCGCCAAACGCCCGGCGGCGATCAAGGCGCTGATGCTCGGCTACCTCGACGGCCTGGCCTACATGCAGAGCCACCCGGACGAGGCGGCCAAAATCATCGGCAAGGTGCTCGGCGTTTCCGCCGAGGAAGCCAAGGAGCAGATGGGCGGCGTGTACAACATCCCGCTGGCGGAAATGGCGAAGAACTTCGAGCAATCCGAGGCGACCAGCTCGTTCTACGGCAGCGGCGCGGTGATCGCCCAGCTGCTCAAGGACAACGGCCAGATCCCGCTCATCCCCGACTTCGCCGACACCTTCGACGCGCAGTTCGTCGAGGCCCTGGCCAAGTAAGCCGCTCTTGCCTGCGGGGTGAATGGCGCGCCGTTCACCCCGCCAGGCTACGCAGCGGTGGATGGATAACGCGCCATCCACCCTGCGCAACTGGATCGATGAAGACGGCGAAGCCCGTCGCCCATGACTCCAACCGGAATCCGGAGGAACCCATGTCCGCCCAGATCTACCGCTACGCCGATGGCCGTATCGCCAACAGCCTGGCCATCGCCTACGCCCTCGGCGGATTTGCCGGCGGCCTGGCCATGCTGTTTGCCAGCAATTGGCTGATCAACATTGCCGGTACGCTGCTGCTCGGCCACGCGATGATCATCGCCGCCTACCTGATCCACGAATTCGCCCACGGCACCATTTTCGCCAAGCCCAAGCACAACGAATGGGCCGGTGAGGTGGCGAGCTGGCTGTGCGGCAGCTGCTACGCCGGCTTCCAGGACCTGCGCAAGAAACATATGCGCCACCACGTCGACCGCGCCGACGTGATCACCTTCGATACCAAGCAATTCCTCAACAGCTGCCCTGGCTGGTTCCGCAAGCTGGTGCTGGCGGCTGAGTGGGCCTACGTGCCGGCAGTCGAGCTGATCATGCATTACTACGTGATCCTCTTGCCGTTCATCACCAGCAACGAGAAGCACCGCGCCAACCGCGGCAAGGTCGCCGTGACCCTGCTGATTCGCGCTGTGCTGTTCGGCCTGATGGCGGCGGTGTCGCTGAAGGCGGTGGTCCTGTACTTCGTCGCCTGGTCGATCATGCTCACCGTGCTGCGCTTCACCGACGCCTACCAGCACACCTACGACGCCTTCGCGGTGCTCGAAGACGGCGGCAAGATCCCCGACGACAAGCAGCGCGACCGCGCCTACGAGCAGATGAACACCTTCAGCAACGTGGTCTCGGTGCGCTGGCCGGTGCTCGACCTGCTGCTGCTCAACTTCGCCTACCACAACGCCCACCACGAGAAGCCGGTGGCGCCCTGGTACCGCCTGCCCGCGCTGCACCAGCAGCTGTATGGCGATGCCTACAACCAGGTGCTGCCGATGCACCTGTTGTTCAAGAGCTTCCACCAGCACCGCCTGCGCCGGGTGATCGACGACAACTACGGGGTGGTCGAGCCGGCCGGGGCGCATCGTGCCGATGGCTTCTACGGTGCGGTTGGCGTGTCGTTCCTGACGGCGGTGTGACGATGATCGACTACCGCGGCAAACAGATCCTCATCACCGGCGCGGCCAGCGGCATCGGCCGTGGCCTGGCGCGTGCCTTCGCCGAGCAGGGCGCCACGCTGGAACTGCTCGACCGCAACGCCGAGGCGCTGATCAAGGTCGCCGACGAGCTGGCAGCGCTGACCGCCAGCCGCATCGCCACGCTGGACCTCGGCGACAGCGCGGCCATCGCCGCCTATGTTGCCGAGCGCGGCACCCGGCCGCTGGACGTGCTGATCAACAACGCCGGCGTCGAGTACGCCACGCCGCTGATCGACACTGGCGCCGAGGCCGACGCGCACTGGCAGGCGCTGCTGGACAACAACGTCGCCTCGATGCTGCGCCTGACCCGCGCCCTGCAGGGCCAGTTGCGCGCCGGCAGCTGTGTGATCAACCAGGCGTCGATCTGGGGGCTGAAAGGCGTGCCCGGTTTTTCCGCCTATGTCGCCAGCAAGCACGCGGTGATCGGCCTGACCCGTTCGCTGGCCTGGGAGCTGGGGCCGCGGCGCATTCGCGTCAACGCCGTGTGCCCGGGCTGGGTCGGCACCGAGGCGGCGATGCGTTCGCTGCGGGTGATGGCCGAAGCCAGCGGGCGCAGCGAGGACGAGGAGCTGGCGCTGATTCTCGCCGCCCAGGCGGTGCCGGAACTGCTGACCCCGGCGGACCTGGCCGGCACCTTCCTGTTCCTCGGCAGCGCCCTGGCCGGGCCGGTCACCGGCCAGGCGATCTCGGTCAGCCACGGCGAGGTGATGCAATGAGCGCCTCGGTGCAACAACGGCCGCTGGCCGGGCAGACCGCGCTGGTTACCGGCGCCGCCCAGGGCATCGGCCGGGCCACCGCCATCGCCCTGGCCGAGGCCGGCGCGCTGGTGTGGATCAACCACCTGCGCCAGTCGGATGCCGCTGCCGCGCTGGTTGCTGACATCGAGGCCGCCGGTGGCCGCGCGCGCACCGTGCAGGCCGATGTCGCCTCGCCGATGCAGGTCGCCAGCCTGTTCGAGGAAGTGCTCGCCGCCGGGCCGCTGGACATCCTGGTCAACAATGCCGGGGTGATCCTGGAAAAACCCTTCGTCGACACCGACGAGGACGACTGGGCCCACGTGCTCGGCGTCGACCTCGGCGGCGTCTACCGCTGCTGCCGGCATGCCCTGCGCCACATGCAAACGCGGCAAAGCGGCTGCATCGTCAACATCGCCTCCGAGCTGGGCTTCGTCGGCCGTGCCGACTACGTTGCCTACTGCACGGCCAAGGCCGGGGTGATCGGCCTGACCCGTTCGCTGGCCCGCGAGTTCGCCCCGCATATCCGCATCAATGGCGTGGCGCCGGGCCCGGTGGACACGCCGATGGTCTCGCTGGCGCACATGAGCGCGGAGATGGTCGCCAAGGAAAGCGACATTCCCGCCGGCCGCCTTGGCCGCCCGGAAGAAATCGCCGCGGCGGTGCTGTTCCTGGTCTCGCCGGGTGCCAGCTTCTTCCACGGGCAGATGCTCGGCGCCAATGGCGGCGCCTGGATGGGCAGCTGAGATGGCCGCCATGAAGCCGGAAATCGTCCTCCTGGTCGGCGCCAGTTTCTGGGGCCTGGGCTGGATGCCGCTGCAGCATTTCGCCGGCCTCGGCCTGGTCGGTATGCCGCTGGTGCTGGCCACCTACGGCCTGCTCAGCCTGCTGGCCATCCCGCTGCTGTGGCGCCAGCGCCGCGCCTGGTGGCCGCAGCGCACGGCGTTGCTGGCGATCGGCCTGTTCGGCGGCTGGGCCACGGCCGGGCTGGTCGGCGCGCTGTCCGAGGGTGACGTGGTGCGCGCCATGCTGCTGTTTTACCTCGCGCCGGTGTGGGGTCTGCTCGGCGGCTGGCTGGTGCTCGGCGAACGCCTCAATGCCCTGCGCGTCGGCGCGCTGGCGCTGGCCATGCTCGGTATCGCCCTGACCCTGGGCATCAGCCACGACACCTTCCGCCCGCTGACCAGTACCGACTGGCTGGCGCTGTCCGCCGGCCTGGCGTTCGCCATCAACAACCTGGCCACCCGCGCCGCCGAACAGGTGCCGCTGGCGAGCAAGGCGGTGGTGGCCTTCGTCGGCAGCGCGCTGCTCGGCGGCCTGTTCTGCCTGCTGCAGGGTACGCCGTTGCCGGCGATGGACGGCGTGCTGTGGGGCCAGGTGGCGCTGTTCGGCGTGTTCTGGCTGATCGCCATGAGCGCCGCGCAGTACGGTTTCACCCATGTCGAAGCCGGCCGCGCCGCAGTGCTGGTGGTGGTCGAACTGGTGGTCGCGGTGCTCACCGCGGCCTGGTTCGGCGACCGCGAACTGGGCCTGCGCGAATGGTGCGGCGGCGCCCTGGTACTGGCTGCCGCACTGATCGCCGCGCGGCCGCCGGCCGAATCCCCTTCCGTTGCCTGTGAGGTACGCCCATGAAAACCGTGCGCATGGATCAGCTCAGCTGGGTCGAATACGCGCGCCGCGTGCGTGAAGACTCCCCCGTGGTCTTCCTGCCCTGCGGTGCCACCGAACAACACGGCCCGCACCTGCCGCTGGGCACCGATGCGCTGCTCGCCAGCGCCCTGTGCGAAGACGTTGCCGCGCAGGTCGGCGGCCTGGTCGCCCCGGCCCTGTCCTACGGCTACAAATCGCAGCCCAAGTGCGGCGGCGGTAACCATTTCTGCGGCACCACCAGCCTCGACGGACAGACCCTGATCGCCCTGGTGCGTGACGCCGTGCGCGAGTTCGCTCGCCACGGTGTGACCCGCCTGGTGCTGGTCGATGGTCACTACGAGAACCAGTGGTTCGTCACCGAGGGCATCGAGCTGGCCATGCGCGAGCTGGGCCCGACGGCGAAGCTGGAAGTGATGCGCCTGGAGCACTGGGACTTCTGCACCGAGCAGACCCTGGCCGATGTGTTCCCCGATGGCTTCCCCGGTTTCGCCCTGGAGCACGCGGCGGTGATCGAGACCTCGCTGATGCTGCACTACCTGCCGCACCTGGTGCGCATCGACTTGATCCCCGATGAGCCGCCGGCGGACTTCCCGCCCTACGACATGTACCCGAGCCGTACCGAGTGGGTGCCGCCGTCCGGCGTGCTGTCCTCGGCCAAGGGCTCGACCGCGCAGAAGGGCGCGCGCATGGCCGCCGATATCGGTGAAGGCATCGCGGCTGCCGTGCGCAAGGAATTCCGCCTGTGAGCCGGGCGACCAATGCCGCCGCTCGGGCGCTGATCATCATCGACATGCAGCGCGACTTCTGCGCGCCGGGCGGTTACGCCGATCAGGCCGGGCTGGACATCAGCCTGCTGCGTGCGCCGATCCCGGCGATCCAGGCGCTGCTGGATGCGGCGCGCGCCAGCGGCATGTTCGTCGTGCACACCCGTGAAGGCCACCGCGCGGATCTTTCCGATCTGCCCGAGCCCAAGCGCCTGCGCGCCGCCAATGCCGGCGCGCCCATCGGCAGCCAGGGCCCGCTGGGCAAGTTGCTGGTGCGCGGCGAATACGGCCACGACCTGATCGACGAGCTGCAGCCGCAGGCGGGCGAACCGGTAATCGACAAGCCCGGCTACAGCGCCTTCGCCAGCACCGATCTGGAGCTGCTGCTGCGCAACCGCGGCATCAGCGAATTGATCATCACCGGCGTGACCACCGAGGTCTGCGTGCACTCGACCCTGCGCAGCGCGGTGGACCGGGGCTACGCCTGCACCCTGGTCAGCGACGGCTGCGCTTCGCCTTACCCGCAACTGCACGGCGCCGCGCTGGTGATGGTCGAGGTCGAGGGCGGGTTGTTCGGCCGCGTGCTCGACAGTCATGCGCTACTCGCGGAGTGGGAGGGCGCATGACCCAGGTCACCCGGCTCTGGCCGCTGCTCACGGCGACCCATCGCTACGACAAGTCGATTTCCACCTGGCAGCGTGGTCACGGCCAGATGATCGAGGCGCCGATCCTCGCCTATCTGATCGAAACCAAGCACGGGCGCATTCTCTACGACGTCGGCTGCGACTACGCCAAGATCGCCGACCCGCTGCTGCGCGAGCGCTGGTACGGCGACTTCGAGATGGGCGCCCCCCGCATGACCGAAGAGCAGCGCCTGCCGGCGCACTTCGCCCGCCTCGGTCTGACGCCGGCGGACATCGACGTGGTGTTCCTCGGCCACCTGCACTTCGACCACGCCGGTGGCCTGTGCGAGGTCTGCGGCGCCGAGGTGCATGTGCACGCGGCCGAGCTGGACGCGGCGCGGGCCAAGGCTGACGACGCCTATTTCGTCGACGATTTCGCCGGTGACTACCGCTGGAAGGTGCAGACCGACGAGTACGAACTGGTGCCCGGTGTGCGCGCCATCAACACCCCCGGCCACACCGCCGGGCACATGTCGCTGCTGATCGAGCTGCCCCAGGGCCAGCCGGTGATCCTCGCCGGTGACGCCGCCGACCTGACGGAAAACCTCGACCAGGAAATCGCCCCCGGCACCCTCTGGCAGGGCCGCGAGGACCTGGCCATCGACAGCATCCGCAAGCTCAAGGCGCTGGCCCGCGAGACCGACGCCGAGCTGTGGCCGAACCACGACATGGCCTTTTTCAACGGCCTGCGCCAGTTTCCGGAGTTCCACTCATGAAGCGGGTTCCCGACGCCTACCTCGGGGTCTGGCAGCGCACGCTGCTGACCACCACCGCGGGTGTGCACGACACCAGCACCCAGGTCTACTGGCTGCAGACCGCCAGCCTGTTCGCCGACCTGCGCATTCCCCAGCCGGCGCCGCAGAGCCTCGCCGAGCGCGCGAGCCAGGCCGGTTTCGCCGGCTACACGGCCATCGATGGCGACCTCTGTCAGTGGCACCGGGCCATCGACTTCCAGCCGCCGAGCGGGCGCGAGGACATCGGCCGCATGCGCTTCGAGCGGCCTGAATACCTGCTTGAAGACGGCCTCGACGGCAGTTACCACGAAGTCTGGGAGCGCCTGCCGGAGTCGCTCGGGCGCAACTGGGGCGTGTGGCTGGTGGCGTTCGACGGGCGCCAGGGCTGCCTGCTTCTGGCCGGTGACTGCTTCCTCTTCGCCGCTGGCCGACAGAATCCGCTGCCGTGCGCCGAGTCGCTCGGCGCGTTGCTCGCCAGCACCCACGAGGCCGAGACGCTGCTGGAGTTCGAGCTGTCGTTCGGCCGTCACGTCGGCGGTGCCAAACCCTGGCATATCGAACTGTCGACCCTGCCCGAGCGGGTTGGCCAGGCGCTGTTGCCGGCGGCGGTCGACCCCGACCAGGCCGACCTGCTGCTGACCCCGGCGGTGCTCGCCTGCCTCGGCGCGATGCCGCCGTTGGGTGGCTGGCAAGTCCGCGACGAACCCGTTTTCCCCTGTGCAGGAGCCTGCTCATGACTGCTCATCAACCCCTGCCCACCACCGAGGCCGCGGTACCGCCCGCACGGCCGAGCTGGTGGGTGATCCGTGGCGAGCTGCCGCGTGGCGCCATCTGGGCGCTGGCGGTGGCCGGCCTGCTGTTCCCCCTGCTGGTCTGGTGGGCCTGCACGGCGCTGGGCCTGACCAACCCGATGTTCATGCCCGGCCCGGATGCGGTGCTGGCGCGGGTCGGGCGCTGGTGGAGCGAGGAGGGCCTGCTCGCCGATATCGGCATCAGCGTCTACCGGGTAATGACCGGTTTCCTTGCCTCGGCGCTGATCGCCCTGCCGATCGGCCTGTACATCGGCACCTACCGCCCGGTGCAGGCGTTTCTCGAGCCGCTCACCGACTTCATCCGCTACATGCCGGCGGTGGCCTTCATCCCGCTGATCATGCTCTGGGTCGGCATCGACGAAGGCTCCAAGGTGCTGATCATCTTCATCGGCACCTTCTTCCAGATGGTGCTAATGGTCGCCGAGGATGTGCGCCGCGTACCCATGGCGCAGATCGAGGCGGCGCAGACCATGGGCGCCTCGCGCAGCGAGATCGTCAAACTGGTGATCCTGCCGTCGGCGCGCCCGGCGCTGCTCGATACCCTGCGCATCACCTGCGGCTGGGCCTGGACCTACCTGGTGGTGGCCGAACTGGTCGCGGCCAACTCCGGCCTCGGCTACGCGATTCTCAAGGCGCAGCGCTACATGCACACCGACAAGATCTTCGCCGGCATCCTGCTGATCGGCATCATCGGCCTGCTCACCGACCAGGCGTTCCGCTGGCTCGGTCGCGTGGCCTTCCCCTGGATGAAGAGGTAAGCGCCATGAGCGAGAGCAAGATCCAGATCCGCCGCGTCGGCAAGGTGTTCAAGAGCCAGGGTCGCGAAGTACAGGCGCTGCAGGATGTAAGCCTGGATATCCGGGCCAACGAATTCATCACTTTCGTCGGCGCTTCCGGTTGCGGCAAGTCGACCCTGCTGCGCAGCATCGGCGGCCTGGAGCAGCACAGCCTCGGCGAAATCCTCGTCGACGGCCATGCGGTCAACGGGCCGGGCATCGACCGGGCGATGGTGTTCCAGCACTACAGCCTGTACCCCTGGCTGCGGGTGATGGAGAACATCAAGTTCTGCCGCCAGCTCAAGGTGATCAGCGACACGGTGCGCGGCGAGGCCGACATCGAGGTGGCCAGCGGCCGCGCCGAAGCGCTGCTGACCCTGATGGGCCTGTCGGCCTTCGCCCAGGCCTATCCCAACCAGCTCTCCGGCGGCATGCAGCAGCGCGTGGCGATTGCCCGGGCGTTGATGCCCAAGCCGCAGATCCTGCTGATGGACGAGCCGTTCGGTGCGCTGGATGCGCAGACCCGCGAGGTAATGCACGACCTGATCCGCCACGTGCACCGGCTGGAGAAGAGCACCATCCTGTTCGTCACCCACGACGTCGAGGAAGCCATCTACCTCGGTGGGCGCGTGGTGCTGATGGCGCCGCGGCCGGGTCGCATCGACACCATCTACGACGTGCCGCTGCCCGCCGAGCGCAATCAGGACATGAAGCTGTCGGCGGAATTCCTCGCCCTCAAGCGCGAGATCCTCGCGCGCATCCGCGAGACCTCGGGGATGAACACCGACCTGGAATTGCTCGAACAATTGACCCGCACCGTGCCGGCCTGAGGCGCCAGTACTGTTGCATCATGGGTGTGTGGGCCTGCTTTGCAGTTGTCGTCAGATGCGCTAGCGTGGCGCCCGCTGCAAAGAACGGCGCGATGGGCGCGCCGGTCCTGCAGCCTGGCAGGGATGCAGCATGAGCACAGAAAAGAACCTCGAGGGCCTCGGCGGCTGGCTGATACTGGTTGGCCTGGGCCTGATCATCGGCCCGTTGCGCATGCTCTACGAGTACGTGCCGCTGTACGTGGGCCTGTTCGACGACGGCACCTTCGCGTTGCTCAGCACGCCGGGCACGGCCGACTACACCGCCTACTTCGCGCCGCTGATCTACGCCGAGATCGTGCTCAACACCGCGCTGGTCTGCGCCTGGCTGACCGCGGGCGTGCTGTTCTTCACCCGCCGCCAGCTGTTCCCGCGCCTGTACATCGGCATCCTGCTGTTCACCCCGCTGTTCATCGTCGCCGATGCCTTCGCCTTTCTGCTGGTCGCCCCGGACGAGCCGGTGTTCGACCCCGCTACCAGTCTGGAACTCATGCGTGCGGTAATTCCGGCGCTGATCTGGGTGCCGTACATGCTGGTTTCCAAGCGCGTACGCGCGACTTTTGTCAGGTAGCCCGCATTCGTGCGATGCGGTGCTGTAAGTTGCGCGGGTGAATAGGCTTCAATCGGTGCCCAGCACGCAGGCACCGGCATCACCCCGGCTGGCGTCTGCCTATCCCAGGGGCACAAGGAAAGGATGACTATGAACTGGTATCTCGACGTTCTGAAGCAGTACGCGGTGTTCACCGGCCGGGCGCGCCGCAAGGAATACTGGATGTTCTTCCTGTTCAACCTGATCGCCGCCGTCGTCCTCGGCATCATCGACGGCGTGCTCGGTCTGAGCCTGTCCCAGGGCATGGGTCTGCTCGGCAGCCTGTACGCGCTGGCGGTGCTGCTGCCGTCGATCGGCGTGACCATCCGCCGCCTGCACGACACCAACCGCAGCGGCTGGTGGTGCCTGATCGCCTTCGTCCCGCTGATCGGCGGCATCGTTCTGCTGGTGTTCATGCTGCTCGACAGCACCCCGGGCGATAACCAGTACGGGCCGAACCCGAAAGAATCGCCGCTCGGCGCCATCGCCTGACCCGCCCCTCGGCGGCGCCCCTGGCGGGCGCTGCCGCTCCTTCCCCCGCCGTCAGGCCTGCAGTGACAGGCGCGGCTCGCGGCGCACCTCGATGCCGTCTTCCAGTTCGATGATCTCTACCGCGCTCAGCGCCCCCTGCGGATCTACCAGACACCATTGCAGACCGAGCGGCAGCTCCAGGTTGCGCGGTTGCAGCAGCACGTCGCTATCCAGCCGTGCGGCCAGCTGGCGGGCCAGGGCCAGGTCGTCCACCTGCAGCTGCGGGTCGCCCCAGCACAGGCTGCAGGTGGTGGCGAAGCCGCGTTCGTGGTTGAAGTGCATGAGGAACAGGCGGGCGCCATCACGCGGCACGTCGGCGGATTCGACGCCGGCGTCGAGCAGCTGATTGAGCTGCGCCAGCAGCTCGGCCTCGCTCAATTCGGCCTTGAGGATCAGGTCCACGGATTCGGTCATTGCACACCCCGGGCTTGCATGAGGTCGAGAAGCTGGGCGGTTCGGGTCCGCTGTTCGGCGCTGAAAATACCCTTGCCGGTCATCATTTCCAACGATTTGCGCGCATTGTCCAGGCCCTTCTTCTTCGCGGTGACGAGTATGTTGTATTCGGCCGAGGTGATGTTCATCGTACCCGGCCCGCTGATGGGGTGGATGGAGCCGTCGTGGATGCCGAAGGTACGCCCCGACGACGGCGTGAAGGTTTCGCCCGTGCGGATCTGGTCACCGAGGCGGTGGATCTCCGCCAGGTCCCTGGCCACCACCTCCGGCGCCACGGTGTACATGGTGTTGCCGGTCTGCTTGGGAATGGTCACCTTGTGTGGAAAATGGCGCTGACTCAGGGTCAGGTGCGACCAGTTGCGTGCCGCCGGGACCGCCAGGGTTTCCCGCGGGATTGCGGGCGGCCGTTCGACCTCGATCACCTGCGCCGCCGAGCCTCTGCCACTGGCGCGTCCCAGGCGCTTGAGGCGCAGCCGTTTGAGCGCCGCGGCGAGCCTCTTCGCGGCATCGCCCAGACGCTTCAGCGCGCCGAGGTAGCGCACCGACACGGCGCCACGGGCTGCCAGCCCGGCGCCGCCGGTGAGGACGATGAGCAGCGCCGCGAGGACGATCTCGAACACCGCACCGCCACCGAATTCGGCCACTTCCTCGACGTTCTGCGCGCGCGCGTAGTCGACCGCAAAGCGCCCGAGTATCTGCTTGCTCGGGCCATCCGCGTAGATGAAGCAGGCCAGCTCGTAGGCGTCGGCCAATTGTTCGCGGGTGATGCTCGCCGGGTCGAAGCCGAGGGCCTCGACCAGTTCGCGGTGCTGGCTGGCGCCGTAGTTACGCAGGAAGGCCTGGCCCCAGTGTTCCTGCTCACCGACCGTGGCGCTCCAGGAGCTGACCAGCATGTTCCACAGCTGGGTGTGCGGGTTGACCAGGTCGGTGTACTCCTTGGCTGAACGGAGCAGGCCCCAGGCGCCGAGAAAGAAACCCTGGCCGAACTTCAGGCGCAGGTGCAGCTGGTTCAGCAGCGGATGGCGGCGGTCCTGCTCGGCCTTGAGTGCCGCCGCTTCGGCACGTTCACCGGCGAGAATCTGGTCCAGTGCGGCCTGCAGCTCCTCGCGCGCCTGTGTGACCTCAGCATCGACATCCGTATCGGCCAGCAGCTGCGCGTCGTAGCGGCTCGCCGCCAGGGTCTGGGTGAAGCTGCCGCGGGCATCCAGGCCGCCCTGCAGGCGCGCGCCTTCGGCGGCGGTCAGCGCGTAGGGCAGGCCGGTCTCCACGCATTCGCCATTGCTCCAGACGAAACGCATGCCGACCAGGCAGGACGTCGCTACCGTGCCTTTACCTTCAAGTTGGCGCGCCGCCTGTCTGTCGAAGACCTCGTCGCGGGCTGGGGTGATCTCGCGCCGCTGCGCGCGGTTGTTGGCTACATAGCCGGTCATGGCCGGGTTCCTCGCTCCCTGATCGAACCCTGCCGATGGTAGGCAATGCCCCCTGTGCAATGTCTTGCGCAGCGGGCGGCCACCGATCCGATCGCTGGCGGGAAACGGAGAGTCCGGTCACAGCGCGAGCATTTCATCCGCTTCTCGAGGCGCGCGGGGCGACCCTTCGTCAGCTGTCGGGCGTGGCCGTGACCGGCTGCTTTATGGTGAAGAAGACCACCACGCCAGCGAGGTACCTGCCATGACTACCCTGCATTGCGTTCACCGCGAACATGCCATTCGCGCCGATGTCGTCGAGCATCCGGGCATTCCCACGCCGTGGGCCGGCGGTTGCCAGATCACCACGCCGGACGGCGAGACCACGCGACGCCTGGTCCTGCCGATGGACTGTCGCTTCCTCAGCGAGCTGGACAAGGCCCAGCATGCCTCCATCGCCCACGGCAAATGGCTGGTCGACCAGCATCTGGACCAGGGACGGGAATGGGGCTGACGGGAGGCGAAACGGAAGGCGCCGGGCAGGGAGCCCGGCGCCGCTCGATCAATCGAGCTTGAGCACCTTGGCCAGGACGATCTTCGGCCCTTTCATCTTCTTCACGATGATGCGCAGGCCTTCGGTCTCCAGCACTTCTTCCTCTTCCGGCACGCGGTTGAGGCTTTCATAGACCAGCCCGGCCAGGGTCTCGGCCTCGATGTGATCGAGGTCGATGCCGAGCAGGCGCTCGATCTTGAACAGCGGCGTGTCGCCCCGCACCAGCAGCTTGCCCGGCTGGTAGGCGAGGATGCCGCGCTCGGCCTTGTGGTGTTCGTCCTGGATATCGCCGACCAGTGCTTCGAGCACGTCTTCCATGGTCAGGAAGCCGACTACCTTGCCGTCCGCTTCCTCGACCAAGGCGAAGTGCGCGCCGCCCTGGCGGAACTGCTCGAGCAGGCTCGACAGCGGCATGTGCTTGGTCACGCGCTCGACCGGGTGCAGCAGTTCACTGAGCTTGAGCGCCGAGGGCAGCATCTCCAACAAGGACAGGTGCAGCAGCAGGTCCTTGATGTGCAGGATGCCGACGAAAGTGGCGTTCTCCTCGTCATATACCGGGTAGCGGCTGTACTTGTGGCGGCGGAACAGGCTGAACACCTCGTCGAGCTTGGCGTCGCTGTTCAGGTAGACCAGGTCTTCACGGGAGTTGGCCCAGTCGACCACTTCCAGCTCGCCCATTTCCACGGCCGAGGCCAGCACGCGCATGTCCTGGTCGCTGGGGTCGCGGGCACGGCTGGAGTGCAGGATCAGCTTCAGCTCGTCGCGGCTGTAGTGGTGCTCGTGGTGCGGCCCGGGCTCGCCCTGGCCGGCGAAGCGCAGGATGGCGTTGGCGCTGGCATTGAGCAGGTAGATGGCCGGGTACATCAGCCAGTAGAAGGCGTACAGCGGCGCGGCCGTCCACAGCGAGAGCAGCTCGGGCTTGCGGATCGCCCAGGATTTGGGGGCCAGCTCGCCGACGACGATGTGCAGGTAGGAAATGATGAAGAAGGCGAAGAAGAACGCGATGGCGTGGACCAGCTTCGGCGACTCGATGCCGGCGTAGCTGAACAGCGGTTCGAGCAGGTGGGCGAAGGCCGGTTCGCCGACCCAGCCGAGGCCGAGGGAGGCCAGGGTAATGCCCAGCTGACAGGCCGAGAGGTAGGCGTCGAGCTGGTTGTGTACGGTGCGCAGGATGTGTCCGCGCCAGCCGTTCTCTTCGGCGATGGTCTCGACCTTGGTCGAACGCAGCTTGACCATGGCGAACTCGGCGGCCACGAAGAAACCGTTGAGCAGCACGAGGAACAGGGCGAACAGAATAAGGCCGAAGTCGGCGAAATAGGTGGCGACGGAACTAGGAGAAGGGTCCATTGAGGGGGTCGGGTGGCGAAAGATCGCTAAAGGTTGGAGGCTGGCGGCAGCGATTGCAAGTCACACGAGCGCCTAGCCCCGCCGAATCACCTGCTGCGGCGGAAAATGGCAGGTGAAGGTGCTGCCCTTGCCTGGCACGCTGGCGATCTCCAGGCGCGCGCGGTGGCGCAACAGCACGTGCTTGACGATGGCCAGGCCGAGGCCGGTGCCACCGGTATGGCTGGCGCGGCTGGAGTCGACGCGGTAGAAGCGCTCGGTCAGGCGCGACAGGTGCCTGGTCTCGATGCCGATACCGCTGTCGGTGACGCTGAACTGCGCGCCGTTTTCGTCACCGCTCCAGCGGATGCGGATCTCGCCCTCGTCCGGGGTGTACTTCACCGCGTTGAACACCAGGTTGGAGAAGGCGCTGCGCAGCTCCGTCTCGCTGCCCTTGAGGCGCAGGTGGGGGTCGGCTTCCAGGCTGATGCGGTGGCAGCGGCCAGCGGACAATGCCTGGGCATCGTTCTTGATGCTCAGCAGGAGCAGGTCGACGGACACCGGCACGTTGTCCGAGGGGTAGTCGGTGGCTTCCAGCTTGGCCAGCAGGAGCAGGTCGTTGAGCAGGTTCTGCATGCGCGCGCCCTGCTGCTGCATCTGCTGCAGCGCCCGTAGCCAGCGCGGGTTCACGTCCTCGACGTTGTCCAGCAGGGTTTCCAGGTAGCCGGCGATCACCGTCAGCGGCGTGCGCAGTTCGTGGGAGACGTTGGCGACGAAATCCTTGCGCATCTGCTCCAGCTGGTGGAGACGGGTGATGTCACGGACCAGCATCAGGTGCTCGCTGTTGCCATAACGGGTGATCTGCAACTGCAGGTGCAGATGATCGTTGACCGGCGAGGGCAGCTCCAGGGCATCGCGGAACTCGCCCTGCTCGAAGTATTCCTTGAAGCGCGGATGACGTACCAGGTTGGTGATCGACTGACCGCTGTCCTGCGGCGTCTTCAGGCCGAGCAGGGTTTCCGCGGCGCGGTTCCACCACTCCAGGTTGCCGTCGCGGTCGAGCATGATCACCGCGTCGCGCAGGGCGGCGGTGGACTCCTGCACGCGGTCGATCACCGCCTGCAGGCGGCCACGTACGCGCTGATCGCGGCGCTGCAGGTGATAGATGTTGTCGAAGATCTCGCCCCACAGGCCGTAGCCTTCAGGCGGTGCCTCATCGGGGCGGCGTTCGCGCAGCCAGGTATGCAGGCGCAGCAGCTGCTTGATGTGCCAGGCCAGGTAGGCACCAATGCCGATCAGCAAGGGCAAGGCGTACTCGCCACTGACCAGGCCGACCAGCAGGCATGGCACCAGGAGCAGCAAGAGATGACGCCCCACCGCACTCCGCCAGTTCTGATTCAACTCGATGCGTCCTTAGAGGGGCGTTTCAGCTTTTGGTGGAGAAACGATAGCCGGTGCCGCGCACCGTTTGCACCAGGTTCTCATAGACTTCGCCGAGCGCCTTGCGCAGGCGACGGATATGCACGTCGACCGTACGCTCCTCGACATAGACGTTGCCGCCCCAGACCTGATCGAGCAACTGGCCGCGGGTGTAGGCGCGTTCCTGGTGGGTCATGAAGAACTGCAGCAGGCGGTATTCGGTAGGGCCCATCTCGGCGGGTTTGCCGTCGATGGTCACGCGGTGGCTGATCGGGTCGAGCAGCAGGCCGCCGACTTCGATCGGCGACTCGCCATCGTTCGGCGCGGCGCGGCGCAGCACGGCCTTGAGGCGGGCGACCAGTTCGCGCGGCGAGAACGGCTTGGTGATGTAGTCGTCGGCTCCAACTTCCAGGCCCTGGATCTTGTTGTCCTCTTCGCCCTTGGCGGTGAGCATGATGATCGGGATGTCGTCGGTCAGCTCGTCGCGCTTGAGGCGGCGGGCCAGCTCGATGCCGCTGGTGCCCGGGAGCATCCAGTCGAGCAGGATCAGGTCCGGCTTGCGGTCGACGATCAGGGCGTGGGCCTGCTGGGTGTTTTCCGCCTCGATGCAGTCGTAGCCGGCCATTTCCAGGGCCACCGCGATCATCTCGCGGATCGGTGCTTCGTCATCGACGATCAGGATGTTCTTGCCAACCATGGGTCCTGCCTCGGTTCATCTGTCTTGCGCCGCATTAGATAACGGAATTATTGCAGCGATGTGACAGTGGCGCTGCAGCTAGCGTAGGGCGTAGTCCGCGACGATGCCGAGGAAGATCGCCAGACCCGCCCAGTGATTGTGCAGAAAGGCGGCGAAACAGGCCTGCGGCTCACGCTGGCGGGTGCTCCAGAATTCCCAGGCGAAGCAGGCCGCGGCGCCGAGCAAGCCGAGCAGGAACCAGCTACCCAGGGCGAAGCGCGCGCCGGCCAGGCCCAGGCACAGCAGGGCCAGCACCTGCAGGGTGAGGATGATCACCCGATCAGCCTCGCCGAAGAGGATGGCGGTGGATTTCACCCCGATCTTCAGGTCGT
The DNA here is from genome assembly GCF_014851905.1 of Pseudomonas sp. PDM14. Lineage (NCBI taxonomy): Bacteria > Pseudomonadati > Pseudomonadota > Gammaproteobacteria > Pseudomonadales > Pseudomonadaceae > Pseudomonas > Pseudomonas sp. PDM14. The sequence goes on along the minus strand of NZ_JACVAQ010000001.1, from coordinate 1,955,029 downwards.
CCTCACGGTCGGTCATCGCGTAGTAGGTGTCGTACGCCACGGTCCACAGCAGGTTGGCCAGGTACAGCAGCCAGGCTTCGGGCGGCGGCAGTTCGCCGGTCGCCGCGGTGAAGGCCATCGGCATGCCCCAGGAGAAGGCCGCGCCCAGCACCACCTGCGGGTAGAAGGTGTAGCGCTTCATGAACGGGTAGCAGGCCGCCAGTGCCAGGCCGCCGAAGGACAGCGCGATGGTGGTCAGGTTGGTGAACAACACCAGAACGAAACTCAGGCCGACCAGCGCGGCGAACAGGGTCAGCGCCTCGCGCGCAGTGATCTTGCCGCTGGCCAGCGGGCGTGCGCGGGTGCGGCTGACGTGGCCGTCGAACTCGCGGTCGGCGTAGTCGTTGATCACGCAGCCGGCGGCGCGCATCAGCAGCACGCCGAGGGTGAAGATCAGCAGCAGCTTGAAATCCGGCACGCCCTTGCTCGCCACCCACAATGCCCACAGCGTCGGCCACAGCAGCAGGTAGATGCCGATCGGCTTGTCCAGGCGCATCAGCTGGATGAAGTCCCAGGTGCGCGGGTGCAGGCGGTTGAGTGATTGCAGCAGGGCGGTGTACATCGGCGGCTCTCCGGGCGAAGTGCGGCGATTATACGGGGTGCCTGCCGGGCGAAGCATGCGCGGCGCTCGGTTCGTGCCTGCGTGACTACTGGCCGGCGTGGTCCCAGAAGGTTGGCAGGAACACCTCGGCGACCAGCACACCGAGGCCGTCGCGGCGAAAGCACGAGCGGCGTCCCCACAGGCGTTCGTCGCGCACTTCGGCCGGCAGCCAGGCACTGGGGTAGCGGCAGACTTCCAGCTCGCCACGGGCGAAGGCGCGGTCGCTGAACAGCAGCTCGCCGAGCGAGCGGCTGCCGAGCTTGCCGAGGTCCAGGCCGGAGCCTTCCAGGGCTTGGCGTGCGGCCACGCTGCGGGCGAAGACCCAGGCCTCGCCAGCGCCACGCAGGAACACCTCGCGCACCCAGCCCTGGCTGCCCTGCGGCACCTGCAGGCTGCTGCATTCGTCGTTGCGCAGCACCTGCCAGCCCTGCTGCAGCGGCAGCACGCTGAACCGCCCGTTGCTGAGCTCGGTCAGGCGGCGGGTCAGCGAGCGCTGGTCGAACAGCCAGTCGCGCTGCAGCGCCGGCGGCGCCGGATGCAGTTGGGCACAGGTGAGCCAGCGGGGAGGGTGAACGAGGGCGGCGGATGGCACGTTGGCGGGCTTAAGCGGCTGCGGACGGCGGCGAGCTTAGCATGCCGTATGGCGCCGCAGACTGCCTGGGGGTTGCGTCATGGGGCCGCCTGCCAGTACAAAGCCTGCTGATTTTGCGACCAGGGAAATGCCCGTAGAGGCAGGTCGAGTCCGCCCGATGACGAGGTTATGTGTGATGAAGAAGTGGCAGTGCGTGGTCTGTGGCCTGATCTATGACGAGAAGCTTGGCTGGCCGGACGATGACATCGCCCCCGGCACGCGCTGGGAAGATGTACCGGCCGACTGGCTGTGCCCGGACTGCGGCGTGGGCAAGGCCGACTTCGAGATGATCGAAATCGCCTGATTGTGGCGGCAGCTTCAGCGAAACGGCGACCTCAGGGTCGCCGTTTGCGTTTCCGGCTACCGCCCGTCAGGCGGCGTCATGTACGGCCCCCTCGATCACCGTCATGGATGGGGGTTTTGGCAAAAATAACGGCTGTTCTGTCACAAACGCCTTGCCTTTGCTCGTGTAAACGGCGGGGCAGCACTGGCGCGGTCTCCCATGGCGTGCCATTCTCCCCCGGTCTGCCGCAGCGCAGAGCTGTTGCGGCGCCTTGGGCGCTGTTCCGGACGGACAGCACGGACACAAAAACAACAAACCGTCAAAGAGGCATCTATGCGCAAACCCGAACTCGCCGCGGCCATTGCCGAAAAGGCTGACCTGACCAAAGACCAGGCCAATCGCGTACTCAACGCCGTTCTCGAAGAAATCACCAGCGCGCTCAACCGCAAGGACAGCGTGACCCTGGTTGGCTTCGGCACCTTCCTGCAGCGTCATCGCGGTGCTCGCACCGGGAAGAACCCGCAGACCGGTCAGCCGGTCAAGATCAAAGCCAGCAACACCGTTGCCTTCAAGCCGGGCAAATCCCTCAAGGACGCCGTCAACTAAGGCGCTCCGCGTCCGGGGCCGTCAGGCCCCGGACCACCCCGAAATCCCTCTCTGCATGCCTCGCCTGACGGGATGTAGTCCCTTCGGCAAACCGCTACAATGCGCCGCCGATTTCACTGACTTCGAGGCTGTGCGCCATGAAATTCCGCTTTCTCCTCTGGATGCTGGGCCGCCTGATGGCCAAAGCCAGCCGTAGCAACCCGGAATTCCGGCAGCAGCTGGAAGGCAAGGACCTGGTGTTCCAGCTGCACACGCTGGACGGCAAGGTTTCCCGCCAGTTCGTCATCAAGAATCAACGCGTCACCAGCCGCGCCGGCAAGGCCAGCGATCCGGCCTTCGCCATCGGCTTCAAGGATGCGCTGTACGGCTTCGCCACCATGCAGGCGAAGAACAAGCAGCTGGCCTTCATGCAGGGCATCCAGAACAAGGACATCCAGATCCAGGGCAACCCTGCTCAGGTGATCTGGTTCCAGGGCCTGCTGAAATACGTCGTGCCGAAGAAGAAAAAGAAGACCCCCGTCAAGAACGCGGCCTGACGCGCGTTCTGCGTCTGGTCGGGACCACGCGTCTTGGCTAGGCTGGCACTCTTTTCCCCGGAAGCTTCGAGCATGCGTCTGCTGACATTCCTATCCCTGCTGCTGGTGCTGGTCGGCCCTGTGCACGCCGCGCCGGTCGACCCGACCCTGAAGCGCGTGCTGGAGTTGGCAGGCGTGCAGCTGCTCTGCGAGCAGACCGCGCCGCTGCTGGTGCGCGGCATGCCGGCCGAGCAGCACCAGCGCCTGGCCAAACAGTTTTCCGCCGACGCCCTGTGCACCGACCTGGCCAAGCGCCTGACGCCCGAGCTGCCCAAGGCGCAGCTGGAGGCGGCCCTCAAGCTGCTCGACAGCCCGCTGGCCAAGCACTTCACCGAGGCCGAGCATGCCGTGGGCGAAGACGGTGGTCTGGCGGCCTATCGCACCCAGTTGGCGGAGCGCGCACCGCGCAAGGAGCGCCTGGAGCTGGTGCAGCGTCTGGACAAGGCCGCGCACACCACCGAACTGGCCACTCTGCTGCGCTACGAGGTCGGCAAGACCCAGGCGCTGCAGACCCTGCGTGCGCGCGGCAAGAACCTCGACGAGAAGGCCCTGAGCGAGCAGACCGCCGCGCAGGTGGCGCCACTGCGCGCGTCCAGCGCCAGTGGCGTGGAAGCCTTCATGCTCTATGCCTATCGGCAGATGCCCAGCGACCAGCTGGCCGAGTACGCCGCACTGTACGAGCAGGCGCCGGTGCGCGCGGTGCTCGAAGCCAGCAGCAAGCACCTGCCCAAGGTCTTCGCGGCGCGGCGCGCGGCGCTCAAATAGTCGTTTTACAGGCATGAAAAAAGGGCCCCGCGGGGCCCTTTTTCATGCTCGCCGATCAGTGCGGCGTGTTGAACTGCGACGCCAGGTCACGCAGTGCCGCTTCGGCCTGCAGGACCTTGTTCAGCGCGTCCTCGGCCTTTTCGCGGGTGATGTCCAGGCGCGCGAACAGCGCATCCGGGATCTCCCGCTGCGGGCCGCTGCCGATGCCGCGGTTGCGCAGCATGCTCACCGCCAGACACACCAGATTCGGGTAGGCGGCGTGCGGGCCGTCGTAGTCCGGGTCGTGCTGGAAGCGCAGGGCGGTGGCCAGCTCTTCCGGCATGTCCCAGAAGCGCATCAGCCAAGCGCCGATCTGCTCGCGGGTGATGCCCAGCAGGTGCTGTTCGATGTAGTTGGCCGAGAGATGCGGGTTGACTTCCAGGTGCCGGCAGATCAGCGAGAAGTGCGGCGGGAATACGTGCGCCAGGACCAGGTAGCCGAAGTTGTGCAGCAGGCCGGCGAGGTAGGTCAGGCCCGCTTCCGGGCGCTGTGCGCGCGGCATGGCACGGGTCAGGCCTTCAATCACTGCAGCGCTGTAGATCGCCTGCTGCCAGTACGGCGTAGCCTGCTGTGGCTGGTCCTTGGGCAGACTCAGGGTCTTGCCCAGCGCCAGGCCGAGGGCCAGGTTGATCACCAGGTCGAAGCCCAGCACGCGGACGATGGCGTCTTCCACCGAGCGGATCTTGCCGGGCGCGGCGTAGTAGGGCGACGCGGCCCAGCTGACCACCTGAGCCGCCAGCGCCGGGTCGGTTTCGACCACCCCGGTGATGTCGTCGACGGTGGCATCCGGGTCGACGCGCAGCTTGATGATCTTCTGCGCGGTTTCCGGCAGCGGCGGGATCTCGATGGTTTCTTCGAGACGCTGCTGGATGCGGCGTGCGGTGAACGCCTGCACGGCCTGGGTGATTTCGGCGCGGTCGTCGTCCGGGCGGTCGAGGTTGGGCTTGATCTTCGCCAGCGGTTCGCCGAAGCGGGCGGCGCTGGCCTTGCTCAGCAGAGTGGTCTTGTACACGTCGCTGCTGATTTCCAGCAGCACGCCGGGTTGCCCGGATTCCACCAGCAGGCTGTCGACCTGCAGCAGGCGCTCGTCATACAGGCACGGTGAGCTGGTCAGCGGCGGCAGGCCGGGCAGCTTGCCCAGGGTGTGCTTGGCCAGCATGCGCTCAAGGCGCTCGGGTTTGACCGCGGCCAGCTTGCGCCCGGTGAGTTCGGCCAGGCGGTTGAGGTCGAGCAGCTGCGACTGCGGAAACAGCACCAGCAGTGCGCCGACGGCGTCATCGAGAAGTGCTGCCTGTACCCGCCGCTCGGCCGGCAGGCCAAGGTGATCGATACGGATCTGGCAGGGCACGCCAAGTTTCTCCAGCAGCTGGAGGATCACGGCAGGTGCGCGCGGTGCGCTATCGGGGGCGAGGGCAACTTCAGTCATGAGCGAAATCCGGCTGAGAAACTACTGCAGGGAGTATAACCAGCCGCCCGGTCGGCGAGCGGAACCGACGGACCGGTGACCGGTGGGCTGTGCGCTGGCTCACACTTGGCCATATTGCTGACCATGGCGTAACCAGCGCTCCAGCAGCGGGCTGACGTGTTGCGGCCAGTGCGCGAGCAGGGCCTGGGCGGCGTCACGCACGGCGGGCAGCAGGTCGGCGTCACGCATCAGGTCGGCGACCTTGAACTGCAGCAGGCCGGTCTGGCGGGTGCCGAGCATTTCGCCGGGGCCGCGCAGCTCCAGGTCCTTCTCGGCGATGACGAAGCCGTCGCAGGTCTCGCGCATGATCGCCAGGCGCTCGCGGCCCATCTGCGACAGCGGAGCGTGATAGAGCAGCACGCAGTGGCTGGCCGCGCTGCCACGGCCGACCCGGCCGCGCAGCTGGTGCAACTGGGCGAGGCCGAGGCGCTCGGGGTTCTCGATGATCATCAGGCTGGCATTGGGCACGTCGACGCCGACTTCGATCACCGTGGTGGCGACCAGCAGCTGCAGCTCGCCGCGCTTGAACTGGTCCATTACCGCGGCCTTCTCGGCCGGTTTCATGCGCCCGTGGATGAGGCCGACGCGCAGCTCGCCGAGGGCGCTGGAAAGCTCCTCGAAGCTGGTTTCCGCCGCCTGGCAGGTGAGCTCCTCGGACTCCTCGATCAACGTGCATACCCAGTAGGCCTGACGGCCTTCGCGGCAGGCGATGCGTACCCGCTCGACCACTTCGATGCGGCGGCTGTCGGCGATCACCAGGGTGTTCACCGGCGTACGCCCAGGCGGCAGCTCGTCGAGGATCGAGGTGTCGAGGTCGGCGTAGGCGCTCATCGCCAGGGTTCGCGGAATCGGCGTGGCAGTCATGATCAGCTGGTGCGGGCAGAGGCGGCCGTCGACACCTTTCTGCCGCAGCGCCAGGCGTTGCTGCACGCCGAAACGGTGCTGCTCGTCGATGATCGCCAGGGCCAGACGCTTGAACTGCACCTCTTCCTGGAACAGCGCGTGGGTGCCGACGACCATCGGCGCGCCGCCGGCGATCTGTTCCAGGGCCGCGGCGCGGGCCTTGCCCTTGAGCTTGCCCGCCAGCCAGGCGACCTCGATGCCCAGCGGCTGCAGCCAGCGGGTGAAGTTGATGAAGTGCTGCTCGGCAAGGATCTCGGTGGGCGCCATCAGCGCCACCTGGTAACCGGCTTCCAGCGCCTGCAACGCGGCGAGCGCGGCGACCACGGTCTTGCCGGCGCCGACGTCGCCCTGTACCAGGCGCAGCATCGGCTCGTCCTGGCTGAGGTCGTAGGCGATCTCGGCACCGACCCGCTGCTGCGCGCCGGTGGGCTGGAAGCCGAGGTTCTGCAGGAACAGCTGCGGCAGGTGCTTGGCGATCGGCAGGCGGGGCGCGGCTTGCGCGCGGACCTGCTCACGCAGGCGCTGCAGCGACAGCTGATGAGTCAGCAGTTCTTCGAAGGCCAGGCGATGCTGGGCCCAGTGCTGACCTTCGGCGAGTTCGTCCTGATCGGCATCCGGTGGCGGGCGGTGCAGGTAGCGGATGGCTTCGTCGAGCGGGGCCAGGCGGTAGTCGCGGATCAGCTCGGCGGGCAGCCAGTCCGGCAGGCTATGCGGGCCGAGACGCGCCAGGGCGAGCTGGCTGAGGCTGCGCAGGCGCTGCTGGGTGAGGCCTTCGGTGGTCGGGTAGATCGGCGTCAGCGTCTGCTCCACCGGCGCCACCTCGTCGCCACTCAGCGCGCGGTATTCGGGGTGGTAGATCTCCAGGCCGGAGGCGCCGGGGCGCGCTTCGCCATAGCAGCGGACGTGGGTGCCGCGCTTGAGGCCGTCACGCTGGGCCTGGCTGAAGTGGTAGAAGCGCAAGCTGAGCGTGCCGCTGCCGTCCTGCAGGCGTATCAGCAGGCTGCGACGCTTGCCCATGACCACGTCGGCGCCGGCGACGATGCCTTCGACCACGGCGTCCTGGCCCGGCCGCAGCGCGCCGATCGGCACCACGCGGGTGCGGTCCTGATAGCGCAGCGGCAGGTGGAACAGCACGTCCTGCAGGGTTTCCAGGCCGACCTTGGCAAGCTTTTCCGCCAGTGCGTCACCGACGCCCTTGAGCGTGGTGACCGGCACCCGTGCCAGTTCGGTCATGCCGGCAGGGCTTCGTCCTGCGGACGCGCCGCGACCGAGCACAGGCGGATCGAGTCGGCGAGGATTTCGATGGCCTTCGGGCGCGGGAAGCTGGCGCGCCAGGCGATGGCCACGGTGCGGTACGGCACCGGCGGAGTCAGCGGACGCACTTCGATCACGCCGGCGGCGTAGTGGTGGCTGTCCACGGCGGAGAACGGCAGGATCGAGATGCCCAGGCCGGAGGCGACCATGTGGCGGATGGTTTCCAGCGAGCTGGACTCGATGGTGGTGTGCTTGTTCTCTTCGGTCTTGCGTGTGGCCGGGCAGGCTTCGAGCACCTGGTCGCGGAAGCAGTGACCTTCGCCGAGCAGCAGCAGGCTCTTGTCGTTGAGCAGTGCGGCGTCGATATGGTCCTGGGCGGTCCACGGGTGGCCGGCGGGCATCAGCACGTAGAACGGTTCGTCGTACAGCGGCTTGGTCAGCACGTCCGCTTCCTGGAAGGGCAGGGCGATGATCACGGCATCGAGCTCACCGGTGCGCAGCTTGTCGCGCAGCACGTGGGTGAAGTTCTCCTCGATGTACAGCGGCATCTCCGGAGCGACCCGGTGCAACTGTGGAATCAGGTGGGGGAACAGGTAGGGGCCGACGGTGTAGATGGCGCCGATCTTCAGCGGCGCGGCCAGCTGGTTCTTGCCGGCCTGGGCCAGCTCACGGATGCCCTGGGCCTGCTCCAGGACCTTTTGTGCCTGGGTGACGATGCCTTCGCCGACCGGGGTCAGGCGGACCGCACTCTTGCTGCGTTCGAAGATCAGCACACCGAGCTCGTCCTCGAGCTTCTTCACCCCGACCGACAGGGTCGGCTGGCTGACGTGGCAACGCTCGGCTGCGCGCCCGAAGTGCTGTTCCTGAGCGAGGGTGACGATGTAACGCAGTTCGGTGAGGGTCATAGTCTTAATCCATTGAGATGCGCCCAAGCATAGCGGCTGTATTCAATGGAACCAACTGCTCACTCTGCGCCTGCGGAGCAAGCGTTGCGTCAGTCGGCAGGGCGTATGGCGCTTTGCTCATCCACCCTGCCAGGGTCGTGACTGGACCCTTAGCGACGGTCCAGCGAGTAGACGAAGGGCGCGACGATCTCCAGGCTGCCGTCCTTGAGCATTTCTGCCGGTGGCGGTGGCAGCGGCTGGGCGCGGCGAATCATCTCCAGGGTGGCACGGTCCAGCGACGCGCTGCCGGATTTACCGGCCAGCGAGTAGGACAGCACCTTGCCGTTGGCATCGACCACGAAGCGCAGGCGGTTGACGCCCTCGAAGCCGCGGCGGCGGGCATCTTCGGGGTAACGCTTGTACTTGCTCAGGTGGCTGAGCAGCTTGCTCTGCCAGCTGATCTCGGCCTTGCTCGGCGCACTGACGGCGGCCTGCTGCGGTGCAGCGGGTTTGTCGTCGGCAGCGGCGACCGGCGCGGGTGGTGTTTCCTGCGGCGGGTTGTCCTGGGGCTTGACCTGCGGCTTGGGTTCGACCGGCTTCGGCGGTTTCGGCTTGGGCTTGGGTTTCGGCGGTGCGATGGCCAGCTTCGGCTTCGGCGCTTCGACCAGCTTAGGCTGCGGCTCGGGTTCTTCCGGCTGCACTTCTGGTGGTGGTGGCGGAGCCGGCTTCGGCGCAGCGGCCAGTGGTTCCAGCTCGATCACCATGGCCGCTGGCGGCAGTTCCAGGGGAACCGCCACCGGGTGCCAGAACAGCGCCCAGATGAACAGGCCGACATGCAGGCCGAGCACGACGATAAGGCTGACGCCCCATTGCGACAGCTTGCGTGGCGTAGAGGTCATTGTTTGCCGACCGTTTCCAGGCCCACCAGGCCGACTTTCAGGTAGCCGGCACCGCGCAGGTTGTCCATCACACCCATCAGGTCGCCGTAGTCCACGCCTTTGTCGCCACGGACGAAGATGGTCTTGTCCTTGTCGGCGTTGGTCAGCTTGTCGAGCACGGCGCCGAGCTGGGCCGGATCGACCTGCTCGTTGTCGAGGAACAGGCTGTTGTCGTCCTTGATGCTCAGGTAGATCGGTTTGTCCGGACGCGGCGCCGGTTTGGCGCTGGAGGCCGGCAGGTCGACCTTGACGTCGACGGTAGCCAGGGGTGCCGCGACCATGAAGATGATCAGCAGCACGAGCATGACGTCGATGAAGGGCGTTACGTTGATCTCGTGGTTTTCCTGGAGATCGTCACCACCTTCGTTCAGATGCAGACCCATGGCCTCAGACCGCCTTGACCATGTGCGGCTGTTGGCTGCGATCACCGCTCGACTGATGGTCGAGGTCGCGGCTGACCAGCAGCAGAACCTGTGCCGACGCGTCGGCTACCTGCGCCTTGTAGCTGGCGATGGAGCGGGCGAAGACGTTGTAGATGATCACCGCAGGAATCGCCGCGACCAGACCCAGGGCGGTAGCCAGCAGGGCCTCGGCGATGCCGGGGGCGACCACGGCGAGGTTGGTGGTCTGCGATTTGGCGATGCCGATGAAGCTGTTCATGATGCCCCATACGGTACCGAACAGGCCGACGAAGGGCGCGGTGGAACCGATGGTGGCGAGCACGCCGGTGCCTTTGCTCATCTCGCGACCGCAGGCGGCGACCAGGCGCTCCAGGCGGAAGCTGACACGTTCCTTGATGCCTTCCTTCTCGCGGCAGCCGGAGGAGAGCTTCAGCTCGTCGCGGGCGTCATCGATCAGCAGGCTGCTGAAGCTGTGCTTGGTGCGGGCCTGTTCGGCAGCCTGGTTGAGGTTGCGCGCGCCTTTCAGGTCCAGCAGTTCGCGCTGCAGGCGGCGGCGGGCGCCGATCAGCTCGATGCTCTTGGCGACCCACACGGTCCAGGTCAGGATCGAGGCCAGGACCAGGCCGATCATCACGCTCTTCACCACGATGTCGGCGTTCTGGTACATGCCCCACGGCGACAGATCGTGGACCAGGCCCTGCTCTTCGGCGAGCAGTTCTTCGTCGGTCGGTGCGTTGGGATCGACCGGCGCGTTCGGGTCGACGGCAGCAGCATTCGGGTCGACCGCAGCGCCTGCTTCAGCCGGGGTCGCGGCCGGGGCAGTGGCACTCGGCGCGGCAGCGGAGTCTGCTTCGGCGCTGACGGCTGGCGGCGTCGCCGGCGCGGCGACCGGCTCTTCGGCGAAGCTGCAGACCGGGGCCAGCAGCAGGCTGAAGAGCAGGGCGCCCATGACACGCAGAGCGCGCGATGGGGAAACAGGGTTGGGCTGAGCGCTGGTAGCGATAGAGTTCATGCTGGCCGGACCTAGGGTGGACGAACGTGACCAGGCTCGACGGGAGCTCTGGCGCAAAAGGGCGATTATTATTGCAAGTAATTCTTGTTTGTGAAAGTAACAATGTAACTTTATTGCACTAAATCCTGCTGTTACCCTGTCCGTCGGTCGCCATGGCGGTACCGGATTTCCCACGAGGTGCTTTTGATGTCTGCTGCTCCGACCCTGATGATTGCTGGCTGTGGTGATGTAGGCGGGCGACTGGCCCAGCGCATGGACCAGGCCGGCTGGCGCGTGTTCGGTCTGCGCCGAAACGTCGCAGCCCTGCCCGCGGGCATCCAGCCGGTGGCGGGTGACCTCTACCAGGCGCAGTGCCCCGAGCAGTGGCCGAGCGAGCCGCTGGACTATCTGGTGTACGCGGCTGCGGCCACCGCGCATGACGAGGCCGGCTACCGCGAGGCCTATGTTGATGGCCTGCGCCATGTGCTGGCCTGGCTTGCGGCCCATGGCCAGCGCCCTAGGCGCGTGCTGTTCGTTTCCAGTAGCGGCGTTTATGCCCAGGATGGCGGCGTGTGGATCGACGAAACCTCGCCCGCCGAGGCCGAGGGCTATTCCGGGCGCATCATGCGTGAGGCCGAAAACCTGCTGCTGGGCAGCGACCTGCCCGGCACGCTGGTACGCCTGACCGGCATCTACGGACCGGGCCGCGAGTGGCTGATCAATCAGGTGCGCATGGGTTATCGCGTTGTCAGCGAGCCGCCGTTGTATGGCAATCGTATCCATACCGACGATGCGGCCGGGCTACTCGCCTTCCTGCTGCAGGCCGACCGCCGCGGCGTGGCGCTGGACGATTGCTACATCGGCGTCGACGACGAGCCGGCGGCGCTGCATGAAGTGGTTGGCTGGCTGCGCGAGCGCCTGGGCGTCAGCCACTGGGCAGAGGAGTCCACCGTGCGCCGTTCCGGTAGCAAACGCTGCAGCAACGCCCGTGCCCGCGCCTTGGGTTGGGCGCCGCAGTACCCGAGCTACCGGGAAGGCTACGCCGCTATCCTGAGTGCTGATCAGTCGTCAGAGCGACCGGTATAACGCCCGCTGGAGTCGTATTGCCGGCCGTCCCGGTCCTGCCTGCCTTCATAGTGTCCACTGGCGTCGTACTTGCGGCCATCCTGGTCCTGGCGTCCGGTGTAACGTCCGCTGGCGTCATAGTTGCCGCCGCTTTCGCTTTGCCGGCCGAGGTAGTGCCCGCTGTCATCGTAGCGCTGGCCATTGGCATCGGTTCTGCCGGTATAGTGGCCACTGCTGTCGTAATGGCGGCCGCTGTCGTCCGTGCGGCCCAGATAACGTCCGCTGCTGTCGTAGTGGCGCTGGTCAGCCTGGGCAGTCAGGGCGAGTAATAGCAGCCCTAGCAATGAGGTGTGGCGCATGTCCGCGGTCAGTCTCGTTCGAGCAGCCAGGCCTGGCGACCGGGTTGATATTCGGGCATCTCGGTCGACTGGGCCTGATTTACCGCCTCGAAGATGCGTAATTCGTCACCCTCGCGTTCGAACATCCAGGGTGCGCCCTGCTGGCCGAGCTGCAGCCACAGGCTGTCGTGGTCGCCGGCCATCGACGCGCAGTCACCGGCCAGGCACAGGGCATAGCGCTCGCTACCCGGCAGACCCTCGACGCGGCCGTCCGGGTGGAAGATCACCATGCCGCCCTGGCCCAGGCCTTCCACGATGGTCCATTGGCCGCCGAGGTAGGCCTGGTACAACGCCCACTCGAAGCTGCTGCCCGGCGGCGCATCGGCCGCCGCTGGCTTGGTCGGTTTGCTGAAGCGCTGTTCCGGCCAGTTGCTGCTGGCGGCTTGCACCAGCTGCGCGTCATCGAGGCTGAGCTGTTCTTGGTAATCGCCGTGGTAGTCGACGTGCCAGCCGCCGTCCTGGGCCACCAGCTGGCCTTCGCCCAGCTCGAAGCCGTTGCTGTAGGTCGCCAGGCCGCGCGCGCTGTCGACCTTCCACTCCAGGTTCGGGCCGTAGGCCAGCAGCGCCTCGCGCAGCGAGCCACCTTCGCCGGCGGCATCGATCAGCGGCTGGTTGATCCAGGTGCCGTCCGGGTTGCCGGGCTGGCTGGCGCAGCCGCCGAGCAGGCTGCAGGCGAGCGCGAGGCTCAGGGCGAGACGCATGGCGATGTCCTTGGCCGGGGGCTTATTCGAGAACCAGGATGCCGTCCATTTCCACCAGCGCACCGCGCGGCAAAGCGGCCACGCCGATGGCGGCGCGGGCCGGGTAAGGCTGCTCGAAGTAGCGGCCCATGACTTCGTTGACCTTGGCGAAGTGGCTGAGGTCGGTGAGGAAGATGTTCAGCTTGACCAGGTCCTTGAACGAGCCGCCGGCCGCTTCGATCACGGCCTTGAGGTTTTCGAACACCTGTACGGTCTGCTCTTCGAAGCCTTGCACCAGTTCCATGGTTTGCGGGTCCAGTGGGATCTGCCCGGACAGGTACACGGTGTTGCCTGCCTTGATCGCCTGGGAGTAGGTGCCGATGGCGGCTGGGGCCTTGTCGCTGCTGATCACGCTCTTGCTCATGGAATAGCTCCTTGTGGGATGAAGGCTGCGCTCGTATGGGTGATCGAGCGCAGACCGAGGTGGTGGGGTTGGCGGCGGCGCCTCAGCTTCAGGCGCGCATGCGGGTGATGCGGATCACCCCGGTGAGGGCGCGCAGTTTCTTGATCACCCGGGCCAGGTGTACGCGGTCATGCACGCTGATGACCAGCTGGACCACGCTGATGCGACCGTCGCGCTCGTCCATGCTGATCTTCTCGATGTTGCCGTCGGCGGCGTTGACGCTGCTGGCGAGCAGGGCGATCAGGCCGCGCTGGTGCTCCAGCTCGACGCGCAGTTCGACGTTGAATTCGCCGGTGACATCCTTGGCCCAGTTGAGCTGGATGCATTTTTCCGGGTTGTGGCGGATTTCGCTGATGTTCTTGCAGCTGTCCAGGTGCACGACCATGCCCTTGCCGGCGGACAGGTGGCCGATGATCGGGTCGCCGGGGATCGGCGTGCAGCACTTGGCGTAGCTGAGCACCAGGCCTTCGGTACCGCGGATTGCCAGCGGGCCTTCGGCATTCGGCGATTCGTCGCCTTCGCTGGCCAGCAGGCGTCGGGCGACCACGTAAGCCATGCGATTGCCCAGGCCGATGTCTTCGAGCAGGTCTTCGATGACCTCCAGGCGGTATTCGCCGAGGGCCTGCTGCAAGCGCTCGGGGGAAATCTTCTCGAGGTGACTGTCGAAGCCGGTCAGCACCTTGTTCAGCAGGCGCTCGCCGAGGCTGATCGATTCCGAGCGGCGCTGCAGCTTGAGCGCATGGCGGATGTGCGTGCGCGCCTTGCCGGTGACCACGAAGTTGAGCCAGGCCGGGTTTGGCCGCGCGCCGGGGGCAGTGACGATTTCCACCGTGGAGCCGCTTTCCAGGGCCTGCGATAGCGGTGCCAGACGGCGGTTGATACGGCAGGCGATGCAGCTGTTGCCGACGTCGGTGTGCACCGCGTAGGCGAAGTCGACCGCCGTGGAGCCTTTCGGCAGCTCCATGATGCGGCCCTTGGGCGTGAACACGTAGACCTCGTCCGGGAACAGGTCGATCTTCACGCTCTCGATGAATTCCAGCGAGTTGCCGGCGCGTTGCTGCATTTCCAGCACGCCTTTGACCCACTGCCGCGCACGGGCATGGGTGCCCTTGGGCTGGTCGTCATCGTTGGATTTGTACAGCCAGTGCGCGGCGATGCCGTTGTTGGCCATCTCTTCCATTTCACGGGTGCGGATCTGGATTTCGATGGGCACGCCGTGCATGCCGAACAGAGTGGTGTGCAGCGACTGGTAGCCGTTGGCCTTGGGGATCGCGATGTAGTCCTTGAAGCGCCCCGGCAGGGGTTTGTACAGATTGTGCACGGCGCCGAGCACGCGGTAGCAGGTGTCGACCTTGTCGACCACGATGCGGAAGGCGTAGACATCCATGATCTCGTTGAACGCCCGGCGCTTGCCACGCATCTTCTGGTAGATGCTGTACAGGTGCTTCTCGCGGCCGATCACATCGCCCTGCATGCCTTCACGTTCGAGGCAGTGAGTGATCGATTCCTCGATCTTGGCGACGATTTCCTTGCGGTTGCCGCGCGCCCGCTTGACCGCGGTACGGATGCGCTCGGAGCGCATCGGGTGCATGGCCTTGAAACCGAGGTCCTCGAACTCCACGCGCATGCTGTGCATGCCCAGCCGGTTGGCGATGGGCGCGTAGATTTCCAGGGTTTCCTTGGCGATGCGCCGGCGCTTCTCGCCGGACAGCACTTCCAGGGTGCGCATGTTGTGCAGGCGGTCGGCCAGCTTGACCAGGATCACGCGGATATCGCGGGCCATGGCCATGGCCATCTTCTGGAAGTTCTCGGCCTGGGCTTCGGCCTTGGTCTCGAAGTTCATCTGGGTCAGTTTGCTGACCCCGTCGACCAGTTCCGAGACGGTTTCGCCGAACTGCGCGGTGAGCGCTTCCTTGGCGATGCCGGTGTCCTCGATCACGTCATGCAGCATCGCGGCCATCAGGCTCTGATGGTCCATGTGCATGTCGGCGAGGATGTTGGCGACGGCAAGCGGGTGGGTGACGTAGGCCTCGCCACTGCGGCGGCGTTGGCCATCGTGCGCCTGCTCGGCGTAGAAGTACGCGCGGCGGACCAGATTGACCTGGTCCGGGCCGAGGTAGGTCGACAGTCGTTCGGCGAGTGAGTCTATGCTCGGCAAGGATGTGCTCCCTGCCGTTTTGGCTGCATGCGAGTCGCGCGACTTCGACCCATGGCGTTACAGAGGCTCGTTGGCCTCGTCCTCGAGGGCAGCGAAGAACGGTTCTTCCTCGACCAGGTCGTCCTGGGCGATGACGTCGTAGTCGACCAGGCCGGCAGCGATTTCGCGCAGGGCGACGACGGTGGGCTTGTCGTTTTCCCAGGCTACCTTGGGCTCTTTGCCGCCGGTGGCCAGTTGACGGGAGCGCTTGGTGGCGAGCATGACCAGCTCGAAGCGGTTATCGACGTTGTCCAGGCAGTCTTCAACAGTAACGCGGGCCATGGATGTTCCTCGTGGCAAATAGCAAATAAGGCTGGGCCCGGATGGGCGAGCGGACTGGATAGTCTAAAAAATCACCAGCATTAAGGGAAGCGCTGATTTCCCGGGCTCAGGCCAGCAGTTCGCTGAGCAGGCCGGCGTGACGCTGCTGCTGTGGCTGCTGGCACAGCTGATTGGCGCGGAAAATCGCCTGCAGGTCGGTCAGGGCGTGGGCGAAATCGTCGTTGATCACGATGTAGTCGTACTCGACGTAGTGGCTCATTTCGCTGACGGCTTCGCGCATGCGTCGTTCGATGATCTCGCCGCTGTCCTGGCCGCGATTGGTCAGGCGATGGCGCAGGGCTTCCTGGGTCGGTGGCAGGATGAAGATCGATTTCGCCTGCGGCATCAGCTTGCGCACCTGCTGCGCGCCTTGCCAGTCGATCTCCAGAATCAGGTCGTAGCCTTCGGCAAGGGTCTTCTCGACCCAGCGCTGCGAGGTGCCGTAGAGGTTGTCGAAGACCTGGGCATGCTCGAGGAATTCGTTGCGATCGAGCATGGCGAGGAATTCCTCGCGAGGAACGAAGTGGTAGTTCACCCCGTCCGCCTCGCCCGGGCGCATGGCGCGGGTGGTGTGCGACACGGAAACGCGGATCTGCGGGGCGGCCTCGATCAGCGCCTTGACCAGGCTGGTCTTGCCGGCGCCGGACGGGGCGGAAACGATGTAGAGAGTGCCGGTGGTGGTCATGTATGCATCCTGGAAAAGATCGGGGTGTCGCCGCAGCGGCGTTATTCGATGTTCTGAACCTGTTCGCGCATCTGCTCGATCAGGACCTTGAGATTGACCGCCGCCTGCGTGCTGCGCGGGTCGAAGGCCTTGGAGCCGAGGGTGTTGGCTTCGCGGTTGAGTTCCTGCATGAGGAAGTCCAGGCGTCGCCCGGCTGCGCCGCCGGCCTTGAGCACGCGGCGCACTTCGGTGACGTGGGTGCTGAGGCGGTCGAGCTCTTCGGCCACGTCGCTCTTTTGCGCGAGCATCACCAGCTCCTGCTCCAGGCGCTGCGGGTCGAGCTCGGCTTTCATCTCGTTGAAGCGGTCGAGGATCTTCTGCCGTTGGCCGGCGAGCATCTGTGGCACCAGTTCGCGCATCGACGCGACCTCTGCGAGGATGCCATCCAGACGCTCGTCGAGCAGCTTGGCCAGCTCGGTGCCTTCGCGACCGCGGCCATTCTTCAGCTCGCTCAGCGCCTGGTTGAACAGGGCGAGGGCGGCGGCGTTCAGCGCCTGCGGATCGGCGGCGTCGGCCACCAGTACGCCGGGCCAGGCCAGCACTTCCAGCGGATTGAGCGGGGCTGGCTGCTTGATCAGGCTGGCCACGCTTTCGGCGGCGGCGATCAGCTGACGGGCGCGTTCGCTGTCGATCTGCAGTGCCTTGCCGGCGTTGTCTTCGGCGAAGCGCAGGGTGCATTCCACCTTGCCGCGCGACAGGCCCTGACGCAGGGCTTCGCGCACCGCGCCTTCGAGGTCGCGGAAGGCTTCCGGCAGGCGCAGGTGCGGCTCCAGATAACGGTGATTGACCGAGCGCAGTTCCCAGCTCAGGGTGCCGTTGGCGCCTGCCCCTTCGACGCGGGCGAAGGCCGTCATGCTGTGCACCATGGGAATTACCTCTTGCGGATGCGAAACCAGGGCGCGGATTGTAGCGCAGTGCGTCGGCCGGCCCAATCCGCCGTGTCGCGCTGGCGATGGCAGCCCTATAATGCCGGGCAGATTCCCCGCTCTCTTATTCAGGTATTAGCAGATGAAACGTCCCAGTGGCCGTGCCTCCACCCAGTTGCGCGCTGTTCGCATCACCCGCAACTACACCAAGCATGCCGAGGGTTCGGTACTGGTCGAGTTCGGTGACACCAAGGTCATCTGCACCGCGAGCGTCGAATCCGGCGTGCCGCGTTTCCTCAAGGGCCAGGGCCAGGGCTGGCTGACCGCCGAGTACGGCATGCTGCCGCGCGCCACCGGCGATCGTAACCAGCGCGAAGCCAGCCGTGGCAAGCAGGGCGGCCGCACCCTGGAAATCCAGCGCCTGATCGGCCGTTCGCTGCGCGCCGCGCTGGACATGAGCAAGCTGGGCGAGAACACCATCTATATCGACTGCGATGTGATCCAGGCCGACGGCGGCACCCGCACTGCGTCGATTACTGGTGCCATGGTTGCACTGGCCGATGCGCTGAAGGTGCTGAAGAAGCGCGGCGCGCTCAAGGGCGAGCCGCTCAAGCAGATGGTCGCCGCGGTTTCCGTGGGCATCTACCAGGGCGAGCCGGTACTGGATCTGGACTACCTGGAAGACTCGGCTGCCGAGACCGACCTCAACGTGGTCATGACCGACGCTGGCGGTTTCATCGAAGTGCAGGGCACGGCTGAAGGCGCCCCCTTCCAGCCAGAAGAGCTGAATGCCATGCTGGCCTTGGCCCAGCAGGGCATGCGCGAGTTGTTCGAGCTACAGCGCGCGGCCCTGGTCGACTAATTCCTTCTCCGGAGTACACCGATGGACGAGCAGAACCTCACCCCTCTTCCCAGTCAGGATGCCCGGCAGTGGGCGATGTTCTGCCACCTCGCCGCGCTGATCGGCCTGGTGTTTCCGTTCGGCAATCTGCTCGGGCCGCTGATCGTCTGGCAGCTCAAGCGCGAGGTCGATCCGTTCATTGATGACCAGGGCAAGGAAGCGATGAACTTCCAGATCACCGTGGCCATCGCCGCGGTGGTGTGCATGCTGCTGATGGTTGTGGTGGTGGGTTTCCTGCTGCTACCGCTGATCGGCCTGCTAGCGCTGGTGCTGAGCATCATTGCCGGGGTCAAGGCCAATGAAGGCAAGGCCTACCGCTATCCACTGTGCTGGCGGTTGATCAAGTAAGTTGCCCTGTGGCGGCTCGCCCTGGGTCGCCTCTCTTTACCACTCATCGTACAAGGATGCCCTGAAGTGGCTGGAGCCAATCTGTTAGCCCTGCTCGACGATATCGCCAGCGTGCTGGACGATGTGTCGGTGATGACCAAGGTGGCGGCGAAGAAAACCGCTGGTGTACTCGGCGATGACCTCGCGCTGAATGCGCAGCAGGTCTCCGGGGTCAAGGCCGAGCGCGAATTGCCGGTGGTCTGGGCGGTGGCCAAGGGCTCGCTGCTGAACAAGGCCATTCTGGTGCCGGCGGCGCTGCTGATCAGCGCCTTCGCGCCCTGGGCCGTCACGCCGCTGCTGATGCTGGGTGGTGCCTTTCTCTGCTACGAAGGCTTCGAGAAGCTGGCGCACAAGTTCCTGCACAGCAAGGAAGAAGACAGTAGCCAACATGCGCAGCGGGTCGAGGCGCTGGCCGATCCGAGCGTGGACATCCAGGCGTTCGAGAAGGACAAGATCAAGGGCGCAATCCGTACCGACTTCATCCTTTCCGCGGAAATCATCGCGATCACCCTGGGCGTGGTGGCGGCGCAGCCGTTCATCCAGCAGGTCACCGTGTTGTCCGGCATCGCCTTGGTGATGACCGTTGGCGTGTACGGCCTGGTCGCCGGTATCGTCAAGCTGGATGACGCCGGGCTCTATCTCAGCCAACGCGGCAATGCGGCGGCGCAGCAGATTGGACGTGGGATTCTCTGGCTGGCGCCATGGCTGATGAAGGCGCTGTCGGTGATCGGTACGGCGGCGATGTTCATGGTCGGCGGCGGAATCCTTACCCACGGCATTCCGGTGGTGCACGAGGCGATTCATCACGCGGCGCTGGCGGCTGCCACGTTGCCTGCCATCGGCGGTGTGCTGGCGGTGATCACGCCGACCCTGCTCGACGCGCTGTTCGGCGTGGCGGCAGGTGCCGTGGTGCTTGCGGTGGTTGGCGCGACGTCGAAGCTGTGGCGTTCGCTACGCGGCGGAGCGGCCGGCTGACGCCGGCGCAGGTCAGACGCTGAGCAGCCAGTCGTAGTCGACGATCAGCGGCGCATGCTGGGAGAAGCGCGGCTGGCGTGGCAGCTTGGCGTTGCGCACGGAGCGGCGCATGCCCGGGGTGAGCAACTGGTAGTCGAAGCGCCAGCCGAGATTGAGCATGTCGGCCTGCTCGCTGTCCGGCCACCAGCTGTACTGGTCGCCCTCGCGGCTGACTTCGCGTAGCGCGTCGACATAGCCCATGGTGCCGATCACTTCGTCCAGCCAGGCGCGCTCCGGCGCTAGGAAACCCGGCACCTGCTGGCAGTCGCGCCAGTTCTTCACGTCGAGCTTCTGGTGGGCCACGTACAGCGAGCTGCAGTAGATGTACTCGCGGCGCTTGCGACGCTGCTTGTCCAGGTACGCGGAGAAGTCGTCGATGAACTTGAATTTCTGGTTGAGGTTTTCGTCGCTGCCCTGGCCGGATGGCAGCAGGACGGTGGCGATGCTGACCTTGTCGAAGTCGGCCTGCAGGTAGCGGCCGTAGCGATCAGCCATTTCAAAGCCGAGGCCGTGGATCACCGCCTTTGGTTGCAAGCGCGAGTACAGTGCGACGCCGCCCTGGGCAGGCATTTCTGCATCGCAGGCGTAAAGAAAGTAACCGTCAAGCTGAAAAGCCGGGTCTTCCAGCTCGAGAGAGGAGGCGCGGGTATCTTGCAAGCAGATCACATCGGCATTCTGGGCTTGCAGCCAGCTGAGCAAACCGCGCTCGACTGCACCCTGAATGCCATTCACGTTGACACTGATGATCCGCATAATGGCCCCCAAAAACACCTGCGTGTATGATACCTGAGCTCATCCGTAATTAGCCAAATTCATAGCTATAACCCTTCCGTTCGGGGCTTTTCATGCAGGCGTACCAGCGCGAGTTCATCCGTTTTGCCATCGAACGCGGCGTTCTGCGTTTTGGTGAGTTCACCCTCAAGTCCGGACGCACCAGTCCCTACTTCTTCAATGCCGGTCTGTTCAGCAGCGGTTTGGCCTTGGCCAAGCTGGGGCGTTTCTATGCCTCGGCACTGGTCGACGCCGGTATCGACTTCGATGTGCTGTTCGGCCCGGCCTACAAGGGCATTCCGCTGGCGGCGGCCACTGCGGTGGCGCTGGCCGAGCAGCATGAACGCGATCTGCCCTGGTGCTTCAACCGCAAGGAAGCCAAGGATCATGGCGAAGGCGGTACGCTGGTCGGGGCGCCGCTGACCGGGCGCGTGATGATCGTCGACGACGTGATCACTGCTGGCACGGCGATTCGCGAGGTCATGCAGATCATCCAGGCGCAGGGCGCGCAAGCCGCAGGCGTGCTGATCGCCCTGAACCGGCAGGAGCGCGGTACGGGCGAGCTGTCAGCGATCCAGGAGGTCGAACATGACTACGGCATGCCGGTGGTGAGTATTGTTTCGCTGGAGCAGGTGCTGGATTATCTGGCAGGCGATGCTGAACTGAAGAAGCACCTGCCAGCTGTCGAGGCGTATCGCGCGCAGTACGGCATCTAGCTTCACCCTCACAAGAAGAAGGATTTGTTCATGCTCAAGCGGGACGCGATGCACTGGACATTGACCTTGGCCCTTTGCCTGCCGTTGGGCGTCAGTGCGGCCGAGCTGTATCGCTATATCAACGACAAGGGTGTCGTTGTGCTCGATCGTACCGGTGTGCCGCCGGAGTTCATCGGCAATGGCTATGAAGTGCTCAACGACCAGGGCCGGGTCGTGCAGGTGATACCTCCCGCACCGAGCCTGGAAGAGCGTCAGCGCCTGCAGGCCGAGAAAGCCCGCGCCAGTTCGGACAAGCAGCTGCTGCGTCTGTACAGCAGTGTCGAGGATGTGGATCGTGCCCGCGAGCGCAAGATGGTCGAACTCAAGGGGGTGATCAGCGTGGCGCAGGGCAACCTGCAATCGCTGCGCACTCAGCAGGGCAATCTGCAGAGCCAGGCTGCCGGCTTGGAGCGCGGCGGGCGCGAAGTGCCTGAGCATCTGCTGGCGCAGATCGAGAATCTCAAGGCCGAGCAGGTGGGGTTGCAGAAGGACATCCAGCGTTATCAGGACGCGCGCAAGCAGGCCGAGGCGGGTTTTGTTGCCGATAGAGCTCGCCTGCAGCAATTGCTCAATCGCTAAACGCCACCCGAAAGAAAACCGGCCGCTGATGCGGCCGGTTTGGTTTTCTCGATCACAAATGTCGCTTGCGATTGCTGATCAGCGTACCCACGCCGCTGTCGGTGAAGATTTCCAGCAACACCGCATTCGGCACACGCCCGTCGATGATGTGCGCACTGGTCACGCCGCCCTGCACCGCTTCGAGGGCGCAGCGGATCTTCGGCAGCATACCGCCGTAGATGGTGCCGTCGGCGATCAATTCGTCGACCTGCTCGGTGGTCAGCCCGGTCAGCACTTCGCCCTGCTTGTTCATCAGGCCGGCGATGTTGGTCAGCAACATCAGCTTTTCCGCTTTCAGCGCTTCGGCCACCTTGCCGGCCACCAGGTCGGCGTTGATGTTGTAGGACTCGCCGTCCGCGCCGACGCCAATCGGCGCGATCACCGGAATGAAGTCGCCACGCACCAGCATGTTCAGCAGGTCGGTATTCACCCCGACCACTTCGCCGACGTGGCCGATGTCGATGATTTCCGGCTGGGTCATCTCCGGGGTCTGCCGGCTGACGGTGAGCTTCTTCGCCCGGATCAGCTCGGCGTCCTTGCCGGTCAGGCCAATGGCACTGCCGCCGTGGCGGTTGATCAGGTTGACGATGCTCTTGTTGACCTGGCCGCCTAGGACCATTTCCACCACGTCCATGGTGGCCGTGTCGGTGACGCGCATGCCGTCGATGAAGTGGCTCTCGATGGACAGGCGCTTGAGCAGGTCACCGATCTGCGGGCCGCCGCCGTGTACGACCACCGGATTGATGCCAACCGCCTTCATCAGCACGATATCGCGGGCGAAGCCCTCTTTCAGCTCTTCGCTCTCCATGGCGTTGCCGCCATATTTGATGACCAGCGTCTTGCCGACGAAGCGACGGATATAAGGCAGCGCCTCGGACAGTACGCGGGCGACTTGGGTGGCGGCATCACGGTTCAGGGTCATAACGAGCAACGGCTCCAGGCAGATCAGAACGGCAGGTTGAGTTCAGGGGCGACGGTGTACAGCTGGGCGCGGAACACTTCCTTGATGCGCGACAGCTCGTCCTCGGTCTCCGCTTCGAAGCGCAGCACCAGCACCGGTGTGGTGTTGGAGGCGCGAACCAGGCCCCAGCCCTTTGGATAGTCGACGCGCACGCCGTCCAGGGTGGTCAGGTTGGCCTCACCCCAGACACCATCGCGCTGCAGGCTGTCGATCAGGCGGAACTTGTTCTCATCGGTCACGGTGATGTTGATTTCCGGTGTGGAAATGTCACTCGGGAAGGCGGAGAACACGTGCTCGGCGTCGCGCTTGTCCTGGCTGAGGATCTCCAGCAGGCGGGCGGCGCTGTAGATGCCGTCGTCGAAACCGAACCAGCGCTCCTTGAAGAAGATGTGGCCGCTCATCTCGCCAGCGAGCAGCGCGCCGGTTTCCTTCATTTTTTTCTTGATCAGTGAGTGGCCGGTTTTCCACATCACCGGGCGGCCGCCGTAGCCACTGATCAGCGCGCCGAGGCGGCGGGTGCATTTGACGTCGTAGATAATGTCCGCGCCCGGGTTGCGCGAGACCACGTCCTTGGCGAACAGCATCATCAGGCGGTCCGGGAAGACCATCTCGCCCTTGTTGGTCACCACGCCGACACGGTCGCCGTCGCCGTCGAAGGCCAGGCCCAGGTCGGCGCCTTCGGCTTTCACGCGGGCGATCAGGTCGACCAGGTTCTCCGGTTTACCCGGGTCCGGGTGGTGGTTGGGGAAGTTGCCGTCGACGTCGCAGAACAGCGGGATCACGCTGCAGCCCAGCGCCTCGATCAGGCGCGGGGCGATGACGCCGGCGACGCCGTTGCCGCAGTCGACCACCACCTTCATCGGTTTAGCCAGGGCGATGTCGTCGCGGATCTGCTTGAAGTAGCGGTCGAGGATGTCGAGCTGTTCGACGCTGCCGGTGCCGCTGGCCAGGTCGTTGTTGTCGATGCGGGTCTTCAGCGCCTGGATCTGCTCGTTGGCCTGGGTGTCACCGGCGATGACGATCTTGAAGCCGTTGTAGTCCGGTGGATTGTGGCTGCCGGTGAGCATTACGCCGGATTTGCCTTCCAGCACGTGGGTCGCGAAGTACAGCACCGGGGTCGGCACCATGCCGATGTCGGTAACCTGGCAACCGCAGTCGAGCAGGCCCTGGATTAGTTGCTGCACCAGTTGCGGGCCGGACAGGCGGCCGTCGCGGCCGACCGCGACATTCGGCTCGCCCTTGGCGAGGCTTTCCGAGCCGATCGCCCGGCCGATCCAGTAGGCGGCCTCTTCGGTCAACGTGTCGCCGACCACGCCACGGATGTCGTAGGCGCGGAAGATGCTGCCGGGAAGTTTAGGGGGGGTCTGTGGGGCGTTAGCCATGAACGTTTGCTCCAATCCCAGGAGGTCCTGGTCTTCGTCAAGAATGTCGATATCGAGAATATCGGTGTCCTGGAACAGTGGGTCGGCCAGCGGTGCGGGCCGGTTCACTGATTCCGCTCGGGCAGTGCTAGGGGTACTGCCGGCCTCGTTGTTCGGGGCTTCTTGTTTGCTGCGACGCGGCATGCGCGCCAGGGCCTGCGCGAGGCCGTCGAGGGCTGCAAAACTCAGGCTGAAGCTTTTGACCGACTTTCCACTGGAAAGCTCCTGAATCATTTGTCCGAGTTGCTGCACGTCGCCGCGCAACTGGGCGAGCAGCTGGCTACGGGTCAGGTACAGGCCGAGCAGTGCGCCGGCCAGGGCGAGCAGTGCGGCGAGGCCGAGCAGCATGGGCGAGAGTGCTTGTGGCGCCAGCTCGCTGCCCGCGCTGAAGTTCAGCGTCCAGTTCGGGTTGCCGGTGTTGAAGGTCTGCAGCGGCGCACTGCCGGCCTCACCGCGTTGCATCAGCACCTGGGCGACGCCATCGCCGAACTTCTGGGTGAGCTGCGCCTGGCCGACGCCGGCCGGCAGGGCGGGCAGGGCGCTGAGCAGGCGTTCCAGGTCGACAACCAGCAGCAGCGTGCCCTGCAGGCGCGGATTGTCCGCGCGGCGCAGCGGCGCCACGCTGTAGGCCAGCCAGCGTTCGCCGATCTTGTAGGCCTCGACTGCGGGGGTCTGGCCGTTCTCCATGCGGCGTACCAGGTCCAGCGCGGCGAAGTTCATCGGTCCGCTGCGGCCGATGTCCAGCGCGGCGCGGCCAGGGGCGTTGAGGTGGGCGTCGACGATCCCCTGCCAGTGCTGCAGGCTGCGCTCGGCCACGCCGATTTGCGCGCGGTCCTCGCTTTGCAGCGCATCGATCAGCGAAGGGTCGCTGGCGGCGGCCTGGGTGTCTGCCTGCAGTTGCTGCAAGGCCTGCTTCAGCGCGCCGGCCTGGCTGCCGCCCCAGGCTTCGCCAAGCTTGACCTGTTCCTGCTGGTTGCTGCCGCTGAGGCTGAACCACAGTAGCAGAGCGGCGGCCAGCAGCCCGGCGAGGGTCGCCAGCAGGCCTGGCAGCAGGGCTTTCTGGTCGTTGCCGCTGCGAGCGGCTTTGGCCGGCGATTCGGCGGGGCTGACCAGGACGTCGGTGGGGGTGTCCTTGGCGGTGCGCTTGAAGAGTTTCACGAAACGTCTCCCGGGCAATTCATCCTGAAAAAATAGCGGTTCAGTGGCTGCCGGAGTGGCCGAAGCCACCGGCGCCGCGCTGGCTTTCGTCGAATTCCTCGACCAGCTCGAAGTGCGCCTGCACCACCGGCACCAGCACCAGCTGGGCGATGCGCTCGCCGATGGCGATGGTGAATGGCGTTTGCCCGCGGTTCCAGCACGACACCATCAGCTCGCCCTGGTAGTCGGAGTCGATCAGACCGACCAGGTTGCCAAGCACGATGCCGTGCTTATGGCCCAGGCCCGAGCGCGGCAGGATCAGCGCGGCGAGGCCCGGGTCGCCGATGTAGATGGACAGGCCGGTCGGCAGCAGCACGGTCTGGCCGGGCTCGAGAACCAGCTCCGCGTCGAGCATGGCTCGCAGGTCCAGCCCGGCCGAGCCTGGCGTGGCGTACTGCGGCAGGGGGAATTCGTTGCCCAGGCGCGGGTCGAGGATTTTGGCTTGCAAAGCGTGCATGTCGGGCCCTGTCGATCGGTAATAGGTGAGGTCAGGCGTGGGTCAGGCGCTCGGCGATGAACGCCACCAACTGGCGGGCGATCTTGCCTTTGCTGGTCTGCGCGAAACTGCTGGCGTGCAGCTCGCGGTCGATGATGGTGATGGCGTTCTCTTCGCTATTGAAGCCGATGGTGGGGTTGGCCACGTCATTGGCGACGATCAGGTCGAGGTTCTTGTCCTTCAGCTTACGCGCCGCATAGCCCAGCAGGTTCTCGGTTTCGGCGGCGAAGCCGACGCTGAACGGGCGGTCTGTGCGGCCGGCCAGGGTGGCGAGCACATCCGGGTTGCGCACCAGTTGCAGGAGCAGGCCGTCGCCGGTGGTCGGGTCCTTCTTCAGCTTGTGCTGGGCGACCACTTCCGGGCGGTAGTCGGCCACGGCGGCAGAGGCGATGAGGATGTCGCAGGGCATCGCGGCCTCGCAGGCGGCGAGCATGTCGCGGGCGCTGACCACGTCGATGCGGTTGACCCGGTCTGGCGTGGCCAGGTGCACGGGGCCGGTGATCAGGGTCACGCGGGCGCCGGCTTCCACCGCCGCCTCGGCCAGGGCGAAGCCCATTTTCCCCGAGCTGTGGTTGGTGATGTAGCGCACCGGGTCGATGTTTTCCTGGGTCGGCCCGGCGGTGATCAGCACGTGCTTGCCGGTCAGCGCCTGGCCGACGAAGCAGTCGGCGGCGCGTTGCGCCAGCTCTTCGGCTTCGAGCATGCGCCCCAGGCCGACATCGCCGCAGGCCTGGCTGCCCGAGGCCGGGCCGAACAGGCGCATGCCGCGCTGTTGCAGGCGCTCGGCATTGGCCTGGGTCGCCGGGTCGCGCCACATCGCCTGGTTCATCGCCGGCGCCAGGGCCACGGGGGCATCGGTGGCGAGTACCAGGGTGCTCAGCAGGTCATCGGCGACGCCTTGGGCCAATCGCGCCATGAGGTCGGCAGTGGCGGGCGCGATCAGGACCAGATCGGCCCACTTGGCCAGTTCGATATGACCCATGGCGGCTTCGGCGTCGGGGTCGAGCAGATCAAGGTGGACCGGGTTGCCGGACAGCGCCTGCAGCGTCAGCGGGGTGATGAATTCACGGCCGCCCCGGGTCATCACCACATGCACTTCGGCACCCTGGTCACGCAGGCGTCGCACCAGCTCCGCGCTCTTGTACGCAGCAATGCCGCCGCCGACGCCCAGGACAATGCGTTTCCGATACAGCCGCTGCATAGGCCTGCCTTAAATAGAATGGTGGTGGATAGCGTAGCGGCGATGGCTTTCCTCCCCAGGAGCGGTTGGTGTAGTGCTGCCGGCGGTTCGCTACCGAACGCCGATCTGGTCACCAATCCGCCGGCCGATCGCCGCGCAAAAAGTCGGGCTAAGATAGCACAGGGCCCGCGCCGGAACAGCGGGCCGACTCGACAGGGAGATGTCATGAGTATTCGCGATTGGCCCGCGGCGGAGCGCCCGCGGGAAAAGCTTCTCGACCTGGGCGCAGCGGCTCTGAGCGATGCCGAATTGCTGGCGATTTTCCTGCGTACCGGGGTCGCCGGGCAGAGTGCGGTCGATCTTGCCCGACACCTGCTGCGTGACTTCGGCAGCCTGCGCGCGCTGCTTGAGGCAGACCTGCCATCCTTCAGCCTGCGCCTGGGTCTTGGCCCCGCCAAATTCGCCCAGTTGCAGGCGGTGCTGGAGATGGGCCGGCGCCATCTCGCCGAGCGTCTGAAGCGCGATTCCGCACTGGAAAGCCCGCAGGCGGTACGCGACTACCTCAAGGCGCGCTTGCGCCACGAGCCGCACGAGGTATTCGGCTGCCTGTTTCTCGATGCCAAGCACCGGGTGATCGAGTTCGAGGCGCTGTTCCACGGCAGCATCGACGGCGCCAGCGTCTACCCGCGGCAGGTGGTCAAGCGGGCGCTGGCGCAGAATGCCGCGGCAGCGATCCTGGTGCACAACCACCCTTCCGGCGTTGCCGAGCCGAGCCAGGCCGATCGCGTGCTGACTGCGCGATTGAAGGAAGCGCTGGCGCTGATCGAGGTGCGCGTGCTCGACCACTTCATCGTCGGTGACGGCGAGCCGCTGTCGATGGCCGAGTACGGCTGGCTGTAATCCGCTTCAGGGGCGCAGGCTGACCCGCGAGAAGTCCTGGCGGCCGAAGGGATTGGCCTGGTAGCCCTGCACTCTTTCGCTGAGCAGCACGCTTGCCGTCGGATGGGCCAGCGGCAGCCACAAGGCCTGCTCATGGATGATGTACTGCGCCTGGCGATAGGCGTCGCTGCGTGTGGCCTGTTCGGCGCTGGCCTTGCCCTGGCCGATCAGGCTGTCGAGCGGCTCGCTGCAGTAGCGGGCGAAGTTGGTCCCGGTCTTCACCGCAGCGCAGGAAAACTGCGGGCTGAGGAAGTTGTCCGGGTCGCCGTTGTCGCCAGCCCAGCCCATGAACAGCAGGTCGTGCTCGCCGGCCTTGGCACGGCGGATCAGCTCGCCCCACTCGATCACGCGAATCTGCGCGCGGATGCCGACCGCAACGAGGTCCGCCTGCAGAAGCTGCGCTCCCAGGCTCGGGTTGGGGTTGAGCAGGCTGCCTGATGGCCGCGTCCAGATCGTCGTGTCGAAACCGCCCGCGAGTCCCGCTTCGGCCAGCAGGGCGCGGGCCTTGGCTGGATCGTGCGGGTAGGGTGTCAGCTCGCGGGCGTGGCTCCAGGTGGTGGGTGGGTAGACGCCTGTGGCGGCCTGGGCGCTGCCTTCGAATACGGCCTTGAGGTAGCTGGTGCGGTCGAAGGCCAGGTTGATCGCCTGGCGCACCTGCGGTTTGTCCAGTGGTGGCCGCTGGCTGTTGAGGGCGACGAAGGCCGTCATGAAGGCTGGCGTTTCGCTGACCTGCAGGTGCGTGTCCTGGCGCGCGCTGCGTACATCCAGTGGCTTCGGAGAAAGGGCGATGTGGCACTCGCCGCGGCGCAGCTTCTGCAGGCGCACCACCGGTTCGGGCGTGATGGCGAACACCACGCTGTCCAGCGCCGGTTTGCCGGCGAAGTAGTCCGGGTTGGCGCTGTAGCGCACCGCGGCATCGCGCTGGAAGCGCTTGAGGGCGAACGGGCCGGTGCCGATCGGCTGGCGGTTGAGGGCGTCCGGCGTGCCGGCGCGCATCAGCTGGGCGGCATACTCGGCGGAATAGATAGAAGCGAAGCCCATGCTCAGGCTGGCGAGAAAGGTCGCGTCCGGGCGTTTCAGGGTGAAGCGGATGGTGTGCGGGTCGGGTGCCTCGATGCGTTCGATCAGCGTTGGCCACTGCATCGACTGGGCGTGGGGGTAGCCGCTGGGCGCGGTCTTGTACCACGGGTGCGCCGGATCGAGCATGCGCTGAAAGCTGAACAGCACGTCCTCGGCATTGAATGTGCGCGTGGGCTGGAACCAGGCGGTGTGGTGAAACTTCACCCCGCTGCGCAGGTGGAAATCCCAGACCCTGCCGTCGGCGGACACCGCCCAGCGCTCGGCCAGGCCCGGTTGCAGCTGCCCCTGGCCGGCATCGAATTCGACCAGCCGGCTCATCAGCATGTCGGCGGCGGCATTGGTGGTGGTCAGCGAGTTGTAGCGCACCACGTCGAAGCCCTCCGGGCTGGCCTCGGTGCAGACGCTGAGCACGGCGGCCTGGCCGAGCAGCGGGGCGAACAACAGGGGCAGGGCGGCAAGGCGCATGGCGATCTCCGGCGAACGAGGCACTACCCTAGACCAAGGGCTGCGGGCGGACAATCGCCAGCGGGCGACGAGTGGTCAATCCCTCAGCATCCCGGTGGATGCGGCAAAGCGGCGTGATTCGCGGCGTGCGAGGCGTTCGGCAAAGTACTGCGATCCTTGCGAGGGCGGGGGTGTTCTGGTATAAAGCAGCGCTCTTTTCTAGGGGCCCGGTTACTGCGCAAGCGATGAGGCCGGTAAGACCCCCGAGAAACGCGGCGCTGAGCGCCAAATGACTATTTAAGTTCAAGCGGCCAACCCATGCCGGGTTGGGCATGTGGTTTTAGAGGGCTGAGGCATGTCGAGAGTCTGTCAAGTTACCGGTAAGGGTCCGGTAACCGGGAATAACATTTCCCACGCGAACAACAAAACCCGTCGTCGTTTCCTGCCGAACCTGCAGCATCACCGCTTCTGGGTCGAGTCCGAAAAGCGTTTCGTGCGTCTGCGCGTTTCTGCCAAAGGCATGCGTATCATCGACAAGCGTGGCATTGACGTCATTCTGTCCGAGCTGCGCGCTCGCGGCGAAAAGGTTTAAGGAGCAAATCATGCGTGAACTGATCCGTTTGGTGTCCAGCGCCGGTACCGGCCACTTCTACACCACCGACAAGAACAAGCGCACCACTCCGGACAAGATCGAGATCAAGAAATTTGATCCGGTCGTCCGTAAGCACGTGATGTATAAGGAAGCCAAGATCAAGTAATTGATCCCGGCCCTTGTTCGAAGAGACCCGCCTCCTGGCGGGTTTTTTCTTGCCTGGAGAAACGTGCCGGGCAAAAAGAAGCCCGCGTCCGGCGCGGGCTTCTCTGTTTCAACGTATCTGTTTCAGCGCGAGGCTCAGGCCTTGGCCTGCTCGAAGATCACATAGACCTTGCGGCAGGCTTCGAGCACTTCCCAGGTGCCGGAGAAGCCGGCCGGGATGACAAAGCGATCGCCGGCGCGCACGGTCTTGGCGTTGCCGTCGGCGTCGCGCAGCACGGAAACGCCCTGGAGGATCTCGCAGTACTCGTGCTCGGTGTAGTTCACCGTCCACTGGCCGATCGCGCCCTCCCAGATGCCCACGTTGAATTGGCCGCACGGGCTGCCGTAGTGGTTGCGCACGCTTTGCGCCGGATCGCCCTTGAGCACCTTTTCGGCGGCGGGGCGGTAATGCTCGGGCGTGGTGGTGGCGCTGGCGAAGTCGACGATCTGCTCGATGTTCATGGATGACCCGGTTGGCGATGGGAGGGAACCGGCAAAAGTCTATGTTTGATAAAACGAACATTGCAAGGCGTTTGGCTGGTCCGTGTCAAAAATATTGAAAACCTGCGCTGCACTGGTTTAGTGTTGCCGGCACGGTGGCCGCTGCGTTCGGCCTGACAGAATATTTGACACTGCGTGTTGTGGATTCGCGACACGCTGCGAACCGAGGATGCCAGCATGACAACCCTGACCCGTGCCGATTGGGAACAGCGTGCCCAGAGCCTGAAGATCGAAGGCCGCGCCTTCGTCCACGGCGAGTATGTGGATGCCGCGTCTGGCGCCACTTTCGAATGCCTGAGCCCGGTCGACGGGCGCCTGTTGGGTCTGGTCGCCAGTTGCGATCTGGCCGACGCCGAGCGTGCAGTGAGCGATGCCCGCGCCACCTTCGAGTCTGGTGTCTGGTCGCGCCTGGCGCCGGTCGAGCGCAAGAAGGTCATGCTGCGTTTCGCCGACCTGATCGACGCCCATGCCGAGGAGCTGGCCCTGCTGGAAACCCTGGACATGGGCAAGCCGATCAGCGACTCGCTGAGTGTCGACGTGCCGGCCGCCTCGCGCGCCATCCGCTGGAGCGGTGAGGCGATCGACAAGATCTACGACGAAGTGGCTGCCACCCCTCACAACGAACTGGGCCTGGTGACCCGCGAGCCGATCGGTGTGGTCGCGGCCATCGTGCCGTGGAACTTCCCGCTGCTGATGACCTGCTGGAAGCTCGGTCCGGCGCTGTCCACCGGTAACTCGGTGGTGCTCAAACCGTCCGAGAAGTCGCCGCTGACCGGTGTCCGCATCGCCCAGCTGGCCATCGAGGCCGGTATCCCGGCGGGCGTGTTCAACGTTCTGCCGGGCTTCGGCCACACCGTGGGCAAGGCCCTGGCCCTGCACATGGACGTCGACACCCTGGTGTTCACCGGGTCGACCAAAATCGCCAAGCAACTGATGATCTACGCCGGCGAATCGAACATGAAGCGCGTCTGGCTGGAAGCCGGCGGCAAGAGCCCGAACATCGTCTTCGCCGATGCGCCTGACCTGCAGGCCGCTGCCGAGGCGGCGGCCAGCGCCATCGCCTTCAACCAGGGCGAGGTCTGCACTGCCGGCTCACGCCTGCTGGTGGAGAACTCGATAAAGGCGCAGTTCGTGCCGCTGGTGGTCGAGGCGATCAAGGCCTGGAAACCGGGCAATCCGCTGGACCCGGCGACCAATGTCGGCGCCCTGGTCGACACCACCCAGATGAACAACGTGCTGTCCTACATCCAGGCCGGTCACGACGACGGCGCCAAGCTGGTCGCCGGCGGCCAGCGCGTGCTCGAAGAGACCGGCGGCACCTACGTGCAACCAACCATCTTCGACGGCGTGAACAACGCCATGCGCATTGCCAAGGAAGAGATCTTCGGCCCGGTGCTGTCGGTAATCGGTTTCGACAGCACCGAGGAAGCCGTGGCTATCGCCAACGACACCATCTACGGCCTGGCCGCCGGTGTGTGGACCAGCAACCTGTCCAAGGCGCACCTGGTGGCCAAGGCGCTGCGTGCCGGTAGCGTGTGGGTCAACCAGTACGATGGCGGCGACATGACTGCGCCATTCGGCGGCTTCAAGCAGTCCGGCAACGGCCGTGACAAGTCGCTGCATGCCTTCGACAAGTACACCGAACTGAAAGCCACCTGGATCAAACTATAAGTACGCGGGACGATCTTCTGGTCGTCGGCCATACGGCGTTGCGTCCTCGCTTTAATGCTCACGTACTGCAGTACGTGAGCATTAAAGCTGCGGGGCGCCTGACTCGCTGGCCCTCGCCCTTCGGGCCAGCCTGACGGCTGTTACACCCGTTGGTCGTTGCGTGTGGCCCTAGCCCAGAAGATCTTTTCCTGGGGTGGATCCGGTCGAGATAAGACGGGATAGCGTTGTGATCAAGGTCCGCTCCTGAGGGGAGCCGGCTCTAGCGAGCCAAACCCGCGGCCGGGTTTCTGAAAGGAAGCCCGGCCGTTTGCTTTTTGCGGCGGCCATCGTTGGAGAACTTCATGGCAATGCGTTGGGGTACCTATTTCGCGGTCTGCATGGCCGTGATCAGCATCGGCCTGGCACTCGGGGTGACCATGCCGCTGGTCTCGTTGCGCCTGGAAAGCTGGGGCCACGGTTCCTTCGCCATCGGCGTGATGGCCGCCACGCCGGCGATCGGCGTGTTGCTCGGCGCTTCGCTGGCGGGTCGCCTGGCGGCACGTTTCGGCACCACGGCGCTGATGCAGCTGTGCCTGCTGCTCGGCGCGGTGTCGGTGGCGCTGCTGGCATTGATCCAGAACTACGCGGTGTGGATCGCCCTGCGCCTGTTCATCGGCGTGGCGCTGACCGTGGTGTTCATCCTTGGCGAGAGCTGGATCAACCAGCTGGCGGTGGAGCGCTGGCGCGGGCGGCTGGTGGCCCTGTATGGCACCGGCTACGCGTTGAGTCAGCTGTCCGGGCCGCTGCTGCTGAGCGTGATCGGCACGAGCAATGACCTCGGTTTCTGGACCGGCACCGGCCTGCTCATCGGCGGCTCATTGCTGTTGCTCGGGCGCACCGGCGCGCCTAGCGTGGATGCGCACAGCGCCTCGGGCCGCGGCCTGTGGCAGTTCTGCCAGCGCATGCCGACCATCGCCTGGGCGGTGATGCTGTTTGCCGCGTTCGAGGCGATGATGCTGACCCTGCTGCCGATCTACGGGCTGCGCCAGGGCTTCAGCACCGATGTCGCATTGCTGATGGCCAGCGTGGTGGTGGTCGGCGATGCGGCGCTGCAGCTACCGATCGGCTGGCTGGCCGACCGCATGTCGCGCACCACGCTGTTCCGCGGCTGTGGCGTGGCGCTGCTGCTGTCGAGCCTGAGCGTCCC
Source organism: Pseudomonas sp. PDM14 (assembly GCF_014851905.1). Classification (NCBI taxonomy): domain Bacteria; kingdom Pseudomonadati; phylum Pseudomonadota; class Gammaproteobacteria; order Pseudomonadales; family Pseudomonadaceae; genus Pseudomonas; species Pseudomonas sp. PDM14. The sequence goes on along the minus strand of NZ_JACVAQ010000001.1, from coordinate 1,921,622 downwards.
CATGCTGCTGCACACGCCGTTGATCTGGCCAGTGTGGGTGGTGTTCGGCGCCTCGGCGGGCGGCTTGTTCACCTTGTCGCTGATCCTGATCGGCGAGCGCTTCCGTGACGATGAGCTGGTGCGTGCCAACGCCCATGTCGCGCAGCTGTGGGGGCTCGGTTGCCTGGTCGGGCCGCTGGCCACCGGTGCGGTCAGCCAGTGGGTCAGCGGGCATGCGCTGCCGCTGTTGATGGCGGCGGGCGCGGCCGGGTTCGTCTGGCTGGCCTGGCGGCCGGGCAGCGAGGGGCTGATTGCCGAGCGCTAGTTCGGGTCAGCAGAGCGGGCTTCGGCCTACCTGCGCAGGGGTATGGTGGGTTGTGGCTAAAGCATGCGCTCCAGGCCGATCAGTTCGGAGAACCAGGCGTTGAAATGACGCCAGCGACTACCGGGCTCTTCCACCGCGGTGCGCGTCTTGCCATTGTCCTCGGTGACCCAGACCAGGCGCTTGCCACCGCCGTGGGGCTGCAGGCGCACTTCATAGCTGAGGGCCGGCTGCATGCCTTCCAGCGCCAGCTCGCGCACCCGTTCGGTGAGCTGCGGGCTGTCGACCAGTACACCCACTTCGGTATTCCAGAGAATCGAGCGCGGGTCGAAATTCAGCGAGCCGACGAACACCTTCTGCCGGTCGAGGATGATCGCCTTGCTGTGCAGGCTGGAGTTCGACGCGCCGCTGAAACTGTATGGCCCGCTGCCGGAACCACCGCCGCTGCCATCGGGCTGGCGGCGCAGCTCGAACAGGCGCACCCCGTGTTCGAGCAGTTGCTGGCGATAGGGCGCGTAGCCGCCGTGCACCGCCGGCACGTCGGTGGCTTCCAGCGAGTTGGTCAGCAGGCGCACGCTGACCCCGGCGTCGGCGTGGCCAGTGAGGTAGTTCATGCCTTCCTCGGCCGGCACGAAGTAGGCCGAGACCAGGATCAGTTCCTGCTTCACCTGCTCCAGCTCCGGTAGCAGCTGGGTGGTGAGCAGCAGGTGCGGGTCCGGCTCACCGTCGGCCAGCACCTTGCTCGGTGCATCCCACAGGGCGATGCCCGGCGCCCAGATCAGTTCGTCGAGCCAGGTGTGCAGGTGCGGGTCGTGGCGGTAGGCGAGCAGACGATCATAGAGCTTCTTCTGTTCGACCCGCGCCTGGGCCAGGTAGCCGCGCAGGCGCTGGCGCGCTTCGGCCAGGTCCAGCTGGCTGGGCTGGCGGTAGACGAACTGCTGGATCGGCTTGCTCAGTGCGCTGTTCCAGTACTGGTCGAAGCTGTGTGCCAGCTGCTCGGCGACCGGGCCGACGGCGAGCATGTCGATGTCGGTGAAGTTGAGGCTCGGCTCGGCATCGAAGTACTCGTCGCCCAAGTTGCGCCCGCCGACGATGGCCGCGGCGCCGTCGGCCAGCCACAGCTTGTTGTGCATGCGCCGGTGTTGCTGGCCGAGGTCGAGGATGCGCCCGAGGGTGCGTGTGACACCGGTGGCGCGGCCCAGGTGCAGCGGGTTGAACACGCGTACCTGGATGTTCGGGTGGGCGGCGAGCAGGGCGATCTCGTAGTCGCGGCCGTCGCTGCTGGTGTCGTCGAGCAACAGGCGCACGCGCACGCCGCGATCGGCGGCACTGAGCAGTTCGTCGAACAGCGCACGGGTGCTGAGGCCGTCGTTAACGATGTAGTACTGCAGGTCGAGGCTGTGCTGGGCGGCGCGGATCAGTTCGGCGCGGGCGGCGAAGGCCTCGTTGCTCGCCGGCAGCAGGCGAAAGCCGGATTGCCCGTCATGCGCGGCGGCGCGGGCCAGCAGGGCCTTGCCGAAGCTTGAATTGGCGGCGGGCAGCGCCTGGCTCGGCTGCGCCGGGTAATGACCGGCGCAACCGGCAAGAACCAGTAGCAGGCAGAGCAGCAGGGAACAGCGGCGCACGTCGATCTCCCTAATGGCGCGGGCTGATAGGGCTTGGACGCCGCCGGTCCGGCAAAGATTCAGGCTAAACGCGTCTAGCGTCCGCGCGGCGCCTAGGCGTCCTCGGCGAGCAGGCGCGCCGCAGTTTCGCCGACCAGGCGCACCGCCGCCTCGATTTGCGCGCTAGCCGGCCCGGCGTAGTTCATGCGCAGGCAGTTGCGGTACTTGCCGGCGGCGGAAAAGATGCTGCCGGGGGCGATCTGCACGCCATGCGGCAGCAACTCGCGGTTGAGGCGCTGGCTATCGAAACGCTCGGGCAGCTCGACCCAGATCATGAAGCTGCCCTGCGGTTGGCTGACCTTGCTGCCGGCCGGGAAGTAGCGGTGAATCCATTCCTGCATCTGGTCGCGACTGCGCTGGTACTGGCTGCGCATGCGCCGCACGTGCGGCTCGTAGTGGCCGGCCTGGATGTATTCGGCAAGGGCCAGCTGTGGCAGCTGCGCGGTTGAACCGGTGCTCATATATTTCATGTGCAGCACGCGGTCCAGGTATCGCCCGGGCGCGATCCAGCCGATGCGCAGGCCCGGCGCCAGGGTCTTGGAGAACGAGCTGCAGAGCAGCACGCGACCGTCCTCGTCGAACGACTTGATGGTCCGCGGGCGCGGGTAGCGGTAGGTCAGGTCGCCGTAGACGTCGTCCTCGATGATCGCCACGTCGTAGCGCTGGGCCAGGGTCAGCAGGGCACGCTTGCTGGCTTCCGGCATGATGTAGCCAAGCGGGTTGTTGCAGGTCGGGGTGAGTTGGATGGCCTTGATCGGCCACTGCTCCAGCGCCAGTTCCAGGGCTTTCAGGTTGATCCCGGTGAGCGGGTCGCTGGGCAGTTCCAGGGCCTTCATGCCGAAGCCCTTGAGCGCCTGCATCACGCCGTGGAAGCTCGGCGAATCCACCGCGACGATATCGCCCGGCTCGCAGATCGCGCGCAGGGCGGCGGACAGTGCCTCGTGGCAGCCGGTGGTGATCACCAGGTCCTCGGCGGGAATGCGGCAGCCGGAGTCGAGCAGCAGGCGCGAGATCTGTTCGCGCAAGCCGAGGTCGCCATAGATGTTGCCGTAGGTCAGGCCGTTGAGGTCCTGGCGCCGGCTCAGGCGCGACAGCGAGCGCAGCAGCGGCTTGAGGGTCGGCCCGCTGATGTCCGGGCGACCGCGGCCGAGCTGGATGATGTTCTCGCTCGGCGAGTTGGCCACCTGTTCGAGCACCTGGTCCCACTGCGAGACCTCGACCGGGCGCTGCGCCGTGCGGCTGACTTCCGGCAGCGCCGCCACCGCTCGCGCGCTGGGCACGTAGTAGCCGGACTTCGGCTGCGGGCGGGCCAGGCCACGGTCTTCCAGTTCGCGGTAGGCCTGCTGCACGGTGCTCAGGCTGACGCCGTGTTCCTGGCTCAAGGCGCGGACCGAGGGCAGGCGATCACCGGGGCGATACAGGCCCTGTTCGATGCGCTGGCCAATCAGTTCGGCCAAGTTCATGTACAGCGTCATTACAGATTCACCTCGAACACACCAGTAAGCAGTACAGATCAGGCGAGAATTGGCCATTCAGTTGTGGCTTGCGCTGATCTGTATGATCGTAATATTCAGGATTTGAATCTGTATTGTCCATCCCTCGCGCGCCATCCTGTTTACCCAAGGAAAACCGATGGTGGAGGACGCGTCATGCGAGGGTTCAGTGAGAGTTACAGCAGTGGGCGGGTGCGCAGTCAGCAGAAGCCGGTGCTGCGAGCGGCCGATATCGCTGGTCGCTGGCGCGTGCTCCTGCGCCGCCTGCACACCCGGCGCGCGCTGCTGCAGCTGGATGCCGACCAGCTGCGCGACATCGGTCTGACTGCCGAGCAGGCCCGCGAGGAAGCGCAGCGGCCGTTCTGGCAGCTGCTGCGCTGAGTCGGTCAGGCGATGCCGACGGCATCCTTCAGGCGATACCAGAGCATGCCCAGCGCCAGCAGCGGCGAGCGCAGGTGCTTGCCGCCGGGGAAGGTCATGTGCGGCACCTTGTCGAACAGCTCGAAGCCGTTGCTGTGCTGGCCGCTGATCGCTTCACCGAGCAGCTTGCCGGCCAGGTGCGTGGCGTTCACCCCGTGGCCTGAGTAGGCCTGGGCGTAGTAGACATTGGGCTGGTCGCGGAGCTTGCCGATCTGCGGCAGGCGGTTGGCGCCGATGCCGATCATGCCGCCCCAGTGGTAATCGATGGCGACGTTTTCCAGTTCGGGGAACACCTGCAGCATCTTCGGTCGCATGTACGCGGTGAGGTCCGCCGGGTCGCGCCCGGAGTAGTGGCAGGCACCGCCGAACAGCAGGCGACGGTCGGCCGACAGGCGATAGTAGTCGAGCGCCACGCGCTGGTCGCAGAGCGCCATGTTCTGCGGGATCAGCGCCTTGGCCTGGGCCTCGGACAGCGGCTCGGTGGCGATCACGTAGCTGCCGGCGGGCAGCACCTTGCCGCCGATGTTCGCATTGAGGTCGTTGAGGTAGGCGTTGCAGGCCAGTACCAGGGTCTTGGCGCGCACGTGGCCATGGCCGGTATGCACCTTCACTTCGGCGCCGTAATCGATGCGAGTCACCGCCGAGTGTTCGTGCAGGCGTACGCCCAGCGAGGCGGCTGCAGCGGCTTCACCGAGCGCCAGGTTGAGCGGATGCAGGTGCCCGGAGCCCATGTCGATCAGGCCGCCGACATAGCGGTCGGAGCCGACCACTTCGTGCATCTGCCCGGGTTGCAGCAGGCGCAATTCGTGGCGGTAGCCGAGGCTTTCCAGCTCGGCCTTGTCCTCGGCGAAGCCGTCCAGGTCACGCGGCTTGTTGGCCAGGTCGCAGTAGCCCCAGGTCAGGTCGCAGTCGATCTGGAACTCGGCGACGCGCTGGCGCACGATCTCCACCGCTTCCAGCCCCATCAGCTTGAGGCTGCGCACGCCGTCGCTGCCGATCGCCGACTCGAACTGCTCGACCCCGTGGCCGACGCCGCGGATCAGCTGCCCGCCGTTGCGCCCGCTGGCGCCCCAACCGATCTGATGCGCTTCCAGCAGCACCACCGACAGCCCGCGCTGAGCCAGTTCGATGGCGGTGTTCAGCCCGGAGAATCCGCCGCCGACGATGCACACGTCCGCCACGGCTTCGCCGGCCAGCGGCGGGTAGGCCAGTTGCCGGTTGGCGGTGGCGGCGTAGTAGGAGGCGGCGTGTTGGTCGCTGTGCACGGGCTGAAGCTGGGGTTGGCGAACGCGGGCGTTCATGTGCGAAATCCTGATAATTTTGTGTGGAAAATTTTACGCAGGATAAGCGCGGTCATCGTCCGCCGCCAAGGGGGGGCCGGGAAAAAGCTGCCAGTCGTCGTTCTGCTGCCCAGTTCAGAGCGCTGGCGTTAAGATGCGCGGCCTCGTTGTCCGGGCGTTAACGATGAGCTGCACCGACCGCAAGATTGATCACCTGCGCCGCCAGATCCCCGGCTTCGCCTGCGTGCCCGGCTGCCACGATTGCTGCGGCCCGGTCACGGCTTCGTCCGAGGAGCTGGCGCGCCTGCCGGTCAAGAGCATTGCCGAGCACGACGCCGCGCTGGCCGAGTACAACTGCGTGCACCTGGGCCCGCAGGGCTGCACGGTGTACGACCAGCGCCCGCTGATCTGCCGCCTGTTCGGCACCACGCCGCGCCTGCCGTGCCCGCGCGGCCAGGGTCCGGAAACGCCGATCGAGCCTGCGGTCGAGCGCCAGGTGCATCGCCTCATCGCCACGACCCGGCAGCGGCTTTTGTAGGGCGCGCGCGGTGCGGCCTTATTCGGGAACGGGCAGGGTCAGACTCTCCTTCACCTCTTCCATGACGATGTACGACTTCGATTCGCGCACGTGCGGCAGCTTGAGCAGGATGTCGCCGAGCAGCTTGCGGTAGCTGGCCATCTCGTTGATGCGCGCCTTCACCAGGTAGTCGAAGTCGCCGCTGACCAGGTGGCATTCCAGCACGTGGGGCAGCTTGAGCACGGCGCGGCGGAACTCCTCGAAGGTATCGCCGGACTTGTAGTCCAGGCTGATCTCGACGAACACCAGCAGGCTGGCCTTGAGCTGCTGCGGGTTGAGCCGCGCGTGGTAGCCCATGATGATGCCTTCGCGCTCCAGGCGGCGTACGCGCTCGGTGCACGGCGTGGTCGACAGGCCGACGCGCTCGCCCAGCTCAGTGAAGGAGATACGCCCGTCTTCCTGCAGGATGCGCAGGATATTGCGGTCGATCTTGTCCAGTTCGCGGCGGACCTGATGCTGGGTTCTCATGGGGGATGCCTCGGAGGGGAGCCGGCTTTTGCCAGAAATCTTCGGCAAATATAGCCAGATGGCCAGTGGAAATCACTGCGCGCGGAAAACGCCTTGATCTTGCCGAAGCCTGCCGCCACCCTGAAACCCGAGTCGCCGGACGAGAACCGAGGCATGTCGTTTCCCCGCCTGATGCGGATTCTGCTGTTGCTGCTGATCCTGGCTGCCGCACTTGGCTGGCTGGCCTGGGGCCGTCTGCTGGCGGCGCAGGGCATCAGCGAGTTGAGCTGGCAGGGCCTTTCACTGTCCCGTCAAGGGCTGACGCTGGAAGCCGTGCAGGCGCAGCGCGACGGCGCCGATGGCAGCCGCCTGATGGTGCAGGTGACGCAGCTGTTTCTGCGCTGGCCACGTGCCCACGATGGTCAGTGGCAGCTCGATGAATTGCGTGCCGGCGCGCTGCAGGCGAACTGGCAGCCCGGCACCCGGCTCGACCCGCAGCCGAGTGATCCCCAGGCCCTGCTCGACGGCCTGCGCTGGGTACCGCGGCAGGTGGCCATCGACGACCTGGCCATCGAGCTGCCCTGCGCCGTCGGGCGCTGCGCCATGCATGGCAGTCTGCAGCTGGACGCCACCGCGCAGCCGGCAGCGCTGCACCTCGACCTCAGCCAGGGTGAGCGGCGCTTGGTGCTCACAGGCAACATCAGGCAGAACCAGGGCGAGTGGCAGCTGAGCGGCGAGGCGACCTTCGACCAGCAGCCGTGGCTGACGCTGAACAGCCAGTTGCAGGCGAACACGCCCACGCCGCGCTGGAGCGGCAGCCTGCAGGTTGCGCAGATGGCCGATACGCGTCTGCTTTTGCTCTGGCTCAACCAGTGGCTACCGGCCGATGAGCGCCTGCTGCATGCTGAGGCGGCGCTGAGTTTTGCTGGCGACTGGCAACTCACCCTCGCCGCAGCCGACGACCCGCTCGACCTGCGCCGGCTGCAACAGGGCAGCGGCACGTTCAACCTGCAGGCTCAGTTGCACAGTCCGCAACTACGCCAGCAATCGCTGCAGGCGCAGGGCGTCGTGCTCGACCTGCGCCTGCAGGGGCAACTCGCCGAGCAGCGCCTGCAACTCACCGTGCAGGCACCGTCCAGCCTGGCCCTGAAAAGCCTGCGCGTCGGCGATGCATTCAGCGCCAAAACCCTGCGTGCCGAACTCGCCGGGCTGGTGCTGCAGGTCGGTGAGCCGCAGCGGCCGCTGGCGTTGGCCGGGCCGTTGCAGCTGCGGGTCGGCAGCCTGCAGCAGGCGCAGGTGCATCCGCTGGGTTGGCAGTTCAAGGGCGACGTGCAGGCCGCGCTCGACCGGCAGACGCTGCGCGGCACCCTGAGCAACGATGCCGGCCTGAGTGCCACGCTGCAGGGCAGTTACGACCAGTCGGGTGAGCAGGATGGCGCGTTGGCGCTGTCCGCCGGTTTCGCGGAAATCTTCTTCCGCGCCGGCAATCCGCTGAGCAAGACCCTGGTCGCCTGGCCGCCGCTGCTGGAATTCGCCAACGGCCGCCTGCTGGGCACGGCCAAACTACGCAGTGTGCCGAGCCAGGCGCTGGAACTGGACCTCGGCCTGCAGTTCAAGGGCCTCGATGGCATCTACGACCGCAGCGAGTTGCGTGGCCTGGCCGGCCAGCTCGACCTCACGCTGCGCGGCCAGCGACTGGTGCTGGAATCCTCCGACCTGAGCCTGCAGCAGGCCAACCCCGGTTTGCCGATCGGCCCGCTGCAGTTTCGCGGCCGCTATGCCGCCACGCTGGCCAAGCCGGCTGCCGGGCAACTGAGCTGGAGCAACGCCCGCAGCGGCCTGTTCGGTGGCGAAGCGTGGCTGGAGCCGGGGCAGCTCGACCTCAGTCAGCCGAGCCATCGCCTGCCGGTGCACCTCAAGGATCTGCAACTGGCCGAGATTTTCCGGGTCTACCCGGCAGACGGCTTGGCCGGTCGTGGCGCGCTCGGTGGCCAGTTGCCGCTGCTGATCGATGCCCAGGGTGTGCGCGTCGAGCGCGGCAGCCTGGCGGCCAGTGCGCCGGGTTACCTGCAGTTCCGCTCGGAGAAGATCCGCGCGCTGGGGCGCAGCAACCCGGGCATGCAGCTGGTGGTGGATGCGCTCGACGACTTCCACTACGACCTGCTCGACAGCGCCGTTGGCTATGATGAGCGCGGCAAGCTGACCCTGGCCCTGCGTCTGCAGGGGCGTAACCCGGACCTGGAAAAGGGCCGGCCGATCAACCTCAACGTCAACCTGGAAGAGGATGTGCCCGCCTTGCTAACCAGCCTGCAACTCACCGACAAGGTCAGTGAAACCATCCGCCAGCGCGTGCAGGAACGCCTGCGCCAACGCAAAGTGCCCGCCCCATGATCCGGGAGATCGCCATGCGCCCCTGCGCTCTGTTCTGCGTCGTTCTGTTCGGCCTGCTCGGCGCCGCCTGCACCCCGACGGTGCAGCTGGCGGTGCCCAACGAGCCGATCAACATCAACCTCAACGTGAAGATCGAACACGAGATCTACATCAAGGTCGACAAGGCCCTGGACTCGATCATCAACGAATCCAGCGGGCTGTTCTGAACCGCTGCAAGGAGCCAAGCATGAAACTGCGTAGCAAACTGGGGTATGGCCTGCTGGTGCTCTGCCTGAGCCTGCCGGCCTGGGCGATGAACCTCAACGAGGCGATGTCGGCGCTCGGCTCGGCGAAGGCCGGCGGCCAGCTCGGCGAGCAGCCTGACGGTTACCTGGGTGTGGTCAGCGCCAGCGGCCAGGCGGCGGAAATTGCCCGGCTGATCAACCAGGCGCGTCAGGCCGAGTATCAGCGCCTGGCCAAGGACAACGGCCTGCAGCTGGGTGACGTCGAAGCGCTGGCCGGGCAAAAGGCACTGGAGAAGACGCCGTCCGGGCAGTACATCCAGGTCAATGGCAAATGGGTGCGCAAGTAGCCCGAGCCAGGGTGCGCCGCCCTGGCGCATCCGCATGGTTAGAACACGAAATTATCCTGCCTGATCCCACGCAAAGCCCTCAAGCGTGCTGTTTGCGCCGCTGAAAAACCCAATAAAGCCGGGTTTTCCCCTCGAATATTGCCTTCTAAACAGTGAAAAAGCCTGCGCTTGGCTTTTTATACTGCGCCCATTGCGGGTCAACATTTTTCCGTGGCGGAGCGTTCCGCGGCGAGGAGGCAACAATGCGTGTTCTGGTACTTGGCAGCGGTGTGATCGGGACCGCCAGCGCCTACTACCTGGCCCGTGCCGGTTTCGAAGTCACCGTGATCGACCGCCAGAACGGTCCGGCCCTGGAAACCAGCTTCGCCAACGCCGGCCAGGTGTCGCCGGGCTACGCCTCGCCCTGGGCCGCACCAGGCGTGCCGCTGAAAGCCATCAAGTGGCTGCTGCAGAAGCACGCACCGCTGGCGATCAAGGCCACCGCCGATATCGACCAGTACCTGTGGATGGCGCAGATGCTGCGCAATTGCACCGCCAGCCGCTACGCGGTGAACAAGGAGCGCATGGTGCGCCTGTCCGAGTACAGCCGCGACTGCCTCGACGAGCTGCGCGCGGAAACCGGCATCACCTACGAAGGCCGCCAGCTCGGCACCACCCAGCTGTTCCGCACCCAGGCCCAGCTCGACAACGCCGCCAAGGACATCGCCGTGCTGCAGCAGTCCGGCGTGCCCTATGAGCTGCTCGACCGTGCTGGCATCGCCCGCGTCGAACCGGCCCTGGCGGGGGTCACCGACAAGCTCGCCGGCGCCCTGCGCCTGCCCAACGACCAGACCGGCGACTGCCAGATGTTCACCGGCAAGCTGGCCGAAATGGCTCGCGGCCTCGGCGTGGAGTTCCGCTTCGGGCAGACCATCCAGTCCATCGATTTCGCCGGTGACCGCATCAATGGCGTGTGGGTCGATGGCAAGCTGGAAACCGCCGATCGCTACGTGCTCGCCCTCGGCAGCTACAGCCCGCAGCTGCTCAAGCCGCTGGGCATCCGCGCCCCGGTGTACCCGCTCAAGGGCTACTCGCTGACCGTGCCGATCACCGACGCGAGCATGGCACCGACCTCGACCATCCTCGACGAGACCTACAAGGTCGCCATCACCCGTTTCGACAACCGCATCCGCGTCGGTGGCATGGCCGAGATCGCCGGTTTCGACCTCAGCCTCAACCCGCGTCGCCGCGAGACCCTGGAGATGATCACTGCCGATCTCTACCCGCAGGGCGGCGACCTGGCCCAGGCCGAGTTCTGGACCGGCCTGCGCCCGGCCACCCCGGACGGCACGCCGATCGTCGGTGCCACGCCATTCCGCAATCTGTTCCTCAACACCGGACACGGTACCCTTGGCTGGACCATGGCCTGCGGCTCCGGTCGCTTCCTCGCCGACCTGATGGCCAAGAAGCGCCCGCAGATCAGCGCCGAAGGCCTGGATATTTCCCGTTACGGCAGCACCAAGGAGAGCCATAAGCATGTCCATCCAGCGCCTGCGCATTGAAAAGCGCTACAGCGAAATTGTCATCCACAACGGCACCGTCTACCTGGCGGGCCAGCTGGCTGACGACTACGCCGGCGACATCCGCGCGCAGACCCGCGAGACCCTGGCCAACATCGACCGTTTCCTGGCCGAAGCCGGCAGCGACAAATCGCGCATTCTCTCCGTGACCATCTACCTCAAGGATATGGCCGACTACGCCGGCCTCAACGCCGAGTGGGACGTATGGGTCGCCGAAGGCAACGCCCCGGCGCGTGCCTGTGTCGAAGCGGCGCTGTATGACCCGCGCGTGCTGGTCGAGATGACCGTGGTCGCCGCACAAATCTGATTTCCCGTTCTGCCCGGCGCCCCCGCCGGGCTTTTTTATTCGTTGCCAGAAGCCTGAACCATGCGTCCTGCCCGTGCCCTGATCGACCTCGAAGCCCTGCGTCAAAACTACCGCCTGGCCCGCGAACTCAGCGGTGCTCAGGCGCTGGCGGTGATCAAGGCCGATGCCTACGGTCACGGTGCGGTGCGCTGCGCCCAGGCTTTGGCAGGTGAGGCCGATGGCTTCGCCGTGGCCTGCATCGAAGAGGCGCTGGAGCTGCGCGAGGCCGGCATCGGCGGGCCGATCCTGCTGCTCGAAGGCTTCTTCGAGGCCGAGGAGCTCGCGCTGATCGAGCGGCATGAGCTGTGGACCGTGGTCCACGCCGAGTGGCAGATCGAGGCCATCGAGCGCGCCACCCTGAACCGCCCGCTGCAGCTCTGGCTCAAGGTCGATTCCGGCATGCACCGCGTTGGCCTGCACCCCGCCGAATTGCGCGACGGCTACCGGCGCCTGCAGGCCAGCGGCAAGGTCGCCAGTATCGTGCTGATGAGTCACTTCGCCCGCGCCGACGAGCTGGACTGCCCACGCAGCCGCGAGCAGCTGGCACAGTTCGAACAGGCCTGCGCCGGCCTGCAGGCGCCGGTCAGCCTGCGCAACTCGCCGGCGATCCTTGGCTGGCCGCAGTTGTTCGAGACTCCGCAAGCCGGAAACTGGGTGCGCCCGGGGATCATGCTCTACGGTGCCACGCCGTTCGAGCAGGCCCAGCAAGCAGCGGCGCGGCTGCGCCCGGTGATGACCCTGGAATCGAAGATCATCAGCGTGCGCGAATTGCCGGCCGGCGAGCCGCTGGGCTATGGCGCCCGTTTCATCGCCGAGCGCGCGACCCGCGTCGGCGTGGTAGCCATGGGCTACGCCGATGGCTACCCGCGGCATGCGCCGACCGGCACGCCGGTGTTCATCGATGGTCAGCCCGGCCGCCTGATCGGCCGCGTGTCGATGGACATGCTCACCGTCGACCTCAGTGATCTGCCCGAGGCCGGCCTCGGCAGTCGGGTCGAACTGTGGGGGCCGAATGTGCTGGCCAGCGAGGTCGCGGCCCACGCCGGGACCATTCCCTATCAGCTGTTCTGCAACCTGCGCCGGGTGCCAAGGCTCTATTCCGGCGCATAGCCGCCGGGGCGAGAAGGATTTGCTGGCAGTGTGTTGTAAATACTGAACACTGTTGCCATGATACGGCCACATTTCCGTATCAGCTCCTCAAGGAGGACTCCAGCATTGGACGTCGGTGTTCGACTGCAATCCATTCGCAAGCTTAAAGGCCTATCCCAGCGTGAACTCGCCAAGCGTGCGGGCGTCACCAACAGCACCATTTCGATGATCGAGAAGAACAGCGTGAGCCCCTCGATCAGCTCGTTGAAGAAGGTGCTCGGCGGTATACCCATGTCCCTGGTCGAGTTCTTCTCCCTCGACATGGAGCAGGACAACCAGACGCAGGTTGTCTACCGGGCCAACGAACTCACCGACCTCTCCAGCGGCGCCGTGACCATGAAGCTGATCGGCAAGGCGCACCCCAGCCGGGCCATCACCTTCCTCGACGAGACCTATCCACCGGCGTCCGATACCGGTGACGAGATGCTCACCCACGAGGGCGAGGAGGCCGGCATGCTGGTCGAAGGCCTGCTCGAACTGACCGTCGGCAGCGAAGTGTTCGTCCTCGAACCAGGCGACAGCTACTATTTCGAAAGCAGCAAACCGCACCGCTTCCGTAATCCCTACGACAAGCCTGCGCGCCTGATCAGCGCCACCACGCCGGCGAATTTCTGATCCCGCCGTAACCGAGCCCAACGTACAAGCCTGATCCGACCTCTGGCGGATACAGGAATACCGCGGCCTCGGGGCAATATCCCTGCGACAACTTGGGTTGTTCCGGGGAGCTGTCCTAACCGTTATACTGGCGCCCGCTCGCGAAACCGTGGCCGCGGGCGTGACTAGCCACAATGAGGGTGTACCGTGAACCTGATTAAAAAAATGCTGGCAGCCAATGTTGCCGTATTGGCCCTGTGGGCTGTGAGCGCTCAGGCTGCGACCAACGATGAGATCGCCGAGCGCATCAAGCCGGTTGGCGAAGTCTGCATCCAGGGCGAAGAGTGCAAAGGCGTAGCAGCTGTGGCGGCTTCGGCCGGCGGCGGCGCGAAAACGCCGGACGACATCATCGCTGCCCACTGTGGCGCCTGCCACACCGCGGGCGTGCTGGGCGCACCGAAGATCGGCGATACCGCTGCCTGGAAAGAGCGTGCTGACCACCAGGGCGGCCTCGACGGCATCCTGGCCAAGGCCATCTCCGGCATCAACGCAATGCCGCCGAGAGGCACCTGCGCCGACTGCAGCGACGAAGACCTGCTGGGCGCCATCAAGAAGATGTCCGGTCTCTGACCCGCATCCTCTGATCGCTGACAAAGCCGCCTCCGGGCGGCTTTGTCGTTTCTGCACTACAGGAAGGTGAGTAAAGCCGCGCCAGGGCCGGTCCAACCCAGCACACCCTTGTGCAGAGGAGACGCCAGGTGCCGAGTTGTTCGCTGGAACAAGCTGTCGAGGCCGTCCTGAATCGCATCGACGGCCCTATTCGTCTGGGCCTGCCGCTCGGCCTGGGCAAGCCCAATCGCTTCGTCAACGCGCTGTACCAGCGGATCAAGGCGCTGCCCGAGCGCTCGCTGACCATCTACACCGCGCTGTCGCTGGCCAAGCCCCAGGCCGGCAGCGAACTGGAGCAGCGTTTCAGCGGCCCGTTCCTGCGCCGCGTCTACGGCGACTACGTTGAACTCGACTACCTTGGCGACCTGCGTTGCGGCGAGCTGCCGAGCAATGTGCAGGTCGAGGAGTTCTACCTGCAGCCGGGCAGCCAGCTGGGCAATCCGCAGGCGCAGCAGAGCTACGTCAGCCTCAACTACAGCCATGTCGCCCGCGACCTCGATCGCAAGGGCATCAACGTCATCGCCCAGTTGGTCGCCACCGACGTGCAGCGCCCGGCGCACCTGAGCTTGAGCTGCAACCCGGACATCACCCTCGATCTGCTGCCGCTGATGCGCGCGCGCCGCGCCGCCGGCGAGCCGATCCTGTTCATCGCCCAGCCGCACAGCGAGCTGCCGTACATGGCCGGTGCCGCCGAAGTGGAGCGACGGGATTTCGACCTGCTGCTGGAGCAGACCGAGCGCAGCACGCTGTTCTCCACACCGAACATGCCGGTCAGCCTGCAGGACCACGCCATCGGCCTGCACGCCAGTGTGCTGATCCGCGACGGCGGCACCCTGCAGGTCGGCATCGGTGCGATGGCCGACGGCCTGGCCGCGGCGCTGGTCGCGCGCCAGGGCGACAACGCCAGCTACCGCGCGGCCCTGGACAGCATGCGCGTGCCGCAACGCTGGGGTGATCTGATCGAGCGTGAAGGCGGCCTCGCACCGTTCGCCAGCGGTTTGTATGGCTGCAGCGAGATGTTCCTGCTCGGCCTGCTGGTGCTGGTCGAGGCCGGCGTGGTGCGCCGCGCGGCCTACCCCGACGTGCACCTGCAGCGCCTGGCAAATCACGGAGGGTTGGATGGCGAGGAGCGCTTGCGCGATGCCGAGTCGCTGCGCCTGGCCGGTATTCCCCATGTGCTCGACGCGGTGACCCTGGCCTGGCTGCAGCGCCACGGCCTGCTCGCCGCCAACCTGGAACTGGAAGGCCGCCAGTTGCTGCTGCCCGATGGCCAGCGCGTGCCCTGCGACCTCGCCGACCCGCTGACTGCCGTAGCGATCCAGCCCTACCTGGGCAGCGCCGTCGGTGGCGTACTGGTGCACGGCGGTTTCTTCCTCGGCCCGCAGGCGTTCTACGAGCGCCTGCGTCAGTTGACCGAGACCCAGCGCCAGCGCGTCGGCATGACGGCGATCAGCTACATCAATCGCCTGTACGGCGACGAGACGCTCAAACGCCTGCAGCGGCGCGACGCGCGCTTCGTCAACAGCTGCTTCAGCATCACCCTGCTGGGCGCCAATGCCGCCGACCAGCTGGAAGATGGCCGCGTGCTCAGCGGGGTTGGCGGCCAGTACGATTTCGTCGCCCAGGCCCACGAACTGGAAGGCGGGCGCTCGATCCTGATGCTGCGCAGCTGGCGCGAGTCGGGTGGCGAGGTCAGTTCCAACATCGTCTGGGACTACGGCCACACCACCATTCCGCGGCACCTGCGCGACCTGGTGGTGACCGAGTACGGCATCGCCGACCTGCGTGGCAAGAACGACGCCCAGGTGATCGAGGCGCTGCTGCGCATCGCCGATGCGCGCTTTCAGGACGAACTGATCGCCGCGGCGCAGAAGGCCGGCAAGCTGCCCGACGATTTCGTGCTGGAAGCGGCCTACCGGCAGAACACACCGTGGCGCCTGCTGGCGCTGCAGAGCGAATTTCCCCAGCTGTTCGTCGAGTACCCGCTGGGCTGCGACTTCAGCGCCGAGGAGCAGGACCTGCTGCGCGCCCTGCGCTGGCTGAAGAGCAAACTCAAGCTCAGCGAAATCCTCGAACTGGGCATGGCCACGCTGTTCGATCTACCGGACCCGGCGCTGTACGCCGCGCACCTGCAGCGCATGGACCTGCAACAACCCAGTGGCCTGCGCGAACAGCTGTACCAGAAGCTGGTACTGGCCGGGTTGAAGGCAACGGCGCAGGGCGGCTAAGCGGTGGCTCGACGCGGCACGTTAGCTGCTGCGCCGTGCGCACCACCGGGGGTCAAGACTGCCCGGCTCTACTTCTTCAGCATCGCCCGCATGTTGGCCAGGGCATCGTTGCCGCGTGCGGCCTTGACCTCCACGGGAGCGTCTTCCTGGCCTTCCCACACCAGGTCCTCCGGTGGCAGTTCGTCGAGGAAGCGGCTCGGCGAGCAGTCGATGATCTCGCCGTACTGCTTGCGCTTGGCGGCGAAGGTCAGCGCCAGGTTGCGCTTGGCGCGGGTGATGCCGACGTAGGCCAGGCGGCGTTCTTCCTCGATGGTGTCGGCCTCGATGCTGGAGCGGTGCGGGAGGATCTCCTCCTCGAAACCGATGATGTACACCGAGGGAAATTCCAGGCCCTTGGAGGCGTGCATGGTCATCATCTGCACGCCCTCGGCGCCGTCTTCCTCTTCCTGCTGACGCTCGAGCATGTCGCGCAGGACCAGCTTGCCGATGGCGTCCTCGACGGTCATGTCGCCGTCTTCGTCCTTGTCCAGGGTGTTCTTCAGCGCCTCGACGAGGAACCAGACGTTGCCCATGCGCGCATCGGCGACCTTGTCGCTGGAGGCGTTCTGCCGCAGCCAGCTCTCGTAGTCGATGTCCATCACCATGCTGCGGATGGCGCCAATCGGATCGTTGCCGGCGCACTGCTCGCGGATCTTGTCCATGTAGCGTTTGAAGCGCGAGAGGCGCTCGGTGTAGCGGCTGTCCAGGTGTTCGCCCAGGCCGATCTCGTCGCTGGCGGTGTACATGCTGACCTTGCGCTCGCTGGCGTAGTTGCCGAGCTTCTCCAGGGTGGTCGAGCCGATCTCGCGGCGCGGCACGTTGATCACCCGCAGGAAGGCGTTGTCGTCATCCGGGTTGACCAGCAGGCGGAAGTAACTCATCAGGTCCTTCACTTCCTGGCGAGCGAAGAAGCTGGTGCCGCCGGACAGGCGATAGGGAATCTGGTGGTGCTGCAGCTTCAGCTCCATCAGTTTGGCCTGGTAGTTGCCGCGGTAGAGGATGGCGAAATCGCTGTACGGGCGCTCGGTGCGCAGGTGCTCGGTGAGGATTTCCAGGGCCACGCGCTCGCACTCGGCATCTTCGTTGCGTGTGCGGATCACGCGGATCTCGTCGCCCATGCCCATCTCGGACCACAGCTGCTTCTCGAAGGCGTGGGGGTTGTTGGCGATCAGGGTGTTGGCGCATTTGAGGATGCGGCTGGTGGAGCGGTAGTTCTGCTCGAGCATCACCACCTTCAGCGACGGGTAGTCCTCTTTCAGCAGCATCAGGTTTTCCGGCCGCGCGCCACGCCAGGCGTAGATCGACTGGTCGTCGTCACCGACCACGGTGATCTGGTTGCGCATGCCCACCAGCAGCTTCACCAGCAGGTACTGGCTGGAGTTGGTGTCCTGGTATTCGTCGACCAGCAGGTAGCGGATGCGGTTCTGCCACTTCTCCAGGATGTCCTTGTGCTCCTGGAACAGCTTCACCGGCAGCAGGATCAGGTCGTTGAAGTCCACCGCGTTGTACGCCTTGAGCGTGCGCTGGTAGTGCAGGTAGACGATGGCGGCGGTCTGCTCCTTGGGCCCGCGCGAGTTGGCCAGGGCCTCGTCGGGCAGGATCAGGTCGTTCTTCCAGCTGTCGATGTAGTTCTTGACCTCGTCGGCGCCATCATCGCCGGCGTATTCCTTCTGCATGATGTCGGTCAGCAGGGCCTTGATGTCGCCGTCGTCGAAGATCGAGAAGCCCGGCTTGTAGCCCAGCGCCGCGTATTCCTTGCGGATGATGTTCATGCCCAGGTTGTGGAAGGTCGACACGGTCAGGCCGCGCGCCTCGGCGCCCTTGAGCAGCGTGCCGACGCGCTCCTTCATCTCGCGCGCGGCCTTGTTGGTGAAGGTCATGGCGACGATATGGCGGGCCTGGATGCCGCACTTCTGCACCAGGTGGGCGATCTTTCGCGTAATCACGCTGGTCTTGCCGGAGCCGGCGCCGGCGAGCACCAAAAGAGGGCCGCCGACGTAGTTCACGGCTTCTTGCTGCCGGGGATTGAGTCGGGACATGACGGGGAATTCAACGAGGGGTAAACGAAGGCGCGCATTCTAACAGGCCATATCGGCCGGCGCGTCGCTGGCGGACCAGGTGTCGTTTAGCTGACGCTCAGGATAAAAAGCTTCAGGAATGAGTGGTAAGTCACTATTTTTAAAGATTATGCCGGCTCGATCTGACCGCCCGCGGTTGCCCCTGCTATGCCTTTCCCGCAGGATGCGCAGAAATCTGCGCAACTAAAATGCAGAACAGAGACGCCGATCACGGCGCACGCAGACGATATCGGTCTGCCTTGATGTTTCCGGGGAGGATGTTTGTCCGTCGAACCTTTGCGCCTGGTCCTGCTGGCTGAACGGCCGGAATGGGCCGCCCTGCTGCGTGCGCGGCTGGCAGCGCTCGACTGCGCGTGCCCGCTGATCACGGCACCCTCCTGGGAAGCCGCCCGCGCGCTGTTCGACGATCCCTACGGCGGCCTGCTGCTAACCACGCCGGCCTGTCAGCCCGCGCCGGGTTGCTGCCCGCTGCCGACCATCCTGCTGCTCGAAGAAGAACCCGAGCAGGCGCCGACCGATGTCTACGACTGGCTGGTGCGCGAGCGCCTGAGCGTCGACATGCTGCGCCGCTGCCTGCGCTACGCCCGCGAGCGCAGCCAGCTGCAGGGCACCCTGCAGCGCCTGGCCGAGCAGGACACGCTGACCGGTATCGCCAACCGCCAGGGCTTCCATACCCTGCTGGCCGCGCACCTGGCCGAGTACCGCGGGCGTGGCCTGACCCTCGGCCATCTCGACCTGGACAACTTCAAGCACGCCAACGATGCCCTCGGTCATCAGGCCGGCGACCGCCTGATCCTGCAGGTGGTGGCGCGGCTGAAGACCAAGCTCGAGGCCGGCGACCGCCTGGCCCGCCTGGGCAGCGACGAATTCGCCCTGCTTCTCGATACCCGCCGCGATCCGTCGCGGGCCGAGCGCGTGGCCGAAGGCATCATCGAAG
This sequence comes from Pseudomonas sp. PDM14, assembly GCF_014851905.1. NCBI lineage: Bacteria > Pseudomonadati > Pseudomonadota > Gammaproteobacteria > Pseudomonadales > Pseudomonadaceae > Pseudomonas > Pseudomonas sp. PDM14. The sequence continues at coordinate 1,902,879 of NZ_JACVAQ010000001.1, read as the reverse complement.
TGCTGTCCGAACCCTACTGGATCGACGGCGAGAGCCTGCTGATCGGCTGCAGCCTGGGCATCGCCCATGCCCGCGCCGGTGCCGGGGCGGACCCGCTGATGTGGCACGCGCACATCGCCATGCAGCAGGCCAAGAGCGTGCAGGGCTGCACCTTCCACGTCTACGACGAGCGCATCAACCGCAGCGCGCGCAGCCTCGCCGACCTGGAAACCGAGCTGCGTCGCGCCCTGCGCCGTGACGAGCTGGAGCTGCACTACCAGCCGCGCCTGTGCCTGCAGAGCGGGCGCATCGTCGGCCTCGAAGCACTGGTGCGCTGGCGCCATCCGGAGCGCGGCCTGCTCGGCCCGGACGAGTTCATCCCGCTGGCCGAAGAGAGTGGGCTGATCGTGCCGCTCGGCTACTGGGTGATTTCCCGCGCGCTGCGCGACATGCAGTGGCTGCGCGGGCGTGGCCTGCCGGCGCTGCACATGGCGGTCAACCTGTCGTTCCGCCAGTTCCAGGACAGCCAGCTGCTGCCGACCCTCAGCCGCCTGATCGAAGAGCGCGGCGTGGATGCCCAGTGGCTGGAGTTCGAGCTGACGGAAACCGCGGTGATGCGCCGCAGCGATCAGGTGCAGCAGACCATGCAGGCTCTCGGCCGACTTGGCGTGCGCTTCTCGCTGGACGATTTCGGCACCGGCTTCTCCTCGTTCGTGCACCTCAACAGCCTGCCCATCACCCTGCTGAAGATCGACAAGAGCTTCGTTGCCGGCATGGGCGAGCGCGCGGAGAACCGCCAGCTGGTGCGGGCGATGATCAACCTGGCGCACAACCTCCACCTGGAAGTGGTCGCCGAGGGCGTGGAGAACGCCGAACAGCTGGCGCTGCTGCGCCAGTACGGCTGCGATCAGGTGCAGGGTTACCTGATCAGCAAGGGCCTGCCACTGGCTGACCTGGCGCGCTTCCTGGTGTTCGGCATGCGCCAGCCGCTGCTCGCCGCGCTGCCCTCCTGACGCACTGACCCCTTCGGCGCGGGCCGACGACTAGCTCAGGCAAACTGCCTGCGCTGGGCGTACGGGTAGCAGGCGCGTGGTTTTCCGCTCGAAGCCCAGGGTCAGCCCGACCGCCGCACAGGCCAGGCCGCCGGCCAGCCCCCACCACACGCCATGCGCGCCCCAGCCGAGCGGGAAAGCCAGGGCCCAGGCCAGCGGGATGCCGATCAGCCAGTAGCAACCGAGGCCGACCAACAGGGTGGTCTTGCCGTCGCCCAGGCCGCGGATGGTGCCCATGGCGATGCTCTGGGTGCCGTCGAACAGCTCGAACAGCGCGGCCACCGCCAGCAGGCTCACGGCCAGCCCGACCACCTCGTCGAAGGCCGGGTCGCTGCGGTCGACAAACAGCCCCACCACCTGCTCCGGCACCAGCCAGAACAGCACGGCGAAGAACAGCATGCAGCAAGCGCCACTGGCGATGCCCAGCCGTCCGGCACGGCGCACGTCGGTCAGGCGCCCGGCGCCGTAGTGCTGGCCGACCCGGAAGGTCACCGCGTAGGACAGGCCCTGGGGCAGGATGAAGGCCAGCGTCACCGCCTGGATGGCGATCTGGTGCGCCGCCAGCTGCACGCTGCCCAGGGCGCCCATGCACAGCGCGGCGAAGGTGAACATGCCCTGCTCGGCGGCGTAGGTGCCGCCGATCGGCAGACCCAGGCGCAGCAGCGCGCGCATCTCCACCTTGCGTGGGCGCAGCAGACCGCGCAGCAGCGCGTACTGGCGATAGACCGGCGCGCGCAGGATGTACAGCGCCAGGGCCAGGGCCATGCCGCTGCTGACCAGGGCGGTGGTCATGCCGATGCCGCCCAGGCCGAGATTGGGCAGGCCGAGCCAGCCCTCGATCAGGGCGTAGTTGATGACGAAGTTGGCCAGGGCGCCGGCGATGCCGATGGTCATCACCGGGCCAGGGTGGCCGATGGCGCTGGTGAAGCCGCGCAGGGCCATGAAGCACAGGTAGCCGGGCAAGGCCAGCGCCAGGGCGCCGAGAAACTGCATGGCATGCACGGCGGTGCCGGGCTGTTGTCCCAGGTGCGGCAGCAGCGGGCCGAGGGTGCGCAGGCCGAGGGCGCCGACAACGCCCAGCAGCAGCGCCAGCCACAGGCCGCTCTGCAGCAGGCGGGTGGCGCCTGCTGCATCACCGGCGCCGTGACGGATGGCGACCAGGCTGCCCACGGCGGCCATCATGCCGACGCAGAACAGCGACAGCATGTAGTAGCAGGTGGCACCCAGGGCGCCGCCCGCCAGCTGCTCGGGGCCGAGCTTGGCCATCATGATGGTGTCGGTGAAGACCATCAGCACATGGGCCAGCTGCGCGGTGATCAGTGGGCCAGCGAGGCGAAAGAGGGCGACCAGTTCGTCGCGTGTGGTGTGCGGCATGATGAGTAGGACTCAGCGAGAGGCGTCTCCGGAAACACCGGCAGACGAGAAGATGTCGCTCATTCTCGGGATCGAGGGCGCCCCGCACAAAAGGAAAAATGCGATGCTTGGCATGACTAAAACTCATGGAGAGTCACCGCCATGGCACGCCGCCTGCCGCCCCTGTATGCCCTGCGCGCCTTCGAGGCCGCGGCCCGGCATGCCTCCTTCACCCGTGCTGCCGAGGAGCTGGCCATCACCCAGAGCGCGGTGAGCCGGCATATCCGCACCCTGGAGGAACATTTCGCCTGCCGCCTGTTCGAGCGCAGCGGTCGCCACCTGCGCCTCAGCGAGACGGCGCGCCTGCTGCTGCCCGGTGTGCGGGAGGGCTTCGATGCGCTGGAACGTGCCTGCACCAGCGTGCGCGTCGACGACACCACCCTGCGCTTGAAGGCACCGTCGACCCTGACCATGCGCTGGCTGCTGGCGCGCCTGTCGCGCTACCGCCTGCTCGAGCCAGGCAATGAAGTTCAGCTGACCAGTGCCTGGATGGACGTGGACAAGGTCGACTTCCACCATGAGCCGTTCGACTGCGCCGTGCTGCTCGGCAAGGGCAGTTTCGACGAGGACTGGGAGAGCGTCGAGCTGTTCGCCGAGTGGTTGATCCCGGTCTGCGCACCGGGCGCCACCAGCGATGGCCCCTGGGACCTGGCGCGCCTGCAGGCCACCGAGCTGCTGCACCCGACCCCGGATCGCCGCGACTGGCGGCGCTGGTTGCAGCGCATGGACCTGGGCGAGCAGGTGCCACTCAAGGGCGGCCAGGTGTTCGACACCCTGGAGCTGGGCATCGTCGCCGCCGAGCGCGGCTATGGCGTGTCCGTCGGCGACCTGGTGATGGTGGCCGAGGACGTGCACAACGGTCGGCTCGGATTGCCCTGGCCCAGTGCGGTGGCCAGTGGCGACAGCTACTACCTGGTCTGGCCGCGTGCCCACCGCGGCCAGGAGCGCCTGCGCCGCCTGCGCGACTACCTGCTGGCGGAAGTGGCGGCCATGCAGCTGCCGGCGGTGCAGCTGCTGAGCTGATCATTCAAGGGTGCGACAGCTTCGTCATGCCGCGCGACGGGCATGGCCATTGGCTATATTCCTCAGCGTTTCACTCAAGTATTTTCGCGACCGCGAATCGCTCAGGAAGCCGATTCGGCCGTTTCATGCCCCATTTCCGCCGCCGCGCCGCTGGAGACCCTGCATGACCACCCCACGTTCCCGCATTGCCTGGCAGCTGGCCACCGCCCTCGCCGTGATGCTCGTGCTGCTGATCAGCGCCAGCACCCTGTTTGCCCTGCGCTCGCTGAACCAGGCCAACCTGGTGACCCGCCAGGAGCACCTGGGCAGTGAGGCGCGCTTGCTCGCCGACCAGCTGAGCACCTTCCATGACAGCTTGCGCGAGAGCACACAGCGCCTGGCCGGGCTGTTCGAGCGGCGCTTCAGCGGTGGCCTGCGCGTGGAGGAGGGCGAGCGTGTTGCTGTCGGCGGCCTGCAGGCGCCAACCCTGTACCTGGGTGACGCGGCACTGAACAACGATTTCCGCGAAGTCGACGACTTCCACCAGCTCACCGCCGGCGTGGCCACGGTGTTCGTCCGCGACGGCAACGACTTCGTGCGCATCAGCACCTCATTGCTGAAGACCGACGGCACGCGGGCCATCGGCACCGTGCTCGATCACGCGCACCCGGCCTACCAGCGCCTGATGGGCGGCGATGGTTATGTCGGCCGCGCGCTGCTGTTCGAGCGCTTCTACATGACCCAGTACACCCCGGTGCGCGACGCCAGCGGCCGGGTCATCGCCGTGTTGTTCGTCGGCTTCGACTACACCGCCGCGCAGAACGTCCAGTTCGACAACCTCAAGCGCTTCCGCATTGGCGCCACCGGCTCGCTGGCGCTGCTCGACGATCAGAACGCCTGGCTGGTGCCGCCGGCGGGTGCACGCAAGCCGGAGCAACTGGCCGGCGAGCTCGCCGACGTATTGGCCAAGCCCGGCAAGGGCGCGTTCTGGAGCGATGGCACCGAAGAGTTCTTCAGCGTTGCCATGCCGTTCACCGGTGGCCCCTGGCAGGTGGTGGCGAGCATGCCGCGTGCGGAAATCCAGGCGGTGACCTGGCACGTCGGCAGCCAGTTGGCGATCGGCAGCCTGGTGACTCTGCTGCTGGCCGTGGCCGCGGTGATCTGGCTGCTGCGGCGCAAGCTGCGTCCGCTCGGCGATCTGGTGCGTCAGGCCCAGGCGCTGGGCGCGGGCGACCTCAGCGTGCGCCTCAACGTCACCAGCCACGACGAGATCGGCGAGCTGGCGCGTAACTTCAACCAAATGGGCGATGCCCTGGCGACCATGGTCTCGCGCATCCGCGGCGCCGCGCACAATGTCAGCAGTCGCGCCCAGGCGCTGTCCGGCCTGGCCAGCGGTGCCTATGAAGGCATCGAGCAGCAGTCCGGCGAGATCGGCAGCATGGCCGGCGCCGTGGAAGAGTTCAGCGCCACCTCGCTGAACATCGCCGACAACATGCGCAACACCGAGCGCCTGGCCAGCGACAACGCCCAGCAGACGCGCATCGGCCGCACCTCGATGGACGAAGCCTCGCGCGCTCTGGAGCAGATCGCCGGGTCGCTGAATGGCACCGCCGACGTGGTCAACACCCTCGGCCAGCGCTCCCAGGAAATCGGCGGCATCGTCAGCGTGATCACCGCGATTGCCGACCAGACCAACCTGCTGGCGCTCAACGCGGCCATCGAGGCGGCGCGTGCTGGTGAACAGGGCCGCGGCTTTGCCGTGGTCGCCGACGAGGTGCGCAACCTGGCCGCGCGCACCCGCGAGGCGACCAACGAGATCTCGACCATGATCGGCAGTATCCAGGGCGAAACCAGCAGTGCGATCAGCACCATGGAGCAGGGCAAGGCGCTGATGCAGGACGGCCTGGAGCGCAACGCCAAGGTCGCCGCGGCACTGTCGCAGATCGCCGAGCAGACCAACGCCGCCGGTGAGCAGTTCGCCGCCATCACCACCGCCACCAGCGAGCAGAGCAGCACGGCGACCCTGCTCAGCAGCAACCTGCAGAGCATCGCCCTGGCCAACAGCGAGCAGCGCGAAGTGGTGGCCAACCTGGCGCAGACCGCGCATGAGCTGGACCAGCTGGCCGAGGAATTGCGCCAGGAGGTCGGGCGCTTCCAGTAGGCGTTTCGTGCACCACGAAAAAAGCCCCGGCGTGATTAGCGTCGGGGCTTTTTCATGACATCGGCTCAGCGCGTCATGTGCAGGAAATGCAGGTGACGCTCGTACTGGTCGAGGATGTCGCCGATCACTTCCTCGCCGCTCCAGCCCATCAGGTCATAGTCCTGGCCGCCCTCGTCGAGATGCACTTCGGCGCGGAAGTACTTGCGCTCCTCGTTGCCGTCGTCGCGGGTGTCACGCATGGCGAAGCTGGGCTGGGTGAAGGCGCGCGGGCGCACCTGGTAGTAAAAGTCCGCCTCATCACCGTGGGACACGCGCAGGATCACCCGACCGTCATCGCCGTTGCTCAGCGTGGTCTCGCGGCCCTGCTTGCGCAGTTCCTCGGCGACCTGCTGAAAGGCCGGCAGCACGGTGTCACTGATGAAGCGGCTAACGTGCGCCCGGCGCGGGAACATGGCGATGCTGCGCAGACGCCGCTGCCAGCCGCCCTGACTGCTGCTCATGCGCGGGGTAAACGCCACCTGCTGGCGCAGACCGCGTTTGGCGGCATCCAGCTGCAGGGCGCGCAGCAGGCCCCACATCGACGCCAGCAGCACGATAACGAAGGGCAGGGCGCTGGCGATGGTCGCGGTCTGCAGCGCCTTGAGGCCATCGGCAAGCAACAGGGCGATGGCGGCAATGGTGATCACGGCTGTCCAGAACACCCGTTGCCACAACGGTGTCTGGTCATGGCCGCCGGAGGCGAGCATGTCCACCACCATGGCGCCGGAGTCCGCCGAGGTGATGAAGAACACCACGATCATCAGCACGGCGATCTGCGACAGCAGGGCTGAAAAAGGAAAGTGTTCGAGGAAGGCGAACAGCGCCAGCGCGCTGTCCTTGTCCACCGCGGTGGCCAGGTCCTGCACGCCGTCGATCATGATCATGTGGATCGCCGTGTCGCCAAACACTGTCATCCACAACAGGGTGAAGGCGGCCGGCACGACTAGTACGCCGCCGATGAACTGGCGGATGGTGCGCCCGCGCGAGATGCGCGCGATGAATAGACCGACGAAGGGCGACCAGGACAACCACCAGCCCCAGTAGAACAAGGTCCAGCCGCCGATCCAGTCGGTGGGCTCGTAGGCGTAGAGGTTGAAGGTCTTGCTGACGATCTCCGACAGGTAGCCGCCCGTGTTCTGCACGAAGGTCTGCAGGATGAACACCGTCGGCCCCAAAATCACCACCATCAGCAACAGACCTACGGCGAGCGTCATGTTCAGCTCGGACAGGCGGCGGATGCCCTTGTCCAGACCGATGACCACCGACAACGTGGCCAGCAGCATGGTGGCGATGATCAGCCCGACCTGCACCGTGGTGCTGATCGGCAGGTCGTACAGGTGGTTGAGTCCGGTGTTGATCTGCAGCACGCCGTAGCCCAGCGATGTGGCCACGCCAAGCACGGTACCGATCACCGCGAAGATATCCACGGCATGGCCGATGGGCCCGTAGATGCGGTTGCCGATCAGTGGGTAAAGCGCCGAACGCAGGGTCAGTGGCAGGTTATGCCGGTAGCTGAAGTAGGCGAGGATCAGCGCGACGACGGCGTAGATCGCCCAGGCGTGCAAGCCCCAATGGAAGAAGGTCAGTTTCATCGCCTCACGCGCGGCCTGCACGGTCTGCGGGTCGCCCACCGGTGGCGCGATGAAGTGCATGACGGGTTCGGCAACGCCGAAGAACATCAGGCCGATGCCCATGCCGGCGCAGAACAACATGGAGAACCAGGTGCTGTTCTTGTATTCAGGCTCGCTGTGGTCGGGGCCGAGCTTGATGTCGCCGTAGCGGCTGAGGGCGAGGAACACGACGAACAGCAGGATCAGCGCGACGGCGAGCACGTAGACCCAGCTGGCATTCTCGATGATCCACGCCTGGGTCAGGGCGAACACGTGCTGGGCGTTGGCCTGGAAGGCGGAGCTGTATATCACCAGGCAGGCGATGAGCAGAGTGGAGCCGAAGAATACCGGCGGATTGAGGGTGGAGCGCGAAGACGAAGATGCCTCCATTGAGCTAGCTCTCCTTGTTATCGGATGGGCCGCCAAGGGCGGAAGGCGCGCAATTCTAGCACAGCTCGATAGTATTTTTCTTGCTTGATATTGCCCCTGATAGTTTTGTTGATTGGTTGACGCCGCTTAGCCGCTCTGTGCGGGCCGGTATTGCAGGGCTTCGGCCACATGCGCGCGCGCGATGTGCGGCGCCTGTTCGAGGTCGGCCAGGGTGCGCGCCACCTTGAGCAGGCGGTGGGCCGCGCGCAGCGACAGGTTGAGGCGTTCGCAGGCGTGTTCCAGCCAGTGCTGGTCGTCCTTGCTCAGCACACAGTGCTGGCGCAGGCCGGCAAGGTCGAGAAAAGCATTGGCACAGCCCTGACGCTGCACCTGGCGCAAGCGCGCCGCCGCGACCTGGCGGGCGACGGTGGCGCTGTTTTCGCCTGGCACTGGATCGGGCTGCAGCGAGGTGGTTTCGCGGGCGACGGTCAGGTGCAGGTCGATGCGGTCGAGCAATGGCCCGGAGAGCTTGCCGCGATAGCGCTGGATCTGGTCCGGGGTGCAACGGCAGCGCCCGCTGGGGTCGCCGAGGTAGCCGCAGGGGCACGGATTCATCGCCGCCACCAGTTGGAAGCGCGCGGGGAAACGCACTTTGTCGCGGGCGCGGGCGATGACGATGCAGCCTGATTCCAGTGGCTCGCGGAGAACCTCCAGTACCTTGCGATCGAACTCGGGCAGTTCGTCGAGGAACAAGACGCCTTGATGGGCCAGGGTGATTTCGCCGGGTTGCGGGCGACTGCCGCCACCGACCAGCGCCGGTCCTGACGCGCTGTGATGAGGTTGCCTGAAGGGTCTCTGCGGCCAGTGCGCGAGTGGTACATGGCTGGCCACCGACTGGATCGCCGCGACCTCCAGCGCTTCCTGTTCATCCAGCGGCGGCAGCAGGCCCGGCAAACGGCTGGCCAGCAGGGTCTTGCCGGTGCCGGGTGGGCCGCTGAACAGCAGGTTGTGCCCGCCACTGGCGGCGATCAATAACGCGCGTTTGGCCGCCATCTGGCCCTGCACATCGGACAGGTCGGGATAGGGCTGGCTGGCGCGCAGCAGGCCGCTGGCCTGATGAGGCGTGAGCGGTGTGTGGCCATTGAGGTGCGCGGCTACTTCCAGCAGATGCTCGACCGCCAGCACGGTCAGGCCCGAAGCCAGGCAGGCTTCCTCGGCATTGGCTCTCGGCACGATCAGCGTGCGCCCGGCGGCGCGAGCGGCCAGGGCGGCGGGTAGTACGCCCTGCACCGAGCGCACGGCGCCGGAGAGCGCCAGCTCACCCAGACATTCCAGTTGTTCGAGGCTGTCGACGGGCACCTGGCCGCTGGCGGCGAGCACGCCGAGGGCGATGGCCAGGTCGAAGCGTCCGCCATCTTTGGGGAGATCGGCTGGCGCCAGGTTAAGGGTGATCCTGCGCGGGGGAAAATCGAACCCGGCGTTGAGGATCGCGCTGCGCACGCGGTCCTTGCTCTCCTTCACCGCGGTTTCCGGCAGGCCGACCAGGGCCATGCTCGGCAGGCCGTTGGCCAGGTGCGCCTCGACTGTCACGGCGGGCGCTTCCACACCCACCTGGGCGCGGCTGTGGACGATGGCTAGGGACATGGATCACTCCTTGATCACATGCCGCCCCGCTGCGGCTTACTCGCTTGGGGGCGGACTCGGTTGGGCTTCCAGCGCGGCGACCTTGGCTTCCAGTGCCTCGAGGCGCGCGCGGGTGCGATTGAGCACGGCCATCTGGCTGTCGAACTCCTCGCGGCTGACCAGATCCAGTTTGCTGAAGGCGCTCTGCAGCAGCGCCTTGAACTGCGCTTCGAACTCGCCGCGGGGCAATGGCGTATCACCGTTGAACAGGCGCGAGGCGTGGCTACTGAGGGCGTCGAGCAGGGCTTTGGGCGGCAACATGGGAAAAATTCCGGCGAACTGAATGCGCGCGCAGTGTAGCACTGCGAGCTGTGCACGGCTGTGCGTGCACCCGCGCACGCTTTTCGCACAGTCGGGGGTTCTTGTGTGCACCGTTTTTGTGCAATGGCGCGGCGGGATTTCTCTCGGCAACTACATTTGCAGGGCTAAGCGCATGAAAAAAGGGCTTTTGTCAGAGCTGGCAAGCTTTCTGCTTAGTTGCCGATGACGCGTGCACCGATGCAGTACCGGTGCGCAGGGTGAGGCGGGGGAGTGCCTTGCCGCATGCGGTTGGTTGGCATCGGACCGGCCGGGGCCATGGCGGCCGATGCGTTTCAAAAGCCAGACACTGCGCTTAGACTTGGGCCGGGTTCGTTTTTCCTGGGGCAAGTCCACCAAATACGGGAGAGAGTTTCATGAAACTAGTCACTGCCATCATCAAGCCGTTCAAATTGGACGACGTGCGCGAGTCGCTGTCCGAGATCGGCGTGCAGGGCATCACCGTGACCGAAGTCAAAGGCTTCGGTCGTCAGAAGGGCCACACCGAGTTGTATCGCGGCGCGGAATACGTGGTTGATTTCCTGCCGAAGGTGAAGATCGACGTAGCGATTGCCGACGACCAGCTGGACCGTGTCATCGAGGCGATCACCAAGGCGGCCAACACCGGCAAGATCGGTGACGGCAAGATCTTCGTAGTCAATCTGGAACAGGCCATCCGCATCCGTACCGGCGAGACCGGCACCGACGCAGTTTAAGCCTCCGAACCCAACACGCCCCAGGAGAAAAACACATGACTCTGCGTAAGATCGCAGGGCTAGGAGCCCTTTTGTCCCTCGTAACCCCTGGCCTGGCCATGGCTGACGAGGTTGTCCTCAACTCCGGCGACACCGCCTGGATGCTGACCGCCACCGCTCTGGTGCTGTTCATGACCATCCCTGGCCTGGCGCTGTTCTACGGCGGCATGGTCCGTTCCAAGAACATCCTTTCGGTGATGATGCAGTGCTTCGCCATCACCGGTCTGATGAGCATTCTGTGGTTCGCCTACGGCTACAGCCTGGCCTTCGACACCACCGGCATGGAGAAGGGTGTTACCAACCTGAACTCCTTCATCGGGACCCTGAACAACGCCTTCCTCACTAACCTGACCAAGGAAAGCCTGATCGCGGCCTTCCCGGAAAGCGTGTTCGTCACCTTCCAGATGACCTTCGCCATCATCACCCCGGCCCTGATCGTCGGTGCCTTCGCCGAGCGCATGAAGTTCTCCGCGATGCTGATCTTCATGACCATCTGGTTCACCATCGTCTACGCCCCCATGTGCCACATGGTCTGGTCCGGCGACGGCGCGTTCCTGTGGGATGAAGGCGTGATCGACTTCGCTGGTGGTACCGTGGTGCACATCAACGCCGGTATCGCTGGCCTGGTTGCCTGCCTGGTGCTGGGCAAGCGCAAAGGCTACCCGACCACCCCGATGGCTCCGCACAACCTGGGTTACACCCTGATTGGTGCTGCCATGCTGTGGGTCGGCTGGTTCGGCTTCAACGCCGGCTCCGCTGCCGCCGCCAACGACACCGCCGGTATGGCCATGCTGGTTACCCAGATCGCCACCGCCGCCGCTGCCCTGTCCTGGATGTTCGCCGAGTGGATCACCCACGGTAAGCCGAGCGCCCTGGGCATCGCTTCCGGTGTGGTTGCCGGTCTGGTCGCCATCACCCCGGCCGCTGGCGCCGTGGGCCCTGTTGGCGCCCTGGTCATCGGTCTGGCTGCAGGCGTGATCTGCTTCTTCTGCGCCACCAGCCTCAAGCGCAAGCTGGGCTACGACGACTCTCTGGACGTCTTCGGCGTGCACTGTGTCGGCGGTATCGTCGGTGCAATCCTGGTGGGTGCCTTCGGTTCCCCGGCGCTGGGCGGCTTCGGCTCCTTCGAGAGCATCGCCAGCCAGCTGTGGATCCAGACTGAAAGCGTGCTGTTCACCATCGTCTACACCACTGTGCTGACCTACATCATCCTCAAGGTTCTGGACCTGGTGATGGGTCTGCGTGTGAACGAAGAATCCGAGGCCGTTGGCCTGGACCTCTCCGAGCACAACGAGCGCGGCTACAACCTGTAAGGCTGTACGCGGTAGTAAAAACGCCCGGTTCGCCGGGCGTTTTCATGTCTGCGCCAACGCCGGCGCAGGGGGCGTAGGTACAAAGGAGTACCCCATGGAAAATGCGACTCTGATTCCCTTGCAGTACGCACTCGACACGTTCTACCTGTTGATCTGTGGTGCCATGGTGATGTGGATGGCGGCTGGTTTCGCCATGCTCGAATCCGGCCTGGTCAGGGCCAAGAACACCGCGGAAATTCTTACCAAGAACATCGTGCTCTATGCGCTGGCATCCCTGTTGTACCTGCTGATTGGTTATCAGCTGATGTATGGCGGTGAGGCCGGCGGGGCAATTCCTTCGTTGGGCTTTCTCATCGGTGATGAGCATGCCGTTGCTGCGGTCGCAGCGGGTGGGGATGATGCGCCAGGCTACTCGAAGCGGGCTGACTTCTTCTTTCAGGTCGTGTTCACCGCAACCTGCATGTCGATCGTCTCTGGTGCCGTGGCCGAGCGCATGAAGCTGTGGGCGTTCCTCGCTTTTGCGGTGGTGATGTGTGGCGTCATCTACCCGGTCGAAGGCTACTGGACCTGGGGCGGTGGTTTCCTCAAGGAGTCCGGTTTCAAAGACTTCGCCGGCTCCGGCATTGTTCACCTCGCCGGTGCGACAGCTGCTCTGGCAGGCGTCATCCTGCTCGGTGCGCGCAAGGGCAAGTACGGCAGTCAGGGGCAGATCAATGCCATTCCAGGTGCCAACCTGCCGCTGGCCACGCTCGGCACGCTGATCCTCTGGTTCGGCTGGTTCGGCTTCAACGGCGGTTCGCAGCTGAAGATCACCAGCATCGAAGACGCCAACGCGGTGGCTAACGTGTTCGCCAACACCAACCTGGCGGCGGCCGGTGGCCTGCTCGCTGCGCTGGTGGTAGCGCGCATTCTGTTTGGCAAGGCCGACCTGACCATGATCCTCAACGGTGCGCTGGCTGGCCTGGTGTCGATCACCGCCGAGCCGAGCACACCGACCGCTGTGCAGGCGGTGCTGGTCGGTGCGGTGGGTGGCGTACTGGTGGTGTTCAGCATCCTGATGCTCGACAAGCTGCGGATCGACGACCCGGTTGGCGCCATTTCAGTCCATGGCACCGGCGGTATCTGGGGCCTGTTGGCTGTGCCGCTGACCAACAGCGGTGCGAGCTTTTCCGCACAGCTGATGGGGGCGGCGTGCATCTTCGCCTGGGTCTTTGTAGCCAGCCTGATCGTCTGGGGTGTGATCAAACTGATCATGGGCCTGCGCGTCAGCGAAGAGGACGAATACGAGGGTGTCGACATCGTCGAATGCGGCATGGAGGCCTACCCGGAGTTCACCCGTAAATAGCCGATCACACGGCGTTGAAAAAGGGCGCTGCGGCGCCCTTTGTTTTTTCTGCGGCCGCGCTAGAATGCGCCCCGAATGGGATGTTGCAGGTACGCACCATGTGGCAGCAACAGCTGATCACCCTGCGCGCGAAAGCCCGCGGTTTTCATCTGGTGAGCGACGAGATCGTCGCCGCGCTACCGGAGATGGCGGATTACCGTGTCGGGCTGCTGCACCTGTGGCTGCAACATACCTCGGCCTCGCTGACCATCAACGAGAATGCCGATGGTGCGGTGCGGCGTGACTTCGAACGCTTCTTCAACCGTCTAGTGCCGCAAGGCGAGGGCGGCTACGAGCACGATTACGAAGGGCCGGACGATCTGCCCGCGCACTTCAAGTCCAGCCTGCTGGGCTGCCAGGTCAGTCTGCCGGTCAGTGCGGGCCGTCTGGCGCTCGGTACCTGGCAAGGTATTTATCTGGGTGAACACCGGGATCGCGCAGCTGTCCGACAAGTGCTGGCGACCCTCCAGGGTGAAACCTATTGAGGCCGTGCCGCCCCGAGTGGCGGGCCTCGTGAATTTTTCCGGACGCGTGTTTGCAATGCACGTGGCTGGGCTATAACTAACCTGCTTTGCGCACGTCATGAGGTAGAACATGAGCGACGAAGAACTGGAACAAGACGAACTGGAAGCTGGTGATGAGGATGAGGGCGAGGAGCTGGCGACAGCTGACGACGCCGATTCCGATGTCGAGGACGATGGCGATTCCGACGCCCCTGCCGGCAAGCCTGGCAAGAAGGCCAAGGCAGCGGTCGAAGTCGAAGAGCTGCCGAGCATAGAAGCCAAGCAGAAGGAACGCGATGCCCTGGCGCAAGCCATGGAAGACTTCCTCGCGCGTGGCGGCAAGGTGCAGGAAGTGGAACCCAACGTGGTTGCTGACCCACCCAAGAAGCCGGACAGCAAGTACGGCAGTCGCCCCATCTGAGGCTCGACCGTCGCAGAAAAAGCCCGCCATCCGGCGGGCTTTTTCATGCCTGCGGATCAGTCGTGCAGCCAGCCGCGCAGCAGGCCTGGCAACTCGGCGAGGCTGGCGATCTGCGCATCCGGTGTGCGCTCGTTTTCCCAGGATTTGCTCTGCGGATTGAACCATACCGCGCGCATGCCGGCTGCCTGTGCACCGGCGATGTCGTCGCTGGGGTGGTCGCCGATGTGCACGGCCTGGGCGGCAGGCACGCCGGCGCGTTGCAGGGCGGTCTGGAACGGATGCGGGTCAGGCTTGCCGATGCCCAGTTCCTCGGCGCACAGGGTGAACTGGAAGTAGTCGGCCAAGCCCAGGCGACGCACGTCGGCGTTGCCGTTGGTGATCACCCCGAGGATGAAGTGATTGGCCAGCTGTTCCAGGGTCGGGTGCACCTCGGGAAACAGCTCGACGCCGTGCCGTGCGGTGAGGAACACCTGGAAGCCCTCCTCGGCCAGCTGCGCGGATTCGGCCGGGGCGTAGCCGGCGTCCTGCAAGGCGTGCAGAAGGATGCGTCGACGCAGTTCGCTGAGGCGGTGCTTGAGCGTCGGCTCGGCCTGCAACAGACGGCTGCGGATCGCCCACAGGTGCTCGACCGGTACCGGGCCCAGCTGCGCGGCATTCAGTGCCAGCCAGTCGCGCAGGGTGGCTTCGGCACTGTGCATCACCGGGGCGACGTCCCACAGCGTGTCATCGAGGTCGAAGGTGATCAGGCGCACGCTCATTCGTCGTTCTCCGTACTGCGTCTGGCGCGGGGGTGGGCCTGGTCGTAGACGGTGGCCAGGTGCTGGAAATCCAGGTGGGTGTAGATCTGCGTGGTGGCGATGTCGGCGTGCCCGAGCAGCTCCTGCACCGCCCGCAGGTCCTGCGACGACTCGAGCATGTGGCTGGCAAAGGAGTGGCGCAGCATGTGCGGATGCAGGTGCTGGCCGAGCTCGCGCACACCGGCCTGGCGCACGCGCAATTGCACCGCCCGCGGGCCGAGACGGCGGCCCTGCTGGCTGACGAACACCGCGCCATCGCCCGGGTTGCTCAGCGCACGCAGGCTCAGCCACTGTTGCAGGGCGTCGCGTGCCTTGCTGCCGACTGGCAGCTCGCGCACCTTGTTGCCCTTGCCGCGCACGCGCACCAGGCCGGCGGGCAGGTCCAGACCGTCGAGGTCGAGGCTGACCAGCTCGGCCAGGCGCAGGCCGGAGGAATAGAACAGCTCGAGGATTGCCTGGTCGCGGCGGGCGATGAAATCGTTTTCCACCGCACCATCGAGCAGCTGCTGCGCGCGGTCGGCATCGAGGGTGCGCGGCAAGCGCCGTTCGCGCTTGGGCGGTGCCAGGCCGGTGGCCGGATCGTGACGGCACAGGCCTTCGCGGTTGAGGTACTGGTACAGGCCGCGCACTGCCGAGAGCAGGCGGGCCAGCGAGCGGCTGGCCTGGCCCTGGGCGTGCAGGCGGGCGACGAAGCTGCGCAGTGTGCGGCCGTCGAGGTCGACCCACGAGGCGATCTCGGCCTTGCCGCAGAGGGCGAGGATTTTCAGCAGATCGCGCCGGTAACCGTCGAGGGTGTGCAGCGACATCTGCCGCTCACTGCGCAGGTGTTCGAGGTAGGCATCGAGCTGCTGCTGCATGAGGCCTCTCAGGGTTCGGTGAAGGCGCGCGCTGCTCGCTGTGGCGATTGGCGAGCAGGGCCCGCTGTGTCAGCGTACCGAGCGCAGCGGTGCGGCGAAGCGCGGCAGGACGCGGGCCAGGACTTCGGCGACGTAGCCGAGGAACAGGGTGCCGAGCGAGCTCTTGTAGTGCTGCGGGTCCGGGCTGCCGATGGCGAGCACGCCGTGCAGGCCCTGGTGGGTCAGCGAGACCACGGCGGCGGAACCGACCCGGGCAAATTCTTCGCTGCCGAAGAGGAATTCCAGTTCGTTGGGCCGCAGCACACCGCAAGTGGTTTTGCCAGCGCCGAGCAGGCCGCCGACGGCCTGGTGCGCTTCGGCGCTGGTCACCGAGCGACCGACGCCCAGCGAGGCTTCGCTGAACAGGATGAGGCTGACGAAGGGCACCTGGAACTCGTGGCGCAGGCTGTCCTCGACCGCGCCGATGACCTCTTCCAGGCTGCTCGCATCGAGCAGGTCGAGGATCAGGCGGCGGGTCTTGTCGAACAGGCGATCGTTGTCGCGCGCCACGTCCATCAGCTGCGACAGGCGATGGCGCATCTCGATGTTGCGCTCGCGCAGCAGTTTGACCTGGCGCTCGACCAGCGACACGGCCTCGCCCGGCAGGTGCGGAATGCGCAGCTCGGGGATCAGCTCGTCGTGGTCGACGAAGAACTCCGGGTGCTGGCGCAGGTAGGCGGCGACGGCTTCGGAGTCGAGCTGCACGGGCGGGTCTTGGCGCTGGTCACTCATAGACGGACTTGTCCTTCGTACACGCGAACGGCGGGTCCGGTCATCATAACCGGCTGGCCTGGGCCTGCCCACTCGATGCACAGCTTGCCGCCGGGCAGTTCCAGCTGCAGCGGCGAATCCATCCAGCCCTGGCGAATCGCTGCCACGGCCGCGGCGCAGGCACCGGTGCCGCAGGCCTGGGTCTCCCCGGCACCGCGCTCCCACACGCGCAGGCGTGCATGCTGGCGGTCGAGCACCTGGAGGAAGCCGACGTTGACCCGCTGCGGAAAGCGCGGGTGGTGTTCCAGCTTCGGCCCGAGTTCGCGCACCGGCGCGCTGTCGACATCCTCGACGCGCAGCACGGCGTGTGGGTTGCCCATGGACACGGCGGCCAGTTCGACGCTCTGGCCGTCGACCTCGACCGAGTAGCTCAGGGCTTCGGCGTCGGCCTGGAACGGGATGTCGGCCGGCACCAGGCGCGGTGGACCCATGTCGACGGTGACCTGGCCGTCGGGGCGCAGGTTGAGTTCGATGAGGCCGCCCTTGGTCTCGACGCGGATCTGCTTCTTCACGGTCAGGCGCTTGTCGATGACGAAGCGGGCGAAGCAGCGCGCGCCGTTGCCGCATTGCTCCACTTCCGAGCCATCGGCGTTGAAGATGCGGTAGCGGAAGTCCACGTCCGGGCTGCTCGGAGCTTCGACGATCAGCAGCTGATCGAAGCCGACGCCGGTGTTTCGGTCGCCCCAGGCCTTGGCGTGCTTGGGTTGGATGTGCGCGTGCTGGCTGATCAGGTCGAGGACCATGAAGTCGTTGCCGAGGCCGTGCATCTTGGTGAAGCGCAAAAGCATGGCTGCGACCTCACCGTGGCAGCAGGCTTTCGCCGGCATAGAGTTCTTCGAGGGTTTCGCGGCGACGGACCTCGAAGGCCTCTTCGCCATCGACCAGCACTTCGGCGGCACGCCCGCGGGTGTTGTAGTTCGAGCTCATGACGAAACCATAGGCGCCCGCCGAGCGCACGGCCAGCAGGTCGCCTTCGGCCAGGGCCAGCTCGCGGCCCTTGGCGAGAAAGTCGCCGGTCTCGCAGATTGGCCCGACGATGTCGTAGGTACGCGGCGCGGCATCACGCGGCTGCACCGGCACCACGTCCATCCAGGCCTGGTACAGGGCTGGGCGGATCAGGTCGTTCATCGCCGCATCGACGATGGCGAAATCCTTGTGCTCGGTGTGCTTGAGGTATTCCACGCGGGTCAGCAGCACGCCAGCGTTGGCGACGATCGAGCGGCCCGGCTCGAAGACCAGGGCCAGGTCGCGGCCCGCGATGCGCTCACGCACGGCGGCGATGTACTCGCCGGCCAGCGGTGGCTGCTCGTCGCGGTACTGCACGCCGAGGCCGCCGCCGAGGTCCAGGTGCTTGATCTGGATGCCTTGCTCGGCGAGCTGGTCGATCAGCGCCAGCAGGCGGTCGAGGGCGTCGAGGAACGGCGGCAGGGTGGTCAGCTGCGAGCCGATGTGGCAGTCGACACCGACCACCTCAAGGTTCGCCAGGGCAGCGGCGCGGGCGTACACGGCCGGCGCGTCGGCGATGGCGATGCCGAACTTGTTTTCCTTCAGCCCGGTAGAAATGTACGGGTGCGTGCCGGCGTCCACGTCTGGGTTGACGCGCAGCGAGATCGCCGCGGTCTTGCCCAGCTCGGCAGCGACCAGCTGCAGGCGCTCCAGCTCGTCGGTGGACTCGACGTTGAAACAGTGCACGCCAACTTCCAGGGCGCGGCGCATGTCGTCACGGGTCTTGCCGACACCGGAGAAGACGATCTTGCCCGGCTCGCCACCGGCGGCCAGGGCGCGCTCCAGTTCACCACGGGAGACGATGTCGAAGCCGGCACCGAGGCGCGCGAGCACGTTGAGCACGCCGAGGTTGGAGTTGGCTTTGACGGCGAAGCAGACCAGGTGCGGCATGCCGGCCAGGGCGTCGGCGTAGGCGCGATACTGCGCCTCGATATGGGCGCGCGAATAGACGTACGTGGGCGTGCCGAAGCGCTCGGCGAGCGCGGACAGCGACACGCCTTCCGCGAACAGTTGCCCGTCGCGGTTGGTAAAGGCTTGCATGGAACCCCCTTAGAGGAAGACGTCTCTGTCGCGGTCTTGAGTCGTTTTTTCGTCGTCCGGGTGGTACAGCGGGCCTTTCTGGCCACATCCGGTGAGGGCGGCGGAGAGTACGACCAGCGCGATGAAGGGCAGCAGCAGGCGCTTCATGGTGAATTCCTTTGCAAAATCATGAATGGGCTGGAGTATACCCACCCCCCGGCAGCTTGCCTATGCGCCGGGATTCCCGTCCGGCGGGCCTTGCGGCTAGGATGGCGGATAAAAAACGGAGTTGTGATGGAAAGCCAAGCCACTCTTGCCAGTTCTGTCTCGGTCGCCTACCTGCAGGGACTGCTGGATTACCTCGGTCACCAGGGAATCGATAGCGGTGAACTGCTGGCCAAGGTGCAACTGAGCCCGGCCATACTCAGCCAGCGTGATCAGCGCATCGCCGCCACGGCCTACCTGGAGCTGCTCGCCGAAGGTGTGCGCCTGACCGGCGACGAGCAGCTCGGCCTACACCTCGGCGAGGCGATTCGCCCCGGCTACTACGGCGTGCTCGGCTACCTGCTGATGAGCTGCGCGACGCTTTCCGACGCGTTGCACCGCCAGGCGCGCTACGCCTCGCTGGTCGGCAACCTGGGGCGTGTCGAACTGGACGACGAACCACCGCGGCCGGGCATGGAGGCCTTGGTGGTGCACAGCTGGCACCCGCTGATGGTTCAGCACCAGCGCCTGCACGCCGAGGAAACCCTGGCCGGCTGGCTGACCTTCGGTCACTGGATCAGCGGGTTGAAGATTCCGCCAACCGAGGTGCGCTTCCAGTACCCGGCACCGGCGAACCTCTCCGAATACGAACGCATCTTCGGCTGCCCTATCCTGTTCAACCAGGCGGACAATGCCCTGGTGTTCCCCAAGCGCCTGCTCGCCACGCCGCTGGGCCAGGCCGATGCGCAGCTGCGTCAGCTGCTCGACGCCCATGCCGACCGCATGCTCGGCGAACTCAACCAGGGCAGCAGCGTGCTTGACCGTGCGCGCCGCGAGCTGGCGCTGCAGCTGCCCGAGCGCGGCGCCGACCTGGAGCTGCTGGCGCAGACCCTGCAGCTCAGCCCGCGTACCTTGCAGCGTCGACTGCGCGAGGCCGGGCTGTCGTTCAGCCAGCTGCTCGACGAAACTCGCGAACAGCTGGTGTTGCACTACCTGCGTGACCCGGCACTGGAGCTGGCGGAAATCGCCTTCCTGGTCGGCTTCAGCGAGGCCGGCTCGCTGGCGCGGGCGTTCCGCCGCTGGACCGGGCAGAGCCCCGGCGCCTACCGGCAGAGCCATAGCGATCCGGCAGCACTGCCCTGAGCGGCAGCTGTGTGTAAACTGCGCGTCTCACGAGAAGTCGCGGCGCCCGCAGCGGGCGCATCGAAGCGTAACCAGATGCCGAGGACGCAGTAATGAGTTTGAGCGAAGCCCGTTTCCATGACCTGGTCGATGCCGCCCAGGAAGCAGTGGAAGACATTTTCGACGACAGCGATCTGGATATCGATCTGGAGAATTCCGCTGGCGTGTTGACCATCCGTTTCGAGAACGGCACGCAGGTCATCCTCAGCCGCCAGGAGCCGATTCGCCAGTTGTGGGTCGCAGCACGTTCCGGTGGCTTCCACTTCGACTACGACGAAAACGAGAAGCTGTGGATCTGCGACACCAGCGAAGAGCCGCTCGGCGAGCTGCTGGCCCGTGTCACCCTGGAGCAGTCCGGTGAGCAGCTCGAGTTCGAAGAACTCTGAGGTCGTCGACTCGCCCTGCCGCCGGCAGTGCTGCCTGGACGATGATGACCGCTGCCTCGGCTGTGGCCGCCTGCTTGGTGAAATCCTCGAGTGGGGCAGCGCCGACAACCCGCGGCGCCGGGAAATCTGCCTCGCCGCCCAGCAGCGCCTGAGGCCTTTGTTGCCGAAGTGACCCGCTGGTTTTGCTTATTGCGCCGCCTGTGTTACGGTCCGTCGACACTTTGCAAACCCTGCCTCCGGGCGGGGTTTTGCTTTTCTGGCCCCAGCGGAGATAGCCCGACGCCATGAGCACCACCACGCCACCGATCACCATCACCCGTCTCGACCTGCAGCGCCTGGAGCGCCTGCTCGATGGCCTGGAGGACTTCGGCAGCACCGCCAGTGCCCTGGAAACAGAGCTGGCGCGGGCTCAGGTGGTGGGCCACACGGAAGTCCCGGCGGGCGTGGTGACGATGAATTCACGGGTGCATTGCCGCGAGGAAAGCAGCGGCAAGGACCATCACCTGACCCTGGTCTACCCGCAGGACGCCGGCGCCGAAGGTACGGTGTCGATCCTCGCCCCGGTCGGCTGTGCGCTGCTCGGCCTCTCGGTCGGCCAGCACATCGACTGGCCGGCACCGAACGGCAAGACCCTCAAACTGACCCTGCTGGCAGTCGAGTACCAACCCGAGGCCGCTGGCGAATACGCCCGCTGAAACCCGCGACGGGGCTCAGGCGCAGCTCAGGCTGCTCAGGTCGAAGAGCTCGGCGAAGCCCAGTGGCTGCTTGTTCGGCGGGCCGCCGGGCAGGCGTTTGAGGCCTTCGTCCAGTTCCAGGTTGCGCGCCAGGTTCTGAATGCTCTCGATGGTTCGCGCCACGCCGCCACCGACGACCTTGCCACTGCCGGCCAGCGCCGGGCCGTTGCTGAGGGTGAGTACGGTGGCCAGCAGCAGCGCCCGCCTGCGGGAAAGGTGCATGGCCGCCTAACCCCGGAAACGGATGCTGGACAGCATGGCGCGAGCAGCCTGCAGCGGTGCGTCGGTGCTCATGCCGTGAACGCCCAGCTCGTGGTACAGGCTCAGACCCAGGGTCGCCAGCACACCGATGACGATACCGGCCAGGCCGAGGCCCGCGAGGGTGCCGTTTGCTGCTGGTGTGGGGTTGATCCGGGACATGTCCGACTCCTGCGCCGTGTTACTGGGTGGCGCTAGAGTCACTCAAGTCGATTCGATTGAATAATACTGATCAGGCGTAATACATATCAGCTGGATTGATATGTGTGCGAGCCGTCTAGGGCGCGTGACAGCGCCTGTTTGCCGTTGCGAAAAGCCGGCTCAGTCGCCGCCGCCTCCACCGCATCCGCCGCCACAGCCACTGCCGCCATCACTGTTGCCAGCGCTGTCGGAACTGTTGGAGCCGCCACAACCACTGGCACATCCCGAGCTGCCGCCGATATGGCTGGCGCAGTAGCCGTCGCCGCGAAAGCTGCCGGGCGGTGCGCCGCAGTCGAGGCGGTAGTGGAAACCATCGGCGATGCCCAGTTGCGCATCGAGGGCGAACAGCAATGGCAGGTGGGTCGCGGCCTGGGGTGGGATGCCCTCGCGGATGCAGGCCAGGCGCCAAGCGCGGCGAATGCCCTCGCTGGCGGTCTGGGCGTCAGGCATGGCGTCATGGGGGACATGGTGGAGAAAGCGCCCCAGGCCCTTGCTGCAGAACGTTTGGTACTGGCGGGTGTAGAGGATGAACTCGTGCCAGGCGACATCCACCACCTGCGATGGCATCGCCACCATGCGCCGGCCGGCCATGCGGCACAGCTGGAAGTACTCGCGCAGCCCCAGCAGGACCTGGCCGACCTGGTCGGCGTCGAGGTGCGGGTAGGTTTCCTGCAGCTTGATGCGCAGGCGTTGGGGAAAGCTGTAGCTGGCGATCAGGCGTTCGCGCGAGCGCAGGCGATTGCGCTGCCAGTACCAGAGGCCGCCACCCAGGGTGGCGACGGTGAACAGCGTGGGGATGAGGGCCATGTGACGTCCTTGTGCACGCGGTCAGGCGTTCTGCAGTGCGCTGTTCAGGGCGCTTTCCAGCTCGGCCTTGTAGCGCAGGTAGTGAATGGTCTGGGCCTGGCCGTCACCGAGGATGCGCGACAGGTCGAGGTCGGTGATGTAGCAGGGGTAGCGTTCGGCCTCGCGGCGTTGCGCGAGGATGTGCCGTGCCACGGCGCTGAACAGTTCGGCGCCGTACTCCAGTTCGGAAAATTCGCGGTGGTTGCAGTACAGGGTGACGTGCACGCGCGCCTGCTCGGCCGGCTCGACGATGGCCTGTACATCGTAGAACGGGTGACTCACCGGCGACTGTGGCGGCGCGCGGCGCTCCAGCTGGCGGGCACGCTGTGGCGGCGCCGGCAGCACTTCGTAGTAGAGGGTTTCCAAAGCCGCCGGCGGCAGCGGGTCGTCCAGTGGCAGCAGGGCATTGCGTCGGTACAGCACCGACTGCAGAAAGCGCTGCAGCGGCGTGAGCAGACTCTGCTCGTCGCGAAACGGCAGGCGCTGGCGCCACAGCGCGTTGTATTCGTCGAGCACACTGAGTTCGGCCATCTCGCCGAGCACGCGGTAGAACACCTGGATGCACTCGGGACGGCCCTGCGGCAGGATCAGCGCCAGGTCCTCGCCCTCCAGCGCGTGGCGGTCCAGGTGCAGGGGGCTGTAGTGCGACTGCTCCTCGCCGAGGTGTTCGATCAGCGCCGGCAGGGTGGCCAGTGCCGTGTGGCTGACCTGGCCGGGTTGCAGCTCGAGTACGTGGAAGTGCTGCTGGATCTGCAGCAGGTAGCGGTTGCTTTGCGCGCTGCCGAGGTTGCTCAGGGCGTCGTTGAACAGCTCTTCCACGCGCAGGGCGATGGCGCTGGCGCGGTTGCGGCAGAAGCAGCGCACCCGCAGGTTGGGGCGGCGGCCGTCGGCGGGCAGGCTGTTGAGGAAGTCACGCAGGCAGTCGAGCAGTGCGTGCGGACCGTCGTAGCGGCTGACCAGCAGTTCGTTCCAGCTGTTCAGGCTGACCTGGTCCAAGGTCACCACCAGGTTTTCGCGCACCCCGGAATAGCCCAGGGAGTCGGTGCGCTCGGTGGTCAGGTGCACGTTGAGCTGGCTGTGCGCCCTCAGCGGGTCGAAGCCGACGTTGACCAGCAGCAGCACCTCGGCCGGCTCGGCGGCGTGCAGCAGGGCGTCTTCGGCCACTGGCGGCAGGGGCAGCGGCACCGCCTGTTGCAGGCTGGCGAGCAGGTTGGACAGCTCGAACTCGCTGAGGTCGCTCTCGCCCGGGTGCAGTGACAGCCGCGTGCTGCTGTCGATCACGCCGTTGCGGTGGCACCAGGCGAGCAGCTCGATCAGCTCGCGGGCCCGCTTCAGCGGGGCGAAGTCGCGCCACTCCTGGCCGTTCAGGCTGCCGTTGTACAGCGCCCACTGGGTTTCACCGCCGGCCTCCGCGCTGGCGCTGTGCACCAGGGTCAGGGTGTCTTCGGCGAGGTCCGGGGCGATCCCAGGGTTGATGAATTCGATCTTCCCGGCCTTGCGCTCGAAGGCCGCGTACAGGCGCCGGCCGAGTACGCCGAGGTCGCGGCTGTTGAGCTGGTTGCCGGCGTGCTCGCTGCGGGCGAACTGGGAGAGGAAGCGGTAGCTGTAGGTCAGTTCGTTGACCAGGGCGCGGCGCTCGGCGCTGACCTGGCGCACCTTCCACTGGCTGCGGCTGTCGAGCATACCCAGCTCGCGCGGGCTCCAGTTCCATTCCGTGGTCAGGCGTTCGAGGAGCAGGCGTTGCCAGCTCTTGGCGCGCTGGCGCGGCGGGCTGCTGATCTTCTTGTTGACCTTGAGGTACAGGCAGCGGCGAATCAGCTCCAGGCGCTCGCGCTCGCCGCGGCCGGTGAGGTACTCCTCCAGGCGGCGGTAGACGACGATGTACGGATCCAGCTCATCGAGGTCCAGGTGGTTGGCGAACACCGCCTGCTTGTAGCGCAGCGACAGGCATTCCACGCGCGGGTGCTCGCTGGCGTAGACCTCGGTCAGCAGCAGCTTGAGCACCGACTTGTAAGGCGACTCGATGCCCTTGAACAGCTGCCACATGCCGGCGCCGATGAACTCGCCAGGCGGGATGTGCGCCAGGTGGCCAAGGTCGAGCACTTCGTCGGCGCGGATGAAGCGCTTGCTCAGCAGCGCGTGGGTGTAGGCCGCGTAGTTGGCTTCCTCGTAAACCGGCACCAGCCACCACAGTGGCGTGCGCCCGCCGAGCCAGATGGCGGTGCGGTAGAACTCGTCGAGCAGCAGGTAGTGCTGGGTGGTGCCGCAGTCGTCGGAGGTCAGCTGCGCTTCGCGGTCGCCGACGGTGAAACGCGCCGGGTCGATCAGGAAGCAGTGCGCCTCGGCGCCCTGGGTCGCGGCCCAGGCTTCGAGCAGGTCGCACTTCTTGCGCAGTTCGTATAGGGCGCGGGCGTCGAGGTCGGGCGCGTGGCATACCCAGAGGTCCATGTCGCTCTGTTCGGCCTGGGCCACCGTGCCCAGGCTGCCCATCAGGAACAGGCCGTGGATCGGCGTCGCCGGTTTGCTGCCATTGCTGCCGCGGCGGCTCTTGTAAGCGAAGGAGCGGGTCAGGCGCTGCGCTTCGGCAAGGATCTCGTCGTCCGGCTCGTAGGCCGACAGGCCCGCCGGGGTGCTGCCGGAAACGTAGCCGGGCAGCAGCGGGTGATTGACGTGGAACAGCAGCGGCAACAGCTTGAGAACCAGCTGCTGGCGTGTCGACAGTGCCTGGGTCGCGCGGTCCAGACGGCCGCGGTTGATTTTCATGAAGCGCGCGCGCAGTTGCGCCAGGACCTTGCGGTCGATGCCGTCGTTGATGTCCGGGCGGATTTCCTGGATGCGCGTCATGCACTGCTCGAAGCGATGGGTGAGCCAAGCCTACCAGCCGCCGACTCCGGGCGGCAGAGGGTCCTGAGTCTGTATCGGCGGGGGGGCTGCGCGGACTGTAGGGCGGGGTGTGGCCGGCTGTCGTGCCGGGCCGCCGTGCGGCGCCCCGGCGGGTGTGGATCAGGCGTGTTGCGGGGTGAGGATGGTCAGCAGCGATTGCACGTGTTCGGCGGCGTCGAGGCCCAGGCTGGTCAGGTAGCCGCCGTCGGCCTGGGTGACCAGGCCCTTCTCGTGCAGGCGGGTGATCGCGCCTTGCACGCGCGAGGTGGCGTTGTTGTGGACCTTGAGGCCCTCCTGCACGTTGCCCAGGTTGTACAGCGCGAGCAGTTCCAGTTCGGCGATCAGTTCGGGGGTGTAGGTCATTGGAGAACTCCGGTTTTGTTATTGTGCGACGGTGCGGCGATGCAGCAGGCCGACAGCGGGAGTGACGCGGTGGATGGCGCCTGGTTGGAGTGTAGCCTCGGTTCAGGGCACCGCCGGTTCCGGCTGCCAGTGCTGGAGGATTGCCTGGTAACGGCCGTCGGCATGGATCTGCCGCATGCCCTGGTCGAAACGCTGCAGCAGGGCTTCGGCAGCGGGATGCTGACGGGAAAAGCTCAGGTACAGCTGTGGCTGGTGCAGCGTGTACACCGGCACGAACTGCCCGGCCAGCTGCGGCTGCGTGCGGAACAACGCCTCGCTGGTGCCACGGAAGGCGGCCATGAAGTCGACGCGCTTGCGCTGCAGCATGAGGAAGCCGTTGAGGTCCTGGCGCACCGCCACGCGTTGCACGCGCGGGTGGCTGTCGAAGGTGTGGCCGTACTCGTAACCGATGGTCGCCGCGACCTTGCGCCGGCCCAGCTGGTCGAGGTCGGTCAGCGGCTGTGCGTTGTCCTTGCGCGCCCAGAGCAGGATGTCGTCGCTGAACAGCGGTTCCTGCGGCAGGCGGTATTCGGCGGCGATGCGTGCATCCGGCGAGGTGTTGAAGCAGGCGACCAGTTGGCCGCTGCGCGCCAGCTCCATGCAGCGGGCGTAGGGGTACGGGTGCAGCTTGACCACGGTGTGGCTGGCGGCGAAGGCGGCGAGGACGATGTCCACCGACATGCCCTGCACCTTGCCGTCGCGGTAGGCGGTGAAGGGATACCAGTCATCCTCGGCGCCGATGCGGTACTCCTCGCTAGATGCCTCGCCCCACGCCGACAGGCTGCTCAGCCCGAGCAGCAGGCAGAGCAGGGTGGCGAGCAGGCCAGGCTGGGAACCGGTACGGCACAGATCGGGCATCCGCTGGAGCTTCCATCACTACGGAACGTCACCCGCACCATAGCAGCGCTGCCCGCCGCACCGGAAGGCACCCAGGTCAATAAACTCATTCCTGCTCGGGCAGCTCCGGCAGCGCGCGCAGTGCCTGCTCATACCAGGCCTGGTCGAACGGCCGGTCGGCGCTCAGCATGGCGTCGATCTCGTGGGCCAGGACTAGGGCCATCAGCTCGAGGATTTCCTCGCGCGGGTAACCGACCAGAGTCAGCTTGTTGTAGACCGCCTTGGCTGCGGGCGGGCTGTCCGCCTCCAGCTGGTTCTCGATGGCCTGGATCAGGGTCGCTTCGGCGAAGGCTTCTTCGTCGTTGTCGTCGTGCTCGCTCATGGGCAGTTCCTCGGGCAAAGGTCGCCAGTTTGCCACGCGCCCGCGGTTGCCGGGCATTCAGGCGACTGATGCGGCGCCCGCGGCGGCGGGTGATCGGCTATAAACAGACTTTTCCTGCCAGTGGACAACCACATGCTCAGACTTCATGGATTCGCCGTCAGCAACTACTACAACATGGTCAAACTGGCCCTGCTGGAAAAGGGCGTGCCCTTCGAGAGCGTCATCGTGCACGGCAGCCAGAGCCCCGAGTTCCTCGCCATCAGCCCGCGCGGCAAGGTGCCGGTGCTGCAGACCGAGCAGGGCTACATCAACGAAACCAGTGCGATCCTCGAGTACCTCGAAGAGCTGGTGCCGGCACACCCGCTGCTGCCCGCCGAGCCGTTCGCCCGCGCCCAGGTGCGTGCGCTGGTCAAGGAGATCGAGCTGTACATCGAGCTGCCGGCAAGGGCCTGCTACCCGCAGGCGTTCTTCGGCTTCACCCTGGATCCGGCGATCACCGCCAAGGCCAAGGACGAGCTGCTGGCCGGTTTCGCCGCGCTCAAGCGCCACGGCCGCTTCGCCCCCTATGTCGCAGGTGAGCAGTTCACCCTGGCCGATTTGTACTTTCTCTACAGCGTCGACCTGGCCTGCATTGTCGGCAAGAAGCTGTTCGACCTCGACCTGCTCGCGGACTTCCCAGCGGCCCGCGCGCTGTTCGAGCGCCTCGCGCAGAACCCGCACGTGCAACAGATCGCGGCGGACAAGGACGCCGAAATGGCTGCGTTCATCGCCCAGGTGCGTGCGGGCAAGAAGTAAGGTTCAGCCCGCGGCGAAGGCTTCCAGCGCGGTGCCGGTCAGGCGGTAGGTGGTCCATTCGTCTTGCGGGCGGGCACCGAAGGACTGGTAGAAGTCGATGGCCGGCTGGTTCCAGTCCAGCACCGACCACTCGAAGCGTCCGCAGCCGCGTGCCACGGCAATGCGTGCCAGGTGTTGCAGCAGGGCCTTGCCGGCACCGCGGCCGCGGTGCGCCGGGTCGACGTAAAGGTCCTCCAGGTACAGACCGTGCTTGCCCAGCCAGGTGGAATAATTGAAGAAGTACACGGCGTAGCCGATTGGCACGCCGTCGTGCTCGCAGATCAGCGCATGGCTGGTGCTGCTCTCGCCGAACAGGCTGTTGCGCAGGCCGTGCGCGTCGGTTTTCACCTCGTGCTCGGCCTTTTCGTAGATCGCCAGGTCGATGATGAACCGCAGGATCAGCGCGGCGTCGTCGGGCGTGGCGGGGCGGATGTTCAGGGACATGGGGCGGGGTCTTCCGGGTGCATGGGTGAGGGCGAACTGCCGCTGTGCGGGCTCAGTTCACGGGAGCGGTCACGTGATCGAGCAGCTCGTCTACTGCGGCGCGCGAGGTCATATGAATGTAGTGCTGGCCGGCGCGCGCGTTGCGCATTTCCGCCGCATAGCGTTGCCGGTAGGTGGCATGGCGGGTCCAGGCCCAGGCGAGGATGGACTGCTCCGGCACGGGGCGCTGAACAGGTTGGCCCAGCGTTCGCGGTTGCCATTCCACAACACCTGGCGGCCGAACAGGCGGCGCAGGGTGCGCAGGAGCAATTGGCGCATCACCACGGTTCGCGGCAGGTCGAGCCAGATCACCGTGTCGGCCCGCTCCAGCACCAGCGGGCGCGCCGACGAGTAGTTACCTTCCACCACCCAGCCGTCACCGCTCAGCGCATCGGCCACGGCCTGCTGGAACTGTTCGGTGGGCAGGGTCTGCCAGTCGGGCTGGTGGTACAGGGCATCCATCTCGACGTGGCGGTAGCCGAGCTGCCGCGCGAGGTTGCGCGACAGCGTGGTCTTGCCCGATCCGGAGTTGCCGACCACCGAGATGCGGCGGCCGACGGAGCGGCCGTCGTGCATGTCAGCGGGTGGCGAGTAGGGCTTTGCCGCGGACCACGGCTTCACGCACCTGGTTCGGTGCTGTGCCGCCGATGTGGTTGCGCGCATTGACCGAGCCTTCCAGGGTCAGCACGGCGAACACGTCGTCGCCGATCTGGTCGCTGAACTGGCGCAGTTCGGCCAGGGTCATCTCGGCCAGGTCCTTGCCCGATTCGACGCCGTACTTCACCGCGTGGCCGACGATCTCGTGGCAGTCGCGGAACGGCAGGCCCTTGCGCACCAGGTAGTCGGCGAGGTCGGTGGCCGTGGAGAAACCGCGGCGCGCCGCTTCGCGCATCATCTCGCGCTTGGGTTTGATCGCCGGCACCATGTCGGCGAACGCGCGCAGCGAATCACGCAGGGTGTCGGCGGCGTCGAACAGTGGTTCCTTGTCTTCCTGGTTGTCCTTGTTGTAGGCCAGCGGCTGGCCCTTCATCAGGGTCAGCAGTCCCATCAGCGCGCCGAACACGCGGCCGGATTTGCCGCGTACCAGCTCGGGCACGTCGGGGTTTTTCTTCTGCGGCATGATCGAGGAGCCGGTGCAGAAGCGATCCGGCAGGTCGATGAACTGGAACTGCGCGGAGGTCCACAGCACCAGCTCTTCGGAGAAGCGCGACAGGTGCATCATCGCCAGCGAGGCGGCAGCGCAGAATTCGATGGCGAAGTCACGGTCGGACACGCCGTCCAGCGAGTTGCCGCCCACGGCGTCGAAACCGAGCAGCTCGGCGGTCAGCTCGCGCTGGATCGGGTAGGTGGTGCCGGCCAGGGCGGCGCTGCCCAGTGGCATGCGGTTGACCCGCTTGCGGCAGTCGACCAGGCGCTCGTGATCACGCGAGAGCATCTCGAACCAGGCCAGCAGGTGGTGGCCGAAGGTCACCGGTTGCGCGGTCTGCAGGTGGGTGAAGCCGGGCATGATGGTGTCCGCTTCGGCTTCGGCGAGGCCGAGCAGGCCCTGCTGCAGGCGGGTGACTTCGGCAAGGATCAGGTCGATCTCGTCACGCAGCCACAGGCGAATGTCGGTGGCCACCTGGTCGTTGCGCGAGCGCCCGGTGTGCAGCTTCTTGCCGGTGACACCGATGCGGTCGGTCAGGCGCGCCTCGATGTTCATGTGCACGTCCTCCAGGTCGACGCGCCAGTCGAAGGTGCCGGCCTCGATCTCGCCCTGGATGTCCTTCAGCCCGTTCTCGATCGCATCGCGTTCGTCGGCGGTGAGCACGCCGACCTTGGCCAGCATGGTGGCGTGGGCGATCGAACCCATGATGTCGTGACGGTACAAGCGTTTGTCGAATTCGACGGATGCGGTGAAGCGGGCGACGAAGGCATCGACCGGCTCGCTGAAGCGGCCGCCCCAGGACTGGTTGGTTTTTTCGGTGCTCATGACAGAACTCGCGCGAAAGACAGGCTCGGCGCCTGCGAAACGGAAAAAGTGTGCCGATAATAACAGCGTTGCGAAGAAAACCGGCGCCCTTCGGCACCGTACGGGTATTGTCGCCGCGCTCACACTTTTCAGCTTTGCCTGACACTTCAAGCCCCTATTTAGCCCGACTGGAGCGCGCAGGCTTGCTGTCGGCGGGGTGCACAAGGAAACTGCCCGGATGCGTATCAAATGGTTCAACGGCGGGCGTGCGCTCGCCCGCAGCGACGATTTCTTCCTGCCCGAGCTGTGCCTGCCCGAGGCGCTGCTGAGCCTGGTGCTGCTCGCCGAGTTGCTGGTGCTGGTGCTGGTATTGGCCGAGCCGATGCAGCCGGGTTTCAACTGGGTGCGCCTGGCGCTGACGTCGCTGTTCGTGCAATGGATCGTGCTGCTTTCGGCAGCGCTGCTGTGTCGTCTGCGCCCGCTGCTGGCGCACCTACGCTCCGCGCTCGCCGGCACGCTGTGCTGCGCGGTGGTGGTTGGCCTGACGCTGGTCTGCACCGCCGTGGCGGATTACTACGAACTCGGCGGGCCGCTGCCGCGCAGTGGCGAGGTCAATCTGTACCTGCGCCATGCGCTGATCAGCATGATCATGTCGGCCCTGCTGCTGCGCTATTTCTACCTGCAGAGCCAGTGGCGTCGGCAGGAGCAGGCCGAGCTGAAGGCGCGCATCGAATCCCTGCAGGCGAGAATTCGTCCGCATTTCTTGTTCAACAGCCTGAACAGCATCGCCAGCCTGGTGGTCATAGACCCTATCAAGGCCGAACAGGCGGTGCTCGATCTCTCCGACCTGTTCCGCGCCAGCCTGGCCAAGCCCGGCACGCTGGTGCCGTGGAGCGAAGAACTGGAGCTGGCGCGAAGATATCTGTCGATCGAGCAATACCGGCTCGGCGAACGACTACAGTTGGACTGGCAGGTGGACGCAATACCGGATGATTTGCCGATCCCGCAACTGACCTTGCAGCCGCTGCTGGAGAATGCCCTGATCTATGGCATCCAGCCGCGGATCGAAGGCGGGTTGGTCGAGGTGAAGGCGCAGTATGAAAACGGGGTGTTCCAGCTCTGTGTGAGCAACCCCTATGACGAAGGCGTCGAACAGAAGCCTTCGCGTGGTACACAACAGGCGTTGGTGAACATAGATGCGCGAATTGCGGCACTTTTTGGGCCGCGCGCGAGTCTCAGCGTGGATCGCCGTGACGGGCGCCACTTCACCTGTCTACGCTATCCTTGTGCGAGACTCACGCAGGAAGCCAGAGCAATATGAATGTGCTGATCGTCGATGACGAACCCCTTGCCCGCGACCGCCTGAGCCGATTGGTCGGCGAACTCGACGGCTGTCGTGTCCTCGAGCCTGCAGCCAGCAACGGCGAAGAGGCGCTGACCCTGATCGACAGCCTGAAACCGGATGTCGTGCTGCTGGACATCCGCATGCCCGGCCTTGATGGCCTGCAGGTGGCAGCCAAGCTGTGCGAGCGCGAAGCGCCGCCGGCGGTGATCTTCTGCACCGCGCATGACGAATTTGCCCTTGAGGCGTTCCAGGTCAGTGCTGTGGGTTACCTGGTCAAGCCGGTACGCCCCGAAGCCTTGGCCGAGGCGCTGAAGAAGGCCGAGCGACCCAATCGCGTGCAGCTCGCCGCGCTCACTCGCCCGGCGGCCGCCAACGGTGCCGGCCCGCGCAGCCACATCAGCGCGCGGACACGTAAAGGCATCGAGCTGATTCCCCTGGAACACGTGATCTTCTTCATCGCCGACCACAAGTACGTGACCTTGCGCCACGAGGGGGGGGAGGTGCTGCTCGACGAACCGCTGAAGGCACTGGAAGACGAATTCGGTGACCGTTTCGTGCGCATCCACCGCAATGCCCTGGTTGCCCGCGAGCGCATCGAGCGTCTGCAGCGTACGCCGCTCGGGCACTTTCAGCTCTACCTCAAGGGCATGGGTGGCGAAGCGTTGACCGTCAGCCGCCGGCATGTCGCCGGTGTACGCAAGCTGATGCACAACCTCTAGCCAGTACGTGTCGTCCGCCCTGTGCATGCCTGCCAGGGCGCGGCAATCCGGCACCGACCGCGGCCGTTCCGGCCTGTTATCATTCCGGCAGTTCTATATCCGGAAATCATCATGTCCCGCGAAATCCGCATTGCTACCCGCAAGAGTGCCCTGGCCCTGTGGCAGGCCGAATACGTCAAGGCGCGCCTGGAACAGGCGCATCCCGGCCTTCAGGTGAGCCTGGTGCCGATGGTCAGCCGTGGTGACAAGCTGCTCGATGCGCCCCTGGCGAAAATCGGCGGCAAGGGCCTGTTCGTCAAGGAGCTGGAAACCGCCCTGCTGGAGAATGAGGCGGACATCGCCGTTCATTCGATGAAGGATGTGCCGATGGATTTTCCCGCCGGCCTGGGTCTGTTCTGCATCTGCGAGCGTGAAGACCCGCGCGATGCCTTCGTTTCCAACACCTACGCCAGCCTCGACGAGTTGCCGTCCGGCAGCGTGGTCGGCACCTCCAGCCTGCGTCGTCAGGCCCAGCTGCTGGCGCGCCGGCCGGACCTGAAAATCCAGTTCCTGCGCGGCAACGTCAACACTCGCCTGGCCAAGCTGGATGCCGGCGAGTACGACGCGATCATCCTCGCCGCCGCCGGCCTGATTCGCCTCGGTTTCGAGGGCCGTATCCGCTCTTCGATCAGCGTCGAACACAGCCTGCCCGCCGGTGGCCAGGGTGCGGTCGGCATCGAGTGCCGCAGTGCCGACAGCGAGATCCATGCCCTGCTCGCACCGCTGCACCATCGTGATACCGCCCTGCGAGTGACCGCCGAGCGCGCACTGAACAAGCACCTCAATGGTGGCTGCCAGGTGCCGATCGCCTGCTACGCAATACTCGAAAATGACCAACTGTGGCTACGCGGCCTGGTCGGCCAGCCCGATGGTGGCTTGCTGCTGCGCGCCGAAGCCCGTGCCGATTCGGTGGATGCCGAGCGACTCGGCGTACAGGTTGCCGAGGCGCTGCTGGAGCAGGGCGCGGCGGGCATCCTGGCGGCGGTCTACGGCGAAGCGGGCGGCGAGTGACGGGCTGGCGCCTGCTGCTGACCCGTCCGGCTGCCGAGAACCAGGCGCTTGCCGCGACGTTGCAGGCGCGGGGCATGCACAGCGCCAGCCTGCCGCTGATGGAGATCGAGGCGCTGGCTGAGACTGAGCAGCAGCGCGCGCGGGCACTCGACCTGGCGAGTTATCAAGCGGTGGTCGTGGTCAGCAAGCCGGCGGCGCGCCTGGGTCTCGACCTGTTCGCCCGCCACTGGCCGCAGCTGCCGGCGCACCTGCGCTGGTTCAGCGTTGGCGCCGGCACCGCACAGGTTCTGCAGGTACAGGGCCTGCTGGTCAGCTTCCCGGCGCAGGGTGACGACAGCGAGGCGTTGCTCGGCCTGCCGTCGTTGCAGGGCCTGTTCGACGGCCCGCCACCGCGGGTACTCATCCTGCGCGGTGAGGGCGGCCGTGAACTGCTCGCACAGACCTTGCGCGAGCGCGGTGCCAGCGTCGACTATCTGGAACTCTACCGTCGGGTGCTGCCAAGCCATACAGCCGGGACGTTGCGGCGCGTGCTGCACATGGAACGTCTCAACGCCGTGCTGGTCAGCAGTGCTCAGGGCCTGGAACATCTGTGCCAGCTGGCTGCGGCCGACTGGGCACAGATTGCCGAGCTACCCTTGCTGGTGCCCAGCCCGCGCGTGGCCGAATTGGCCCGCGCCGCCGGTGCACGGCATGTTATCGATTGTCGCGGCGCGAGTGCTGCGGCTGTTCTGGCGGCCTTGGAGACACACCCGGCGCCGACCCTCTGATGCAAAGGATGGACATGTGAGCGAAACAGCCCCGCAGATCAGCGAACAAACCCCTCAGCCGACCCTCAGCGAGCCCACGATCACGCCACCTGCGAAATCGGGTACTGCTCTGGCCAGTCTGGCCCTGCTGATAGGTCTGGCGGCGTTAGCCGCAGGAGGCTGGAGCGGCTGGCAGCTGTATCAGCAGCAGGCGCAGAACGCACAGCAGCAGGCCCGGCTCGATCAGGCCAGTGAGGCTGCGCAGCAGGGCCTTCAGCAGACCGAAAAATATGTCGGTCAGCGCCTCGCCGGGCTGCCGACAGCAGATGAGCTGGCCAAACAGAGCGAGCTGCTGGTCAGCCTGCAGGGTGATCAGCAACGCCTCGCACAAAGTCTCGCCAACGTGCTGGGTAAGAGCCGTGAAGACTGGCGCCTGGCCGAGGCCGAACACCTGCTGCGCCTGGCTATGCTGCGCCTCACGGCGCTGCAGGACGTCAGCAGCGCCACCGCCTTGGTGCTGGGAGCCGGCGAGATCCTTCGCGCTCAGGATGACCCGCAGGCGTTCGCCGCTCGTGGCGAGCTGATCAAGGTGGTGGAAGCGCTGCGCAGCCTGCCACAGGTGGATCGCAGCGGCCTGTTCCTGCAGCTTTCCGCCCTGCGCGGGCAGGTCAACGACCTGCAGAAGCTCGCCCCCGAATACATCCTGTCGCCGGAAGCGCCGGCCAAGGCCAGTGCCAGCGACAGCAGTCGCTGGGACGAGCTGTGGGCCAAACTGTCGCGCTATGTGCGCATCGATCTGCATGCCGATCAGGACGTG
Organism: Pseudomonas sp. PDM14; assembly: GCF_014851905.1. Lineage (NCBI taxonomy): Bacteria > Pseudomonadati > Pseudomonadota > Gammaproteobacteria > Pseudomonadales > Pseudomonadaceae > Pseudomonas > Pseudomonas sp. PDM14. The sequence continues at coordinate 1,868,149 of NZ_JACVAQ010000001.1, read as the reverse complement.
CGTCCCCAACTCGCCGGGCAGAGTCTGGCGCAGGTGCGCCTGACCCTGGCGCTGGCCCTGGAGCAGGCGCAGTGGGGCGCGCTGAATGGCCAGCCCGAGGTCTACCGCCAGGCGCTGGCCGCGGCGCGTGATGTGCTCGCGACCTACTTCGACGCCGACAATCAGGCAGTCAACGCCATGCAGCAGCGCTTAGCTCAACTCGCCGAGGAGCCCGTCACGGTCAAACTGCCGAAACTGGACGTGGCGCTGAACGCCCTGCAGACCTACCTCAAGCAGCGCGAGGCGGCCGAGCTGGAGCCGACACCTGCGGTGGAGAGCGCGCAATGATCCGGGCCTTCCTCTATGTGCTGCTGGTGGTGGCTGCTGCCGCCGCGCTTGGCATGGCCGTGGTCGAGCACAGTGGCTACGTGCTTATCGCCTGGAAGGGCCTGCGCTACGAGTCCAGCCTGTGGGTGTTCCTGCTGCTGATCGCTGCAGCCTTGTTGCTGCTCTGGGCCACGCGCTGGCTCTTGCGTCTGTTGTTCGTTTCCGGTGGCGTGGTCAACCCGTGGTCGCGCCGCAATCACGGACGACGTCAGCAACAGGCTGCCGACAAGGGCATGTTGGAGCTGGCCGAGGGTCGTTGGGAGCCAGCCCTGCGTCACCTGCAGTTGGCGGCCGAGGGCGAGCACCAGCCATTGCTGCACTACCTTGGCGCTGCGCGTGCCGCGAACAAGCTGGGTCGGCACGAGCAAAGTGATGCTCTGCTCGAGCGTGCCCTGGAGCGTCAGCCTCAGGCCGAGCTGGCCATTGCCCTGACCCATGCCGAGCTGCAGGAGGCTCGCGGAGAAACTGATGCTGCTCTGGAGACGGTTCAGGTCATGCATGAGCGCTACCCACAGCATCCGCAGGTGCTGCGTCACCTGCTGCGCCTTTTGCACCTGCGGGGCGACTGGTCGGCACTCCTGGGGCTATTGCCGGCATTGCGCAAGAGCAGGGCACTGAGTGGCGATGAGTTGACCACGATCGAGCGTCAGGTCTGGCGTGAGCGGCTGATTGTGGCGGGCGCCAGTGGTCTGAACGAAGGTGAGACCACTCTGCAGCCATTGACCCGCGCCTGGCAGCAACTCTCTTCGGCGCAGCGCAACGAGCCAGAATTGTTGCTGGCCTATGCCGAGCAGCTGCGCGTGCTGGGAGCCGAGGAGGAGGCCGAGGAGGTCGTGCGCAAGGCTCTCAAGCAACAGTACGACGCCGGCCTGGTTGACCTTTATGGCCTGCTGCGCGGACGTGATCCGGCGCGTCAGCTGCAGACCGCCGAAGGCCTGCTCAAGGCCCATCCGCAGGACCCGCTGCTACTGCGCTGCCTGGGCCGCCTGTGTCTGCAGAACAGTTTGTGGGGCAAGGCCCGCGAGTACTTGGAGATCAGCCTGCAGTTCTCCCGCAACGCGCAGACCTGTGCCGAGCTTGCGCGCTTGCTGGCCCATCTGGGCGACGTGCAACAGAGCAATCGGCTGTTCCAGGAAAGCTTCGACCTGCTCGATCAACGTCTGCCCAACCTGCCGCTACCTGTACCGGCAGGCAGTTGAGACGCGAGATTGACGCAGCGCCGTTTGCGCATCGCAGGCGGCGCGTCGAGTGCGTAAATGGGGCCGCGTTGGAAGAGGGCTGACCGGTGACGCTGCTGTAACGCTCGTGCGGCAGTCCGTCACGGCTGCGCGGGCGCATGTGACCTTGAAAGGGCGGCCGGCTTTCCTCTACCGTAACCCTCTTTGTTTTTCGCTTCGGAGTTTCCATGGCCCTGGCCGCGCCGCGTAGGCTGTTCCTGCTCGCTTTTGCCGGCTGCCTCGGCATGCTCGGCGGTGCTTTGTACCTGGAGCACGTGGTCGGTTTGGAACCCTGCCCGATGTGCATCGTGCAGCGTATCTGCGTGGTGCTGTTCGCGCTGGTCTGCCTGATCGCGGCGTTGCATGGGCCGGTACGTCTCGGGCGTGCACTGTACGGCGTGCTGGCGTTGCTCTTCGCCGCACTCGGAGCGCTCACGGCAGGCCGCCAGGTGTGGCTGCAGAGCGTGCCGCCCGAACAGCTCAGTGCCTGCATGCCGAGCCTGGAGTTCATGCTCGATGCCTTGCCGCTGCAGGATATCGTGCGGCTGATCTTTCACGGCACGGCCGCCTGCGCGGAGGTCAACTGGACCCTGTTCGGCATGAGCCTGCCCGAGTGGAGCCTGCTGGCCTTCGTCGGCATGATCCTTCTGAGTCTGTTCCAGATACTGCGCCGCAGCTGACCCGGCGCTTGCGCAGTAACCTCCGCTCGCCACTTCCGGCTGGCGTCTGCTGCCGGGCGCGGAGGTGTGTATGCGCATCCTGATCGTGACCCTGCTGGTGCTACTGGCCGGCTGCGCTGGCCCGGACATTCGCCAGTACGCCGCGCAGCAGCCGCGGCTGCATGTGCCTGACTACCTGAATGGAAAGCTGGAAGCCTGGGGCATGTTCCAGGATCGCTCCGGCGATGTGGTCAAGCGCTTCCACGTAGTCATGAACGCCAGTTGGGCAGACGAGGTCGGCACCCTCGACGAGCATTTCACCTACAGCGACGGTACCACCCAGACGCGTGTCTGGACGCTGCGCCCGCAGGCCGACGGCAGCTGGCGCGGCACCGCGGCGGACGTGATCGGCGAGGCGGTGGGTGACGTTTCCGGCAACACCCTGCACTGGCATTACCAGCTGCTGCTGGATGTCGAAGACGACCAATACGTGGTCGACATGGACGACTGGATGTTCCTCATGGACGAGCGCGTGCTGCTCAATCGCACGCGCATGTCGAAGTGGGGCGTGCACCTGGGCGATCTCACCATCGGTTTCTACAAACCGGCGAAATAGCGCCTGCGGGCAATTTCCTGATCAAGGTGACTTGAAGGTGAGGGCTGGCGGGCATACTCTGGCCCGACGCCTCGCCAGCAATCCGGCTTCTTTTGCGAGGCACTTCCCCGGGTTGGCACCCACGCCAGAAAAATGCCTCGGGGTTGGCAATACGCATTCACCAGTAGGGAAGTGAGGACATCATGCTCGAGAGCTGCCAGAACGCCCAGGAACGTTGGGGTGGAGTAAACCAGCTGATCGACCGCTGGCTTCAGGAACGCCAAGAGCTGGTACGTGCCTTTGGCGGCCTCAGTGAGACCTCCGAGATCGCTACCCAGGACCTGCAGCGCTTTTGCGAGATCCTCGTCGACTACGTGTCGGCCGGGCATTTCGAGGTCTACGAGCAACTGACCGTTGAAGCCAAGGCTTTCGGCGACCAGCGTGGTCTGGAACTGGCCAAGCAGATCTACCCGCGCATCGAAGCCATCACCGAAGTGGCGCTGGCCTTCAACGATCGGTGTGACAGCGGTGACTGCCGTGACACGGTGTCGCTGAGTGCCGAGATCAAACGCCTCGGGCAGCTGTTGCACGAGCGCTTCGAGCTGGAAGACTGCCTCATCGAAGTGCTGCACAACGCGCACCAGCAACAGGCGCTCGCTACGTCCTGAGCGCGTTTTGCGAAGGTGTGAGGCCGATGCTTCAGTCGGCCACGTCCATCAGCTCCACCTCGAACACCAGCGCGGCATCCGGCGGAATCAGGTCGCCGGCACCGGCGCTCCCGTAGGCCTGCTCGGCCGGTATCACCACCCGCCATTTCGCCCCTACGCGCATCTCTCGCAGCGCCGTCTGCCAGCCCTTGATCAGGCTGTTGAGGCGGAACCACTGCGGCCCCTCGCTCTGATCGAACAGGCTGCCGTCGGCCAGCTCGCCGCGGTACTGCACGCGCACCCGGCTGCGTGGGTCGGGTTGGCGCCCCTGGCCGGCGCGTAGCTCCTGTACCAGCACACCGCCTTCCAGTTCGTGCATGCCCGGTTTGGCTTTCTCGTTGACCAGGAAACGGCGCTGAGCATTGCGACGCTGGCTGTCGACGTCGTTGATGCGGGCTTGTTCATGCGCTGCGAGCAGCCGTTCGACCTGCTCGGGCGACAGCCGCAGCGCCTCGTTCTGGTAAGCCTGGCGCAGGCCCAGCAGTAACTGGTCGAGCGGCAGATCGGGGACTTCTCCACGCAGTCGTTCGCCCAGGCGAGCGCCCATTGCGTAGGCCAGATCATCCTGTTGCGGCGCGGCCGAAAGCAGCAGCGGAAACAGGCCAAGCAGGAGCAGTGAGCAGCGCAACATTGGAGTGATTCCAGAGGAGAGTGGCGACGATTATGCCAGCGCTTACCCTCGTCACAAATGTGAGGTAGCGACGGGCGAATCGGGCGTCTAGTATGGGGTCACCATGTCCGTTAGGAGGCACATCATGCCGACCAACAATAAGAAGGCCGTTACCACCCCTTTGCACCTGCTCCAGCAACTCACCGGCAGCTTGCTCGACCATCTGGAAAAAGCCTGTTCGCAGGCCCTCACCGATGCCGAGGCTCTGCTGACCAAGCTGGAAAAGCAGCGTGGCAAGGCGCAGACAAAACTGCACGAGTCGCGCAGCAAATTGCAGGAAGCGGCCAAGGCCGGCAAGAACAAAGCGCAGAACAAAGCCAAGTCGGCGATCGCCGAACTGGAAGAGCTGCTCGACAACCTCAAGACCCGTCAGACCGAGACCCGCAACTACATCGTCCAGCTCAAGCGTGATGCTCAGGAAAGCCTGAAGCTCGCCCAGGGCGTGGGCAAGGTACGTGAAGCGGCGGCCAAGGTGCTGACCACGCGCGGCACCGCCAAGCCAGTGGCCAAACCGGCCAGCAAACCGGCAGCGAAGAAGCCTGTAGCTGCCGCCAAACCCGCGACCAGGGTGGCTGCCAAGCCAGCGGCCAAACCGACAGCCAAGCCGGCCAGCAAGGTCGCGGCGAAACCTGCGGCGAAGGCACCGGTGAAGGCTGCGGCCAAACCGGCAGCGAGCAAGCCCGCCAGCGCAGCCAAGCCGGCAGCGGCCAAACCCGCGGTGAAAGCACCGGCCAAACCGGCCACGAAGAAGCCGGCCACTGCGGCCAAGCCAGTCAGTAAAGCGACTGCTGCCAAACCGGTTGCCGCCAAGCCCGCTGCGAAACCAGCCGCCAAGCCTGCAGCCAAACCGGCCGCCAAGGCGCCAGCCAAGCCCGCCAGCGCCGCTGCGAAGCCGGCAGCCAGCAAGGCTCCAGTCAAGGCAGCGGCCAAGCCTGTTGTGGCCAAGCCTGCTGCAAAACCTGCAGCCAAACCCGCTGCGAAGCCGGTAGCCAAGGCCCCCGTCAAACCGGCGAGCAAGCCAGCGGCCAAGCCTGCGGTGAAGAAGCCTGTTGCGGCCAAGCCGGTTGCCAGCAAACCCGCTGCTGCACCTGCCGCTCCGGCAGCAGCGCCAAGCGCCGCACCGTCGACCGGCAATGGCAGCACGCCACCGAGCGGCGTCTAAGCCTCGTCTGCCGCGGCGCGCAGGGTTGCCAGCGCGTCGTGGCAGGTTTCACCGCTGGCACCCGCCAGGGCTTCCAGCCAGCTCGTCGCTGCGCCCGATGGCGACCAGGCGCTCGTTATCTCTTCCAGCCGCCGCAACAGCTCGCGTTCACTCTCCAGCTCCAGCGCCTTGATGCGCTCGCGCCAGTCATTCAGCAGCCCGTCGTGGCGGGCCGTTTCGCGCCAGCGCTGCCTCAGTTCGCGTAGCGGTTGTACCACTGCGTGCTGCCAGGGCTCGGCGATCTGCCGCAGGGCCTGCACGCGTGTTGTTTCGCATGCCACGCCACGCTGCTCCAACCACAGGCCGCAGAGCAGCAGGCAGACATCCGCGCCGGCGCTCTGCAAGCGCAGGCAGGCCGTCTCCACCCCCGGACGCTGGTAGCAGGCCAGGGCAAAACTCCACAGATCAGAAGACATGCCGCTCTCCGGGCGATGGCGAGGCGAAGCTGGTAGACTCCGCGCCCTATGATTCGACTACTCAACCTCACTTTACAGCGTGGTCCTCAGCGTCTGCTAGACGGCGCCGAGCTGACCCTGCACGCCGGCCAGAAGGCCGGTCTGATCGGCGCCAACGGTGCCGGCAAATCCAGCCTGTTCGCGTTGCTGCGCGGCGAGCTCGGCCCGGACGCCGGCGACTGCCAGCTGCCGCCGGACTGGCGTATCGCCCACATGCGCCAGGAGGTCGACAACCTCGAGCGTCTGGCGGTGGATTACGTGCTCGATGGCGACCTGCACCTGCGCAGGGTCCAGGCCGATCTCGCCGCTGTCGAAGCCGCGCATGACGGGACGGCCATCGCCCGCCTGCACAGCGAGCTGGACAGCGCCGACGGCTATACCGCCGATGCCCGTGCTCGCAAGTTGCTCGCCGGCCTGGGCTTCACCGCCGAACAGATGGACCGCCGCGTTGGCGATTTCTCCGGTGGCTGGCGCATGCGCCTGAACCTGGCACAGGCGCTGATGTGCCCGTCCGATCTGCTGCTGCTCGACGAGCCGACCAACCACCTCGACCTCGACGCCATTCTCTGGCTGGAGGAGTGGCTGAAGAGCTATCCCGGCACGCTGCTGCTGATTTCCCATGACCGCGATTTTCTCGACGCCGTGGTCGACCATGTCGTGCACCTCGAACAGCAGAAGCTCACCCTGTATCGCGGTGGTTATTCGGCATTCGAGCGCGCCCGTGCCGAGCGTCTGGCGCAGCAGCAGCAGGCGTACGAGAAGCAGCAGGCGCAGCGCGCGCACATGGAAAAATACATCGCCCGCTTCAAGGCGCAGGCGACCAAGGCGCGTCAGGCGCAGAGCCGGATCAAGGCCCTGGAGCGCATGGAAGAGCTGAGCGCGGCCCATGTCGACTCGCCGTTCGACTTCGTGTTCCGCGAGGCCGACAAGATTTCCACGCCGCTGCTCAACCTTAGCGAGGGTCGCCTGGGGTATGGCGACAAGGCCGTGCTGCAGCAGGTCAAGCTGAGTCTGGTACCGGGCGCGCGCATTGGTCTGCTCGGGCCCAACGGCGCGGGCAAATCGACGCTGATCAAAACCCTGTCCGCCGAACTGCAGCCGCTGGGTGGCGAACTGCAGCGTGGCGAGAACCTGGTGGTCGGCTACTTCGCCCAGCACCAGCTGGATTCGCTGGATGCCAAGTCCAGCCCGCTGGTGCACCTGCAGCGCCTGGCGCCCAGTGAGCGCGAGCAGACCCTGCGCGACTTCCTCGGTGGTTTCGATTTCCGCGGCCCGCGCTGCGACGAGGCGGTGCAGAATTTCTCCGGTGGCGAGAAGGCGCGCCTGGCCCTGGCGCTGATCGCCTGGGGCAAGCCGAACCTGTTGCTGCTCGACGAACCGACCAACCACCTCGACCTGGAAATGCGCCTGGCGCTGACCATGGCGCTGCAGGAATTCGCCGGCGCGGTACTGGTGGTTTCCCACGATCGTCATTTGCTCAAAAGCACCACCGACGAGTTCCTGCTGGTCGCCGATGGCCGCGTGCAGCCCTTCGATGGCGACCTGGAGGACTACGCGCGCTGGCTGGTCGACTTCCGTGCGCGGCAGCAGCCGCAGGTCGACACGCAAGCGGCTGGCGACAAGACCGACAAGCGTGCCCAGCGTCAGGCCGCCGCGGCCCTGCGTCAGCAGCTGGCCCCGCACAAGCGCGAGGCGGACAAGCTGGAGAAGGACCTCGGCAAACTGCACGAGAAGCTTGCCGCAGTGGAAGCCCGCCTCGGCGACAGCGATCTGTACGAGGCTGCGCGCAAGGACGAGCTGCGTGAGTTGCTGGCCGAGCAGGCGCGCCTGAAAGCCAGCGAAGCCGAGCTGGAAGAAGCCTGGCTGCTGGCCCTGGAAACCCTCGAAGAGCTGCAGCGCCAACTGGAGGAGGCCGACTGATGGATGAGTTGGAACTGCTCGCCGCCTGGAGCGAGCCACTGATCCGCACCGCCCAGGTGCTGTTGATCCTGCTGCTGGCCTGGCTCTGCCAGCGCATCGTCACCCGCGCCATCACCCGTCTCGGCGCGCGCTACGCACAGCTGCCGCAGGAAGTGCTGCTGCCGGTGCGCGGTCTGCTGCGCTGGCTGATCATGGGCAGCGCCTGCATGCTGGTACTGGAGCGCCTGGGCGTATCCGCCGAGGTGCTGTGGGCGGCGCTGACCGGCTTCACCGCCGTGGCGGCGGTGGCGTTCTTCGCCATCTGGAGCGTGCTGTCGAACATGTTCTGCGCCCTGCTGATCTTCAGCATGGGGCCGTTCCGCCTGGGCGACACGGTGGAGCTGCTGGATGGCGCGGACAAGCCAGGGGTCAAGGGCCGTGTGCTCTCGGTGAACCTGTTCTACACCACCCTGGAAGACCTCAGCGAAGGCGCCAGTGGGGCGATGGTGCAGGTGCCCAACAGCCTGTTCTTCCAGAAATCGGTGCGCCGCTGGCGCTGATCGTAGGGCCTGCCGGTCTGGGCGCGCCGCGCGCCAGCGAGTAGGCTGTGCAGCCTGTTTGTCGTTTTTGAGGTATCGCCATGGCCCTGGAAACTTGGCTCGCTTTCTTCGTTGCCTGCTGGGTGATCAGCCTGTCGCCGGGTGCCGGGGCCATCGCCTCGATGTCCTGCGGGTTGCAGTACGGTTTCCTGCGCGGTTACTGGAACGCCCTGGGCCTGCAGATCGGCCTGGCGCTGCAGATCGCCATCGTCGCCGCCGGTGTCGGCGCGCTGCTCGCCACCTCGGCGCTGGCCTTCAGCCTGATCAAATGGTTTGGTGTGGCCTACCTGGTCTGGCTGGCCATCGCGCAATGGCGCGCGCTGCCCAGTGACCTGGCCGATAGCTCCGCCGCGCGGCAGATCGGTCGCCCGCTGACCCTGGTGCTGCGTGGCTTCCTGGTCAACGCCAGCAACCCCAAGGCCGTGGTGTTCATGCTTGCGGTGCTGCCGCAGTTCATCCACCCGCAGGAGCCGCTGGTGCCGCAGTACCTGATCATGGGCGCGACCATGATCGTCGTCGACCTGATCGTCATGGCCGGCTACACCGGCCTGGCCTCGCGGGTGTTGCGCGCCCTGCGCACGCAGCGGCAGCAGCGCCTGATGAACCGCACCTTCGCCAGCCTGTTCGTGGTAGCGGCCGGGCTGCTGGCCACGGTGCGCCGCGCGCCGGCCTGAGTTCGGCGCAACGCGCTCGGGCGACCAGTGCCCGCGCCTTTCCTGTTTGCTGCGATCCGCCTGCGTGACGGGCGGCTGTCGTTTTCGGAGATCAACCCATGCGCGTCTGGATCGATGCCGATGCCTGCCCCCGCGCGGCGCGTGATCAGGTGGTCAAGTTCGCCCTCAAGCGCGGCTTCGAGGTGGTGCTGGTGGCCGGTCAGCCGGTGGCCCGGCCGTCGTTTACCTGCGTGCGCCTGATCGTGGTGCCGAGCGGGCCGGATGCGGCAGACGATTACCTGGTCGAGCATGCCGTGCCCGGCGAACTGGTGATCTGCAGCGACGTACCGCTGGCCGACCGTCTGGTGAAGAAGGGTGTCAGCGCGCTCGATCCGCGCGGGCGCGAGTTCGACGAGCGCAACATGGGTGAGCGCCTGGCCGTGCGCAACCTGTTCACCGACCTGCGCGAGCAGGGCCAGGTGAGCGGTGGCCAGGCCGCTTATGGCGAGAAGGACCGCCAGGCCTTCGCCAATGCCCTCGACCGGATTCTGACCCGCCTGATACGGTGAGCCGGAGAATGTGCGGGGCTATGTAAGCCTGATCGGTCCCACGCTCCGCGTGGGAATGCAGGTGCAGACGCTCTGCGTCTGTGAAGCGCAGAGCGCCCTTGGCATCGCTCTCACGCAGAGTCTGGAACCCATGCGGTGCCCTGTTGGGTAGCGGCGCTACGCACCTGAATCCAGCCTACGGTCGGGTTCGGTGGTACGACGCGCTGTCAGGGCTCAGCCGCACAGATAGGTGCCGGTGCCCACGGCGACCAGCGTGCCGTCGTCGCTGTGCAGTTCGGTGCGCACCACCGCGACCTTGTTGCCGGAGCGCAGCAGCACCGCCGTGGCATTGAACGACTGGCCGCGGCCGGGGCGTAGGTAGTCCACACGCAAATCGATGGTGCCGAGTTTGGACAGCCGGGCCATGCGCTCGCTGGTGGGCAGCTGCTGGTGGCGTTCGAAGGCGCCGATCAGCGCCATGGCGCCGCCGGCGACGTCCAGCAGCGAGGAAATCACCCCGCCATGCAGGATGCCCTGGACGAAGTTGCCGATCAGCTCGTCCTTCATCGGCAGACTCATGATTACCCGCTCTGTGGACAGCTCGTCGATGCGGATGCCGAGCACCTGATTGAACGGGATGCGGCGGAAGAAAGCGTCGACGGCGTCGCGCATTTCCGTGGTGAGTTCGAAGGGTGCTTGGGACATGCTGGGAATCCTGCGGCAGCGGGTTGCCCACGCTGACGCAGATCGCCCCTGCTGGCCAGGGGCGCGGCGGTTGCGGCGCGGGGATTGGCCGGATCAGCGTAGGCCGGGTGGCCGACGCGTGCCCGGTAGCGCCGCGGTGCAGGTTACTGCGGGTGGGTCAGTTCGAGTACGCGGTCGACCAGCTTGTTGATGCCCGACGCGGCTTCGGCGATGGACTGGGCAAGCATGTAGGCCGGGGTAGTGACCAGCTTGTGGGTCTTGTCCTCGACGATGTCTTCGACGGTGCACTCCTCGTGCACGCCGCCCATGCTTTCCAGTGCGGCGGCGGCCGGGTCTTCGGCGCTGCCCAGGGTGGCGATCACGCCGTTGCCGAAGATCTTGCTGGCCATCACCGGGGAAATGCACAGCAGCCCGATCGGCTTGCCGGCGCTGGCGAAGGCCTGGGCGGCGGCCAGTACATCCGGCTGCACGCTGCAGTCGGCGCCTTCACTGGCGAAGCTGGAGAGATTCTTCGCCACGCCGAAACCGCCCGGCACGATGAGGGCATCGAATTGCTCGGCTTTCAGCTCGCGCACGTCTTCGACATTGCCGCGGGCGATGCGCGCCGACTCGGTGAGGACGTTGCGACTTTCCGGCATTTCCTCGCCGGTCAGATGGTTGATCACATGGTGCTGCGCGATGTTCGGCGCGAAACACTGCACGTGTGCGCCGCGCTGGTCGAGGCGTAGCAGGGTGATCACGCTTTCCTGGATTTCCGCACCGTCGTAGACGCCGCAGCCGGAGAGAATGACGGCTACCTTTTTGCTCATGGCTTGCTCCTGATCGAAATACAACGGGTATGTCGCCAAATGCCGGCTGCGCTGGCATGCCCGGCTTACAGTGCCTCTGCGGCTCTGGCTTAGGATGGCTACCACTAGTAGCAATCCTAGCCCGCGATCCGCTGCAACGATATGGGTGCCCCGTGAATTACATCCTTTATGCCGTGCCGTTCTTCTTTCTGCTGATAAGCCTCGAGCTGCTCGCCGATCGCTGGCGCGGGCTGAGTACCTATCGCCTGTCCGACGCACTGAACAGCATGAGCACCGGCGTGCTGTCGACCACCACCGGCCTGCTGACCAATGTCGTCGGCCTGCTGATCTACACCCTGGCCTGGGAGCACTTGGGCATCGTCGAGATGTCAGCCAAGGATTGGTGGGTCTGGGTGGTCGCCTTCGTCTTCTACGACTTCTGCTACTACTGGCTGCATCGCATGGGCCACGAGCGCAACATTCTCTGGGCCGCGCATTCGGTGCATCACCAGAGCGAGGAGTACAACCTCACCACCGCATTGCGCCAAACCAGCACCGGCTTTCTGCTCAGCTGGGTGTTCTACTTGCCGATGGCGATCGCCGGGGTACCGCCGCTGGTGTTCCTCAGCGTCGGTGCGCTCAACCTGCTCTATCAGTTCTGGGTGCACACCAAGCACATTCCCAAACTCGGCTGGTTCGAGTGGATCTTCATCACCCCGTCGAACCACCGCGTTCATCATGCGCAGAACCCTATTTACATGGACCGCAACTACGGGGGCGTGTTCATCCTTTGGGACCGGCTGTTCGGCACCTTCCAGGAAGAGCTGGACGAGGAGCCGGTGATCTTCGGCGTGACCACGCCGCTGGCCAGCTGGAATCCGCTGTGGGCCAACCTGCAGTTCTACGCGGTGCTGTGGCAGGACGCGGCGCGCGCCGAATCCTGGTGGGACAAGCTGCGCATCTGGTTCATGCGCACCGGCTGGCGCCCGGCGGATGTCGAGGCGCGTTACCCGCGGAGCAAGCCGGACCTGTCGCGCTTCGTCAAATACGATGTGCCGCTGACACGCGGGCAGAAGGTCTACGCGGCGCTGCAGTTCGTCATCTACGTGGTGATCGGCAGCTACCTGCTGGCCAACGGTGCGCAACTGCCGCTGCTGACCCTGTTGCTGAGCTGCGCCTGGACCGCGCTCGGCCTCTACGCCATCGGCGCCTGGCTGGAGAATCGCACCTTCGTGCGCTGGCTGGAGGTGGTGCGCCTGCTGCTCAACCTGCCGCTGCTGTGGTTGGCCCAGCAACAGGAGCTGATCGGCGCGGGGCTGCTGCCCTGGGCAGTGCTGGCGGCCTACACGCTGATCAGTCTGGGGGCGATGAGCGCCCTGCAGCGGCAATGGGTCGCGCCCGTTCAGGCGTGATCGGGCCGGACGGCGGTGCCGGGATGTCATCAATTGGTCATAATGGAGGCTTATAACCCTCACACTGTGCCCGTGCCCGCGGGCTCCGGAGTCCGCCGTGAGCTTTACCCCAGCCAATCGCCTGTTCCCCGCCACCCGCCTGCGTCGCAACCGTCGCGATGATTTTTCCCGCCGCCTGGTGCGCGAAAACCAGCTGAGCGTCGATGACCTGATCCTGCCGGTGTTCGTTCTCGATGGCGAAAACCGCCGCGAAGCGATCCCCTCCATGCCGGGCGTGGAGCGTCTGTCCATCGACCTGCTGCTGCAGGAAGCCGAAGAATGGGTAGCGCTGGGCATTCCGGCATTGGCCCTGTTCCCGGTCACCCCGCTGGAGAAGAAATCCCTCGACGGCAGCGAAGCCTGGAACCCCGACGGCATTGCCCAGCGGGCGATTCGTGCCCTGCGCGAGCGCTTCCCGGAGCTGGGGGTGATCGCCGACGTGGCCCTCGACCCCTTTACCACCCATGGTCAGGACGGCATCCTCGACGAACACGGCTATGTGCAGAACGATGTCACCATCGACGCGCTGGTCAAGCAGGCGCTGTCGCATGCTGCTGCCGGTGCCCAGGTGGTCGCGCCGTCGGACATGATGGACGGGCGCATCCAGGCCATCCGTGAAGCGCTGGAGTTGGCCGATCACGTCAACGTGCGCATCATGGCCTACTCGGCCAAGTACGCCAGCGCCTACTATGGTCCGTTTCGCGATGCCGTGGGCTCGGCCGCCAACCTCGGCAAGGGCAGCAAGAACACTTACCAGATGGACCCGGCCAACGGTGACGAGGCGCTGCACGAAGTGGCGGCCGACCTCGCCGAAGGCGCCGACATGGTCATGGTCAAGCCGGGCATGCCGTACCTCGACATCGTCTGGCGGGTCAAACAGGAATTCCGCGTGCCGACCTTTGTCTATCAGGTCAGCGGCGAGTACGCCATGCACATGGCGGCGATACAGAATGGCTGGCTCAGCGAGGCGGTGATCCTCGAATCGCTGACCGCGTTCAAACGAGCAGGTGCCGATGGCATCCTGACCTACTTTGCCAAGCGTGCGGCAGAGCTGATAAGAGCGGGGCAGTAAGTCCCCCCTGGGAAGAGGCAATGAATACGGAAGGATTGAGCGAGAATGCAGGTGTGGACGATGAGCCCGTCATGGAGCCGGTTTTGACCGCCGTGGAGGTGGCCGAAGTGCTCCCGGTGGTGGAGCCCGAGCCGAGTGTGCCGACCCCGGTTGCGCCGGTGCCGAGCATCGATGACAGCAGCCTGTACATCCACCGCGAGCTGTCGCAGCTGAAGTTCAACATCCGCGTGCTGGAGCAGGCGCTGGATGAATCCTATCCGTTGCTCGAACGCCTGAAGTTCCTGCTGATCTTCTCCAGCAACCTCGACGAGTTCTTCGAGATCCGCGTCGCGGGCCTGAAGAAGCAGATCAACTTCGCCCGTGAACAGGCCGGCGCCGATGGCCTGTTGCCAAGCCAGGTGCTGGCGCGCATCTCGGAAATCGCCCACGAACAGGTCGATCGCCAGTATGCGTTGCTCAACGACGTGCTGTTCCCGGAGCTGGCCAAGCACCAGATCAACTTCATTCGCCGCCGCTATTGGACGGTGAAGCTGAAGACCTGGGTGCGCCGTTATTTCCGCGAGCAGATCGCGCCGATCATCACCCCGATCGGTCTCGACCCGACGCACCCGTTCCCGCTGCTGGTGAACAAGAGCCTGAACTTCATCGTCGAGCTGGAAGGCATCGACGCCTTCGGTCGCGACTCCGGCCTGGCGATCATCCCGGCGCCGCGCCTGCTGCCGCGGATCATCAAGGTGCCGGAGGAAATCGGCGGCGCGGGGGACAACTACGTGTTCCTCTCCTCGATGATTCACGCCCACGCCGATGACCTGTTCCAGGGCATGAAGGTCAAGGGCTGCTACCAGTTCCGCCTGACCCGTAACGCCGACCTGTCGGTGGATACCGAGGATGTCGAAGACCTGGCGCGCGCCCTGCGTGGCGAGCTGTTCAGCCGCCGCTACGGTGACGCGGTGCGCCTGGAAGTGGCCGACACCTGCCCGAAACACCTGTCGGACTACCTGCTCAAGCAGTTCAACCTGACGGACACCGAGTTGTACCGCGTCAACGGCCCGGTCAACCTGACCCGCCTGTTCTCCATCACCGGGCTGGAAAGCCACCCGGAGCTGCAGTACGCGCCGTTCACCCCGGTGATCCCCAAGCTGCTGCAGAACGCCGAGAACATCTTCAACGTGGTCGGCAAGCAGGACATCCTCCTGTTGCACCCCTTCGAGTCGTTCACTCCGGTGGTCGATCTGCTGCGCCAGGCGGCGAAAGACCCGCATGTACTGGCGATCAAGCAGACCCTGTACCGCTCCGGCGCCAACTCGGAAATCGTCGACGCGCTGGTCGAGGCGGCCCGCAGCGGCAAGGAGGTTACCGCGGTGATCGAGCTGCGCGCCCGCTTCGACGAAGAGTCCAACCTGGCGCTGGCCAGCCGTCTGCAGGCCGCCGGCGCAGTGGTGATCTACGGCGTGGTCGGTTTCAAGACCCACGCCAAGATGATGCTGATCCTGCGGCGTGAGGGCGGGGAGCTGCGTCGCTACGCGCACCTCGGCACGGGCAACTACCACGCCGGCAACGCCAAGCTGTACACCGACTACAGCCTGCTCACCGCCGACGTGATTCTCGGTGAGGACGTGTCCAAGCTGTTCAACCAGCTGATCGGCATGGGCAAGACCCTGCGCATGAAGAAGTTGCTGCATGCGCCGTTTACCCTGAAGAAGACGCTGCTCGACATGATCGCCTTCGAGACCCAGCAGGCCAGTGAAGGCAAGCCGGCGCACATCATGGCCAAGTTCAACTCGCTGACCGATCCGAAGATCATCCGCGCGCTGTACAAGGCCAGCCAGACTGGTGTGAAGATCGATCTGGTGGTGCGTGGCATGTGCTGCCTGCGCCCGGGCGTTCCGGGGGTGTCGCACAACATTCAGGTGCGCTCGATCATCGGCCGCTTCCTCGAGCACACGCGGGTGTTCTACTTCCTCAACGGCGGCGAGGAGAAGATCTACCTGTCCAGCGCCGACTGGATGGAGCGCAACCTCGACAAGCGTGTGGAGACCTGTTTCCCGGTGGAAGGCAAGAAGCTCATCCTGCGGGTGAAGAAGGAGCTGGAGTCGTACCTCACCGACAACACCCAGGCCTGGGTGCTGCAGCTGGACGGTCGCTACCAGCGCACCAGCCCAAGCGGCAACGCCCACCCGCGTAGCGCGCAGGCCGCGCTGCTGGAGAAGCTGACCGCGCCGCAGGTGCGCTGACGGCGAGTGTTCCAGCCATGAAAAAGCCCCGCATTGCGGGGCTTTTTCATGGCTGCCGGCGGCTCAGCGCGCGGTCAGGCTGAAGCCGATGCGCGTCAGCCACTCGGCTTCCTGGTCGAAGTCGGCCTGGGTCAGCGGGTTGGCTTCCAGCCAGCCATCGGGGAACGTCAGGTCAAGGCTGTTCGGCCCGGCCTGCAGCTGCACGCGCGGCATTTCCTGGGTACCACGGATGTGGTGCACGAGGATCGCGAAGCGCAGCAGGATGCACAGGCGCAGCAGCTTGACGCCTTCCTCGCCGAACTCGGCGAAGCGGTCACGGGGGATGTTGCGACGATGGCCGCGCACCAGCAGGGCGAGCATCAGCTGATCCTGGCGCGAGAAACCGGCGAGGTCGGAGTGCTCGATCAGGTAGGCGCCGTGCTTGTGGTAGTGGTAGTGGGCGATGTCCAGACCAATCTCGTGCACGCGCGCGGCCCATTGCAGCAGGTCGCGGTGCGATTCCTCTTCCAGGCCCCAGGCCGCCGCCACCTTCTCCAGCGCCTGCAGGGCCTTGGTTTCGACCCGCGTGGCCTGCTGCTGGTCGACGTGGTAGCGCTCCATCAGCGAGCCGAGGGTGCGCTCACGCACGTCTTCGTGCTGGTGGCGGCCGAGCAGGTCGTAGAGCACGCCTTCGCGCAGGGCACCTTCGGAATGGGTCATGCGCTGCAGGTCGAGGGCGTCGAAAATGGCTTCAGCGATGGCCAGGCCGGCGGGAAAGATCTGCCGGCGATCGGGCTTGATGCCTTCGATATCGAGCTTCTCGGCGTCACCGAGCTTGAATACCTTGCGCTTGACCCAGGCCAGGCCCTCGACGTTGATCTCGCCGTTGCCCAGGCCGCCGGCCTTGATCGCCAGGCCGATGGCGCGGATGGTGCCTGAGGCGCCCACCGCTTCCTGCCAGCCCAGGCGCTGCAGGCCCTGTTCGATGCTCATCAGCTCCAGGCGCGCTGCGGTGTAGGCCTGGGCGTAGCGCGCCGGGGTGATCTTGCCGTCGCGGAAGTAGCGCTGGGTGTAGCTGACGCAGCCCATCTGCAGGCTTTCGCGCAGCAGCGGCTCGAATTGCTGGCCGACGATGAATTCGGTACTGCCGCCGCCGATGTCGGCGACCAGGCGCTTGCCGGGTGTGTTGGCGATGGTGTGCGAGACACCGAGGTAGATCAGGCGGGCTTCTTCACGGCCGGAGATGACTTCCACCGGGTGGCCGAGCACGGCTTCGGCGCGGCGGATGAACTCGCCGCGGTTGCGCGCTTCGCGCAGGGCGTTGGTGCCGACGATGCGCACTGCGCCGTGGGGCAGGCCCTGGATCAGCTGGCCGAAGCGGCTCAGGCAGTCGAGGCCGCGCTGCATGGCTTCTTCGCTGAGCATGCGCTGTTCGTCGATGCCGGCGGCCAGCTGCACCTTTTCCCCTTGCCGCTCGAGAATGCGGATCTCATTGTGGTCGGCCTTGGCCAGCACCATGTGGAAGCTGTTCGAGCCAAGGTCGATGGCGGCGATGAGGGGAAACTGCTTGGCGGCATTCGGCATGGTCAAGGGGTCTCGAAACAGAACGGAAAGCATGCTGCCGCTTCAGGCAGTCGGTCCAATGCATCGCATGTTAACCTCCCCATGCGTTCCTGCCGTATTCTTTCATCAGCTTTCCTTCGATTGGCGATAGCCAAGCTTAATGGCCCGGCGACTTTCAGCGGCGGGAAAGCCGGGCTATGATGGCCGCCACTTTTTTGCTTCCGACCACGGAGACTATCCATGAGCGATTTCATCACCAACGTCAGCGATGCCAGCTTCGAAGACGACGTGATCAAGGCCGAAGGTCCGGTCCTGGTCGACTACTGGGCCGAATGGTGTGGTCCGTGCAAGATGATTGCCCCGGTGCTCGACGAGATCGCCCAGACCTATCAGGGCAAACTGAAGGTCTGCAAGCTGAACATCGACGAGAACCAGGAAACCCCGCCGAAGTACGGCGTACGTGGTATCCCGACGCTGATGCTGTTCAAGAACGGCAACGTCGAGGCGACCAAGGTCGGTGCACTGTCCAAGTCGCAGCTGGCCGCGTTCCTGGACGCCAACATCTGACGTCTTAGCGCTCGGCCAATGTGCCGAACGCCGCGCCGTCCGGCCTGTTGTAGAAGCCCCGCACAATGCGGGGCTTTTTGCTGGGCGCAGGGTAGACTCCCCGCAAAGCCGATGTTACATTCGGACCCGTAGCGGTTCCTCCGCTGCCTCCCAAGCCGTCGCCGACGCATTCCTCCGATAATACCGAGCGATCCAGTCGCCTTCCCTGCGGCGCGGCCCAGCAAAGCCAAGTGCTTTCATTGCCTAGTGCTTTCATTCCCTCCTCTATACGTATCGTCATTCCTATGAATCTGACCGAACTCAAGCAAAAGCCGATTGCCGAACTGCTCGACATGGCCGAACAGATGGGCCTGGAAAACATGGCCCGTTCGCGCAAGCAGGATGTCATCTTCGCCCTGCTGAAAAAGCACGCGAAAAGCGGCGAAGAAATTTCCGGCGACGGCGTGCTGGAGATCCTCCAGGACGGCTTCGGCTTCCTCCGTGGCGCTGATTCCTCCTACCTGGCCGGCCCGGACGACATCTACGTCTCGCCCAGCCAGATCCGCCGCTTCAACCTGCGTACCGGCGACACCATCATCGGCAAGATCCGCCCGCCGAAAGAAGGCGAGCGTTACTTCGCCCTGCTCAAGGTCGACTCGATCAACTTCGATCGCCCGGAAAACGCCAAGAACAAGATTCTGTTCGAGAACCTCACGCCGCTGTTCCCCAACGAGCGTCTGAAGATGGAAGCCGGCAACGGTTCCAAGGAAGACCTCACCGCGCGCGTGATCGATCTCTGCGCCCCGATCGGCAAGGGCCAGCGCGGCCTGATCGTCGCCCAGCCGAAGGCCGGTAAAACGATCATGCTGCAGAACATCGCGGCCAACATCACCCGCAACAACCCCGAGTGCCACCTGATCGTTCTGCTGATCGACGAGCGCCCGGAAGAAGTGACCGAGATGCAGCGCACCGTGCGCGGCGAAGTGGTCGCGTCCACGTTCGACGAGCCGCCGACCCGCCACGTGCAGGTTGCCGAGATGGTGATCGAGAAGGCCAAGCGCCTGGTCGAGCACAAGAAGGACGTGGTCATCCTGCTCGATTCCATCACCCGTCTGGCACGCGCCTACAACACCGTGATCCCGAGCTCCGGCAAGGTCCTCACCGGTGGTGTCGACGCCCACGCCCTGGAGAAGCCGAAACGCTTCTTCGGCGCCGCGCGTAACATCGAGGAAGGCGGTTCGCTGACCATCATCGCCACCGCGCTGGTCGAAACCGGCTCGAAGATGGACGAAGTGATCTACGAAGAATTCAAGGGTACCGGCAACCTGGAGTTGATCCTCGACCGCCGCATCTCCGAGAAGCGCGTATTCCCGGCCATCAACATCAACAAATCCGGCACTCGCCGTGAGGAGTTGCTGACTGGTGAGGAAGAACTGTCGCGCATGTGGATCCTGCGCAAACTGCTGCATCCGATGGACGAAATCGCCGCCATCGAGTTCCTCCTCGACAAGCTGAAAGACAGCAAGACCAACGATGAATTCTTCCTTTCCATGAAGCGGAAGTAACGTCAGCGTTGCCACAAAGGCCGGGGAAACCCGGCCTTTGCGTTTCCGTGGTCTTCTGAATAGCCGACTTCGGCGCTAAACTTTGCGCCCCACCTGCACGCCCCACCACATGAGGCTCACGCATGCAGTATCGCGACCTGCGCGACTTTATTCAGGGCCTGGAACAGCGCGGTGAACTCAAGCGCATCCAGACCCCGGTGTCTCCCGTCCTGGAGATGACCGAGATCTGCGACCGCACCTTGCGCAAGGGTGGCCCGGCGCTGCTGTTCGAGAATCCCACGGGTTTCGACATGCCGGTACTCGGCAACCTGTTCGGCACGCCCAAGCGCGTTGCCCTGGGCATGGGTGCCGAGGAAGTCAGCGAGCTGCGCGAAATCGGCAAGCTGCTGGCGTTCCTCAAGGAACCCGAGCCGCCGAAAGGCCTGAAGGATGCATGGTCCAAGCTGCCGATCTTCAAGAAGGTCCTGAGCATGGCGCCCAAGGTGCTCAAGGATGCGCCGTGCCAGGAAGTGATCGAAGAGGGCGACGACGTCGACCTGGGCAAGCTGCCGGTGCAGACCTGCTGGCCGGGCGACGTCGGCCCGCTGATCACCTGGGGCCTGACCATCACCAAGGGCCCGAACAAGGATCGGCAGAACCTCGGCATCTACCGCCAGCAGGTCATCGGTCGCAACAAGGTAATCATGCGCTGGCTCAGCCACCGTGGCGGCGCTCTGGATTTCCGCGAGTGGTGCGAGAAATTTCCCGGCAAGCCTTACCCGGTGGCCGTGGCCCTGGGTGCGGACCCGGCGACCATTCTCGGCGCGGTCACTCCGGTGCCGGACAGCCTCTCCGAATACGCCTTCGCCGGCCTGCTGCGCGGCAACAAGACCGAGCTGGTCAAGGCGCGTGGCAGTGACCTGCAGGTGCCGGCCAGCGCCGAGATCGTCCTCGAAGGGGTGATCCATCCCGGTGAGATGGCCGACGAAGGCCCGTATGGCGACCACACCGGTTACTACAACGAGGTCGACCGCTTCCCGGTGTTCACCGTCGAGCGCATTACCCGCCGGCAGAAGCCGATCTACCACAGCACCTACACCGGCCGTCCGCCGGATGAGCCGGCGATTCTCGGTGTGGCGCTGAACGAGGTGTTCGTGCCGATCCTGCAGAAGCAGTTCCCCGAGATCACCGACTTCTACCTGCCGCCGGAAGGCTGCTCATACCGCATGGCGGTGGTGACCATGAAGAAGCAGTACCCCGGCCACGCCAAGCGGGTGATGCTCGGCGTGTGGAGCTTCCTGCGCCAGTTCATGTACACCAAGTTCGTCATCGTCACCGACGACGACGTCAACGCGCGTGACTGGAACGACGTGATCTGGGCCATCACCACGCGCATGGACCCCAAGCGCGACACGGTGCTGATCGACAACACGCCGATCGACTACCTCGACTTCGCCTCGCCGGTGTCCGGCCTGGGCTCGAAGATGGGCCTCGACGCCACCCACAAGTGGCCGGGCGAGACCAGTCGCGAGTGGGGCCGGGTGATCGAGAAGGATCCGGCCGTGACGGCGCGGGTCGACGCGCTGTGGAGCGAGCTCGGGATCGATTGATGAAAGTCACCCTGCAACCCTCCGGTGCGGTGCTCGAGGTCGAGGCCGGCGAGCGCATTCTCGATGCGGCGCGGCGCCTTGGCTACGAGTGCCCGCAGAGCTGCCGCAACGGCAACTGCCACATCTGTAGCGCGCTGCTGGTGGAGGGCCGCGTGCGGCAGAACGGCGAGGAGCGCGACCACGGCGAGCTGTACACCTGCCTCGCCGAGCCGCTGGAAGATTGCGTGCTGCACTGGGATGGCGTGCTCGCGCCCGGCGAGTTGCCGGTGCGCAGCCTGACCTGCCAGCTGATCGAGTGCACCGAGGTTGGTGGCGACGTGTTCCGCGTGCGCCTGCGTGCGCCGGCGGGCAAGGTGCCGCGCTACCACGCCGGGCAGTACCTGCTGATCCAGCGCGAGGATGGCGAGCTATCGGCTTTCTCCCTGGCCTCGGCCCCGCACATGGGTCGCGAACTGGAGCTGCACGTGCTGGCGCGCGAGGAGAGTGCCAGCTCGCTGCTGGCGTTCCTGCAACGCCAGGGCTTCGCCAAGGTGCAGCTGCCGTTCGGCGATACCCACCTGGCCGAGCTGCCGGACGGCCCGCTGGTGCTGATCGCCGCCGGGACCGGCATGGCGCAGATGCACAGCCTGATCGAGCATTCGCGCGCCGCCGGTTTCGCCCACCCGGTGCACCTGTACTGGGGCGTGCGCACGCCGGACGACTTCTACGACCTGCCGCACTGGGCCGACTGGCAACAGCAGCCGGGCTTGTTCCTGCACCGGGTAGTCAGCGACCTGTGCGACTGGCAAGAGCGCTGCGGCCTGCTGCACGAGGCGGTGTGCGAAGACTTCGCCGACCTCAAGCCGCTGCACGTGTATGCCAGTGGCTCGCCGGCGATGATC
The DNA here is from genome assembly GCF_014851905.1 of Pseudomonas sp. PDM14. Lineage (NCBI taxonomy): Bacteria > Pseudomonadati > Pseudomonadota > Gammaproteobacteria > Pseudomonadales > Pseudomonadaceae > Pseudomonas > Pseudomonas sp. PDM14. The sequence goes on along the minus strand of NZ_JACVAQ010000001.1, from coordinate 1,846,207 downwards.
TACGGCACCCTTGACGCGCTGGTCGACGCCGGTATGGACGCGCACCAGATGCGCGCCGACGTGTTCGCCTACGCGCCGCGCCCCTGAGGCACGACGCGTAGCCGGGGGTCAGCCCTGCAGACCCGCGTACAGGCGGGTCAGCTCGTTCATGTGGCGGAACAGCGAGTCGGTGCTGACGGTGATCGAAGTGGGCACGAAGGCGTTGGACGCGTGCAGGTCGATACCCTTGAGGGTGAATGCCCAGTTGGCCCGCACGCGGCGCAGCGAGGTGGCGATCTGCTCGTTCGGCGCCGGGCTGGCTTCCAGCTCCTTGAGGATGCCGTCGAAATCGGCCACCGCGGTGTCCAGCTTGCTGTCCAGGTCGGGCGCCTGCACCTGCCAAGTCTTGGCCATGTAGAGCATGGCGATGCGCTGGCTCTGCACGCGCGCCCAGCCACTGCGGTTGACCACCTTGCCCATGCTTCCCGCCTGTGCGGCCATGAGGTCGGTCAGGGCCTGGGATTCCTGCAGCAGGCGTTCGCTATTGGCCAGCATCGCCGCCGCCTGGATCTGCTCCGGCTGGGCAGTCACCTGCTGCTTGAACGGGGTCCAGATCTGCCCGATCTCTCCCAGCTTGGCTTTCATTTCGGGTGTCGTGGCGTTGTCGCTGAGCGCCTTGTAGGCGGTATCGAATTGCGTCACCGACTCCTGCAGTTGACGAGTCGCGGCTTCGACGCGCACGTCGGCGCCGATCATCAGGTAGTTCTTGGTCATGCGCTGGACCAGCGAGCGCTGCAGGCCGGTCATGTTCATGGCTTCGCCGACGGTCAGTTGCGCGGCGGCGGGTGCGCTGATCAGCAGCGTGGCCAGGATGAGCAGGGCAGACAAGGATTTCTTCAACACTTCGAACCTCCAGTTCTCGGACAAATAGATGATGCCGCCGGCGCCAGAATTGGCGCAGCGTGCCCCGGAGTGCGTGAATTGTTTTTTGAATGGGCGGGGGCGGTAGCGACGGGCGGGCGGCTTGGGACTGCCCGGTCACCACGGAAGGGCGCGGATTCTAGCGGCTAAATGCCCGCAGCGGTGCAGGCTTTTTGCTAGTGTGCCGGCAGCTCGAAAAATTGAGCGATCGGTCACGTATTTTTGGCCGAGTGGCTGCGCAGGGCGCCAGCTAGGCACCCCGCGCGCATTTCCGCCAAAGCCTGGCGTCACAGGAGGATCAGGTTGAGCACCACCAGCAGCGGCAACAGCAGGGCGCAGGACCAGAGCATGTAGCCGAAGAAGCTCGGCATCTTCACGCCCTGCTGCTCGGCGATGGCCTTGACCATGAAGTTCGGCGCGTTGCCGATGTAAGTCATCGCGCCCATGAACACCGACCCCATGGAGATCGCCAGCAGGGTCTGCGGCAGGCGCTCCATCAGCACCTGCGCGTCGCCGGCGGCGAGGTTGAAGAACAGCAGGTAGGTCGGCGCGTTGTCGAGGAAGCTCGAAAGCGTGCCGCTCATCCAGAAATACATGCTGTCGATGGGCGCGCCGGTCGGCCCGGTGACGCTGGCGACCAGCGCCGCCAGGGCGCCGCTTTCGCCGGCGCGGAGGATGGCGATCACCGGAGCGATGGTCAGGAAGATGCCGGCGAACAGCTTCGCCACCTCGACGATCGGCGCCCAGCTGAACGCATTGCCGCTGCGTACCGCGCGCGGGGTGATCCACAGCGAGAGCAGCGCCAGGCCGACCAGCGCCAGGTCGCGCAGCAGGTTCTGCAGTTCCACCCGCGTGCCCAGCACATCAAGGCCGATGCCTGGTTTCCACAGGCCGGACATGAGCACGGCGAGCACCACGCCGGCGAGCAGCAGGAAGTTCGGCGTGCCGAGCAGGCGCAGCGGCCGGTCGGGGGTTGGGTCGACGCTGCTCAGTTCGTCCTCGCGGCTGAACAGGTAGCGGTCGAGCAGGTAGAACAGGCCGAGCAGCGCCAGCGCCAGCATTACTACCGGCAACGCCATGTGCTGCAGGGTCCAGAAGAAATCCACGCCCTTGAGGAAGCCGAGGAACAGCGGTGGGTCGCCCAGCGGTGTCAGCCCGCCGCCGACGTTGGCCACCAGGAAGATGAAAAACACCACCACATGGACGTTGTGCTTGCGGTTGTCGTTGGCGCGCAGCAACGGGCGGATCAGCAGCATCGCCGCGCCAGTCGTGCCCATTACCGAGGCGAGCGCCGTGCCGAGGGCGAGCAGGCCAGTGTTCAACCCCGGCGAGCCATGCAGGTTGCCTTCCAGCAGGATGCCGCCGGAGATGGTGAACAGGGCGAACAGCAGAATGATGAACGGCAGGTACTCGCCGAACAGTACGTGCACGCCCAGGCCGAGGCTCGGCTGCCAGCCGAAGGTGAACAGGAACGGTACGAGGAACAGCAGGGTCCAGCCGGCAGTGATCTTGCCGAAGTGATGGTGCCAGAGCGCGCTGGCCAGGATCGGCAGTATGGCGATGCTGAGCAGAATGCCGGCGAAGGGCAGGGCCCAAAGCAGGCTCATGCTGGCGCCGTCGACTTCGGCCGCCGCGGCGACGCCGGGCAGGCAGAGTAGGATGAGGAAACAGAGCAGGTGGCGCGGCGTAAGAAGCATCGATGAAGACCGGTGGCTGATCGGAACGTCGCGCATTGTTCCATGAACCGCGTGTGGTTGCAGGTCGTCGCCGGGCGCCGAAACGAAAAAGCCCCGCGGAAGCGGGGCCTGGGATCGGTCGCTCGGGATCAGCTGCGAACTTGCACGATCACCTTGCCGACCGCTTTGCGTTGACCAAGGGCGTTGATCGCCTCGGCGGCGTTCTCCAGCGGGAACACCTGCGACACCAGCGGCTTGAGCTTGCCTTCGGCGTACCAAGCGAACAGTTGCTGGAAGTTGGCCAGGTTGTCCTGCGGCTGGCGCTGGGCGAAGGCGCCCCAGAACACGCCGACCAGCGAGGCGCCCTTGAGCAGCGGCAGGTTGGCCGGCAGCGCCGGGATGCTGCCGCCAGCGGCGAAGCCGACTACCAGCATGCGGCCGTTCCAGGCGATGGAGCGGAAAGCCTCCTCGAACAGGTCGCCACCGACCGGGTCGTAGATCACGTCGACGCCCTGGCCGCCGGTGAGGCGTTTGATTTCTTCCTTGAGGCTGCTTTCGCTGTAGTTGATCAGCTCGTCGGCACCAGCGGCCTTGGCCACTGCCAGCTTCTCGGCGGTGCTGGCGGCGGCGATCACCTTGGCGCCCATTGCCTTGGCGATTTCCACCGCGGCCAGGCCGACGCCACCGGAGGCGCCAAGCACCAGCAGGGTTTCACCCGGCTGCAGATTGGCGCGCTGCTTGAGGGCGTGCATCGAGGTGCCGTAGGTCATGCTGAAGGCGGCAGCGGAGTTGAAGTCGATGCCCTTGGGGATCGGCATCACGTTGTAGCTGGGCACGGCCACCTGCTCGGCGAAGCTGCCCCAGCCGGTCAGCGCCATCACCCGGTCGCCAGGGCGTACATGGGTGACCTTCTCGCCCACCGCCGCCACCACGCCGGCCGCTTCGCCGCCCGGGGAGAAGGGGAAGGGCGGCTTGAACTGGTACTTGCCTTCGATGATCAGGGTATCGGGGAAGTTGACCCCGGCGGCGTGCACGTCGATGAGGATTTCGTTCTTCTTCGGCTCGGGGCTGGCCACGTCTTCCAGCACCAGGGTTTCGGCAGGGCCGAAGGCTTTGCACAGAACAGCTTTCATCACGAGTTCCTCCGCAGGGTAGTGGCCCAGCAGTGTAGGTGGCGGGTCCGCTCGGTCAATCAGCATGGCCCTGCCTGATGCCCTTACATTCGTCGGGCTTGGGCGCAGCCTCGGCAATGGCTATGCTAGCGGCATACTCCACCGAGGACGCCTTTTCGTGAAAACCTGGATCGCTCTGCTACTGGCGCTGTGCTTGCCGTTCGCTGCCCTGGCCAACGAGGAAGAAAAGAAGGAAGGCGAGGAAGGCGCTGCGCCGAAGGTGGCGTACTACAACCTGGTGCCGGCGCTGGTCGGCAACTTCGGACCGGGGCCGAAACTGAAGTTCTTCAAGGCCGATATCGCCCTGCGCGTGACCGGCACCGAAGCCGAGGAGGCGGTCGAGTACCACGAGCCGCTGATCCGCAATCAGCTGGTGATGCTGTTTTCGCAGCAGACCGAAGAGAGCGTCGGCAGCCAGGAGGCCAAGGAGGCGCTGCGCCAGGAAGCGCTAAAGCAGGTGCAGGCCGCGCTGAATCAGGAGACGGGCAAGCCCATCGTCGAAGACCTGCTGTTCAATAACCTGATCATCCAGTAACACCTTTCACGGCGCGGTGTTCGCCGCGCCGTCCCACACGCAGGTGCGATTGCGCCCGGCGTGCTTGGCCCGGTACAGCGCCTTGTCGCTGTGAGCGATCAGATCGCCGGGCTGCTCGTCACTCGCCGGTTCGGCCACCGCCAGGCCGATGCTCAGCGTCAGGTGCTGCAACGGGCTCTGCGGATGCTCGATGGCCAGTGCGGCGATGCGCTCATGCACCTGCGCGGCGACATGCTCGCCGCCTTCCAAGCCGGTATTGGCGAGAATGATGGCGAACTCCTCGCCGCCATAGCGGCAGGCCACATCGCCCTCCCGTTGCAGGCAGTCCTGCAACACCGCCGCGACCTTGCGCAGGGCGTCGTCGCCGGCGAGGTGGCCGAGGGCGTCGTTGTAGGCTTTGAAGTGATCGATATCCAGCATCAGCAGGGTGATCGGCGCGCTGATACGCCGCAAGCGCCGCCATTCGCCCTGCAGCTGCTGGTCGAAGAAGCGCCGGTTGTACAGGCCGGTAAGGCCATCGAGTTGCGACAGGCGCTGCAGGCGCGCCTCCAGCTGCAGGCGTTCACTGTTGTCGCGTGAAACGCCGATCAGGTATTCGCGGCCGTTGCGCTGCACCAGCTGGGTGTTGATCTCGGCCGGCTGCGCGGTGCCGTCGCGGCGGCGCATCTGCCGCTGGAAGATCCGCGAGCTGCCCTCGCGCTGGGCCGTGCGCACCTGTTCCAGCCATTCGCCGTAACCGGGCAGCAGGCGCTCGGGGTGCTCGCGCAGCAGGTCGGCGAACTGCGCCGCACGGTAGCCGAGCCCGGCGTGGGTGGCGCGGTTCATGTGCAGCAGCTCGCGGCTCTCGGTGTCGAGAATGAACAGGCTGTCGTGGCTGGAGTCGGTCAGGTCGATGACCAGTTGCAGCTGCTCACGGCTCTCGCGCAGGTGCTGCTCGACCACTTCGCGCTGACGCGCTTCCTCGCGTTGCAGGCGATTGGCGCGCTGCAGCGCACTGGCGCGCCGGGTGTTCTCCAGGGCAAGGAACAGGGCCGCGACCAGCAGCAGGCTGATCGCCAGGCTGGCGGCGAGAACCACCTGGGGTAGCGGTGAGTTGAGCTGGCGCAGCAGGCTGTGGGTCGGGCTCAGCTGCAGGCGGAAGTTGTGGTTGTTGAACAGTTGCAGCGGCAGCAGCTGGGCCAGCTCCGGCACGGCGTCGGCCTGGTCGCGGCTGTAGATGACACTGTCGTTCTGCAGCAGGCGGATGGAGAACTCGCCATTGGTACGGTTGCGCAGCAGTTCGTCCATCAGCGGTTCGACGCGGAATACGCCTTGCAGGAAGCCGTCGAACACCGTCTTGCCCTGATTGTCCTGAATGAACAGCGGGGTGTAGAGGACGAAGCCGCGACCGCCCTGGACCAGTTCGAAACTATTGGAGAAGCGCTGCTCGCCACTGCGCCGCGCCTGCATTGCCAGCTCGAAGTTGGGATGCTGGGGCAGCAGGCGGAAATTCACCGCCGCCTCGTTGCCTTTCAGCGGCACCAGCCAGCGCATCTGCAGGTCGGCACCGACCCACTGGATCGACTGGTAGCCGGCGAATCCGCGCAGGGCCTGGCGGGCTTCTTCTTCCCAGCTTTCGCGCGGCAGGCGCCCCAGTTTGTTCCACAGGCGGGCGATGCGACCGAGGCTCTCGGCTTCCAGGTGCAGGTTGCTTTCCAGGCGATGGGCGAAAGCTTGTGTCTGGTAGTCGAGGCGCTCGCTCAGGCGCTTGCTCTGGTCGTTTTCCAGCTGACGCCAGAGCAGGATGCTGGCGCTGCACAGCGCCAGGAGCAGAGCGGCCAGCGCCACACGTGCCAGCCAGGCGGTACGTTCTCGCATGGACGCACTCCGAAGGGCTCACTCGGTGATAGCACTGTGCCTTACGGCGTTCAGCGCAGCTTGAGTATGTGCGCCCATTCCACGTCGCCAACCGGCATTACCGACAGACGGCTGCCTTTCTGTACCAGCGCAAGGTTGGCCAGGGCCGGCGCGGCTTTCAACGTGGCCAGAGGCAGTACACGGGGAAAGGCTTCGACGAACTCGACATCGCGTGCCGTCCACGGGTTCTTCTCGTGGCTGGCCTTGGCGTCGAAGTAGTGGCTCTGCGGGTCCAGTGCGGTCGGGTCCGGATAGCTCGCGCCGACGATGCGTCCGATGCCGGCGATGCCCGGCTCCGGGCAGCTGGAGTGATAGAAGAAGAACAGCTCGCCGTCTTCCATGCTGCGCACGAAGTTGCGCGCCTGATAGTTGCGCACGCCATCCCAGCGCGCGCGACCGAGACGCTGCAGGTCATGGATCGACAGTTCGTCGGGTTCGGATTTCATCAGCCAATAAGGCATGAACTTTGCTCCTGTTTGCCGGTCTTTGCTGGCGGACTGAAACGCGTTCCCGTCAGAAAGGGTTGTACGGCGAATCATGATGGGTGCTTCAACACCGCTGCGCAGACAGCGGATGCCCGTCCTGGCGCTGGCGCAGGGCCATAACAACACCACTACCGGTCAATCGACGCAGTGTGCCTGGAAAGGGGGAGGCAAATAAATGAAACGCAAGCCGGATCTATTGTGGGTACTGGTAATTCTATTCAGCCTGGGGATGGTTACCACGGGTTACACCCAGAGCCTCTGGGAGCGGCAGGGCACTCAGCCCCTCAGCCAGGCTCAGCAGCAGTAAGCGCCAGATAGCGAGCACCGCAGGGATCGCGGTGCACGGCTGACGTGTTCAGCCATACCAGCGACGATCGGTAACCACCGCCTGCAGTCGCACATCCCAGCTGGCCAGGGCCAGTTTGTCCACCTTCTGACACTCATGGGCCAGGCCCAGCAGCGTCGGCTTGTGCCAATTTTTGCGCAATTGCCGGTACGCCAGACTGCGGTCGTAGAAACCACCGCCCATGCCCAGGCGCCCGCCGTATTCATCGAAACCCACCAGCGGCAGAAGGATCAGATCCAGCGTCCAGGGTCTGCGTTGGCGCGCGGGGTTGGCTCTGGGTTCGGCAATGCGAAAGCGGTTGCGTGCCAGTTGTTCGCGCGGCTCGACGCGTTGAAAGCTCATTCTGGTGCACGGCCAGGCATTCAGTACCGGCAGGTAGATCGCCTTGCCGCGTTGCCGGGCGATGCGCTGCAGTGGACGCGGATCGATTTCGCCATCGTTGGGCAGGTACAGGGCGATGTGCCGGGCGCGTCGGAACAAGGGATGCTGAACGAGTTGGCGCAGCAGTCCGCGGGCGGCCTGTTTCTGTTGTTGGGGGGAGAGTTGACGGCGCGCCAGACGTAGCTGTCTGCGCAAAGCCGGGCGGGAGAGAGTGCCGGCCTGGATCATGAAAATGAAGACTCCCCAGTCATGCCGCTGTCGGTTTAGCCCTTGAACCCGAAAGTTCAAGGTGGAGATTGCAGGAGGCGTTAAGGCTTTCCGTCAGGCGGACATGCACACCGGCCCCACTTGCAACCCCCGTGGTTGTGCGTATCGGCTCAGGGACATCACCGACTGGCAAACACACCAGGGAGCTGGGCCGAGTATACCCCAATCGACCGCTCTGCAATCAGCTTCCGTGGCCATCCTGATCGGCGGTGAGGGCGGTGTCGACACGATCCAGCAGGTCACGCACGCGTTCGCGGGTGGTGCTGACTTCCTGATCCAGGCGCTGCTGCTTGTGCAGCAGATCGTGGGTGATGTTGAGGGCAGCCATCACCGCGATGCGGTCGGCGCCGATGACTTTGCCGCCGGAGCGGATCTCGCGCATCTTGCCATCCAGGTAGCGCGCGGCGCTCTCCAGATTGTTGCGTTCGTCTGCCGGGCAGGCGATGCAATATTCCTTGTCGAGGATGTGCACGGTAACGGTGTTCGACTGGGTCATGTGTCCTGCTCCAGGGCTTTCAGGCGCGAAATCATCGATTCGACCTTGTGCCGGGCCATTTCGTTCTTTTCGATCAGATGGGCGCGTTCCTCGCGCCAGGCCTGCTCACTGGCCTGCAGGGCACGGTTGTGCGACTTGAGCTGCTCCACGCGCTGGATCAACAGGTCCAGCTTGCGTGTAAGGGCTTGCAGTTCGGCGTCTTCCATGGGCTCCCTACCTGGGCAATGAGTGGCGAGACTATAAAGGATTGTCTTGCGCAAGAGGCAACCGCGGTCGCGATTCTCGACAACCCGGCGCGGCCCGCGCAAGCGGGGCGTCGATGGTTTTGCCGCGCCTGCCGGTGCTAGGATACGAGGCCTCCATTCTAGACATTGCGCTGCCTAGCGCCTAGCTGCCCATGCCGACCTCGAATTCCCCGTACTCCGCTTTCGCCGCCCTGCTCGCCAGCACCGGCAAACCCGTTTCCCCCGCCGAACTGCACGGCCTGCTCCTGGGCCGCAGCTGCGCCGGAGCGGGTTTCGACCCCGAGCCCTGGCTGGTCGATGCCGGTGAACTGCTCGGCGTCGAGCCGCCGGAGAATGTCCGCCAGGCTCTGATCGGCCTGCAGGAGATGGTCAAGGGCGAGCTGTCCGGCAGCGACATTGCCGTGATTCTGCTGCTGCCCAGCGACGATGCCCCGCTCGCCGAGCGCGCCACCGCCCTCGGCCAGTGGTGCCAGGGCTTCCTTGATGGTTTCGGCCTGACCCTGCGCGACGGCGCACTGAGCAGCGATGCCATGGAAGTGCTGCAGGACATCAGCGCCATCGCCCAGGTGCAGAGCGCACTGGACGAGTCCGAGGATGGCGAAAGCGACTACATGGAGGTAATGGAATACCTGCGCGTGGCACCGTTGCTGCTGTTCACCGAGTGCAACAAGACGCCGCTCGCCGCCGCCCCCAAACCCTCCCTGCACTAAGGTCGAAATCGCCCATGGCCAGCATCCCCAAGTCGGAATACGCCCGTCGACGCAAGGCGCTTATGGCGCAGATGGAACCGAACAGCATCGCCATCCTGCCGGCCGCGCCGGTGTACATCCGCAACCGCGATGTCGAGCACGTGTACCGCCAGGACAGCGATTTCCAGTACCTCAGCGGCTTCCCCGAGCCGGAAGCGGTGCTGGTGCTGATCCCCGGCCGGGCCCACGGCGAATACGTGCTGTTCTGCCGCGAGCGTGACCCGGAGCGCGAGCTGTGGGACGGCCTGCGGGCTGGCCAGGATGGGGCGATCAGTGCCTACGGCGCCGACGATGCCTTTCCCATCGGCGACATCGACGACATCCTGCCGGGCCTGATCGAAGGCCGCGAGCGCGTGTACTACGCCATCGGCAGCAATCAGGAGTTCGATCACCGGCTGATGGACTGGGTCAACGTGATCCGCTCCAAGGCGCGCCAGGGCGCCACGCCGCCCAACGAGTTCGTCGCCCTCAACCACCTGCTGCACGACATGCGCCTGTACAAGTCGGCCAATGAAGTGAAGGTGATGCGCGAGGCTGCGGAGATCTCCGCGCGAGCGCACATCCGCGCCATGCAGGCCAGCCGCGCCGGGCTGTACGAGTACCACCTGGAAGCCGAGCTGGACTACGAGTTCCGCAAGGGCGGGGCGAAGATGCCGGCCTACGGCTCGATCGTCGCCACCGGGCGCAATGCCTGCATCCTGCACTACCGCGAGAACGACGCGGCGTTGAAGGATGGCGACCTGGTGCTGATCGACGCCGGTTGCGAGATCGACTGCTACGCCAGCGACATCACCCGCACCTTCCCGGTCAGCGGGCGCTTTTCGCCCGAGCAGAAGGCCATCTACGAGCTGGTGCTCAAGGCCAACGAAGAGGCGTTCAAGCACATCGCCCCCGGCAAGCACTGGAACGAGGCCCACGAGGCCACGGTGCAGGTGATCACCGCCGGCCTGGTCGAGCTCGGCCTGCTCCAGGGCGATGTCGCCGAGCTGATCGCCAGCGAAGCCTACAAGGCGTTCTACATGCACCGTGCCGGCCACTGGCTGGGCATGGACGTGCACGACGTTGGTGACTACAAGCTCGGCGGTGAGTGGCGCGTGCTCGAGCCGGGCATGTCGATGACGGTCGAACCGGGCATCTACATCGCCGTGGACAACCAGAATGTGGCGAAGAAATGGCGCGGCATCGGTGTACGCATCGAGGACGACGTGGTGGTGACCAAGACCGGCTGCGAGGTGCTCACCACTGGCGTGCCGAAGTCTGTCGCCGAAATTGAGGCGCTGATGGCCGCCGCGCGCAGTCAGGCGGCCTGAGCCGATGCCACGGGTGAACCTGGCGATCATCGGCGGCGGCCTGGTTGGCGCGAGCCTGGCGTTGGCCCTGCAGGCCGGGGCCAAGGCGCGTGGCTGGCAGATCGTCCTGGTCGAGCCCTTCGCCCCCGGCGACAGTTACCAGCCGAGCTACGACGCCCGTTCCACCGCGCTGTCCTACGGCAGCCGACAACTCTACGAGCGCCTCGGCCTGTGGCCGGCACTCGCCACGCGAGCCGAGGCAATCACCCAGATTCACGTGTCCGACCGCGGCCGCTTCGGCGCCACCCGCCTGGTCGCCGCTGACGAAAGCGTGCCGGCGCTGGGCTACGTGGTGGAGAACGCCTGGCTTGGCCACTGCCTGTGGCAGGCCCTCGATCCAGAGGTGGTGAGCTGGCGCTGCCCGGCCGAAGTCACCCGCCTGGAGGCGCTGGATGATGGCTACCGGCTGACCCTCAACGACGAAAGCCTCCTCGACTGCGACCTCGCCGTGCTCGCCGATGGCGGCCGCTCCAACCTGCGCGAGCAGCTGGGTGTTACGGTCAAGCAGACGCCATACGGCCAGTCCGCGCTGATCGCCAACGTCACGCCGGGCGATGGGCATGACGGGCAGGCCTTCGAGCGTTTCACCGATGACGGACCGATGGCGCTGCTGCCGCTGGCGGACAACCGCTGCGCACTGGTCTGGACCCGCCCCGGCAACGATGCCCAGCGCCTGCTGGGGCTGGACGACAGGGCCTTCCTCGCCGAGCTGCAGGCCGCGTTCGGCTATCGCCTTGGTGCCCTGCGCCAGGTCGGTGGTCGGCACGTCTACCCGCTGGCGCTGACTGAAGCGCAGGAGCAGGTGCGGCCGCATCTGGTGCTGCTCGGCAATGCCGCACACAGCCTGCACCCGGTCGCCGGGCAGGGCTTCAACCTGTCGCTGCGCGACACCTTGGCCCTGGCCGACACCCTGCTGAGCAGCGCCGCGCCGCTCGGTGACTTCGCCACCCTGCAGCGCTATTGCCGCAGCCAGGAACAGGACCAGGCCGTCACCGTCGGCTTCTCCGATCAGGTCACCCGCCTGTTCGGTCGCGGCGAGTCGCTGCTGGTGGCCGGACGCACCCTGGGCCTGCTTGGTCTCGACCTGTTCCCGCCCGCCAAGCGCTGGTTTGCCCGTCAGGCCATGGGCCTTGGCACCCGAACCCTATGAAGGACACTGCTGCCTGTACCGGGCGCCGGTGCCGTCGTCTTCGAGAGATTTCATGAGCGACCGTAAACTCGCCCGTCGCGCGCGCCTGCTGCGCCTGGGCCTGAACATCTACCCGCCGTACCTCGGCGCCGGTATCCGCGTGCAGCACATCAGCCCGGACTGCCGCGAGGCTCGGGTGAAGATGGCGCTGCGCTGGTACAACCGCAACTTCGTCGGTACCCAGTTCGGCGGCTCGCTGTACAGCATGGTCGACCCGTTCTATATGCTCCTGCTGATGCCGTTGCTGGGCGACGATTACATCGTCTGGGACAAGGCTGCGAGCATCGACTTCGTCACGCCGGGCAAGGGCGCCGTGTACGCCGAGTTCCGTGTCGACGACGCGCTGCTCGCCGAGATTCGCGCGCGCACCGCCGACGGCGACAAGTACCTGCCGGAGCTGCAGGTGCAGATTCGCGATGGCGCCGGCACGCTGGTCGCCACCGTGAACAAAACGCTCTATGTGCGCCTCAAACCACGCGCGCGCAACGCGGCATAAGGAAGGAAGATGCAAGCGGATCTGATCATCGTCGGTGCGGGGATGGTGGGCAGTGCCCTGGCGCTGGCCCTGGAGCACAGCGGCCTGGATATCCTGGTCGTCGACGGCAGCCCGCTGAGCGTCAGGCCCTTCGTTGCCGATGCGCCGTTCGAGCCGCGGGTCAGCGCGCTGTCCGCCGCTAGCCAGCGCATTCTCGAACGTCTCGATGTATGGCCGGGGATCGCCGCGCGGCGTACCGGGCCCTATGTCGACATGCAGGTGTGGGACGGCTCCGGCACCGGTCAGGTGCACTTCAGCGCGGCCAGCGTGCATGCCGAGACCCTTGGCCACATCATCGAAAACCGCGTCATTCAGGACGCGTTGCTCGAGCGCCTGCACGACAGCAACCTGGGCCTGCTGGCCAATGCGCGGGTCGAACAGTTGCGCCGCTCCGGCGATGGCTGGCTGCTCAGCCTGGCCGATGGCCGCGAGCTGCGTGCGCCGCTGCTGGTCGCCGCCGACGGAGCCAATTCGGCGGTGCGCCGCCTGGCCGGTTGCGCCACCCGCGAGTGGGATTACCTGCATCATGCCATCGTCACCAGCGTGCGTTGTGCACGCCCGCACCAGCGCACCGCCTGGCAGCGCTTCACCGATGACGGCCCGCTGGCCTTCCTGCCGTTGCCGGCGCATGCCGGCGAGCAGGCGGGCGACGAGCATTGGTGCTCGATTGTCTGGTCGACCGTACCGGCTGAAGCCGAGCGCTTGATGGCGCTGGATGACGCGGCCTTCTGTCGCGAGCTGGGCAAGGCCTTCGAGTGGCGCCTGGGCGAAGTCACCCAGACCGACGCGCGGCTGTGCATCCCGCTGCGCCAGCGTCACGCCAAGCGCTATGTGGAAAGCGGCCTGGCACTGATCGGCGATGCCGCGCACACCATTCACCCGCTGGCCGGGCAGGGCGTCAACCTGGGCATGCTCGATGCCGCGGTGCTCGCCGAAGTGCTGCTGCATGCGCAGGCGCGTGGCGAGCAACTCGGTGATGTGCGCGTGCTCAGCCGCTACGAGCGCCGGCGCATGCCGCACAACCTGGCGATGATGGCGGCGATGGAGGGCTTCGAGCGGCTGTTCCAGGCCGACCCGCTGCCCATGCGCCTGCTGCGCAACAGCGGCCTCAACTGGGTCGACGGCCTGCCCGAAGCCAAGGCGCTGTTCGTGCGCCAGGCGCTCGGCTTGTCCGGGGATCTACCGCTGCTGGCGCGTATCTGAGTTGTCGGCAGGGTGCATGCCGTGCCCTGCATCAGGGCGGCGAAACACTTGGATATAGAAAGCTGCACAAGCCGCAGTTGAGGTTGACTATCATTTGGCGCTTTCTGCCACCCAGAGAGTTCTGTCCATGCGCGCCAGCAAATTCCTCCTCGCGGCACTGACGCTGAGCGTCGCGGCCACTTCCGTACACGCTGCCGACGAGGTGGTGGTCTACTCCTCGCGCATCGACGAGCTGATCAAGCCGGTGTTCGATGCCTACACCGCCAAGACCGGGGTCACGGTCAAGTTCATCACCGACAAGGAAGCGCCGCTGATGCAGCGCATCAAGGCCGAGGGTGAGAACGGCGTGGCCGACCTGCTGATCACGGTCGACGCCGGCAACCTCTGGCAGGCCGAGCAGATGGGCATCCTGCAGCCCTTCACCTCGCCGGCCATCGACGCCAACATCCCCGCGCAATACCGCTCCAGCACGCATGCCTGGACCGGCCTGTCGCTGCGCGCGCGGACCATCGTCTACTCCACCGAGCGCGTGCAACCGGGCGAGCTGACCACCTACGAGGCCTTGGCCGATGCCAACTGGGAAGGCCGTCTGTGCCTGCGCACCAGCAAGAAGGTCTACAACCAGTCGCTGACCGCCACTCTGATCGAGACCCACGGCGCCGCCAAGGCCGAGCAGATCGTCAAGGGCTGGGTGAATAACCTGGCCACCGACGTGTTCGCCGATGACAACGCGGTGGTGCTCGCCGTGGATGCCGGCCAGTGCGACGTCGGTATCGTCAACACCTACTACTACGGGCGTCTGCACAAGGCCAACCCGGCGCTGCGGGCCAAGCTGTTCTGGCCGAACCAGGATGACCGTGGCGTGCACGTCAACCTGTCCGGCGCCGGCCTGACCCAGCATGCTCCAAACGCCGAGGCGGCGAAGAAGCTGCTGGAGTGGATGACCACCCCGGAGGCGCAGAGCCTGTTCGCCGAGATCAACCAGGAATTCCCGGCCAACCCGCAGGTCAAGCCGTCCGCGGAAGTGGCCGCCTGGGGCAGCTTCAAGGCCGACAGTCTGCCGGTGGAAGTCGCCGGCAAGCGCCAGGCCGAAGCGATCAAGCTGATGGACCGCGCCGGCTGGAACTAAGTCGAGTGGAGCGTGCGTAGGGTGGATGGCATATGACCATCCACCGGTTGACGACTACGGTGCCAATCGGTGGAAAACGCTGCGCGGTTTACACCCTCCGGTTTAGGCACCGCGCTCGTAGGATAGGTTGAGCCTTATATACTCGACGCCCCGGCCTGTCCGGGGCGTTTCGTTTCCACCGCCAAGGAGTCTGCGTGGCCCACCCTGCCCAACGCCGCTGGTACCCCATCGCCTTTGCCATTGCTGCGCTGGTGCTGTTGCCGCTGTCCGTGCTGCTGCTGTCCTGGCACGAGATCGACCGGGACATCTGGGCACACCTGTGGGATACGCAGATGCCGCGCCTGATCGGCAACACGCTGGTGCTGGTGCTCGGCGTTTCTGTCGGCGTGGTCGGCCTCGGGGTCAGCCTGGCCTGGCTCACCAGCCTCTGCGAATTCCCCGGGCGGCGCTGGCTGGACTGGGCGCTGATGCTGCCGTTCGCCATTCCTGCCTACGTGCTGGCCTTCGTCTTCATCGGCCTGTTCGATTTCTCCGGCCCGCTGCAGAGCCTGTTTCGCGAGGTGCTCGGCCTGAACCTGCGCTTCCCCCGCGTACGCTCCACCGGCGGGGTGATAGTCGTACTGGTGCTGGTGTTCTACCCCTACGTTTACCTGCTCGCACGCAGTGCCTTCCTGGCCCAGGGCAAAGGCCTGATGGAGGCGGCGCGGGTGCTTGGCCAGTCGCCGTGGCAGGCGTTCTGGCGCGTGGCCTTGCCGATGGCGCGCCCGGCCATCGGCGCCGGTCTGGCGTTGGCGATCATGGAGACCCTGGCCGATTTCGGTGCCGTGGCGGTGTTCAACTTCGACACCTTCACCACGGCTATCTACAAGACCTGGTACGGCTTCTACAGCCTTTCCAGCGCCACCCAGCTGGCCAGCCTGCTGCTGCTCGCGGTGATGCTGGTGCTCTATGGCGAGCGCCGCGCGCGCGGTGCCAGCCGCCCGGCCAACGAGCGCCCGCGCGGCCAGGCGCTGTACCACCTGCGCGGCTGGAAGGCGGCGGCGGCCAGCGGCTGGTGCGGCCTGGTGTTCGTCTGTGCGTTCGTCATTCCGCTGCTGCAGCTGCTGACGTGGTTCTGGCAGCGCGGGCGTTTCGACCTCGACGAGCGCTACGCCGGGCTGATCCTGCACACCCTGTCGCTCGGTGCCCTGGCGGCGCTGATCACCGTGGCGGTGGCCTTGCTGCTGGCCTTCGCCCGGCGCCTGGCGCCGACCCGCCCGGTGCGTTCGGCCGTGAGCCTGGCCAACCTCGGCTACGCCTTGCCCGGCTCGGTGCTGGCGGTGGCGATCATGCTGGCCTTCAGCTGGCTTGACCGCGAGCTGGTGATCCCCCTGTCGACCTGGTTCGGCGGTGCCGGCAAGCCCCTGCTGCTGGGCAGCCTGGCGGCGCTGCTGCTGGCCTATCTGGTGCGCTTCATGGCGGTGGCCTATGGCCCGCTGGAAAACGGCCTGGCGCGCATCCGCCCGTCGCTGCCGGAGGCCTCGCGCAGCCTTGGTGTTGGCGGCCCGCGGTTGTTCTTCCGCGTCTACCTGCCGCTGCTGGTGCCCGGTGCGCTGTCCGCCGCGCTGCTGGTGTTTGTCGATGTACTCAAGGAAATGCCCGCCACCCTGCTGATGCGTCCGTTCGGCTGGGACACCCTGTCCGTGCGCATTTTCGAGATGACCAGCGAGGGCGAATGGGCCCGTGCCGCCCTGCCGGCGCTGACCCTGGTGCTGGTCGGCCTGCTGCCGGTGATTGGCCTGATCCGCCGTTCGGCGCGCCAGCCCGGACATTGACCTGACGAGGTGTCCAGTTGCGGCGCGCGGGGCTACAATGCGCGCCTGCCACGGCAGCCCGAACACGTATCCCGCACCGCTGCAGGCCACGGCCAGCGCGGGGCGGGCGTCTAGCGCAAGGAGTTTTCCATGGGACAGCGTACCCCTCTGTACGAACAGCATCTGGCACTGGGTGCCAAGATGGTCGACTTCGGTGGCTGGGACATGCCGCTGCATTACGGCTCGCAGGTCGAGGAGCACCATCAGGTGCGTCGCGACTGCGGCGTGTTCGACGTTTCCCACATGACCGTCGTCGATGTCACCGGCCCCCAGGCGAAGGCCTGGCTGCAGTACCTGCTGGCCAACGACGTGGATCGCCTGAAAACCCCGGGCAAGGCCCTCTACAGCGGCATGCTCAACGAGCGCGGCGGCGTGGTCGACGACCTCATCGTCTACCTCACCGACTGGGGCTACCGCGTGGTGGTCAACGCCGCCACCCGTGACAAGGACCTGGCCTGGATGCAGGCGCACACCGCCGGCTTCGACGTCACCCTGAGCGAGCGCCCGGAACTGGCCATGCTCGCCATCCAGGGCCCGCAGGCCCGCGCCAAGACCGCCGAGCTGGTCAGCTCCGCGCGTGCTGCGATCATCCGCGAACTCAAGGTATTCCAGGGCCTGCCGGAAGGCGACTGGTTCATTGCCCGTACCGGCTACACCGGTGAAGACGGCCTGGAAATCATGCTGCCGGCCGAGCAGGCCGCGGCCTTCCTCAGCGAACTGGTCGGCGCCGGCATCGCCCCGATCGGCCTCGGCGCGCGCGACACCCTGCGCCTGGAAGCCGGGATGAACCTGTACGGCCAGGACATGACCGATGATGTGTCCCCGCTGGCCGCCAACATGGCCTGGACCATCGTCTGGGAACCGGCCTCGCGTGACTTCATCGGCCGCTCGGCGCTGGAAACTCAGCGTGCCGCCGGCGACCAGCCGAAGCTGGTCGGCCTGGTGCTGGAAGAACGCGGCGTGCTGCGTGCCCATCAGGTGGTGCGCGTCGATGGTGTCGGCGAAGGCGAAATCACCAGTGGCAGCTTCTCGCCAACCCTGGGCAAATCCATCGCCCTGGCTCGCGTGCCGGCGGCCACTGGCGACCGCGCCGAAGTGGAAATCCGCGGCAAGTGGTACCCGGTGCGCGTGGTTCAGGCCAACTTCGTGCGCAACGGCAAAGCGGTAATCTGACACTGCGATTTGCTGTGCGTCGGCCATGCGGCGTTGGCAGCGAGATCAGAATGCTCATTTACACTAGTAAACTGCGCTTCTTCACTCGCTGCCGCCTTGCCTGGCTCTAGCTCGCTAAATCGCAACCGGCTATGAACTGCTAAATTTTCCAGGCGGGTTTTCCGCCAAACGATCCTGAGGACATCTTGATGAGCACTATCCCCGCCGATCTGCGTTACGCCGCCAGCCACGAATGGGCCCGCCTCGAAGCAGACGGCACCGTGACCGTCGGCATCAGCGACCATGCCCAGGAAGCCTTGGGCGACGTGGTCTATGTCGAACTGCCGGAAGTCGGCAAAACCCTCGCCGCCGGCCAGGAAGCCGGGGTGGTGGAGTCGGTCAAGGCCGCATCGGACATCTACGCGCCGATTGCCGGTGAAGTGATCGCCGTCAACGACGCGCTGACCGACAGCCCCGAGCAGGTCAACGGCGAACCCTACGCCGCCTGGTTCTTCAAGCTGCAACCGGCCAACGCCGCCGACCTCGACAAGCTGCTCGACGCTGCCGCCTACGAGGCCGCCAGCGCCGATGCGTAAGAACCGGTTCAACGTTTACTGCGCATGCCCCTGGCTCGCGAGACGTTGAACAGCTTCTAAGATCCCTTGGTCAGAGCAGGTCGATGACCAGCCCTGATAGCGAGCCTCGACCCGTCGAGGCTCTGTCATTTTCCGAGAGCCACACCATGTCCCAGACGCCCCGTCTTGCCCAGTTGCACCAGTCCGATGCCTTCCTCCGTCGCCACCTTGGCCCGGATGACGCGGAACAGCAGGCCATGCTCGCCAGCCTCGGCGTTGCCGATCGCGCCGAGCTGATCGTGCAGACCGTGCCGCCGTCCATCCGCCTCAATGGCGCGCTGGAGCTGCCGGTTGCGCTGGACGAGCAGGGCGCACTGGCCAAGCTCAAGGGCTATGCCGAGCAGAACCAGCAGTGGACCAGCCTGATCGGCATGGGCTACCACGGCACCCTGACCCCGGCGGTGATCCTGCGCAACGTGCTGGAAAACCCGGGCTGGTACACCGCGTACACCCCGTACCAGCCGGAAATCGCCCAGGGCCGTCTGGAGGCGCTGCTGAACTTCCAGCAGCTGACCATCGACCTCACCGGCCTCGACCTCGCCAGCGCCTCGCTGCTCGACGAAGCCACTGCCGCCGGTGAGGCCATGGGCCTGGCCAAGCGCGTCGCCAAGTCGAAGAGCAACCTGTTCTTCGTCGACGAGAACTGCCACCCGCAGACCATCTCCGTGGTGCAGACCCGCGCCGAAGGCTTCGGCCTCGAGGTGGTGGTCGGCCCGCTCGACGAGCTGAGTCAGCACCAGGTATTCGGTGCGCTGCTGCAGTACCCGGACACCCACGGCGAGATCCGCGACCTGCGTCCGATCATTGCCGCCCTGCACGCACAGAACGCCCTGGCCTGCGTCGCCGCCGACCTGCTCTCGCTGCTGCTGCTGACCCCGCCGGGTGAGCTGGGCGCCGATGTGGTGTTCGGCTCGGCCCAGCGCTTCGGCGTGCCGATGGGCTACGGCGGCCCGCACGCGGCATTCTTCGCCACCAGCGACGCCTACAAGCGCGCCATGCCCGGCCGTATCATCGGCGTGTCCAAGGACGCCCGCGGCAACACCGCGCTGCGCATGGCGCTGCAGACCCGCGAGCAGCACATCCGCCGCGAGAAGGCCAACTCCAACATCTGCACCTCGCAGGTGCTGCTGGCCAACATCGCCAGCTGCTACGCCGTCTACCACGGCCCGCAGGGCCTGAAGCAGATCGCCCAGCGCGTGCACCGCCTCACCGCGCTGCTGGCCGCCGGCCTGGCGCAGAAGGGCCTCAAGCGCGACAACCAGCACTTCTTCGACACCCTGACCCTGGAAGTCGGTGGCGCGCAGAGCGCGATCATCGAGTCGGCCAAGGCCGCGCGCATCAACCTGCGCATCCTCGGTCGCGGCAAGCTCGGCGTCAGCCTGGACGAAACCTGTACCGCGCAGACCGTCGAGCAGCTGCTGAGCATCTTCCTCGGCGCCGACCACGGCCTGAGCGTTGATGAACTGGACGCCGGTGACGTGCCGTCGGGCATCCCGGCCGACCTGCAGCGCAGCTCCGCCTACCTGACCCACCCGGTGTTCAACACGCACCACAGCGAAACCGCGATGCTGCGTTACCTCAAGCGCCTGGAGAACAAGGACCTGGCGCTGAACCAGTCGATGATCCCGCTGGGCTCCTGCACCATGAAGCTCAACGCCACCAGCGAGATGATCCCGATCACCTGGCCGGAATTCGCCAGCCTGCACCCCTTCGTGCCGGTCGAACAGGCCCAGGGCTACACGCTGATGATCGACGAGCTGGAAGCATGGCTGCGCGCCATCACCGGTTTCGACGCCATCTGCACCCAGCCTAACTCGGGCGCCCAGGGCGAGTACGCCGGCCTGCTGGCGATCCGCAAGTACCACCAGAGCCGCGGCGACGAGCACCGCGACATCTGCCTGATCCCGGCGTCCGCCCACGGCACCAACCCGGCGTCGGCGCAGATGCTGAGCATGCGCGTGGTGGTGGTCGACTGCGACAGCGCCGGCAACGTTGACCTCGCCGACCTCAAGGCCAAGGCGGCCGAGGCTGGTGACAAGCTGTCCTGCCTGATGATCACCTACCCGTCGACCCACGGCGTGTACGAGGAAGGCATCCGCGAAATCTGCGACGTGGTGCATGCGCACGGCGGCCAGGTGTACATGGATGGCGCCAACCTCAACGCCCAGGTCGGCCTGGCGCGTCCGGCCGACATCGGTGCCGACGTGTCGCACATGAACCTGCACAAGACCTTCTGCATCCCGCACGGCGGCGGCGGCCCGGGCATGGGCCCGATCGGCGTCAAGGCGCACCTGGCGCCCTTCGTCGCCAACCACCCGGTGATCGAGCTGCAGGGCCCGAACCCGCAGAACACCGCGGTCAGCGCCGCGCCCTGGGGCAGCGCGAGCATCCTGCCGATCAGCTGGATGTACATCGCCATGATGGGCCCGCAACTGGCCGACGCTACCGAAGTGGCGATCCTCAACGCCAACTACCTGGCCAGCCAGCTGACCGGCGCCTTCCCGGTGCTCTACACCGGGCGCAACGATCGCGTCGCCCACGAGTGCATCCTCGACCTGCGCCCGCTCAAGGCGGAAACCGGGATCAGCGAGGAAGACGTGGCCAAGCGCCTGATGGACTACGGCTTCCACGCGCCGACCATGAGCTTCCCGGTGCCGGGCACGCTGATGATCGAGCCGACCGAGAGCGAGTCCAAGGAAGAGCTGGATCGCTTCATCGGCGCCATGCTCAGCATCCGTGCCGAGATCGCCAAGGTGGCCGCGGGCGAGTGGCCGGCCGAGGACAACCCGCTCAAGCGTGCGCCGCACACCCTGGCCGACGTGACCGGCGTCTGGGAGCGCCCGTACAGCATCGAGCAAGCCGTCACCCCGTCCGCGCACACCCGTGCGCACAAGTACTGGCCAGCGGTGAACCGCGTCGACAACGTGTTCGGCGACCGCAACCTGTTCTGTGCGTGCGTGCCGATGGACGACTACCGCGAGTGATGTCGTGGGCATGAAAAAGCCGCCTTCGGGCGGCTTTTTTGTGCCTGGCGATCAGGCCGGCGCCGGCTCTAGGGTGCGCCGTGCGTACCGCCGAATCACCGGGTGCTGCTAGCGAGCGGCTACATCCGGCTCGGCGATCAGGATGGCCTGAGCCAACTCTGCGTCACTGGCCTGCAGGCCGGGGTTGTCGCTGCGCACGCGCTGCATGGCGGCTTCCAGGTACGAGCCGCGGATCTCGCCGCCGCTGGCGATGTAGGCGCCGGCGTCGTCCTGGGCGGCGACGATCAGTTTGTTGTCCTTGAACGTCACATAGGTCGAGGCGGTGGTCGCCCCGGACGAGAGGACTTGGCGCAAGGTGTCGTCGGCCATTGCCTGGCCGGCGGAAAGGCAGAGCAGCCCGAGGGTGACGCAGGTGAGGGATCGACGCATGGCAGTGGCTCCTGAACGTATGTCCTGGGGCGCGGTGGCCTGCGGCGGGATTGCCGGGTACGGGCGCCCTCGAACGAAGTTTCCTGGAACGGGCAGGTCTCGCAGATCAAGCCGTTCTAGAACTATGGAGGCCGGGCGGGCGCCCGGAGTTCCCGCGAAATGCCCTGCATGGCAGGTGCTGGCCGCGGATGGGGCGTTAGTGCGAGCGACACCCTTCTTCGCCCAGTCTGTCCAGGGCGCGGCGCACCAGTTCCTTGCTGCGGCTGCTGCGCAGGATGCCGGTGTGGCTGTCGGTGAGCAGATAGAGGTGGTTGGCTTCGTCCTGAGCCACCGCCCGCAGCTCGCTAGCCAGCGGCACCACACCGTCGTTGGGCTGGGTGATCAGGCGGCTGTTGTTGCCATAGCTGACCAGTTGCCACTGGTCGATGTGCGCTGGCAGCGGGGTGGCGAACAGCGCCTGCAGGAACGGGCTGCCGGGCGCCATGTCGCGCCACACCGGGACTACCACCGGGGCATGGGCGATACCGGTGGCGGCGGAAGGGTGCCCGCCCCAGGGCGTGGACAGGGTAAAGAACAGGCATTGCCGCGTGGTTGCGTCGCTGCTCGCCAGCAGCTGCACGGCGCGCCGTGCCACCAGCCCGCCCATGCTGTGGGCGAACACGTGGAAGCGCTTCGGCGCGTGACGCAGCTGGATATCGCGGATGCCCTCGCTGAGCATGTAGGCGCTGTTGTTCAGCGGCACGCCACTGGGGTAATGGAACAGCACCAGCTGGAAGCGCTGCGGGTCGAAGCTGTCGACCAGCTCGCGCCAGACATCCGGCGAGGAGTTGATCCCGTGCACCAGGAACACCGGCTCCTTCTGCGCATCCCAGGGCGCCAGCAGGTAGAAGCCGTAGCCGATCTCGCGGATGAAGGTCAGCGGCTGCCAGGCGCCGAGGCTGACCTGGGGCGGGGCGAAGCGCGGGTCGTCGAGGTCGACCTGCTGCAGGTAGTTGCTGCGCAGGCGCGGATGCTCGCGGTAGAGCACCGCCATGCTCAGGTCGAGCGCGGGCGCAGGTGCCAGGTCGTCGCTGGCCAGGCTCAGAGGGTTGTGCTGCATCAGCCGTTCACGGGTTGACGCATCCGGCTGGGTGGCCAGCGGCACGCTGCGCGCCTGGGGTTGCCAGTGGCGCGGCTCGTCGGTGTCGAGGATGAAGTTGCCGTTGCCGTCGTCGAAGGCCAGCAGCTGGTAGCTGGCCGGCGCGACGTTGAAGTAGAACGACTCGCCGGGGGCGACGATGCGGTAGGCAACCGGTTTGTCCTGGGCGTCGAGCAGGGCGATCAGCGCCGGGCGGTTGGCGGCGCTGGCGCGCAGGTGGCCGGGCACCAGCACCAGCTCCTGCCGCGCGGCCTGCATCTGCCGCTCCAGCTCGAACAGCTGGCAGCCGCCGAGCAGCGCCAGGGTGAACAGCAGTATCGTCAGCCGTGCCATCCCTGTGCCCTCGGCAAGTGGAATGGCTACAGCCTAGCTGGCTTCCACGCGCAGCAGCACGCCATCCTGGCCGATTACCTTGATCGAACTGCCGGCCGGCAGATCCGGCCCGGTGACCAGCCACAGGCTGTCACCGGCCTTGATCTTGCCGCGGCCGTCGATGATGGCCTCGTGCAGGATGAAGCTGCGCCCGATGAATTCCTGGCCACGCTGGTTCAGACCCGGCTGTGTCGAGGCCTTGCCGGCGCTGCGCTGGCGCTGCCACCAGAACACCGCGGTAAGCACCGAGAGCACGCCGAACAGGAAGAACTGCCAGACCCACGGCAGCTCCGGGAACAGGTAGGTGAGCACGCCGACGCAGGCGGCGGCCACGCCGATCCACAGCAGGTAGCCGCCAGCGCCGAACACCTCGAAGATCAGCAGCACGGTGCCGAACGCCAGCCAGTCCCAGAAGGACAGGTGTTGCAGATACGCGATCATGCTTTCTTGTCGCCGGGGGCGAAGGTGGCCTTGACGATCTCGCCGATACCGCCGACCGCGCCGATCACCTGGCTGGCTTCCAGCGGCATGAGGATCACCTTGCTGTTGCTGGCGCTGGCCAGGTTGCCCAGGGCCTCGATGTACTTCTGCGCGACGAAGTAGTTGACCGCCTGCACGTTACCCGCGGCGATCGCCTCGGAGACCATGCGCGTGGCCTCGGCTTCGGCCTGGGCGGCGCGCTCGCGGGCTTCGGCTTCGAGGAACGCGGCGGCGCGCTGGCCCTCGGCCTTGAGGATGTCGCCCTGCTTCTGCCCTTCGGCGGTGAGGATCGCCGCGGCGCGCTGGCCTTCGGCTTCGAGAATCTGTGCGCGCTTGATCCGCTCGGCTTTCATCTGCCCGGACATGGCGGCCATCAGGTCGGCGGGCGGGCTGATGTCCTTGATCTCGATGCGGGTGATCTTGATGCCCCAGGGCGCGGTGGCTTCGTCGACGGTCTTGAGCAGGCGTTCGTTGATCGCGTCGCGCTGGCCGAGCATGGCGTCCAGCTCCATGGAGCCGAGTACGGTGCGGATATTGGTCATCACCAGGTTGCGGATGGCGTGCTCGAGGTTGTTGACCTCGTAGGCGGCCTGCGCCGAGTTGATGATCTGGAAGAAGCAGATGGCGTCGATCTGCACCGTGGCGTTGTCGGCGGTGATGACTTCCTGCGGCGGGATGTCCAGCACGCTTTCCATGACGTTGAGCTTGCGGCCGATCTTGTCCATCACCGGCACGATGATGTTCAGCCCCGGCTTCAGCGTGTTGGTGTAGCGACCGAAGCGCTCCACCGTCCACTCGTAGCCCTGCGGCACGACCTTGAAGCCCATGAACACGATGGCCACTGCGAGGCCGACGAAGAGAAAGATGACGCTGCCGATTTCCATGTGCGGAGTCCTTGTTGGAAGTAAACGTACCTGTGTATCGGGATTCTATAAGGTTTGCCCGGCAAACTGGCAGCCGTCTGCCTGCACCAGGTCCTCAGCGCCAGCTGTAGCTCAGGCCGCTGTAAACGCCGAAGCTTTCTCCCGGTGTGGCGCGGGCCATGTCGCGGCCCTGGTCGTTGTAGCCGGGGGTGATGGTCGCGGCATAGCGTTCGCCGGTCAGGTTGCGCAGCTCCAGCCAGCCTTGCCAGTCGTCCGCGTGATAGCCGGCGCTGGCGCCGAAGACCTTGTAGCTACCGGCATGGCGGCTGTTGGCGTAGTCGACGGCGACGCGCGAGGCGAGCTGGGTGTTGAGCGCGAGGAACCAGCCGTCCGGGCGCTGGAAGCGTAGTTCGGCCTGGTAATAGTGCTGCGGTAGCCCCGGCAGGCGGTTGTCGCCGAAGACGTCGTCATCGCGGTAGTGGAAGTCGCTGAAGGTGTAGGCCTGGCGCAGCGACAGCAGGCCGCTGCGGCCTTGCCAGAGGGTGCTCAGCAGACCGGCCTCGATGCCCTGGTGAACGGTCGGGCTGGCGTTGGATTCGGCGTTGTAGATGGTCGGGCCGTCTGTCAGTTCGACCGTGAGCAGTTCGTGGCGCACCAGCGAGTAGTAGTAACTCAGGTCCCAGGTGCCGACGATGGAATCGCCACGGCCGCCCAGCTCCAGGGTGGTGGCGGTCTGGTTCTCCAGCTCCACCGGGGTGCGAATCATCCCGGTGGCAGGGCCGCTGCCGGCCGGGAACTTGTCGTTGGAACCCCAGAGCATCGACCAGGCGTGAGGGGCTTCGACCGAGCGGCTGAGGTTGCCGAACAGTTGCAGCTCGGGGCTCAGCTGATAGCGCAGGCCCAGGTGCGGTGCGTAATCCCAGGTGCTCAGGCTGAGCGGTTCGCCACCGTCGGGGTAGGTCACCTGCACTTCGCGGCGGGTGTAGATCAGTGCCAGGCCGCTGGATAGCCAGAGGTCGGGAATCAGCTCCAGGTCGTTGCTGAACTGCAGGACCGAGTCCGAGCCGTTGTGTTCGTAGTCGCGGGTGTGGGTCCCTTCCGGGTAGGTGCCGGCGATGCGCACGTATTCGGAGGCACCGCTGTGTGGCAGGAAGGCGGTGGCGCGCAGGGCCACGCTGCTCTGGCTGTTACGGCCGAACAGCTGGTGCGGCTTGCTGTAGCGCAGCGAGGTGCTGACATCGCTGTAGGCCAGCTTCACCCGGTTGACGCTTTCGTGCAGGTCCATCGGGTAGTCGTGATACGCCAGGCCGGCCTCGAGCAGTGCGCCGTCGTCGAAGCGCCAGGTGGTCTTGTTGGCCAGCCAGGTGCTGCCATGCTGCGGGCGGCTGGAGTCGCGTGCGACGAATGTCGGGTTGGCCATGCGCGGATGGTGCTTGATCTGCTCCAGGGTCAGGCGGCCGGGTGTTTCATGGTCGGTCTCGCGGTAGCGCAGGTAGAAGCGTGTCTCCAGCTGGGCGTTGAAGCGGTAGCCGAAGTTCGCCATCACGCCCTGGCTGCTGCCGGATGCGTGGTCCTGGTAACCGTCGTAATCGGAGTCGGTCAGCGCGACGAAGTAGTCGGCCTGCTCGTTGTGCCCGCCACTGCTGACGTGGCGCTTGCGCCAGCCGTAGCTGCCGGCCTCGTAGCGCAGGGTCAGCGGCGCGGCGGTCAGGCCGGTGGGGGTGATCAGGTCCACGGCACCACCCAGTGCCAGGGCACCCTTGGCCAGACCGTTGGCACCGCGCAGCACTTCGGCGCGTTCGATCCACAGCGGTTCCTGCAGTTCGTAGGGCGTGCCGCCGGGACCGCTGAGGGCCAGGCCGTCGAGCAGAACGAAGGTCCCCGAGCCGTGGCCGCCGGAGCCACGGTTGATCCCTGAACCACGAATCGACAGGCGAATCCCCTCGTTGCCAGCCGACTGCGCGTAGATGCCGGGCTGGTAGGCCAGTACATCCTGCATCGTGCTGGTGCGGGCCTGCGTGATGCTCTCTGCGTCGATCAGGTTGCTGCCGCCCGGTACCTGGCGCATGGCTTCCTCGGCCTGCACCTGAGTATCCGTAGTGCGTTCCTCGATATGTACCTCGTCGAGTTCCAGAGGAGGGGCGGCGAACAGCGGCAGGGGCAGCAGGGCGAGGGCAGTGAAGGTAAGGCGACGCAGGGGCATGGCAACGCGGTCCGGTGTGCAGGGGCGGGCATGATGCCATCGACCGCTGCTCACGGTAAGAACGCCGTACGGCGTGTTACCCGCAAGGGGCATCGTGCGCACTCTCTGCGCGCCCGTGCGGGCCCGCCATGATGCTTACTTCTGTTCGCTCTGCGGTGTCACCCGCAGCACTTCCTCGATGGTGGTCTGGCCCGCCGCGACCTTCTGCGCGCCGGACAGGCGCAGGCTGCGCATGCCTTCCTTGAAGGCCTGGCGGCGCAGCGCGATCAGGTCGGTGTCGGCGGTGATCAGCGGCTTGATGCCGTCGTTGAGCAGCATGATTTCGTACACCCCGGCGCGGCCACGGTAGCCGGTATCACGGCACTCCAGGCAGCCGACGGCGCGGTGCGCCTGGGCGGGCGGCGGCGAGCTCCAGGGCTTGGTCAGGGTCTGCCAGTCCTCTTCGGCGATCTGCACCGGTTCCTTGCAGTGCGGACACAGCGTGCGCACCAGGCGCTGGGCCATGACGCCGAGCAGGGTGGCCTTGAGCAGGTAGTGCGGCACGCCCAGTTCGAGCAGGCGGGTGATGGCACTCGGCGCGTCGTTGGTGTGCAGGGTCGACAGCACCAGGTGGCCGGTCAGCGCCGCCTGGATCGCCATCTCGGCGGTTTCCAGGTCGCGGATCTCGCCGACCATGATGATGTCCGGGTCCTGGCGCATCAGCGCGCGTACGCCGCTGGCGAAAGTCAGGTCGATGTTGTGCTGCACCTGCATCTGGTTGAAGGCACCCTCGATCATCTCGATCGGGTCCTCGATGGTGCAGACGTTCACCTCGCTGGTCGCCAGCTGCTTGAGCGTGGTGTACAGCGTGGTGGTCTTGCCCGAGCCGGTCGGGCCGGTGACCAGGATGATGCCGTTGGGCTGGCCGGTCATGCTCTGCCAGCGACGCAGGTCGTCTTGGGAGAAACCGAGCTGGTCGAAGCTCTTGAGCAGCACTTCCGGGTCGAAGATCCGCATCACCATCTTTTCGCCGAAGGCGGTGGGCAGGGTCGACAGACGCAGCTCGACTTCGCCGCCGTCCGGGGTCTTGGTCTTGATCCGGCCGTCCTGGGGCTTGCGCTTCTCGGCGACGTTCATCCGCCCGAGGGTCTTCAGGCGGCTGACGATGGCCATCGTCACCTGGGGCGGGAACTGGTAGACGGTGTGCAACACGCCGTCGATGCGAAAGCGCACGCTGCCCTGCTCGCGGCGCGGTTCGATGTGGATGTCGCTGGCGCGTTGCTGGTAGGCGTACTGGAACAGCCAGTCGACGATGTTGACGATGTGCGCGTCGTTGGCGTCGGGTTCCTGGTCGCTGGCGCCAAGGCTGAGCAGCTGCTCGAAGTTGCCGACGTTGCTGAGCTTCTGGTCCGAGGCGTTGGCCCCGGTGACCGAGCGGGCCAGGCGATAGAACTCGGTGGTGAAGCGTTGCAGGTCGACCGGGTTGACCACCACGCGCTTGATCGGGCGCTTGAGCACGTGGGTCAGATTGCTTTCCCAGGCGTGCACGAAGGGTTGCGTGCTGGCGATGGTTACCGCCTCGCTGTCGACCGCGACGGCGAGGATCTTGTGGCGCTGGGCGAAGGCGTAGGACATCACCGGGGTCACGGCGGCCACGTCGATCTTCAGTGGGTCGATGCGCAGGTAGGGCTGCCCGGCTTCATGGGCCAGCCAGACAGTGAGGCCTTCGAGGTCGAGCTTCTTGCCCGGGCGCATGAGGTCGTCGACCTGCTGCGCGGCGAGAAACTCCAGGGGGTGCATCTGCGCATTGGAGGAGGCGCGGCGCAGGACCAGGCACTGTTCGGCGCTTTCCTGGGAGATGCGGCCCTGGGCGATCAGCTCGCGCAGGATGTCGTTGAGGTCCAGCCAGCGATCCGCAGTGGACGATGCTAAAGCACTCATGGTTCTCCTCGATCCCTTCTTCGACCCGTCCTAGGATGCCCGATCCCGCCGCGCAGGCGAAGCGTTGCGGCTGCATGCCGCGCAGCAGATGCGCCCGTTGCTGAGCGGATACTCGGATTTGTGAAGCGATCGGCGCTCCAGCATTGCGCCGCACGGCCTGTGGCCGATACAGGATCGACCACAGGCGTGCGTGGGTTACTTCAGCGCTTTCCAGCTCTTGCTGCTGATCAGCGTGGCCAGTTGCTCCAGGCGTGCATCGAGGCTTTGCTCGAGTGGCTGGGTCATCAGCCCACCGAGTTTGCTCAGCTCACCGTACAGGCGGTCGGCCTCGACCAATTCGGCGGCGTTGCGCGCCAGGCGCAGCCAGACCAGCACGCGCTCAAGACGCGGCAGCTGCTCGGCGAGGTCTTCCGGCTGTTGCTGGTAGCGCGTCAGCTGCAGGCCCTTGGCCTCTTCGCCGAGCAGATGCGGCAGCCAGTTGCCAAGCAGGGCGGCGCCCTGGCGGTTGCCGCGGTTGTTGCGCTCAACCGTCCAGCTGCGGTTGAGCAGCCAGATCGATAGCTTTAGCGAGAACAGGCCCCAGCGGGTGCCGTGCAGTTCGGCGGCAAACAGGGCCGGCGCGTTCTGCCGCAGGCTGTCGTTGTCACGCCCGGCGAGCACGCGTGGGCGCCAGTCGGCGAGCAGGGCGTCGAGCAGTTCGCGCAGCTCATGGCTGCAGGCGCGCGGCGCGGCCTGGCCGAGGCTGCTGAGCAGAGCGCGCAGGTCGATCAACTGCTGCAGCCAGTCGACCAGCAAGCGCCAGTGGCCATTGAAGCGGTACTGCTCGGCCAGGCGCTGGCTGCTGCCCAGCAGGTGCCAGCCGAGCGCGGCGACGGCGTCGTCCAGGCTCTGCTCGGCGGTCAGCTCCGGTGCCGGCAGGCTGACGCTGTAGCTGTTGGCGTCGAACAGGCGGTAACCGCGCTCGGCCTTGCTGATGTCGCAGGGCATCAGCGGCAGGTCGGCGGCCAGCTCGGCGGCCAGTTCCAGCAGCGCGGCCGGCTCGCCCTCACGCAGCTCCAGTTCCAGCTCGCAGAT
The DNA here is from genome assembly GCF_014851905.1 of Pseudomonas sp. PDM14. Classification (NCBI taxonomy): domain Bacteria; kingdom Pseudomonadati; phylum Pseudomonadota; class Gammaproteobacteria; order Pseudomonadales; family Pseudomonadaceae; genus Pseudomonas; species Pseudomonas sp. PDM14. The sequence continues at coordinate 1,816,551 of NZ_JACVAQ010000001.1, read as the reverse complement.
TTCTTCCTCGCCTTCGCCGGCGACCACCTTGCCCAGGTCCAGCGCGGCCTCGATCACCACCTTGGCCTTGCCGCGGCCCCAGGCAATCTCGGCTTTCTGGCGGACGAAATCGGTGGTGAAGATCGGCTGCAGCTGCTTCTTGTCGAAGTCAGCCAGCGCGGTCGGCCAGCACTCGTCGGTGAGTTTCTTCGGGTCCAGCTTGGCTTTCGGCAGTTGCCAGTCCCACTCGTTGCGCTCGGACAGGCCGGCGACGCTCTGGCCGCGACTCTTCAATGTCTGGATGAACTGTTCGCCATCGCGGCGCACGCGCAGCGCGACCTTGGCTGCAGCAAGCTGGCGATCGACGCTGTCGTAGTACTGATTGAGCAGCTCGTGCTGGGACCAGCCGGACTTGTTGCGCTTCTTCAGCAGCGGGTGATCACGCAGGGCGGCGAGGGTTTCGCGGCTGGCGCGCAGCTTGATTTCGGTTTCTTTTGGCATGGGAATGGCGCATTCGGGACGCAGCGCGGGTCGCTGCCAGAACCGGCGAGTTTACAGGACCTGGCGCCGCTGCGCCGCGCCACGGTTTCAACGGGGTCGCCCATGGCTCTATGATGGGGGCCAATACGGGAGAACAGCGATGCCTTTGCCGTCACTCAAGGACCAGTTTGCCGCGCTGATCGCCACGCCTTCGGTGAGTTGCACCCAGCCGCACTGGGACCAGTCCAACCGCCCGGTGATCGACCTGCTCGCCAGCTGGCTGACCGACCTTGGCTTCAGCTGCGAGATCCAGACCGTCGAGCCGGGTAAGGCCAACCTGCTGGCGACCTACGGCAGCGGCCCCGGTGGCCTGGTTTTGGCCGGGCACAGCGACACCGTGCCGTTCGATGCCGCGCTGTGGCAGAGCGACCCGCTGCGCCTGAACGAATCCGCTGATCGCTGGGTCGGTCTCGGCGTGTGCGACATGAAGGGTTTCTTCCCGCTGGTGATCGAAGCCGTGCGCGGCTTGATCGACCAACCGTTCAAGCAGCCGCTGCTGATCCTCGCCACCTGCGACGAGGAAAGCTCGATGTCCGGCGCCCGCGCCCTGGCCGATGCCGGGCGGCCGCTGGGGCGCGCCGCGGTGATCGGCGAGCCGACCGGCCTGAAACCGGTGCGCCTGCACAAGGGCGTGATGATGGAGCGCATCGACATCCTCGGGCAGAGCGGCCACTCTTCCGACCCGAGCCTCGGCCATAGCGCCCTCGAGGCCATGCACGACGCCATCGGCGAGTTGCGTGGCCTGCGCGCGCAATGGCAGCGTGAATTCAGCAACCCGCAGTTCAGTGTGCCGCAGCCGACCCTCAACCTCGGCTGCATCCACGGTGGCGACAACCCCAACCGCATCTGTGGCCAGTGCTCGCTGGAGTTCGACCTGCGCCCGCTGCCGGGCATGGACCCGGAGCAACTGCGCGCGGCGATCCGCACGCGGCTGCAACCGCTGGCAGAACGGCATCAGGTCAAGATCGACTTCGCCCCGCTGTTCGCCAACGTGCCGCCCTTCGAGCAGCGCGCCGACAGTGAGCTGGTGCGCCTGGCCGAGCGCCTCACCGGGCATGCGGCACAGTCGGTGGCATTCGGCACCGAAGCGCCTTATCTTCAGCAGCTCGGTTGCGAGACCATCGTGCTCGGCCCGGGCGACATCGACTGCGCCCACCAGCCCGGCGAGTTCCTCGAGCTGGCGCGGATCGACCCGATGCTGCGCATCCTGCGCCAGCTGATCCAACACTACTGCCTGTGAATGACCCACAAAGGGGACCCTGATGTTGCTGCGACGACGCTAAACCGACTTCCCCCGTTCCGGGGCAGGGATGCGGTCGATCACCCATCCGGCGCCACGCGCCTCCTTTTACCGGTGTCCGCACCGTTCGTTTCGTCACGCTCGACAGGCTTCTTTCATGCACGACTACGTCAACTGGCTTCGCCACGCCTCGCCCTATATCAACGCCCACCGGGACTGCACCTTCGTGGTGATGCTGCCCGGCGAAGGCGTTGAACACCCGAATTTCGGCAATATCGTCCACGACCTGGTGCTGCTGCACAGCCTCGGTGTGCGCCTGGTACTGGTGCACGGTTCGCGCCCACAGATCGAAGCGCGCCTGGCGGCGCGCGGGCTGACGCCGCACTACCACCGCGACATGCGCATCACCGACGGGCCGACCCTGGAGTGCGTGATCGATGCTGTCGGCCAGTTGCGCATCGCCATCGAAGCACGCCTGTCGATGGACATGGCCGCTTCGCCGATGCAGGGCTCGCGGCTACGCGTGACCGGCGGCAATTTCGTCACTGCGCGGCCGATCGGCGTGGTCGACGGCATCGACTACCACCACACCGGTGAGGTGCGTCGGGTCGACCGCAAGGGCATCAGCCGCCAGCTCGACGAGCGCAGCATCGTGCTGCTGTCGTCGCTCGGCTATTCGCCCACCGGCGAGATCTTCAACCTGGCCTGCGAGGACGTCGCCACGCGCGCGGCCATCGACCTGCAGGCCGACAAGCTGCTGCTGTTCAGCGCCGAGCGTGGCCTGCTCGACGATGCGGGCAAGCTGGTGCGCGAACTGCGCCCGCAGCAGGTGCCCGCGCACCTGGCCCGGCTCGGCAGCAGCTACCAGGGCGAATTGCTCGACGCCGCGGCCCAGGCCTGCCGCAGTGGGGTCAAGCGCAGCCATATCGTCAGCTACACCGATGACGGCGCGCTGCTCACCGAGCTGTTCACCCGTGACGGTGGCGGCACGCTGGTCGACCAGGAGCAGTTCGAATCGCTGCGTGAGGCGACCATCGAGGACGTCGGCGGGCTGATCGACCTGATCACCCCACTGGAGGATCAGGGCATCCTCGTGCGCCGTTCGCGTGAAGTGCTGGAACGCGAGATCGAGCAGTTCAGCATCGTCGAGCGCGACGGCCTGATCATCGCCTGCGCGGCGCTGTACCAGATCGCCGACTCCGACTCGGGCGAGCTGGCCTGCTTGGCGGTGAACCCGGATTACCGCCACGGTGGCCGGGGTGACGAGCTGCTCGAACGTATCGAGGAGCGCGCCCGCGCCAAGGGCCTGAAGACCCTGTTCGTGCTCACCACGCGCACCGCGCACTGGTTTCAGGAACGCGGCTTCGGCCCCAGCGGCGTCGAGCGCCTGCCGGCGGCACGGGCCTCGCTGTACAACTACCAGCGCAACTCGAAGATCTTCGAGAAGGCGCTGTAGCTGCCTTCGCTGCATTCGTAGGCGGGGTCACGAATCGGGCACTGTGCCGCTGGATGAGCTGAGCGTCATCCACCTACGAGCTGCGGATGCTCGGCGACGATATTCAAGAAGACGCTGAATTGGCTTTATGAGGAAGAGCGGGTGCCACTCGTAGGGTGCGCTGTGCGCAACAGAGACAGCGCATGGGCATCGTGGTGCGCACGGCGCACCCTACGGCGAGGGCAGAAGGAGTCGGCGGAGGATCAGGCGCTGCGGCGCTTGTGCAGGGCGAATTGTTCGTTGCCGTCGTCCCAGCCCGCCTCCCAGGCGGCGGCGAGTACTTCGGCGGGGTAGGGTTGCTGATGCTGCGGCTGGCCGGTGAGGCCGGCCATGTAGCCTTGCTGGTAGGCCTTGTTCAGGCTTTCCAGGCTCCAGTCTTCAGCGTGGTCGTCAGGGGGCGTCATGGGCGCGGCCATTACGGGATTTCCGTCAGGCTAGACCGCTGCAGGTCACTGCGGAAGGCCACTGGTCAGCGCCGAACGGTGTGATTGACGGTTTTGTGACGGGTTGCCCTAAACGCACAACCCGTTCGCTAGCCCGTTGATTTCACACGCTGAGGCCGAGAATGCTGGCCTGGTAGGCGGCGACGAAGGTGTCGAAGTCGCCGGGCTCGGCGCTTTCCAGTTCCGCCTGTTCGGCCAGTGATTGCCGAGCCAGCTCTTCGAACGCGTGCTGCTCGGTTTCGCTGAGCGGCCGCGCCTTGAAGGCCTCGGCGTGCGCCCGGCTGTAGCGCATGGCGAAGTCGCGGAAGCTTTCGCCGCGTGCCTGCAGCTCGGCGAGTACCTGCGCCGACGGTGTCAGGCTGGCATCGTCGACCTTGCCCTGTTGTTGCTGCAGGGCCTGTTGGAAGCTCTCGCCGCCGTGGGCGCGGTCGAGCAGCGCGGCAATCGGCGCGAATGCCTGCAGCAGCTCGGTGGCCCAGGTTTTCAGCTCGATGGGTTGTCCGTTGCGGCACAGTTGCAGGCCCGGACGGCGGCCTTCCTTGACCGTGGTGAGGAAGTTGTCGGTGCAGCCGCTGCACTCATCGCCATCCAGCAGCGGGCTGTCCTGCAGGGCGCAGAACAGCACGAAGACATCGAGGAAACGCGCTTCGTCGAGGTCGATGCCCAGTGGCAGGTAAGGGTTGATGTCCAGGCAGCGCACTTCCACGTACTGCACGCCGCGGGCGATCAGGGCCTGGATCGGGCGCTCGCCGGAATAGGTCACACGCTTGGGGCGGATGTTCGAGTAGTACTCGTTTTCGATTTGCAGCACGTTGGTGTTGAGCTGCACCCACTCGCCATCCTGCTTGGTGCCGACCTCGGCGTACGGCGCATAGGGGGTCGAGACCGCCTGGCGCAGGCTCTCGGTGTAGCTGGCCAGGTCGTTGTAGCAGGGCGTGAGGCCGGCCTGGGCATTGTTCTGGTAGCCCAGGTCGCTCATGCGCAGGCTGGTGGCGTAGGGCAGGTACAGGGTGCTGTCGTCGAGCTGCTGCAGCTGGTGCGGGCGACCGCGCAGGAAGCTTTTGTCGAGCGCTGGCGAGGCGCCGAACAGGTACATCAGCAGCCAGCTGTAGCGGCGGAAGTTGCGCGTCAGGGCGATGTAGCGGGTGGACTGGAAATCACGCGCGCTGCCATGGTCGCCTTCCAGTTCCTGCAGCAGCGGCCAGAGGCTTTCCGCCAGGCTGAAGTTGTAGTGTATGCCGGCGATGCACTGCATGGTCTTGCCGTAGCGCAGGGCCAGGCCCTTGCGATAGACGTGCTTGAGCTTGCCGATGTTGGAGCTGCCGTAGCGGGCGATCGGGATGTCCGCTTCGTCCGGCAGCGGGCCGGGCATCGACGGGCTCCAGAGGTACTCGTCGTCCTGCGCCAGCTTGCTGTAGGCGAAGCGGTGGATGCGGTCGAGGTCGGCGAGGGTCTGCGCGGCATCCGCTTCGGCCGGGGTGATGAACTCGAGCAGCGCTTCGGAATAGTCCGTGGTGATCTGCGGGTTGGTCAGCGCGGAGCCGAGGGCGAGCGGATGGTCGCTCTGCGCCAGTTCGCCATCTGCGGTGACGCGCAGGCATTCACGCTCGATGCCATGCAGGCTCTGGGTCAGCAGGGACAGGGCAGGGCCGGTGCCGAGCAGGGCCAGGCGGCGGGAGAAAAGCTCGCTCAAGATTGTCATTCCTTCACTCGACGGTCGCCCCTATATGGGGGTGGATCGGTCGGTCTACAAGTCGAACGCAAGGACCGGCATCGTCGCCTGACCGTGGAGAGGCAGAATGCGCCAGCGAAAAGGCCGACGCAATGCCCGAAAGGATGAGGGGAGCAGGCCCCTCGCTGTGGCTCAGAGCACGGCGAATGTGGCCTGGGCCATGGCCACGAGCTTCTCGCCCTGATGCACCTGGGCTTCCAGTACGTGGACCTTGCGCCCGGCGTTGACCACCTTGGCGCGGGCGACGATTTCGCCCTCGCTGACGCCGCGGATGTAGTTGATCTTGCACTCCAGGGTGACGCTGCCGGCACGGCCGTCGAACAGGCTGTGGCTGGCCTGGCCGAGGGCGGTGTCGAGCAGCGAGAAGATCGCCCCGCCGTGCATCTTGCCGTGCAGGTTGAGCAGCTGCTCTTGCATGCCCATGCGGATCTCGCTCTCGCCGTCGGCGGCCTTGACGATGGTCATGCCGAGCAGTTGGCTGAAGTTGCTGTCGCTGCCGACGCGGGAATCCTGGCTCATCGGCTCACTTCCTCAGCTGCTTGGCGTTGGCGAACAGCGAGGCCATGCCGGCATTGCTCGGCGCCGGCTTGTCCTGGCTCGAGTGGCGCTCGCTGCGCGGGGCGTTGCCACCGCGGTTCTGGCCACCCCCGTTGCGGGCACCGCCACGGGCGCCTTCGACCTTCTCGCCCGGGGTGTCGCTCATGCGCATGGACAGGCCGACGCGGTTACGCGGGATGTCCACTTCCATGACCTTGACCTTGACGATGTCGCCGGCCTTGACCACTTCGTACGGGTCCTTGACGAACTTTTCCGACAGCGCGCTGATGTGCACCAGACCGTCCTGGTGCACGCCGATGTCGACGAAGGCGCCGAAGTTGGTGACGTTGGTCACCACGCCTTCGAGGACCATGCCCGGCTGCAGGTCCTTGAGCGTCTCGACGCCTTCCTGGAACTCGGCGGTCTTGAATTCCGGACGCGGGTCGCGGGCCGGCTTGTCGAGTTCCTTGAGGATGTCGGTGACGGTCGGCAGGCCGAACTGTTCGTCGGTGAACTGCTTGGGGTCGAGACGCTTGAGGAAAGCCGAGTCGCCCAGCAGCGAGCGGATGTCGCGGCCGGTATCGGCGGCGATGCGCTGCACCAGCGGGTAGGTTTCCGGGTGCACGGCGGAGGCGTCGAGCGGGTTGTCGCCGTTCATCACGCGCAGGAAACCGGCGGCCAGCACGTAGGTCTTCTCGCCCAGGCGTGGCACCTGCTTGAGCGCGTCGCGGGTCTTGAATGCGCCGTGGGCGTCACGGTGGGCGACGATGTTCTGCGCCAGCGTGGTGTTGAGGCCGGAGATGCGTGCCAGCAGCGCCACCGAGGCGGTGTTGACGTCGACGCCGACGGCGTTCACGCAGTCCTCGACCACGGCATCCAGGCTACGCGCCAGCTTGAGCTGCGAGACGTCGTGCTGGTACTGGCCGACGCCGATGGATTTCGGGTCGATCTTCACCAGCTCGGCCAGCGGGTCCTGCAGGCGGCGGGCGATGGATACCGCGCCACGCAGCGAGACGTCGAGGTCGGGGAATTCCTTGGCCGCCAGCTCCGAGGCCGAGTACACCGAGGCGCCGGCTTCGCTGACCATGATCTTGGTCATCTTCAGGGTCGGCAGCAGCTTGATCAGGTCGATGGCCAGTTTGTCGGTCTCGCGGCTGGCGGTGCCGTTGCCGATGGCGATCAGGTCGACGTTGTGCTTGGCGCACAGCTTGCCGAGAACGGCCAGGGTTTCGTCCCAGCGATTGTGCGGCACGTGCGGGTAGACGGTGGCGGTGTCGAGCAGCTTGCCGGTGGCATCGACCACGGCGACCTTGCAGCCGGTGCGCAGGCCCGGGTCGAGGCCGAGGGTGGCGCGCGGGCCGGCCGGTGCGGCGAGCAGCAGGTCATGCAGGTTGCGGGCGAACACGCCGATGGCGTCTTCCTCGCTCTTCTCACGCAGTTCGCCGAGCAGGTCGGTTTCCAGGTGGGTGTAGAGCTTGACCTTCCAGGTCCAGCGCACCACTTCGCCCAGCCACTTGTCCGCCGCGCGACCGCGGTTGTCGATGGCGAAGCGCTCGCCGATCATCACTTCGCACGGGTGCATGGTGCCGGGTGCTTCGTCACCGACCTTCAGGGTGCTGCCGAGGATGCCTTCGTTGCGCCCGCGGAAGATCGCCAGGGCGCGGTGCGACGGCACGCTTTTCAGCGGTTCGTCGTGCTCGAAGTAGTCGCTGAACTTGGCGCCTTCCGCTTCCTTGCCGGCAACCACGCGGGCGCTGAGGGTGGCGTTGTCCTTGAGGAACACGCGCAGGCGCTCCAGCAGGGTGGCGTCTTCGGCGAAGCGCTCCATGAGGATGTACTTGGCGCCTTCGAGCACGGCCTTCACATCGGCGAAGCCTTTTTCGGCGTCGACGAAGCGCGCGGCTTCGCTGTCCGGGTTCAGGCTCGGGTCGTTGAACAGGCCGTCCGCCAGTTCGCCGAGGCCGGCTTCCAGGGCGATCTGGCCCTTGGTGCGGCGCTTCTGCTTGTACGGCAGGTAGAGGTCTTCGAGGCGGGTCTTGGTGTCGGCGAGGTTGATCTCGCGGGCCAGCTCGGGGGTCAGCTTGCCCTGTTCCTCGATGCTGGCGAGGATGCTGGCGCGGCGCTCGTCGAGTTCGCGCAGGTAGCGCAGGCGCTCTTCCAGGTTGCGCAGCTGGGTGTCGTCGAGGCTGCCGGTGACTTCCTTGCGGTAGCGCGCGATGAAGGGCACGGTGGAGCCTTCGTCGAGCAGGGCCACGGCCGCGGCGACCTGTTGCGGGAGGACACCGAGCTCTTCGGCGATACGCTTGTTAATGCTGTCCATACACCTACCTGTTACCTGGGAATGCGCGGCACGAACGCCTGGCCGGTCGCAAAGCGGCGCATTATAACCACCGGTTTTTGCCGGTATGGGCAGCCGGTCGGGAAAAATCTGCTAACAATGGCTGGAGCGGGCGGCATGCCGCTTGCGCCATAATGCCGCTTCTCTCTATTGGGGACCTGCCATGAGCACTGCTGTCGCGCCGGAAGGCGAGAAGATCCTTATCGTCGATGACGACCCCGGCCTGCGCCGTCTGCTGGAACGCTTCCTCAGCGAGCAGGGCTACCGCGTGCGCGCGGTGGAAAACGTCGAACAGATGGATCGCCTGCTGGCCCGCGAACTGTTCCAGCTGCTGGTGCTCGACCTGATGCTGCCGGGCGAGGACGGGCTTTCCGCCTGCCGGCGCCTGCGCGATGGCGGCAACCAGATTCCGATCATCATGCTCACCGCCAAGGGTGACGAAGCCAGCCGCATCCAGGGCCTGGAAGGCGGCGCCGACGACTACCTGGCCAAGCCGTTCAACCCGCGCGAGCTGCTGGCACGGATCAAGGCCGTGCTGCGCCGCCAGGCACCAGTGGTGCCGGGTGCGCCGGCCAGCGAGGATGAGAGCGTCACTTTCGGCGAGTACGAACTGTCCCTGGCCACGCGCGAGCTGAAGAAGGGCGAGGAAGTGCACATGCTCACCACCGGTGAGTTCGCCGTGCTCAAGGCGCTGGTGCAGCACGCCCGTGAACCGCTGACCCGCGACAAGCTGATGAACCTTGCCCGTGGCCGCGAGTGGGACGCCCTGGAGCGCTCCATCGACGTGCAGATCTCGCGGCTGCGCCGGCTGATCGAGCCGGACCCGTCCAAGCCGCGCTATATCCAGACGGTCTGGGGCGTGGGCTACGTCTTCGTTCCAGACGGCAGCAAGTAACCCGGCGGATGGGTGAGGCTTCACCCATCCACCTGGCCTCGTTCGGTGGATGGCCACCCTGTGGATCGATACAACGCGATCCACACTGCGCTACGGAATTCGTAACACCCGATGAAGACTCCCGTCTGGTTTCCGCAAAGCTTCTTCTCGCGCACCCTCTGGCTGGTGCTCATCGTCGTGCTGTTTTCCAAGGCCCTGACCCTGGTCTACCTGATGATGAACGAGGACGTGCTGGTCGACCGCCAATACAGTCATGGCGCGGCGCTGACCCTGCGCGCCTACTGGGCGGCCGACCCGGAAGACCGTGCGCACATCGCCGAGGCGGCCACCCTCAAACGCGTGCCGGGCAACGAAGTTCCGGCCACCGAACAGCACTGGCCCTACTCGGAAATCTTCCTGCGTCAGATGCAGGCCGAACTGGGCGAGGACACCGAGGTGCGCGTGCGTGTGCAGAGCCCGCCGGCGCTGTGGGTGCGGGCGCCAAGCCTGGGTCAGGACTGGCTCAAGGTGCCGCTGTATCCCTATCCCTTGCGTGGCCAGCGGATCTGGAGCGTGCTCGGCTGGTTCCTCGGCATTGGCCTGCTGTCCACGGCGGCAGCGTGGATTTTCGTACGTCAGCTCAACGCGCCGCTCAAGCGCCTGGTGTTCGCCGCCCGCCAGCTCGGCCAGGGCCGCAGCGTACGCCTGCCGGTCGGTGACACGCCGAGCGAAATGGCCGAGGTGTATCGCGCCTTCAACCAGATGGCCGAGGATGTCGAGCAGGGCGCCCGCGAGCGCGAGTTGATGCTCGCCGGTGTGTCCCACGACCTGCGCACGCCGCTGACGCGCCTGCGCCTGTCGCTGGAGCTGCTCGACAGCGACTCCGAGCTGACCGAGGACATGGTCCGCGACATCGAGGACATGGACGCCATCCTCGACCAGTTCCTCGCCTTCATCCGCGACGGCCGCGACGAGCCGCTTGAGGAAGTCGACCTCGGCGCCCTGGTGCGCGAAGTGGTGGCGCCCTACAACCAGCAGCGCGAGCAGGTGCGCCTGTGCCTGGAGGCGCTGCCGCCGTTCCAGCTGCGCCGCGTGTCGATGAAGCGCCTGCTGGTCAACCTGATCGAGAACGCCCAGCGCTACGCCGGTGACGGCGTCGAGGTGGCGGCCTACGTTTCCGGCGACAGCAACGCACCTTACGTGGTGCTCAGCGTCCTCGACCGCGGCCCGGGCATCGTCGGCGAAGACCTCGGCAGCCTGTTCAACCCGTTCATCCGCGGTGATCGCGCGCGTGGCGGCAAGGGCGCCGGGCTCGGCCTGGCCATCGTCAAACGCATCGCCGCCCTGCACGGCGGCAGCGTCGAACTGCGCAACCGCTCCGGCGGTGGGCTGGAGGCGCGCATCTGCCTGCCCCTCGGTCTGCTACTGCCCCGCGACGCGGTGTAACGGCACGTACCGAATGTAAATGCCGGAGTGGTCCGGTGCTCTGGGCGAGGCCGCTGATCTATGCTGCTGGAAGGCATTAGCATGAGGTCGGCATGACCGAGCAAGCGCATCGACTGCCATGGTGGAGCTGGTGGCTGCCGCTGCCACTGTTTCATTTGGGTACCTGGCTGTCCCTGTCGACGCAGTTCGCCAGCGGTGCGGCGCTGTTTTACCTGCCGTTTGCCCTGGGTATCGTCTTGGTGCTCTGGTGGGGGCCGCGGGTGCTGCCGGCGCTCTATCTCAATGCCTTGCTGAGTACGCCTCTGTGGGGGCTGGACTGGCACTGGGCGCCGCTCTACGCGTTGCCGGAAACTGTCTGCGTCGCCCTGGCCGGTCTGGCCATGCGGGGTGCCGAGTACGACGTGCGCCTGCCCAACGTGCGCAGCCTGGTGCGCTTCATCGTGTTTGCCGCCTTGCTGCCCGCCGCGCTGGTGGCGCTGTGCCTACAGGGCAATCTGCTGTTCACTGGCGTGCTGCCTGTCGAACAATGGCGCCAGGCCGTACTAACCGTATGGCTGGCCGACAGCCTCGCCGCGCTGGGTGTGGCCCTGCCGCTACTGGCCGGGCTGACCTGCTGGCTGCGCGAACGCGGTTGGGCCTTGCCGGCTGCCGCAGGTGGCGATCCGTTCGATGAGCGCTTGCAGACGCCGCCCTGGTGGCTGCTCTGTTCGCTGATGCTGTCGCCACTGCTGCTGTTCGCCGTGCCGCCGTTGCTGGTGCTGCCGCTGGCGGGCGCGTTGATGCTGCTCCTGGCGCTGCGCTGGGGATTCGCCGGGGCGCTGTGGGGCACCTCGCTGACCGCTCTGGCGGCGCTGGCCCTGCCGCTGCTCGGCTCGTTCGGCCCACAGCTGGACTGGGGCAGCCCGCAGCGCCTGCAGGTGCATTTCAGTGTGCTGCTGTTGCTGATCGCCACGTTGCTGGTCGGCCGCGCGCTCAGTGACCTGCGCCAGACCCTGCGGCGCAGTGCGGCAATCCAGAAGGAGCTGGCCCTGGCCAACCTGGCGCTGCAGTCCTGCCCATTGGGCGTGTCGATTTCCGATGCACGTCAGCCGGACAATCCCTTCATTTATTGCAACCCGGCGCTGGAGCGCATGAGCGGCTACAGCCGCCAGGAGATTCTCGGCAGTCGCAGCCGCCTGCTGATATCCGCGACCGACGACCAGGGCGGCCTGCAGCGCATCCGCGCGGCGCTGGGACGTGGCGTGGCGCACCAGGAGGTGCTGCACAACTACCGCAAGGATGGCCAGCATTTCTGGAACGAGGTGACCATCGCACCGCTGCTCGACGAGCAGGGCGCGGTCAGCCATTTCGTCGCCCTCAATCACGATGTCAGCGACCGTGAGCGTCTGGCCGGCGAGCTGGCGGCGCAGCGCGAGCAACTGTTGTTTCAAACCCAGCTGCTGTCGCAGACCGAGGCGGTGGCCGACATCGGTGGCTGGGTGCTGGACCTGGCCACGCAGCGCATGTTCTGGACCGATGGCTGCTTCCGCCTCAACGAGATCGATCCAGCGGCCGGCGCGCCTGACATGCGAGGTTCGCTGGAGCGTTACGACCCGCCCAGCCAAGTGCTGATGCAGCAGACCCTCGACGAGATCATGCGCACGGGCCAGGCCTTCGACCTCGAAGTGCGCCTGATCGGCGCGCAAGGCACTGCGCGCTGGGTCCGCCTCAAGGGCCTGCCGGAAAAGGTCAACGGACAGGTCGCCCGCCTGTATGGGGCGATCCAGGACATCAGCGCACGCAAGCGCGCCGAGCAGCAGCTGCGCGAGCGTGACCAGTGGCTGCGTCTGTTCTTCGAGGCGCCGCTGATCGGCATGGCCATGCTCAGCCCGCAGCGCGAGTGGCTGGAGGTCAACTACAAGCTGTGCCAGATCCTCGGTCGCAGCCGCGAGCAGTTGCGCAGCAGCGAGTGGCTGGAGATCACCCACCACGAGGATGCCTTGATAGAAGAGCCGCTGTTCGCCGCCGTGCTGCGTGGCGAGCGCGACGACTACGAGCTGGAGAAGCGTTTTCTGCGGCCGGGCGGCAGCGAAGTGTTCACCCGTCTCAGCCTGCGTGCGGTGCGGGATAGCGAAGGGCGTCTGGAAGCCTGCCTGACCCTGATCGAGGACGTCACCGCGCGGCTCGATGCGGAGGCGCGCTACCGCACCCTGGTGCAGCACGCACCGGAGGCGATCCTGCTGTTCAGCCCGCGCGGCGGCATCATCGATGCCAACGAAAACGCCCTGCGCCTGTTCCGCCTCAAGCGCGAGGAGTTGCTCGGGCGTCGCCCGATCGAACTGACCCCGGCGCGCCAGGCCAGCGGCGAGGCGTCCGAGCCGTTGGCGCGGCGCTATGTCGAGGCAGCGATTGCCGGCGAGGCGCCGGTGTTCGAGTGGCTGCACCGCGACCGCGCCGGGCGCATGCTGCCGTGCGAGGTTCGCCTGGTGCGCATGCCGGGCAAGCCGCTGCTGATTCGTGCCAGCATCACCGACATTTCCGAGCGTCAGCGTTACCAGCGGGAAATCGAGCGGCTGGCCTTCAGCGATGAACTGACCGGCCTGCCCAACCGCCGTCTGCTGCTCGACCGCCTGGAGCATGCGATGGTTCGTGAGCGGCGCGAATCGCGCTACGGCGCGCTGCTGTTCATCGACCTCGATCATTTCAAGACGGTCAACGACAGCCTCGGCCACCCCACCGGCGACGCATTGCTGCGGGAAGTCACCGCGCGCCTGGGCGAGTGCCTGCGTGCCGAGGACACCCTGGCGCGCCTCGGCGGCGACGAGTTCGTGGTGCTGCTGGAGACTCTCGCCGACAACCCCGAGCAGGCCGCCGAGTACGCTGCGGAAGTCGGCGAGAAACTGCTCGAGGGCTTGCGGGGCAGCTACCGCATCGATGGCCACGAACTGGCGGTCAGCGCCAGCATCGGCATCACCCTGCACCCGTTGCCGGGGCAGGACGCCGCCGATGTGCTCAAACAGTCGGACACCGCCATGTACCAGGCGAAGCAGGGCGGGCGTAACGCGCTGCACTTCTTCGCGCCGGAGATGCAGGCGGTGATCGACCAGCGCCTGCTGTTGCAGAGCGAGCTGCGCCAGGCCATGGCCCGCGAGCAGCTGCACCTGGTATTCCAGCCGCAGCTGTCGCTGGCGACCGGCCAGGTGGCAGGCGCCGAGGTATTGCTGCGCTGGACGCACCCGCAGCGTGGTGATATCCCGCCGACCCAGTTCATTCCCCTGGCCGAGGAAACCGGGCTGATTCAGGAACTCGGCAACTGGGTGCTGGAACATGCCTGCGCCAGGCTGGCCGAGTGGCAGCAGCGCTGGCCGCAGCTGGTGCTGGCGGTGAACCTCAGCCCGCGCGAGCTGCGCCAGAGCGATTGCGCCGAGCGCGTCGGCGCCTGCCTGCGCCACCACGGCATCCGGCCGGGGGCGCTGGAGCTGGAGATCACCGAGGGGGTGTTGCTGGAGGACGCCGAGCAGTGCATCGCCGCCATGCAGCAGCTCAAGGCGCTGGGCATTCGTTTCGCCATCGACGACTTCGGCACCGGCTACTCGTCGCTGACTTACCTCAAGCGCCTGCCGCTGGATCGGCTGAAGGTCGACCGCAGCTTCATCCATGACCTGGCGGGGAACGACAGTGGCGGCATGCTGGTCGAGACGATTCTGGTGATCGCCCGCAACCTCGGCCTGGAGTGCGTCGCCGAGGGCATCGAGAGCGAGCAGCAGTTGCGCTGGCTACAAGAGCACGACTGCTTGCTGGGGCAGGGCTTCCATTTCAGCGAGCCGCTCGAGGCGCAGGCGTTCGTTGCCTGGATGGAGCAGCGTGGCGGCTGAGCCTCAGCCCTTGCCCTTGGTCCGGGTCAGGTGCGGGCCGCCGTTCTTCTCGATGTACTGGATGATCATGCTGGCCACGTCCTTGCCGGTGGTGGTCTCGATGCCTTCGAGGCCGGGCGAGGAGTTGACCTCCATCACCAGCGGACCGTGGTTGGAGCGCAGGATGTCGACGCCGGCCACCGACAGGCCCATGACCTTGGCGGCGCGGATAGCGGTCATGCGTTCCTCGGGGGTGATCTTGATCAGGCTGGCGCTGCCGCCGCGGTGCAGGTTGGAGCGGAACTCGCCGGGTTTAGCCTGACGCTTCATCGCTGCGATGACCTTGTCGCCGACCACGAAGCAGCGGATGTCGGCGCCGCCGGCTTCCTTGATGTATTCCTGCACCATGATGTTCTGCTTCAGGCCCATGAAGGCCTCGATCACCGACTCGGCGGCCTTCTCGGTTTCGCACAGCACCACGCCGATGCCCTGGGTGCCTTCGAGCACCTTGATCACCAGCGGCGCGCCGTTGACCATCTGGATCAGGTCGGGAATGTCGTCCGGCGAGTGGGCGAAGCCGGTCACCGGCAGGCCCACGCCACGCCGCGAGAGCAGTTGCAGCGAACGCAGCTTGTCACGCGAGCGGCTGATCGCCACCGACTCGTTGAGCGGGAACACGCCCTGCATCTCGAACTGGCGCAGCACGGCGCAGCCGTAGAAGGTCACCGAGGCGCCGATCCGCGGGATCACCGCGTCGAAGCCCAGCAGCGGCTGGCCGCGATAGTGGATCTGCGGCTTGTGGCTGGCGATGTTCATGTACGCGCGCAGCGTGTCGATCACCATCATTTCATGGCCACGCTCATGGCCGGCCTCCACCAGGCGTCGGGTCGAGTACAGGCGCGGGTTGCGCGACAGAATGGCGATCTTCATTGGGCACCGGAAAGGTTGGAGAGCAACGGTTTTTCTTGCACGTAGGTCAGCGCCGGGTTGACCACCAGCTGGGCGTCGACCAGCGCCTTGGAGCCGAGCAGCACGCGGTAGCGCATGGTCTTGCGGCAGGCCAGGGTGAACTCCACCGGCCACATCCGATCACCCAGCGACAGGCTCGTGCGAATCACGTAGCGCACCTGCGCCTGGCCGTTCGAACTCTTGATGGTCTTCACCGTCACCAGCGGCGCTTCGCAGCGGTGGCGGCGTTGCACCTGGGTGCCGAAATGCGCGGTGAAGCGCACCCAGGCCACGCCATCGCGCTGAAAGGGCTGGATGTCGCTGGCATGCAGGGCGGAGGTGCTGGCGCCGGTGTCGATCTTCGCCCGCAGGCCGACCATGCCCAGGTCGGGCAGGTTGATCCATTCGCGCAGACCGATCACGGAGAGGTGGTCGAACGTCTTCAAGGCAGGCTTTCCACAGAAGGTGCTGGCATTCTAGCTGTGCCATGTGACAACGGCATCAGGCAAGATTGCCGCCTGGTGGCGATATTTTTCGGGTGCGTGATGAGTGACAAGAACGACGACAAGGTACGGCTCGACAAGTGGCTGTGGGCCGCGCGCTTCTACAAGACGCGGGCGCTGGCCAAGGAGGCGATCGAGGGCGGCAAGGTGCATTGCCGCGGCGAGCGCTGCAAGCCGGGCAAGGAGCCGCGGCTCGGCGACGAGTTCGTCATTCGCGCCGGTTTCGACGAAAAGACCGTGGTGGTGCGGGCATTGTCCACCGTGCGTCGCGGTGCCAGCGAGGCGCAGGCATTGTATGAGGAAACCGCCGACAGCCTGGCGCGCCGTGAAAGCGCCGCGGCCCTGCGCAAGGCCGGCGCGCTCGGCGTGCAGACCGACGGGCGGCCGACCAAGAAGCAGCGGCGCCAGCTCGGCCATTTCCACGACACTCAGGATTGAGCGAGCCCCGCCGGCACGGCGCTGGACAACCGGCCCTTGGTCGCGCCGCGCTTTGCGCCTAAAATCGCCGGCCCTGAACCACAGCGGAATGCGGGCATGTCCGATTTCACCCAACGCTTCATGTTCGACGAGACCGATATTCGCGGCGAGCTGGTCAGCCTCGGCGAGAGCTTCCAGCACGTCCTGGCCAAGCATCCCTACCCGGAGCCGGTGGCCCAGCTGCTTGGCGAAATGCTTGCCGCTGCGGCGCTGCTGGTCGGTACCATGAAGTTCGACGGCCTGCTGATTCTGCAGGCACGTTCCGCCGGCGCGGTGCCGCTGCTGATGATCGAGTGCTCCAGCGAGCGCGAAGTGCGCGGCATCGCCCGCTACCACGCCGAGCAAATCCAGCCCGGCGACGGCATGCGCGAGCTGATGCCCGAGGGCACCCTGGCGGTCACCGTCGATCCGGCCCAGGGCCAGCGCTATCAAGGCATCGTGGCGATGGAGGGCGATAGCCTGGCCGACGCGCTGTCGGCGTACTTCGCCAACTCCGAACAGCTGCCGACGCGCTTCTGGCTTCGCGCCGATGGCCAGCGTGCCCGCGGCCTGCTGCTGCAACAGTTGCCGGCGGCGCGCCTGCCGGACGCCGAGGAGCGTGAAGCCAGCTGGCAGCATGCCGAGACCCTGGCCAACACGCTGACCGCCGAAGAACTGCTCGGCCTGGACAACGAGACCCTGCTGCATCGCCTGTACCACGAGGAAACCGTGCTGCTGTTCGACCCGCACGCGATCCGTTTCCGCTGCAGCTGCTCGCGTGAACGCTCAACCCGTGCTCTGATCAGCCTGGGCCATGCCGATGCTCGCCAGCTGCTCACCGAACAGCACGGCAATCTGGTGATCGACTGTCAGTTCTGCAACGAACGCTATGCCTTCGATGCCGCCGACGTGGATCAGCTGTTCGCCGGTGGCGGCAGCGACGGGCCGTCGGAAACCCGGCACTGAAATCCGCCTCCAATGCTCGGGAGACGCCAGCGCCAGCCGGCGTTGCGGCTCCCTGATGTGCAGCGCCGGCCTCGTCACGCATAGCGTGCGCCTATCGATCGCGTAGATGGATCAGAGGCTGCCAAGGAGCGTGCTTTTCTGGCATACTCCCGCGACTTTTTTATCGATGTAGTTGAATCCTGTTTTCACTACACACGTTTGGAAGACTCGGCCCACCGCCGACGGGGACCCTCATGACGCAAGCCAACACCGCCGTTTACACCGATATCAGCGCTGCCCAACTGGTCGAAGAGGCCATCCGTCGGGGCGAAGGCGAATTGGCCGCCAATGGCTCTCTGGTCGTTCGTACCGGTCACCGTACCGGCCGTTCGCCGGTTGACCGTTTCATCGTCCAGGAGCCGACCACCGAGGCGAAAATCGCCTGGGGCAGCATCAATCGCCCGTTCCCGGCCGACAAGTTCGATGCCCTGTGGGATCGCGTCGAGGCGTTCAACAACGCCCAGGACCACTTCGTTTCCTACGTCCATGTCGGTTCCGCCGATGCGCACTACCTGCCGGTCAAGATGACCACCCAGACCGCCTGGCAGAACCTGTTCGGCCGTTGCCTGTTCATCAACCCGGAGCAGTACAACCCGGCGGGCAAGGACGAGTGGCAAGTGCTCAACGTCGCCAACTTCGAGTGCGTGCCGGAGCGTGATGGCACCAACTCCGACGGCTGCGTGATCCTCAACTTCGCCGCCAAGAAAGTCCTGATCGCCGGCATGCGTTACGCCGGTGAAATGAAGAAAGCCATGTTCTCCGTGCAGAACTTCCTGCTGCCGGAAGTCGACGTACTGCCGATGCACTGCGCCGCCAACATCGGCGAAGACGGCGACACCACCCTGTTCTTCGGCCTGTCCGGCACCGGCAAGACCACCCTGTCCGCCGACCCGTCGCGCTACCTGATCGGCGATGACGAGCACGGCTGGGGCGTGGGCGTGGTGTTCAACATCGAAGGCGGCTGCTACGCCAAGTGCATCGACCTGTCCGAGAAGAACGAGCCGGTGATCTGGAAAGCCATCCAGTTCGGCGCCGTGCTGGAAAACGTCGTCCTCGACGAGAACCGCGTGCCGGATTACACCGACGACAGCCTGACCCAGAACAGCCGTGCGGCCTACCCGCTGGAACTGATCGAGAAGCGCAGCGAGAAGAACCTCGGTGGCGAGCCGAACGCGGTGATCTTCCTGACCTGCGACCTGACGGGCGTGCTGCCGCCGGTGTCGATCCTCAACGAAGAGCAGGCGGCCTACCACTTCCTGTCCGGTTACACCGCGCTGGTCGGTTCCACCGAAATGGGTTCCGGCGGCGGCATCAAGTCGACCTTCTCCACCTGCTTCGGCGCACCGTTCTTCCCGCGTCCGGCCGGCGAGTACGCCGAGCTGCTGATCAAGCGCATTCGTGGCTTCGGTTCCAAGGTCTACCTGGTCAACACCGGCTGGACCGGTGGTGGCTACGGAGTCGGCAGCCGCTTCAACATCCCCACCACCCGTGGCGTGATCGCGGCGATCCAGAGCGGCGCGCTGATCGGTACCGAAACCGAGCAACTGCCGATCATCAACCTGAGCGTGCCGAAGGCCGTTCCGGGCGTCGAAACTAATCTGCTCAACCCGCGCAACACCTGGGCTGACAAGAGCGCCTACGACGAAGCTGCAAAAGGCCTGGCTGGCCTGTTCATCGAGAACTTCAAGAAGTTCGACGTGTCCGACGCTATCCGCAACGCCGGCCCGCAGCTGTAAGCGACGCGCCAACGAAAAAGCCGCCTACGGGCGGCTTTTTCATGCGTGTCTATCCGGGGTTGTGCTCACAGCCTGCGCATTCGAGGCTGCCGCAGGCGGCGCGACGGAGCGAAGCGGTGCGCATGGCGCACCCTACACAAATCCAGTGCGTCAGTTGCGGTCGGCCAGAACACCGATCAGGAAGAACACCAGTAGCAGCACCGGCGCCAGGGTGAAGTTGTTGAAATAGCCCAGGCCCTGCGCCAGCCAGGGTGTCAGGAAGACGATCGCCAGGCCGTAGCCGACGGCGCAGATGAGGACGAAGATCAGCGTGCGCAGGAAGAAGTTGAGGCCGCTGATCGAGCGCTGCACCCAGGCATTGATGCCGGGGCCGAACAGCACGAACAGCGTGGCCATGATCGCCAGGGCGATTTCGTACAGGTGGCTGCGGCTCCAGCGCGAGAGGGTGGCGATCAGGTCCAGTAACAGATCCATTGCTGCTCCTTGGGCGGCGGCGCGGGGGTCAGCCCTGCGCCACCTGGTTGCGGCCGGCGCGCTTGGCTCGGTAGAGCGCGGCATCGGCCCGGTGTAGTAGCTGTTCGAGGGTTTCCCCACTGGTCGCGGTGGCGCAGCCAATGCTCAGGGTGATCGGTCGCGCCGTTTCGCCGTGCGGATACGGCGTACCGGCGACCCGCTCGCGCAGGCGTTCGGCCACGCGCAGGGCCTGCGCTTCGGCGGCGCCGCGCAGCAGCAGGATGAATTCCTCGCCACCGTAGCGGCCCAACGGTTCGTCCGGGCGCAGGCTGTCGGCAAGGGTGTTCACCACGTGCTTGAGCACGGCGTCGCCGGCCTGGTGGCCGAGGTCGTCGTTGACCTGCTTGAAGTGGTCGATATCGAGCAGCAGTAGCGATACCGGGCTGCGCCCCGACGCCAGTGCGCGCTGGGTCATCTCGATGACGATGGTGCGGGCATAGGCGTTGGTCAGCGGGTCATGGCTGAGCTGGTGCTCGAGCATGGCATGCAGGCGCTCGTTGAGCATCAGGATGAAGCCGACCGAGATGCAGAAGGCGAGCAGGCTGTGGGTGGAGTAATACAGGACGTTGATCAGCGTCGGCGCGAAGAAATCGCTGCTGCCCGGGTCGGGCATGCGGATGGCGTTGACGATGCGCAAGCAGGAGATCAGCACATCGAAGAATACCGTCACCGAGGTGAACAGATAAGGGAACGCGGCGCGGCCTGACTGGCGTGGACGTCGGCGCGAGACGTCGAGGCCGTAGAGGAACAGCAGCGCGCCGGAGAGTGCGGAGAAAATCACCACGCGCATGGCGAACAGGTCGACGAAGTAGGTGCAGGCGATCATCGTCAGGCAGGTGATGATCACCGCGGCGGCCAGCACGCCATTGCGCGGGCGCAGGTCGAAGAAGGCCCGGCTGCCGGCGTAGATCATCGCCACCGAGGTCAGGCTGGCGATGTTGGCGATGGTAATCGAAAGCAGGTCCGGGATGATGTCGCGCAGGGCGAACAGCAGCGAAGCGCCCGCCAGCAACAGCATGGCCATGCTCCAGTGCCGGGCGCCACCGATGCGGTCGCGGATCGACGCCGGCATGGCGAACAGCACGACGGACATCAGCAGGCTCAGGGCTGCGAGGATGAAGATGATACTGCGTGGATCAATCACTCGAGAATCGCCGGGAAACGGAGCTGAAAACAGGCGTATAGCCTACCGGATGCGGGTGGCGCCTGTCAGTCGAGGAAGATCTGCAGCAGGTCGTTGAGGAACAGCTGGCCTTCGCGGCTGGCGGCCAGGCGCGTCGGGTCGGCGAGCAATAGCCTGCGCTGTTCGGCACTGCGTCGGGCTTCTGCGAGTGAGGAGAGTGGCAGGCCGGTGCGTTGGCTGAACAGCTCGGCTGCCACGCCGTCGGTCAGGCGCAGGGCATTGATGAGGAATTCGAATGGCAGCTCGTCGGCTTCGAGCACGCGCTCGCCGGCCTGGAAGGCCTTGGCCGGGTCGAGGTAGTCCTTGGGCAGACGGGTTTTCCAGGTACGCGCGATGCGCCCTGCCGGGTCGCTCAGCTTGGCGTGGGCGCCGGCGCCAATGCCGAGGAAGTCGCCGAAGGTCCAGTAGTTGAGGTTGTGCCGCGCCGCCCGCCCGTGCTGGGCGTAGGCGGAGATCTCGTACTGCGCGTAACCCTCGGCGGCGAGCAGGGCCTGGCCGGCTTCCTGGATGTCCCACAGCAGGTCGTCCTCGGGCAGCTGCGGCGGCTGGCTCCAGAACACCGTGTTCGGCTCCATGGTCAGCTGGTACCAGGACAGGTGTGTCGGTTGCTGGGCGATGGCGGTGCGCAGGTCGAACAGTGCGTCGTCGATGGACTGGTCGGGCAGGCCGTGCATCAGATCCAGGTTGAAGTTATCGAAGCCGGCCGCGCGCGCCATGTCGGCGGCGCGGATCGCCTCATGGCCGTCGTGAATGCGGCCGAGGGCCTTGAGCTTGGCCTCCCGGAAACTCTGTACGCCGATCGACAGGCGGTTGATGCCGAGGCTGCGGTAGTCGCGGAACTTGGCCTGCTCGAAGGTGCCGGGGTTGGCTTCCAGGGTGATCTCGATGTTGGCGGCGAACGGCACGCGGCGTTCGACGCCCTGCAGCAACCGGCCCAGTGCCTTGGCGGAGAACAGGCTGGGCGTGCCCCCGCCGAAGAAGATCGAGGTCAGGGTGCGGCCGTGAACATGGCCGAGGTCGGCGTCGAGGTCGGCGAGCAGGGCATCGACGTAGGCGTCCTCGGGCAACTCCGGGCCGGCGGCGTGGGAGTTGAAGTCGCAGTACGGGCATTTGCGCACGCACCACGGGATGTGGATGTAGAGCGCCAGGGGCGGCAGTTGAAAGTCCCTCGCCCGAACCTCTCTCCCGGCGCGCGAGGGGTTAGCGCTGCTTGAGGCTATGAGTTCAATCGTTGCTGCAGTGGAAGTCAGGGTCGAGGTGCCAGTGCTCCCCTTCCCCCCGGGGAGGGGAGCCGGGGGTGAGGGCGGCTTGCTCACACCAGGCCCAGACGCTGCTTGAGCAGGGCCATGGCGCGGGCGCGGTGGCTGATCTGGTTCTTGTCGACCGACGCCAGCTCGGCGCTGGAGCAGTTGCGTTCGGCGACCCAGAACAGCGGGTCATAACCGAAGCCATGCACGCCGCGAGCCTCGCGCAGGATGCTGCCGTGCCAGAGACCTTCGCAGATGATCGGCAGCGGGTCGTCGGCATGCCGCACCAGGGCCAGCGCGCAGACGAACTGGGCGCCGCGCTCGGCGTCCGCCACATCCTTCAGGGCATCGAGCAGCTTGGCGTTGTTCGCCGCGTCACCCTGGCCGTCGGCGTAGCGCGCCGAGTAGATGCCCGGCGCACCGCCGAGGAAGTCCACCGCCAGGCCGGAGTCGTCGGCCAGCGCTGGCAGGCCGGACACGCGGGCGGCGTTGCGCGCCTTGAGGATGGCGTTCTCGATGAACGACAGGCCGGTTTCCTCCGGCTCGACGGCGGAGAACTCGCCGACCGAGCGCACCCGCACGGCGTCGCCGAGCATGGCCTGGAGTTCCTTGAGCTTGCCGGCGTTGTGGCTGGCGAGGACGATTTCGCTGAACGGCATCATGGGTCGGGGAACACTTCCTGGTTGAACGTGAAGCTGTGCGGCGCGGCGTCGCCGACCTGCACGTTCAGGGTGAAGGTGAGGATCTCGCGCTCACGCAGCGGGAATTCGGCGAGGTAGTACACCGCGCCGCTTTCCAGCACCTGGCGGAAGGTCAGGGTGCTGGTCTGGCCGAGCAGGTTCTTGATCTGCCCGGTCACTTGCGCGGGGCCGGGTTTGCCGGCGCGCAGGGCGGAAACGTTGACCACGCCGCCGGTTTTGCTGCGCGTCAGGCCGGCTGCGGCGGCGATGTCCGGTTGCAGGAAGCTGGAGTTGAACACGCTGTAGTGCACGTCGAGGTCACCGAAGCTCTGTTTGCGTTCGGCAAAGGCGGGCAGGGCAACCAGCAGGCAGAGCAGTAAGGATGCGAAGCGGGACATGGGGTTCTCCGTGGCCGTCGGTTCAGACGGCGATGCGGTGATCGGTCAGGCCGGGGCCGCTGACGCGATAGATGCCGATCTCACCCAACAGGTTAGGCCATAGCCGGCTGCCGAGGTTGTGGCGGTGTTCGTGGTCGACGGCCAGGCGCTCTTCGACGCGCGCGTTCTGATCGCGGCACAGACGCTCGAAGTCCTCGAAGGTGCAGAAGTGGATGTTCGGCGTGTTGTACCAGGTGTACGGCAGGAAGTCCGACACCGGCATGCGCCCGTTGCGTGCCAGGTACCAGCGGCAGCGCCAGTGGGCGAAGTTGGGGAAGGTGATGATGCAGGTGCGGCCGACGCGAAGCATTTCGCGCAGGACCTTGTCCGGGTAGTGCAGGGCCTGCAGCGACTGGGTCATCACCACCACGTCGAAGCTGTTGCTGGCGAAATTGCCCAGGCCCAGGTCGAGGTCCTGCTCGATCACGTTGACCCCACGTTCGATACACGTGGCGATCTTGTCCGGGTCGATTTCCAGGCCGTAGCCGCTGACCTGCTTGTGCGCGTGCAGCCAGGCCAGCAGTTCGCCGTCGCCACAGCCTAGGTCGAGCACGCGGCTGCCCGCGGGAATCCAGTCTTGGATGATTTCCAGGTCGGCGCGCATGGTTACACCACAATCCTGTTCATGTAGCTGCTGAAGGCCTGGCGATAGCGCGGGATCGGCATGAGGAAGGCGTCGTGGCCCTGCGGTGCGTCGATCTCCAGGTAGCAGACGTTCTTCTTCGCCGCGATCAGCGCCTTGACCACTTCCTGCGAGCGCGCCGGGGAGAAGCGCCAGTCGGTGGTGAAGGACATCAGGCAGAAGTCGGCCTTGGCCACCGCCAGGGTCTTGACCAGGTCGCCGTCGTGGGCGGCGGCAGGGTCGAAGTAATCCAGCGCCTTGGTCATCAGCAGGTAGGTGTTGGCGTCGAAGCGCCCGGAGAACTCTTCGCCCTGATAGCGCAGGTAGCTCTCGACCTGGAACTCGACGCTGTGGAAGTCGTAGTTGAGCTTGTCGGCCTTCAGTCCGCGGCCGAATTTCTCGCCCATGGCCTCGTCGGACAGGTAGGTGATGTGGCCGACCATGCGCGCCAGCATCAGGCCGCGCTTGGGGATTACGCCCTGTTCGTGGAAGTGCCCGCCGTGGAAGTCCGGGTCGGTGAGGATCGCCTGGCGCGCCACTTCGTTGAAGGCGATGTTCTCCGCCGACAGGCGCGGCGCCGAGGCGATCGACAGGCAATGACGGATGCGCTCGGGGTAGCTGATGGTCCACTGCAGGGCCTGCATGCCGCCCAGGCTGCCGCCGACCACGGCGGCCCACTGCTGGACGCCGAGCAGGTCGGCCAAGCGCGCCTGGCTATGCACCCAGTCTTCCACGGTCATCACCGGGAAGTCGGCGCCGAACACGCGGCCGGTGGCCGGGTTGACGCTGGCCGGGCCGGTGGAGCCGTTGCAGCCACCGAGGTTGTTGAGGCTGACGACGAAGAATTTCTGGGTGTCGATTGGCTTGCCCGGGCCGATGCAGCTGTCCCACCAGCCGGGCTTGCGCTCGTCTTCGCTGTGGTAGCCGGCGGCGTGATGGTGGCCGGAGAGGGCGTGGCAGATCAGCACGGCGTTGCTGGCGCTGGCGTTCAGCGTGCCGTAGGTCTCGTAGACCAGGTCGTACTGTTCGAGCGTGCGCCCGCTGACCAATGCCAGAGGCTCGGCAAAATGGGCGGTCTGCGGGGTGACCAGACCGACGGAGTCTTCGGGGAAGGCGGTCGACATCGACGCTGCTCGTGATCGGACAAGGTGCGCCAGTCTAAAGAGCACGGCCCCCAGCGGCAAGCATGGGGGCCAATGCTAAGGCCTTGAAATGCCTCGGCTAGGCGGGTTCACCGGTGCCGTGCTGGCGTGGTGCGCCGGGCAGGGTGACGACCTTGCCCTGACGCTGGATCGGCGCCGGGCGGCGCAGGGCGCGGAGCATTTCGTTGGCCTGGCCGAGCTGGGTCTCCAGTTCGCCAATGTAGCGTGCCAGTTGCTGGCCGCGCTGGCGTGCCTGCTGGGTGTCCTGGGCCAGTGCCTTGAGGCGCAGCATGTGGGTTTCCAACAGCTGCTTGTGCTCCAGGGTGTGCTGCATCAGCGGCATCAGCGCGTCATTGGCCCATTGCTCGGCGTCGTGGCGCAGGCGCTGGTGCATGCCGATGACTTCCTGCACCAGGGTGGCGAAGAAACGTCGGGTCAGGGCTTTCTGCTCGGTCAGCAGGGTTTTCAGGTGCAGGCGGAACTGGTCGGCCTTGTCCTGTAGCTGTTTCAGCTCGCGCTGGTAGCGGCGGCTGTTGAACTGCGGCGCGTCGACGCCGTGCAGCGGGTTTTCCTCGTTGTGCCGGCGGTAGATGGCCGCGACCATCTTGTTGGCCATCTCGGCTTCCTGGGTCAGGTTGCCCAGGTCGATGTCGACCGACTGGAAGAAGTGCAGGATCGACTGGTTGATGCCCAGGGTGGTCCAGCTGCCGCTGAGGCCGGCACGGACCTTGTCCAGGTGCTCCGCGAGGCGTTCCGGGCGAATCGCCGCGCGCAGCAGGTCGCCCTGGCGGCGCAGCAGGCGCTGGTTGGTCTTCAGGCCGAGCAGGCGCTTGTGGTGCTGACTGTGGTCTTCCTTGGTCTTGGCGGTCAGCTCGAACAGCAGTTGGCCGTTGTCCTGCTGGTGGTTGGAGAGCAGCGCCTGCTGCTCACGCACTTTCTCCAGGCGCAGGCTGAGCACGTGCTGGCTGTTGTTGAGCAGCGCCAGCACCTGGTGCACCACGCGGTCTTCGAGCAGGCGCTCCTTCTGCGCGACGATGCGCTCGCAGAGCAGATTTTCCAGATGACCGAGCTGGCTGCGTTCGAGCAATGCGTCGTCCTTGCGCACCTTGGCCAGCATCGCCTGCTTGGCCGACAGTGGCAGCACGTTGTCGGCACTGATGCCGAGCTGGCGCGCGGTGGCGTGTTGGATCTGGGCGATGGCCTGGTTGACGAAGGCATCGCCGGCGAGGTCGTCCCAGAGCACGTCGATCTTGTTCAGCACGGCGAACAGGCTGGCCTGGGTGTCGTCGTCGAGCTGGCGGATGTGCTGTTGCCAGATCGCCATGTCGCTGGCGGTGACGCCGGTGTCGGCGGCCAGCAGGAAGATGATCGCCTGGGCGCTCGGCAGCATCGACAGGGTCAGTTCCGGCTCGCTGCCCAGGGCGTTGAGGCCGGGCGTGTCGAGGATGCGCAGGCCCTGGCGCAGCAACGGGTGATCGAAATTGACGATGGCGTGACGCCAGGCCGGCACCAGCACCTGGCCGGGCTTGCCGGAGCTTTCCAGCATGTCCGGGTGGAAGCCGAGCTGGATCGCCTGTTCCACCGGCATCGGCTTGGTCTTGGCGACCTGGGCGAAGGCCTGGACCATGTTGTCCGGGTCGCTGGTGTCCAGTGGGATGTTCACCCAATGCCGCGGGATGCGCTTGAATTGCGCGACGCTGGCCGAGGCGGTGCGGGTCTCGATGGGCAGCAGGCGGATGTAGGAGCGCTCGGAGCGGGGGTCGAAGAACAGCTCGGTGGGGCACATGGTGGTGCGCCCGGCCTGCGACGGCAGCATGCGCTGGCCGTACTGGGAGAAGAACAGGCTGTTGATCAGCTCGGTCTTGCCGCGGGAGAACTCGCCGACGAAGGCCAGGGTGATGTGGTCGGTGCGCAGCAGGCGCAGGGCGCGCTCCAGGCGGGTATCCACCGCTTCGGAGCCGAGGCGGTTGTGCACCAGCCAGCTACGGTAGCGGGTGATCTCGCGCATCAGCTCGCGCTTCCAGGCGACGTAGGCGTCGACCTGCTGACTGAGACGTTCCATGCTCATTCCGGGCTCTCCTCTCGGCGTGTGCATCCTGCGATGGTCGGGGCGGTTCGGGGCATTCGGTACCGTGAAAGCAACGCGTGCAGCGATCCGCACCAACGCCTGGGCGTTGCCGGATATCGACGCATTATGCGTGGCAATTTGATGGCGTCAATCAAGCAGGCACGGCGGGCTTCACCTGCGGTCGCGCCAGGGCTACGAGCGGTCGCTCAGCGGGTTGCTGCGAGGGGCGATCCAGAGCGGATCGCTCAGGTGGCGGGGCCGAGGCCGGGCAGATCCGGCAACCGCTGCGGCGCCCGGATGCGCATGCGTTTCTGTCGGTTCAGCTCGCCGCTTTCCAGGCTGACCTGGCTCTTGGCGACGCCGAAGGCCTTGCCGAGAAAGGCCAGCAGATGGGCGTTGGCCTTGCCTTCCACGGGCGGCGCGGTGAGGCGGATTTTCAGCCGCTCGCCGTGCAGGCCGCAGAATTCGTCATGGCTGGCCTTGGGCTGGAGATGGCAGTCGATGATCAGGTCGGCGCCATCCCAGCGGTACCAGCTCGAAGCAGATTTCAAATTGGCTGTGCTCGGTGATGCGGCGTTAAAAATGGCTTCGGAATGCTCATTTACAGCTCGTAAACTCCGCGTCCTCAGCCATTTTGACCAGCCGAAGGCTGTTACTAACGTAGCGCCTTGCCTGACCTTCGCTCGCCGAATTTGAAAGACGCTTCTTAGATGAAGGGGCTGAGAATGGTCGGCATCTGGGTCATCGCCGCCAGGTTGCCGATCACGAAACGGTCGATCAGGTGCAGCGCCATGAAGGCGAAGATCGGCGAGATATCCAGGCCGCCGAGGTTCGGCAGCAGGCGGCGGAAGGGCGCCAGCAGCGGTTCGCAGATCTGGTTGACCAGTTCGGCGCCCGGGTTGTGGCTGCCCGGCGCGACCCAGGAGAGGATCACGCTGATGATCATGGCGAAGAAGAAAATCTTCAGGAACAGCGAGGTGACCGCGATGATCGACCAGACCAGCAGCTGCAAGCCGACGCTGGCCGGGTTGACCCCGGCAATGGTGATGATCACCACCATCAGCAGCAGTTGCACGAGGATCGCCAGCACCAGGGACGCCAGGTCCAGGCCGCCGAAGCCGGGGATGATCTTGCGCAGCGGCTTGAGCAGCGGCTGCGTGGCCTTCACGGTGAACTGGCTGAGCGGGTTGTAGAAGTCCGCGCGCACCAGTTGCAGGACGAAGCGCAACAGGACGATCAGCAGGTACAGGCTGCCCAGCGTCTGGATGATATAGATGAGGGCTTCCGAGATTCCGGACATGAAGGCTCCTTTATTGACCCAGTTGTTCGTTTTGACCGAGTGGCGCTTTATTGACCAAGCTGCTCGGCGAGTTCGGCGGAGCGGTGTGCTGCTGCGTCCAGCGCCTGTTGCACCAGCGCTTCAAAGCCGCCGGCCTGGAAGGCCTTGATCGCCGCTTCGGTGGTGCCGTTGGGCGAGGTCACGCGGCGGCGCAGTTCGGCGGCGTCGACATCACTACCGCTGGCCATGTGCGCGGCGCCCAGGGCAGTCTGCACGGTCAGCTGTTCGGCGATGGCACGCGGCAGGCCGAGCTTCTCGCCGGCGGCGGTCATCGCTTCGATCAGCAGGAAGAAGTACGCCGGGCCGCTGCCGGAGACGGCGGTGACCGCGTCGATCTGCTGCTCCTGATCCAGCCACAGGGCCAGGCCGACGGCGCTGAGCAGTTGCTCGGCCAGTTGGCGCTGCGCGCTGTCGACATGGGCGTTGGCGTACAGGCCGCTGACGCCCTGGCGCAGCAGTGCCGGGGTGTTGGGCATACAGCGGACGATGGCGCGTGTTGCGCCGAGCCAGTTGCCCAGGCTGGCGCAGCTGATGCCGGCGGCGATGGACACCACCAGTTGCCCGGCGGCGAGGCTCGGCGCCAGTGCCTGGCAGACGCCCTTGAGCACCTGCGGCTTGGTGGCCAGCACCACCACGTCGGCGCCGGCGATGGCGTCGGCATTGTTCTCGAACAGCTCGATGCCGTACTCGGCGGCGACCTTGGCGCGTTGCTCGGCACCGGGGTCGCTGGCGCGGATGTGACTGGCCGGCGTGCCCTGGGCGAGCAGGCCGCCGATCAGGCTGGCCGCCATGTTGCCGGCGCCGATGAAGGCGATTCGTGGGTGACTCATGTGCGCTTTCCTTCGATCTTCAATGCGGTTGTGTTCAGCGCGGGCCGTAGTCGCGGGCGCCGAACAGGGCCGTGCCGACGCGGACCCAGGTCGCGCCTTCGGCGATGGCGGCCTCCAGGTCATGGCTCATGCCCATGGACAGGGTATCGAGGTCCAGTTGCAGGTTGTCGCGCAGCGCACGCAGGCGGGCGAAGGCGGCGTGCTGCTCGGCGGCATCCTCGGTAGGTTCGGGGATTGTCATCAATCCGCGCAGTTTCAGCTGCGGCAGTTGTGTAACGGCCTGTGCCAGTGCCGGCAGCTCCTGCGGCGTGCAGCCGGACTTGCTGGCTTCGCCGCTGACGTTCACCTGCAGGCACACGTTGAGCGCAGGCAGGTGCGCCGGGCGCTGGGCGGCCAGGCGTTCGGCCACTTTCAGGCGGTCCACCGAATGCACCCACTGGAAGTTCTCGGCAATCAGCTTGGTCTTGTTCGATTGAATGGGGCCGATAAAGTGCCAGATCAAGTCCAGATCGCTCAGTTCGTCCTGTTTGGCGAGGGCTTCCTGCAGGTAGTTTTCACCGAAATAGCGCACCCCTTCGGCATGCGCCTGACGGACCGCGTCGGCGCTCTGCGTCTTGCTCACGGCGAGCAGTCCGACAGCCGCAAAATCACGTCCCGAGGCATGCGCCGCCTCACGGATACGTGCGCGAACCTTTGCAATATTCTCTGCTATCGTGGACATTACTTGCGCTCTATAGCCCGCCCGTCTGGGGTTCGCGGCATTCTACCTGCTTGCATGTGATTGGGGAGTCCCATGGATATTACCGAGCTGCTGGCGTTCAGTGCCAAGCAAGGCGCGTCGGACCTGCACCTCTCGGCGGGATTGCCGCCGATGATTCGCGTCGATGGTGACGTCCGGCGCATCAACCTGCCGGCTCTGGACCACAAACAGGTCCACGCGCTGATCTACGACATCATGAACGACAAGCAGCGCAAGGATTTCGAGGAGTTCCTCGAGACCGACTTCTCTTTCGAAGTCCCGGGCGTGGCGCGTTTCCGGGTCAACGCCTTCAACCAGAACCGCGGTGCCGGCGCGGTGTTCCGGACCATTCCGTCCAAGGTCCTGTCCATGGAAGACCTGGGCATGGGTGAGATCTTCAAGAAGATTTCCGATGTACCGCGCGGCCTGGTGCTGGTCACCGGCCCGACCGGTTCGGGCAAGTCGACCACCCTGGCGGCGATGCTCGACTACATCAACAGCAACAAGTACCACCACATCCTCACTGTCGAAGACCCGATCGAATTCGTTCACGAGTCGAAGAAGTGCCTGGTCAACCAGCGTGAAGTGCACCGCGATACCCACGGTTTCACCGAAGCCCTGCGTTCGGCACTGCGTGAAGACCCGGACATCATCCTGGTCGGTGAGATGCGTGACCTGGAGACCATCCGCCTGGCGCTGACCGCCGCGGAAACCGGTCACCTGGTGTTCGGCACCCTGCACACCACCTCTGCCGCCAAGACCATCGACCGCGTGGTCGACGTGTTCCCGGCCGAAGAGAAGTCCATGGTTCGCTCGATGCTCTCGGAATCCCTGCAATCGGTCATCTCGCAGACCCTGCTGAAGAAGATCGGCGGCGGCCGCGTGGCGGCGCACGAGATCATGATCGGCACCCCGGCGATCCGTAACCTGATCCGCGAGGACAAGGTCGCGCAGATGTACTCGGCGATCCAGACCGGGGGTTCACTGGGCATGCAGACCCTCGACAGCTGCCTCAAGGGGCTGGTCGCCAAGGGCGTGGTCAGCCGTGAAGCGGCGCGCGAGAAGGCCAAGCAGCCGGAAAACTTCTAAATAAAACAGCGGTCGGACTCATCCGGCCATCCACCGGCGGCCAGAACCGCCGATGGCTCGCCCCGGCGGGCGGCCACCTGTTGGTCGTGCCGGGGTTTCGCATCTGATAGGTGAGGGAACCATGGAATTCGAAAAGCTGCTGCGACTGATGGTGGAAAAGGGCGGGTCCGACCTGTTCATCACCGCCGGTGTGCCCCCGTCGATGAAGGTCAACGGCAAGATCATGCCCGTGACCAAGACGCCCATGTCGCCTGAGCAGGCCCGTGAAACCGTGCATGCGGTGATGAATGAGCAGCAGCGCCGCGACTTCGCCGAAAACCATGAGTGCAACTTCGCCATCAGCGCCCGCGGCATTGGTCGTTTCCGCGTCAGCGCCTTCTACCAGCGCAACCTCGCCGGCATGGTACTGCGCCGCATCGAGACCAACATTCCGACCCTTGAAGACCTCAAGCTGCCGGAAGTGCTGAAGAAACTGGCCCTGACCAAGCGCGGCCTGGTGCTGTTCGTCGGGGCCACCGGCACCGGCAAATCGACCTCGCTGGCGGCGATGATCGGCTACCGCAACAAGAACAGCAGCGGCCACATCATTTCCATCGAAGACCCGATCGAATACATCCACCAGCACCAGAGCTGCATCGTCACCCAGCGTGAAGTGGGCATCGACACCGAGTCCTTCGAGGTCGCCCTGAAGAACACCCTGCGCCAGGCGCCGGACGTGATCCTGATTGGCGAGGTGCGTACCCGCGAGACCATGGACCACGCCGTGGCCTTCGCCGAAACCGGCCACCTGTGCCTGGCCACCCTGCACGCCAACAATGCCAACCAGGCGCTGGACCGGATCATCAACTTCTTCCCGCCGGATCGGCAGAACCAGGTGTGGATGGACCTGTCGCTCAACCTCAAGGCCATCGTCGCCCAGCAACTGGTGCCGACGCCGGACGGCAAGGGCCGCCGCGCGGTGATCGAGGTACTGATCAACACCCCGCTGGCCGCTGACCTGATCCGCAAGGGTGAGGTACATGAGCTGAAGTCGCTGATGAAGCGCTCCACCGAATTGGGCATGCAGACCTTCGACCAGGCGCTGTATAACCTCTACACCCAGGGCGAGATCACCTACGAAGATGCGCTGCTGTACGCCGACTCGGCGAACGACCTGCGCCTGATGATCAAGCTTGGCTCGGAAACCGACGGCGATCACCTGACCAGCATGAGCCAGGGCCTGAGCCTGGAAGTCAGCGAGGAAGATCCGGGCCGGCGCTTCCGCTGACCCGCTACGCCGTCAGCTGACGGGCCTGTTCCAGGGCGGTGACCAGCTCCGCGAAGCGCTGTTCGCCGCCTTCACCCGCCCGCAGCACCGCTGCCGGATGCGGCGCCACCACCACCCACTGCCTGCCGTTTCGGAACGGCTGTCCCACATAATCCGCCAGGCGCAGGCGCTGCGGCTCGAACGTCTGCAGCAGCGACGCCAGCGCTGTCTTGCCGAGCACCACGACCACGTCGGGCGCAATCTGCTCCAGCTCCTCGCTGAGCCAGCGTCGGCAAGCCTTGATCTCACCCGGTTTCGGCGTCGCGTGCAGGCGTGTGGCGGCGCGGCTATGCGGGCCGCCACGTGGCAGCCATTTGAAGTGCTTCACCGCGTTGGTCAGGTACAGCGCCTCGCGCGTCAGGTCGGCCTGAGCCAGGGCGCGCTGCAGAACCTGGCCCGCGGGGCCGATGAAGGGACGGCCGGCGAGGTCTTCCTGATCACCCGGCTGTTCGCCGATCAGCATGATGCGTGCGTCGCGCGGCCCCTCTCCAGGCACTGCACAGGTGGCGTCACGCCAGATCGCGCAGTCGCGGCAATCGCCCAATGACGTGCTCGGCGGTCGTTGCGGCTGGGCCTTGTCGCTGGCGATCAGCACTTCCTTGCCGCTACGCTCGCCGACGCTGGCGGTCTGCGCCAGGCGCTGCTGGCCGGCGCGGGCCTGGCTCATCAGCTGCGGAACCAGTGGGCCTTCGGGTAGATCCTTCCAGAAACGCACCGGCATGTTGCTTTCCAGCACGTCCTGATTGAGTCGCGCCGGGTTGAAGGTGGCGCCGTAGTACGCCAGCCAAAGGTCGGCGCCGGGGTCGTCGGCACCGCGCGCCAGATCGCGCAGTTCATCGGGGCAGGGTCGCAGGATACGCATCTGCGCGCCGTCCCATAGCGCAGCGGCATCCGGCGTGGCGATCAGCCAGGTAGCGCGCCCCAGGCGCTCGGCGAAATGCCCGGCAGCGCTGTCGAGGATGTCGTGTGCCGGTTCGTGCCAGGCGACGAAGGTTGGCGCGCCGGCTGCGGCTGGTCGTTCGCGAAAGCGCAGGAAGGCGTGCATGTGGTGAGCTTCACGGCGCACGCTCTTGATCCGCCGCTGCAGTACGCTGCCGTCGCTGTCGCCTGCGAGCATGGCGGCGCGGTCGCCCTGGGTGACGCGCCAGAGTATGCGGTAGAGCAGGGCCCAGCGATCCTCGGCGCGAAAGCGTGCCGCGCTTTCCAGCAGCTCGGGCAATTCCCGAGGAATGCGCAGCGCTGGTGCCGGCGAAGAGGGCGCCGGCTCTGGCGCGAGCTCGACAAACAGGCCGCTGTCTCGGTTATCCGACTGCCAGTTCACCGTGTGCGGTGCGATGCCTGCCTGCAGCAAACGCCTGGCCTCGCTGCGCCAGCCGGCGAAGCTGCCGTCGAAGTGTGCGGTGTGCATCACCACAACGCCATCTGCGCCGGCGTATCGCTGAGCTGGCGGCGCAGCACGGCGGACTCCAGGGTGGCCTGCTGCGGCCGGTAGTCCTGGGTGACGATGAAGGGTTTGACCTTGTCCATCGCGCAGCGCAGGCGCACCACGTCGGCGTAGCGGATGCGGCGCTGGCGGCGCAGGTCGACCAGGCGCTTGGCGCTGAGCATGCCGATGCCGGGTACGCGGGCGATCATCGCCGGTTCCGCGCGGTTGAGGTCGAGCGGGAACTGCGCGCGGTTGGCCAGCGCCCAGGCCAGTTTGGGGTCGATGTCGAGGGCCAGGTTGCCGGGCGTGGCGATCAGCTCCTGGACGTTGAAGCCGTAGCCGCGCAGGAGGAAATCGGCCTGATACAGGCGGTGCTCGCGCAGCAGCGGCGGCGCCTCGAACGGCACGCTTTTCGGGCTGTGCGGAATCGGGCTGAACGCCGAGTAATAGACGCGCTTGAGGCGGTAGGCACCGTACAGGGTCTGCGCGGTGTCGAGGATGGTGCGGTCGTCGGTGTCGTCGGCGCCGACGATCATCTGCGTGCTCTGCCCGGCGGGGGCGAAGGCTGGACCGCGGGTCTCCTCGCTGGCTTCGTCGACGCCAAGGCGGATCGAGCCCATTGCCTGCTTGATGGTGCCGACGCTCTTTTCCGGCGCCAGGCGGATCAGGCTGGCCTCGCTGGGCAGCTCGATATTGACGCTGAGGCGGTCGGCATAGCGGCCAGCCTGGGCGATCAGTTCGGGCGAGGCGTCGGGAATGGTCTTGAGGTGGATGTAGCCGCGGAACTCGTGCTCCTCGCGCAGGAGCCTGGCGACGCGCACCAGCTGCTCCATGGTGTAGTCGGCCGAGCGGATGATCCCCGAGCTGAGGAACAGGCCGCTGATGCAGTTGCGCCGGTAGAAGTCCAGGGTCAGGCGCACCACTTCCTCGGGGGTGAAGCGCGCGCGTGGCACGTCGCTGGAGCGACGGTTGACGCAATACTGGCAGTCGTACAGGCAGAAGTTGGTCAGCAGGATCTTCAGCAGCGCCACGCAACGACCGTCCGGGGTGAAGCTGTGGCAGATGCCCATGCCGTTGGTGGCGCCCAAGCCCGATTTGCCGCGCGAGTCACGTTTGGGCGCGCCGCTGCTGGCGCAGGACACGTCGTACTTGGCCGCGTCGGCCAATACGGTAAGCTTGTCGATGAGTTCCATGGAATGCCAAATACTGTATTTGCATACAGTATTTGGCGAGTCGCCAGCCGACGCAAGCGTTCGTGCCGGCCGGTCGTCCGGTCGCGCGGCATCATCAAGCGAGGGTTCAT
The DNA here is from genome assembly GCF_014851905.1 of Pseudomonas sp. PDM14. Classification (NCBI taxonomy): domain Bacteria; kingdom Pseudomonadati; phylum Pseudomonadota; class Gammaproteobacteria; order Pseudomonadales; family Pseudomonadaceae; genus Pseudomonas; species Pseudomonas sp. PDM14. Next base: position 1,781,522 of record NZ_JACVAQ010000001.1, on the reverse strand, counting down.
ATGCAACGTCAGGACACGCACAGCAAGCTGATCGGTTATCTGCTGTGGATATTCGGCTTTCTCGGCGCGCACCGCTTCTATTACGGCAAGCCAGTGACCGGGACCATCTGGTTCTTCACCCTGGGTTTGCTGTTCATCGGCTGGATCATCGACCTGTTCCTGATTCCGGCGATGGACCGCGAGGCGGACCTGCGCTTTACCGCTGGCGACACCGACTACAACGTCGCCTGGATCCTGCTGACCTTCCTTGGTGTGTTCGGCGTGCACCGCATGTACCAGGGCAAGTGGATCACCGGGATTCTCTACCTGTGCACCGGCGGATTGTTCTTCGTCGGCGTGCTCTACGACTTCTGGACGCTGAACACCCAGGTGTCGATCAAGAACGCCGCGCGCGGTTGAATTGCCAGCGCATGAAAAGCCCGCCGAATGGCGGGCTTTTTTATGGCGGTGAGGCCGATCAGCTCTGGTAGCTGACTCGCCCGCCGACCAGGGTGTAGCGCACCTGCCCTGGCAGGCAGTGGCCGATGAACGGGCTGTTGCCACCCTTCGAGTACCAGGTTTCGCCGGCCAGGGTCTGCGCCTGATCGTCGAACAGCACCAGGTCGGCCGGCGCACCGGCGGCGATGCGCCCGGCAGGCAGGCGCAGGGCCTTGGCCGGGCCGGCGGTGAGGCGGGCGAGCAGGGTCGGCAGGTCGAGCAGGCCGTCCTCCACCAGGGTCAGGGCCAGTGGCAGGAGCAACTCGACGCTGCTGATGCCCGGCTCGGTCGCGCCGAATGGCGCCAGCTTGGCGTCCGGCTCGTGGGGCTGGTGGTGGCTGGCGATGGCGCCGATCACGCCGCTCTTCAGCGCTTCGCGCAGGCCGTCGCGGTCGAAGGCGGTGCGCAGCGGCGGTTGCACGTGGAAAAGGCTGGAGAAGCCCAGCAATGCCTCATCGGTGAGGATCAGCTGGTACATCGCCACGTCGGCGGTCACCGGCAGGCCGCGCGCCTGGGCGGCGGCGATCATCTCGGCGCCGCGGGCGCTGGTCAGCTGGCTGAAGTGCGCGCGCACGCCACTCTGCTCGACCAGCAGCAGGTCGCGGGCCAGGGCCACCGTCTCCGCCGTTTCGGGAATTCCGGCCAGGCCGAGGAAGCTCGCCGTGGCGCCTTCGTGGGCCAGGCCGCCGTCGGCGAGGTCAGCGTCCTGCGAGTGAAAGATCACCGTCAGGTCGAAGGTCGCCGCATATTCCAGTGCGCGGCGCAGGGTGCGGTTGTTGGCGAGCGGCGCCAGGCCGTTGGCGAAGGCTACGCAACCGGCGTCGCGCAGGGCGACCAGTTCGGCCAGCTGTTCGCCAGCGAGATTCTTGGTCAGCGCGCCGATCGGGAAGACCTTGGCGTGGCCGGCCTCCTGGGCGCGGTCGAGGATCAGCTCGGCCACGGCCGGGGTGTCCAGCACCGGTTTAGTCAGCGGCGGGCAGCACAGGCTGGTCACGCCGCCGGCAGCGGCGGCCAGGGTTTCACTGGCGATGCTGCCCTTACGGCTGTAGCCGGGCTCGCGCAGGGCGACGGACAGGTCGACCAGGCCGGGGGCGGCGATCAGGCCGCGGGCATCGATCTCGCGGTCGGCGACGAAGCCGTTCGGCGCCTGGTCGAAGGCGGCGACCTTGCCGCTCTCCAGGTACAGATCGCGGACCTGATCGCCGCCGCTGGCCGGGTCGACCACGCGGGCTCCGAGGATACGGGTACGCATCAGTTCTGCTCCTCGGCATTGAGTTGGCGCTGGGCATTCTGGCCACTCATGGCCATGGACAGCACGGCCATGCGGATGGCGATGCCGTAGGTGACCTGGTTGAGGATCACCGACTGCGGGCCGTCGGCCACCGCCGATTCGATTTCCACACCACGGTTGATCGGCCCCGGGTGCATCACCAGGGCGTCCGGCTTGGCCAGCTTGAGGCGCTGCTCGGTGAGGCCATAGAGGCGGTAGAACTCGCCCTCACTCGGCAGCAGGCCGCCCTGCATGCGTTCACGCTGCAGGCGCAGCATGATTACCACGTCGACATCCCTGAGGCCTTCGGCGAGATCGCTGTAGACAGTTACGCCGTACTGCTCGATGCCCACCGGCAGCAAGGTTTTCGGCCCGATAACGCGAATGTCCGGACAGCCCAGGGTCTTCAGCGCAAGCATGTTCGAGCGCGCCACCCGCGAGTGCAGGATGTCGCCGACGATGGCCACCGAGAGGTTCTCGAAGCTGCCCTTGTGCCGGCGGATGGTCAGCATGTCGAGCATGCCCTGGGTCGGGTGCGCGTGGCGGCCGTCGCCACCGTTGATGATCGCCAGGTTCGGGCACACGTGCTCGGCGATGAAATGCGCGGCGCCGGAGTCGGCATGGCGCACAACGAAGATGTCGGCGGCCATGGCTTCGAGGTTGCGCAGGGTGTCGAACAGGGTCTCGCCCTTGCTGGTCGAACTGGTCGACACGTTCAGGCTGATCACGTCGGCCGACAGGCGCTGGGCCGCCAGCTCGAAGGTGGTGCGGGTACGCGTGGAGTTCTCGAAAAACACGTTGCACACGGTCTTGCCGCGCAACAACGGAACCTTTTTCACCGCGCGGGCGCCGACTTCGAGGAAGGAGTCGGCGGTGTCGAGGATTTCCGTCAGCAGCTCGCGGGGCAGGCCGTCGAGCGAGAGGAAGTGGCGCAGCTGGCCCTGGTCGTTGAGCTGCAGCGAGCGCTTGGCGTCGGTGGGCATGGGCAGGCCTTAGGAATCAGAGAGAGTTTGCAGCTCGAGGGCGAGCGGCGCGGGGCCGAGCAATTTTACCCGTTCGTTGCTCGCCAGGGCGAGGGTCGCGCCCAGCACATCGGCGTGGATCGGCAGCTCGCGGGCGTCCAGGTCGAGCAGGCTGACCAGGGTCACGCTGGCCGGGCGGCCGTAATCGAACAGTTCGTTGAGTGCGGCGCGGATGGTGCGCCCGCTCATCAGTACGTCGTCGACCAGCACCAGGTGTGCGCCTTCGATCTCGAATGGCAGGTCGGATGGACGCACCTGTGGGTGCAGGCCGCTCTGGGTGAAGTCGTCACGGTAGAAGGAGACGTCGAGGGTGCCCAGCGGCGTGTCGAGCTCGAGTTGTTCCAGCAGGGCCTGGGCGATCCACACGCCGCCGGTACGGATGCCGATGAAGTTGGCCTGGGCGACGCCACGGCGCTGCAACAGGCTGCGCAGATCGTTCGCCATGCGTGGAAGCAGTTCGGCGGGGTTGGGCAGGGCCATGCGAGTTCCTCTCTGGCAAGTAAGCAGCGGTCTGTGGGGCGCCGCTGCAGAAGCAGCCGGTGCCGGCAGTGTCACGGGTTGTCGGCCAGCCAGCCTTCCAGCAGCAGGGCGGCGGCCAGGGCGTCGACCGGGTTGTCCCGGTAGCCGCCGCGCTGGCCCTGGGCCAGACGCTCGCCCTTGGCCTCGAAGGTGGTCAGGCGTTCGTCATGGGTGTGCACGGGCAGGTTGAAGCGACCGTTGAGGCGGCGGGCGAATTTTTCCGCGCGCTCGCTCATCTCGCTCTTGCTGCCGTCCATGTTCAGCGGCAGGCCTACGACGACGGCGTCCGGCTGCCACTCCTTGATCAGGGCCTCGACCTTTTGCCAGTCCGGCACGCCGTTCTGCGCTTTCAGTACACAGAGTTCGCGGGCCTGGCCGGTGATCACCTGGCCGACGGCGACGCCGATCTGCTTGGTGCCATAGTCGAAGCCGAGCAGCAGGCGTAGGGGCTTGGCGGTGCTCATGCGTGCCCGGCCTGGGCGGTGAGCAGGCTGAGGTTGACCCCCAGGCGCGCCGCGGCGGCCTCCAGGCGTTGCTCGGCCGGCAGGTCGAACAGTATCGCGTTATCGGCCGGGCAGGTCAGCCAGGCGTTGTCGACCAGCTCGTGTTCCAGTTGCCCGGCTTCCCAGCCGGCGTAACCCAGGGCGATCAGGTGCTTGCTCGGGCCGTGGCCTTCGGCGATGGCGAAGAGCACGTCCTGCGAAGTCGACAGGGCCAGCTCGCCCAGCTCCAAGGTGGCCTGGAACACATGGCCGGTGGGGTGCAGGACGAAGCCGCGATCGGTCTGTACCGGGCCGCCGGAGAAGATCGGCAGGTTGTGGCAGCGAGCCGGTGCGTCATCATCGGGACGCAGTTGATCGAGCACGTCGGCCAGGCTCAGGCCGCTGGGGCGGTTGATCACCAGGCCCATGGCGCCCTGTTCGTTGTGTTCGACCAGGTAGGTGACCGTCTGCGCGAAGTTCGGATCGGCCATGTGCGGCATGGCGATCAGAAAGTGGTGCTTGAGGTAGCTGGGCGCGGAATTTTTCATCGGCCTAGTTTCAAGCTTCAGGCTTCAGGCTTCAAGTGCGCTGGTGGCGCAGGTCATGCCGCCGTCAGTTGCTCGACAGGCGATCGCCGCGCTCGAAGCGCCAGGTGCGGATGATTTCCAGGCGGTCGAATTCCGCCAGGTCACCGGTGAACGGTGCGAACGGCGCGGCTAGGCGCACGATACGCAGAGCGGCCTGGTCCAGTGTCGGCTGCCCGGAAGGCTCAAGGACCAGCACTTCATACAGGCTGCCGTCGCGGTTGATCGATACCAGCATGCGCAGGCTGCCGTAGATGCGCTGGCGGCGCGCTTCTTCGGGATAGTTGAGGTTGCCGACGCGCTCGACCTTCTTGCGCCATTCGTCCTTGTACCAGGCGCCCTTGTCGCGCATGGTCGAGGCGGCGTTGAGGCGGTGGATCTTCGGGCGCTTGGCGTAGCGCTGCTGCTCCTGGGCCAGCTCGGCTTCCAGGCTGGCGATTTCCGAGGACAGCTGCGAACTGTCGAACACTGCGGCGGGCGGCGCTTCCTGCTCCTCGGTCTTGTTCTGCTCGCGTTTGGTCGGGGTTTTCTGCTGCTGTGGCGAGTGGGTGGCGAGGGCGGCCTTGGGCGCTTCCTTGCGTTGTGCCGGTGGCGGCGCAGTCGGCGGGGTGACGCGCTTGATCTCGGTGTCCTGGAAGATCGCCTTCTCGGTGGTCTTCGGCGCGGCCTTGTGGTCCAGCGTACCGCTGCCCTGCTGATCGTTCTGCGCCAGGTAGTCGGCTTCCTTCGGCGGTTTCTCGCTTTTGAAGGTGGACAGGGTGATTTCCAGGCTTTTGCTCAGGTTGCTGGGCTTGACCACGCTGAAGCTGACGCCAAGGATCAGCGCCAGGTGCAGCACGCAGGCGATGAGCAGGGTAAAGCCCAGCCGGTCCGCCGGGCGGACGCCGCTGCTGGGCAGTTCAGGCGGAAGGGGGGCTGCGTTCATCGTCGGTCGACAGGCATCAGGATGCCGCGCAGTCTGCCGAGGCGCCGATTAAAAGTCTATGAAGCACTGCGCGCTGCAAGCTTGTCGGCGATGGCGTCCATCAGCCGCTCACCGATGCGGGTATCGAAGGCCTTATCGATCTCGCGGATGCAGGTTGGGCTGGTCACGTTGATTTCCGTGAGGTGCTCGCCGATCACGTCGAGGCCAACGAACAGCAGGCCCTTTTCGCGCAGCACCGGACCGACTTCGGCGGCGATCCAGCGGTCGCGCTCGGTCAGTGGTCGGGCTTCGCCGGTGCCGCCGGCGGCCAGGTTGCCGCGGGTTTCGCCGACCGCCGGGATGCGTGCCAGGCAGTAGGGAATCGGTTCGCCATCGATCATCAGGATGCGTTTGTCGCCGTCCTTGATGCCCGGCAGGTAGCCCTGCGCCATGCATTGCTGGGTGCCGTGGGCGGTCAGGGTTTCCAGAATCACCGAGAGGTTGGGGTCGCCGACGCGATGGCGGAAGATCGAGGAACCGCCCATGCCATCCAGGGGTTTGAGAATGATGTCACGCTGCTGTTCGGCAAACTCGCGCAGAATGTCGGGCCTGCGGCTGACCAGGGTCGGCGGCATGCAGTGCGGGAATTGCGTGGCGAACAGCTTTTCATTGCAGTCGCGCAGGGCCTGGGGGCGGTTGACGATCAGCACGCCATCGCGCTCAGCCTGTTCCAGCAGGTAGGTGGAGTAGACGAACTCGTTGTCGAAGGGCGGGTCCTTGCGCATCAGGATCACGTCCAGCTCGGTCAGCGGGCTGTCCTGTTCGGCATCGAGTTCGAACCACTGCTGCGGATTGTCGAACACGCGCAGGGGGCGCATGCGAGCGCGAGCTTCGCCGGCATTCAGGTAAAGGTCGCGCTGCTCCATATAGAAGAGCGACCAGCCGCGCGCCTGGGCGGCAAGGAGCATGGCCAGCGAGCTGTCCTTCTTGAAACTGATCTGGGCGATGGGATCCATGACGATCCCTAGACGAACGCTCATCGAGGCAAACCTCCGCAACCGATATTTCCGGCAAGAATGGGCCGTGATGGCCATACTGGGATGCGCAAGGGTGGCGCTGGTGGCCTTGCCGGTCAAGGAAAACCCCGCAGGTTCGGAGGCTTATAGCTTGCATCTGGAGAGTGTGCTAAAAAGGCCCGACGATTGGGTCGCAGCCCGTCGCTGGCAGGGCCTCAGGCACGCTGATAACGTAAGAATAATGACTCACCGAGGCGATGGTAGGGCAGACATGGAACAGCATTCCGAGGGTTTGAAGGTCATGGTGATCGACGATTCGAAAACGATTCGTCGCACCGCTGAAACTCTACTGAAAAAAGTCGGATGCGAAGTCATCACGGCCGTTGATGGTTTCGATGCATTGGCCAAGATCGCCGATACCCACCCCAGCATCATCTTCGTTGACATCATGATGCCGCGTCTCGATGGTTATCAGACCTGCGCCCTGATCAAGAACAACAGTGCTTTCAAATCCACCCCGGTGATCATGCTGTCCTCCAAGGACGGTCTGTTCGACAAGGCCAAGGGCCGCATCGTTGGCTCTGACCAGTACCTGACCAAGCCCTTCAGCAAGGAAGAGCTACTCGGTGCGATCAAGACGCATGTCCCCGAATTCATCCCGGTGGAGCAAGCCTCCTGATTTCCGGCCACAAGCCGGTGAAGCCTTTAGCGTATGGGGAACTCCATGGCTCGTATTTTGATTGTTGATGACTCGCCTACCGAAATGTACAAACTGACTGCCATGCTGGAAAAGCATGGTCATCAGGTGCTCAAGGCCGAGAATGGCGCCGATGGCGTCGCACTGGCGCGTCAGGAAAAGCCTGATGCCGTGCTGATGGACATCGTCATGCCGGGCCTCAATGGCTTCCAGGCGACTCGTCAGCTGACCAAGGACGCAGACACCAGCCACATCCCGGTGATCATCGTCACCACTAAGGATCAGGAGACCGACAAGGTCTGGGGCAAGCGCCAAGGCGCACGCGACTACCTGACCAAGCCGGTCGACGAAGAAACGCTGATGAAAACCCTGAATGCGGTGCTGGCCGGCTGAAGCCGTCCAGTCCGTAGCCCCATAACAAGAAAAGGCCAAGGCCGGCATGTCGGACACGCAATCTCCCTTCCAGTCACTCCTCGCCATCGACCAGCGTTGTCGAGCGCTTGCTGCCGGCTTGCCGTCGCAGCAGCAGGCTGTACAGACCTGGAGTGGCATCGGTTTCCGGATGGGCGAGCGCCTGTTCGTGGCGCCGATGGGTGAGATCGGCGAAGTCCTGCACGAGCCTCGGCATACCTTGCTGCCTGGCGTCAAAAGCTGGGTCAAGGGCGTTGCCAACGTGCGCGGCCGGCTGCTGCCGGTGATGGACCTGTGTGGCTACTTCGGTTCCGAGCTGTCACCTCTGCGCAAGCAGCGGCGGGTACTGATCGTGGACCATCAGGAAGTATTCGCCGGGCTGACGGTCGACGAAGTATTCGGCATGCAGCACTTCCCGGTGGATACCTTCTCCGAGCAGTTGCCACCGCTGGAAGCCTCGATTCAGCCCTTTATCCATGGTGTGTTCCAGCGAGAACAGCCGTGGCTGGTGTTCAGCCCGCATGCGCTGGCCAGGCATCAGGGCTTTCTGGACGTGGCTATATAAGAGTTTTTGGTTGGGTCGGCATTTGCCGGCCCTTTGGCGTTACATGGGAACCGTAGTGCGGTCGGTCCAGGCGGGGGCCAGATAATGAATAAATTCAACGCAGGCAATCTATTGGCAGGTGTGCGCAGTAACACGCTGATCGCCGGACTGTTTATCGTCCTGATCATCTCCATCGTGTTGTTGTTCGCCAACTTCGCCTATCTCAACACCCAGTCGAACTACGACAAGGAATACATCAGCCACGCCGGTGAGCTGCGTGTACTTTCCCAGCGTATTGCGAAGAACGCCACGGAAGCGGCAACCGGCAAGGCCGAGGCCTTCCCGCTGCTGAAAGAGGCGCGCAATGGCTTCGAAGAGCGTTGGGGCTTCCTGACCTCCGGCGACGAATCGACCGGCCTGCCACAGGCGCCGGCTTCGATGCAGGCCGAAATGGACCAGGTGCAGAAGGACTGGGACAGCCTGCGCAAGAACGCCGACGCCATTCTCGCCAGCGAACAGACCGTTCTCTCCCTGCACCAGGTAGCCGCGACCCTTGCGGAAACCATTCCGCAGCTGCAGGTCGAGTACGAGGAAGTCGTCGACATTCTCCTGCAGAGCGGCGCACCCGCGGCCCAGGTTTCGGTTGCCCAGCGCCAGTCGCTGCTCGCCGAACGTATCCTCGGCTCGGTGAACAAGGTGCTGGCCGGTGACGATGACTCGGTACAGGCCGCCGACATGTTCGGTCGTGACGCCAGCCTCTTCGGTCGCGTACTCAAGGCGATGACCGAAGGCAACGCCGCCATGGAGATATCCAAGGTTACCGACCCGGACGCCCTTGAGCGCCTGGCCGAGATTTCCGAGCTGTTCCAGTTCGTGTCCGGTTCGGTGGACGAGATTCTCGAAACCTCGCCTGAACTGTTCCAGGTCCGTGAATCCGCCAGCACCATCTTCACCGACTCGCAGACCCTGCTGGACAAGGCCTCCGGTCTTACCGAAGGCTTCGAGAACCTGGCGACCGGCCGTTACTTCAACACCCTGGCGGGCTACGTGCTCGGCCTGCTCGCCCTGGCTTCGATCATCCTGATCGGCCTGGTGATGGTGCGTGAAACCAACCGCCGATTGGCCTCCACCGCCGAGAAGAACGAACGTAACCAGGCGGCGATTCTGCGACTGCTCGACGAAATCGCTGACCTCGCGGACGGTGACCTGACGGTAGCGGCAACGGTAACCGAAGACTTCACCGGTGCCATCGCCGACTCCATCAACTACTCCATCGACCAGCTGCGCGACCTGGTAGCGACGATCAACTCGACCGCTGTCCAGGTGGCCGCCGCCGCCCAGGAAACCCAGGCGACAGCGATGCACCTGGCCGAAGCATCCGAACACCAGGCGCAGGAAATCGCCGGGGCATCGGCGGCGATCAACGAAATGGCCGTGTCGATTGACCAGGTATCGGCGAACGCCTCGGAATCCTCCGCGGTAGCGGAACGTTCCGTAGCCATCGCCAACAAGGGCAACGAAGTCGTACACAACACCATCACCGGCATGGATAACATCCGTGAGCAGATCCAGGACACCTCCAAGCGTATTAAACGCCTGGGTGAATCGTCCCAGGAGATCGGTGACATCGTTAGCCTGATTAACGACATTGCCGACCAGACCAACATCCTCGCACTGAACGCCGCGATCCAGGCCTCCATGGCCGGTGACGCGGGTCGAGGCTTCGCCGTGGTAGCGGACGAGGTACAACGCCTCGCGGAACGTTCCTCCGCTGCAACCAAACAGATCGAGGCGCTGGTTAAAACGATTCAGACCGACACCAACGAAGCGGTTATCTCCATGGAGCAGACCACGTCCGAAGTGGTACGCGGTGCCCGTCTGGCGCAGGACGCCGGTGTGGCACTGGAAGAGATCGAGAAGGTATCCAAGACCCTCGCGGCCCTGATCCAGAACATCTCCAACGCCGCTCGCCAGCAGGCATCGTCTGCCGGCCACATCTCCAACACCATGAACGTGATCCAGGAGATCACCTCGCAGACCTCCGCAGGTACCACCGCTACCGCCAAGAGCATTGGTAACCTGGCCAAGATGGCCAGTGAGATGCGCAAGTCGGTATCCGACTTCACCCTGCCGGACGGTCAGGTCTAAACAGGAGACGGGCAGCGGCCTGAGCAGGTCGCCGCCCGAGGCACTCGGCCATGAGCGAGGGGCACGGCATGCAGCCAAGCGGCGTCTGGGCCTTGAAACCCCTGGCCGATATGTCGCAAGCGGAATTCCGCGACTGGCAGGCATTGCTCGAAGAGCGCACCGGTGTGGTGATCAACGAGCAGCGCCGGGCATTCCTGCAGACCAACCTGAGTGCGCGGATGCGCGAACTGGACGTCGCCGACTATGCCAGCTACTTCCGGCAGGTCACCGATGGTCCGCGTGGTGCAGTCGAGTGGTCGACGCTGCTGGATCGTCTCACCGTTCAGGAAACCCGCTTCTTTCGTCACCGCCCTTCGTTCGATGTGCTGGAAAGCTACCTGCGTGGCCGTTTGGCCACCGACGAGCAGCAGCAACCCTGGGCGTTGTGGAGCGTGGGCTGTTCGAGTGGCGAGGAGCCGCATTCAATGGCCATCTGCGCCGCCGAAGTGCTGCGCGAGTTGCAGAGTGATCAGACGTTCGGGGTGACGGGCACCGATATCAGCCTGAATGCCCTGAGCAAGGCACGCGAGGCCACGTATGGCGCGCGCCGCCTGGAGCAGATGGATGCCGACCTGTGCGAACGCTATTTCGTCGCCCAGCAAGACGGCCGTTTCAACGTAGTGCCGGACCTGGCGGCGCGCATCTGCTTCGCCAGGTTGAATGTGCTGGAACTGGGCAAGGCGCCCTTGACCGGCATGGACGTAATTTTCTGCCAGAACATGCTGATCTACTTCCGCCGCTGGCGGCGCCGCGAAATCCTCAACCGCCTGGCTGAACGCCTGGCGCCGGGAGGTTTGCTGGTCGTCGGGGTGGGGGAAGTGGTCGGTTGGCAACACCCGGACCTGGAGCCGGTTGCCGACGAGCGTGTGCTGGCGTTTACCCGCAAGGGCTAAGACAAGAATGATTGGAGTCGGTATGGGTGATCGGCACGACTATGTCGCCCTGGAGTGGGTCAAAGGCGAAATCGCGGAAACGCTGAAGCAGGCCCGTCAGGCCCTGGAGGCGTTCGTCGAGAACCCGCAGGACCCGACACGCATGCGCTTCTGCCTGACCTATGTGCACCAGGTGCATGGCACCCTGCAGATGGTCGAGTTCTACGGCGCGGCATTGCTCGCCGAGGAAATGGAGCAACTCGCCCAGGCGTTGATGGAGAATCGCGTGAGCAACCAGGGCGAGGCCCTGGAAGTGCTGATGCAGGCGATCCTGCAATTGCCGATCTACCTCGACCGTATCCAGAGCGCGCGTCGCGACCTGCCGATGGTCGTGCTGCCGCTGCTCAACGACCTGCGCGCCGCTCGTGGCGAGAAACTGCTGTCGGAAACCAGCCTGTTCTCTCCGGACCTCTCCGGGCGCCAGCCGGCACTGCCTTACGAATCCCTGGAAAAACTGCGCACGGCAGAACTGCCGGTACTGCTGCGCAAGCTGCGGCAGATGCTGCAGATGGCCCTGGTCGGGGTGATCCGCGGCCAGGACCTGGCGACCAATCTCGGCTACATGGCCCGTGTCTTCGCCCGCCTCGAAGCGCTGTGCAAGGACGCGCCGCTCGGCCCGCTGTGGCAGATCGCCTCGGGCATGGTCGAAGGCCTGGCCAATGGCAGCGTGGCCAATGGCGCCTCGGTGCGCACCCTGCTGCGCCAGGTCGACAAGGAGCTCAAGCGCCTGGTCGAGCAGGGCGCCGATGGCATCAACCAGTCGGCCCCGGATGACCTGGCCAAGAACCTGCTGTTCTACGTGGCCAAGGCGCCGGCACAGTCGCCGCGCCTGCGCGCGCTCAAGGAACAGTACCGCCTGGACGACGCCCTGCCCGACACCGAAGTGGTCGACGAAGAGCGTGCACGCCTGGCCGGCCCTGACCGCGACGCCATGCGTTCGGTGGTGGCTGCCCTGTGCGAAGAGCTGGTGCGGGTCAAGGACAGCCTCGACCTGTTCGTGCGCAGCGACCGCAAGCAGGTGGCCGACCTCGATGGCCTGCTGGCGCCGCTCAAGCAGATCGCCGATACCCTGGCAGTCCTCGGCTTCGGCCAGCCGCGCAAGGTCATCCTCGACCAGCTCGACGTGGTCCACAGCCTTTCCGTCGGCCAGCGCGAGCCGAGCGATGCGGTGCTGATGGATGTCGCCGGCGCCCTGCTGTACGTCGAAGCGACCCTGGCCGGCATGGTCGGGCCGAGCGACGACAACCGCAACGAACAGAGTCACCTGCCGACCACCGATGTCGCGCAGATCCACCAACTGGTGATCAAGGAAGCGCGCACCGGCCTGGAACAGGCCAAGGACGCGATCATCGAGTTCATCGCCTCGCAGTGGAACCATGAGCACCTGGCCCGCGTGCCGGAGCTGCTGACCCAGGTCCGTGGTGGCCTGGCGATGATTCCGCTGGCGCGTGCCGCGGCGCTGCTGCAGGCGTGCAATCGCTATATCCAGGAACAACTGCTGGCGCGCAAGGCCGTGCCCAACTGGCAGAACCTCGACACCCTGGCCGACGCCATCACCAGCGTCGAGTACTACCTCGAACGTCTCGCCGAGGACCACGCGACCCAGGGTGACCTTATTCTCGATGTGGCCGAGGAAAGCCTGGAAAGTCTGGGCTACCCGCTCAAGGAAAAGCCGTCGATTCTCGACCGCGTCGAGTCCGAGGAGCTGTCGTTCGCCCCGCTAGCCGACCCGATGCACGACATCGAGGTGCTGGCCGCCGAAATCCCGCAAGCCCACGAAGCCGAACTGGCAGTCGATGAGCTGGCGTCGGATGGGCTACAAGCGAGCGAATTCGCCGAGCTGTCCCTCGACGCATTCAGCGTCGAAGCGCTCGCTGCAGAACCGGAAACCCTCGAGCTGGCCCCGCTGATCGACGCTGCTGTCGAGCCGGAAGACGAACTGAGTGGAGAGTTCGCCGCGCTGGATGAAGCGCCGAGCGAAGTGCTGGCCAGCGATGACAACTGGGGTCTGGGCGAGATCGAACTCGCCGATGCACCGTCGGAAGAGACCATCGATTTCGGCCTGGTGACGCCTAGTGGCAGTGTCGAAGAGCTGCCTGCCTTCGATTTCGACGAGCTCGAGCCGCTCGACGCCCCGCTTTCGAGCGGTGCCGATCTGCCGCTGGAAACCCTGAGCCTCGACGCACTGGAAGAGGCGCCGACGAGCTGGGATGCCGCCGAGTTCGCCATGGAGCTGCCGGAAGTCGAGCTGCCCAGCGCGCTGATCGAACCGGTTGCCGAGCCCGAAGCGGAAAAACCGCTGTCCATGGCCGATGTCATGGCCGCACCGGTGCAGGCGATCAATCCGCCGGCGCAGGACGTGCCGCCGAGCCTGTTGCCGCCGCCAGCCGACGAAGAACCGATCGACGAAGAGCTGCTGGAAGTCTTCGTCGAGGAAGTTGCCGAAGTTCTGGAAACCATTGGTGACTACCTGCCGCGCTGGTGTGCCGACACCACCGACAAGGATGCCCTGAGCGAAATCCGCCGGGCGTTCCACACCCTCAAGGGCAGCGGCCGAATGGTCCGCGCGCTGGTTATCGGCGAGCTGGGCTGGTCGATCGAGAACCTGCTCAACCGTGTGCTCGACCGCAGCATCCAGCCCGACGAGCCGGTGCAGCAGGTGGTCAAGGATGTGGTCGCGCTGATGCCGGCGCTGGTCGAAGAGTTTGCCAACAAGGCCCAGCGCCAGCGCGACGATGTCGACCTGCTGGCTGCTACCGCCCATGCCCTGGCTCGTGGCCTGCCACCGCCCGTGGCGGCCGCTGCGTCTGCGGGTGTTGAAGCGCCGGCCGCACCTGCCCCCGAGTTGGACGAGTTCGATGGTGAGCCACTCGACCCGCAGCTGCTGGAGATTTTCCGCAACGAAGCGGAAACCCACCTGGATGCCCTGGTCGGCTTCCTCGCCGACTGTGCCCAGGAACTGCCGCAGCCGGTCACCGACGATCTGCAGCGTGCCCTGCACACGCTCAAGGGCAGCGCCTACATGGCCGGCATTCTGCCGATCGCGGAAATCGCCACACCGCTGGAAAAACTCGCCAAGGAATTCAAGGCCAACCTGATTCCCATGGATCTGGCCGAGGCCGAGGTGCTGCACCGCGCCGAACGCCTGTTCCGCATTGGCGTGGAGCAACTGGAAAGCCAGCCGCTGGCCACGATTCCCGGTTCCGCCGAGCTGCTCGCCGATGTGCACAAGCTGCACCAGGAACGCCTGGACAGTGCCGAACTGGGCCGCCAGGACGAGCAGGGCGAAGCCCGTGATCCGCAACTGATTTCGATCTTCCTCGCCGAAGGCATGGACATCCTGCTCGACGCCGAGGACCTGCTGCACAAATGGCGCGAACACCCCAGTGAACAGCAGGAGCTGAGTGCCCTGCTGGATGAGCTGACCACCCTCGGCCGCGGCGCCCAGATGGCCGAGCTGCCGCAGATCGACGAGCTGTGCCAGGCTCTGCTGGCGCTGTACAGCGCCGTGCAGGACGGTCGCCTGGCGATCAGCGAGCGCTTCTTCAGCGAAGCCGAAGTCGCCCACGAAGCCCTGATCGGCATGATGGATCAGGTCGCCGCCGGCCTCGAGGTCGACCCGCAACCGGAGCTGGTCGCAACGCTGCACGGCCTGCTGGGCGAAGCCCTGGACCCGGCCGCCTTGGCGCTGCTGGATCTGCAGGCCCCGAGTGGTCTCGAAGTCATCGAACTCGACGAGGCCGAGCCGACCGAATTCAACATCGAAGAGACCCCGCTGGAGGCGCCGACCTTCGAGGTCGTCGAGCCGCTACCGGTCGTCGAACCCGAGCCGCTGCCGATTTTCGAGGCCGATGAGCCTGTCGGCAGCATGCCGGAGAACCTCGACGAGGAAATGGTCGAGATCTTCCTCGAGGAAGCCGTGGATATCCTCGACAGCGCCGGGCAGGCCCTGGATCGCTGGTTGGGTGAGCCCGACAACAACATGGCCCTGTCGTCGCTGCAGCGTGATCTGCATACCCTCAAGGGTGGCGCGCGCATGGCCGAGATCCGCGCCATCGGCGACCTCGCCCATGAGCTCGAATCCCTGTACGAAGGCCTGGTCGACCGCCGCTTCAGCCACTCGCCTTACCTGGCCGGTCTGTTGCAGCAGAGCCACGACCGCCTGGCCGTACTGCTCGAGCAGCTGCAGGCCAACCGCCCGCTGAGTGACTCCACGACCCTGATCGAGGCGATCCGTGCCTTTCGCCAGAGCGGCGGAGCACCGAGCCTGGCGCTAGTCGCGCCGCTCGCCCAGCCTGTTCTCGAAGCCGAAGCCGAAGCCGAAGCCGAAGCCGAAGCCGAAGCCGAAGCCGAAGCCGAAGCCGAGTCGCCACTGCCGGTGCTGGACGATACGCCGGGCCTGCAACTGGAGGAAGTCCAGGCCGATAGCACGCCGAGCGATTCGCCGGAAATCGATCTGGGCGAGCTCGCCGACGTCGACTTCGTTGCACCGGATCTCGGTGATCTGCCGGCCCTGAACAGTGACGAGTGGACGGACGCCGCCGACGCGGCGCAGCCGTTCGTGGCCGAAGAGCCGAAGTTGCAGGACCTGCCCGAGCTAAGCCGTGAAGAGTGGTCGCTGGATGGTGCCCTGCCGGAGCTCGGCAGCGAGGACCTGGAGGCGAAGGACGCGGATCTGTCGCCGGTTGGCGAGCAGGCCGAACAAGGCGCTGCGCCGGACGCGGACAACTGGCTGGAGGACGCACCTGCCGCCGAGGCCAGTGAGGCCCTGGACAGCGAGCCGCTCGATCATCCATCCGATTCGCCGCTGTTCGCCCAGCCCGAGGCCGAAGCGGCCGCGCAGAGCGTGGAAGAACAACTGGACGCCCCGCAGTTCGATGCCTGGGCCAGCAGCGAGGCCGCGGTTGAAGTGCCCGTGGAGCCTGCCCCGGTCGAGCCGCTCGGGCAGACCTTCGACGCGCCTGTCGTTGCTGCGCAACCCGCGGCGCCTATCGATGACGACCGTGACCCCGAGCTGGTGGAAATCTTCCTCGAGGAAGGCTTCGACATCATCGAAAGCGCCGGTGGTGCCCTGCAGCGCTGGATGGGTGACGTCAACAACACCCTCGAGGTCGAGTCGCTGCAACGCGATCTGCACACCCTCAAGGGCGGTGCGCGGATGGCCGAGATTCGTGAGATCGGCGACCTGGCCCACGAACTGGAATTCCTCTACGAAGGCATGGGCGACGGTCGCCTGCGTGCCGGCCAGGATCTCTTCGGTCTGCTCCAGGCCTGCCATGATCGCCTGGCGGAAATGCTCGAAGCGGTGCGTGATCAGCGTGCCGTGCCCGATGGCACGGTGCTGATCGAGACCATTCGGCGCTTCCGCGCCAACCCCGATGAACAGCTGAGCATTCCTTCCAGCGTGCACCTGCAGCCAGTGGCCGACGAGGACGACGGCGCCGAAGCCGACATCCTCGACATCTTCCTGGAAGAAGCCGATGACCTGCTGGAGGCCATGGAGAGCGCGGTCGGTCGCTGGGAGGCCAGCCGTGAAGACGGCGCGGCCATCGACGACATGCTGCGCATCCTGCACACCCTCAAGGGCGGTGCACGCCTGGCCGGTCAGAAGCGCCTCGGCGACCTGACTCATGATCTCGAGCAGCACCTGACCGAGGCCCAGCAACAGGGCGCGCCCTGGCCGGAAAGCTTGTTCCTCGACGTGCAGTCCGGCTTTGAAGGGCTGCAGAAGGAGCTCGATCAACTGCGTCAGCGCCTCGACGACAGCGCTGCGGCCGATGCCGCCCTGCCGGTCGAAGAGGTTGAGCCGCAGGCACCGAAGCCGGTGACCCTGAACACGCCGATCGTGGCCGCCAGCAGCGTGCCGCAGGGCAGGCAGGAGCTGCGCGTGCTGCCGTTCGTCCAGCGTGCGGCCGAAGCCGCCCTGGAAGCCGCTTCGCGTCGCGCGCCGCAGGAGCTGGTCAAGGTCCCGGCGGAACTGCTCGAAGGCCTGGTCAACCTTGCCGGTGAAACCTCGATCTTCCGCGGTCGTGTCGAGCAGCAGGTCAGCGACGTC
Source organism: Pseudomonas sp. PDM14 (assembly GCF_014851905.1). Lineage (NCBI taxonomy): Bacteria > Pseudomonadati > Pseudomonadota > Gammaproteobacteria > Pseudomonadales > Pseudomonadaceae > Pseudomonas > Pseudomonas sp. PDM14. The sequence continues at coordinate 1,764,422 of NZ_JACVAQ010000001.1, read as the reverse complement.
GGCTTCACCCTCGGCGAGATGGAAGCGACCATCGAGCGGGTGCGCGATCAGCTGCGTCGCCTCGACATCGAAACCCAGGCGCAGATCCTCAGCCGCTACCAGGCCGAGGCCGAGCGTGCTGGTTACGAAGACTTCGACCCGCTGGAAATGGACCGTCACTCGCAGCTGCAGCAGCTGTCGCGCGCGCTGTTCGAGTCCGCGTCCGACTTGCTCGACCTGAAGGAAACCCTCTCCGCGCGTAACCGTGACGCCGAGACCCTGCTGCTGCAGCAGGCGCGGGTCAACACCGAGCTGCAGGAAGGCCTGATGCGCACGCGCATGGTGCCGTTCGACCGCCTGGTGCCGCGTCTGCGTCGCATCGTGCGGCAGGTGGCGGGCGAGCTGGGCAAGCAGGTCGAGTTCCACGTCGGCAACGCCGAAGGCGAGATGGACCGTACCGTTCTCGAACGTATCGTCGCGCCGCTGGAGCACATGCTGCGCAACGCCGTCGACCATGGCATCGAGCCGGGTGAGGTGCGCCGCGCCAACGGCAAGTCCGAGGTCGGCAACATCCGTCTGAGCCTGGGTCGCGAAGGTGGCGACATTCTCCTGACCCTGGCCGACGACGGCGGCGGTATCAAGCTCGACGCGGTGCGCCGCAAGGCCATCGAACGCGGCCTGATGGATGCCGATTCCGACCTCAGCGACCACGAGGTGCTGCAGTTCATCCTCGAGGCCGGGTTCTCCACCGCCGAGAAGGTCACGCAGATTTCCGGGCGTGGCGTCGGCATGGACGTGGTGCACTCCGAGGTCAAGCAGCTCGGCGGCTCGATGAGCATCGAGTCGACGGTGGGCGAGGGCACCCGCTTCCTCATCCGCCTGCCGTTCACCGTGTCGGTCAACCGTGCGCTGATGGTGCTGTCCGGTGAAGACCTGTACGCCATCCCGCTGAACACCATCGAAGGTATCGTGCGCGTCTCGCCGTACGAGCTGGAGGCCTACTACGCGCCGGATGCCCCGCGCTTCGAGTACGCCGGCCAAGCCTACGAACTGAAGTACCTCGGCGACCTGCTGAACAATGGCCAGCAGCCCAAGCTGATCGGCCAGAGCCTGCCGCTGCCGGTGATCCTGGTGCGCTCCAGCGAGCACGCCGTGGCGGTGCAGGTGGACAGCCTGGCCGGCTCGCGCGAGATCGTGGTGAAAAGCCTCGGCCTGCAATTCTCCGGCGTGCACGGCATTTCCGGGGCGACCATCCTCGGTGATGGCCGCGTGGTGGTGATTCTCGACCTGCTGGCGACCATCCGTGTGCGCCATGCGCACCTGCTCGGTCAGCAGCAGCCACGTCTGGCCAGCCAGGCGCCGCAGACCGCCGCCGAGCTGGAAGCCGACCGCCCGACCCTGGTCATGGTGGTCGACGATTCGGTCACCGTGCGCAAGGTCACCAGCCGCCTGCTCGAACGCAACGGCATGAACGTGCTGACCGCCAAGGACGGGGTCGACGCCATCGCTCAGCTGCAGGAGCACAAGCCGGACATCATGCTGCTCGACATCGAGATGCCGCGTATGGACGGTTTCGAAGTCGCCACGCTGGTGCGCCACGATGAGCGCCTCAAGGACCTGCCGATCATCATGATCACCTCGCGTACCGGTGAGAAACACCGTGAGCGGGCCATGACCATCGGCGTCAACGAATACCTGGGCAAGCCGTACCAGGAATCCGATCTGCTCGAAAACATCCAGAAGTTGGTCAAGCGCCATGAGTGATAGTCGCCCCGCAGCAAGGATTGCCGTGATCGCCGATACCTCCCTGCAGCGCCATGTGCTGCAGCAGGCGCTGTCCGGCAATGGCTACCAGGTGGTGTTGAACAGCGACCCGGCGCGCCTCGACGAGGACGCCCTGGCGGCCTGCGAAGCCGACCTGTGGCTGGTCGACCTGGCGCAGTCGGAAGACTCCCCGCTGGTCGACAGCCTGCTCGAGCGTGGCAACACGCCGGTGTTGTTTGGCGAGGGACATGCCCCGGAGCGCCATTCGGAGAACTACCCACGCTGGGAGCGCAGCCTGTTCGGCAAGCTCAAGCGCCTGGTCGGCGATCCGGCCCAGGCCGTGGGCCCGAGCCTGGAGGCGTTGCTTGCCGAGGCGCAGCGGCCTGGCCGCCTGGAGCTGCCGGCGGTGCTGGCGGACACGCCGCTGGTGGCCGGCGAACCGGCCAAGCAGGTGTGGCTGCTGGCCGCCTCGCTGGGCGGCCCGGCTGCCGTCAAAGCCTTCCTCGATGCGTTGCCTGGCGGTCTGCCGATCGGTTTCGTCTACGCCCAGCACATCGACGCCAGTTTCGAGAGCGCGTTGCCGCAGGCCGTTGGCCGGCACAGCCAGTGGCACGTCAACCCGGTACGTCGCGCTGATTCGATTCGCTGCGGCGAAGTGATCGTTGCGCCGATCAGTCATGAGCTCGGTTTTGCCGAAGACGGCGTAATGCAGGTGGCCGACCGCAGCTGGCCGGAACCCTACAGCCCGTCCATCGACCAGATGATGCTCAACCTGGCCCAGCAGTTCGGCGCCAACTGCGGTGTCATCGCCTTCAGCGGCATGGGCAGCGATGGCAGTGCCGCCGCCGCCTACGTGCGCCGTCAGGGTGGCCAGATCTGGACCCAGCGTGCCGACAGCTGCGCTTGCCCGAGCATGCCCGACAGCCTGCGCGAAGGTGGCTACAGCGCCCTCAGCGGCGACCCGCGCGAGCTGGCCGAAGCCCTGGTCAATCATCTGGCGGGCCAGTGCGCCTGACGCACGCCTGCCGCCGTAACAGGATCGACTCATGAGCCAAGCCCCGAACACTCCTGCCGTCAGCAGCAACAGCGTGAGCACCCTCACGGCATTGCTGGTGCCGCTGGCCGATCGCACCCTGCTGCTGCCCAACGTGGCAGTGGCCGAGCTGATTCCCTACCGCGTGCCACAGGTCACTGCCGGCCTGCCGGCCTGGTTCCTCGGCCAGGTCGCCTGGCGCGATCTGCAGTTGCCGCTGCTGTCGTTCGAGGCCGCGTCCAATGGTCAGCCGCAGATCGGCCCGGGTGCGCGGGTGGCAGTGATCAACGCCATCGGTGGGCGTGATCAGGTCAAGTTCCTCGCCCTGCTGGTGCAGGGCATTCCGCGTTCGCTTAAGGTCGACGGCAACCTGGCGCGCTCCAGCGAGCCGCTGGCACCGCTGGAACTGGACGCGGTGCAGCTCGGCGAAGCCGTGGTGAAAATTCCCGACCTGATCGGCCTGGAGCAGAAGCTCGCCGACGCCGGGCTGATCTGACCCCGCGATGACCGCCCTGCGCCACGCGGTGGTCGGCGCAATCGAAGTGGCCAGCAGCAACGGCCACGGCCAGCGCTTCGACAAACACAGCCACGATGAATTCGTCATCAGTGCCAACCTGTTCGGCAACGAGCAGGTGTGGCTCGATCGCCGCAGTTTCAGCGCCGATGCCGGCAGCATCACCACCTACAATCCCGGACAGATCCAGGGCGGCGGTGTGGCCGAGGGGCAGCCCTGGCACTTCGTCAGCCTGTATGTGGCGCCGGATGTGCTGGCTCATGGCCTGGGCCTGGCGCAGCTCGAGTTCGCCCAGCCGGAACGCCATCTGCCGGCATTGGCTCAGCACATGGCGCAGGTGGTGAGCGCCAGCCTGAGCGAGGATGACTTCCTGCGCGAGCGTGCCGAGGAGCGTCTGCTCCTGCTGCTCGGCGAGATCGTCCGGGCCGGCAGGGTGCGCTTGCCCCAGGCGGCGCCGGTCGGGCGTGAGCCGCTGGCGCGGCTGCAGGAGTGGCTGGCCGCGGACCTCGCCCGTCAGCCGAGCCTGGACGAGATGGCGGCCTACCTGGGGCTGTCGAAATTCCACTTGCTGCGCAGCTTCCAGAAGCACGTCGGGCTCAGCCCGCGGCAGTGGGCGATGCAGCTGCGCACCCGTCGCGCCCAGGGGCTACTGCGCCGAGGCGTGGCGGCAACCACGGTGGCGCATGTGCTCGGTTTCGCCGACCAGAGCCACCTGAACCGGCATTTCCGCGCCGCCTATGGCATCTCGCCGGGACGCTTTCAGCGCACAGTGCGCTAGCCCTTGTCCCTGGGGTTATCGACAGCGGTTCGCCCTGCGGTGCAATCCTGTTCAAGTCAGCGTACTGCGCGGCGACGACACTGACAGCCCTGCCTGCTGGAGCCTTTCCTGATGTTCGCAGTGTTCTTCGCCGCCCTGCTGTTCGGTTTCGCCTTCTGCCTGTCGCCCGGCGCGGTACTGGCGGAAACCCTGCGCCGCGGGCTCAACCATGGTTTCCGGGCGGCCCTGCTGGTGCAGTTCGGCTCGTTGATTGGTGATGCGCTATGGGCGCTGATCGGCCTTACCGGCCTGGCGCTGCTGCTCAGCCACGAGACGGTGCGGGTGCCGTTGACGCTCGCCTGCGCCGCCTATCTGGCCTGGCTGGGTTGGCAGAGCCTGGGTGATGCACGGCGCCCGGCGCAGGTATTGGAGGCGCTGCCGGAGCAGGCCGGGCGCGGAGCGTTCCTCGCCGGTGCGGCGATCTCGCTGTCGAACCCGAAGAACCTGGTGTACTGGGGCGCGCTGGGCAGTGCGCTGGCGGGGATCGTCGACGGCGTGCCGAGTCAGGCGCAGGCGCTGGTGTTCTTCACCGGCTTCATGCTGGCGTCCGTGTTGTGCTGCTTCATCAGTGCCGGGTTGGTGGAATGGTTGCGCCGGTCGGCGGCGCCAGTCTGGCACCGGGTCAGCCATGCGATCTGCGGCGTGCTGCTGTTCGTCCTCGCGGGGCTGGCGTTGCGCGGGCTCTGACTCGTAGGGTGCGCCATTCGCCCCTACGAGAAGTCGCCCCATAGCTGCTGGGCCACGGCCAGCGCCACCACCGGTGCGGTTTCGGTGCGCAGCACGCGCGGGCCGAGGCGTGCGGCGTGGAAGCCGGCGGCTTTGGCCTGTGCGACTTCGCCGTCGCTGAGGCCGCCTTCGGGGCCGATGAGAAAAGCCAGCGTGGTCGGCCGTGCATGGCTGGCCAGCGGTTCGGCGACCGGGTGCAGGACCAGCTTGAGGTCGGCATCGCTCTGCTGCAGCCAGTCGGCCAGCAGTATCGGCGGGTGGATGACCGGCAGCACCGAGCGGCCGCATTGCTCGCAGGCGCTGATCGCCACCTGACGCCAATGGGCCATGCGCTTGTCGGCGCGCTCGTCCTTGAGGCGCACTTCGCAGCGCTCGGAGACGATCGGGCTGATCTGCGCAGCGCCCAGCTCGGTGGCTTTCTGGATCGCCCAGTCCATCCGCTCGCCGCGTGACAGACCCTGGCCGAGGTGCACGTGCAGTGCTGATTCGGCCTGGCCGTTGAATTGCTCGCGCAGTTCGACGCGCACGTTCTTCTTGCCCACTTCGATCAGTTCGCCGAGGTACTCCTGGCCGCTGCCATCGAACAGCTGCACAGCGTCGCCGGGTGCATGGCGCAACACGCGGCCGATATAGTGGGCCTGGGCCTCCGGCAACTCGTGCTGGCCGAGGGAGAGCGGGGCGTCGATGAAGAAGCGGGATAGGCGCATGGGACGAGGACCTGGAGCAGAGGTGCGCATTCTAGCCGCAGGGTGCGCCGCGCGCACCGGGGCGTGGCGGTGCGCATGGCGTATTGAAGGGCTGCGCGGGAGGCGCAGGCTGGACGACGCCTCCCCCCCGACCTGTCATCTAGATCGCGGCGGTGATGGTTCCCACGCTCCTGCGTGGTACCCCATCCGGGGACGCTCCGCGTCCCGCCGACGTGGGGCATCGGCTGGGCAGGTTCCCACGCGGAGCGTGGGAACGATCAAGTGATTGGCACTTGGCGACCGGTTGCTTAGCCCGGGTCGCGGTGATTGGGGTGCAGGTCGCTGTGCACGGCCACGCTGACGGAGGTGCGGGTGGCGATGTCGATACCTTCGCTGGCCACCTCGGCGAGAAAGTCGATCTGCTCCGGGGTGATCACGTACGGCGGCAGAAAGTACACCACGCTGCCCAGCGGGCGCAGCAGGGCACCGCGCTCCAAGGCGTGCTGGTAGACCTGCAGGCCGCGGCGCTCCTGCCACGGGTAGGCGGTTTTGCTGGCCTTGTCCTGCACCATCTCGATGGCCAGGGCCATGCCGGTCTGGCGCACTTCGGCCACGTGTGGGTGGTCGACCAGGTGCGCGGTGGCGCTGGCCATGCGCGCGGCCAGCGGCTTGTTGGCCTCGATCACGTTGTCCTGCGCGAAAATGTCCAGGGTTGCCAGGGCGGCGGCGCAGGCCAGCGGGTTGCCGGTGTAGGTGTGCGAGTGAAGGAAGGCGCGCAGGGTGGCGTAGTCGTCATAGAACGCCTGGTACACGGTGTCGGTGGTGAGCACCGCGGCCATCGGCAGGTAGCCGCCGGTGAGGGCCTTGGACAGCACGAGGAAGTCCGGGGTGATGCCGGCCTGCTCGCAGGCGAACATGGTGCCGGTGCGGCCGAAGCCGACGGCGATCTCGTCGTGAATCAGGTGCACGCCATAGCGGTCGCAGGCTTCGCGCAGCAGCGTGAGGTACACCGGGTGGTACATGCGCATGCCGCCCGCGCCCTGGATCAGCGGTTCGACGATCACCGCGGCGACTTCGTGGTGGTGCTCGGCCAGGGTCTGCTCCATGGCGGCGAACAGTGTGCGCGAGTGTTCTTCCCAGCTCACGCCTTCGGGGCGCAGGTAGCAGTCCGGGCTGGGCACCTTGAGCGTGTCGAGCAGCAGCGATTTGTAGGTGTCGGTGAACAGCGCCACGTCGCCCACCGACATCGCCGCCACGGTTTCGCCGTGGTAGCTGTTGCTCAGGGTGACGAAGCGCTTCTTCTGCGGCTGCCCGCAGTTGAGCCAGTAGTGGTAGCTCATCTTCAGCGCCACCTCGATGCCCGAGGAGCCGTTGTCGGCGTAGAACACCCGGTCGAGGCCGGCTGGGGTGATCTGTACCAGACGCTCGGACAGTTCGATCACCGGCGGATGGGTGAAGCCGGCGAGCATCACGTGTTCGAGGCTGTCGAGCTGATCGCGGATGCGCTGGTTGATGCGCGGGTTGCCGTGGCCGAAGACGTTGACCCACCAGGAGCTGACCGCGTCGAGGTAGCGCTTGCCGTCGAAGTCCTCGAGCCATACACCGTCACCGCGCTTGATCGGGATCAGCGGCAGGCGCTCGTGGTCCTTCATCTGCGTGCAGGGGTGCCAGAGCACGGCCAGGTCGCGCTGCATCCACTGGGCATTCAGGCTCATCGCGAGGTCTCCTCAAATCGGTGGTGGGCAAGCCTACCAGAAGCCGTTTGCCTGGCCCGCGTGATTGCCGATCCCTTCGGCGGATTCGTCTGGCCGCTGTACCGACCCTCACGTATCCTGCGCGCCTGTTTCATTCCGGGGGAATTCGCATGTCTGCAGTCTGGTTGCGCGCGTCCGCGCTGATGGTAGTGGCTCTGTTCAGTGGCCTGACGCTGGCCAAGGACACACAGCCGACCGCCATCGTCGTCGGTGGCGGCCTGGCCGGCCTGAGTGCGGCCTATGAGCTGCAGAGCAAGGGCTGGCAGGTGACCGTGCTGGAAGCCAAGCCGGTGATCGGCGGGCGCTCGGGCCTGGCCGCCAGCGAATGGATCGGCAGTGCCAAATTGCAGCCGGCGCTGCATGCCTACCTCGAGCGCTTCCAGCTCAAGGCGCTGCCGGCACCGGGCTACGTGCGCACGCCCGGCTACCTGATTGATGGCCGCTACAGCTCGGCCGAGGAGCTGGCGAAGAACTCGCCAAGCACCGCCGAGGCCCTGGCACGCTTCGAGAAGAGCCTGGATGACCTCGCGGCCTCCATCGAAGACCCGCTCAACCCGCTGGCCAGCCATACCCTGAAAAGTCTCGACGCAATGACCGCTGCACGCTGGCTGGACAAGCTGGCGCTGCCACCGACCGCGCGTGCGCTGGTCGACCAGCGTATCCGCTCGCGCTACGACGAGCCGTCGCGCCTGTCGCTGCTCTACCTGGCCCAGCAGGCGCGCGTGTATCGCGGCCTGCCGGACACCGAGATGCGTGCCGCGCGTCTGCCCGGTGGCAGCCAGGGCCTGGCCCAGGCCATCGCCAAGCAACTCAAGCTGGTCAAGACGGGGGCCTGGGTCTCGGCCATCGTTCAGGAAAAGGACCGCGTCACGGTCAAGGTCGGTGCCACCGGCTACAGCGCCGATTACGTGGTGCTCGCGGTGCCGTTGCCGGCGCTCGGCAAAATCAGCCTGACGCCGGCCCTGAGCACCCTGCAGGTGAAGTCGCTGAAGGACATCAACTACGGCTGGCGTGACCAGATGCTGCTCAAGTTCAAGAAGCCGGTGTGGGGCAAGTCGCGCCTGTCCGGCGAGGTGTTCAGCGACAAGGGCCTGGGCATGCTCTGGGTCGAGCCGGCGCTCAAGGGCGGCGCCAACCTGCTGATCAATCTGTCCGGTGACAACGCGCGCCTGCTCAATGCCTTCGGTGACCGGCAGATGGTCGACCAGGTGCTGATCCGTTTCGACCAGTACTTCCCCGGTGCCCGCGAACAGTTCCAGGGTTACGAGCTGCGTCGCTACGGCAAGGACGCACTGGCGGGCGGCGCCTACCTGGCCTACGGGCCGGGCGAGATCAGCCAGTACTGGCGCCTGTGGGAGAAGCCGCTGGGCCGCGTGCTGTTCGCCGGCGAGCACACCGATGCGCTCTATCCAGGGACGCTCGAAGGTGCGGTACGCAGCGGCCAACGCGTCGCCAGCCAGGCGCAGGACCTCTACGCCGGCAAGCCGCTGGAGCCGACCGAGCCGGTGGCCAAGGCCAAGCCGGCGGGCAAGCCCGAGAGCAAGGACGACAAGCCTGGGTTTTTCTCGCGCCTGTTCAACTGACGCCCACCGTCCATCCCCGCAGAAGCGCCGTCCAGATGGCTGGCGCTGAACCTCGACGTATCGGCCCGGACTAATCCGGGCTGGGCGGCATCCCGCGAACTGATCTGTTTACTCGATATTTCGAAGCGAAATTTTCCGCTTTAAATCGATGCGTTTGCCGCTAGGCTTGACCCATCGCTTTTCAAGGAAGTTTTGCAATGCAGTGGCGCAACTCGGTATCCCGCTACGGTGTCATCAGCATCGCCCTGCACTGGCTGGTCGCCCTGACCGTTTTCGGCCTGTTCGGCGTCGGCCTGTGGATGGTCGGCCTCGACTACTACAGCACCTGGTATCGCACCGCCCCCGATCTGCACAAAAGCGTCGGCCTGACCCTGTTCGCCGTGATGTTGCTGCGCGTGCTCTGGCGCCTGGCCAGCCCGCCGCCTCCGCCACCGGCCAACCACGGCCGTCTGACCCGCCTGGCGTCCACCGCCGGGCATGCCGTTCTCTACCTCGGACTGTTCGTCCTGATGGCCTCCGGCTACCTGATTTCCACCGCCGATGGGCGTGGTATCAGCGTGTTCGGCCTGTTCGACGTACCGGCCACCCTGACCAGCATTCCGGATCAGGCCGACATCGCCGGCCTGGTCCACGAATACCTCGCCTGGGGGCTGGTGATCTTCGCCGGCCTGCATGCCCTGGCGGCCCTGAAACACCACTTCATTGACCGTGACGCCACCCTGGTGCGCATGTTCGGTTGCACCGGCAAGTAACCCACAAGGAGATTGTTAATGCTCAAGAAATCCCTCGCTGCCCTGACCCTGGGCGCTGCTCTGTTCGCCGGTCAGGCCATGGCCGCCGACTACGCCATCGACAAGGAAGGCCAGCACGCCTTCATCAACTTCAAGATCAGCCACCTTGGCTACAGCTGGCTGTACGGCACCTTCAAGGACTTCGACGGCAGCTTCAGCTTCGACGCCAAGGCGCCGGAAGCGAGCAAGGTCAGCGTCAAGATCAACACCGCCAGCGTCGACTCCAACCATGCCGAGCGTGACAAGCACCTGCGCAGCGGCGACTTCCTCAACGTCGACAAGAACCCGACCGCGAGCTTCGAGTCCACCGCCGTCAAATCGACCGGCGAAGGTACCGCTGACATCACCGGCAACCTGACCCTCAACGGCGTGACCAAGCCGGTGGTGATCAAGGCCAAGTTCCTCGGCGAAGGCAAGGACCCATGGGGTGGCTACCGTGCCGGCTTCGAGGGCAGTACCAAGCTGAAACTGAAGGACTTCGACATCCAGAAAGACCTCGGCCCGGCTTCCCAGGAAGTCGAGTTGATTCTCTCGGTGGAAGGCGTGCGTCAGTAAGCGAGAGGGACTGCGCGGCGCTCAGGTGTCACGGCAGGCAGGCCTCGCTTTCCTGCGCCTCGCCTGATGCTGGCGCGCTAGACCTTCACTGCATGCGCGGCATAAAAAAGCCGGCCCCAGGGCCGGCTTTTTCGTGTCGCGAGGATTACTCCGTCGCTTCACTCTTGCGCGTCAGCAGTGCCGGCTTCTCGCCCCGCGGGCGATTGTCGGACAGCTGATCGAGCTGCTCGGCGGTCGGCAGACGCTCACCCTTGCGGATGATCAGCGGCTGCTTGGTCGCGCGGACGTCCTGCACGGCCGGCTCCTGGCGCTCGCGTGGCGAGTCGATGCGACGACCGCCACCCTGGGGGCGACCCTGGCCGTTACGACCCTGACCACCCTGGCCCTGTGCGCGCTGGCCGGACTTGGGCTTGCCGCCCTGACCGCCACCGTTGCCGCCCTGGCGCGGTTGCCCGCCCTGGCCGCGGTTGCTCGGTGCGCGTGGTGTTGCCGCTGCCTGACCCTGGCCACCACGACGAGGGTTACGACCCTGCGGCTTGGGTTGCGTGGGTACGTAGTCCGCGCGGTTGCCAAAGTTGTCGAAATCGTCATCGAGGAATTCTTCCGGATCACGATTGGCGTTTGGCTGCACGGCCGGCGATTGCGGCTGGCTCTGTGCCTGGCGCGGTGCACGTGGCTGCTGGTCGCCGCCGGCCTGGCCCTGGGCGCGCTCCTTGCCTTTGCCGCGACGGTTGCGCGAGCGTTTTTCCTTGCTCTCGCCACCGGCTTCACTGGTGCTGGCATTGCTGGTGCGTTCGCGCTGCGGGCGGTCGGCACGCGGCTGGCGCTCGGGGCGCGGGCCGCGTACTTCGGGTTTCTCCGCTTCCACGGTGCTTGGATCGAAGCCCATGGTGTCGCCGTCCGGGATCTTCTGCTTGGTCATCCGCTCGATGCCCTTGAGCAGCTTCTCCTCGTCCGGTGCGACCAGGGAGATGGCCTCACCGCTGCGCCCGGCACGACCGGTACGGCCAATGCGGTGCACGTAGTCTTCCTCGACGTTGGGCAGCTCGAAGTTGACCACGTGGGGCAACTGGTCGATGTCCAGGCCGCGGGCGGCGATGTCGGTGGCGACCAGGATGCGCACCTGGTTGGCCTTGAAGTCGGCCAGGGCCTTGGTGCGTGCGTTCTGGCTCTTGTTGCCGTGGATCGCCACGGCCGGCAGGCCATGTTTGTCGAGGTACTCGGCGAGACGGTTGGCGCCATGCTTGGTGCGGGTAAACACTAGTACCTGCTCCCACGCGCCCTGAGTGATCAGGTGAGCGAGCAGCGCGCGCTTGTGGCTGGCCGGCAGGCGGAAGGCGCGTTGTTCGATGCGCTCGACCGTGGTGTTCGGCGGGGTGACCTCGATGCGTTCCGGGTTGTGCAGCAGCTTGCCGGCGAGGTCGGTGATGTCCTTGGAGAAGGTCGCCGAGAACAGCAGGTTCTGCCGTTGCGCGGGGAGCTTGGCGAGGACTTTCTTAACGTCGTGGATGAAGCCCATGTCGAGCATGCGGTCGGCTTCGTCGAGGACCAGGATCTCCACGTGGGAGAGGTCGATGGCCTTCTGGTTGGCCAGGTCGAGCAGGCGGCCGGGGCAGGCAACCAGGACGTCGACGCCCTTGGCCATCGCCTGCACCTGCGGGTTCATGCCGACGCCGCCGAAGATGCAGGTGCTAACCAGCGGCAGGTCACGGGCATAGACCTTGAAACTGTCGTGAACTTGCGCGGCGAGCTCGCGCGTCGGGGTCAGCACCAGTACGCGCGGTTGACGCGGGCCATGGCGGTGCGACTTGTCGGGGTGGCCACCTGGGAACAGGCGCTCGAGGACCGGGAGGGCGAAACCGCCGGTTTTACCAGTGCCCGTCTGGGCGGCAACCATCAGGTCGCGACCTTGCAACACGGCGGGAATGGCCCGCTGTTGCACTGGAGTGGGCTGGGTGTAGCCGGCAGCTTCTACGGCACTGGCTAAAGCCTCGGAGAGACCGAGGGAAACAAAGGACATGAGTCATCCTGTCTGTATTGGGCGAAGGCCCGATGGGAAAGTGCCTGGCTCGAATCACTCTTAGGTGAGCGATCCCGTCCGGTCCTGCTGGGCGATGGGTTGCCGAGCATCCGGGCGTAAGCCTGGCGGGAGCCGGGAGTATAACAGAGCCGCGGACGGGCGCAGCTACCAGCCGGTCGGGCGAATCGGGCGCAGGCCCTAGCGGCTGGCGGCGGCAATCGGTGCGTCCGCCGGCTCGGCGTAGCGGGCCTGGAGTTCGGCGTAACCGGCTTCGCGCTTGAAGCGCTGCAGTTCATCGGCGAAGTCTATGGCCAGCTCTTCCATCTCCGGTGTGCGGCGCAGAGCCAGGTACAGGCTGTCGCTGCCCAGTGCGCGGGTGTTGTAGCCGAGCTGTTGGCCGAGGCCCATCTGCGCGGCGAGGTGGCTGCCTGCGCGCCGGTCGTTGACCACCAGGTCGACCCGGTTGCGTACCAGCTTGCCGAAGTTGGCTTCGTGGCTGGGTGCGTCCTCGCGGGTGAACAGTTTGGAATTGCGGAATGTGCTGTTGTTGTACCAGTAGCCAGGCGAGGTGCCGATCAACAGGTCGCGCAGGTCATCGAGCCTGGCATATGGGTAGGGCCGGTTGCGGGCGAAGAACAGCACGAACTGCACGTCGGACAGCGGTTCGCTGATAAAAACCATCTGCGATTCGCGCTCGGCGAGGCGGAAGATATCCAGGATGCCGTCCGCCTGGCCTTGTTCGAAGGCCAGCAGGCAACGCTTCCACGGCAGGAACTGCAGCGTCACGTCGACATCCAGGCGGCGCAGCACTTCGCGGGTGATTTCGTAGTCGAGGCCGGCAGGCTGGCCATTCTCTTCGTAGACGTAGGGCGCCCAGGCTTCGGTGACCAGGTGCAGCGATTCCGCCCGCGCGCCGAGGGCGAGGCTGCAAAGCAGAAGGCTGATGAGTATCTGGCGCGGGAATACGGGCATTTCGCTACGGTACGGCCTTGGTGCTGGGCTGCAAAGTGATCGTTGGTCTATACCAAGCCGCCGAATGCCGTGCAAGAAAAAGCCGGGACAGGCCCGGCTCGTTCTTCTTGCGGTGTGTTCAGCGCGACAGCTTCAGGTTGTTCCACAGCGCGAGGCTCGGCTCGGCCTGGTTCAACGTGTAGAAGTGCAGGCCCGGCGCGCCGCCGTCCAGCAGGCGTTGGCACATCTCGCTGACTACCTGCTCGCCGAAGGCCTGGATGCTGTCCAGGTCGTCGCCGTAGGCTTCCAGCTGCTTGCGGATCCAGCGCGGGATTTCCGCACCGCAGGCATCGGAGAAGCGCGCCAGTTTGCTGTAGTTGGTGATCGGCATGATGCCCGGCACGATCGGCAGGTCCACGCCCAGTTTTTGCAGGCGCTCGACGAAGTAGAAGTAGCAGTCGGCGCTGAAGAAGTACTGGGTGATGGCGCTGTCGGCGCCGGCGCGAGCCTTGCGCACGAAGTTGCTCAGGTCGTCCTCGAAGTTGCGCGCCTGCGGATGGACTTCCGGGTAGGCAGCGATCTCGATGTGGAAGTGGTCGCCCGTCTCGTGACGGATGAACTCGACCAGTTCGTTGGCGTAGCGCATTTCGCCACTGGCCATGCCCATGCCCGACGGTAGGTCGCCACGCAGGGCGACGATGCGGCGGATACCGGCATCCTTGTACAGGCCGAGCAGTTCGCGCAGCTCTTCCTTGCTGTCACCGACGCAGGACAGGTGCGGTGCGGTCGGCACCTTCACCTCGCCGTCGAGTTGCAGCACGGTGTTCAGCGTACGGTCACGGGTCGAGCCACCGGCACCGTAGGTGCAGGAGAAGAAGTCCGGCTTGTAGCTGGCCAACTGGCGTGCGGTGAGCAGCAGTTTTTCATGCCCGGCTTCGGTCTTGGTCGGAAAGAACTCGAAGCTGAAGCGGCGTTCTTGAGACATGGGAAATCCCTTTAGCGGCAGGTCGGGCGGCACGCGCTGGCGAGGCGAACTCACCGATGCGCGTACCGCCGCCTGAGGCTCTTAGTAGCGGTAGGTTTCCGGCTTGTACGGGCCTTCCACGCTCACGCCGATGTACTCGGCCTGCTTGGCGGTCAGCTGGGTGACCACGCCACCGAAGCCCTTGACCATTTCCAGGGCCACTTCTTCGTCGAGCTTCTTCGGCAGGACTTCGACGGTGATGCTGGTCGGCTTGTCGCCGGCTGGCAGGTTGGCGAACTTGGCGTTGAACAGATGGATCTGCGCCAGCACCTGGTTGGCGAAGGAGCCGTCCATGATCCGGCTCGGGTGGCCAGTGGCGTTACCCAGGTTCACCAGGCGGCCTTCTGCCAGCAGGATCAGGTAGTCGTCGTTGCGCGGGTCGAACTTGCCGGCGCCGGTGCGGTGGATCTTGTGCACCTGCGGTTTGACCTCTTCCCAGGCCCAGTTCTTGCGCATGAAGGCGGTGTCGATCTCGTTGTCGAAGTGACCGATGTTGCACACCACGGCGCGGGCTTTCAGGGCCTTGAGCATGCCGGCGTCGCAGACGTTGGCGTTGCCGGTGGTGGTGACGATCAGGTCGATCTTGCCCAGCAGGGCCTTGTCGACGCAGGCGTCGGTGCCGTCATTGAGGCCGCCCACGTACGGCGAGACGACTTCGAAGCCGTCCATGCAAGCCTGCATGGCGCAGATCGGGTCGATCTCGGAAACCTTGACGATCATGCCTTCCTGACGCAGCGACTGGGCCGAGCCCTTGCCCACGTCACCGTAGCCGATGACCAGCGCCTGCTTGCCCGACAGCAGGTGGTCGGTGCCGCGCTTGATGGCGTCGTTGAGGCTGTGACGGCAGCCGTACTTGTTGTCGTTCTTGCTCTTGGTGACCGCGTCGTTGACGTTGATCGCCGGGACTTTCAGGGTGCCGGCCTTGAGCATGTCGAGCAGGCGGTGCACACCGGTGGTGGTCTCTTCGGTGATGCCGTGGATCTTGTCCAGCATCGCCGGGTATTTCTCGTGGATGATCTGAGTCAGGTCGCCGCCGTCGTCGAGGATCATGTTGGCGTCCCACGGCTGACCGTCCTTGAGGATGGTCTGCTCGATGCACCACTCGTACTCTTCCTCGGTCTCGCCCTTCCAGGCGAATACCGGGATGCCGGCGGCGGCGATGGCAGCAGCGGCCTGGTCCTGGGTCGAGAAGATGTTGCAGGACGACCAGCGCACTTCGGCGCCCAGCGCGATCAGGGTTTCGATCAGCACGCCGGTCTGGATGGTCATGTGGATGCAGCCGATGATCTTCGCGCCCTTGAGCGGTTGCTCAGCGGCGTACTTGCGGCGCAGGCCCATCAGTGCCGGCATCTCGGATTCGGCGATGATCAGTTCTTTGCGGCCCCAATCGGCCAGGGAAATATCGGCGACCTTGTAGTCGTTGAAAGCGCTCATGCAAAAGCTCTCCATTCGTTGTCTGCGAATGGGCGCCGTTGATGCGTTTTGATAACGCCCCATCCGAGCCTGACAGGCGGAAGACCGATTCGAATCCCGCTACCTGCATCGCTGGAATGCCGGACTTTCGGGGATTCAACACAGGTTTACCGCTTGCTGCAGCGCCCCTCGGACGGGTGGCGGGCACGACCGGAACAGAGCCGGCCGCGTGAAGCCCGGCGATTATAGCCGCGCCGGTCGACGAGCCCAAGGCTTTCCGTCGCTTGCCCGGATTGGCTATCGACACCATTGAGAGCGTTGTCGCGACAGGCCCGGAGCCGGCTGCGAAAATGCCGGCCGAAGCACACGACAGAGGAAAGGAACCGCGTATGAACTTTCACACACGCAAGTGGGTAAAACCTGAAGACCTCAACCCCAACGGCACGCTGTTCGGCGGCAGCCTGCTGAAATGGATCGACGAAGAAGCGGCGATCTACGCGATCATCCAGCTGGGTAGCCAGCGCGTGGTGACCAAGCTGATTTCCGAGATCAACTTCGTCAGCTCGGCGCGGCAGAGCGACATCATCGAACTGGGCATCACCGCCACCGAGTTCGGCCGGACCTCGCTGACCCTGCGCTGCGAGGTGCGCAACAAGATCACCCGCAAGAGCATCCTGACGATCGACAAGATGGTCTTCGTCAATGTCGATGAGAACGGCCAGCCGGCGCCCCATGGCAAGACCGAAATCACCTACATCAAGGACCAGTTCAAGGACTGAGGCTCACCAGCGTCCGGAGGCCTCACAGCCGCCACTGGAGCCGCCACCACCGCTGTAGGCGCGGCCCGAACTGCCGCCGCCAGAACCGCCCGAGCCGCCACTGCTTAAGCTCACGCTGCCCGGTGGCATCAGGGCCAGGGCGTAGATGAATATGCCGATGAAGCCGGCGGTCAGGGCGAAGAACAGCGCGTAGTCCACGCCGCGTTCAGTTGTGGCTACTTGTCCAGTTCGGCCTCGGCGTCCTGCAATTCCTGGCGTGCTTCCTCCAGCTTGGCGCGGCGCTTGCTGATCTTCGCGCTGTCGCCGTCGATCTCCGCCTCGCGCAGGTCGTTCTCGCGCTCGACCAGTTCTTCACGCTGCGCCTTGATCTTTTCCAGGCGCTCGGCGTGCAGGTTTTCATCGGTGCAGTTGGTCTTCACCTCGCTCAGGGCTTTTTCCAGGCCGGCCTGCTGCCCGCTGTTGCCGTGCGCGCGGGCCTGTTCCAGCTGCTGTTCGATGGCCTGCTGCTTGCCGGCGCAGCCGGTGGCCTGGGCGTGTTCGTGGGCCAGCAGTGGCAGGCTGACGAGGCTGAGGGTGGCGATGAGCAAACGCTGGTACATGGTGACGTTCTCGTGCAAAGGGGCTGCAGTCGACCGGGCATTGGGCAAAAGGTTGCTGCATGCCGCACTGCGACATACTGCCGCCCGGGTTGGTATTTGCCGGTTATCTGCGGATACTTGCCGCGCCGTGAACCAGCGCGATAACCGATCATGAATAGCAAAGCCGTCATTCTCCTGTTTGTCGCCCTGAGCCTCAGCGCTTGTGGTGGTGTCGATCCGAACTCGCCACAGGGCAAGCGCCAGACCCTGTTCAAGCAGATGCTCAAGACCAGCGAAGACCTCGGCGGCATGCTGCGTGGCCGTCTGGCCTTCGATGGCAAGCGCTTCGCCAGTGGTGCGCAGGAGCTGGACACGCTGTCGCGCCAGCCCTGGCAGCACTTCCCGCAGATCGCCGAGAGCGAGCGCAGCACCGCCAAGCCCGAGGTCTGGCAGCAACAGGAACGCTTCCAGCAGCTGGCGCGCGAACTCGAGAACGCCACCGCCGCGCTGGCCACCGCGAGCCAGGTGCAGCCGCTCAAGCCCGAGGCTGTGACGGCGCTGGTGCAGCGTGTCGAGGATGGCTGCGAGGCCTGTCACCAGGAATTCCGCGCCTACTGAGGATGGCGTTAGAGCCTGTCTCGGTGCGTCTGGTGGATAACGCGGAGATATACACCGACAGGGCTGTTGGGCGCGCGGTAGGTCGGTCGGATTGGCGGTCCCTGATGGAAAACGCTTCGCGGTTTTCCGCCCTACGGGTTTGCAATGAGCTGATGTCGCGATGCTGTAGAGCGCTCCGTTAGCCAGAGAGGGCGCTGCGCGAAGCGCCTCCATCGTCGGCAGGCTCCTAGAATCCCTCGACTCCGGCCTCATGCAGGCGCCGCTGTAGCCGCAGTACCTCCGGATGCTGGAAGAATGCCACCAGTTGCCGGGCACGGGTGCTGCCGATGCCGGCGAAATCGTCCCAGGTGCGCGCATCGCGGGCCGCCAGCAATTGCCAGTCACTGCCCAGTGGCGCCGAGCCGCTCGGCGGCATGCCGAGGGCGCGCAGCCACTGGCCGAACGGCCGCTGTCGGGTACTGGCGAACGTCTGCTCCAGGGCGTCGGCGCGTGCCGCGGCCACGCCGGGTAGCGCGAGCAGGCGCGCACGGTCGAGCGCCATCCAGGCCAGCAGGTCATTCAGCTCACCCGCCTCTTCCAGCGTTCGCCAGGTGCCGGCACCAACTCCCGTCATGCGCAGTCCCTGTTTGCCGCTGAGCCAGGTCAGGCGCGCGTGGAACTGGCTTTGGCAATCGGCCGTCGGTCGCCAGCAACTCAGGGCGTGATACTGCGCAGGATCAGGAGCCTGCAATACGGCGCGCGGCGTGTGACGGCGGACTACGCCATCCAGGCGCGGAATGGTCAGCCCGGCGAGGGTGATGGCGACCTGGTCGCCGGGGCGAATGTCCAGTGTCTGCCAGCGTGCCAGTGAGCCCGCGCTGACCCGGCGCACCGTGCGGTCGTCGAGCGCCACCGCTTGCACCTGCAGCAGCGGGGTGATGCGCCCGGTCCGACCGATGCGGAACTGCACGTCGCGCACCTCGGCCAGAGCCTGGCGTGGCGGGTACTTCCAGGCTGCCGCCCAGCTCGGTGGTTCGGCACCCCAGGTGGAGCCCGGCGGTCGCGTGCCCTGGCGCAGTACCACGCCGTCGCTGGCGAACGGCAGCGGACTGCGGTACCAGTGTTCACGCCAGCGACGGGCGTCTGCCGCGGTGGCGATGCGTTGGGTCAGTGTCGCGCTGTCCGCCCAGCCCATGGTCTGCAGGCCACTCAGGCGCGCCTCCATGGTGGCCGGGCCGTTCGGCCAATCCCAGACGAACAGGCCGATGGCGGCGGCGCTGGCATCGTCCAGTCGCGTGCGGTTCAGTGCGCCGGCGACCTGGCTGCGCGCACCGACGCTGCCACGCTCTGCTTGCACATGCTCGCGCAGGCGCCAGTACAGCTCACCCTGCAGGATTACCTCGCCGCGTAGCGGCAATGTTTTCGGGACCGCCGCAATGCGCTGAGCGTGGGCGCTCCAGTCCTGCCCGCGCAGGCCATCGCCGCGGCTGACCATGCGCTGCAGGCGACTGTCGCGGTAAAGCAGGGTCACGGCCACGCCGTCGACTTTTGGCTGAATCCACAGGCCTTCGCGTCCACTCAGCCACTGCTGCAGTGCCTGTTCATCCTTGAGTTTCGCCAGGCCGGTCTGCGCCACCGGATGCGCGCTGTCACCGCCCGCGCCCTGCAGGGCGTCGCTGCCGTGATTCGGGGAATGTGGGAAGCAGCGCTGCCAGTGTTCGAGCTGCTGGCGGCTCTGGTCGTAGACTTCGTCGCTGACCAGGGCTCGGCCCTGCTGGTGGTAGGCACGGTCCCATTCGGCGATCTGCCGGCCGAGGTGTTGCAGTTCATCGTCGGCCCGTGTCGCGGACCAGTCGGGGCAGGGCTGAGCCGCGATGGCGCAGGCGAACAGGCACAGGGGTAACGCGATCCAGCGTTGCATCGGGGGGAGCATCCTTGCTCGATTGATGTCGCCACAGCGTAGTCGCGCTGTTGGGAAGCGCTAACTGTGAGTGATAGCATCTCGCCACTTTGCCAGGGAGGCTGTGTGATGAGTGTGATCGGTTTTTTCATGGTGGTGGGTGGCTGGATCTGGTCGGTCGCAAGGGGCATTCAAGTGTCCCTGCTCTGCGTCGTGCTGAACTTTCTGTTCCCTCCGGTTGCTCAGGGCATCTTCTCGATCTATGAACCGCAGATCAGGGCGCCACTCGCTCTTATATTCGCGGGATTGGCATTGATGTACCTGACCGGAGACCTGCGGATCCATTGAACGCATTACGGTACGCCCATAAAAAAGCCCCGCATCAGCGGGGCTTTTTCATTTCCGGGGCGATTACAGGCCGGCGGCGGCGCGCAGGTCGGCGACCTTGTCGGTCTTCTCCCAGGTGAAGGTGCTGAAGGTGTCGTTGCCGACGGTCTTCTGCTGCGGCGTGCGGCCGAAGTGACCGTAGGCGGCGGTTTCCTGGTACATCGGGTGCAGCAGGTCGAGCATCTTGGTGATGGCGTACGGACGCAGGTCGAACACCTCGCGCACCAGCTTGATGATCTTGTCTTCGGCGATCTTGTGGGTGCCGAAGGTGTTGATCGAGATGGAGGTCGGCTGGGCCACGCCGATGGCGTAGGACACCTGGATTTCGCAGCGGTCGGCCAGGCCGGCGGCCACGATGTTCTTGGCCACGTAACGGCCAGCGTAGGCAGCCGAACGGTCGACCTTGGATGGGTCCTTGCCGGAGAAGGCGCCGCCACCGTGACGGGCCATGCCGCCGTAGCTGTCGACGATGATTTTGCGGCCGGTCAGGCCGCAGTCGCCCACCGGGCCGCCGATGACGAAGTTGCCGGTCGGGTTGATGTGGAACTGGGTGTCCTTGTGCAGCAGCTCGGCTGGCAGGGCGTGCTTGATGATCAGTTCCATCACGCCTTCACGCAGGTCGGCCAGCGACACTTCCGGGTTGTGCTGGGTGGACAGCACCACGGCGTCGATGCCAACCACTTTGCCGTTCTCGTACTGGCAGGTGACCTGGGACTTGGCGTCCGGGCGCAGCCAGGTCAGCAGACCGGACTTGCGTGCCTCGGCCTGGCGCTCGACCAGGGCGTGAGAGAAGCGGATCGGCGCCGGCATCAGCACGTCGGTCTCGTTGCTGGCGTAGCCGAACATCAGGCCCTGGTCGCCGGCACCCTGGTCTTCCGGCTTGGCGCGGTCGACACCCTGGTTGATGTCGGGGGACTGCTTGCCAATGATGTTCATCACGCCGCAGGTGGCGCCGTCGAAGCCGACGTCGGAACTGGTGTAGCCGATGTCGCAGATCACGTCGCGAACGATCTGCTCGAGGTCGACCCAGGCGCTGGTGGTGACCTCACCGGCGACGATGGCGACTCCGGTCTTGACCAGGGTTTCCACGGCCACGCGGGCGTGTTTGTCCTGGGTGATGATGGCGTCGAGGACGGCATCGGAAATCTGGTCGGCGATCTTGTCCGGATGGCCTTCGGACACGGACTCGGAGGTAAACAGGGAGTATTCGCTCATTTCAAAATCCTATTCATTCCTGGTTTTGCTTCGCATCCGGCTTGGCGAAGTGCCGTACCTGAATCTGAAAGCCGTTCTTGAGGCCCACATAGAGGCTCTCGCCGGGCGTGAGCCCCGCGGCATCGGCCCAGCGGGCCAGATCTTCCTGATCGAAGCCGAGCCAGAGATCGCCGCAGGCCGTCCTGGCCCAACTCTGGTCATGGCTGCACAACTCGGTGACCAGCAGGCTGCCGCGCGGTTGCACCAGGCGGGCCAGCTGTTTCAGCGCTTCAGCCGGGGCAGCGAAATGGTGCAGGACCATGTTCACCACCACGCAGTCGGCAGCGCCGATATCGTCATTCAGGGCATCGGCGAGCAGCAGCTCGACGTTGCCCAGGCCATCCTGCTCGCAACGCATGCGCGCCAGTTCGAGCATTGCCGTGCTGTTGTCCAGCGCGGTGACATGCTGGAAACGGCGCGCCAGCTCGGGCAGGAAACCGCCATCGCCGGGGCCGACTTCCAGTGCTGAGCTGCCCGGGGCGAAATTCAGCGCATCGAGCAGGGCCAGCACGCTGTCGCGGTATTGTGGCAGGCCGGCGATCAGGTCCTGCTGGGCCTGGAATTTGTCCGCCGTACGGGCGAAAAAGTCACGGCTGGCGGCGGCGCGCTGCGCGTGCACGGTGGCGATGCGCTGCTGCACGTCGTCCGGCAGCTGCAGCGCCTCGACCTCCAGCAACAGCGCCCCGTGCAGGGCGCCGCCGAGCAGCTCGCTATGCGGCAGAGCGCGGCGGTAAAAAATTGCGTTGCCTTCGCGGCGGGTGGCGACCAGGCCGGCCTGGGCCAGCACCTTGAGGTGGTGGCTCATGCCCGACTGGCCGATGGCGAAGATCTGCGCCAGTTCCAGCACGCCGAACGAGTCGTTGGCCAGCGCGCGCAGCACGTTCAGGCGCAGCGGATCGCCGCCGGCCTTGCATAGGGCGGCCAGTTCATCGACAGGCTCGAAACGGAGCTGGGGCACGCGCATATTCATAGGGGCGGCAGTCTAGTCGGTCACTTTTCATCCAGCAACAGCAATATCAAAAAGTTTTGATATTGCTGGGGGTGTGATGGTGATGGCGTGGCTGCATAGCGCTTTGCGGCGTTCTGCCGCGCAGGTTTGTTGCACCTTCGTCCATCTGTCATTGCCGCGCGGTGTCCGGCTGGGCGAAAATGGCGGCCTTTTTCGCCCCCTTCGTTTCAGAAGCTACCCCGCAGGAGATTCAGCGATGCCCAGCCGTCGTGAGCGTGCCAATGCCATTCGTGCCCTGAGCATGGATGCCGTGCAGAAAGCCAACAGCGGCCACCCCGGTGCCCCGATGGGCATGGCGGACATCGCCGAAGTGCTGTGGCGCGACTACCTCAAGCACAACCCGGCCAACCCCAAGTTCGCCGACCGCGACCGTTTCGTGCTGTCCAACGGCCACGGTTCGATGCTGATCTATTCGCTGCTGCACCTGACCGGCTACGACCTGTCCATCGACGACCTGAAGAACTTCCGTCAGCTGCACAGCAAGACCCCGGGGCACCCGGAGTTCGGCTACGCACCGGGCGTCGAGACCACCACCGGGCCGCTCGGCCAGGGCATCGCCAACGCCGTGGGTTTCGCCCTGGCGGAAAAGGTCATGGCCGCGCAGTTCAACCGTGACGGGCACAAGGTCGTCGATCACTTCACCTACGCCTTCCTCGGCGATGGCTGCATGATGGAAGGCATCAGCCACGAAGTCTGCTCGCTGGCCGGCACCCTGGGCCTGGGCAAGCTGATCGCCTTCTACGACGACAACGGCATTTCCATCGACGGCGAAGTCCACGGCTGGTTCACCGACGACACGCCGAAGCGCTTCGAGTCCTACGGCTGGCAGGTGATCCGCAACGTCGACGGCCATGACGCCGACGAGATCAAGACCGCCATCGACACCGCGCGCAAGAGCGAGCAGCCGACCCTGATCTGCTGCAAGACCATCATCGGCTTCGGCTCGCCGAACAAGCAGGGCAAGGAAGAGTCCCACGGCGCCGCCCTCGGCCATGACGAAATCGCCCTGACCCGCGCGGCCCTGAACTGGAACCACGCGCCGTTCGACATCCCGGCCGACATCTATGCCGAGTGGGACGCCAAGGAAGCTGGCCTGGCTGCCGAAGCTGACTGGGACCAGCGTTTCGCCGCCTACTCCGCCGCTTACCCGGAGCTGGCCAACGAGTTCGTCCGCCGCATGGCGGGTGAGCTGCCGGCCGACTTCTCCGCCAAGGCCAGCGAGTTCATCCGTGCCGTGGCCGAGAAGGGCGAGACCATCGCCAGCCGCAAGGCCAGCCAGAACTGCCTGAACGCCTTCGGTCCGCTGCTGCCGGAGCTGTTCGGCGGTTCCGCCGACCTCGCCGGTTCCAACCTGACCCTGTGGAAGGGCTGCAAGGGCGTGACCGCCGAGGACGCCTCGGGCAACTACATGTACTACGGCGTGCGCGAGTTCGGTATGAGCGCGATCATGAACGGCGTGGCTCTGCACGGTGGCCTGGTGCCGTACGGCGCGACCTTCCTGATGTTCATGGAATACGCGCGCAATGCGGTGCGCATGTCGGCGCTGATGAAGCAGCGCGTGCTCTACGTGTTCACCCACGACTCCATCGGCCTCGGTGAAGACGGCCCGACCCACCAGCCGGTCGAGCAACTGACCAGCCTGCGCACCACACCGAACCTGGACACCTGGCGCCCGGCCGATACCGTCGAAGCCGCCGTGGCCTGGAAGCACGCCATCGAGCGCAAGGACGGCCCGAGCGCGCTGATCTTCTCCCGCCAGAACCTGCCGCATAACCTGCGCGACCACGAAACCGAAGCGGCCATCGCCCGTGGCGGCTACGTGCTCAAGGACTGCGCCGGCGAGCCCGAGCTGATCCTGATCTCCACCGGTTCCGAAGTCGGCCTGGCCATCCAGGCCGCCGACAAGCTGGCCGAGCAAGGCCGCAAGGTGCGCGTGGTGTCGATGCCGTCGACCAACGTGTTCGACCAGCAGGATGCCGGCTACAAGCAGGCGGTGCTGCCGCTGCAGGTCACCGCGCGGATCGCCATCGAGGCCGCCCACGCCGACTTCTGGTACAAGTACGTCGGTCTCGAAGGCCGTGTCATCGGCATGGAAACCTACGGTGAATCGGCGCCGGCCGGCGCGCTGTTCGAACACTTCGGCTTCACCGTCGAGAACGTTCTGGACACTGCCGCAGAGCTGCTGGACGCGTAAATCCTTCTCCTCTTGGGAGAAGGTGGCCCGACGGGCGGATGAGGGGGCAGCCCCTCAACCCCGCGCGGGCTGCCCCAGCCCCTTCCCGATGGGAGAGGGGAGACCGAATTAGAGACCGCCATGGCCCATCGCCCCTACAAAGTTGCCCTCAACGGCTACGGCCGCATCGGCCGATGCGTGCTCCGCGCGCTGCACGAGCGTGGCGCGGCGGCGGGCTTCGAGATCGTGGCGCTGAACGATCTCGCCGATCAGGCCAGCATCGAGTACCTGACCCGCTTCGACTCGACCCACGGGCGCTTTCCCGGCGAGGTCAGCGTCGACGGCGACTGCCTGCACATCAATGGCGACTGCGTGAAGGTACTGCGCCAGCGCGAGCCGGAAGGTATCGACTGGGCCGCGCTGGACATCGACCTGGTGCTCGAGTGTTCCGGCCAGTACACCAGTCGCGGTGATGCCGAGCGCTTTCTCGCTGCCGGTGCACCGCGCGTGCTGTTCTCGCAGCCGATGGCCAGCGAGGCGGACATCGACGCCACCATCGTCTACGGGGTCAACCAGCAGCAGCTGAGCGGCCGCGAGAAGCTGGTGTCGAACGCCTCCTGCACCACCAACTGCGGGGTGCCGCTGCTCAAGCTGCTCAACGAAGCGGTGGGCCTGGAATACGCTTCGATCACCACGATCCACTCGGCGATGAACGACCAACCGGTGATCGACGCCTACCACCATGAAGACCTGCGCCGCACGCGCTCGGCCTTCCAGTCGGTGATTCCGGTGTCCACCGGTCTGGCGCGCGGCATCGAGCGCCTGCTTCCGGAACTTGCCGGGCGCATTCAGGCCAAAGCCATTCGTGTGCCGACGGTGAACGTGTCGTGCCTGGACATCACCCTGCAGACCGCGCGCGATACCTCGGCCGAGGAAATCAACCGCGTGCTGCGCGAGGCGGCCAGCGCCGGCCCGCTCAAGGGCTTGCTGGCCTACACCGAGCTGCCGCACGCCAGCTGCGACTTCAACCACGACGCGCATTCGGCGATCGTCGATGGCAGCCAGACTCGCGTGTCCGGCCCGAGGCTGGTCAATTTGCTCGCCTGGTTCGACAATGAGTGGGGTTTTGCCAACCGTATGCTCGACGTTGCCCAACATTTCCTCGACGTTTCTGCTGTTTCCAACCAATCAAGCTTGTGAAGGACTGCACCATGACCGTGTTGAAGATGACCGACCTCGACCTCAAGGGTAAGCGCGTACTGATCCGCGAAGACCTCAACGTCCCGGTGAAGGACGGCGTGGTGAAGAGTGATGCGCGTATCCTGGCGTCCCTGCCGACCATCAAGCTGGCATTGGAGAAAGGCGCGGCGGTCATGGTCTGCTCGCACCTGGGGCGTCCGACCGAGGGTGAATTCAGCGCCGAGAACAGCCTCAAACCGGTGGCCGAGTACCTGAGCAAGGCCCTGGGCCGTGAAGTGCCGCTGGTGGCCGAGTACCTCGGCGGCGTCGAGGTCGCGGCGGGCGACATCGTGTTGTTCGAGAACGTGCGCTTCAACAAGGGCGAGAAGAAGAATGCCGACGAGCTGGCCCAGCAATACGCCGCCCTGTGCGACGTGTTCGTGATGGACGCCTTCGGCACCGCTCACCGCGCTGAGGGCTCGACCCACGGCGTGGCCAAGTTCGCCAAGGTCGCTGCGGCCGGTCCGCTGCTGGCGGCCGAGCTGGAGGCCCTGGGCAAGGCCCTGGGTAACCCGGCCAAGCCGATGGCCGCGATCGTCGCCGGCTCCAAGGTGTCGACCAAGCTCGACGTGCTGAACAGCCTGAGCCAGGTCTGCGACCAGCTGATCGTCGGCGGCGGCATTGCCAACACCTTCCTCGCTGCCGCCGGTTTCCCGGTCGGCAAGTCGCTGTACGAAGCCGACCTGATCGACACCGCCAAGGCCATCGCGGCCAAGGTCAGCGTGCCGCTGCCGGTCGACGTGGTGGTGGCCAAGGCCTTCGCCGAAGACGCCGAAGCCACCGTCAAGCTGGTAGCCGATGTGGCTGAAGACGACATGATCCTCGACATCGGCCCGCAAACCGCGGCGCAGTTCGCCGAGCTGCTCAAGTCGTCGAAAACCATCCTGTGGAACGGCCCGGTCGGCGTGTTCGAATTCGACCAGTTCGGCAACGGCACGAAGGTTCTGGCCCAGGCCATCGCCGAAAGCCCGGCGTTCTCCATCGCCGGCGGTGGTGACACCCTGGCCGCCATCGACAAATACGGCGTCGGTGAGCAGATCAGCTATATCTCCACCGGTGGCGGTGCGTTCCTCGAGTTCGTCGAGGGCAAGGTCCTGCCGGCCGTGGACGTGCTGGAGCAGCGCGCCAAGTAAGCCGCGACGTTTCGCTAAAACCAATCTCCGCTCGCCGTGGTCACTTGCACAGGACCCGGAGAAAAGGAGTGGTGTCATGCGTAACCTAGCGATTGTGTTTGTGCTGTGTGCCGGTGTTGCCGGCTGCAGCACGGGTGGTTCGGCCCCCAGCACCTGCGATGTGCTGAGCCCGCCGCAGATCATTCTGCCGACCACGCAGGACGATCAGCGCGTCGAGGCGCAGAGCAGTGGCGACCCGACCGTTTCGGGTGCCCAGGGCCAGCAGAACTGCCCCTGACCCAGGAGCGCCGAGCCGGCGCGCCGCGAAGGAGCTGATATGCACTACCGGATGACAGCGGCGCTCACCGCGCTGATCGGCGTTGTGGCGCTGGCCGGCTGTGCGGCCGACCCGGCGCCGAGCGACGACTGGACACGTTGGGTCTGCGACAGCCAGGCCGAAGTGCTGTGGCGTTTCGCCGACGGCAGCCGCGAGGTGGTCGACCTGCGTTTGGGGGGTGACGATATCGTCCACCGCCTGACGCTCGAGCCCGCCGGCTCTGGCGCGTTGTACAGCGACGGTCTGCTGGCCTTCCACACCAAGGGTGAGGAGGGGCTGGTGTACCGCGTGGCGGACGATGATCTGATCGGCCGTGGATGCAAGGCCGAGTAACAGGCCAGCAGAATTGACCCCATGCCTGCGTGCATGGGTTGAGTGCGTAGCGTTGCTGCGTTCTTAGAGCTTGAACAGTGCCCGCCCCTGCGGCAGGCTTGCACGATCAACCCTCCAACCGGGAGACAGGAAAACCATGGCACTCATCAGCATGCGCCAGATGCTCGACCACGCCGCCGAATTCGGCTACGGCGTGCCGGCCTTCAACGTCAACAACCTCGAGCAGATGCGCGCGATCATGGAAGCGGCTGATAAAACCGACTCCCCGGTGATCGTCCAGGCTTCGGCCGGTGCCCGCAAATACGCCGGCGCGCCGTTCCTGCGCCACCTGATCCTGGCCGCCATCGAAGAATTCCCGCACATCCCGGTGTGCATGCACCAGGACCACGGCACCAGCCCTGACGTGTGCCAGCGCTCGATCCAGCTGGGCTTCAGCTCGGTGATGATGGACGGCTCGCTGAAGGAAGACGGCAAGACCCCGGCCGACTACGAATACAACGTCCGCGTGACCCAGCAGACCGTGGCATTCGCCCACGCCTGCGGCGTGTCCGTGGAAGGCGAGCTGGGCTGCCTGGGTAGCCTGGAAACCGGCATGGCCGGTGAAGAAGACGGCGTTGGCGCCGAAGGCGTGCTGGATCACAGCCAACTGCTGACCGATCCGGAAGAGGCTGCCGACTTCGTCAAGCGCACCCAGGTCGATGCCCTGGCCATCGCCATCGGCACCAGCCACGGCGCCTACAAGTTCACCAAGCCGCCAACCGGCGACGTGCTCTCCATCGAGCGCATCAAGGAAATCCACAAGCGCATCCCCAACACCCACCTGGTGATGCACGGCTCCTCCTCGGTGCCGCAAGAGTGGCTGAAGGTGATCAACGAGTTCGGCGGCGACATCAAGGAAACCTACGGCGTGCCGGTCGAAGAGATCGTCGAAGGCATCAAGCACGGCGTGCGCAAAGTGAACATCGACACTGACCTGCGCCTGGCTTCCACCGGCGCGATCCGCCGCATGATGGCCGAGCAGCCTAGTGAGTTCGACCCGCGCAAGTTCTTCGCCAAGACCATCGTGGCCATGCGTGACATCTGCATCGCCCGCTACGAAGCCTTCGGCACCGCCGGCAACGCCTCGAAGATCAAACCGGTCTCCCTCGAAGGCATGTACCTGCGCTACGCCAAGGGCGAGCTGGCCGCCAAGGTCAACTAAGCCGCGACGCTGCAAGAGAAGCCCCGCCCTGGCGGGGCTTTTTCTTGCGCGGCATTCGGCATCTGCGCGCTACTGCGGGCAGCGCCAGCGCTGCAGCCCTTCGTCGTAATAGGCATCTGCCACGGCCATTCGGTCGCCGCTGCGCTGCACACAGAACTGCTTGTAGAACCGCGCGCGGTTGCCGCTTTTACGGTCGCTGCCGTACAACATCACGCTGTACAGGCCGTCTGCCAGTGGCGCGGCGCGCTACCGCGAGGCAAAGCCGCCCGGCTGCTGGCCGTAGGCGATGCAGGTGCTGCTATTGATCGGCAGTCCGTCCTCCGGCTCGTCGGCGCTCATGCTCCAGTACAGCGCCGGGCCGGCTCCGTTGACCTCCACGCCGTGGATCACCACGCGTTGCCGGTCGACCCTGAGCGTGCGGTTGAGAAACAGTCCGGCTGATTTGAAGGTGCGCGCGCCGAAGCAGAGGGCCTGGTCGGTGCTCCAGACCTCGGCCTCGCCATCGTAGAGCCGCGACATGGCCTGGCTCGGCAGGCTGAGCAGACAGAGGCAGCTCAGCAGCACGCCGCCAGGGAGGAAATGTGGCATCGCTCGGACCCTCGGGCACGTCGCTCGGGAGCGGGTTGAATGACTGCTATGCACCGGGCTGCCGCCCGTCCCCGGACAGTGCCTCAGCCGTGGTCGTGGAGCCAACTCTGGTTTGTCATTTCATGCGCTGCCGCAATGCAAAAACTCCCTTTCTGGACGGGCCATGCGTCCAGCTGGCACGTCCGTGCCTGACGTTCGTCTGCTGGTTGCCATGTCTGGCGGCATTTGCATCAAGCAGTAGGCGGGCCGACCGATACAGTGGCAGAGTGGCATCAGGGAGGGATGCCAGCAGATGACGCAGGGGGCGTCAGCTACCGCAGGGTGGCGTCCGGCAGCAATGCCGGTCGAGGGTGAGCGGCCGCAAGGGCCCCACCAGACAATTCGCAGATCGAGAGCCAGGAGTGGACATGCGTTCGCTTAAAACAATTAAGGCCCGCTATACCGTTATTTTTGTCGTGTTCATTGCCATCATTTTCGTCCTGACCGAAGAAGGTATCCGCCACTTCATCACGCCGAAACTGAAAGCCTCCGAAGAGCAGCTGGTACTGACCCGGGTCGGCACCATCGCCGATACCATCCGTGTCGAGCTGGCCAAGGTCGAGGCGCAATCGCGCAGCATCACCCAGACCATCCCGTTGCTCGACAGCGACACCATCGACCGTGTGCTGCCCGGCCTGGTCGACCAGTACGGTGACGCCAAGGTCTTCGGCGGCGGCATCTGGCCGTTGGCGCAGAAACGTTCGGAACAGAACAAGCACAGCACCTTCTACCACCGCGACGAGTCGGGCCAGCTCAAGGTCAACACCTTCTGGAACTCCGAGCAGGCGCCCAACTACTACGACCAGCCGTGGCACCGTGACGGCATGCAGGCGCCGCGCGGGCACTGCGCCTGGGCCCTGGCCTACAAGGACGACGCCAGCGCGCAGCCACGCACCAACTGCGCCATGGCCATCTTCAAGGACGGCGCGGCCTATGGCGTATCGACCATCG
Source organism: Pseudomonas sp. PDM14 (assembly GCF_014851905.1). Classification (NCBI taxonomy): domain Bacteria; kingdom Pseudomonadati; phylum Pseudomonadota; class Gammaproteobacteria; order Pseudomonadales; family Pseudomonadaceae; genus Pseudomonas; species Pseudomonas sp. PDM14. The sequence goes on along the minus strand of NZ_JACVAQ010000001.1, from coordinate 1,734,335 downwards.
ACGTGACCCTGGGCTTCTTCAATACCCTGGTCGCCGAGAAGGAGAAGGAAATCCAGGGCCAGGTGATGATCGTCGAGCCGGACGGCAAGATCCTCAGCAATCAGTCGCGCATCGGCGGCGAGATCGTGCTGAAGAAGGTCGCCGACCTGGCCGGGCAATCGCCATTCCTCGGCGAGATCCAGGACAGCTTGCGTCAGCTGGGCAGCAGCGCGCTGGTCAAGCACGAGTTCGAGAACGAGGAGGGCGAAGCCTGGACCTTCTTCCTGCAGCCGATCGAAGGCACGCCGTGGTTGCTCGCCACCGCCCTGCCGACCCAGCGGCTCAGCGAGAACAGCAACGACGTGCTCAAGGCCCTGGCCTGGCTGCAGATCCCGCTGACCCTGATCCTCCTGCTGGTGATGCTGTTCGCCATTGGCAAGCTGATCCAGCGCCTGCACACCCTGCGTGGCAACATCGACGCGCTGTCGGCCGGCGACGCCGACCTGACGCGGCGCATCGCGCTGAAGGGCGAGGACGAGATGGACGCTGTGGGCAGTTCGGTGAACCGCTTCATCGCCTACCTGCAGACCATGATCGCCGATGTCACCCAGGCCTCGGCACAGATCGCCGATGAGCTGGCGCAGCTGCAGCAACAATCGCGGCAGACCAACGAGGTACTGACCCGCCACGCCTCGGAAACCGATCAGGCCGTCACCGCGATCACCGAGATGAGTTCCACCGCCGACACCGTGGCGCAGAGCGCGACGGAGACCGCCAGCTTCACCCGTGACGCCAACGAGAACGCCGAGCGCTCCAAGGTGGTCGTCGCCGAGGCATCGGCCAGCGTGCTGGCGCTGGTCGACGAAGTTGAAAGCGCCACCGCGCGGGTGCAGGACATGCAGCAGGATGCCCAGCGTATCAACGACGTGCTCGGGGTGATCGGCGAGATCGCCGGGCAGACCAACCTGCTGGCGCTCAACGCGGCCATCGAGGCGGCACGTGCTGGTGAGCAGGGCCGCGGCTTTGCCGTGGTCGCCGACGAGGTGCGCGCGCTGGCCGGGCGCACCCAGCAGAGCACCTCGGAGATCAACGAAATGCTCAATCGCCTGCAGCAGGGCGTGAGCTCGGCGGTGCAGGCGATGGAGAAGACCAAGAGCAGCTGCCAGGCGACCGCCGACAAGACCGCGCGGGTCAACGTCGGCCTCGATGACATGGCCACCTCGGTCGGGCGCATCCACGACCTCAGCGCGCAGATCGCCACGGCTGCCGAGGAGCAGAGCGCGGTGACCGAGGAGATCAACCAGAACATGGTCGCCATCCGCCACATGGTCGACGACCTGGTGGTCGGCGGGCAGCAGGCGGACCGCAGCACCGATGCGTTGCTGGCCTCCAACCGTCGCCTGGTCGAACTGGTGAACCGTTTCAAGGTGCGTTGAGCGCGCGCCCCATCTCGGAAAAGCCCGCCCTCGTGCGGGCTTTTTCGTCTCGTCAGGGCAGGCTTCGGTTGGCCAGGGCTTGCAGTAAACTGGCGCCCTGATTTCTCTCGGCAGCCGTTGCATGATCCCGCTCAAATACCTCCAGGCCTACCCGCCGCACCTGCAGGAGCAGGTCCGCGAGATGATCGCCGGCGAGCGCCTGGGCGAGTACCTGGAAAAGCGCTACCCGAATCGCCACCAGATCCAGAGCGACAAGGCGCTGTACGCCTACACCGTGGCGCTCAAGCAGGAGCACCTGCGCAACGCGCCGAACATCGACAAGGTGCTGTTCGACAACCGCCTCGACCTCACCCACCGCGCGCTCGGCCTGCACACGGCGGTGTCGCGGGTGCAGGGCGGCAAGCTCAAGGCGAAGAAGGAAATCCGCGTGGCCGCGCTGTTTCGCGAGGCAGCGCCGGAATTCCTGCAGATGATCGTGGTGCACGAGCTGGCGCACCTGAAGGAATCCGACCATAACAAGGCGTTCTACCAGCTGTGCCGGCACATGTTGCCGGACTACCACCAGCTGGAGTTCGACCTGCGCGTGTACCTGACCTGGCGCGAGCTGCCTACACCCTAGACGAGGGACTCATGGACGAGATCAATCCCTATGCGACACCCCTCAGCGGTCAGGACGCCAAGCCGCCGCGTCCGTCGCCGCCGCGGGGCTATCGGTTCTACAAGTGGCTCAGCCTGGGCTATTCATCATTGATGGGGCTGCTGAGTGGCGCGCTGTTGGTCAGGCAATCCGAGTATTCCAGCGGGGCTGCCATCGTCATTCTGACGATCATCAATGCACCGCTGGTGAGCTACCTGCTGGTTGCCGGCAGATGGCGCGGGCTGTTCTACAGTTGGAGCTCGTTGCAGCTGCTTGGCGTGCTGGCGCTGGTGGCGTTCGCCGTCGATCGTCTGCAGCCGGACGACACCTTCGGCCTGTTTCTGGCCGGCCTGTTCATTGGCGCCAATGCGACATCCCTGCTCGCCTCAGTGCACTTCACCTGGCGCCTGCAGCCCACGGACAAAAAATGACCAGGCCGGCGCAGGCCGCGCAAGCCAAAGGCTGTAGCCAGTCATCCTGAGGTTATCCACAGAAGCATCCCCGCGGTTTGTGCACAACTCATTGAGCGTGCGGGCGGCTTTGTCGGTCTATGCAAGTAGACGGGCCTGGTGCCCGCGTGTACGCCACCACACGGACGGAGGAGATCGTCATGAGCAGCACACCGCTGACCCTCGCACAGCTGGCCAGCTTCAGCCCGATGGATTTCCTCACGCCGGCCTACCGTGAGCAGCTGCACGGCAGCATCAAGTACCTGCAGCGCCCGGCGGGCACCTTGCTACTGAAGAAGGGCGAGCGTTCGCTGGCGCAGTACTACCTGATCAGCGGCAAGGTCGGCATCGACACCGGCAACGCCAAGCAGAGTTTCGAGGGCGGCTCGCCGCAGGCGCACATGCCGCTCAATGGCGAGCAACCCAATCCGGCGTCGGTGAAGGCGCTCACCGACGTCAGCCTGTTCGCCGTCGAGCACCAGCTGCTCGAGCGCCTGCTCGGCTGGAGCCAGAGCGCGGCCTATGAGGTCAGCAGCCTCGGCGCCGATCAGGCCCAGGCATCGGGTGAGGACGATGACGACTGGTTGGCGCGGCTGCTCAGCACGCCGTTGTTCGGCCGCCTGGCGCCATCGCACCTGCATGCGCTGCTGGCGCGCTTCGACTACCTGCAGGTGCCGGCCGGCGAGGCGGTGGTGCGCTACGGTGAGCCTGGCGAGCACTTCTACGTGATCAAGCGCGGAAGGGCGCGGGTCAGCCTGCCGCAGGCCTACCGCGAGCAGCCGACGCAGATCCTCCAGGTCGGCGATTTCTTCGGCGAGGAGGCGCTGGTCAGCGGCGCCGTGCGCTCGGCCAGCGTGACCATGCTCGAAGATGGCGAGCTGGCGCGACTGGGCCGCGAGCTGTTCGTCGAGCTGGTACGGCCAAGCCTGATTCCGCGCCTGAGCCGGGCGCAGTTCGCGCAGATGGGCGAGCGCAAGAGCCTGCTGCTGGATGTGCGCCTGGCGCTGGAGTACCGCCAGGGCCACGCGCTGGGCAGCCTCAACCTGCCCATCGCCAACCTGCGTACCCACGCCGACACCCTGGCGCGCGACACGTGCTACGTGGTCACCCCGGAAGGCGGCATCCGCAGCGAGCTGGCGGTGCACCTGCTCAACCAGCTCGGCTTCGATGCCTATCTGCTCGGCGATACCGCTGAGCCGGTCTGAGCTTGTGCGAGTGCCCTGCGGCGGTGTACCCATGGCGCTGGGCTAGGCTGAAAAAAACTCCGCAACTTCCTGACGAGGCACAGGTGCATGCGCTCCACGCTGCTGGCCGGTTTGCTGCTCCTGTTGTGCTGCACGCCGCTGCAGGCGCGTGACTGGCTGGTGGTGGGCGCCGCTTTTCCGCAGGTGTTCGAGCTTGGCGAGTCCGGCCAGTTCACCGGCTTGGCCCCCGCCATACTGCGCCAGCTGGAGAGCGATCTGCAGGGCCACCTGCGCTTCGAGATCTACCCCTGGGCGCGGGCTCAGCGCATGGTCGAGCAAGGGCAGGCGGATATTCTCATCGGCCCCTATCGCACCGCCGAGCGCGAACAGCGCTTCGCCTTTTCCGCCGAGCCGTTCTACCAGGACCGTATCGTCTTCTACGCCCGGCGCCAGTCCCGGCTGAGTTGGAATGGCGACTTTGCCAGCCTGCGTGCGCATCGCATCGCGGTGATCCGCGGCTGGATCTACGGCTCGCGCTTCGAGGTGGCGCGCACGGGGATGCAGCTGGATGTGGTGGAAAGCGTGCCCAACGGCCTGCGCATGCTGATGGTCGGGCGCATCGAGCTGCTGGCGACCAACCAGCGCAATACCCGGCCGCACCTGGCCGCGTTGCAGCTGGGCGAGCAGCTCATCCAGCTTGAGCCGCCGATCGACAGGCAGCAGGGCTATTTCGCCTTCCCGCGTGACGTTGCCCATGTCGCCCTGCGCGAGCAGTTCGACCGCAGCTTTCGGCGCATGGTCAGCAGCGGCGAACTGGCGCGCCTGGCCGGGCAGTTGAGTGTGGAGATTCCCTGACCTCTGCGGCGCGCAGGTAGCGCTAGTGCGCGCGCAGGATTTCCCAGCGCTCCTTGCCGGCGCTCACCTCATCACCCACGCCGAGTCCGAGCAGCTGCTGGCCGAGCGGTGCACGCGGGGTGATCAGCATGATTTCGTCAGCGTCGCCGGGCAGTTTCAGGCCGGCGCCATCCGGGCCGAGGAGCAGGCACTGGCGGCGCCCGTCGGCAGCCTGCAGCCAGACCAGTGCGCCAAGCTGGATGCCCAGCGTCTCGTCGAACTCGCGCATCTGCAGGTTGCGCCAGGCGGCCAGGGTCTGACGGATTTCCTCGATCCGCCGCGACTGCCCGGCGGCCAGGTAGGAAGCCTCCAGGCCACGGGTGTCGTACTTGTTCTCGGCCTTGCTCTCTTCGTCGGTAGCCGCCTGGTGCGCCGCCTGCGCGGCGCGGATGGCCAGGGCCAGGTCGGCCTCCAGGCAGGCGCAGACCTGCTGTTGAAGCTGCTGCTTGTTCATGGATGGGTGCTGCTGCGGCGCATGCCGATGTGCGGGATGTCGTCTTCCAGGTAGACCTCGGTGACGCTGGCGAACCCGTAGCGGCCGTAGTAGCCCTGCAGGTGCGCCTGGGCCGAGAGGTACACCGGCAGGCCGGGCCAACGCTCGGCGCAGGCCTGCAGGGCGCGCTCCATCAGCTCGTGGCCAAGGCCGCTGCCACGCGCCGAGGCGGCGGTCACCACGCGCCCGATGACCACGTCGCCGGCGTGCCGCTGCGGGTCGAGCAGGCGCAGGTAGGCGACTAGCTCGCCGTCGCGCTCGGCCAGCAGGTGGCAGGTGTCGCCGAGCAGGTCGAGGCCGTCGACTTCCTGGTACGGGCAGCGCTGTTCGACGACGAATACCTGGGTACGCAGGGCGAGTACGGCGTACAGTTCGTCCTTGCTCAGGTCGGTGTGGTGCTTGCAGATCCAGGTGAGCGGCATGGGAAGGTCTGGCTGAACGGAAAAGAAGGCGATGGTAGAGGCCGGCGCGCGCTCAGGGAAGTCCAGTGGTAGCGTGCGGCAGGCTGGCAATGGCCACCTACACTGCTGGTGACAAGACGAGGAATCGCATTTGCCGAACCAAGGTTCTATTCGCGGCACGCCGCATCGTTCGCCCCGGGCCGCCTGGCTGCACGGGGCGGTGCTGGCCCTGTCCGCCGGGTTCGGCTGCACCGCGGCGCTGGCGGCGGAGGAAACCTGGGTGGTGGCGGTCGCCCATGTGCCCGGCCTGGCCGAGGCCGATGGCCAGGGCCCGCTGCTGCAACTGATCGCCGCACTGGACCGTGAGCTGGATGGCGTGCGCCTGGAGCCGCGGGTGATGCCGTTCGCCCGCTCTATCCTGCTGACCCAGCAGGGCGCCGCTCACCTGCAGATGCCTTACGTCGGCCTGGTCGAGAATGTTCCCGAAGGCCTGCACTACGGCGGCGAGGCGCTGGGCAGCGTGCGCTTCGCCCTTTACACCCGCCGCCAGCAGACCCTCGACGCCGAGGCGGTGCTGGCCTCGGAGTGGCGGCTGACCCGTGCGCAGTTGGCCGGCATCGGCCTGAGTGCCGAACAGCAGGCGCGCTTCGCTCCTCTGCTCGGGCAGAGCTGGCGCCGCGATCAGCTGGAAAAGATCATTGGCCCGCAGCCACGCCTCGGCGGCCTGGGTTATCCCTATCGCATCGAGACCGATCGCGCCCACACGCAGGCGCTGGGTTTCCCAGCTGTGCCCAGCAGCAGCGTGCAGAGCAGCCTGGAGAAGCTCGCCCGCGGGCGCATCCAGGGCTACGTGTTCGCCCCCGCCAGCGTCGAGCGGGAGATCGACCGCCTTGGCCTGCGTGCCGAACTGCGCGGCGTGCCGTTCCCCGACTACCCGGCGAACTGGCTGGTGGCCAAGGGCGCCCGGGGCGACGCAGTGGAGCCGCGCCTGAGTGCGGCGCTGCGCGTGCTCAAGGTCAGCGGCGAATACCGGCGCCTCGGCGCGGCGTTCGCCGAGACGCCGTACTGGCAGCCCTGGCCCTGACGGCTGGCACGTTGGGCCAGGGTGAGGGCGGTGACGAACTGCTATGGTCCGCTCTCCCAACCCCGTGAGGCCCACCATGCCTGCTCCCTGCGTCGTCATCCCCCTGCCAAGCCGCGACTATGACCCAAGCGAAGCCGCCCTGGCCTGGCGCCAGTTGCGTGATGCCGGCTACCGCGTGTGTTTCGCCACCCCGGATGGCCTGCCGGCGACGCCGGACCCGGTGATGATGACGGGCGAAGGACTCGACCCCTGGGGGCTGATTCCCGGCCTGCGCAAGCTCAAGCTGCTCGGCCTGCTGCTGCGCGCCCGGCGTGACGCGCGCGAGGCCTGCGCGCAGATGCTTGCCGACCCCGACTACCGCCAGCCGCTACGCCACGAGCGCCTGCGCGTGGAGGATTTCGCCGGCCTGCTGATTCCGGGCGGACACTGGGCGCGCGGCATGCGTGCCTACCTCGACAGCGCGGACCTGCAGACCTTCGTCGCGGCCTTCTTCGCCGCCGACAAACCCGTGGCGGCGGTCTGCCATGGCGTGCTGCTGGTGGCGCGGAGCAAGACGGCGGATGGCCGTTCGGTGCTGCACGGGCGCAAGACCACCGCGCTGACCTGGGCTCTGGAAAAGACCGCCTGGGACCTGACCCGTTTCTACGGTCGCTGGTGGAACCGCGACTACTACCGCACCTACCCGGAGGCGCCCGACCAGCCAGCGGGCTACATGAGCGTGCAGGGTGAAGTCAGCCGCTTGCTGGCCAGCCCGGCGGATTTCCTCGATGTGCCGAAAGAGGCACCGGCGTTCTGGCACAAGACCAGCGGCCTGCACCGCGACACCGCGCAGGACGAGCGTCCGGCGTGGGTGGTGCAGGATGGCAATTACGTGTCGGCGCGCTGGCCGGGGGATGTGCACACCTGGGCGAAGCGCTTCATCACGCTGCTGCCCAGGCCCTGAGCGGCACTCAGTCGTTTTGCGGTAGCAGGTAGACGCGGTTGCGCCCGCCGGCCTTGGCCGCGTACATCGCCGCGTCGGCACGGCGGATCAGCGTGGTGCCGTCTTCCTCGCCGTGGCTGAGGGCGATGCCGATGCTGGCGCCGACGCTCAGGCTCAGGCCCTCCAGCTCGATCGGCTCGGCGATGCGTGCAAGCAGACGTTCGGCCAGCTGTACGGCGTGCTCGGCGGACTGGATGGTCTCGCCGATCAGGACGAACTCATCGCCACCCAGGCGCGCCGGCAGGTCGGTTTCGCGCGCGTGCTGCAGCAGGCGCTGAGCGATCTCGGCCAGCACCAGGTCGCCAAGGCCGTGGCCGTGCTGGTCGTTGATCGGCTTGAAGCCGTCGAGGTCGATCAGCATCACCGCGAGCAGCTCCTGGCGCCGCTGCGAGCGGCGAATCGCCAGCTCCAGCTGCTGTTGCAGGGCGGTGCGGTTGGCCAGGCCGGTCAGCGGGTCTTTCAGGGCCAGGTTGCGCAGGCGCTGGTTGGCTTCTTCCAGTGCCTCGGTGCGTTCGGCAACGCGTTGCTCCAGTTCCTTCTCATGGCGCTGCAGTTCCTCCTCCTTCTGCCGCTTGTGCGCGTTGAAGCGCGCGGCGAGGGCGAAGGAGAGCAGGATCATCTCCAGGGCCGAGCCGATCTGCATGGCGTGCACGGTGATGAAGTTCGAGGGGATCATGGCGAAGTTGCGCAGCGCCAGCAGCACGGCACCGCTGAGCAGCATGAGCCAGGCGAGCACGAACAGGCGCGCGCCCGGCACACGGTAGCGCACGCAGAGGAAACCGGTGATCAGCAACATCACGGTGACCACCAGGCCGCTCAGGGACATGGTCTGCAGCGCACGCTGCACCGGCAGCACGATAGTCGCCAGCACCGCCACGGCTGTCGCCACGCAGAGCAGGCGCAGGATGGCGTCCCAGCGTGGCAGCCATTGCCGGGTGTCGAGGAAACTGCGGGCGAACACCGCGGACAGCAGCGCCGCCAGGGTCAGGCTGACCGGCAGCATGCGGTTGCTCCAGGGCTGGGCATGCGGCCACAGGTACTGCGCGCCGAGGCCGTTGAGCGAGAGCACGCTGAGGCCGAAGGCGAGCATGAACAGCACGTAGTTGAGGAATGGCCGCTCGCGCAGGGCGACGAACAGCAGCAGGTTGTACAGACCGAGGGCGAGCAGAATGCCGCAGTAGAGCGCGTGCACTACATAGCCGTTGGCGCTGTGCTGCTCGAAGGCGCGCTCCGGCCAGAGCGCGCCGCTGAGGGTCATGCTGCCTTCCGAACTGGCGCGCAGGTACAGGGTGCGGCGCTCACCAGGCAGCAGGCGCAGGCTGAACACCAGGTCGCGGTTGCCGATGCTGCGTTCGGCATAGGGCACCATGTCCCCGGAGCGGCCAACGGCCACGCCGTCGCTGCCGACGTTGTAGTACTCCAGCAGATCCAGCGACGGGTAGGTGAAGGCCAGGCGCCAGTCACGGCTGTGCGTGGCCCGGGACTCGACCTGCAGGCGCAGCCAGATGGCGCCATGGCGGTAACCGAAACCCAGGTCGCGCTGCGTGGTGCTGCTCTGGAAGCGCGCGCTGGCGGCGTCCATGTCCTGCAACTGCAGGGTGCCTTCGGCGTCGATCAGGTAGTCGACCTGGCCATACAGGTCGACGGCCTCGGCATGATCGTCGAGCAGCAGGGCGGCCCGCACCGGCTGGATCGTCAGGCAGGTGAGCAAGAGCGCCGCGAGAAGCAGCAGGACAGGGGATGCGCGCAGAGAGGCCGGGCGTGACATTGGAGCACTCAGGGAGCTTCGCGCCCTCCTGGCGCGGAGCCCGAATAGTGGCAGAGTGCTAGATGGCCTGGCCAGCGGTAGCCGAGAATCTGTATCTTTTTGCCGCAACTTCGGCCGTTTTCACACGTATTGCGCCGCCGCGTGGGCCGAGGCCCAGGCCCACTGGAAATTGAAACCGCCGAGGTGGCCGCTGACATCCAGCACCTCGCCGATGAAGTACAGCCCCGGTGATTTCTGCGACTCCATGGTCTTCGACGACACCTCGCGGGTGTCCACGCCGCCGAGGGTGACTTCCGCGGTGCGGTAGCCCTCGGTGCCGGCCGGCACCAAGGTCCAGTCGGCCAGCTGGGCGGCGACCTCGTTCAGTTCGGCGGGGGTGTATTGGCGCAGCGGCCTGGAGGCAAACCACTGCTCGGCCAGCAGCCCGGCCATCTTCTTGGTGAACAGCTCGGCGAGCAGGGTCTTCAGCTCGCTGTTCGGCCGCTCACGCTGTTGCGTGGCCAGCCACTCGGGCAGGTCGAGGTGCGGCAGCAGGTTGATGCTGATGGCATCGCCCGGCTGCCAGTACGAGGAGATCTGCAGGATCGCCGGGCCCGACAGGCCGCGGTGGGTGAACAGGATGTTCTCCTTGAAACTCTGCCCGTTGCAGCTCACCACGCAGTCTTCCACCGAGGTGCCGGACAGCTCCGTGCACAGCGCCTTGAGCTGCGGCTCGGTGATGGTGAACGGCACCAGGCCGGCGCGGGTCGGCAGCAGCGTGTGGCCGAACTGGCGCGCGACCTGATAGCCGAAGCCGCTGGCGCCAAGGGTGGGAATCGACAGGCCGCCGCTGGCGATCACCAGGGACTCGCAGTCGAAGCTGCCGGCGCTGGTGGTCAGGTGGTAGCCGGCGTCCGTCTTGTCGATCTGCGTGACGTTGGTCTCCAGGCGCAGGTCGACGCCGCCGTCGCGGCACTCGCTGAGCAGCAGTTCGAGGATGTCGCTGGACTTGTTGTCGCAGAACAGCTGGCCGAGCTTCTTCTCGTGGTACGGCACGCCGTGCTTGGCCACCAGGCCGATGAAGTCCCACTGGGTGTAGCGCGCCAGCGCCGATTTGCAGAAGTGCGCGTTGTGCGAGAGGAAGTTGCCCGGCTCGACGTACAGGTTGGTGAAGTTGCAGCGCCCGCCGCCGGACATGAGGATCTTCTTGCCGGCCTTGTTGGCGTGGTCCAGCAGCAGCACCTGGCGCCCACGCGCGGCGGCCTGCGCCGCGCACATCAGGCCGGCGGCGCCGGCGCCAATGATGATGACCGGAGAGAAGGACACGGGCAGAACCTCGGTTGATCGCAGAAGGCGCGCATTCTAGCGGAAAGCATTGGTGGGGCTTGCGCGCTATCGTCGGGCAAAGGTTGTTGTAGGGGGGATGGCTGCCAGGGGTTGATGGTGCCCACGCGGAGCGTGGGAACGATCAAAACGACCTGCCATTTACGATCAGGCGATCTTCGCCGGTTCCGGCAGGCGCTTCTGCAGGTGCGCGACCAGGGTGCGCAGCGGCGCCAGCTGGCGGCAGATCAGGCCGAGCTGCATCTGCACCAGGCGGTGGCCCTCGTCGATTTCCTCGGGAATCTGCTCCAGCTCCTCGGCCAGGCTCTGGTCGAGTTCGTCATGCACCGCCACCGGCTGATTGTTCTGCAGGCTGGCGGCGATGCTCTCCAGGCTCGCGCTGATATGCGCCACGGCGCGGTCGTGGAGGGCATCGCTGGCATCGTCGGGCAGGCTTTCGCGGTGCGCACCGAGGCCGGACAGGTAGCTGAGCAGGGTGTGCGACAGGACCAGGAAGCGGAAGCCGGTCTCGGCATCCTTACGGAAATGGCCGGGCTCCATGAGCATGTTCGACAGGGTGGTCGACAGCGCCGCGTCGGCGTTGTGCGCGTTGCGTCGGGCCAGGCGGTAGCTGAGGTCGTCGCGCTTGCCGGACTCGTACTGCTGCATGATCTGCAGCAGGTAGCGGCTGTTGCTGCTCAGGGTGTTGGCCAGCACCTGGTTGAGCTTGCGCCCCTGCCAGTCCGGCAGCACGAAGAACACCGCCAGGCCGGCGATCAGCGTGCCCAGCGCAGTATCCACCAGGCGCGGCCAGAACAGTGCGTAGGCGTCGCTGATCTGGTTGAAGCAGAGCATCACCACCAGGGTCATGGCGGTGGTCGCCAGGGTATAGCGGTCGACCCGGTTGATGAAGAACGCCACCCCGGCGAGCACGGCGAACAACGACTGCAGCAGCGGCTCGGGGAACAGGGTGATCAGCGCCCAGCCGAGCATCAGGCCGACCAGCGTACCGGCTACCCGCTGCACCAGGCGCAGGCGCGTGGCGCCGTAGCTGGGGCGGCAGACGAACAGGGTGGTGAGAAGAATCCAGTAGCCCTGCTGCGGGTGGATCCAGTGCAGCAGGCAGTAGCCGGCGGCCAGCGCCAGCGACAGGCGCAGGGCGTGGCGGAACACCAGGCTGGTCGGGGTGAAGTGCTGGCGCAGGCGGTCGAAGGCGTCCTTGAAGCTTTGCGGGGAGCGGTCAAGCAGGGTGCTGTCCTGTTCGTCGGCCAACGCGTCGGGGTTGCTGGCGCTGGCCAGCTTCAGTTCCAGGGTGGTGAGGTTGCCGGCCAGCGCCCCGAGCGAGCGCAGCAGGCGGCGCCAGGCCGGGTTCTGCTGCTCGCGCAGGTAGTCCAGCGAGGCGTGCAGGTCGGTCATGGCCTGGCTGTTGTCGGCGTAGTCGAACGGCTGGCGCAGGCGAATGGCCCGGCCGAGTGCCTGGCAGGCCTTGCCCTGCTGGCTGAGCAGGCGGCCGCAGCGGAACATCACGTCGCTGTGGAAGAAGGCATCGGCCAAGGCGTTGTACGGGTAGTGCGAGGAGCTGGCGCGTTCATGGATGTCTTGGGCGATGAAGTACAGCTTGAGGTAGCGGTTGGTCTTCTGCCCGCTGCGCTTGCGGCTCATGCGGTTGAGGATGATTTCCTTGGCCTGGTTCAGCGCGGTCACCACCTGGCCGTTCTGCCGCGCCAGCTCCAGGCGACGCTGCTCGATGTCGAGCTGGCGTACCGGCTCGAACAGCGAGGCCTTCAGGCGCAGATAGGCGCCCAGCTCGACGAACACCCGCGCCAGGGCCTGCTGCACCGGCTGCTGGCTGAACAGCGCACTCCAGATCACCGCGAGCAGGCCGTACCAGGCTGCACCGGAAATAAGCAGCAGTGGCTCCTGCCAGAAGCTGCCCATGGCGCCGCCGCGGTGTTCCAGGCCGATGGCCGTGTAGATCGCCAGAATCAGCGTGGCCTGCGCCACCGCGGCATAGCGCTCGCCGATGCCGCCGAGCAGGGTCATGGCGAAGGCGGCCAGTGCCAGGCCGGCACCGAACAGCCAGGGCATGGGGAACAGTAATTGCACGGCACAGGCGGTGGCGGCGAAGCACACCAGGGTTACCAGCAGCGCCTGCAGGCGGCCGCGCCAGTGATCGTCGCTTTCCGCCAGGGCGCTGGCGATGCAGCCGAGGAACAGCGGAATGACGAAGGCGATGCGGTCCAGGTACCAGCACAGCGCCATCGAGCCGGCGAGGGCGATGAACACGCGAATGCCGTAGGTGAATTTTTCGCGGGCCCAGAGGCGGCGCAGGGTATGGTTCAGCGATGAGGACATGGGTGACGGGCTACTCGCCGGATCAGGGTTGGGCAGATAGGCCGAACCGAAACAGAAAAGAACGGGTCTAGCGAAAGACGGCGGCAAGCGTCGCCAAGGCACCATTCTAGCGACCGATCCTGCCGCGACAGTAGCGCGCGTGCCGCTGCCGTCGGGGCGTGTTCGGGCATTCCCGCTGGATGGTGCACAGAGGGTGGCCAACTCTGACTAGTCTTACAACACCCCTGGGTAGTGGAAGTCGGGTAATGAACGGAATTCGCTGTCTCGCGCTACTGCTGACGGCGCTCGCCTGCGGTCAGGCCAGCGGCGAACACCTGCGCATGGTGGGTGATGCCTGGCCGCCGTTCACCAGCCAGGCGTTGCCCAACAACGGCCTGGCGGTGGACCTGGTCGATACTGCGCTGCGCCGTTCCGGCTACACCACCGAATTCGTCGAAGTGCCCTGGGCCCGTGTGCTGCGCGGCATGGAGCAGGGCGACTACGACGTCACCGTGGCTGCCTGGTTCAGCGAGGACCGCACGCGCTACGCGCTGTTCTCCGAGCCGTATCTGGTCAACCGCATCCGCTTCATGCGACGCAAGGGCCTGCCGCCGATCTACACCAGCCTGGCCGACCTGCGTCCGTTCAGCATCGCCGTGGTGCGCGGCTACAGCTACTCGCCGGAATTCGACCAGGATACGACCCTGACCAAGGTGCCGGTGCTGGAGTTCGGCATGGGCGCGCGCATGCTCGCGGCCGGGCGCGTGCAGCTGACCCTGGAGGACGAACTGGTGGCGCAGTACCACCTCAACCGCGACCTGCGCGAGATTCGTGATGCCCTGGAGTTCCTGCCGTTACCGCTGACCGAGAGCGGCCTGCACATCCTGGTGCGGCGCAGCCATCCGCAGCACCGGCAGATCGTCAACGACTTCAACCGCGCCATCGGCGAAATGCGCGCTGACGGCACCTACCAGCAGATCTACCGGCGCCACGGCCTGTAGCGCCTCAGTTGCAGCAGGTGCGTCCGCGGCCGCTGCGCTTGGCCTCGTACAGGCGCATGTCGGCCTGGTGCAGGAGGCTTTCCAGATCTTCCGGCGCGCCGTGGTAGACCCCGGCGCTGAACGACAGCGGCGGCGCACCGCTGGCGTACTTCAAGGTGCCGCAGGTGCTGCGCAGCTGGTCGAGGGCGGCGCTCAGGGTGGCGCCGTCCTGATGGCTGACCAGGGCGAACTCCTCGCCACCGAGGCGACCGAGCAGGGTGTCCGGCAGCGCCTCGCGCAGGCAGCGGGCGAAGCCGATCAGCGCGGTATCGCCGCTGGCGTGGCCGTGCTCATCGTTGATGGTCTTGAAGAAGTCCAGGTCGATCATCGCCACGCTGAGTTCCTGGCCGCCGCGCTGGGCCTGGCGGAACAGCTGCACGCCCTGCTCGTAGAAGGCGCGGCGGTTGTACAGGCCGGTCAGCGAGTCGAACAGCGCCGCCTGCTTCAGCGCGCGCAGCATGTCGCGGCGCTCCAGGGTCGACATCACCCGGCAGTTGAGTTCTTCCGGGCAGAACGGCTTGCGCAGGAAATCGTCGGCGCCGTGCTTGATGAACAGCGCGCTGAGCGAGCCCTTGCTGTCCGCCGAGAGGCCGAGAATGATTAGCTCGTTGCGCTTCATCTTCTGCCGCAGCAGCTTGACCAGCTCGAAGCCGCTGAGCCCGGGCATGCTGTGGTCGACCAGGAACAGGTCGATGTCCGGCTGCTCCTGGAGGATGCGCAGCGCCTCGTCGCCGTCGCGGGCGTCGATGATCTGGTACAGGTGCGGGGTCAGCACGCGGCGGATGAAGTGGCGCGTGGCTTCGGAGTCCTCGGCGACGAGGATTTTCACCTGGCTGTTGCTGTCCAGCCGATGCAGCAGGCGGAAGGCGTATTCGTAGGAGTGCTGGCTTTCCTTGAGCACGTAGTCGACCACGCCCTTGAGCAGCAGCTCGTCGCGGCGCTGCTCGTCGTAGGAGCCGGTGAGCACGATGCACGGCAGGTTGAACTGCATCACCAGGTCGACGATTTCGCCGTACGGCGCGTCGGGCAGGTTGAGGTCGACGATGGCGGCGAAGAACAGGCTGGAGGAGGTTTCCAGCATCACCTGGGCTTCGGCCAGCGAGGCGCAGAACAGCGGCTGCAACTGCGGCTCCTGGCGGAACAGGTGCTCCAGAATCTTCAGCACCAGCGGGCTGTCTTCGACGACCAGGATATTGCGCATGCGACCTCCAACGTTAGCGCTGCGGATGATGGCACAGCGCCGTTGGCAAAATCACCCGTTGGCCGAGCGTTAGAGCGGGCGCACGCGGATCGAACGGCCCTTGATCTTGCCCTCGCCGAGGCGTTTCAGCGCCTGCTTGGCGATGCTGCGCTCCACCGCGACGTAGGCCTGGTGGTCGAACAGGGCGATCTTGCCGACCTGGCTGCCGGGAATCCCCGCTTCGCCGGTGAGCGCGCCGAGGATGTCGCCGGGGCGCACCTTGTCCTTGCGCCCGGCAGCGATGCACAGGGTCACCATCGGCGGCTGCAGCGGTTCGCCGCTGGCCGCTTTCAGGCCGCCCAGCGGGTACCAGCTGAGCGGGGCCTTCTGCAGGGTCTCGATGGCCTGGGCGCGGTGCGCTTCGGGCGGCGCGACCAGGCTCATGGCCATGCCCTTGGCACCGGCACGGCCGGTACGGCCGACGCGGTGGATATGGATTTCCGCATCGCGGGCCAGCTCGATGTTGATCACCATGTCCAGTGCGTCGATGTCCAGGCCGCGCGCGGCGACGTCGGTGGCAACCAGCACCGAGAGGCTGCGGTTGGCGAACATCGCCAGCACCTGGTCACGGTCGCGCTGCTCCAGGTCGCCGTTCAGCGCCGCGGCGGAGATGCCGTGGGCGGTGAGGTGGTCGACCACCTCCTGGCATTGCTGCTTGGTGAAGCAGAAGGCCACGCAGGACGCCGGGCGGAAGCTGGCGAGCAGCTTGAGCACGGCATCCAGGCGCTGGTCCGGGGCGATCTCGTAGAAGCGCTGTTCGATCTGCGCGTCGTCGTGCAGCGCCTCGGCCTTGACCTGCTGCGGGTTGCGCATGAACGCCGCGCTGAGCTGCTTGATGCCGGCTGGGTAGGTGGCCGAGAACAGCAGGGTCTGGCGCTTCTCCGGGGTCTGCCCGAGGATCTCCGCGATGCTGTCGTAGAAACCCATGTCGAGCATGCGGTCGGCTTCGTCGAGTACCAGGGTGTTGAGGCCGTCGAGTTTCAGGGTGCCCTTCTTCAGGTGCTCCTGCACCCGGCCGGGCGTGCCGACGATGATGTGCGCGCCGTGCTCCAGCGAGCCGATTTGCGGGCCGAAGGGCACGCCGCCGCAGAGGGTGAGGATCTTGATGTTGTCGGCGGCGCGCGCCAGGCGACGCAGCTCCTTGGCCACCTGATCGGCCAGCTCGCGGGTTGGGCACAGCACCAGTGCCTGACAGCCGAAGAAGCGCGGGTTCAGCGGGGCCAGGAGGCCGATGCCGAAGGCCGCGGTCTTGCCGCTGCCGGTCTTGGCCTGGGCGATCAGGTCCATGCCCTTGAGGATGACCGGCAGGCTCTGCGCCTGGATCGGCGTCATCTCGGCATAACCGAGCGCGTCGAGGTTGGCCAGCATGGCGGCGGAGAGCGGCAGGGAAGCGAAGGCGGTGGTCACGGGGGAAACCTGCAGAAAAAAGTGGGCGCGATTGTATCAGGCGCGGCGCCGCGGGCCGTGACTAACCGGCGGCCGGTGACGGATCGCCTGCAAAAGATCGCCAGGAGCTTCTACGCTGGATACAGATTTCCCTTTCGCCAACCCGCTCGAGGCAGTCGTCGATGCGCATTCTCTGGCTGTTGCTGTTGAGTGGGTTGAGCGCCCCGGTGCTGGCGGCCGAGTGGTTCCCGGCGGCGGTGCAGGCCGATGGTCAGGCCGTGCAGTACCAGCCGCAGGCACAGGCGGCGCAGCCCTGGCGCATCTGCGCGCTGCTGCCGCATGGCAAGGATCGCTACTGGTGGGGTGTGGCCTGGGGCCTGGATGGCGAGGCCGATCGCCAGGGCGTGAAGCTGGGCATCTACGAAGCCGGTGGCTATGAGAACCCGCAGGTGCAGCTCGAGCAGCTGCGCCACTGCCGCAGCCTGGATGCCGACGCCTACGTCATCGCGGCCATCAACACCCAGGACCTGTGCCCGCTGATCAGCACGCTGCACAAGGCCGGCAAACCGGTGATCGACCTGGTCAACCGCATCGACTGCGCCGACGTCACCGCCAGCGCGCGGGTGGATTTCGCGGCGATGACCGCCGAGGCGCTGAGCTACATCGAAGGCCGCCGTGAGGACAGCCGCTTCAGCCTCGGCTGGCTGCCGGGGCCGCAGGGGGCGGGCTGGGTGGTGGATGCCGAGCGCGATTTGCAGGCGGCGTTGCGTGGCCGGCCGATCACCCTGCACCACGCCGGGTATGGCCCGGTTGACCGCACCCGTCAGGCGCTGCTGGTGCGGCCGCTGCTGGCCGCCCATGGTGATCTCGATTACCTGCTCGGCAATGCCGAGGCGGCGGGGTTCGCCGCGCAGCTGGTGCAGACTTCCGGTGGCAAGTACCGCGCCCAGGTGCTGGCGACCTACGCCACCGAGCGCATCGTCGAGCAGATCCGCGATGGCTTCATCCTCGCCGCGCCGACCGATTCGCCGGTGCTACAGGCGCGGATCGCCATCGACCTGGCGATCCGCGCCATCGAGGGTAAACCGCATGCGACGCTGGTCAGCCCGCAGATCGAGATGCTCGACCAGCGCGCGCTCAAGCATTTCGACATCACCCGACTGATGCCGCCGTCCGGGCACTGGATGATCCGTCAGGATCTGCAGTAGGCGCTCAGATCTCGTGTTTCAGCTCGGCGATGCGTGCGTCCTTGTCCTGCCACAACTGGCTGACCCAGGCCTGGGTGCGCGCGCGGAAGGCCGCGTCGTTCTGGTAGTCGCCGGCCCACAGTGCCGGGTCCAGCTCGCGGGTGCGGATGTCGACGATGACCTTGGGCAGTTGCCCGCTGATCAGGGCCCAGAATCCCGGTGCGCGGTTGCCGGGGTAGACCAGGGTGATATCCAGCACCGCGTCCAGTTGCGGGCCGAGCGTGGCCAGGACGAACGCCACACCGCCGGCCTTGGGTTTGAGCAGGTGGCGGTAGGGCGACTGCTGCGCGGCTTGCTTGGCCGGGGTGAAACGGGTGCCTTCGAGGTAGTTGACGACGGTCACCGGGAGGTCCTTGAAGCGTTCGCAGGCGGCGCGGGTGATCTCCAGGTCCTTACCCTGCATGTGCGGGTTACGCGCCAGGTAGGCCTTGGTGTAACGCTTCATGAACGGGTAATCCAGGGCCCAGAACGCCAGGCCGAGGAAGGGCACCCAGATCAGCTCCTGCTTGAGGAAGAACTTGAAGTAGGGCGTCTTGCGATTGAACGCCTGGACCAGCGCGGGGATATCGACCCAGGACTGGTGGTTGCTGATCACCAGGTACGAGCGATCGCGGCGCAAGCCTTCGCCGCCGCGGATGTCCCACACGGTCGGGGTGAGCAGGGCGAAGATCAGCTTGTCGATCTCGGCCCAGGTTTCCGCCACCCACATCACCCCGCGCGAGCACAGGGTGCGCAGGCGCTTGCCGGGCAGCACCAGCTTGAGCAGGGCGATCAGCAGCAGCGGGCCGATCAGGATCAGGGTGTTGAGCAGGAGCAGCACGATGATGCTGGCAGCGGTCAGCAGACGACGCATGGCAAGTCCTTGTTGCCGAAAAAGCGCCATCATAACGCGCTGTGCGTTCGCGTCGAAGGCTGCCGTCCGCGGCTGTCGCAGGTGCGACAACGCGACGGCGTGCGCTCGTTGATATCAATGTGCCTTTATCGTTGCCATCGCTTATGATCAATCCAGAAGAACAACATCCAGCCTGCGGTATTCATCCATCGTGCTGAAACGTATTGCGGTGTCCGAGCTTTGCCTCGGCATGTATATCCACGAATTCTGTGGCTCATGGATGGACCACCCCTTCTGGAAAGGCAATTTCCTCCTCAAGACCGAGCGCGATCTCGAGCGCATTCGCGAGTCCGATGTGCGCGAAGTGTGGATCGACGCCGGCAAGGGGCTGGATGTCGCCCCCGGCCAGGTCAGCGCTTCGGTTGCCGAGGTCTCGGCCGAGGCCGAGGCGCGCCTGCTCGCCGCCGAAAGCAAGACGGCGCCGGCGCGGGTCTCGCTGGAAGAGGAGATTGCCCGCGCGCAGAAGCTCTGCGCCCGCTCCAAGGCAGCCATCGTCGAGATGTTCAGCGATGCGCGCATGGGCCAGGCGGTGACCCTCGACCATGTCGCCGACATGGTCAACGAGATCTCCGACTCGGTGCTGCGCCACCCCAATGCGATGATCAGCCTGGCGCGCCTGAAAACCTCCGACGAATACACCTACATGCACTCGGTGGCGGTCTGCGCATTGATGATCGCCCTGGCGCGCCAGCTCGGCATGTCCGGCGAACAGGTGCACGAGGCGGGCATGGCCGGCCTGCTCCATGACATCGGCAAGATGGCCATTCCCGATGTCATCCTGAACAAGCCGGGCAAGCTCACCGACAACGAATTCAGCACCATGCGCCAGCACCCGGAGGCGGGCGGACGCATGCTGCTGGAAAGCCGGCAGATCAGCGCGCTGGCGCTCGACGTGTGCCTGCACCACCACGAGAAATTCGACGGCACCGGCTACCCGCACCGCCTGGCCGGCGAGCAGATCAGCCTGTTCGCGCGCATGGGCGCGGTGTGCGACGTGTACGACGCCATCACCTCCGACCGGCCGTACAAGAAGGGCTGGGACCCGGCCGAGTCGATTCGCAAGATGGCCGAGTGGAAAGGCCACTTCGACGAGCGCGTGTTCCAGGCCTTCGTCAAATCGGTGGGCATCTATCCGGTGGGCGCGCTGGTACGCCTGGAAAGCGGCCGCCTCGGCGTGGTCATGGAGCAGCACGAGAGGTCGTTGCTGACGCCGCGGGTGAAGGTGTTCTTCTCGGCGCGTTCCAAGGTGCCGATCACCCAGGAAGTCGTCGATCTGGCCAAGCTGGTCGGGCGCGACAAGATCGTCGGTCGCGAATGTGCCGAAGACTGGGGCTTCAAGAACATCGAGGCGCTGTGGTCCGGCCTCGAGGCGCGCAACGGCTCCTACCACAGCTGAGCCGACGGCTGGCGCCGTGAACGAATGCCGAACGCTGGCTGCGTAGCGTGCTGTCACACCGGGGCATCGGGCTCCGGCTTGCACAGGACCCGCACCATGAATCTACTCACCGCCCTGACTCTCTCCCTTGGCCTCGCCTACGCGGTGGCCAGCCCTGCCGCCGAGCGCTCCGAACGGCGCACCGCTGTCATCGATGCGCCGCAGGCGGCTTCCGCCAGCTGCGCGCGGCACCAGGCGCCCCGCATCGCCCGCAAGCGCCAGGCGCCGGCCGAGCACCCCTGAGCGCGCCCTCGCGGCATCATGCGCAGCGCTTATGCTGTTGCATAAAATGAACGCTGATTCAGCGCGTTCAACGGGCTTGAGCCGCTGGTAAGGCGACGAGTGGCAAAGAAAAACATCAATTGCTCGAAATATTGAACGATCCGCGAACGCTCGGCGTTCAGGATGCAGTGGCAGGCGGCGCTCCAGCGTCGGCACGCAACTCCAGTGGGGCGTCGCCTGCATCCAATTTTTCACGATGGGTGGCAAGGATGAACAATTTCAGCGCTCTGGCTCAACGCGCCAATCAGGTGCTCACGGCCGGGCTGTTCGCGGTGGAGCCCGAGTTCGTCGGGCTCGAACGGATCGGCAGCCTCAACGGCGACAGCTACATCCGCGTCAACGCGATCAGCGCCGACGGTCTGCACGTCATCGGCATGGCCGCCGATGCCGACAATGCCCTGCAGCTGCGCGCCGTGGCCTGGACGCGCAACACCGGCCTGCACAGCATCGGCAACCTCAATGGCGGGCGCTACGCCTCGGCCGAAGGCATCAGCGCCTATGGCCGGGTGATCGTCGGCACTGTCGAGGATGGCGCGGCGGAAGACGCCGACCGTGCGTTTCGCTGGACCCGTCAGGGCGGCCTGCAGAACCTCGGCACCCTCAACGCCGGCCGCTATTCCCACGGCTACGCGACCAGCGCCGATGGCCTCGTGGTGGTCGGCGATGCCGCCGATGGCGCGGCCGACAACGCCTGCCGCGGCTTCTACTGGAGCTTCGCCAGCGGCATGCGCAGCCTCGGCGTGCTGCACGGCGGGCACAGCAGCCATGCCTGTGCGATCAGCGCCAACGGGCGCATCGTCGCCGGTTATGCCGATGATGGCCGCAGCGGCCAGGCGCGCCGGGCCGTACGCTGGACCGAACACGATGGCCTGCGTGACCTCGGCACGTTGAATGGCGGGCATTTCTCCATGGCCACGGCGATCAGCGCCGACGGCTCGACCATCGTCGGCGTCGCCAGCGACGGTCATGCCGGCGAGGCGCTGCGCGCCTTCGTCTGGCGCGAGGACAGCGGCATGCGCAGCCTCGGCGGTCTGCACGGCGGCCTGGTGTCGCGGGCCAACGCGGTGAGCGCCGACGGTTCGGTGATCGTCGGCGTCGCCAGCGATGGCAAGGCCGATGACGCCGAGCGTGGTTTCGTCTGGTGTGCCGCGCGCGGCATGCGCACGGTCGAGCAGTGGCTGAACGAGCACAGCCTGGCTGCCGCCGCGGTGCCGGTGGTGCAGGTCAACGGCATCAGCGCCGATGGCCTGGTGGTGGTCGGCCAGCTGGAGGGCGAACGCGCCTTCATCGCCAGTGCGCGGCCACGCTGGCCGATTTTCTGAACGTTTCAACCACGTCACGGGTCGACAAGGATGTTGCCCACCTTTTCCAGGACAAAGGAGTGCTGGATATGCAGGAATTACTGATGTTCGGCGGTCTGCTGGTGCTGTTCGTATCGGGTCTGTACGTCGTCGGCGAGCCGTTTGAGCAACCGCACAGCGATTGACGCACGTGCGGGCTTGCGGCACCGTTCCGCCACCGTTTCAGGTAGCACGGATGCCATGCCGCATATCCTCATAGTCGAAGACGAAGCCGCCATCGCCGACACGCTGATCTACGCGTTGCAGGGCGAAGGCTTCGCCACCACCTGGCTGAGCCTGGCCGAAGAGGCGCTGGCCGTGCAGCAGCGCACGCCGGCAGATTTGATCATCCTCGATGTCGGCCTGCCCGACATCAGCGGCTTCGAAGCCTGCAAGCGCCTGCGTCGCTTCTCCGACGTGCCGGTGCTGTTCCTCACCGCGCGCAACGCCGAGATCGACCGTGTCGTGGGCCTGGAAATCGGCGCCGACGACTACGTGGTCAAGCCTTTCAGCCCGCGTGAAGTGGCGGCGCGAGTCAAGGCGATCCTCAAGCGCATGGCGCCGCGCGCGGCCGAGCCGGCCGTCGCCGGGAGCGCAGCGTTCCGCATCGACAACGAGCGCGTGCAGATCCACTACCACCAGCAACTGCTGGTGCTGACCCGCCATGAATTTCGCCTGTTGCAGACCCTGCTCGGCCAGCCCGAACGGGTGTTCTCCCGCGAGCAGTTGCTCGACGCGCTGGGCGTGGCCGCCGATGTCGGCTACGAGCGCAACGTCGACAGCCACATCAAGAGCCTGCGCGCCAAGCTGCGCCAAGTCGCCCCGGCGGCCGAGGCGATCCAGACCCACCGCGGCCTCGGCTACAGCTACAGCCCGGCTCAGGCCTGAGCTGCGAGCGACGCCAGCAGCGCCTGGGCGTCGCGCAGGTCCGGCGTATCCCGGCCTTCATCGAACGATTCGAGTACCTGGTGCAGTGCCGCGCGGCTTGCCGTGTCGCGGCGCCAGTCGGCTCGTTGCATCGCCAGGCGCAGCAGCAGCGCGCGCGCGTCCATGCGCCGGGCCAGCTGTTCGGCACTGTCGAGGGTGGGCGCGACCTGCTCCTCGCGGCCGAGGGCCAGTAGCGCCGCCGTTTGCAGGCGCAGCACTTCCGGCAGCAGGTAGCGGTCGCCGCGCCGTTCGGCGGTCTGCAGGGTCAGCGCGGCGAGGTCGATGACCTGCTGGTGCTCGCCGAGCCGGGTCAGGGCGTCGAGGTGCAGGGTGGCGAGGGTCACCTCGATCACCGGCATGCTGCGCCGATTGCCGTCGATACCGAGCTGGATGTCCTGCAGACCGAGGGCATCGCCCAGGTGCACCCGGGACCAGCCGACCATCACGTTGGCGATGTCTTCCCACAGTTGCAGGCCCTTGCCGCGGCTGTGGCGCAGGGTTTCCTCGGCCATCTGCGCCACGCGCTGCGGATCGCGCAGCAGGCAGTGGAGCATGCAGGCGAACACCAGCGAGTGGCAGATGGCGTTGGCGCTGCCGTGGGCGCGGGTGTCGGCGAGCAGCTCCTCGCACACCGCCTGCGCGCGTTCGGGATAACCCTCGACCCACAGGCCCAGGCACAGATACGTGCGGGCGTTGACCAGCGGGTCCTCGCCGAAGCCGAGCAGGCAGGCTTCGCGCACCGGCGGCGGGCACAGGCTGATGATGCGCTCGGCGATGGCCCGCGACTCGCCCAGTGGCTGGCTCCAGAACGCACCGCCGAGGGTGCACATGTTGCCGAGCAGCACCAGCGGCACCTGGCCGCTTTGCTGGGCGGCGAGCAGTACCTGCTGGCCGAGCTGGTAGGCCTGGTCGTGGGAGCTGGAGCAGCCCCAAACGCCGACCAGCGCCTGGAAGGCGGCTTCGTGGCTCTGCAGCTCCTGGCCCAGTTGCAGGGCGCGGCTGAACGCGGCGAGGGTGGTCGGCGCGCCGTAACCGGCGGAAGAGTTGAGCGAGGCGCCGAGCTCCAGTTGCAGCGGCAGCTCCAGGCCGTCGCGCTGTGGCGACGGTGGCAGCGTGGCCAGGCAGTCGAGGGCGCGCTGGAAATAGTCGGCGGCCTCGCGGTTGGCGGAGATGCGCCGGGCGTTGCGTCCGGCCTGTTGCCACAGTGGCAACGCCTGCTCGGCCAGGCCGGCTTCGTGCAAGTGGTGGGCGACCTGCGCTGGCGCGTGCTGGGCGCGGGCGGGGAAGCGCTCCTGCAGGATGGCGGCGATCTGCGCATGCACCGTGCGCCGCTGCGCTTTGGGCTGTGACAGGTAGGCGGCCTGCTGGATCAGTGCGTGCTTGAACTGGGTCAGGCTCGGTTGCTGGCCAGGGCTTAGCAGGCCGGCGCGCAACAGGGCGCCGAGGTGCGCGTGCAGGTCGGCGGGCTTGCCCGGATGCAGCGCCTCGAGCAGCTCGGCGTGGAATTCGCGGCCGATGCAGGCGGCGATCTGCGCGGTGTGGCGGGCCTCGCCAAGCTGGTCGATGCGCGCCATCAGCAGGTCGTTCAGAGTCAGCGGGATGCTGCTGTTGGGCGTCTGGCTGGCGGCGGCCCACTGCACCAGTTCCTCGATGAACAGCGGCACGCCGTCGGCCAGGGTCAGCACCCGCTGCAGGGCGGCGGGGTCGAGGTCCTGCGGCAGGTCGGCGACCATCTCGCGCGCCTGCTCGGACGACAGGTGCGGCAGGTCGAGGCGCTGTGCTCCGGCGCTTTCCCAGGCCAGGCCGGCGAACTCCGGACGCGCGCTGAGCAACAGTAGCAGCGGCCGGTCGGCCGCATCGTGCAACAGCCGTTCGGCCAGATTCAGGGTCGAGGCGTCGGCCCAGTGGGCGTCTTCGAGCACCAGCAGCAGGGCTTCGTTCTGACTGACCCCGCGGATGATCGCCAGCAGCGCTTCGTTCATCTGCTCGCGCCACATCTCGCCCTGCATCTGCGGCACCGGCGATTCGCTGGGCAGCGGCAGGCCGAGCAGGTCGGCGATCAGATCGGTGGCGTCGGCGGCCATGGGGAACGCACGCAGGATGCTGGCCAGCTTGCGGTAGCGCGCCGGGCCGTCTTCCTGGGCGGTGAAGCCGCAGAGGCTGGTGAGCAGTTCGGCACACGGCGCGAACGGGTCGTTGCTGCGCTGTTCCAGGCAGCGCAGCTCGACCTGGCGACCGGGGTGGGTGACGGCCAGCGTCTTGCCCAGTTCGAGGATCAACCGCGACTTGCCGACCCCGGGATCGCCACTGAGCAGCAGGCTGTGGCAGCGCTGGCTGGCGCGCACCTGCTGCCAGAGGGCGAGCAGCTGCTGCAGCTGCGCATCACGCCCGGTCAGCGGCGTCAGCTGCGGTTGCACGGCGAGGCGGTGGTGAGCGGCGCTGGCGGCTTCCGCGCGGTAGATGGTGCCGGCGCTGGCGCCCGGGCCGAGCAGGCACAGCTGCAGCGGCTGGCAGCGGAAATAGCCTTCGACCAGGCGATAGGTGGCGCTGCTCAGGGTGACTTCCTGGTAGCCGGCGAGCTGGCGCACCTGCACCGCCAGGTCCGAGGTGAAGCCGGTGGCATCGGGAATCTGCTGGCTCGGCGCGGTGACGATCTGCCCGGTGTGCAGGCCGCAGCGCACCTGCGCCGGCTCGCACGCGGCGGGCAGTGCCAGGGCCGCCTGCACGGCCATGCGCGCGGCGTCTTCACGGGCGCGCGGGTAGCCGAAGTAGGCGAGCAGGCCGCCGCCGTGGGATTGCACGACGTAGCCGCCGTGCGCACGAATCACCTGGATGCACTGCGCCTGCGGGGTTGCCAGCAGGCTCAGGGCTTCTTCCGGGTCGCTGCTGCCGGGCGCTGACAGTTCGCAGTAGAGCACCGTGACCTGGCGCAGCTCGGCCGGCGGGGGCGGCAGGGCAACCGGTGCGGCGACAACCGCCGGCACCTCGGCGGCGCGGATCTCGCCCTGGCGGATGCGCTGGTGCAGGTCGCGGCAATCCTGGCTCGGGTGCACGCCGAGTTCCTTCAGCAACTGGCCGCGGAAGGCCTCGTATTGCGACAGGGCGGCCGCGCTCTGGCCATTCAGGGCGAGCAGGCGCATCAGGCGCTGCTGGCCGCTTTCCTGCCAGGGGTCGAGCTCGACCAGGCGCCGGGCGTGAGGCAGTGCGCGCTGCAGGTCGCCGCGCTGCTCGAAGTGGTTGCTCAGGTGCTCGAACAGCGCCAGGGCATGACAGCGCAGCGACTCGCGCTGCAGCAGCAGCCAGTCCTCGAAGTCCGGGCAGTCGGGCAGGTCGAGGCCGGCGAGCAAGTCACCGCGATAGCGGCTGGCGGCATCTTCCAGGTGGGCGAGGCAGGCGTCGCAGCGCTGGCAGTTGCAGCCGGCGGGTGGCTGGAGGAACTGCAGCGCGTCGATCTCGCCGCAGGGCAGAAACTGCAGGGTGTTCTTGCTGGTGGCGAACAGGGTCAGGTCGGTCGGCGTTTCCAGTACCCGGCGCAGGTCGGACAGGGTGCGCCGCAGGTTGCCGCGCCAGGCACTCGGCGGACTGGATTCCCAGAGCAGCGCGGCGAGGGTTTCGCGGCTGTGCTCCTGACGATGCTCCAGGGCGACATAGGCCAGCAGGGCCCGCATCTTGTCGTAGTTGAAGCCGTCCAGCGCCTGGCCTTTCCAGGTCGCGGAGAAGGGCCCCAGCAGATTCAGGGCGAAGGGTGTTGCGCGCGCGGCTGCGTCCATTTCACGGTTTCCGGCCCCGCGCGTGTGCGCGGAGCGAATGCTGATTCGGCAGAATTCGTCGGAGCCCTTCGCGGGCTTGTCGTTATCGTCATACGCCCGTATGGCGGGCGTTGTGGCCATCCTGCGCCAGCCGGCATTGTGCCTCAGGCGCAGCGCCGGCAGCTTCCCCGGCGTGAGTCAGTTCACATAAATTGCCGACGAACGGTAGTTATCCGGTAGTGCCTGTGAACGCCTTGCGAACGCTCGCCGGGCACCCTGCCTCTCGCAACGTTCACGCACGTCCCGCCTGTCGCCGCGGAGCGTTGCCGGAATACGGAGCCCGCTGTTGGGCCCCGCTCAGGGACGAACAAATTCGCGAGTGAAAGATATGGACGGACACACCCACCTGACGCGCCAGCGCAACCTGCTGCAGCGCGCCCGCCTGGCCTCCTTGCCGGCAATCAGACGGCCGCCGGCCTTCTACCCGATCGGCACGCTCAACGCCGGCAACTACACCCAGGTCGCCGCACTTAGCGGCGATGGCCTGGTGGTCGTCGGCCTGGCTGCCGAGGGTGAGGACTTCTACCAACCGCGCGCTTTTCGCTGGAGCTGGGCCAGCGGCTTCGAGAGCCTTGGCGCTCTCAACGGCGGCGCCTATTCCTCCGCCGAGGCGCTGAGCAGCGATGGCCAGGTGATCGTCGGCACCGCCGAGGATGGCGCTTGCGGCGGCTCGGACCGGGCTTTTCGCTGGACCCGGGAAGACGGCATGCGCAGCCTCGGCGTGCTCAACCACGGCCTGTATTCCCAGGCGTATGCGGTCAGTGGCGATGCCCGGGTGATCGTCGGTGACGCCGCCGATGGCGCGGCGGACAACCTTACCCGTGCCTTTCGCTGGACTGCCGCCGATGGCCTGCGCAGCCTCGGCACGCTCAACGATGGGCGCAGCAGCCACGCCAGCGCAGTCAGTGCCGACGGTCGGGTGATCGTCGGCTACGCCGGCAACGGCGCCAATGGCGAGGTGCGCCGTGCGTTTCGCTGGAGCGCCGAAGAGGGTATGTGCGACCTCGGCACGCTCAACGGCGGCGCGTTCTCCAAGGCCACCGCGGTCAGCCATGACGGCGGGGTGATCGTCGGCGTGGCGGGCGATGGCGCTGCCGGCGGCGAGCCGCGCGCGTTCATCTGGACTCGCCAGGGCGGCATGCGCAGCTTGCACGCGCCGGGCAGCGGCAGTTCGCGGGCCAGTGCCATCAGCGCCGACGGGCGCACGGTAGTCGGCGTCGCCCGCCGACCCGGTGACGACCAGCCCGAGCAGGCGGTGTGCTGGCAGCTGTCCAGCGGCCAGCAGCGTCTCGACGACTGGCTGCCGATTCCCCTGGCGATGCGTGGCGGCCAGTCGTTCGCCCAGGCCGTCGGAGTCAGCGCCGACGGCAGCGCGCTGATCGGCCAGCTGGCCGACGAGCAGGCCTTCTACGTGCAGTTCGAGCTGGCCGACACGCTCGCCCTCGGCCAGGTCGTTCCGCCTGTGCAGCGCCTCAGCGCCTGAGCCATTCCCCCAACGAGAACCCAGCATGAGCAAGAAAATTTCCTGGCGGCAGTTCCTCGACGTCGATCTGCGTGTGGGCACGATCGTCGACGCCGAAGAGTTCCAGGACCTCAGCAGCCCGGCCTTCATCCTCAGCATCGACTTCGGCCCGGACATCGGCATCAAGCGTTCCAGCGCGCAACTGACCAGCAGCTACGGGCGCGACAGCCTGGTCGGGCGCAAGATCGTCGCGGTGATCAACTTTCCCCGGCGGCGCATCGGCGAGGTGATCTCCGAATGCCTGGTCACCGGCTTCCTCGGACGCAACGGCAAGACCGTGCTCTGCGTGCCCGACGGCTCGGTGGCCAACGGCACCAAGCTGCTGTGAGCCGCGTGCGCGGTTGACGCTGCCGCGGCCATCCGGCACCTTCCCGGCATCAGCGCCGGGAAGCCCTCACCATGAATGCCACGATTCGCCTCACAGCCCCCCGCGGGAGGTTGGCATGCCGTTAGGCGTTCGCATCTTCCTGGTCTATTTCCTCTTCGTCGGCCTCGCCGGCTGGTTCGTCCTCAGCACCGTGATGGACGAAATCCGCCCCGGCGTGCGCCAGTCCACCGAGGAAACCCTGGTCGACACCGCCAACCTGCTGGCTGAGATCCTGCGCGACGAGGTCAAGGCCGGCAGTCTGGCGCAGAGCCGCCTGCCGCAGCTGCTCAAGGCCTATGGCCAGCGCCAGCCGCAGGCGCAGATCTGGGGCGTGCAGAAGAGCTCGGTGAACCACCGCATCTACGTCACC
Source organism: Pseudomonas sp. PDM14 (assembly GCF_014851905.1). NCBI lineage: Bacteria > Pseudomonadati > Pseudomonadota > Gammaproteobacteria > Pseudomonadales > Pseudomonadaceae > Pseudomonas > Pseudomonas sp. PDM14. Next base: position 1,705,535 of record NZ_JACVAQ010000001.1, on the reverse strand, counting down.
GACGCCAAGGGCATCGTCCTGCTCGACTCCAGTGGCGAGGCGCTGGGCCAGGACTACTCGCGCTGGAACGACGTGCACCTGACGCTCAAGGGCCAGTACGGCGCGCGCTCGACGCGGGAGAACAGCGAGGACGAGGACAGCTCGGTGATGTACGTGGCGGCACCGATCAAGGACGGCGAGCGGATCATCGGCGTGGTCTCCGTGGCCAAGCCGAACAAGTCTCTGCAGCCCTACATCGAACGCTCGCAGCGGCGCCTCGCCTGGCTTGGTGCCGGGCTGATCGTGCTCGGGTTGCTGATCGGCGGCGTGCTGTCCTGGTGGCTCAGCGGCTCGCTGCGCAAGCTCACCCGCTACGCCCAGGCGGTCAGCGAGGGGCGTCGTGCCGAGCTGCCGGCGCTGCGCGGTGGCGAGCTGACGCAGCTGGCCCAGGCGGTGCAGAAGATGCGCACCGAACTGGAGGGCAAGGCCTACGTCGAGCAGTACGTGCACACCCTGACCCACGAACTGAAGAGCCCGCTGGCGGCAATTCGCGGCGCTGCCGAGCTGCTCGAGGGCGAAATGCCGGCGGCGCAGCGCAAGCGCTTCGTCGACAACATTGCCAACGAGGGCGAGCGCCTGCAGCAGTTGATCGAGCGTCTGCTCAACCTGGCCCTGGTCGAACAGCGCCAGGGGCTGGAAGAGCACGTGGCCATCGACCTGCGCGGGCTGGTCGAGGAGCTGCTGCAGAGTCAGGCGGCGCGCATCGAGAGTGCCGGCCTGCAGGTCGACAACCGCATCGAGGCCGGCTGCCAGGTGCGCGGCGAACGCTTTCTGCTGCGCCAGGCGCTGGCCAACCTGCTGGACAACGCCCTGGATTTCACCCCGGCTGGCGGCGTGTTGCGCTTCACGGCGCAGGTCGAGGCCGGGCAGGTGTCGGTGCGCCTGTTCAATCAGGGCGAGGCGATTCCCGAGTACGCCCTGCCGCGCCTGTCCGAACGCTTCTACTCGTTGCCGCGACCGAGCAGCGGGCGCAAGAGCACCGGCCTGGGCCTGAATTTCGTCGAGGAAGTCGCCGGCCTGCATGGCGGCCGGCTGCAGGTGGGCAACGTCGCGGGCGGCGTCGAAGTCAGCCTGAGCCTGCCTGGCGCGTGAGCCTGCAAGCGTGACCCCTGCAACAGTGCGCAACACTCGCGGCGCGCACTCGTCATGCCGGGTTCGTTGAAACCGGCAGGCTCTGCTAAAACATTCAGGTACCAGCCTGGGGAGCACCATAACAATGAAGACCGTCGCCGAAATCCTGCGCAGCAAAGCCCACGCCTATGTCTACAGCGTCTCGCCCGATGACTCGGTGCTCGATGCGGTCAAGCTGATGGCCGAGAAGGGCATCGGCGCGCTCGTCGTGCTCAATGGCGGGCGTCTGGTCGGCATCGTCAGCGAGCGCGATTACGCGCGCAAGGTGGCGCTGCTCGAGCGCTCGGCGTTCGCCGCCAAGATCAGCGAAATCATGACCGCCGACGTGATCACCGTCGGCCCGCGCCACACCACCCAGCAGTGCATGCAGCTGATGACCGACCGCCATCTGCGTCACCTGCCGGTGCTGGCCGAAGGCGAGCTGATCGGCCTGCTGTCGATCGGCGATCTGGTCAAGCAGACCATCGCCGACCAGGCCAGCCTGATCCAGCAACTGGAACAGTACATCCGCGGGGAATAAATAGTCGGATGATGGCTCCCACGCTCCGCGTGGGAACCGTCCCGATGACGCGCCGCGTCATGCTTGAGGGTGACGTGCACGCTTGATCAGCGGACGCGGAGCGCCCTGGCAGGCATTCCCACGCGGAGCGTGGGAACGATCGGCGATGTTTGAGGGTGCGACTGGCACGCGGTGCGCGCGGCGCACCCTACGGATCGCCCCGCTTCGACCGCCACACGGCTCCACACAAATCCCACACGCTCTCCACATGACGCGCACGCCTGCTCCATGAGCGCGCCACAGACTCTCCGCACATTCCCGAACCGGAGAGTCCCCCCATGAACCGAAGCCTCGCCATCAAGCTCGGCCTGATCGCCCTGCTGATCATCCTGCTGATGATCCCCATCCTCATGATTGACGGCATGATCGAGGAGCGACAGGGCCTGCGCGACGAAGTGCTGCAGGACATCGCGCGCAGCTCCAGCTACAGCCAGACCCTCACCGGCCCGCTGCTGGTGGTGCCGTTCCGCAAGACCGTGCGCGAGTGGAAGACCAACGACAAGACCGGCCTGCGCTACCTCGAAGAGAGCGAGCAGCGCGGCCGCCTGTACTTCCTGCCGGACCGTTTCGTCCTCGGCGGCGACGTCAGCACCCACCTGCGTGCCCGCGGCATCTACCAGGCGCGGCTGTTCGAGAGCAGCAACCGCATCAGCGGCCACTTCGAGTTGCCGGCGCACTTCGGTGTCGACGAGAATTTCAGCGACTACCGCTTCGAGCAGGCCTTCCTCGCCGTCGGCATCAGCGACATCCGTGGCATTCGCAACGACCTCAAGCTGGAGCTCAACGGTGAGCGCATCGGCTTCGAGCCCGGCACCGGCGAGCAGCGCCTCGGCGATGGCGTGCGTGCGCCGCTGCCGACCCGGGCCGACGACAAACCGCAGCGCCTGGAGTTCGCCTTCGATCTGATGCTGCAGGGCACCGGCCAGCTCAACGTCACCCCGGTCGGCCGCGAAAGCGTGGTCGACCTCAAGGCCAACTGGCCGCACCCGAGCTTCATCGGCGAGTACCTGCCGAATTCCCGTGACATCAGTGCCGCCGGCTTCACTGCGCACTGGCAGACCAGCTTCTTCGCCACCAACCTGGAAGAGGCGCTGGGAGACTGCGTGAGCCGCGATGACTGCTCGGCATTCCAGGGCCGCCACTTCGGCGTGAGCTTCGTCGACCCGGTCGACCAGTACCTGAAAAGTGACCGGGCGATGAAGTACGCGCTGCTGTTCATCGCCCTGACCTTCGCCGGCTTCTTCCTCTTCGAGGTGCTCAAGCGTCTGGCGGTGCACCCGGTGCAGTACGGCCTGGTCGGCCTGTCGCTGGCGCTGTTCTATCTGTTGCTGCTGTCGCTGTCCGAACACATGAGCTTCGCCCTGGCCTATGGCCTGGCGGCGTCGGCCTGCGTGCTGCTGATCGGCTTCTACGTCAGCCACGTGCTGCACAGCTGGCTGCGCGGCGCCGGTTTCACCGCCGGCCTGGCCGCGCTCTACGCCATGCTCTACGCGCTGCTGAATGCTGAGGACTACGCGTTGCTGATGGGCTCGCTGCTGGTCTTCGCCCTGCTCGCCAGCGTGATGGTGCTGACGCGCAAACTCGACTGGTACGGCATCAAGCCGACCGTCACCCCGGCCGCCTGACTTCAACCACCGAGCGGGCATGGCAAGCCGTGCCCGCCGAGGAGTTCACGATGATGCGCATGATGATGCAGTTCTCCGCCTGTTTCGGCCTTGGCCTGGTGGTCGCCGGGCTGGTGCTGATCGGCCTGATGTTCTTCGGCCAGTTCGACCTGATCCACGGCCTCAACCTGAGCGGCAAGCCGCTCGCCCAGCTCGGCCTGCTGGTGCTGCCCGACGCCTTCTGGGCCGAGCTGACCGGCGTGCCGCAGGCGGCGAGCAACCCCGACGTGCAATCGTTCCTGCAGCTGTGCGTGGCGCTGTGCCAGGTCGGCCTGCTGCTGGCTGCCGGTTTCTTTCGCCTGTGGTACTGGCGATGAGCGGGCGCGTCGGGTTGCGCGAGGAGTCGCGCCAGGCGCACCTGCTGGCGCGGCGCATCGCCCGGTTGTTTCCGTTGCCGGATGAGCGATACGTGTTCCGCCCGATGACTCCGACGCCCGAGAGTCGGGCGAATCGGATGCGCTAACCGGATCAGTTGAACGTGTCTACGGCGTGCGATGTTTGCGCGGCAGCAGCGGCCATACGCCGAGCACCGCCGGCAGGCCCAGGCCGAGCCAGGCCAGGGCGTCCCACCAGCCGTCGCCGAGCAGCGCGGCGAACAGCCCGGCGGCGCTGAGCAGGCCAATGACCGTGGGAATGGCGAAGGTCGAATCGCGCCAGCGCTTCATGTCAGCACCTCGTCACGCAGGGCCGCACGCGGCGTGCGCCGGCGCACCCACCAGAGGTACAGGCCGCTGCCGAGAACGATGATGGTCAGCACGTCGAGCACCGCCCAGAGAATCTGCATCGGCCGGCCGCCGTAGTCGCCGAAGTGCAGCGGTTGCGACATGGCCAGGGCGTCCATGTACCAGGGTCGCTCGCCGACTGCGGTGACCTGCAGGGTCTTGGCGTCGATCAGCACCGGCGTCCACAGGTGCGAGGTCAGGTGCGTGCTGCCCTTCATGAACACCGAATAGTGGTGCTCGCTGGAGAAGCGCGTGCCGGGGAACGCGATGAAGTCGGCCTGCATGCCGGGTGTGGCCTGCTGGGCGATTTCCAGCAGACGAGTGGCTGGGGCACGCTCGGTCAGCGGCGGCGCGTCACGGTAGGGCGCGACCATGGCGGTGAGCGTGTCGTTGCGCCAAGCGCTGATCAGCAGGTCGGCAGTGGCGCTGATCACCCCGGTGATGCCGACCACCAGCGCCCAGGTCAGGGTGACGATGCCGATCAGGTTGTGCAGGTCCAGCCAGCGGATGCGCGTGGCCTTGCGCCGACGCACTTCGGCGAACGGCAGGCGGCGCATGAACGGCGCGTAGAGGACCACGCCAGAGATGATCGCCAGCACGAACAGAATGCCCATAAAGGCCAGCAGCAACTTGCCCGGCAGACCGGCGAACATGTCCACGTGCAGGCGCAGCATGAGCATCATGAAGCCGCCGTTGGCCGCCGGCATCTCCACTGCTTCGCCGCTACGCGCATCGAGCATGAAGGTGTGCGAGGAGTTGGGTTCGGTACCGGCGGTGGCGGCCATGATGGCGACCACGCCGTTGGGCTCGTCTTCCTCCCAGCCGAAGTACTGCACCACGTCACCGGGACGATGGCGCTCGGCGGCCTGGACCAGCTGCTGCAGGTCGAGGTGCGGGGTATCGGCCGCCATCTCGCGCAGCTCGGGTGCATCGCCGAGCAGGTGCTCGAGTTCGTGATGGAAGATCAGCGGCAGGCCGGTGAGGGCCAGCAGCAGGAGAAACAGCGTGCTGATCAGGCTGGTCCAGGTGTGGACGAAGGACCAGCGGCGGATGGTGACTGCTTTCATATCCAATCCAGAAGTGCTTCCCGCGAGGGTGCCCAGGATAAACAACAAAGCCGCCAGTCACGGCGGCTTTGTATCAACGCACGGTCGCTGGCGCTTAGAACTCCAGCTGCGCCGAGAACGTCAGGGTGCGTGGATCGCCCAGGTACGAGCTGTTCAGCCAGTACGACTTGTCTGCCAGGTTGCTGACGTTGGCGCGCAGGGTGACGCTGTTGTCGGCGACCGGCATGCGATAGCGCGCGCCCGCGTCGAAGGTGGTGAACGACGGCAGGCTGTGCACGTTGACCTCATCGCTGTACTGCTTGCCGGTGTAGTAGGCGCCGCCGGTTAGGGCGAAGCCGGGCACGGCGTTAATGTCGTACTCGGCGTACACCTTGGCCAGTTGCGAGGCCACGTTGGTCGGCTTGTTGCCTTCGTTGGCGGTGATGCTGGTTTTCTTCACCTTTGGGTCGAGCAGGGTGAAACCACCGACCACGGTCAGCTCGGGCAGTACCTTGCCGGTGATGCCGAACTCCAGGCCGTTGTTCTCCTGGCGGCCGTCCTGCACGTAAACGTTGGCGCTGTTGGTGTAAGCGTTGGGCTTGTCGATATTGAACAGGGCCAGGGTCAGCAGAGTCTCGCCGACAGTAGCCTTGACGCCGATCTCGTACTGCTCGCTGACTTCCGGTGACAAGGCTGCGCCAGCGTTAAGCGCGGTGTTCGGCGCGATGCCGCCGGCCTGTAGGCCTTCGATGTAGGTGACGTAGGTGGTCAGCCAGGGCTGCGGCTTGTAGATCAGCGAGATGTTTGGCGAGGTCTCGCTCTCGTTGTAGGTGGTTTCAACCAGCGGGGTAAAGGCGGGGTAAGCCACGTTCCAGACAAAGTTGCTGCTGTAGGTCTTAATCGTCGTATGGGTAAGGCCCACAATGCTGGACCATTGATCGTTGAAGGTGATGATGTCCCCAACGAGGAAGTTGTCCGACTGGGTGCGGGAGGATAGACGCTGGTCGCCGTTCCCCACGGAGTAGTTTGGCTTACCTACTTGTGGTTGTTGGCCGAGCGGCACGTTACCTACTCCAGAGCTCTGCTGGTAGGCGAGGTCGACGTAGTCGGTGTAGTCGCGTACGCGTGCGACGTTGCCCTGATAGCCGACAGTGGCCTTGTGCTGGATGCTGCCGGTGTTGAATGCGGAGTCGAGGAACAGGTTGCCGGAGGTTTCTTCCGTTTCCACGGGTGCGAAGGCGTACAGCGGTTGACTGTAGAAGCCGATTGGGGTGCCTGGAGAGAATGGGCTCGGGTCTTCTACAGTCGGTCCGGTGTAGGCATATTCCTGGGTGTACTGGCTGTAGCCAAGGGCGCCGCGCAGGGTGAAGGTGTCGTTCAAGGTCCAGTTGAAGCGGCTGCCGATGCGATCATGTTCGCTGTCGGAGAAGGCCCAGCGCTGGCTGTACAGCTTGTCGTTGTCGAGGTCGTCGGCATCCGGGCGGCGGCCCTGGTTGCCGAAGAACCAATAGCTGGTCAGGCCGCGGGTTTCGCTTTTCTTGTGCGAGGCATCGAACTGGATCAGCAGGTCGTCGCTGACGTTCCAGTCCAGCGCCAGGCTGATCATTTCTCGGCGGCGCTTCTGCAGGTCTACTGCGGTTTCGCCGTCCTGGGTCAGCAGGTTGACGCGGTAGGCGAACGTGCCTTCGCTGTCGATCGGGCCGCCGAAGTCGCCGTGCAGGTAGTAGTTCTCGCCACCGGCATTGCCCAGGGTCACGCTGTTGTAGCGCTCGTAGGTCGGGCGCTTGATCACGTAGTTGACCAGGCCGCCGGGGCTCGCCGGGCCGTAGAGGAAGCCGGACAGGCCGGTGAGGATCTCGATCTGCTCCATTTCCTCGACGTAGTTGCCGCCGTCGTAACCGTTGGAGTAACGCAGGCCGTCGTTGGCGATGCTCAGGTTGCCGGCACCGCTGTAGCCGCGAATGGCCACGGCGCTGGCGTAGCCGGCGTTCTTCGGCGAATACAGCTGGGTGAACGGGTTGCGCTTGAATACGTCGTCGGTCGAGGTGGTCTGGGTGTTCTGCAGCAGCTCCTTGGACACCACGCTCATCGAGTAGGGCGTGTCCTGCAGGCGCATGCCGCCCAGGGCGCCGACGTTCTTCACCGCCTCGCTGCGGTAGCCGGCTGAGGCACTGCCGTCGGCCTGACCGCGAGCGTTGATGCTGGTCGTTGGCAGATTCATCGCGTCCTGGGCCAGTGGCTCCAGGCTGTAGGTGCCGGCGCTGCTCTGTACCAGTTGCAGGCCGCTGCCTTGCAGGGCGGTATTGAGGGCGGCGAGGGCGTCGTAGTCACCGCGTACCGGCTGGGCGGTCTTGCCGGCGGTGAGGGCAGGGTCGATGCTGAGGACGATGCCCGCTTCGCTGGCGATCTTGTTCAGGGTGCTGGCCAGCGGTGCGGCAGGCAGCTGGTAGGTGTCGGCCAGGGCGGCCAGCGGCAGGCCACCGAAGGCGATGGCGGCCGCCAGCAGGCTGGGGCGGAACAGGTTCAGCGGACGGGACATTGGGAATATCTCCTAGGCGATAATTGATCTCAATGTCCTGTTGCCGAAGCAGAATGAAAAAGTGACAGGGCCGGCGCGAAATTATTTTTCGCCGGCGCTTTTCTCCTGTGTGGCAGAACGGGGCACCACGCGTACCCACCAGTCGGTGTGCCGTTCGATGGCCACCGGCAGGCTCGGCGGCAGCGCGGCCAGGGCCAGGTCGCTGTCGCGCAGCGGGAAGCTGCCGCTGATGCGCAGGTCGGCGATGCTCGGGTCGACGCCCAGGTAGCCCGTGCGGTACTCGCCGAGCTGGTCGAGAAGGTCGCCCAGGCGCTGGTTTTCCACCACCAGCATGCCGCGGCTCCAGGCGTCGGCGGACAGCGGCGCGGCCTCGCTCGCGCCGAGGTGCGTGGCGCTCATCAATACCTGTTCGCCCGCGGCGACGATGCGTTCGTCTGGTACGCTGCTCGGCCGCGCGGCGACTGCCGACTGCAGCACGATCAGGCGCGTGGCCTCGCCTTCGCGGCGCACCAGGAAACGCGTGCCGAGGGCGCGCAGGCGGCCCTGAGCCGTTTCCACCACGAACGGCCGCGGGTCGTCGTGGCCGGTCTCGATCAGTACTTCGCCACTGCGCAGGAACAGGCGTCGTTCGCTGCCATCGAAGTCGATGTCCAGGGCGCTGAGGCTGTTCAGGTCGAGGCGCGTGCGGTCGGCCAGTATCAGGCTGCGGATTTCACCGCTGCCGGTGGTTTCGTCGGCCAGGTAGTCGCCGAGCGGGCGATGCAGCGCGGCGAGGCCCAGTGCCAGGCCGCAGAGCAGCACGGTGCCGAGGGTCGAGCCCAGGCGTCGACGGTTCTGGCTGCTGCGCACCAGGGCGCGCCGCGCGGGTGTGGCGCTGGCGCCGGCGAGCTGCTGGTCGAGGCAGGAGAGTTGCTGCCAGACGCGCGCGTGGTCCGGGTGCGCGGCCAGCCAGCCGGCGAAGGACTGCTGGTCCTGGCTGCTGGCATCGCCGGAGCCGAGGCACAGTTGCCAGGCAATGGCTTCGTCGAGGACGCGCGCGGACACCGCACTCATGTCGGCTCACCGTACAGGGCGATGTAGCACTGGCGCATGCCCTGGGCCAGGTACTGGCGCACGCGCGACACCGAGACGCCGAGGCGTTCGGCGATTTCCGCGTGGCCCATGCCGTCCAGGCGGTTGTGCAGGAAGGCGGCGCGCGCCTTGCTGGACAGCTTGCCGAGCAGGCGGTCGATTTCGCGCAGGGATTCGAGGATCAGCGCCTGCTCCTCGACGGTCGGCTGCGCCGCTTCGGGCAGCAGGGCCAGTTCGTCGAGGTAGCTGCGCTCCAGCGCACTGCGGCGAAAGTGGTCGATCAGCAGGCCGCGGGCGATGGTGGTCAGCAGGGCGCGCGGTTCGCGCGGCTCCTGCAGCTCGCCACGGCTGAGCAGGCGGACGAAGGTGTCCTGGCTGAGGTCCTCGGCGCGCTGCGGGCAGTGCAGGCTTTTGCGCAGCCAACCGAGCAGCCAGTCGCGATGGTCGCGATACAGCACGCCTACGAGGGCATGGTTGGTGGAATCCCCAATCGACACAGCAATCTCCGCCGGGCGCAGTAGTACGAAGGAAAGCGAGAATGATTCGCATATGTTCGCAAATACTGGCCCATGGCCGCAATCGCCGGATTGCGGCAGATGACCGAAGGTTGTGCGCCGGTTCGCGTGGATTACAGCGAAGGTGCCTGCTTACGCCGGCGCCAGCCCTGCAGGCGCTGTTCCAGAGCACCCAGGCTGTCGAATTGCTGCTGGCGCGCCTTGCTGAACAGGATCAGTGCCAGTTCGGCGGTGGCCAGTGCGTCGGCACTGGCGTTGTGGCGTTCGGCGGCCTGCAGCTGGAAGTGCGCCAGCCAGTCGTCCAGCCCGGCCTGGCGAAAGCTCGCCTGCGGGCACAGCAGCGGCGCCAGTTCGGCGACGTCGAGGAACGGGTGACGCAGGCGCAGGCCGAGGCTTTCCTTCAGCGCGCGGGCCAGCATGTGCTGGTCGAAGGCGGCGTGGAAGGCCAGCAGCGGGCTGTCACCGAGGAACTCCATGAACGCCAGCAGCGCTTCGGCCGGGTCGTCACCGGCGGCGATGGCGCTGGGCGCGATGCCGTGGATCAGGGTGCTGGCGCTGGCCTGATGATCCGCGCGGCACAGAGTGGCCTCGAACTGCTGGCTGAAGTCGATGGCGCCTTCCTCGATCACCACCGCGCCGATGGCCAGCAACTGGTCGCGCTGCAGGTTGAGGCCGCTGGTTTCCAGGTCGAGAACGACGATGCGCTGTTGCCGCAGTGGCGTGTCGTCCAGGCTCGGTGGCGCGACCAGGCGCGCGCAGCGTTGCTGCTGCAGCTCGCTCAGTTGCGGGGTGTCGCGGCGCATCCAGTCGAACAGTTTCATCGGGTCATGGCATCGGGATCATGGCAGGGAGGTCAGAGTTGATAGCGTAGCGTCAGGCTCGCCTGCAGGCGCTGCGCCTGACGGAACGATTCGCGCAGGATGCGCCGGTCCAGGTGGTTGAGGCTGTCCGGGTCGAGGCGATTGCTGAACGGCTGGCCCAGCAGCGCCTGCTGCTGGTGCAGTTGCAGACGGGTCTGCTGGATGAAGTGGTACGCCTCTTCGTAGGCCGCGCCGTCGAGCGGGTCGATCACCTCGCGGCGCACCAGCTCGGCGAAGCGCTGCAGGGTGTTGCACGGCGCCACGCCGTGGGCCAGGGCGAGCAGGCGGGCACCGTCGACGAACGGGGTGAGGCCTTCCTTCTTCAGGTCCAGGGTGTCCTTTTCCGCGCCCTTGCGCGCCACCACGAAATCGCGGAAGCGCCCCACCGGCGGCCGGTGCTGCAGGGCGTTGGCTGCCAGCAGGCGCTGGAACAGGCTGTTGTCGGCGACTTCGGCGAATAGCTGCTGGCGCAGTTGCTCGCAGGCGTGTTCGCTGCCCCACACGCTGCGCAGGTCGAAATAGATGCTCGAACCGAGCAGGTTCTCCGGCGTCGCCTCGCGCACGAAGGCGCTGAAGCGCCGCGCCCATTCCTGCTGCGACAGGCACAGCGCCGGGTTGCCGGCCATGATGTTGCCAGGGCACAGGGTGAAGCCGCACTGCGCCAGTTGCTGGTTGATGCGCTTGGCAATCGGCAGCAGGCGTTGGCGGATCGCCTCGGCCTCGCTGGCGTCGCTGGCCTGGAACAGGATGCCGTTGTCCTGGTCGGTGTGCAGGGTCTGCTCGCGGCGGCCTTCGCTGCCGAAGCACAGCCAGGTGAACGGTACGCCGGGGTCGCCCATTTCCTCCAGGGTCAGCTCGATCACGCGGCTGACGGTGTGGTCGTTGAGCAGGGTGATCAGCTGGGTGATCTGCGTCGAGCTGGCGCCGTGGGCGAGCATGCGGTCGACCAGCAGGCGGATGTCGCTGCGCAGCGCCTGCAGGGTTTCCAGCTTGGCCGCGTGGCGGATGGTGCGCGCCAGGTGCACCAGGTCGACGCGCTGCAGGGAGAACAGGTCGCGCTCGGACACCACGCCGCGCAGGCGCCCGTGTTCCACCAGGCAGACGTGGGCGATGTGTCGCTCGGTCATCGCCAGGGCGGCGTCGAAGGCGCTGGCATCGGGTGGCAGGTGAAAGGGTTTCTGCGTCATCAGCGCGCTGATCGGCAGGCCCAGCTCGCCGCCGTCGGCGACCACCCGGCGCAGGTCGCGCAGGGTGAAGATGCCGAGCGGGCGTTCACCGCCATCGACGATGACGATGCTGCCGACGTGCTGCTCGTGCATGCGCCGCACCGCTTCGCGGGTCGGCGTATCGGCCAGGCAACTGACCGGTTGCTGCATGGCCAGCTCGCGCAGCGGGGTGTCCAGCGAATACTGCGCGCCGAGGCTTTCCGCCGCGCGCAGTTGCACCTGCTGGTTGACCTGGTCGAGCAGGCTGCTGACCCCGCGCAGGGAAAAATCGCGAAACGCCGCGGACTGGGCGAACAGGCGGACGAAGGCATCCTTGGCCAGCAGCAGGCAGAAGGTGTCCTCGCCGGCCAGGTGTTCGGTGCGCGTGGCGCGTTCGCCGAGCAGGGCGGCCAGCGGAAAGCACTCGCCGCTGGTGATCTCGAAGGTGGTCTCGGTGCCACGGCGGGCCGAGTGCGGCCGCTCGCCGACCACCTGGCCCTGCTTGACGATGTAGAAGTGCTGCACCGGCCCTTCGCTGGGCTTGATGATGCTTTCGCCGGCACCGTAGAAGCGCAGCTGGCAGTGCTCGACCAGATAGGCCAGGTGGGCGTTTTCCATCTGGTTGAACGGCGGGTATTTGCGCAGGAATTCCATGGTGCCATGGATGTTCTGCGCCACCGCGGTCTTGCCGGCGGCCTGGCCTTGCTTGGACTGCATCGGGCGTTCCCTTCTGCCGGGGAGGTTGCCTGCATGGTGGGCGCTTTCACGCCGGGCTGCCAATAGGACCTAGGTCGCAGGCTGGGCGCGGCGCCTGCACAGGGCGGCGCCCGCGGCCAGGGCGGCCGCCGCGAGCAGCAGTGCCGGGTTGAAGCTGTGGCTGCGGGCGAACAGCGCGGCTGCCAGCAGCGGCCCGGCGATCTGCCCCAGGCCGTAGGCGGCGGTCATGGTCGCCGGCATGTTGAAGCGCACATGGCGGGTCCAGGCCTGCGCCGCCGGCATGGCGATGGTCACCGTGCCCATGAAGGTGGCGCCGACCAGCACCGCGCTGCCCAGGCTAGCCCAGGCCGCGTGGCTGAATACCGGCAGCAGCACGCCGCCGGCCTGCAGCAACAGATTCAGCGCCAGGCTGCGCGGTGTGCCCAGACGCCGCTGCGCGGCATGCCAGAGAAAGCACGAGGGGATGGCGCCGAGGCCGAAAGCGGCCCAGATCTGCAGCGGATCGATGGCACCGAGGCTGCCCTGCAGCAACAGCGGCAGGTAGGTGGCGGTGACGATATAGCCGAAGCCGGCCAGGCCGTAGATCAGCACCAGGCGGTACGGGCCCAGGCCGCTGGGCGTGGTGCTGGTTGCGGCATGCTCGGCACTGGCCTGGGCGGGCTGTCGGCGCAGTTGCCACCAGGCCGGGATGCCGAGCAGCACGCCCGCCACGGCCAGGCTCAGCCACAGCGCCTGGCTGTGCAGGCCGCCGGCATGACCGATGGCGATCAGCTCGGCCGACAGCAGAATGCCCAGGCCGACCCCGGCGAACAGCAGCGGTGCATGGCGCGATTGCTCGTGGGCGGACAGCAGCCAGAGCGAGGCGCCAACCAGGGCCATGGCGCTGAACAGCCCGGCGGCGAAACGGGTCAGCATGATCAGCCCCGGCTGCTCGATCCAAGCCAGCGCCGCGAGGGTCAGCAGGGTGCCGCCCAGCGCCCACTGGCACAGGTGCGCGGCCTGGCCGGCGCCGCTACGCGCCAGCAGCAGGGCGCCGAGCAGGTAGCCGGCATAGTTGGCCGAGGCCGCCAGCGAACCGGATTGCAGGCTGAGCAGGCCGTCGTCGAGCATCAGCGGGTAGAGGCCGGTGAAAGCGAAGCGGCCAAAACCCATGCCGATGGCCAGCAGCAAGGCGGCGGCGAGCGGCGCGGCCAGTTTCATGTGGCCTGCAGCGTCGCGAGCCATTGTTCGAAGGCGGCGCTGCGGTAGTCGCTGCGCCAGACCAGCAGGGTGTCGACACTGAGCAGCGGCACGCACTGCACGGCCGGTGGTTCGCGCAGCAGATCGAGCAGCGAGCGCGGCACGATGCCGACGCAGGAGCCGGCCGCCACGCAGGCGAGGATGGTGTGGTAGGAGCCGACTTCCTGCACCCGCACCGGGCTGCCAGCGCTGTTCAGCCAGCTCTGCGCGATCTGCCGGTAGGTGCAGCCCTGGGCGAAGCCGGCCAGGGTGCGCAGCTGCACGTCCCCGGGGCCGCTGACTGGCGGATGGCCGATTGGCAGGAGCAGCAGCAGTTCCTCACGGAACACCGCCTGGCTGAGCAGGCCCTGATCCAGCTCTTCGACCACCCAGCGCTGGCCGACCCGGCTGGTCGGCGCGGCAATCAGCGCGCAGTCCAGGCGTCGTGCCAGCACGGCATCGAGCAGCGGCTGGCTGGGTCCGGTGCTGACTTCCAGGCTGACCTGTGGCCAGGCCTGGTGAAAGCGCGCCAGCGGCGTGGGCAAGCGCGCGGCTGCGGTGCTTTCCATGCTGCCCAGGCGCAGGGTGCCGCCCGGCTGCTGCGGGTGCATGGCCTGGCGCGCTTCGTCGGCCAGGGCCAGCAGGCGTTCGGCGTAGGCGAGGAACTCGCGGCCCTGTTCGGTCAGGCTCATGCGCTTGCCTTCGCGCAGAAACAGCTGCACGCCGAGGTCGTCTTCCAGCTGGCGGATGCGCGTGGTCACGTTGGACTGCACGCGCTCCAGGCGCTGGGCGGCGCGGGTGATGCTCTGCTCCAAAGCCACGGTGCGAAAGATGGTCAGCGTCGAGAGATCCATGGGCTTCCAATAATCTCTTAAAGAGAATAATGTTTTAATAAGAATCTCTTTTTGAGATTAAAAGGTCAAGCCGGCCGCCGCCGGCGGCAGTGTAAGGAGTCAGGTCCATGGCCACCCAGCGCATCACCGAACTGCTCGCGATCGAGCAGCCCATCATCCAGGCGCCGATGCTCGGCGTGTCCACCCCGGCACTGGCGGCGGCGGTGTCCAACGCCGGTGGCCTGGGCTCGATCAGCCTGGCGGCCAGCACCCCGGAGCAGGGCCGTGCGCTGATCGCCGAGCTGCGTGGGCTGACCGACAGGCCGTTCAACATCAACCTGTTCTGCCATCGACCGCAGGTCAGCTCGCCAGAGGCGCAAGCGGCCTGGCTCGAACACCTGCGGCCGTTCTTCGCCGAATTCGATGCCGCGCCGCCGAGCGAGCTGCGCGAGATCTACCGCAGCTTCAGCAGCGATGCCGGCATGCAGGCCATGTTGCTGGAGACGCGCCCGGCGGTGGTCAGCTTCCACTTCGGGTTGCCGGAGAAGGCCTGGATCGCGGCGCTGCAGCAGGCCGGCATGCGTGTGCTGGCCTGCGTCACCACGCCAGCCGAGGCCGACCTGGCGATCGCGGCCGGGGTCGATGCGCTGATCGCACAAGGCATTGAGGCCGGTGGCCATCGCGGCCTGTTCGAACCGGCTCAGGGTGATCTGGGCCTGGGCACGCTGAACCTGGTACGACAGCTGGTGCAGCGCAGTGCGCTGCCGGTGATCGCCGCTGGCGGCATCATGGATGGCGCCAGCATCAGTGCCGCGCTGGCGCTGGGGGCGGCCGGGGTGCAGATGGGCACGGCGTTCGTGCTCTGCCCCGAGTCCGCGGCCAACGCGGCGTACCGTACAGCGCTCAAGGGCGAGAAGGCCTACCGCACGCAGATCACCACGGCGATGTCCGGGCGTCCGGCGCGCGGCCTGCCCAATCGGATGTTCAGTGAAGTCGGCGCGGCGGATGCGCCGGCACTGCCTGGCTACTCCTACACCTACGACGCGACCAAGGCGTTGCAGACGGCTGCGGTTGCCCGCGGCAATCACGACTTCGCTGCCCAGTGGGCCGGGCAGGGTGCGCCGCTGGCGCGCGAGATGCCGGCCGGCGAGTTGGTTGCCGTGTTGGTGAGCGAGATGAATAGGTAGCGCGCGCGGGGCTGCCCAGGCCGTGGCTAGCATCGGCACGGTGAAACGTAGCGGTGGCCCTGAGCGTAGAGTGGATTGACCCTCTTCCCATCCACCTGAAGGCGGCACGCTAGGCCGGTAAACGCGGGCGCAAACCTGGCTGGGACACGGCCATAAAAAAAGCCGGTGGGTCACCCCGCCGGCTTTTTCATGACCGCTGCGTGTTATGGCAGGGTCAGCAGCACCTTGACCTTGTCGGTCACGGCCGCCTTGTCGACGTAGCCAATGGCATCGGCTTCGGCCGCGACCTTGGCCACGACCTCGGCATCACCCGCCACGCTCGGCAGCGGCTGGCCCTTGCCGGTGAACACCAGGCCGGACCAGTACGACTTGAGCTGCGACTCGTTCTTGTTGGTCACCGCCGTGTAGAACTTCTCCTTGGTCGGGTTCCAGTCTTTCTGGTCGACGCCTTTCAGCGACTTGTTCTTGCCCAGAAAGATGTTGGCCACGTCGGATTCCGACGGCGATGCGCTGGCCGCCGCGTTGACGATGACCACCACCTCGGCCTGCGCCAGGGCGGCGGTGCCGAGTGTGGCGGCGGCGAGGAGGATGCGAATGGACTGCTTCATGGTCACCCTCCTCAGAATACGAAGTCGACGCCGGCGCTGATGATGTCGCCGTCGTAGTTGCGTGCCGGAGTGCCAGCCAGGCCAGTGCGCTGGTTGACGGTGTTCTCGTAGAGTTCCTGAGCGCCACGCACGAACACGCCGTCATAGCCGCCATTGGTGTCGACGCGCTTGTACTCGCCCTTGAGCACCACGGTCGGCAGGATGTTGTAGTTCAGGCCGAGGGTCCAGGAGCTCTGGCGACCTTCGTCTTCATCCAGCTGGGCGTAGGTGACGTGGGCGAGGAAGTCGCCGAAGCGGCGGCCGCCCATCAGGTAGAACGAGTCGGTGCTGGCGGTGTTGTCGTTCTCGATCACACGGCTGGTCCACTCGTTGGCGGTCAGCCAGGTACCGTTGTCGTACTGGTAGCCGATGGAGGTGAACTTGCCCTTGTCCTTGTCCAGTTGCAGCAGTGCGACTTCCTGCGCAACGCCGACGCCCGGGCCGAACGGAGGGGGCAGAATGCTGGTGACGCTACCGGCGATGTCGGTCTTGATGTCGGCTTCGGCGTAGCCGATGCGCAGGGTGCCGAAGTCATTGGTAGACAGGCTCACGCTGGCACCGAAGACCTTGTCGTAGTCGATGTCGAATTTTTCGTCGTAGATGTAGTAGTCGCGGTTGCGCGCCTGGCCGCCGGCCAGTTGGAAGCTGGCGGTGGCGAAGGACAACGGCAGGTTGTAGACCACGTCCGCGCCTTCGTAATTGGACAGTTGCACCTGGCTGTAGACTTCGTCGGGCAGGCGCAGCCACGGGTAGGCGAAGCCCACGTCGATGCTCTCGGAGTACATGTACACCGGTGTGCGCAGGCGGCCGAAGCGCAGCATCAGGTTGTCGGTGCTCTGCCAGGACAGGTAGGCCCACTCCAGATTCGGTTTCCACTCATCGCCATAGGCCTTGGCGGTGGACTGCAGGGTGATGCCGACGGTGTCGGTGATGCCGTAGCTCAGCTGCGCGCCGAACTTGCTCAGCTGGTCGCCGCGCCAGGAGTCGTTGGTCTGGCCGGAAATGCCGTAGGCACGGCCATCGTCTTCGCCGCCCAGGTGGGTGACGCCGACGGTACCGAAACCGTTGATGCGGGTTTCGCCTTGCTCCAGCGCGAACGCGGGAACGCTGGCCAGGCAGATTGCCAAGCCGAGGACGCGGGCAGTAGTCATGCAGTGATGCTCCAGTAAAAGGTTAAACGCGGAATTGGGCTGTCGCCGCGCGCAGGTGGTCCCCTGTGCTGACCAGCTGCTCGCCGAGGCGCGCGGTGGCTTCAGCCCCGTGTGCGGTTGCTTGAGCATCCTGCTGCAACACTTGGGTATCTTGCTGAATCGAACTCGACAGACCGATCTGCTCCTGGGTGAACTGAGCGATACCGGCGTTGAGTTGGTTGATCTGGCCGACCGCCTGGGCGATGGCCTCGAGAATCTGCGTGGCTTCGACCGAGCGCTCGATACTGGCCTGGGCCTTTTCACCGTTGCTGGTCATCACGTTGAGCACGCCGTTGGCGCTGTTCTGCAGGCGCTGGATGATCTGCTGGATTTCCGCGGTGGACGCGGCGGTCTTCTGCGCCAGGTTGCGCACCTCGTCGGCGACCACGGCGAAGCCGCGGCCCTGCTCACCCGCGCGGGCGGCCTCGATGGCGGCGTTGAGGGCAAGCAGGTTGGTCTGTTCGGCGATGCTGCGGATCACGGTCAGCACCGAGCCGACCTGCTGGGTTTCTTCCTCCAGCTGTTCCATCGCCTGCACGGCGCCCATCACGCTGCTGCCTAGGTCGCTGATACTGCTCGACAGGCTGCCGATGTTCTGCCGCGCGGTGTCGGCTTGGCGCGAGGCGGCGCCGGCTTCCTGGGATGCCTGCTGCGAGCGCTGGGCGACCTCCTGGATGCTGCTGGTCATGGTCTGGATGTCGCGGCTGATCGAGTCGGTGTGGCCCTGCTGCGACTTGGCGTTCTCTTCCGCACCCTGGGTCAGGCGATAGAGTTCCTTGGACATCTGCCCCAGCGGGCTGGCCGCGTCGATGATCTGGCGGATGGTGCCCTGCAGCTTGTCGAGCAAGCCGTTGAACAGCTTGATCATCTCGCCGATCTCGTCATTGGAATCGACGTTGACCCGGCGGGTCAGGTCGCCGTCGCCGCTGGCAATGGCCCGCAGCGATTCGATCACCCCGTGGATGTTGCCCATGATGCCGCGGATCACCAGCACTGCGCCGATGCTGACCAGAGCGATCAGTAGGATCGACAGGCCGAAGCCGACTTGCGTGGTGGTGGCGTTGTCGGTGCGGGTCTGCGCCAGGGTGGCCTGGAAGTCCTCGTAGGCGTGCGCGCGGAAGGTGCTGCCGATCTGCTGCGCCTGGCTCAGGTCGCTGGCCATGCGGTCGAGGTTGGGGCGCAGGTCTTCGAAGCTGGCGCTGCCCTTGATCAGCTGCTCGGAGGCGGACAGCGCATTGTCGGCATAGCGCTGGATCGCAGTGCGCCAGGTTTGCAGTTCTTCTTCGCGGCCGGAGTTGCCACGGGCCAGGGTCTGCAGCTCCTGCTGCTTGCCGGCGATTTCCTGCAGCACCTTGCGTGCTTCGTCGAGGGTTTCCAGTTCACCGGCGGCCACGGCGCTGTTGAACAGGCCGGGCAGGCGCGAGAACTGGAAGATCACCGCGTCGGCTTTTTCCAGGGTCGGGAAGCTATGGGTTTCCAGAGTCACCAGCCGCGAGTCGTTGTTCGACAGTTGCAGCGACGTATAGCCCACGAACAACAACAGCCCGAGCAAGGCTACCGCGGGTAGCAGGGACAGTTTCAGCGTCAACGACAGGTTCTTCATTTGGCAGGTACCCAAGTTGGGGGCGCGAAGTGTACAGAAAGCCATCTAATGGCTAAAGGCCATTGATCGGTCACGCTGTGACTATTTTGTTTGGCGATGGCTTATAGCGTTGTCGGCTGGGCCCCCTTACTTCTATAGCCGATTCCCGCGCACTTCGTCGGTTGATATACCGGCAGGTAGTAGCCATCGATCGAGGAAGGGCCGGAGTACGCCTTAGGCACCTCTGTAGGCCCTGTGCGTTCGTGCGCAATGAGCGCGCGTTGAGCACAGCCGGGCACAAAAAAACCGCCCCGGAGGGCGGTTCTTTCAGTGCAGCAGCGAATTACAGACCGTTGGCGGCCTTGAACTCGCGGCGGCGGCGGTGCAGAACCGGCTCGGTGTAGCCGTTCGGCTGCTTGGTGCCTTCGATCACCAGTTCCAGGGCAGCCTGGAAGGCGATGTTGCTGTCGAAGTTCGGCGCCAGCGGACGGTACAGCGCATCGCCCGCGTTCTGACGGTCAACCACCGGCGCCATGCGCTTGAGGCTGGCGACGATCTGCTCTTCGCTGACGATGCCGTGACGCAGCCAGTTGGCCAGCAGCTGGCTGGAGATACGCAGGGTGGCGCGGTCTTCCATCAAGCCGACGTCGTTGATGTCCGGCACCTTGGAGCAGCCTACGCCCTGGTCGATCCAGCGCACCACGTAACCGAGGATGCCCTGCGAGTTGTTGTCCAGTTCGTTCTGGATTTCCTCGGCCGACCAGTTGGTGTTCGGCGCCAGCGGGATGCTCAGGATGTCGTCGATGGAGGCGCGCTCGCGCTTGACCAGCTCGGCCTGGCGGGCGAATACGTCGACCTTGTGGTAGTGCAGCGCGTGCAGCGCGGCAGCGGTCGGCGACGGTACCCAGGCGGTGTTGGCACCGGCCAGCGGGTGGGCGATCTTCTGCTCGAGCATGCCGGCCATCAGGTCGGGCATGGCCCACATGCCTTTGCCGATCTGGGCGCGACCCTGCAGGCCGGTGGCCAGGCCGATGTCGACGTTCCAGTTCTCGTAGGCGGCAATCCACTTCTCGGCCTTCATGGCGGCCTTGCGCACCACGGCGCCGGCTTCCATGGAGGTGTGGATCTCGTCACCGGTACGGTCGAGGAAGCCGGTGTTGATGAACACCACGCGCTCGCTGGCGGCCTGGATGCACGCCTTGAGGTTGACGGTAGTGCGACGCTCTTCGTCCATGATGCCGACTTTCAGGGTGTTACGCGGCAGGCCGAGAACGTCTTCGACGCGGCTGAAGATTTCGCTGGTGAAGGCGACTTCTTCCGGGCCGTGCATTTTCGGTTTGACGATATACACGCTGCCGGTACGGGTGTTCTTGCGGCTGGTGTTGCCATTCAGGTTGTGGATGGCGATCAGGCTGGTGAACAGGCCGTCCTGGATACCTTCCGGAATCTCGTTGCCCTGGGCATCGAGGATTGCCGGGTTGGTCATCAGGTGGCCGACGTTGCGGATGAACAGCAGGCTGCGGCCGTGCAGGGTCAGCTCGCCACCGTCGGTCTTGGTGTAGACGCGGTCCGGGTTCATGGTGCGGGTGAAGGTGCTGCCGCCCTTGCTGACTTCTTCAGCCAGGTCGCCCTTCATCAGGCCGAGCCAGTTGCGGTAGACGATGACCTTGTCATCGGCATCGACGGCGGCAACGGAGTCTTCGCAGTCCATGATGGTGGTCAGGGCGGCTTCCATCAGCACGTCTTTGACGCCGGCGGCATCGGTCTGGCCGATGTTGCTTGCGGCGTCGATCTGGATTTCGAAGTGCAGGCCGTTGTGCTTGAGCAGTACGGCGATCGGCGCATCGGTGGCACCCTGGAAACCGACCAGCTGAGCGTCGTCACGCAGGCCGCTGTTGCTGCCGCCCTTGAGGCTGACGACCAGCTTGCCGTCGACGATCTTGTAGGCGGTGGAGTCGACGTGGGAACCGGCGGCCAGCGGCGCGGCTTCGTCGAGGAAGGCGCGGGCGAAGGCGATGACCTTGTCACCACGGACCTTGTTGTAGCCCTTGCCCTTCTCGGCGCCGCCTTCTTCGCTGATCGCGTCGGTGCCGTAGAGGGCATCGTACAGCGAACCCCAGCGGGCGTTAGAGGCGTTCAGGGCGAAGCGCGCATTCATTACCGGGACGACCAGCTGCGGGCCGGCCAGGCGGGCGATTTCTTCGTCGACGTTCTGTGTGGTGGCCTGGAAGTCAGCCGGTTCCGGCAGCAGGTAGCCGATTTCCTGGAGGAAGGCCTTGTACGCGGCGGCGTCATGCGCCTGGCCGGCACGGCCCTGGTGCCAGGCATCGATCTTGGCCTGGAAGTCATCACGCTTGGCCAGCAGAGCGCGGTTTTTCGGGGCCAGATCATTGATCACGGCTTCGGCACCCGCCCAGAATTTGTCGGCAGCGATGCCGGTACCGGGAATGGCTTCATTGTTGATGAAGTCGTAAAGGGCTTTGGCGACCTGCAGGCCACCGACTTGAACGCGCTCAGTCATTGCTTGCCTCACTTGATTCCAGACAGCTCTAAATCCGGGCCGGACGGCCATGTAGTACGAGCCGGCGGATACTACATGAGTCGTCGGAAAAAATCAGTGGCAGCCTGTCAGCGCCTGCCGGGCGCGCGCTGCGCGTGGCTATACTGCCTCCATCGACACGTAATGGAGGTGGTGATGACGATTGCACAGGCTGGGGTCAACGACCTGGACGAACTGGTGGGGCTGTTCTCCGGTTATCTGGCGTTCTACGAGGTGCCGCGACCGGCTGCGGAGATCGCCAAGTTCCTCGGCGCACGCCTGCAGCGCGGTGACTCGGTGATGCTGCTGGCGCGCGACGAACAGGGGGTGGCGCAGGGCTTCGTGCACCTCTATCCGCTGTTTTCCTCGCTGGCGATGGAACCGTCGTGGCTGCTCAGCGATCTCTACACCGACCCGAGCGCACGCCGCCAGGGTGTGGGCGAGCGGCTGATGAACGCGGCCCGCGCTCACGCCGAAGCCAACGGCGCCTGCGGCCTGCAACTGGAGACGGCGAAGACCAACCACGCCGGCCAGGCGCTGTATGAAAAGCTCGGCTATGTGCGCGACGAGGTCTTCTATACCTATTGGCTCGGCCTGCCCGGCCGGGCCGACTGAGCGCTACCCACCCGTATCGAAAACAAGGGGTTTCCCATGGATCATCTGGTACTCACTGTCATTGCCCCGGACCAGCCGGGCCTGGTCGAGCGTATCGCCCAGTGCATCGCCGCCCACGGCGGCAACTGGCTGGAGAGCCGCATGTCGCGCATGGCCGGGCAGTTCGCCGGAATCCTGCGCGTGGCGGTACCGGCCGAGGGCTACGACGAACTGGTCGAGGGCCTGCAGGGGCTCAACGAACACGGCATCCGCGTGCTGCTGGCGGAAAGCGGCATCGAGCCGTCGTGCACCTGGAAGCCGATCCTGCTCGATCTGGTCGGCAACGACCGCCCGGGTATCGTGCGCGACATCACCCGCCTGCTGTCGGAGAACGGCATCAACCTGGAACACCTGACCACCGAAGTGGCACCGGCGCCGATGAGCAGCGAACCGCTGTTTCACGCCGAAGCGGTGCTTGCGGTGCCGCTGACCCTGTCCCTGGACCTGTTGCGCGACAAGCTGGAAGACCTCGCCGACGATCTGATGGTGGAACTCAACCTGCGCACCGAGGCGTAGCGCTGACGACTGCTCTGCGTAGGAGGCGTCGTGTGTACCGCGCCACGCAGCAGGATCAATGGGGCCATTACGAAGCACCGCACAACGCAGTAGGGAATATCCCCGAAAAGTGTGGAGCGAGCTGTGGATAAACTGGGGAGCCCTGGAGCACAGGCTAGTGCCCCGGGGCTTTTCTTTGTCTGACTAAAAAACCAGCAGATTCAGCAGGTTGTGAACAGACACCGGGGATGATTCTGTGGATAACGCGTGCATGCCCGGCTGGCCGCCATAGCCGGCGCGGGGCGCGGCCGATTGAGCGTTTTCTGTGCAGTGGCAGGGGCGCGCCAACGTGCGATTGCGCTGTTGCGGACGGGCCTGCGGATATCCCCGGATCGTGGGGACGCTGCTGTGGATAAGCTGGGGAGACAGCGTTCCGCCGCTAGTGCCCCGTCGCTTTTCGGGGATTGAGTAAAAAATCAGCAGATTCAATGGCTTGTGCACAAATGGCGGGGATGCTTCTGTGGATAAGCGCGGGATGAAGCGCTGCACGCCCCGCCTGGCGTGGCCTGCCGGGGATTGCGCGTTTATTGCTCAGGTGGCGGGCTGACGACCTGGCCGCGGCGGCGCGCGCCAAGCCAGATATCCACGCTGTACACCACGAGACCGGCCCAGATGAACAGGAACGCCAGCAGCTTGTTCGCTGCCAGTGTCTCGCCGTAGACCAGCACCGCCAGCAGCATCACCAGCGTTGGTGCGATGTACTGCAGGAAGCCCAGCGTGGTGTAGGGCAGATGGCGCGCGGCGGCGTTGAAGCACAGCAGCGGAATCAGCGTCACCGGGCCGGCGGCGATCAGCCAGAAGGCCTGCGGCTCGCTCCAGAAGCTGGCCTGGCTGCTCACGGCTGCCGGGTGCAGCAACAGCCAGGCCAGCGCCACCGGCAGCAGCAGCCAGGTCTCCACCACCAGGCCGGGCAGGGCGGCCACCGGCGCCTGTTTGCGGATCAGCCCGTAGAAGCCGAAGGTCAATGCCAGCACCAGCGAGACCCAGGGCAAGCTGCCGACCTGCCACACCTGCTGCAGCACGCCGATCACCGCCAGGCCCACCGCGACCCATTGCAGACGGCGCAGGCGCTCGCCGAGCAGGAGCATGCCGAGCAGCACGTTGATCAGCGGGTTGATGTAGTAGCCCAGGCTGGCTTCGAGCATGCGCCCGTTGTTCACCGCCCAGACGTAGACCAGCCAGTTGGCGGCGATCAGCAGGCCGCTGCCGGTGAGCACCGCCAGACGCCTGGGGTTGCTGCGCAGTTCACGCCACCAGCCCGGATGCTTCCACAGCATCAGCAGCAGCGCCCCGAACAGCGCCGACCAGAGCACGCGGTGGACGATGATCTCCACGGCGGGCACCGCCGCGATGGCTTTGAAGTAGAGCGGGAACAGGCCCCAGATGACGTACGCGACGATGCCCAGCAGATACCCGCGCTGCGGGTTGGCGGTGCTCATGGAAATCCTTGGCGCTGACGAGGAGCGGGCCATTCTAACCCCGGTGGCGTTGCCTGTCCGTTCGGTCAGCATCGGTCAATAGTCGAACCTGCGGCAAAAGGACTCGTCCGGGTGCTCACGCCGTTTTCATTGCTCCACGACAAGAACCGCTCGGCGTCTTTGCACTGCAATGGGGCAAGACAACGAAAAAGGAGCTTCGCCATGAACGCATTCAAACCCCTGGCAATTGCCGTGGCCCTGGTTTTCTCCGGGCAGGCGCTGGCCGATGCCGCCGATGGACTGCAACGGGTCAAGGTCGATCTGCTGACCCCGCCGCTGGTGCACCCGCACGAGCAGGCGGTGACCGGACCGGCGAAGGTGGTGCAGTTCCGCATGGTCATCCAGGAGAAGAAGGTGGTGGTCGACAACCAGGGCACCACCCTGCAGGCCATGACGTTCAACGGCTCCATGCCTGGGCCGACCATGGTGGTGCACGAGGGCGACTACGTGGAACTGACCCTGGTCAACCCGGCCAGCAACAGCATGCCGCACAACATCGACTTCCACGCCGCCACCGGTGCCCTCGGTGGCGCCAAGCTGACCTTCGTCGCACCGGGCCAGGAAACCGTGCTGCGCTTCAAGGCCGACCGCAGCGGCACCTTCGTCTATCACTGCGCGCCGGAAGGCATGGTCGCCTGGCATGTGGTCGCCGGCATGAGCGGCACGCTGATGGTGCTGCCGCGCGAAGGACTGAAGGACCCGGACGGCAAACCGCTGCACTACGACCGCGCCTACACCATCGGCGAGTTCGACCTGTACATACCCAAGGATGCCGACGGCACGTACAAGGACTACGCCAGCCTGGCGGCCAGCTACCCCGACACCCGCGAGGTGATGCGCACGCTGACCCCGAGCCACGTGGTGTTCAACGGCCGCGTGGGTGCGCTGACGGGCGAGAACGCGATGACCGCCAAGGTCGGCGAGACCGTTTTGTTCATCCACTCGCAGGCCAACCGCGATACCCGGCCGCACCTGATTGGCGGGCACGGCGACTGGGTCTGGGAAACCGGCAAGTTCGCCAATGCGCCGCAGAAGAACCTGGAAACCTGGTTCATCCGTGGCGGCTCGGCGGGCGCCGCGCTGTACACCTTCAAGCAGCCGGGCATCTACGCCTACGTCAACCACAACCTGATCGAGGCGATGGAGCTGGGCGCGGCCGGCCACGTCAAGGTCGAGGGCGCCTGGAACGACGACCTGATGAAGCAGGTCAAGGCGCCGGGGCCGATCAGCAGCGAATGAGGGCGATCGGGTGAACGCTCGCGGCCTGCTGCTGATCGGTGTGCTGTGGCTGCCGGGCTGCGAGCCGATGTCACCCGTGCCGCACGTGGCGCTGGTGGATGTCGGCGCTGGCGAGGTGCGCTACCAGTTGCCGGGCGCGGCGCTGCCGGTGACGGAGCAGCTGGAAGGCTTCGCCATCATGCAGCGGCAGGTCAGCCAGGCCGAATACGCCGCCTGTATCGACGCGGGCGCCTGCGCGGTGCTGGAGCGTTCGGCACAGGCGGTGGCCGTCGACTTGCCGGCAGTCGGTCTCAGCTGGCTGGATGCCAGTGCCTACGCGGCCTGGCTGTCGCAGCGCAGCGGCGAGCATTACCGCCTGCCGCGTTATGGCGAGTGGCTGTTGGCGGCGGGCTCGGCCTATGTGGAAGAGACGACGTTGGTCGACGATCCGCATGATCCCGCCCGGCGCTGGCTGGCCGAGTATGAACGCGAGGCGCGGCGCGGTGCGCCATCTCCCGAGCTGAAGGTTTTCGGCGGCCATGGGCGCAATGCGCAGGGCCTGGTCGATGTGGCCGGCAACGTGTGGGAGTGGACCGACAGCTGTTTCGCTCAGCCGGCCGGTGCGCTGCCGGCGGATGGCTTCTGTGGCATCCGTATCGCCGCCGGGCGCCATCCCAGTGGTTTGTCGGACTTCGTCCGCGACCCGGTCAGCGGCGCGTGTTCGGTCGGCCTGCCGCCGACGCACCTGGGCCTGCGCCTGGTGCGCGACAGCCAGGCCGATTGAGTCAGCGGGGCTGCTTCAACTGCTCAGGCATGCGCCGTGAAGGTCATCGAGGTCGAGGGGGGAGGGCGTCGCCGCGCTGCCGGAGGCGGAAGGGGCGTTGCCGTCGAACAGCGGCGGCAACGCGCGCGGGCTAGTGTGCGGTGGCGGCCCCGTGCTGCCGCGCATAGGCGATGAATGCCTCCAGCGGCAGCGGTTTGCTGAAGAGGTAACCCTGGAACTGCACGCACCCATGCTCCAGCAGGAATCGCTGTTGTTCGGGCGTTTCCACGCCTTCGGCCACCACGTTCATGCCCAGGCTCTGGCCCAGGGTGATGACGGTGCGCACGATGGCCTTGCTGCTGTCGTCCGTGAGCACGTCGTTGACGAAGGAGCGGTCGATCTTCAGTTTGCTCAGGGGCAGGTTCTTCAAGTGGGCCAGTGAAGAGAACCCCGTACCGAAGTCGTCCAGGGAAAAGCGCACACCGTGTTCCACCAGGCTGGCCATTTTGCGGGTCAGCTCCGCGACATCCTGGATGATCACGGTTTCGGTCAGCTCCAGTTCGAGATGGCGCGCCGTGCGTGGGTGATCGCCGATGATGCCCAGCAGCTCGCTGACGAACGAAGCCTGGCGAATCTGCTTCTGGCTGATGTTGACCGCCAGTTGCAGGTTGCAGAGCACCGGGTCGTCACTCCAGGCGCGCAGTTGCGCGCAGGTCTGGCGCAGCACCCAGGCGCCCAGAGGGACGATGAACCCGGTCTTTTCGGCATGTTCGATGAAGTGTCCCGGTGGCAGGAGGCCGCGTTGCGGGTGCTGCCAGCGCAGCAAGGCCTCGGCACCGAACACCTGGCCGTGGATGTCCAGTTGCGGCTGGTAGTGCAGGACGAACTGCTCCTCCTGCAGGGCCGTGCGCATCTCCTGGTCCAGCTGCAGGCGCTCGACGGTGTCGGTCTGCAGGATATGCAGGAGCATGAACAGCATCGTCATGGCGGCCAGGCTCTGCACCCAGGAGCCGACCGTGCGCAGGGGGTCGGGCAGGTTGTATTCACGCAGCGGGCTCCACGACGATGCCGCCAGGCAGGCGAAGGTGACCAGGCAGAGCAGGGTTACCCCGTGGCGCAGCCACAGCGGCTCGTCGCGGAAGGCCATCACCGCAGCGACGGCCAGGGGCAGCAGGTAGAGATGGCTGGCCCGGGGCGCCGCCGGGGTGGGGGAATCCAGCACCAGGGTCGAGCCGACGATGACCAGCATCAGCGTGGCGAACAACAGCAGGTTGGCGGCACGCACGTGATGCTTGAGGCTAAGTAGCAGCACGCCGATGCCGCTGAGGATGAGCAGCAGGTCCATCAGGACGATGGCCCAGGAGCCGCGCAAGGTGAATACGCTGGCCCACACGCAACCCATGACCACCATCAACAGACTGGCCAGCAGGCGAATGCGGCGCTCGCGGCGCTGACCGATCAGGGGCAGATCGGTCGCGATCCACAGGCGGCGAATTTTCCCTGCGGCGTTTACCGCACTACTCATCGAAGCCTCCTTGAGGCGAGCACTCCAGGCTCCCGTACGCGTCGACCTATACAGCCATGCTGACTATAGAACCGGGAGTCGGCATGTGAATCAGTGAAGACCCAAGTTCAGCATTGCGCCGCCGCCCGCACCCCGTTCCGCCGCGTGCGGTTGTAGGGCTAGAACAGGCGCAGGGGTTCCTCGTCGAGCGCCGCCATCTGCTCGCGCAGCATGAGGATCTGCTCGCCCCAGTAACGCTCGGTGCCGAACCAGGGAAAGCTCATGGGGAAGGCCGGGTCGTCCCAGCGCCGCGCCAGCCAGGCGCTGTAGTGCATCAGGCGTAGGGCGCGCAGACCTTCGATCAGCGGCAACTCGCGGGCGGCGAAGTCGTGGAACTCCTGATAGCCCTCGACCAGCTCGGCCAACTGGCTCATGCGCTCGTGGCGCTCGCCGGCGAGCATCATCCACAGGTCTTGCACCGAGGGGCCCATGCGGCAGTCGTCGAGGTCGACGATGTGGAAGGCGTCGTCGCGGTGCAGCAGGTTGCCGGGGTGGCAGTCGCCATGCAGGCGGATCGGCGTGTAGCGCACGCTGGCGAACAGCGCGTCGAGGCGCTTGAGCAGGTCGCGTGCCACCGACTCGTAGGCCGGCAGCAGGCTGCGCGGGATGAAGTGGCCGTCGAGCAGGGTGGCCAGCGATTCATGGCCGAAGTTCGGCACCGCCAGCGTCTCGCGGTGGGCGAACGGGCGACTGGCGCCGACCGCGTGCAGGCGCCCGAGCAACTGGCCGAGGCTATACAGCTGGTCCAGATTGCCCGGCTCCGGCGCGCGCCCGCCGCGGCGGGGGAACAGGGCGAAGCGAAAGCCGGCGTGCTCGAACAGGGTTTCGCCGTCGCGCTCCAGTGGCGCCACCACCGGGATTTCACATTCGGCCAGCTCGGCGCTGAACGCGTGCTCCTCGCGAATCGCCGCATCGCTCCAGCGCGCCGGGCGATAGAACTTGGCGATCAGCGGCGTCTCGTCTTCGATACCCACCTGATAGACGCGATTCTCGTAGCTGTTCAGCGCCAGCACGCGGGCGTCGCTGAGGTAGCCGAGGCTTTCCACGGCATCCAGCACCAGATCGGGGGTGAGCGTGGCAAAGGGATGGGACATGCGTGGCTCCTTCTATCGGGCGCCGAGTGTATCCCTTAGCGAACGGCGGCGTGTCGGCGAGAGCGGCTGCGACGGGTCGATATTGAGTCAGCGCATGTAGGGTGCGGGCCCCGGTGTTCTGTGCCCGGCGCTCAGCGCAGCGGCGCGGCGGCGCTGGCCGATGAGCTGAGCCGCGGATCGCCGAGCCCGTAGACCAGCAACAGCAGCAGGAATGACAGCCCCAGCAGGCAGGCCGCCAGGCGGTGCGCTTCGGCGTAGCGCAGCGCCTCGACGTGCTGGAACAGGGCGATGGACACCACCTGGGTTTCTCCAGGGATGCTACCGCCGAGCATCATCACCACGCCGAACTCACCGAGGGTGTGGGCGAAGCCCAGCGTCGCCGCTACCAGCAGGCCGCGCCGCAGCAGCGGCATGACCACCCGCCGCAGGCGCTCCCAGCGGCTGGCGCCGAGGCTCGCGGCGGCTTCCAGCAGGTTCGGCGGGATCTCGCGGAAGGCCACGGTCAGCGGCTGGACGACGAAGGGCAGCGAATAGATCACCGAGCCCAGCACCAGGCCGGTGAAGCTGAACGCCAGGCCATGGCCGGTCAGCCATTGCCAGCCGGCGCCGAGGCTGGTGTTCGGCGCGAACAGCACCAGCAGGTAGAAACCCAGCACGGTCGGTGGCAACACCAGCGGCAGGGCGAGAATGGCATCCAGCACCTGACGCAGGCGCGTCTGCTTGCGCACGCGCCAGGCCGCCAGCGGCAGGCCGATCAGCAGCAGCAAGGCGGTGGAGATTCCCGCCAGCTGCAGGGTGATCGCCAGCGCCTGCCAGTCATTGCCGCTGAGCATCACTCGGCCGCGCAGCCTGCGTCGCCCGGCAGGGCATAGCCGGCGGCTTTCAGGGTGTCGCGCTGGGCGTCGAAGAAGGCCACGAAGGCTTCGGCTTCGGCCTTGCGCTCGCCCTTGGCGAGCACCACGCGCTTCTGCACCAGGGGTTCATACAGCGCGGCCTCGACCTGGGCGTATTGCCCTGCCGGCACCTTGGCCGCGGTCAGCTGGCTGAGGGCAACGAAGCCGCTCGGCGCATTGCCGCTTTTGACGAACTGGAAGGCCTGGCCGATATCCTGGCCGTAGACCAGCCGTGGCTGCAGGGCCTCGAGCTGGCCACTGCGTTGCAGCGCCTGCTGCGCGGCCTTGCCGTAGGGCGCGGTATCGGGCTGGGCGATGGCGATCTTGCCGGCGGGCAGGGCGTCGAGTTGTGGCGTGGCCTCTGGCGTCCACAGTGCCAGGCGGCCGCAGGCGTAGGTGCTGGCGCCCGTGCCGGCGCCGCTGGCGGCGAGCTTCTCCGGGCGCTCGGCGTCGGCCGAGTAGAACAGGTCGAACGGCGCGCCGCGCTGGATCTGCTCGAAGAACGCGCCGCTGGAGCCGCCGACGATCTGCACCGTGCGGCCCTGTTGCTGTTGATAGTGCTCGGCGATGCCTTCCATCACCGGCAGCAGGTTGGCGGCGACGGCGATGCGGATCGGCTCGGCCGCCTGGGCCAACGGGGCGCCGAGCAGGGTGAGCAGGGCGAGGGGACGCAGCAGGTTGCGCATGGCGAACTCCATAGCGGTCAGGTAGGAATGCCCAGGAGGACCTGGTCGGGGGAAAAACGTGCGAGCACCGGCTGACCTGGTGCGAGGTTCAGTTCGGCCCGGCGTTCCGCGCCAAGCAGGGCGCACAGTGTGCGGCCATGGCCCAGGGCGATGCGGACTTCGGCGGGGCCGTCGCTGGCGTCGAGAATCTGCTCGACCTGGCCGTGCAGCTGATTCAGCGTCGCATCGACTGGCGCGCCAGCGGCTTCGAGCTGCAGGGCACCGGCCTTGAACAGGGCGATCACCGGGCTACCAATCGCCAGGTCCAGCTGCTCGGTGCTTTCGTGGGTGATCTGTGCCGCGATTCGCGCGCCGTCCAGATCAATCTCGATCAGATCGTTACGGCCGCTGGCCTGGATCGCACTGACCTGCCCGGCCAGTTGGTTGCGCGCGCTGGTGCGCAGCATCAGGCGGCCGAGCAGCTGCATGTCGCCCTCCTGCTCGGCGGCGCTGAGCAACTGCGCCTGCAGCGTTTCCAGGCGCTGGTAGAGCTGCAGCAGGCGCTCGCCGGTGGCCGAGAGCCTGGCGCCACCGCCGCCCTTGCCGCCGACGCTGCGCTCTACCAGAGGCTGGCCGGCGAGGTTGTTCATCTCGTCGATGGCGTCCCACGCAGCCTTGTAGCTGAGGCCGGCGGCCTTGGCGGCCTGGGTGATCGAGCCCTGCACGGCGACCTGCTGCAGCAGGGCGATGCGCTGCGGGCGGCGGACGACATGGTGGGCGAGGGTGGTCAGCAGGTGCATGGTGGATCGCAATATAGTTTTCTATACAGCGCTGCACGATGCGTGATCCGCGCGCAGCGGTCAATCTTCAGTGTTCGCCGGGTTTTGGCGTCCGCGCCAGGCAATAGACGTCGACTCGTGCCGCGCCCGCCTTGAGCAGCAGGCGAGCCAGCGCCTCGGCCGTGGCGCCGGTGGTGAGCACGTCGTCGACCAGTGCCAGGTGCTTGCCGCGCACCTCGGCCCGGTCGTTCAGGGCAAATGCGCGGCGCAGGTTGCGCTTGCGCGCGGCGGCGTCGAGATCCTGCTGGTGCGCGGTGTCGTGCGGGCGCTGCAGCCAGTGTCGTTGTTGCGGCAGGGCCAGGCTGGTCGCGAGCCAGTCGGCGAGCATTTCGGCCTGATTGAAGCTGCGCTCACGCAGCCGCGCACGGCTCAGCGGTACGGGCAGGAGCAGGTCCGGGCGCGGCAGGCCTTCCTCGTGAGCATGCTGCAGGTGACGCGCGAGCAGGTCGGCCAGCAGGCGGCCCATTGGCCAGCGCGCCTGGTGCTTGAAGCGGGTGATCAGGCCATCGAGGGGGAAGGCATAGCGCCAGGGTACTTCCACGCGGCTGAAAGACGGCGGGCGACGCAGGCATTCGCCGCAGACCAGCCCGCTGGCGGACAGCGGCAGCGCGCAGATGCTGCAGTGTGCGCCGAGCCAGGGCAGCTCGCGCTCGCAGGCCGAACAGATGGCGTAGGGTGTGTCGCTGGCCGCCAGGCACAGCAGGCAATCGGGGGCGCCGCGCAGGCGGCTGAGCAGGGCGTGCATGGAGATCCTTCTCCGTCAGGTGCGGCCAGCCGTGGCCCTCAGTGAATCAGCCAGCTCAGTACGACCAGCCCGAGCAGGGTCCAGATGATGCCGCCGAAGATCGAGCGGCGTAAAAACGCGCGCAAACCGGCGTAGAGCAACAATAGCCCGACTACCAGCAGGAGGATGCTGACCACCGAGGTGTCCATGCCCAGGGTGCGTGCCAGGCTGTGGAGGAAGTCGTCCATGGCGCGCCAGATGGCGTTGAACACCGTGCTCAGCGCCTCGACGATGAAGCGAATGGCGGTGCCCAGCGCGCGCCCGAGCCAGTCGAAAAATCCTTCTGTGGTCATGTTGGTCGTTCCTGATGGGGATATCGCTTGGAGTGTGGCTTTAGGCCAGCGGTTCGCCTGCAATAGGTCTCGGTCAATTAATGATCAGATGTAAACCTGTGTGAAGCATTTTGGTTGACAGGGCTTTGGCAGAATTTATGATGCGGCTATGCCTGATCCCGCCGTTCGAGCGGGCCTTTCGAACAACAAGTGCGTCAAGGATGTTCCCGATGAGTGCGACTCTTGCTCCTACGCTGCGTCACGACTGGTCACTGGCCGAGGTCAAGGCCCTCTTCGAACAACCCTTCAACGACCTGCTGTTCCAGGCGCAGACCGTGCACCGCGCGCATTTCGATGCCAACCGTGTGCAAGTCTCCACGCTGCTGTCGATCAAGACCGGTGCCTGCCCCGAAGACTGCAAGTACTGCCCGCAGTCCGGCCACTACAACACCGGCCTGGATAAACAGAGGTTGATGGAAGTGCAGAAGGTGCTGGAGGCCGCCGCCGAGGCCAAGGCCATCGGCTCGACCCGCTTCTGCATGGGCGCGGCGTGGAAGCACCCGTCGGCCAAGGACATGCCCTATGTACTGAAGATGGTCGAGGGCGTGAAGAAGCTCGGCCTGGAAACCTGCATGACCCTCGGCAAGCTCGATCAGGAGCAGACCCGCGCCCTGGCCGAGGCCGGTCTCGACTACTACAACCACAACCTCGACACCTCGCCGGAGTTCTACGGCAACATCATCACCACGCGCACCTACAGCGAGCGTCTGCAGACGCTGGCCTACGTGCGCGAGTCGGGGATGAAGATCTGTTCCGGTGGCATCCTCGGCATGGGCGAATCGCTCGACGACCGCGCCGGCCTGCTGATCCAGCTGGCCAACCTGCCCGAGCATCCGGAGTCGGTGCCGATCAACATGCTGGTCAAGGTCGAGGGCACGCCGCTGGCGCAGGAGAAGGATGTCGACCCATTCGACTTCATCCGCATGCTCGCCGTGGCGCGAATCATGATGCCGCAGTCCCACGTGCGCCTGTCCGCTGGCCGCGAAGCGATGAACGAGCAGATGCAGGCCCTGGCCTTCTTCGCTGGCGCCAACTCGATCTTCTACGGCGAAAAGCTGCTGACCACCGCCAACCCGCAGGCCGACAAGGACATGCAGCTGTTCGCCCGTCTCGGCATCAAGCCGGAAGAGCGCGAGGAGCACGCCGACGAGGTACATCAGGCCGCCATCGAGCAGGCGTTGGTCGAGCAGCGTGACGGCAAGCTGTTCTACAACGCCGTTTCGGCCTGACAGCCTGTCTGGTGGATGGGCGTGCCGGTTGCGCGCCCCGCCCCACTCCTGCGCTGAACCTCGATTTTCCGTAGAGTGGATAACCCGTTTGCGGTTATCCACCCGCTACCGGTACCCGTGCCCATGACATTCGATCTATCCGCCCGCCTGGCCGAGCGCCGCGCCGCCCACCTGTTCCGCCAGCGCCCGTTGCTGCAAAGCCCGCAAGGCCCGCTGGTGCAGGTCGATGGTCGCGAGCTGCTGGCCTTCTGTTCCAACGATTACCTCGGCCTGGCCAGTCATCCCGAGGTGATCCGTGCCATGCAGCAGGGCGCGGAAAAGTGGGGCGTGGGCGGCGGCGCCTCGCACCTGGTGATCGGCCACAGCGGCCCGCACCACGAGCTGGAAGAGGCGCTGGCGGCCTTCACCGGCCGACCCCGTGCGCTGCTATTTTCCACCGGCTACATGGCCAACCTGGCGGCGGTCACGGCGCTGGTTAGTCAGGGCGATACGGTGCTGGAAGACCGCCTCAATCACGCTTCCCTGCTCGACGCCGGGCTGCTGTCCGGCGCGCGTTTCTCGCGCTACCTGCACAACGACGCCGAGAGCCTCGGCAAGCGCCTGGAGAAGGCCGAGGGCAACACCCTGGTGGTGACCGACGGCGTGTTCAGCATGGACGGCGACCTTGCCGACCTGCCGGCGCTGTGCGCCGCGGCGCGTCGCAAGGGCGCCTGGATGATGGTCGACGACGCCCATGGCTTCGGCCCGCTGGGCGCCACGGGTGGCGGTATCGTCGAGCACTTTGGCCTGGGCATCGCGGAGGTGCCGGTATTGGTCGGCACCCTGGGCAAGGCCTTCGGCACTGCTGGTGCCTTCGTCGCTGGCAGCGAAGAGCTGATCGAAACACTGATCCAGTTCGCCCGGCCCTACATCTATACCACCAGCCAGCCCCCTGCCGTGGCCTGCGCCACGCTGAAAAGCCTGGAGCTGCTGCACAGCGAGAACTGGCGCCGCGAGCACCTCAATCGCCTGATCACACGTTTCCGTCAGCGCGCCGCGGAGATCGACCTGAGCCTGGTGGACAGTCCGACGCCGATCCAGCCGATTCTGGTCGGCGACAGTGAGCGCGCGCTGCGCCTGTCGGCACTGCTCAAGGACCGCGGCCTGCTGGTCGGCGCGATCCGCCCCCCCACCGTGCCGGCCGGCAGTGCGCGCTTGCGTGTGACCTTCTGCGCGCTGCACAGCGACGCGCAGCTCGATCGTCTGCTCGATGCCTTGGCCGAGTGCTGGCCGCTGGTGGCTGGCGATGCGTGATCGCCTGATAGTGCTACCCGGCTGGGGCCTCGGCCTGGCGCCCCTGCAGCCGTTGATCGCCGCGTTGCGTGGCCTCGATCCGCACCTGCAGGTGCAGCTTGAACCGCTGCCCGAGCTGGCCAGTGCTGCCCCGCAGGACTGGCTCGACGAGCTCGATGCGCGCCTGCCGCAGGATTGCTGGCTGGGCGGCTGGTCGCTGGGCGGCATGCTCGCCGCCGAGCTGGCGGCACGTCGTGGCGAGCGTTGTCGCGGGCTGCTGACGCTGGCCAGCAACGCCAGTTTCGTCGGCCGTGAGGACTGGGCTACAGCGATGCCAGCCGCCACCTTCAGCGATTTTCGCGGTGGTTGCGGCGCCGACGCGCAGGCCACGCTGAAGCGCTTCAGTCTGCTCTGCGCCCAGGGCGCCGCCGAGCCGCGCGCGCTGGGTCGCCTGCTGTTCGCCGGTGCGCCGGTGCAGGAGGCGGCGTACCGGCTGGCTGGACTCGACGTGCTGGCAACACTGGACACGCGCGCCGCCTTGCAGGCGTTCAATGGCCCGCAGTTGCACCTGTTCGCTGCCGCTGATGCGCTGGTGCCGGTCGCGGCGGCAGGGGAGTTGCAGAGCCTGCTCGGCGATGTCGAGAGCGGGGTGATCGATGCGGCCAGCCATGCCTTCGTTCTTGAACGACCACACGAGGTGGCGGCGGCGCTACTGGCTTTCCTGCGCGAGGTAGGCGATGTCTGATTGGTACGAGCAGGCGCCGTTGCCGGACAAGCGCCGGGTGGCGGCGTCGTTTTCCCGTGCAGCCGCCAGCTACGACAGCGTCGCGGCGTTGCAGCGCGCGGTGGGTGTCGAGCTGCTGGCGCGGTTGCCGGTGCAACTGAGGCCACAGCGCTGGCTCGACCTCGGCTGTGGCACCGGGCATTTCTCCCGCGTGCTGGCGGCGCGCTTTCCCTGCGCCGAAGGCATCGCCCTGGATCTGGCCGAGGGCATGTTGCAACACGCCCGTCCGCTGGGCGGCGCGCAGCGCTTCATCGCCGGTGATGCCGAGAGCCTGCCGCTGCGTGATGGTAGCGTCGACCTGATCTATTCCAGTCTGGCGGTGCAGTGGTGCGCGAATTTTCCCGCGGTGCTGGCCGAGGCTCACCGCACGCTGCGCCCAGGCGGTGTGTTCGCCTTCGCCAGCCTGTGCGTCGGCACGCTGCAGGAGCTGCGCGACAGCTGGCAGAGCGTCGATGGCTTTACCCACGTCAACCGCTTCCGGCGCTTCGTCGAGTATCAGTCGTTGTGCGCGGACAGTCCGTTGCAGGTGCTGACGCTCGAGCGCAAGGCCGAGCGGCTGCATTTTGCCGAAGTACGTCATCTCACCCATGAGCTGAAGACGCTCGGCGCGCACAACCTCAACCCGGGGCGGCCTGGTGGGCTCACCGGACGTGCGCGGATTCGCGCGCTGGTCGAGGCCTACGAGCGTTTTCGTCAGCCACAGGGGCTGCCGGCCACCTATCAGGTGGTCTACGGCGTGCTGCAGAAACCTTTTTAGAGAGTCGTGATGAGCCAGGCCTTCTTTGTCACCGGCACCGACACCGAAGTCGGCAAGACCACCATCGCCGCCGGCCTGCTGCGCGCCGCGCGGTCCGCCGGCCTGAGCACGGCGGCGGCCAAGCCGGTGGCCTCCGGCTGCGAGCAGACGCCGGATGGCCTGCGCAACAGCGATGCGCTGGCGCTGCTCGGCGAATCCACCCTGGCGCTGCGCTACGAGCAGGTCAATCCGTTCGCCTTCGCTCCAGCCATCGCTCCGCATCTGGCGGCGCGCGAGGCGGGTGTCGAACTGAGCGTGGCCGCGCTGGCCGAGCCGGTGCGGCAGATTCTGGCGCTCGGCGCGGACTTCACCCTGGTGGAGGGCGCGGGTGGTTGGCGCGTGCCGTTGGCTGGCACCAGCAGCCTGGCAGACCTGGCCATCGACCTGCAGTTGCCGGTGATTCTGGTCGTCGGTGTACGCTTGGGCTGCATCAATCATGCGCTGCTCAGCGCCGAAGCGATCGAGCGCGACGGCCTGCGCCTGGCTGGCTGGGTGGCCAATATCGTCGATGGGCAGACGTCGCGGCTGGCAGAAAACCTCGCCACGCTGGCGGCGCGCCTGAATGCCCCTTGTCTCGGACAGGTGCCGCGGCTGGAGCGCGCCGATCCGGCCAGTGTGGCGGCTTATCTGCAATTGGCGCCGCTGGGCATGCAGATATAAGCATTTGGTCGAGCATAGCCATTTGCTTGTACGTTTTTTGTACATACTCTGCTTCAATACGGGGGTATCCGTATTTCCCCAGTGGGAGTGGCAGTATGCAAATTTCCGGTAGCGCCTTGAGTGCAGGTCTGAGTGCCATTCAGACCGGGCAACGTCGTGTCGACCAAGCGGCCTCCGATATTGCCGGCAACGCGGTTAATCAGCAGCCTCCTGGCTCTGCGGCGCAACAACCATCGCAAGTCCCTGCCACCGAGCAGAGCGCCCGCCCCGAGTTGGCCGACAGTCTGGTGGCGTTGAACGTCGGCAAGGTCGAAGCGCAAGCCGGTGCGCGCGTGGTGGAAACCGCCGACGAAGTCCTCGGCACCCTGATCGATACCCGCGCCTGAGTCTGCCGCCAGGCAGCTCTCGTTCATCCTCAGGACGAGGAGGAAGCTGAATGCAGATCGGCAGCGCCGTTCCCTACGTTCCCGCGATGCCGTCGACGCCGACGGCCCGTCCGCCTGCGCCTGACGTTTCCCCCGATTTGCTGCGTGCCGACCAGGCGCCGGCTTCGCCAGTGCAGTCCTCGTCGGCGCAGGGGCAGGCCGATCTGCGTGAAGAAAGCGACAAAGCCAGCGAAGGCGAGGACAGAGAAGGTGCCTCGACCGAGGCTGCTACCGAGAACCCCACCTCGCGCGAAGCCGCCGAACTGCGCGAGGAACAGGCACAGATTTCCGAGTTGGCCAGCCGTGATCGCGAGGTGCGTACTCACGAGCAGGCGCATGCGGCGGTCGGCGGCGCCTATGCCGGTGCGCCGACCTACACCTTCAAGCGCGGCCCGGATGGCAAGTCCTACGCCACTGGCGGCGAAGTCGGTATCGACACCAGTGCCGTGCCCGGCGACCCCGAAGCTACCCTGCGCAAGATGGAAGTGGTGGTACGCGCCGCATTGGCCCCGGCGGAGCCGTCGGCCCAGGATCGCAGCGTTGCCGCCCAGGCGCAGGCGCAAGCTGCCGCCGCTCGGGTCGAGCTGAGTGAAATGCGCCGTGAAGAATCGGCTCAGGCGCTCGAAGCGCGTGCTGACGAAAAGAAGACGGACGCCGCTGGCCAGGAAGAAGACGAGTCGACGGACGATCCGAAATCCTCGCCCAGCCTGCCTGGCCTCGACCTGTACCGCAGCCTCGCGCGCGGCGCGGACATCACCTCGTCAATCGATCTGCGCGCCTGACCGGCGGATGCTTGACAAGGGTAGGGCGTAAACGTATGTTTCAAACGCCTGTTTGATTGCTGCGCCAGCTCATGGCTGCCGGGCTATGGGAGAAATCCCACAGACGACCGTGATAGCTCCGGTCATACAAAACTAAGGAATCCACCGTAGAGGTTTACCGCTATGCCTGAGTACAAGGCCCCCTTGCGTGATATCCGCTTCGTTCGTGACGAACTGCTCGGCTACGAAGCGCACTATCAGAGCCTGCCTGGCTGCCAGGACGCCACCCCGGATATGGTCGACGCCATTCTGGAAGAAGGTGCCAAGTTCTGTGAGCAGGTAATCGCCCCCCTCAATCGTGTGGGTGACCTGGAAGGTTGCACCTGGTCTCCGGAAGGCGTGAAAACCCCGACTGGTTTCAAAGAAGCCTACAAGCAGTTCGTCGAAGGCGGCTGGCCGAGCCTGGCCCACGACGTCGAGCACGGCGGCCAAGGCCTGCCGGAATCACTGGGTCTGGCTGTCAGTGAGATGGTTGGCGAGTCCAACTGGTCGTGGGGCATGTACCCGGGCCTGTCCCACGGCGCGATGAACACTATCTCCGCCCACGGCACTCCAGAGCAGCAGCACACCTACCTGACCAAGCTGGTATCCGGCGAGTGGACTGGCACCATGTGCCTGACCGAACCGCACTGCGGTACCGATCTGGGCATGCTGCGCACCAAGGCCGAGCCGCAGGCTGACGGCTCCTACAAAGTGTCCGGCACCAAGATCTTCATTTCCGCTGGCGAACACGACATGGCCGATAACATCGTCCACATCGTATTGGCCCGCCTGCCCGACGCGCCGCAAGGCACCAAAGGCATCTCCCTGTTCATCGTGCCGAAGTTCAACGTGAACGAAGACGGCAGCGTGGGCAGCCGCAATGCCGTGACCTGTGGTTCCCTGGAACACAAGATGGGCATCCACGGCAACGCCACCTGCGTGATGAACTTCGACGGCGCCACCGGTTACCTGATCGGCCCGGCGAACAAAGGCCTGAACTGCATGTTCACCTTCATGAACACTGCCCGTCTGGGTACTGCTCTGCAAGGTCTGGCCCACGCCGAAATCGGCTTCCAGGGTGGTCTGAAGTACGCTCGCGAGCGTCTGCAAATGCGCTCCCTGACTGGCCCGAAAGAGCCGGAAAAAGCCGCTGACCCGATCATCGTCCACCCGGACGTGCGTCGCATGCTGCTGACCATGAAGGCCTTCGCCGAAGGCAACCGTGCGATGGTGTACTTCACCGCCAAGCAGGTCGACATCGTTCAGCACAGCCAGAACGAAGAAGAGAAGAAAGCCGCTGACGCGATGCTGGCTTTCCTCACGCCGATCGCCAAGGCGTTCATGACCGAAGTCGGCTTCGAAGCGGCCAACCACGGCGTGCAGATCTATGGCGGCCACGGCTTCATCGCCGAGTGGGGCATGGAGCAGAACGTTCGCGACAGCCGCATCTCCATGCTGTACGAAGGCACCACTGGCGTTCAGGCCCTCGACCTGCTGGGTCGTAAAGTCCTGATGACCCAGGGCGAAGCCCTCAAAGGCTTCACCAAGATCGTGCACAAGTTCGTGCAGGCCAACGAAGGCAACGAGGCCCTCAAAGGTTTGGTCGAGCCGCTCGCCAAGCTGAACAAGGAGTGGGGCGACCTGACCATGAAAGTGGGCATGGCCGCGATGAAAGACCGCGAAGAAGTCGGGGCCGCCTCGGTGGATTACCTGATGTACTCCGGTTACGTCTGCCTCGCCTACTTCTGGGCCGACATGGCGCGTCTGGCTGCCGAGAAGATCGCTGCCGGTACTGGCGAAGAAGCCTTCTACAAGGCCAAGCTGCAAACCGCCCGCTTCTACTTCGCACGTATCCTGCCGCGTACCCGTGGCCACGTCGAAGCGATGCTGTCCGGCGCCAACAACCTGATGGAAATGGACGAAGCCCACTTCGACCTGGGCTACTAAGCCCAGCCGTTTCCTCGGGTCAGAAAACGCAGCCTTCGGGCTGCGTTTTTTTTGCGCCGAAGAACGGCCCTTGGTCGTGCGCTGGTGAAAATGCGAGCGATTGCAGGTGCTGGAAGTCGCGCATGCAGGCAAAATGCCGCATCGCCATGAACCCGCTCCCAGAAGCTGGAAATCGTCAGTGCCACGCCTCGCCGCCGCTCGTCCCAGTCATTTCATCCTGCCGCTGCTGATGCTGGTCGGCGGTGTGGCGGTTGCGCGTCTGGCCACGCTCAACGAATTCTTCCTCTCGCTGTTCAATGTGCTCCCCACGCTACTGCTACTGCTTGGCGGCGCCTTCTGCGTGGTCTACAGCCGTCAGCGCGAGCTCTCCGTGCTTGTCGTGGTCTACCTCGTCTATTTCGTGCTCGATACGCAGACCGATTATTTCCGCGAACACGCCAAGGTGCGTGACGATGCCGCGCTGGCCTTTCACCTCAGTAGTCTGCTACTGCCGATTCTCTACGGCCTGTTCGCCGCCTGGCGCGAGCGCAGTCACCTGCTGCAGGACTTGGTGGCCCGCGCCGCGGTCCTGCTGGCGGTGTGCGGAGTCGCTCTGGCCCTGGCGCAGCGCTACCCGCAGGGGCTGCAGGCATTGCTGGGCGAAATCCACTGGCCGTCGTGGCATGCCGACTGGATGAGCCTGGTGCAACTGGCCTATCCGCTGTTCTTCATCGCGACCGTGCTGCTCGTCGTGCAGTACCTGCGTCAGCCGCGGCCACTGCACGCAGCGCTGCTGTTGGGGTTGTTCGGGGTGCTGTGGATGCTGCCGAACACCTTCATCCTACCGCATGCGCTGCAGGTAATGAGCAGCCTGGTGATGCTCATGGTGATTGCTGCCGTGGCGCATGAGGCTTACCAGATGGCCTTTCGCGACGAGCTGACCGGGCTGCCCGGGCGGCGTGCGTTGAATGACCGGCTCGAGCGCCTGGGGCGCAGCTATGTGATCGCCATGGCTGATGTCGATCACTTCAAGCAGTTCAACGATACCCATGGCCACGATGTCGGCGATCAGGTGCTGCGCCTGGTCGCCAGCCAGCTGCGCAAGGTCGGTGGTGGCGGCAAGGCCTATCGCTATGGCGGCGAGGAGTTCACCCTGGTGTTTCCGGGCAAGGACCTGGCCGACTGCCGCCCACATCTGGAGGCGGTGCGTCAGGCGATCGAGGGCTACAGCCTGCAGCTGCGCGACAAGCAGAGCCGGCCCAAGGACGACCGCCAGGGGCGCCAACAGCGCCGTACCACGGCGGCGGCCAGCGTGTCGGTGACCATCAGTATTGGCGTGGCCGAGCGCGAGGCCCATCAGCGCAATGCTGATGAAGTCATTCGTGCCGCCGACAAGGCGCTGTACAGCGCCAAGCGCGCCGGACGCAATTGTGTGATGGCCCACGGGCAGCAGCGCCGTGGCGCCGTACGAGTGGCGTCGACCCAGGACTGATCGTTCATACCCCGACGAGTGGTAGTAACCCTGCAGGCCTTGCAGCTCGCGGGCATCATCCTTTTATTACTCTTTTTGTGACCAAAAATACTTAATCTGGTCACGACGCGACCCTATGTCTCCAAATAGTTGTTCGTATAGACTGCCGCCCTACGTGATTGCGGTCTGCCGGACCGTTGAGTTGGCATCTTCGAGGAATGTTCCATGGCTGATTACAAAGCTCCCCTGCGCGACATGCGCTTCGTTCTCAATGAAGTCTTCGAGGTGTCCAAACTCTGGGCCCAGCTGCCAGGCCTAGCCGAAGTCGTCGACGAAGAAACCGCTGCCGCCATTCTCGAAGAGGCCGGCAAGGTCACTGCCGGTACCATCGCCCCGCTGAATCGCAGCGGCGACGAAGAAGGCTGCTCATGGAAAGATGGCGTGGTGAACACCCCGGCCGGTTTCCCCGAGGCCTACCAGACCTACGCCGACGGCGGCTGGGTCGGTGTCGGCGGCTCGCCGGAGTTCGGCGGCATGGGCATGCCGAAAGTGATCGGCGCCCAGGTCGAGGAAATGGTCAACTCGGCCAACCTGTCGTTCGGCCTGTACCCGATGCTGACTGCCGGTGCCTGCCTGTCGATCCTCAATCACGCCAGCGAAGAGCTGAAGCAGCAGTTCCTACCGAACATGTATTCCGGCGTCTGGGCTGGTTCCATGTGCCTGACCGA
Organism: Pseudomonas sp. PDM14; assembly: GCF_014851905.1. Classification (NCBI taxonomy): domain Bacteria; kingdom Pseudomonadati; phylum Pseudomonadota; class Gammaproteobacteria; order Pseudomonadales; family Pseudomonadaceae; genus Pseudomonas; species Pseudomonas sp. PDM14. The sequence continues at coordinate 1,663,338 of NZ_JACVAQ010000001.1, read as the reverse complement.
GCCGCATGCCGGCACCGACCTGGGCATCATCCGCACCAAGGCCGAGCCGCAGGCCGACGGTAGCTACAAGATTTCCGGCACCAAGATCTTCATCACTGGTGGCGAGCACGACCTGACCGAGAACATCATCCACCTGGTGCTGGCCAAGCTGCCGGACGCGCCGGCTGGCCCGAAAGGTATCTCGCTGTTCCTGGTGCCGAAGGTCATGGTCAATGCCGACGGTTCCCTGGGCGAGAAGAACAGCCTGGGCTGCGGCTCGATCGAACACAAGATGGGCATCAAGGCCTCGGCCACCTGCGTGATGAACTTCGACGGCGCCACCGGCTGGATCGTCGACGAGCCTAACAAAGGCCTCAACGCCATGTTCACCATGATGAACTACGAGCGTCTGGGCGTTGGTATCCAGGGCCTGGCCCTGGGCGAGCGTTCCTACCAGAACGCCATCGAGTATGCCCGTGACCGCATCCAGAGCCGCGCGCCGACCGGCCCGGTGAACAAGGACAAGGTCGCCGACCCGATCATCGTCCACCCGGACGTGCGTCGCATGCTGCTGACCATGAAGGCGCTGAACGAGGGTGGTCGCGCCTTCTCCAGCTACGTCGCCATGCAGCTGGACACCGCCAAGTACAGCGAAGATGCCGCTACCCGCAAGCGCGCCGAAGAGCTGGTTGCCCTGCTGACTCCGGTGGCCAAGGCCTTCCTCACCGACATGGCGCTGGAAACCACCACCCATGGCCAACAGATCTTCGGCGGCCACGGCTACGTGCGTGAGTGGGGCCAGGAGCAGCTGATCCGCGACTGCCGCATCACCCAGATCTACGAAGGCACCAACGGCATCCAGGCCCTCGACCTGGTCGGGCGCAAGGTAGTCGGCAGCGGCGGTGCGTTCTACAAGCACTTCGCTGAAGAGGTCAAAGCCTTTACCGATAGCGCCGATGCGTCGCTGGCCGAGTTCATCGAGCCGCTGAAAGGGGCTATCGCAAACCTGGAGCTGATGACCGCCGACCTGCTCGAGCGCGCCAAGGCCAACCCGAACGAAGTCGGCGCCGCTTCGGTGGAGTACCTGCAGGTGTTCGGCTACACCGCCTACGCCTACATGTGGGCACTGATGGCGCGCACCGCGCTGGCCAAGCAGGATCAGGGCGATTTCTACGTGAGCAAGCTGGGCACTGCGCGGTTCTTCTTCGCGCGTCTGCTGCCGCGTATCCACTCGCTGACCGCCTCGGTCAAGGCCGGTAGCGAGTCGCTGTTCCTGCTGGATGCCGCCCAGTTCTGAGTGGCGTGATGGACTGAAAGAGCCCCGCTTCGGCGGGGCTTTTTTATGCCCGGGATTGGTGTGGCGGGCGTGTCGCATAGGGCGGTTGCCGTGTCTACCGGTTGTCCCGAGCAGGGAGGAGCCCGGTTTGTGCTGGCGAGCGGAGTAATACGTAAGGGCATAATTTCCTGGCGCACGGAATTTCCTGCCACCCAGCGCAGTGAGCAGCGGTCGGTGCCGACGAGCAGGACGAATTGTTGTGCCTGTGCGCTGGCTGGCATTCGTCTGTGTAAGGTCAGGCGAGCAGCTCGATATACTCGGGCAGCCGCGGACGGCGGCCAGTGTGGTCGCGTGGCAGGATGGCCTTTTCAGGGAGTAGGCGCATGCAATGGATGTTCATGCTGGTCGGTCTGGCGCTCGGCGCCTTGGCCGGAGAGTCGATAACCGGTGCGCTGCTCGGCGGCCTGATCGGCCTCGGGCTTGGCCAGGCCCTGCGCCTGCACGCGCTGGATCGCGCCAATGCGGCGCTGCGCCGCGAGCTGGCGAGCTTTGCCGAGCGCTTCGATCACGGCACCACAGCCATGCACGAGCGCCTGCTCAAGGTCGAGCAGGGCACCACCACTGCGCCTGCGCCGAGCGTGGCGCAGCCGGATGACGACGCACCCATCGCCGAAGCTGCCATCCCGCCGGTCGCTGCCGCATCTTCTGCGCAACCCGAACCGGAGCGCGACAGCAACCTGGTCTGGGAACTGCCGGAGGCGTTGCAACCTGCGCCTGTCGTCAGCGAACCGCAGGCCAGCCTGGCTGACGATGCCGAGGCATTCGAGCCACCGCTTCCTGCTCCTGCGGTCGAACCGGTCATCCCGCCAGCGCCACGTGAGCCATCGCTCATCGAGCGCGGCATCGATGTCGCCCAGGCCTGGTTGTTCGGTGGCAATACCGTGCTGCGGGTCGGCGTGGTGCTGCTGTTCCTCGGCCTGGCGTTTCTGTTGCGCTACGCCACAGAAGGTGTGGTGGTGCCGATCGAGGCGCGCTATGCCGGCGTCGCGGCCAGCGCCATCGCGCTGCTCGGGCTGGGCTGGTGGCTGCGCCGCCGCCACGACAGCTACGGGCTGATGCTGCAGGGCACCGGCATCGCCGTGCTCTACCTGACCACCTTCGCCGCGATGCGTCTGCACCCGCTGCTCGACCCCAAGCTGGCGCTGGGCCTGCTGGTGCTGGTCACGCTGTTTTCGGCGATTATCGCCGTGGCGCAGAACGCACTGGGGCTGGCCGTTGCCGCGGCGCTCGGTGGGTTTGCCGCGCCGATCCTCACCTCCACCGGCAGCGGCAATCACGTTGCCCTGTTCTCCTATTTCATCCTGCTCAACAGCGGCATTCTCGCCATCGCCTGGTTCAAGGCCTGGCGCCTGCTCAACCTGGTGGGGTTCGTCGGCACGTTCGGCATCGGTTTCGTTTGGGGCCTGCGCTCCTATGAGCCGGCGCTGCTGTGGAGCAGCGAGCCGTTCCTGGTGCTGTTCTTCCTGATGTATGTGGTGATCGGCCTGCTGTTCGCCCGGCGTAAGCTCCGTGAGGCGACCGAGGCGCCGCAGGAGCGCTCCGCGCTGCTGCGCTGGTCCGCCGGCAAGGCCGACTACGTCGATGGCACGGTGCTGTTCGGGCCGCCACTGGTGGGCTTCGGCCTGCAGTATGCGATGGTCCAGCACATCGAATTTGCCGCCGCCTTCAGCGCTCTGGCGCTGGGGATGTTTTACCTGCTGCTGGCGCGAGTGCTCAACGGTCGTGCGCCGGGGCGGGCGCTGCTGCTGGTGGAGACCTGCCTGGCGTTGGGCGTGGTGTTCGGTTCGCTGGCGATTCCCCTGGGGCTCGATGCGCGCTGGACCTCCGCAGCCTGGGCCGTAGAAGGCGCGGGGATCTTCTGGCTTGGTTTGCGCCAGGGGCGACCGCTGGCACGGGCCTTCGCCCTGCTGCTGCAGTTCGGTGCGGCACTGGCGTTCCTCGGCCAGCTGGACAGCGGCAGCGATACGCTGCTGGCCGGTGCGCCACTCGGTGCGCTGATGCTCGGCGCGGCCCTGCTGTTCAGCTTCTGGCACTTGCGCAAGGCGCCGCTGGAGGCGAGCAAGACCTGGGAACGGCGTGGGTTGCCGGTGCTGGCGGCGTTTGGCCTGGTGTTCCTCTACCTGATCGCGCCGCTGTGTTTCGCCGCTGAGGGCACGGCCATCAGTTGGGCGCTGGCGGGGCTCGCCACGTTGTTTGCCGGGTTGCGCCTGCAGTCGCGCACATTCCTGTTCGCCGCCTTCGCCGTGCAGCTGCTCGGCGGGGCGCTGTTCCTCAGCCAGATGCGCGTCGGTGGTGTCGACGGCGGTGTGCTGGATGCTGGTTGGCGTGGGCTGCTGGTCTGTGCGCTGATCGGCCTGGCGTTGGTCGCCGGCATGCTTATCGCCGTGCGCGACAAACTGGTCAGCGGCGACCGCCAACTGATGCGCGGTTTGTCCCTGGTGCTGCTGGTCGGCCTGCTGTTCATCAACCTGGCCGTGCTATTCGTGCTGCCCTGGCAGAGCTCCAGTGCGGTGTGGGCGGGCAGCGGCCTGCTGGTGATCTGGCTGAGCCTGCGCCTGCAACTGCGTGCCAGTTTCCTCTTCGGCCTGGCGCTGCAGGTGATCGGTGGGCTGGCGTTCCTCGCCGCCAGCCCGCTGCTGCTCGGGCAGTTGTCCGGCGAAGGCCTGAGTCCGCGGGCGCATGCCGGGTTCTGGACGCCGCTGGTGCTGGCCATTGCCGCGCAGGTCGGGGCCTGGCGCCTGCGCCATGTGCTGCTGCGTCAGCAGGCCGGAGACCTGGGTCGGCTGAGCCTGCAGCGCCTGTCGCAACTGCTGCTGGCCTGGGGCAGCGCCTGGTGGGCGCTGGCGCTGGCCAGTGAGGTGCTGCGCTTCGCCGCGCCAACGCTGCAGGGCAGTCTGCTGCTCGGGCTCGCCGCCGCTAGCGTGGCGCTGTGGGCCTTGCTGGCGCTGCGTCTGCGCTGGCGTGCGCTGGCCTTGCTGTGCACGCTGCTGATCCTCGTGGCAGCGGTGATCCTGCTGCACGTCGGCTCGCGTGACTATCACCCGGCAGCGGCGTTCGGCTGGTTGGCCTGGGCGCTGGTGTTCGCCGTGCACTTACTGGCGCTGCGCAAACTAAGCGGTCTGCTGCCGGCTGGTGCGCTGCGTGCCGCGCACGTGCTCGGTTGTTGGCTGATGCTCGGTGTGCTGGCGCTGGAGTTGCGCTACCTGCTGATGCTCCTGTCCGAGCACTACAACGCCTGGCGCTGGCTGGGCTGGGCGCTACTGCCAAGTGCCTATCTGCTGGCGATGGCGGCACCGCGCAACTGGCCGTGGCCGATTTCCGCCTACCCGCGCGAGTACCGGGTGCTGGCGGCCGCGCCGCTGGCAGCGCTGCTGCTCGGCTGGTTCTGGCTGGCCAATATCGCCAGCGACGGGCGCGCTGATCCGCTGCCGTATCTGCCGCTGCTCAACCCGTTGGAACTGGGGCTGCTGTTCGCCCTGGCCGGGATCTACAGCTGGCTGCGCAGCGGGCCGCAGCAGCTGGGCGTCACGCCGGTGATCGCGGCCCGTACGGCGCAACTGGTCGCCGGTATCTCGCTGTTCGCACTTCTCACCGCCACGGTATTTCGCGCCGCCCATCACTGGGGCGGTGTGCCCTACGCGCTGGACCCGCTGCTGGCGTCGATGCTGGTGCAGGCTGGTCTGTCCATCGTCTGGACGCTGATCGCCCTGCCGCTGATGATCGTCGGCCACCTGCGTGCGCGCCGCGAGCTGTGGCTGATCGGCGCCGCACTGATCGCCGTGGTAGTGGCCAAGCTGTTCTTCGTCGAACTGGGCAACCGCGGTGGCCTGGAGCGGATCATTTCTTTCATCGGCGTCGGCGTGTTGCTGCTGGTCGTCGGTTACTTCGCGCCCTTGCCACCGCGCAAGGCCGACCCGGGTGCTGCAGGAGTGAATGCATGAGGACCGTTCGATGGGTCAAATCCTGGGCGTTCGCCTGCCTGCTCGCCGCACCACTGGTGCAAGCTGCCGAGGACTCCGGCAGCTATGCCGCGCGGGTGCCGTTGCAGCTCAGTGGCGAGGGGCCGTGGTATCGCCTCGAGCTGCCGCTGGCGCTGCACCTGGCCGCGCAGCATGCCGATCTGCGTGATCTGCGCATCTTCAACGGCGAGGGCGAGGCACTGGCCTACGCACTGACGCTCGGCGGCGTGCAATCGCGCGAGAGCCGTGAGGAGGCCGCGGTGAAGTGGTTTCCGCTGCAGGGCGAGGCGACCACACCCGGCGCGCCGGTGGTGCGGGTCGAGCGCAGCACCAGTGGCACGCTGGTCGAGGTCACGCCCGAGCAGGTGAGTGGCGAGCTGGTGCGCCGCGGCTGGCTGCTCGATGCCAGTGGTCTCGATCAGCCGTTGCACCGCCTGCGACTGGAGTGGGCGGCAGGCACCGAAGGGTTTCAGCGCTTCAGCATCGAGGCCAGCGACGACCTGCAGAGCTGGAGCGAGTGGGGAGAGGGGCAAATAGCGCGCCTGAGCTTCTCCGGCGAGCGCATTGACCAGCGTGAGGTCAGCCTGCCGGGGCAGAAAGCCAAATACCTGCGCCTGCTCTGGCTGACACCGCAGCGTGCACCGGAGCTGCTCGGCGCGCGGCTGGTGAGCATTCACAGCGAACAAAGCACACCGCTGGTGTGGTCCGAGCCGCTGCCGGGCAAGGTCGGCAAGCCTGGCGAGTACAGCTGGGCGCTGCCTTTGTCGCTGCCACTGGAGCGGGTCAAGGTCGTGCTCGACCAGGCCAACACCCTGGCGCCGGTGAGCCTGTCGAGCCGCCGCGACGGCAAACTGGAATGGCAGCCGCTGGCACACGGCCTGCTCTATCGGTTGCCGCAGGGCGGGCGTGAAATGCTGCATGACGAGATCGAACTGTATGGCGCGCCTGTTTCGCAACTGCGCCTGCAGGTCGACGAGCGCGGCGGCGGCTTGGGCAAGCAGGCGCCCCGGCTGCAGGTAGCGTTGCGCAGCACCCAGGTGGTGTTCCTCGCCCGTGGCTCCGCGCCCTACACCCTGGCCATTGGCAAGGCCGGCGCAGCGTCTGCGGCATTGCCGCTGAGCACCCTGGTCCCCGGCTACGAGCCCGCACGCCTGGCGCAGCTCGGCGTGGCGGTCGCCGAAGCGCAGGCCACATCCGCGGCCAGCGTCGCCAGTGATAGCGCTCAACAAGATGCCGACTGGAAACGCTACGGGCTTTGGGCCGTACTGCTGCTCGGCGTAGCGCTGCTCGGTGCGATGGCGCTCAGCCTGCTGCGCAAGCCTGGCGCGTAGTTCTGCGGGCCAGCGTTCGCCTCTGGCAGCTGGCTTTGCCGCTGAACTTACCCTATGGCGCAGCCTCTCATCTGCTACTGGGCGCGAAAGAGACGCCAGAGCCCCTGAGCGGTTAAACTGCGGGCGATTTTTCTTCCTTTTCGGAGCCCCTCCATGTCGCGCGTCACCCTCAGCCGCTATCTGATCGAACAGACCCGCAGCCACAACACCCCGGCCGACCTGCGTTTCCTTATCGAAGTCGTCGCGCGCGCGTGCAAGGAAATCAGTCATGCCGTGTCCAAGGGCGCCCTCGGTGGCGTACTGGGCAGCATGGGCACCGAGAACGTACAGGGCGAAGTGCAGAAGAAGCTCGACGTCCTCTCCAATGAAATCCTCCTCGAAGCCAACGAGTGGGGCGGCCACCTGGCCGGCATGGCTTCCGAGGAAATGGATAACGCCTATCAGATCCCGGGCAAATACCCGAAAGGCGCCTATCTGTTGGTTTTCGACCCGCTCGACGGCTCCTCGAACATCGACGTCAACGTCTCAGTCGGCACCATCTTCTCCGTGCTGCGTTGCCCGAGCGATGAAATCTCGCAGAACGACGCCCTGCGTGAGGACGCCTTCCTCCAGCCAGGCACCAAGCAGGTCGCTGCCGGTTACGCCATCTACGGTCCGCAGACCATGCTCATGCTGACCCTGGGCGACGGCGTGAAGGGCTTCACCCTGGACCGCGAGCTGGGCTCGTTCGTCCTCACCCACGACGACATCCGCGTGCCGGAAACCACCGCCGAGTTCGCCATCAACATGTCCAACCAGCGCCACTGGGAAGCCCCGGTACAGCGTTACGTCGGCGAGTTGCTGGCCGGCAAGGACGGCCCGCTGGAGAAGAACTACAACATGCGCTGGATCGCCTCGATGGTGGCCGACGTGCACCGTATCCTCACCCGCGGCGGTCTGTTCATGTACCCGCGCGACAGTCGCGAGCCGGAGAAGCCGGGCAAGCTGCGCCTGATGTACGAAGCCAACCCGATGTCCTTCATCATCGAACAGGCGGGCGGCGCGGCCACCAACGGCACCCAGCGCATCCTCGATATCCAGCCCGAGTCCCTGCACCAGCGCGTGGCGGTGTTCCTCGGCTCCAAGGAAGAAGTCGAGCGCGTCACCGCCTACCACGGCGCCTGACATGCCAGCCTGGGCGGCGCTGCTGGAGTGGTGGCTCGGTGCGGATGCCGACACCGCCAGCGCCACTGCGATAGCCGCCCGCCGCAACAAACTATGGTTCGGCTACCAGGCCGATCAGGATGCCGAGGCGCGCGAGCGTTTCGGTACGCTGGTCGAGCAGGCCCTGGCCGGTGGCCTGCGCGAGTGGGCCGAGACGCCGCAGGGCTGGCTGGCGTTGATCCTGCTGCTCGACCAGCTGCCACGCATGATCGGACGCGATACAGCGCAGGCCTACGCCGGCGATGCCCAGGCGCAGCAACTGGTGCGAGAGGGTCTGGCGGCGCAGCGTGAACAGGCGCTGTCAGCGCTTCAGCAGGTGTTCATCTATCTGGTGCTGGAACATGCCGAGGATGCGGTGAGCCAGGCCGAGTCCGTCCGCAGCTTTCGCGCCCTGCATGACGCCCAGCCCGCCTCCGAGCAGCCTCTGTTCGCCGGGTTTATCGACTACGCCGTGCGTCACCAGCAGGTGATCGAGCGCTTCGGTCGCTTTCCCCACCGCAATGCCATTCTCGGTCGCACCTCGACGCCGGCCGAGTTGCGTTATCTGGCGGAACCCGGTTCCGGCTTCTGACGTCCAACTGCGCAGGTGGGCCGGGTCTGTGCCACGCTCATATCCTGTCCAGTTCAACCGGGAGTCGTTCCATGTCGCTGCGCAATCTCGCCTTGCTGTCCTGCTTCGTCCTGCTCGCTGCCTGTAGCAAGGTCAATCAGGAAAACTACTCCAAGATCAAAGCCGGCATGCCCAAGGCCGAGGTGGAAAACCTGCTCGGCAGCCCGACCGAGTGTTCGGGCGCTATCGGCCTGACCAGCTGCACCTGGGGCGACCAGAAGGCCTTCATCAGCGTCCAGTTCGCTGGTGACAAGGTCATGATGTTCTCCGGCCAGGGCCTCAAATAAGGAATCCGCTCATGCGTTCGATGCTCTTGCCTGTGTTCTGCGCCGCGCTGCTGGGGTGTGCCGGCTCCGGTTCTTCCGGCGAGCCGCCGGCTACGGCTGGCCGTGTCGACCTGCAGCGCTACCAGGGCACCTGGTACGAGCAAGCGCGCCTGCCGATGTTCTTCCAGCGCAACTGCGCCCAGTCCGAAGCGCACTACAGCCTGGAAGCGGGCGGTGCGGTTGGGGTGAAGAACCGTTGTCGCACGGTTGACGGTGAGTGGCAGGAGGCGATCGGCCAGGCCACGCCGCAAGTGGCGGGGCAGACCGACAAGCTCTGGGTGCGCTTCGATAACTGGTTCAGCAACCTGTTTCCCGACCTGACTCGCGGCGACTACTGGGTGCTCTACGTGGATGAGGATTACCGCACGGCGGTGGTCGGCCATCCCAATCGCGAGTACCTGTGGCTGCTGACCCGCGACAAGCAGATCACGCCGCAGACCCGCGAGCGCCTCCTGCAGCAAGCCACCGCGCGGGGCTACAACGTCGACGAGCTGATCTGGCGCACCTCGGATGCGCAGATCAAACCGGCGTCTTAAGGCTTCTTGCGTGGTGCGTGCAGGCGGATGAGCAGTTCGCTGTCAGCGCTGCCGTGGACGAACGTGCTCTTGCTTGGCGTCGGCTTACCGCCGAGCAGCGAGGGATTGTTGGAAAAGCCGACGGGTTCGAGCGGTAGGCCGCGCGGCGTCAGGTCGAGCACGCCGTTGCCGTTGCTGTCTTGGAAGACCTGGATGGCGAAACGTCCGGGCGGGATGTTGCGCAGGCGCAGCAGCGGATCATCGCTGTGAATCATCCGCACTGGCTGCTCCGGCCAGCCCGGCTGGTCGGCCTGTACCAGCGCCAGGTGCACACTGCCACCGGCCTGCTTGCCGTCGAGGCGAACGAGGATATCGCCGGCCCAGGCACTCGGCCCGACGAGTAGCAGTGCGCAGTACACCAGCTTGGTTACGGTTTGAGGAATTCGCTGTGGCATAATCCGGGCCATTTTGCAGGGAATTCGCTTCGAATGCGCCAGGTTTTGGTGGTCCACTTTTCGCAGACCGGTCAGCTCAACAGGCTCGTGCAGTCGGTCTGTGCGCCGTTGTTGCAGCGTGGCGACATTCAGGTGGACTTCCTCGAGCTGCAGCCGGCTCAACCCTTTCCGTTTCCCTGGCCGTTTCTCGGCTTCTTCCGCATCTTCCCGGAAACCGTGCTGCAACGCCCGCAAGCGCTGCAGCCGCTCGCCGTGGATGCGGACAAACGCTACGACCTTGTGATCCTCGCCTACCAGGTCTGGTTCCTTTCGCCCTCGCTGCCAATCACCAGTTTTCTCGCCTGCGCCGAAGCCGCGAAGCTGCTCAAGGGCTCGCCGGTGGTGACGCTGATCGGTTGCCGCAACATGTGGCTGATGGCCCAGGAAAAGGTCAAGGCGCGTCTCGACGCACTGGGCGCCAGGCTGGTCGACAACATCGCCCTGACCGACGCCTGTGGCACCGCCGCCAGTTTTCTCGCCACGCCGCTGTGGATGTTCACCGGCCGGCAGAAGCCCTACAGCTGGGTGCCGCGCGCGGGAGTGGATGAGGCCGATATCGCCGCTGCCAGCCGCTTCGGTACCGCTATCGCCGAGCGCCTCTCCGCCGATGCGCTGCCCATCGAGCAGCCGATGCTGCGTGGCCTGGGGGCGGTGCGCGTCGACGAGAAGCTGATCGGCAGCGAGAAGGTCGGTAACCGCAGCTTCCAGCTGTGGAGCCGCTTGCTCAGCGCGCTCGGTCCGCAGCAGAGTGTGCGTCGAGGTGTCGGGCTGGTGGTTTACATCGTCTTCCTGCTTTGCCTGATCGTGACGGTGGTGCCATTGGGCGCCCTGTTGAAGAAGTTGCTGAATCCGCTGTTCAAGGAACGAGCGCAGCGTGAAAAGGCCTACTTCGCCGGCCCGTCCGGCGAGTGAAGTGACCCCGAGGAATGCCCGTGGTACAACCTGTCTACATCAATCGCATCAGCGCCTGCCTGCCGCACGAGCCGGTCGGCAACGAACAGATGGAAACGCGTCTGGGCCTGGTCGGCGGCAAGCCGTCACGCGCGCGCAAGCTGGTGCTGCGCCGCAATGGCATCCAGCAGCGCCATTACGTGATCGACCCCGTCACCGGCGAGCCGTCGATGAACAACGCGCAGATTAGCGCTGAAGCCGTGCGCGGCCTGGTCGCGCCGGGTTTCGCGCTGGAGGATCTGGACTGCCTGGTGGCCGGCACCTCGTCGCCGGACCAGGTGATGCCCGGCCACGCAGTGATGGTGCATGGCGAGCTGGGCAATCCTGCCTGCGAGGTGACCACCACCGCTGGCATCTGCCTGTGCGGGGTGACCGCGCTGAAGTACGCCTGGATGAGCGTGGCCAGTGGCGAGAGCCGCAACGCCGTGGCCTGCGGCTCGGAAGTCGCCTCCACGCTGATGATGGCGCGCAACTTCAACGCCGAGTACGAGAGTCGCGTCGAGGAGCTGGAAAGCCACCCGGAGATCGCCTTCGAGAAGGACTTCCTGCGCTGGATGCTCTCCGATGGCGCCGGTGCCGTCTGGTTGCAGGGGCAGCCCAATGCCAGCGGCCTGAGCCTGCGTATCGACTGGATCGACATTTTTTCCTTCGCCGATCAGATGCCGGCCTGCATGTATGCCGGTGCGGAAATGGTTGAAGGGCGCCTGACCGGCTGGAGCCACTACGACGCCGACGAGCGCAACCGCCGCTCGCTGATGGCGATCAAGCAGGACGTCAAACTGCTCAACGACAACATCGTCAGGGTCACCGTCGAGGAGACGCTGAAGCGGATCATGGCGCGCCGCGAACTGCGCGTCGCCGACATCGACCACTTTTTGCCGCACTACTCTTCGGACTTCTTCCGCGAGCGCCTGGCCGAAGGCCTGGCCAATGTCGACCTGCCGATTCCCCAGGAGCGCTGGTTCACCAACCTGACCAGCAAGGGCAACACCGGCGCGGCATCGATCTTCATCATCCTCGAAGAGCTGTTCAACGGCGGCCGCCTGCGCAGCGGCGAGCGCCTGCTCTGCTACGTGCCCGAAAGCGGGCGTTTCTCCAGTGCGTTCATGCATCTGACGGTGGTCGGCGATGAAGCTTGACGAGGTTCCCCAGGATCACAGCTCCACCTACGGCGGCCACAGCAAGCTGGTTTACGCGGTAGACGCCGAAGGCCATTACCAACGCGCGCAGAGTGATGGCTGGGAGCCGGAAGCCTATGCCACCCAGCTGGCCGTGGCCGAGCTGGAAGAGCAGGAAGCCGAGGCCAAGGCGGCCTGGCAGCGCGGCGAGCTGTCGCCGCTGAAATGCCTGATGTACCGCTACCGTCTCGACGAGCCGGCACTGGCGCAGATCACCGGGCTGTTCCAGTGGCGCATCCGCCGGCATTTTCGCCCGGCGGTTTTCCGTGGCCTGAGCGCCGCGATTCTCGCGCGTTACGCCGATGCCTTCGGCCTCCCCGTCGCGCAACTGATCGCTTACCAGAAGGACCCGGTATGAGCCGCTTCGAACAGCCCTTCCAGCACCGCCAGAGTGCCCATTGCGAAAGCGGGGTGATGGCCAGCCTGCTGACCCACGCCGGTCTGCCGATGAGCGAGCCGATGGCCTTCGGCCTGGCCTCGGGTTTGGCGTTCGCCTACCTGCCCATCGTCAAGCTCAGCGGCATGCCACTGATTGCCTACCGCATGCCGCCCAAGCACCTGATCAAGACGCTGAGCAAGCGTCTCGGCGCCAAGCTGCATACGCAGACCTTCGGCAACCCCGAGCGCGGGCGTCTGGCCCTCGACAGTGCCCTGGACAGTGGCCGCCTGGCCGGCCTGCAGAGTTCGGTGTTCTGGCTGCCGTACTTTCCGCCGGAGATGCGCTTCCACTTCAATGCGCACAACCTGCTGGCCTACGGTCGCGACGGCAATGAGTACCTGCTCAGTGACCCGGTGTTCGAGGAGCCGGTGCGCTGCGCCGCCGAAGACCTGCAGAAGGCGCGTTTCGCCAAGGGCGCGCTGGCGGCCAAGGGCCTGATGTACTGGCTCGACGACGTACCGCTGGAGCAGGACTGGAACAAGCTGATCCGCCAGAGCGTGCTGTCCACCTCGCGCATCCTCGACGGCATGCCGCTGCCGTGGATCGGCATTCACGGCATCCAGCACCTGGCCAAGCAGATCGAACAGCTCGACCCGGCGCAGACCAAGTACAACCGCCTGTACCTGACCCACATCGTGCGCATGCAGGAAGAGATCGGCACCGGCGGCGCCGGTTTCCGCTTCATGTACGCCAGCTTCCTCCAGGAGGCCGGCGAGAAGATCGGCGACAGCACCCTGCAGGCTGCTTCGGCGCAGCTCACCGCCATCGGCGACAACTGGCGCCAGTTCGCCTCGAGCTGCGTGCGGGCCAGCCGCAACAAAGGCGAGACGCCGAACTTCACGCCGATCGCCGACTCGCTGCGCGGCATCGCACTGCAAGAGCGCGAGCTGATGAAAGAGCTGGGTGCCTGGGCCAAGCGCAAGGGCTGAAGTGGCCGCAGGGCTGACCACGGTTGCACACCTGAGCGTTCCGCGGATCTAGGGTGGAGCGCGCTTCACCGATCCACCGTGCGGGGCTCTGGTGGATGAGTAGAGCGTCATCCACCCTAAGGTGCTGTCATTTTCGACATTCGAGTGAGCTTCGCGCGGCGCACCCTGTGTGCCGCAGCCCGTAGGGGGCGCCGTGCGCACCGCTGGTCCACGGGGTGCACCCTGCCGTGCGCGGTCTCCCGCGCCTTACAGCTCCAGGCGCTGTATCTCGACCGCGGTCGTCAGGTTGGCGAAGTCCGCGGCCAGCGGCTGCGGTGCCTGGCCTTCGAGTAGCACTGCCTGCACGCAGAAATCCCCGCGCTCGTCGCACACCAGCAGCAGCGCCTGGCCGATCACGCCGTCGCGCAGGTCGAGTGCGGCTAGGGCCTGCAAGTGTGTCCACACCTGGGCGCCGGCGCCGATGAACAGGTTCGGGCCTTCCAGCCCCAGTTGCTGGGCGACGTGGAAGCCGGCGGCGTTGCTCACGCTGTTGACGAACTCGAAGGGCTTGGGCTGCTTGCGCTGCACGCACACCGCATCGAGCAGCGCGCCCATGGTCGGCCGTGCCGGGTGACGCGAGGCCAGGTACAGGCCGCAGTCGCTGCGCACGTGCGCCTTGAGCATGGCGGCGCCGAGCAGGCTCTGGAAAATCAGCCGGTCGATACGCCGGGGTGGGCTGCTGAGCCACTGGCTGACCGCGGCCTTGAGGTCCTTGTCGGTGGTCGCGGCGCGGCCGCGGATTTCACTGGCGGCGATCACGCTCATGGCTGTTCTCCCGGCGCGCAGGCCTGCAACACCAGGCTGGCGTTGTTGCCGCCGAAGCCGAAGAAGTTGGCCAGTAGCAGCGCGTCGGGCGCGACGCTGCAGGCTTCGCCGGCCAGCGGCAGCACAGCCTCGGCGGCGTAGTCGAGCCCTGGCAGTGGGCCCTGTTGCAGGCGTTCGGCGAGCAGCAGGGTTTCGCTCAGGCCGCAGGCCCCCAGGGTATGGCCCAGCCAGGGCTTGAGCACGCAGAGCGGCGGCAGCTGGTCGCCGTACAGGCGGCGCATACCGTTGGTCTCGGCGTGGTCGTTGGCGCTGGTTGCGGTGCCGTGCAGCTTGACCAGACCGATGTCGCGGGCGTTGCAGGCGGCGCTGTGCAGCGCCTGCTGCATGACCCAGTCGATATGGCTGCCGTCTTCGCGGGTGGAGGTCAGGTTGCTGGTGTCGCAGGCACTGAAGCCGCCGAGCAGCCTGGCCAGCGGCGCTGCGCCGGGCTGCTTGTCGAGCAGGGTGGCGGCGTAGGTTTCGCCGAGGATCAGGCCGTCACGTAGCGGATGGAACGGTCGGTAGCGGCCGCTGGGGCTGGTCAGGTCGAGCGCGCCGAAACCCTGCATGGCCAGGGCGCTGGGTGTTTCGAAAGCCAGCACCACGGCGCGTGGGTAGGCGTCGCTGTCCAGCAGGCGCGCACCGTAGAGCAGGGCGTTGGCGGCGCTGGTGCAGGCGGTGTTGAGGGTGAAGGCTGCGGCGAAACCCCAGCGCTGGCGCAACTGCTCGGCGAGCAGGTCGAGCGGCGTCGAGTGTTCGTCGGCAAAGCCCTGCTCGGCGCTGGCGCGCTCTTCCAGGTCGGTGATGTCGAGGCTGGTGCTGGCGATGATCAGCAGGCAATCGCCGAGGCCCTGGGCCGCGTTGCCGAGCAGGTCGCGGAGCGTGCGGTCAAGGCGCTGGGCCAGTTCCCCGTCGGCGCCCTGGGCATTCAGGTAAGGGCGCGGCTGCTGCAGTTCGTGCAGGAGGAACTCCCCGGCGGCCGGTGCAGCACCCGTGCCCAGGACCCGTGCGGCGCTGGCCAGGTCGCTACCCAGGCAACTGCGCAGCACGCCGCGCTGCAGATACACCGGCGTCACTGCGGTTGCCTGATGTACGCGGCGATGCTGGCGATGCTGTTGAGGATGCGCCGGCCGTCCTTGGCGCCTTCGATGCGTACGCCGTAGCGCTGTTGCAGCGCCAGGGACACTTGCAGGGCATCGAGGCTGTCCATCTGCACGCGGCTTTTCGGCCCGAACAGCGGCTCGTCATCGGCGATGCTCTGCCAGTCGATGTCGTCTTCCTTGTCGCACTCGCGGATCAGCAATTGCTTGAGTTCTTGTTCTAGTAGTGTGTGGTCCATTGCGTTTGCTGCACTCGTTTGCGGAACAGGAGCAACCCGCCGACGCCGAACACTGCCGCGAACAGCAGCAGACGGGCGCAGTAGGGCGCGATATCGGCCAGCGAGCCTTGGCCCACCAGCAGGGTGAGAAAGGCGTCCAGCGCCCAGCTCATCGGTGAAATCTCGGCCAGCTGGCCCATGGCCGCCGGCATCACGCTCTTGGGCACCATGATCCCGCCGACGGCGGCGAGGGTGATATTGATGCCGCCGCCGAGCAACAACGCCTGCTCGCTGCTGCGTGCCAGTGCGGCGAGGAGCAGGCCGAGGCTGCAGGTGGCCAGGGCCAGGCTGCTGCCGAGCAGGATATAGGCCAGCGGGCTGCCGGGCAGGCTCAGGCCGGTCAGGCCGATCAACGGCAGGCCGTGCACGCCGATCAGCAACAGCAGGGCGAACTGCAGCAGGTTGATTGCGAAGTACGGCAGCAGCTTGCTCAGGGTCAACGTGCCGAGGTTCAGGCGCAGGCAGCGAAAGCGCAGCAGCGCGCCGCTCTGCTGTTCGCGCTGGAAGCCAGCCGCCATTGGCAGGGCGACGAAGAACATGCCGAAGATCAGCCACGCCGGCACGCTCAGCTGGGTGGCATTGGCACGTCCGCTGAGGTCGCCGCTGGCCAGTTGCTCGCTTTCCTGCAGGTTACTCGCGGTGCGCTGCTGTACCAGTTGCAGGCGCTCGGCAGCGCTCAGGCTTGGGTCGAGGGCGCCGCTGTCTTCGAGATAGGCGAGCAGGCGGGTCTGCGCGATGGCGATGTTCACCGCGCTGCGCAGGTATTGGCGCGAGAGTTTGTCCAGTTGCGGTGGAAAGCTCAGCTGCGGTCCCGGCGCTGCATCGTCCAGCAGGTTGGCGCTGAACTGCGCCGGCAGCTGTATGCGCGCCAGGCGCTCGCTGCTGGCGGGCAGCAACTGGCTGTCCGGCAGTTGTGCTTGCAGGGCGTCGTGGAAGAAGCGGGCGCTGGCGTCGTCTGCCGGCATCTCCAGCACCACACTCAAGGCGGGCGGGCGGTCCTGCAGGTAGTTGGACATGGCGCCGGCCATCAGCACCAGGAACAGCGTGGGCATGATGAACAGCACGGCCAGCGCGTGCGGGTCGCGCAGCAACAGGAGGATTTCCTTGCGTACCAGCGCCCACAGCCTCATAGCCGGCCTCCGTTGAGGCTCAGGTAGAGCTGTTCCAGCGACGGCCGGCCGAAGCGCAGCAGGTTGGGCGGGCAGTTGTGCTGTGCGATGAACTGGCTGATGACCTGCAACTGCACGGCATCCAGGTTGGCGATGCGCAGGCCGTTGGGCAGCGCTTCAACGCCGAGTCGCAGGTCGGCGAGCAGGGCGTCAAAGCCGGCGGGCACCGATTGCGGCCACTCCAGCAGCAGGCTGTGTTCGTCGCCGAGCAGGTGGCGGGTGTCCAGGTCTAGGCGCACTTGGCCCTCGTGCAGCAGGAGGATGCGTTGCGCCACGCGCTCGACTTCCTCGAGGTAGTGGCTGGTGTAGATCACCGCTTTGCCGTCTGCGGTCAGCTGCTCGACGGCGCCGAGCAGCAGCTGGCGGCTCTGCGCGTCGACGCCGACGGTGGCTTCGTCGAACAGATAGACCTGCGCCGGTTGCAGCAGGCCGATGGCGAAATTCAGGCGGCGCTGTTCGCCGCCGGAGAGGCTTTCGGCGCGGCGCGTGAGTTTGTCGCTGAGGGCGGTGCAGGCGATGCAGTGGTCCAGGCGCTGGCGGCGTTCGGCGCCGCGCAGGCGGTACAGGTCGGCGAACAGCTCGAGGTTCTCGAGCACCTTCAGCGCGCCGTAGAAGGCCAGTTGCTGGGGCACCAGGCCGGGGCTGCGCGGGCCGCTCCAGCGGATCTCGCCCTGCTGCCGTTCCAGCACGCCGCTGAGCAGCGAGAGCAGGGTGGTCTTGCCGGCGCCGTTGCTGCCGAGCAGGCCCAGGCATTCGCCCGCCTGCAGTTGCAGGTTGATGCCCTGCAGGGCCGCCTGTGCGGCGCCGGGGTAGCGGAAACTCAGGTCGCGCAGCTCAAGCATGGACCAGTACCAGCAGCAGTTTGCCGTCGAGCAGCAGGCGCTGCTCGGCGTGGATGCTGAATGCATAGAGTGCGCCGGCCGGGCTCAACACTTCCTGGGTCGCGCTGACCTGCAGGGCACCCTCGCGCCGCTCTGGCTCGTGGTGCAGCTGCAACTGCGAGAGCTTGCCGACCAGGGCCATTTCGATGGCACTGTCGTCGCCGTATAGGGCACCATGCGCGGCACACAATTGCGCAGCCGCTTCGAACAGCAGGCAGGGCGATGCATCCGCGCCGAGGCTGTCGAGATGGCGCCAGGCGCTGAGGCCGCGGATGCTCTGGGCATCGTGGCCGAGCAGGCCGTCCAGCCAGAGCGCGGCGCCCTGGTGGGGCAGCAGCGTGTGCAGTTGAGAGCGATCCATTGCATGCGGTCGAAACGAGTGGTGCGGCAGTGTAACAGAGGGGCTGCAGGTGGCGCAGTGCCTGGGTTTGCAAGTCATGGAGGTGGATGGATGGTGTGGTTGCAGGCTGTAGTCTTCGCGGTGGTTTCCGCGGTCTTCGTGGCGATTTCCTGGCAGGCGCTGCGCCGGCCGAATTCGCACGGTTTCTACCGGTTCTTCGCCTGGGAGGCGATGCTGGCCCTGCTGGTGCTGAATGCCCCGGTGTGGTTCGACGACCGCTATGCTCTGCATCAGCAGGTGTCGTGGGTGCTGCTGTTCAGTTCGCTGACGGTGCTGTGCCTGGGTGCGTACCAGCTGCGCCGCTACGGCCGGCCCAATGCCGAGCAGCGCACCGACGCCGAGCTGTATGCCTTCGAACGCACCTCGCAGCTGGTCACCAGCGGCATCTACAGCGTCATCCGCCACCCGCTGTTCTGCTCGTTGCAGTTGCTGACGTGGGGTATCGCCTGCAAGCAGCTGAACCTGCCGAGCGTAGCCCTGGCGCTGGTCGCCAGCGTGTTGCTGTACCTCGCTGCGCGCCGTGACGAGGCCGAGTGCCTGGCCTACTTCGGCGACGAGTACCGCGCGTACATGGCGCGCAGCAAGATGTTCGTGCCGTTCATCTTCTGATTGCGCGCTTGCCGGCGGCTCACTCCCAGCTCAGGCGGGCGAGCTGCCACTGATCGCCTTCCAGCCACCACTCCAGTTTCACGCTGTAGTGGCGGGCGCTGTCCGGGATCAACCCTTCGGCGCCGGTCAGCGCCACCTGGGCGTCGGTGTAGCCCTTGTTGCTGTAGGTCGGGTCGATGCTGCTGCTCTTGCTCAGGGCCAGCACCTTGACCTGCTTGTGGCGCAGGAACAGCAGCATCATGGTGCGCTGGGCCCACTCGCGGTCGAACTGCTGCTGGGCACCGAACTGCGGGTGCAGCTGCTCGAGTACCGCGCTGGTGTCCTTGGCTTCGAGGTTGTCCTGCAGCTGCTGCACGGCGGCTTCCAGCGCCGCCTGCGGGTCGCTTTTCGAGCAGCCGCCGAGCAGCGCCAGGAGCAGCAGAAAAGGTAAGAAGAATCGTTGGGTAGGCATGCTCAACTCCGCTTTCATGGTTATGATGCCCGGCACGGCAGACGATTGGCACCCAATCACAGGGACCGTACGCACAGACTCGGGAGTGCACCATGCAGACTTTGTATCCGGAGATTAAACCCTACGCGCGCCACGAACTGGCAGTGCAGGAACCGCACGTTCTCTATGTGGACGAAAGCGGAACGCCGGATGGCCTGCCCGTGGTGTTCATCCATGGCGGTCCGGGCGCCGGTTGCGATTCGGCCAGCCGCCGCTACTTCGATCCCAACCTCTACCGTATCGTCACCTTCGACCAGCGCGGCTGCGGCCGCTCGACACCGCATGCTAGCCTGGAGAACAACACCACCCAGGCGCTGATCGAAGACCTCGAGCGCATTCGCGAGCACCTGGGCATCGACAAGTGGGTGCTGTTCGGCGGCTCCTGGGGCTCGACCCTGTCGCTGGCCTACGCCCAGGCGCATCCCGAGCGCGTGCATGCGCTGATCCTGCGCGGCATCTTCCTCTGCCGCCCGCAGGACTTCGACTGGTTCTACCAGGAAGGCGCCAGCCGCCTGTTCCCCGACTACTGGGAAGACTACCTGGCGCCGATCCCGCAGGACGAGCGCGGCAACCTGATGCAGGCGTTCCACAAGCGCCTCACTGGCGCCGACCAGATCGCCCAGATGCACGCCGCCAAGGCCTGGTCGACCTGGGAAGGGCGTACCGCCACGCTGCGGCCCAACCCGCAGGTGGTCGACCGCTTCAGCGAGCCGCATCGCGCGCTGTCGATCGCTCGTATCGAGTGCCACTACTTTCTCAACGATGCCTTTCTCGAACCCGACCAGCTGCTGCGCGACGTGCCGAAGATCGCCCACCTGCCGGGCGTGATCGTGCACGGCCGCTATGACGTGATCTGCCCGCTGGACAACGCCTGGGCCCTGCACCAGGCCTGGCCGAACAGCGAGTTGCAGATCATCCGTGACGCCGGCCACGCTGCCGCCGAAGTCGGCATCACCGACGCCCTGGTGCGCGCCGCCGACGAGATCGCCCGGCGCCTGCTCGACCTGCCGCCCGAAGAAGCATGAAGGCACTGATCCAGCGCGTGCGCAGCGCACGCGTCGAAGTAGAGGGTGAGGTCGTCGGCGCCATCGACCAAGGCCTGCTGGCGCTGGTCGGCGTGGAGCCGCAGGACACCTCCGCCAGCGTGGCCAAACTGCTGCACAGGCTGCTCAACTACCGCGTGTTCAGCGATGACGACGGCAAGATGAATCGCTCGCTGAAGGACATGAGCGGCGGCCTGCTGCTGGTTTCGCAATTCACCCTGGCCGCCGACACCCGCAGCGGCCTGCGCCCGAGCTTCTCCACGGCAGCACCGCCGGTGCTGGGCGCGCAGCTGTTCGACGAGCTGGTTGGCCTGGCCCGCCTGCAGCATGCGCAAGTGGCCACCGGCCGCTTCGGCGCCGACATGCAGGTGCACCTGATCAACGACGGCCCGGTGACATTTCTCCTCGAGGTCTGAGCCGACCGGTCGTCGGTGCGGCGTTCGGGCTCGATTCCTGCCTGCTTTGCGACTCGCCATCCACAGTTCGTGCGGTTAGGATTGCCCGCCTTGCCCCGGTGCCTGTGGGGCGCATCCGTATTGAAGCTGTCCCTTAGGAGATAGGAATGAAGAAGTTTCTCGCCTCTCTGCTGCTTTCCGCCTGCGCGGTGAGCGGCCTGGCCCACGCCGGCATGGTTGATGACGCGGTCAAGCGCGGGACCCTGCGCGTTGGCATGGACCCGACCTACATGCCCTTCGAGATGACCAACAAGCGCGGTGAAATCATCGGCTTCGAAGTCGACCTGCTGAAAGCCATGGCCAAGGCCATGGGCGTCAAGCTGGAGCTGGTGTCCACCAGCTACGACGGCATCATCCCGGCCCTGCTGACCGACAAGTTCGACATGATCGGCTCCGGCATGACCGTGACCCAGGAGCGCAACCTGCGGGTCAACTTCCCCGAGCCCTTCATCGTGGTTGGCCAGACCCTGCTGATCCGCAAGGAGCTGCAGGGCGAGATCAAGTCCTACAAGGACCTCAACGACGCCAAGTACCGCATCACCTCGAAAATCGGCACCACCGGCGAGATGGTCGCCAAGAAGCTGATCGCCAAGGCCCAGTACAACGGCTTCGACAACGAGCAGGAAGCGGTGATGGACGTGGTCAACGGCAAAGCCGACGCCTTCATCTACGACGCCCCGTACAACGTGGTGGCGGTGAGCAAGGCCGGCGCCGGCAAGCTGGTGTTCCTCGACGAGCCGTTCACCTTCGAGCCGCTGGCCTTCGGCCTGAAGAAGGGTGACCACGACAGCCTGAACTGGATCAACAACTGGCTGAACCAGATCAAGCACGACGGCACCTACGAGCGCATTCACACCAAGTGGTTCAAGAAGAACGACTGGCTGAAAGAGATGGAATAAACCCCGCGTCGGACTTCGGTCCTCGCTGGTGACGACAGGCCCGACCCACAAGGTCGGGCCTGTTTCTGTTAGAGCCCGCCCACTATCTTGCTCGCGAGATCATGGGCAGGCTCTTGACCGCTATGAGCGAGAAATCCCGTGATTAGAAAACATCGACGTACCTGGCCCTGGCATGTCCTCACCGGGCTGATCCTGGCCCTGCTGGCCGGCAGCCTCTGGTACTCCACCTCGCTGATCGCCTACGAGTGGCACTGGAACCGCGTGCCGCAGTACTTCGCCTACCAGGCCGAGGACGCGCAGCGCGCCGCCGACTACGGCCGTGTCAGCGCCATTGCCGAGGACGGTGATCGGCGTCGCGTGACCCTCACGGCTGAGGGTGGCGAAGAGCAGGTACTGGAAATTGCCAGCGACAGCCTGCGGGTGGCCGAGGGCGACGATGTCAGCGAGGGCGACGAGATTGGCGTCACCCGTCACTGGGCTGCCGGGCCGCTGCTCTGGGGCTTGTGGACCACGCTGTGGATCTCCGTGGCCTCCGGTGCCCTGGCCCTGGTGATCGGCCTGGTCACCGGCCTGTGTCGGCTGTCGAGCAACCCGACCCTGCGCGACCTGTCCACCGTGTACGTCGAGCTGGTGCGTGGCACGCCGCTGCTGGTGCAGATCTTCATCTTCTATTTCTTCATCGGCACCGTGCTCGACCTCTCCCGCGAGTTCGCCGGGGTCGCTGCGCTGGCGCTGTTCACCGGCGCCTACGTCGGCGAGATCGTCCGCGCCGGTGTGCAGTCAGTGGTCAAGGGCCAGAACGAGGCCGCACGTTCGCTGGGCCTGACCGCGGCGCAGAGCATGCGCCACGTGATCCTGCCGCAGGCGTTCAAGCGCGTGCTGCCGCCGCTGGCCGGGCAGTTCATCAGCCTGGTCAAGGACACCTCGCTGGTCTCGGTGATTGCCATCACCGAACTGACCAAGAGCGGCCGCGAAGCCATCACCACCTCGTTCTCCACCTTCGAGATCTGGTTCTGCGTGGCTGCGTTGTACCTGGTGATCAACCTGCCGCTGTCGCAGATCGCCAACCGACTGGAACGGAGGCTCGGCAAAAGTGATTGAAGTCCGCAACCTGGTAAAAGTCTTCGACGCCCGCGGCCACGAAGTGCGCGCGGTGGATGACGTCACCACGCAGGTGCAGCGTGGCGAAGTGGTGGTGGTGATCGGCCCGTCCGGCTCCGGCAAGTCCACCTTCCTGCGCTGCCTCAACGGCCTGGAAGCGTTGGACGAGGGCTCGGTGAGCATCGATGGCGTCGACCTGGCCAACCCCAAGACCGACGTGAATGCCTACCGCCGCGAGGTGGGCATGGTGTTCCAGCACTTCAACCTGTTCCCGCACATGACCGTGCTGGAGAACCTCTGTCTGGCGCAGAAGGTCGTGCGCAAGCGCGGCAAGGCCGAGCGCGAGGAGAAGGCCCGGGCGCTGCTGGCCAAGGTCGGCATCTCGCAGAAGATCGATGAGTACCCCTCGCACCTGTCCGGCGGCCAGCAGCAGCGTGTGGCCATCGCCCGCGCCCTGTGCATGGAGCCCAAGGTCATGCTGTTCGACGAGCCGACCTCGGCGCTCGACCCGGAGATGGTCGGCGAGGTGCTGGACGTGATGAAGCAGCTGGCCCAGGAAGGCATGACCATGGTCTGCGTCACCCACGAGATGGGTTTTGCCCGCGAGGTGGCCGACCGGGTATTGTTCTTCGACCACGGCAAGCTGCTGGAAGACGCGCCGCCGGCGCAGTTCTTCGCCCAACCGCAAGATGCGCGCGCGCAGAGCTTCCTGCGCCAGGTGCTGTAACGACAAACCGCCACAGATGTGGCGGTTTTTCTTTTATCTGCAGGGCGGGCTCAGTGCAGCGGCTGCGCTGGTTGCAGCTCGTTCTCGGCCAGCCAGTCCTGCGCCAGCTCACGCAGGCGTTCGCCCTCGAAGTCCTGCCAGGCCTGCAGTAGCGCCGGATAGTGCATCAGCGCGTGGATGAAGGTGCGTGCCGGTCGGCGCCCTTCCAGGGCCTGTTCCAGCTCGCCGTAGGCGTGCGGGTGGATGACCTCGGCGAGGAACTCGCGCATCAGCAGCAGACTGTCCTGTTGATCCAGCGGCTCGACCAGCAGGAAGCGCTCCGGCTCGCTGCGTAGCAGGGCTTCCAGTTCCGGGTCGGCGTCTTCTTCGGGGATCAGCAGCACCTTGCCGCTGAGCAGGTCGAGGTAGTGATCGAGGCCTTCGGTGTTGAGGGCGCAGGCCAGTTGCTCCAGATCGATGGTCAGTGGGCGCATGATCGGCTTCTCGGCGGCGGAAGATGCCGTCAGCCTAAGCCGGCCGATGTTGCAGAACAACGGCTTTCAGAATCTCGCGAGCGCAGATCGGTTCTCAGAACAGGCGGGCGAGCAGGGCCGCGACCGCCGTTTCCACGCGCAGGATGCGTTCGCCCAGCTGCACGGGGGCCAGGCCCGCCTCGCCCAGCTTGTCCACTTCATAGGCGATCCAGCCGCCCTCGGGGCCGATGGCCAGGGTCACCGGCTGCTCGACGGCGCGCGGGCAGGCCGGGTAGTCGCCAGGATGGCCGACCAGGCCCAGGCTGCCGGCGGCGATGGCCGGCAGACTGTCCTCGACAAAGGGCTTGAAGCGCTTCTCGATGGTCACTTCGGGCAGCACGGTGTCGCGGGCCTGTTCCAGGCCGAGGATCAGTTGCTCGCGGATCGCCTCGGCTTCGAGGAAGGGCGTCTGCCAGAAGCTCTTTTCCACCCGGTAGCTGTTCAGCAGCACCAGACGCGGCACGCCCATGGCGCTGACCGTCTGCAGCACACGGCGCAGCATTTTCGGCCGCGGCAGAGCAAGCAGCAGGGTCAGCGGCAGTTTCGCCGGCGGCGGCTGGTCGAGCTGGATCTGCAGTTCGGCGCGGCTGGCGTCGAGTGCGAGCAGCGTGCCGCTGCCCATCAGGCCACCGAGGCGGCCGACGCGCAGCTGGTCACCGGCCTCGGCGCGGTGCACCTCCTGCAGGTGCTTGAGGCGTCGTCCTTCGAGGACGACGCGATCCGCCGCGACGAAGTCGGCGTCCTCGAGCAGCAGCAGGTTCACGGCAGGGGAGCGGGTGGTTGGTCGTCGCTGGCCTCGGCCTGTTCTTCGCGCTTGCGCACCAGGCTGCCAAACAGCAGGCCGACCTCGAACAGCAGCCACATGGGCACGGCGAGCAGCGTCTGCGAGAAGATGTCCGGCGGGGTGAGGATCATGCCGACCACGAAGCAGCCGACGATCACGTACGGGCGGCTCTTCTTCAGGGTCTCGACGTCGATCACGCCGACCCACACCACCAGGAACGTCGCCACCGGGATCTCGAAGGCCACGCCGAAGGCGAAGAACAAGGTCAGAACGAAATCCAGGTACTCGTTGATGTCGGTCATCATCGCCACCCCGTCCGGGGTCACGCTGGCGAAGAAGTGGAAGATCAGCGGAAACACCAGGAAGTAGGCGAAGGCCATGCCGGCGTAGAACAGGAAAATGCTCGACACCAGCAGCGGCACGGCGATGCGCTTCTCGTGGCGGTACAGGCCGGGTGCGATGAAGCCCCAGACCTGGTGCAGGATGATCGGGATGGACAGGAACAGCGCACACCAGGCTGTCAGTTTGAATGGCGTGAGGAATGGCGAGGCGACGCCGGTGGCGATCATCGTCGCGCCTTCGGGCAGGTAGGCGCGCAGCGGCGCCGAGACGATGGTGTAGATGTCCTGGGCGAAATAGAACAGGCCGGCGAACACCACGAAGATGGCGATCACGCAGTGCAGCAGGCGTTTGCGCAGCTCGGTGAGGTGCGCTACCAGCGGCATTTCGGCGTCGGCGTTGTGGTCGGGGGACGACTGGCTCATGGCTGGCGCGGAGGCTCCGGGGTGGCCGCTGGGGCGTTGACGACCGGCGTGGCGGGCGCGGCCTCGGGCGCTGGCGGCAGGGGCGGCGTGCTGGTGGCGGCGGGCGGCTGGATCGACTGCTTGAGCTCGCGCTCCATCTGCAGGATCTGCTCGTTATGCAGCTGGCGACGAATCTCGTCGGCGCCCAGCTCGCGTTCCACTTCCTGCTTGATGGTGTTGAAGCTGCGCTTGAGGCGCCCGATCCACAGCCCGGCGGTACGCGCGGCACCCGGCAGGCGCTCGGGGCCGAACACGATCAGCGCGACGAGGCCGACCAGCAGCAGTTCGGAGAAGCCGATACCGAACACGCGTTACTCCTTGCGCGCCGGCTCTTCGACCTTCTGCGCCTGGGCGTCGATGGTCTGCGGCTGGTGCAGCGGTGGCTGCGGCGTGCTGCCCGCGGCCGGCGGCACCGGTGCGTCGGGTTTGCGGCCTTCGTCTTCTTCGGTGTTCATCGCCTTGCGGAAACCCTTGATGGTTTCGCCGAGGTCGGAGCCGAGGTTCTTCAGGCGCTTGGTGCCGAATACCAGCACCACCACGATGAGGATGACGACCCAGTGTTTCCAGTCAAAAATGCCCATGCAATCAGTCCTCGCAAATGATTCAGTCGGATGTGCCGCGTGCCGCTTTCTCGTCGTGACCGGACAGGCCGAAGCGGCGGTCCAGTTCGTCCAGCACGGCCTGTGGGTGCTGGCCGAGAGCGGCGAGCATGACCAGGCTGTGGAACCAGAGGTCGGCGGTTTCGTAGATCAGGTCGCTGCAGTCGCCATTGATGGCAGCGTCCTTGGCCGCAAGAATGGTCTCGACCGACTCTTCGCCGACCTTCTCCAGAATCTTGTTCAGGCCCTTGTGGTACAGGCTGGCCACGTAGGAGCTGTCCGGCGCTGCGCCTTTGCGCGCCTCCAGCACTTCGGCCAGGCGGGTAAGGGTGTCAGTCATGCGTGTGCCCCTGGTAGATGGCGTGCGGGTCCTTCAGCACGGCGTCGACGGTCTGCCATGCGCCATTCTCGAAGACCCGGTAGAAGCAGCTTTCGCGGCCGGTGTGGCAGGCGATGCCGCCGATCTGCTCGACCATCAGGATGACCACGTCGGCGTCGCAGTCCAGGCGCAACTCGTGCAGCTTCTGCACGTGGCCGGATTCCTCGCCCTTGCGCCACAGCTTGCCGCGCGAACGCGACCAGTAGATGGCGCGCTGTTCGGCGGCGGTCAGGGCCAGCGCCTCGCGGTTCATCCACGCCATCATCAGCACGCGGCCGCTCTGGTGATCCTGGGCGATTGCCGGGACCAGGCCGTCTTCGTTCCAGTTGATTTCGTCGAGCCAGTCGTTCATGTCGTCGTCCAAACCTGAGGCGGCGCTACAGCGGCCGCCTCGCAGGGCAGGTAGTTTGCCAGCGCACCGCTGGGGTGGCTATCGGCGCAATACCAGATACAGACCACCGGCCAGCATCAGCCAGCTCGGCCAGGCCTCGATGTGCTGGGTCAGGCCGAGGGTCGCGGCGCCAACCAGCAGCGCCGCGCCGACCAGGCGCACGGCCAGGTGATCGTTGCGTTTGCGCCAGGGCGCGGGTGGGTCTTCGGCGTGCGGCTGGCTCATGCGTTCGAGCAGGTCGCGGGTCATGTTGGCCAGGTGCGGCACCTGCTCGACCTGGCTCTGCAGGTTGGAGAGCAGGCTCTTGGGGCTGATACGCTCGCGCATCCAGCGCTCCAGATACGGCTGCGCGGTGCTCCACAGGTCGAGGTCCGGGTACAGCTGGCGGCCCAGGCCTTCGATGTTGAGCAGGGTCTTCTGCAGCAGCACCAGCTGCGGCTGGACTTCCATGTTGAAGCGGCGCGCGGTCTGGAACAGGCGCAGCAGTAGCTGGCCGAAGGAGATGTCCTTCAGCGGCTTCTCGAAGATCGGCTCGCAGACGGTGCGGATCGCCGCCTCGAAATCGTTGACCCGGGTTTCCGCCGGCACCCAGCCGGAGTCGATGTGCAGCTGCGCGACCTTGCGGTAGTCGCGCTTGAAGAAGGCCAGCAGGTTGCGCGCCAGGTAGTCCTGGTCCTCGGGCGTGAGGCTGCCGACGATGCCGCAGTCCACCGCGATGTATTGCGGGCTCCACGGCGTGCGCGTGCTGACGAAGATGTTGCCGGGGTGCATGTCGGCGTGGAAGAAGCTGTCGCGGAACACCTGGGTGAAGAAGATTTCCACGCCGCGCTCGGCCAGCAGTTTCATGTTGGTGCGCTGGTCGGCGAGCACGTCGAGGTCGGTCACCGGGATGCCGTAAATGCGCTCCATGACCAGCACTTTCGGTCGGCACCAGTCCCAGTACACCTGCGGCACGTAGAGCAGTGGCGAGCCGTCGAAGTTGCGCCGCAGCTGGCTCGAGTTGGCGGCTTCGCGCAGCAGATCGAGTTCGTCGTAGATGGTTTTCTCGTAATCGCTGACCACGTCCACCGGGCGCAGGCGACGGGCATCGGCGGAGGCCTTCTCGGCGATGCGCGCGAGGACGAACAGCCAGGCGAGGTCGGAGCGGATGATCGGCCGCAGACCCGGGCGGATGACCTTGACCACCACCTCTTCGCCGCTCTTCAGTTGTGCGGCGTGCACCTGTGCCACGGAAGCGGAGGCCAGCGGCTCGACCTCGAAGCGGGCAAACACTTCGCCGACGCTGGCGCCGAGTTGCTCCTCGATCAAGGCCACCGACTGTTCGGCGGGGAAGGGCGGCACCTGGTCCTGGAGGAAGGCCAGCTCGTCGGCGATGTCTGGCGGCAACAGGTCACGGCGGGTCGACAGCAACTGACCGAACTTGATGAAGATCGGCCCCAGGTCCTGCAGTGCCAGGCGCAGTGCGGCGCCGCGGCTGAGGTTCAGCGTGCGGCGTGGCAGCCAGCGCCATGGCAGGGCGAAGCGCAGCACGCGCAGCCACACGGGCAGCGGCAGGGCCAGCAGCAGGTCATCGAGACGGTAGCGGATGACGACACGGAGAATGCGGAACAGGCGGCGGACGGCAAGCAGCTTCATGGGTCGGTCTTGACCTTGCGGGCGAGGTGCTCGATGCGCGCGTCGAGGCGATCGAGGGCGAGCTTGAGGTGGTCGATCTCGGCAAAGCGGGCATCGGCTTCACGCTGGCCGACCAGGCTGCGGCTTTCTTCGGCGAGGTAGTCGGCGAGGTTGTGGCGCAAGCTGTCGAGGCTGTCGCCAGCCCATTGCGCGCGGCTGCGCAGGTGGCCGCCGAGCAGCTGGCTGCCGACCGGGCCGAGCCAGCGCGACAGCTCGTATTCCCAATCCAGCTCGAGGTCCTGCAGTACCGCGACCAGTTCCAGCAGGGCGGCGCTGTCGCCGTCGAGTTCGACATCCGGACGGTGCAGCACGGCGGTCTTGTCTTTCGCCAGGGCCAGGCGCAGCAAGCTGGAGGCCGGGGCGCGCAGGGTGCAATCGGCGGCGCCCCACTGGCTGGCGAGCTGCAGGCCTTCACTGCCGGGCAGGAGGAACAGCTGCAGGGCGGGCGCCTGGCAGTCGATGGCGATGACCTTGCCTTCCAGGCGCGCGAGACGCGGCAGCGCGGTGCTGTCCATGCGCAGCACTCGGTTGAGACCGAGTTCGACGCCTGCCAGCAACCCCGTAATGATCATCAGGGCTTGATGCCGCGATGCAGGGCGACGATGCCGCCGGTCATGTTGTGGAAGGTCACGCGCTCGAAGCCGGCCTCGACCATCATCGCCTTGAGGGTGTCCTGATCCGGGTGCATGCGGATCGACTCGGCGAGGTAGCGGTAGCTCTCGGCGTCGTTGGTGATCAGCTTGCCCATCAGCGGCATGAAGGCGAAGGAGTAGGTGTCGTAGGCTTTCGACAGCAGCGCGCTGGATGGTTTGGAGAACTCCAGCACGAGCAGGCGGCCACCGGGCTTGAGCACGCGCAGCATGGAGCGCAGGGCGTCTTCCTTGTGGGTGACGTTGCGCAGGCCGAAGGCGATGGTGACCACATCGAAATGGTTGTCCGGGAACGGCAGTTTCTCCGCGTCGGCCTGGACGAAGATCACATTGCCGGCCACGCCCTTATCGAGCAGGCGGTCACGGCCGACCTTGAGCATCGAGTCGTTGATGTCGGCGAGCACGACCTGGCCCTGCGGGCCGACCAGCGAGGAGAACTTGCGCGTCAGGTCGCCCGTGCCGCCAGCGATGTCGAGGACGCGGTTGCCGCTGCGCACACCCGACAGCTCGATGGTGAAACGCTTCCACAGGCGGTGCATGCCGCCGGAGAGCAGGTCGTTCATCAGGTCGTACTTGGCGGCGACCGAGTGGAATACCTCGGCGACCTTTTCCGCCTTCTGGCTTTCCGGTACATCCTGGAAGCCGAAATGGGTGGTCGGTTCGCTGTCGTGGGCCTTGCGCGGATCGTTCATGTCGCGGTCACCGGAATCAAAGTGGCGGCCATTCTAAACCCGTGGCCTGCCTTTGTCTTGGCGCCTGGCTGGGCTGTATAGTCGTGCGACATCAGGTCGCTGTCTGGAGCTGCGCATGTCCCGTATCACCATCGAACGCTCGCATTCCTTCGGTCGCGCGGCGGCCCGTGAAAAGGCCGAGGCGCTTGCCCAACGTCTGGCCAGCGAGTACGACGTGAAGTTCCGCTGGGCCGGCGACACCCTGGAATTCAAGCGCAGCGGCGCCGACGGCACCATCGATGTCAGCGATGACCTGGTGCGCGTCAACCTCAAGCTCGGCCTGCTGCTCTCGGCCCTGAGCGGCACCATCAAGCGCGAAATCGAAGACACCCTGGACAAGCACCTGCAGGCCTGACGGCATACGACGGTGGCGTCCTGCGCGGGCGTCACCGATCCCTTCGCGGCATTCTTCGCTGCCTAGTATGTGGTTTCTAATTTTTCCCTCTACCTTCAGCTCACGTCCTGCCACAGGACCCACTTTTTCATCACATTGAGCGTGAGGTGCACCATGGCTAAAGTCGCCGTTAAAAAGAAAGCCGAAGTCGAATCCACTAAAGTGTTGAACGATGTGAAGGCATACGCCCACAAAGTATGGCTGGCTGGCCTGGGTGCCTACGTCAAGGCAGGCAAGGAAGGCAGCGAATACTTCAAGGAACTGGTCAAGGCCGGTGAAGGCGTCGAGAAGCAAGGCAAGCAACTGGTCAACGCCCAGGTCGAGGCTGCCAACAGCCAGATCACCGGCCAGATCGAGAGCGTGAAGAGCAGCGTCTTCGGCGTGAAAGAAAAAGTCGAAGTGCAATTCGACAAGGTCGAAAAAGCCTTCGACAATCGTGTAGCCAGCGCCCTGAACCGCCTGGGGATTCCCTCCAAGCATGATGTTGAGGCACTCTCTGCTAAGCTGGACGAGTTGAATGCATTGCTTGAGCGTGTCGCGCGTACCAAATAAGGAGAGCAGGATGGCTGTTAAAAAGACTACCGCAGCAAAACCCGCAGCTAAGAAAACCGCGGCGAAGAAGGAAGCTGGCTCCTGGATCGGCGAGATCGAGAAGTACTCGCGCCAGATCTGGTTGGCAGGCCTCGGCGCCTACTCCAAGGTCAGCAAGGACGGCACCAAGCTGTTCGACGGTCTGGTCAAGGACGGTGAGAAAGCTGAGAAGCAGGCCAAGACCGAAGTCGACAAGCAAGTCGGCGCGGTGAAAACCTCCGTTGGCAGCACCGTTGGTTCGGCCAAGTCGAAAGTCGACGAAGTCCGAGGCAAGGCACTGGGCAAGTGGAACGAGCTGGAAGAGGCTTTCGACAAGCGTCTGAATACCGCGATTTCCCGTCTCGGCGTACCGAGCCGCAATGAAGTCAAATCGCTGCAGACCAAGGTCGATACCCTGACCAAGCAGATCGAAAAGCTCACGGGCCAATCGGTCAAGCCGGTCGCCAAGGCCGCTGCCAAACCGGCAGTCAAACCTGCTGCTAAGCCGGCCGCCAAAGCCGCTGCCAAGCCTGCAGCCAAACCGGCCGCCAAGCCTGTTGCCAAGGCAGCGGCCAAGCCCGCGGCGAAGCCAGCTGCCAAGCCTGCTGCGAAACCAGCCGCCAAACCGGCTGCCAAGGCCGCCGCGAAACCTGCGGTGAAGCCGGCTGTGAAGCCTGCGGCCAAACCCGCAGTAGCGAAGAAGCCGGCTGCCAAGCCTGCGGTCAAACCGGCTGCCAAGCCCGTTGCCGCCAAGCCGGCAACTCCGGCTCCGGCAGCAGCGCCAGCCGCCGCTCCGGCAGCTGCACCGGTGACGCCAGCTACACCGTCCTGATCGATTCAGGAATGAGAAAACGCCCGGCCTTGTGCCGGGCGTTTTCGTTTGTGCCTGTTCAGGCCTCCAGGTAGCGCTGGGCGATCCGTTCGGCAGCGTGACGCGATTCGGGTTCGAGGTGTGGCGCCACCAGCATCATGACCTGATACACCACCAGGCGGACTTCGCCATCGACGCCGAGAATGCGTTGGTAGTCGAGGGAGAACAGCAGGGTCAGGGTGATCTGTTCGACCAGTTGGCCAAGGGCCTGGGTCTGGCTCTGCAACTGGCCGAACGCCTTGAGACGGGCGAGCAGCGTGGCCAGGGCGCGCTTGAGCAGGTTGAGCCATTGACGGATGCCGCGCGCCAGCTTGGGCAGGCGGCCGGCGAGGTTGGACAGGTCCTGGAACAGGAAGCGGTATTGCGCCAGGCGCTCGACGATCAGGTGCAGGAACAGCCAATAGTCCTCGGCATCCAGTTCGACATCGCCGGGCGGGTCGAGCAGGGGCGTGAGGTCGGCGTGGAAGCGCTCGAAGAGCGCCATGATGATGGGTTCCTTGCCGTGGAAGTGGTAGTACAGATTGCCGGGGCTGATGCCCATTTCCGTGGCGATTTCCAGGGTGGAAACGTTGGGTTCGCCCTGTCGGTTGAACAGGTCGAGGGCGCATTCGAGGATGCGGTCGCGCGTCTTCATTCCATGAGCTTTCTGTGGCCGCGGGAGCGCCGACGATAACCGGCCGGGCGCGTGCCCGGCCAGCGCTTTTGCTCAGCCTTCAGCACACGTGCACATAGGTGCCGGGCGCGGCCTCCATCGGCGGGTACTTGCTGTTGCCGACACTGAACACCGTCTCGTGCTGTTCGCCGGAGCGCTGCTGGACCCACTCCAGCCACTCGGGCCACCAGCTGCCTTCCTTCTTCTGCGCGTCGTAGTACCAGGCGCGGTGGTCGGTGCTGAGCTTGCCGTTTTCCAGGTAGGTGGCCTTGGGGTTGCTCGGTGGGTTGAGGATGCTCTGGATGTGCCCGCTGTTGGACAGCACGAAGCGGCGGTTGCCGCCGAGCAGCAGGGCCGAGCGGTATACCGCGTCCCACGGCGTGATGTGATCGTTGATGCCGGCGACGTGGAAGCTGTCGAGGGTGACCTTGCCCAGGTCGATCGGCGTGCCGCAGATCTCCATGCCGCCCGGACGCAGCAGTGGGTTGTGCTTGAACAGGTCGAGCAGGTCGCCGTGCAGGGCGGCAGGCAGGCGCGTGTTGTCGTTGTTCCAGTAGAGAATGTCGAACGCCGGCGGCTCCTTGCCGAGCAGGTAGTTGTTCACCCAGTAGTTCCATACCAGATCATTGGGGCGCATCCAGGCGAACACCTTGGACATGTCACGGCCGTCGAGCACGCCGCTCTGGTAGGAACGGCGCTTGGCTGATTCCAGGGTCTGCTCGTCGGCGAAGAGCATCGCCGGGCTGTCGACCTGGCTGTCCATCAGGCTGACCATGTAGGTGGCGCTGCTGATCTTGCGCAGTTGCCGCTTGGCCTGCAGATGACCTTGCAGGGCGGCGATGGTCAGGCCGCCGGCGCAGGCGCCGATCAGGTTGACGTCTTTGCTGCCGGTGATCGCGCGGCAGATGTCGACGGCCTCTTCCACCGCCTGCACATAGGTCGACAGGCCCCACTCGCGGTGGCGGCCGTCGGGGTTGCGCCAGCTGATGGCGAACGACTGCAGGCCGTTCTTCAGGCAGTACTGCAGGAAGCTCTTCTCGGGGCTGAGGTCGAAGATGTAGAACTTGTTGATCTGCGGCGGCACGATCAGCAGCGGCTTGGCGTACTGCTTTTCGGTCATCGGCTTGTAGTGGATCAGTTCCAGCAGTTCGTTGCGGAACACCACCGAGCCCGGCGTGACGGCCAGATTGCGACCGACCTCGAAGGCGTGCTTGCTGACCTGGCGTGGCATGCCGTTGTTGTGCAGCAAGTCGTCGAACAGGTGGCGCGCGCCGCGCAGCAGGCTGGTACCGCCGCTGTTGAACAGCTCCTTCACCGCCAGCGGGTTGAGCAGGCTGTTGGATGGCGCCACGGCGTCATTGAGCAGGGAGAAGAGGAAGTGCGCGCGGGTGCGGTCATCCGGCGACAGGTCGCTCTCGTCGATCCATGCCTTGAACTGGATCTGCCAGGCCAGGTAGGCCTGCAGGCTGCGCCGGTAGAACGGGTTGAGCTGCCAGGAGGGGTCGGCGAAGCGACTGTCGCTTGGGTGCGCCTTGTGCGGAGTGTCGCCAAGCAGCACGCGGCCCAGTTGCTTGCCGAAGGCCAGCGCATGTCGCGTGCTGTGGGCGGGTTGGCGCAGGCCCTGGAAGGCAAGGGTGCGCAGCGTCGAGAACAGGTCACGGCCGCGCACGCCGACCACGGCATTCTGCGCATTCATGAAGGTTGCAGGTACCGGCAGTGATCCCGGTGCAGTCTTTTCACGCATGGGGCAAGCTCCGTCTTCGAACCATCACGCCAGGGTGACAGCAAGGCTTATACCAAAGCGCGCCGGAGGGCATTCCAGACTGCCGCGCAAAACAAAATACCAAACCGGGCGGGCACCGCCTTGAGGCAGGCTGGCCCGGTTGCACTACCGTTGTGCGATCAGTGACCGCGAAGAGGTGCTGCGGGTTGCGGGTGCATGACCGCACGCTGCCGTTCTTCCTGGAGGAACTTCATGATGATCGGCGCTACCGCCTCGGCCCGTGTCACCAGGAACAGGTGGCCGTCGTCGATGATATGGAATTCCGAATTGGGAATGCGCCACGCCAGCAGACGCATGTTGACCAGTGGGATGAGCGGGTCATCGTCACCGGCCAGTACCAGCGTAGGCTGCTTGATCCGATGCAGCCAGTGGATGCTGGTCCAGCCGAGGCCGGCGAACAGCTGCCAGTAGTAGCCCATCTTGCCACCCGAGCGCACCTTGCTGGCATGCGCCAGGGCCAGCTTGGGATCGCGACGGAAGGCGCCGCCGTAGATGTCCGGGGCGATGTGCACACCGTAGGACGGCTGGATATAGCGCCGTGGGCTGGCCATGCGCCAGAGCACCTTGGGCTTGCCCGGCACCATCACCGCGCCGGCGGATGTCGCTGCCAGCACCAGCTTCTTGCAGCGTTCGGGATAGTCGTGGGCGAACTGCTGCGCCAGCGCGCCGCCCCAGGACACGCCGATGGCATTGACCTGGCCGTAGTCCAGGTAGTCGAGCATGCGTGCGGCCAGGCGAGCCAGGCCGGGGAAGCGGTACGGCGTGCTCGGCGTGGACGAGCCGCCAACGCCGGGCACGTCGAAGGCGATGACTTCCAGGTCCGGGTCGAGGGCCTGGACGAAGGGCATCACCAGCTCCAGGTTGGCGCCGATGCCGTTGAAGATCAGCAGCGGTGTGAGGGTGCTGGTCCCCGGGCGAACGGCGGTCCGGATGGTCTGGCCGTCCAGCTCGATGGTGCGAAAAACAAATGGTTGCGGCATGCGCTAAGCCCTGTGGATTGATCCGTGGAAGACCGCCATCCAGCGCGGCTCTCCAGTAACCCGCCGATGGGGCGGGCAGGCACTGCACGAGCCGCCAGGGGCTCGTGCAGCGAGCGGCACCTCCGAGTGCCGCGGGCAGTACTGCGCAAAGTGCAGCGTGGTAAAGGGCGTCAGGTCGTCGCGGTCAGCCACGCTCAACGCTCGTGTACGTAAGTCCCGGGTGCGGCTTCGCCGGCTGGGTGCGCCTTGTTGCCGAGGGTGGTCGGCGCCTTGCGCTGCTTGCCGGAACGTTCGGCCAGCCAGTTCTGCCAGTGCAGCCACCAGGAATCGGTGTGCTTGGTCGAGCTTTCCTGCCAGGCCTTCGGATCCAGCGGCATTTCGCTGTTGGTCATGTAGCGCGCTTTCGGGTTGCCCGGCGGGTTGAGAATGCTCTGAATGTGCCCGCTGTTGGAAAGCACGAACTCGCACTTGCCGCCGAACAGGTGGGCCGACTTGTAGCAGGAGTCCCACGGCGTGATGTGGTCGGTGGTGCCGGCCACGCAGAAGAAGTCGCAGGTGACCTGCTTGAGGTCGATCGGCGTGCCGCAGACTTCCAGCGCACCGGCGCGGGTCAGCGGGTTGGTCTTGAACATCTCGATGAACTCGCCGTGCAGGGCAGCCGGCAGGCGCGTGGTGTCGTTGTTCCAGTAGAGGATGTCGAACACCGGCGGCTCGTTGCCGAGCAGGTAGTTGTTGACCCAGTAGTTCCAGATCAGGTCGTTGGGGCGCATCCAGGCGAAGACCTTGGCCATGTCGCTGCCTTCGAGGACGCCGGACTGATAGGAGCGGCGCTTGGCGGCTTCCAGAGTCTTCTCATCGGCGAACAGCGCGACCTGGGTATTGAGCTTGGTGTCGAGCACGCTGACCAGCAGGGTCAGGGCGTGTACCTTCTGGTCGCCGAGGGCGGCGTAGTGGCCGACCAGCGAGGCTGTGGTCAGGCCGCCGGAGCAGGCGCCGAGCATGTTGACGTCCTTGCTGCCAGTGATCTTGAGGACCACGTCGATGGCTTCCTTGAGCGCCTCGATGTAGGTCGACAGGCCCCACTCACGCTGCGCCTTGGTCGGGTTGCGCCAGCTGACCACGAAGGTCTGGATGCCGTTGCGCAGGAGGAAGCGGGCCACGCTCTTTTCCTGCGACAGGTCGAACACGTAGAACTTGTTGATCTGGGGCGGCACCACCAGCAGCGGGCGCTCCTGCACCTGCTCGGTGATCGGCTTGTACTGGATCAGCTCCAGCAGGTCGTTGCGAAACACCACGGCGCCTTCGGTGGTCGCCAGGTTCTTGCCGACCTCGAAGGCGTCCATGTTGACCTGGCTCGGCATGCCGCCGTTGTGCACCAGGTCCTTGGCCAGGTGGGAGAGGCCGTCGAGCAGGCTCTTGCCACCGGTCTCGAAGAAGCGTTTGACCGCGGCCGGGTTGGCCATGGTGTTGGTCGGGGCCATGGCTTCGGTCATCAGGTTGATGACGAAGTGACCGCGGCTGGTGTCCTGTTCGGAGAGGCTGGTGTCCTCGATCCAGTCGTGCAGCTCCTTGCGCCAGGCCAGGTAGGTCTGCAGGTAGCGACGGTACAGCGGGTTCTGGCTCCACGCCGGGTCGGCGAAGCGGCGATCGGTGTCCTCGGGCTTGAGCTCGGATTGGCCAAGCAGGACGTTTTTCAGTTCGAAGGCAAAGTGGGTAACGTGGCGAGCGCTGTGAAAGGGTTGCTTGATGGCCTGGGTCAGGACCATCCGTGCCGAGGTCAACAGATCCTTACCACGCAGGCCAATCACCGGGTTCAAGCCCAAGGTGTTTTCCGAGGCCTGGCGTTGCAGGTCTTCATTATTCTTCTGGGTCATCTACGACGCTCCATTGTCCTGAGACGAATACCTGCATGCTGCTGTGCACGCTGACACAGGGCGAAGGGGCAAGTACTGCTCGGGTTACCGGGTGCGGAACGAGCTCCGCGCTTACTTCGCATGTGGCTTAGCCAAATGCATGGAACCTGCCAGTTCCTTGGTTACCCGAGTTTGTGCTTTTGCGCAAGATCGCGCGTGCTGTTGTCACAGCGCGCGGGAGTATGCCGAGGGGGATTAGAAAGTGCGCCCTAACATCGTCCTGTTGGGGGCAAAGGTGCGAGCTAGAGCATCAGCCGCACGACCGACTCGTTCGGGTCGCGGGACTTGCCGGCCTGTGCCAGCAGTTCCAGATAATCGGCCCAGAGTTGTTCGTGACGGGTGGCCAGCTGGTACAGGTAATCCCAGGTGAACAGGCCGCTGTCATGGCCATCGTCGAAGCACAGTTTCAGGGCGTAGTTGCCGGCGGGCTCCAGGCGGTCGAGGCCGACGCCGAGCTTGCCGGTCTGCAGGATGGGTTTGCCGTGGCCCTGGACTTCGGCGGAAGGCGAGTGCACGCGCAGGAATTCGGCGCTGAGGTTGTAGCGCTGCTCGCCGTACTGCAGCTCCAGGAGCTTCGAGGCCTTATGCAGCTTGATCGCGGTGGGCATGCGCATCGGAAGGGTCCGCAGGAGGGTGGATAACGCCCGGCATTATCCACCCATCGCGATCAGAGGATATAGCGCGAGAGGTCTTCGTCCTGCGCCAGCTCGCCGAGGTGGCCGTTGACGTACTCGGCATCGATGCGGATCGGCGTGCCGTTCTGCTGCCCGGCCAGGTCGCCGGCGCTGAAGGAGACTTCCTCGAGCAGGCGTTCGAGCAAGGTGTGCAGGCGACGGGCTCCGATGTTCTCGGTCTTCTCGTTGACCTGCCAGGCGATCTCGGCGATGCGCTTGATGCCACTTTCGGCGAACTCGATGCTCAGGCCCTCGGTCTGCAGCAGCGCGGTGTATTGCTCGGTGAGCGCAGCGTGCGGTTCGGTGAGGATGCGCTCGAAGTCCTGCGGCGACAGGGCCTTGAGCTCGACGCGGATCGGCAGGCGGCCCTGCAGCTCCGGCACCAGGTCGCTGGGCTTGCTCAGGTGGAAGGCGCCCGAGGCGATGAACAGGATGTGGTCGGTCTTGACCATGCCCAGCTTGGTATTGACCGTGCAGCCTTCGATCAGCGGCAGCAGGTCGCGCTGCACGCCTTCGCGGGAAACGTCGGCGCCGCCGACATTGCCGCGCTTGGCGACCTTGTCGATCTCGTCGATGAAGACAATGCCGTTCTGCTCCACCGCTTCCAGGGCGCGGGCCTTGAGTTCTTCCTCGTTGACCAGGCGTGCGGCTTCTTCGTCGCGCACCAGCTTGAGCGCTTCCTTGACCTTCAGCTTGCGGCTCTTCTTCTTGCCCTTGCCGAGGTTGGCGAACAGCCCCTGCAGCTGGTTGGTCATCTCCTCCATGCCCGGCGGGGTCATGATCTCGATGCCGGCCGGTTGCTCGGCGACTTCGATGTCGATTTCCTTGTCGTCCAGCTGGCCTTCACGCAGGCGCTTGCGGAACAGCTGGCGGGTGTTGGAGTCCTGGCTCGGCGCCGGGTCGTCGTTGAAGCCGGCGCGGGCCGGCGGCAGCAGAGCGTCGAGGATGCGGTCTTCGGCGGCGTCTTCGGCGCGGTGCTGCACGCGGGTCATTTCCTGTTCGCGCAGCAGCTTGATCGCGGCATCGGCGAGGTCGCGGATGATCGATTCGACATCGCGGCCGACATAGCCGACCTCGGTGAACTTGGTCGCCTCGACCTTGATGAACGGGGCGTTGGCCAGCTTGGCCAGGCGGCGGGCGATCTCGGTCTTGCCGACGCCGGTCGGGCCGATCATCAGGATGTTCTTCGGCGTGACCTCGGCGCGCAGCTCGGCGGGCAGCTGCATGCGCCGCCAGCGGTTACGCAGGGCAATGGCCACGGCGCGCTTGGCATCGTCCTGGCCGATGATATGGCGGTTGAGTTCGTGGACGATCTCGCGGGGCGTCATGGACATTCGTGGGGCTCCAACAGGGACCGCGCTTACTCCGCGCAGTCCTGCTCCTCAATGGTCAGGTTCTGGTTAGTAAAGACACAGATCGAGCCGGCAATGTTCAATGCCGCTTCGGTGATCTCGCGCGCCGACAGATCGGTCTTCTGCAGCAGTGCCATGGCAGCGGCCTGGGCGAAACCGCCGCCGGAGCCCATGGCGATCAGCCCCTGCTCGGGTTCGACCACGTCGCCGTTGCCGGTGATGATCAGCGAGGCGTCCTTGTTGGCGACCGCCAGCATGGCTTCCAGGCGGCTCAGCGAACGGTCGGTGCGCCAGTCCTTGGCCAGCTCGACGGCGGCGCGAACCAGATGGCCCTGGTGCTTTTCCAGCTGCCCTTCGAAGCGCTCGAACAGGGTGAAGGCGTCGGCAGTGGCGCCGGCGAAACCGGCGAGGACCTGGCCGTGATAGAGGCGGCGAACCTTCTTCGCGTTGCCTTTCATGACGGTATTGCCGAGGGACACCTGGCCGTCGCCGCCCATGACGACTTTGCCGTTGCGGCGCACTGAAACGATGGTGGTCAAGGGGAGAGTCTCCACGCAGCGGGGCAAAAAACGCCCGGATGAAAACTCAGATGGGGTGGCTGCCACGGCTTTTCAACCGGCGGCGGGCAAATTGGCCGTCAGCAGGTGGGGTGTTGTTGCAGGAGTTGACGGCGCCTGCGGGCCGTGTGGGTCACGTAGGGTGCGCTGTGGGCAGCGCAGGCCATGCGCAATTCGCGCACCCTACGTGGA
Source organism: Pseudomonas sp. PDM14 (assembly GCF_014851905.1). NCBI lineage: Bacteria > Pseudomonadati > Pseudomonadota > Gammaproteobacteria > Pseudomonadales > Pseudomonadaceae > Pseudomonas > Pseudomonas sp. PDM14. The sequence continues at coordinate 1,623,632 of NZ_JACVAQ010000001.1, read as the reverse complement.
TGTCGAGCGGGTGGTGTCAGCGGCTCTGGCGCTGTTGCAGCAGCAGGTTGCTGAAGCCGCTGGCGGCCAGCTGTTTCTGCGCGGTGGCCAGTTGCTCGCGGGTGGCGAACGGGCCGACCAGTACGCGGTACCAGGTTTCCTCGCGCACGGTGCCGGATTCGACCTGCACGTTCTGGCCGAGCAGGATCACCTGCGCGCGCACCTTGTCGGCGTCCTGCTGCTTGCGGAACGAACCGGCCTGGAGGAAGAACTGCGTGGTTACCGGCGCCTTCGCCACCACGGGCGGCGGCGGTGGTGTCTCGCCGTTGAGCAGGGCTTCGGCGCGGGCGGCGTCGATCTTTGCCGCCTCTTCCGGGGTGACCGGCGTGGTCGGCGGCGTGGCCGGGGTTTCCGGCGGCAGCGCGTCCGGCGGCACGATCACTTCGGATTCGGGCAGCAGGGTGTAGAAGTCGTACTTGGGCTTGACCGGCTCGGGCTTGCTGTCGCTCTTCGCCGGTTCGGCAGCGCGCTTGGCGTCCTCGGGTTTGACCCGCTTGACCCCATCCTTGCCCGGCTCGAGGCTGAACAGGAAAACCATGAAGCCACCGATCACCAGGCCGCAGACCATCCATACCCAGCCGGGTACCGGCTTCTTCGGTGGGGCCTGGTAGCGACTGGCGCCGCGCTTGGGTGCCGGTTTCTTCTTCGCCGCCACTTACATGCGCTCCAGGGTTTCCAGGCCGAGCAGTTCCAGGCCCTGCTTGAGCGTACGGCCGGTCAGCGCGGCCAGGCGCAGACGGCTGTTGCGCACGGCTTCGTCTTCGACGGAGAGGATCGGGCAGTTCTCGTAGAAGCTGGAGAACAGCCCGGCCAGGTCGTACAGGTAGGCGCACAGCAAGTGCGGTGTGCCCTTGTCGGCGATGCCGCCGAGCACGTCGGCGAACTGCGCCAGTTTGCCGGCCAGGGCCTGCTCCTGCTCGGTGACCAGGGTGATCTGCCCACCGATCTCGGCAACGTCCTTGCCCAGCTTACGGAATACGCTGGCCACGCGGGTGTAGGCGTAGAGCAGGTAGGGCGCGGTGTTGCCCTCGAAGCTCAGCATCAGTTCGAAGTTGAAGCTGTAGTCGCTGGTGCGGTGCTTGGACAGGTCGGCGTACTTCACCGAAGCGATACCGACGACACGGCCGATCTCGCGCAGCTCGGCTTCGTCGAACGGCGTTTCGCCGCGCTCGGCGCGTTGCTCGTTGCGCTCCTTGACCAGGCTGTAGGCGCGTTCTTCGGCTTCGTTGATCAGGTCGACCAGCTTTACCGTGCCGCCGTCGCGGGTCTTGAACGGGCGGCCGTCGGCGCCGTTCATGGTGCCGAAGCCCATGTGTTCGAGCTGCATGCTGGCCGGGACGAAACCGGCCAGGCGCGCGGCGGCGAAGACCATCTGGAAGTGCAGAGCCTGGCGCTGGTCGACGAAGTACAGGGCGCGGTCGGCCTTCAGCACGTTGGCGCGGTAGCGCGTGGCGGCCAGGTCGGTGGTGGCGTACAGGTAACCGCCGCCGGCCTTCTGCACGATCAGCGGCAGCGGGTTGCCCTCGGCGTTCTTGAACTCGTCCATGAACACGCACTGGGCGCCGTCGCTCTCACTGAGCAGGCCCTTGGCCCTGAGGTCGGCGACCACGTTGGCCAGGTCGTCGTTGTAGGCGCTCTCGCCCTTGACGTCGGCCATGCTCAGCTTGACGCCGAGGCGGTCGTACAGCGCCTGGCAGTGGCTCAGGGAAATGTCGTTGAAGCGGTGCCACAGGCGCAGGCACTCGGCGTCGCCGGCCTGCAGCTGCACCACCAGCTCGCGGGCGCGGTCGGCGAACTCGGGCGACTCGTCGAAGCGCTTCTTCGCCGCGCGGTAGAAGCCTTCCAGGTCGGCCAGCTCGGCGTCGCTGTCGACCGGCTGTTCCTGCATGAAGGCCAGCAGCATGCCGAACTGGGTGCCCCAGTCGCCGACATGGTTCTGCCGGATCACTTCGTCGCCGAGGAACTCCAGGACGCGCGCCACGCCGTCGCCGATGATGGTCGAGCGCAGGTGGCCGACGTGCATTTCCTTGGCCAGGTTGGGTGCCGAGAGGTCGACCACTACGCGCTGCTGCGCACCGGTCTTGCGCACGCCGAGCTGGCTGTCGGCCAGCGCCGCTTCCAGGCGCTGGGCCAGGGCGTCGCTGTTCTGGAAGAAATTGAGGAAGCCGGGGCCGGCGATATCGACCTTGCTGATGCCGTCATCGGCGGGCAGGGCTGCGACCAGCTTCTCGGCCAGGTCGCGCGGCTTCATGCCGGCCGGCTTGGCCAGCATCATGGCGATGTTGCTGGCGAAGTCGCCGTTGCTCTTGTCCTTGGTGTTCTCCACCTGGATCACCGGGCTCAGGCCTTCGGGCAGGACGCCCTCGGCGACGAGGCGGCTCAGGGCTTGCTGGATCAGGTGGCGAATCGTGTCTTTCATGGTCTGCTCGGTCGGCCGTGGCGGGTCGAAAACGGGGCATTATCCGTGGCCGTCCCGACCTTGCCAACCGCTGCGGCCGATTAGCCGCGCGTAACGCCGGTTAAAACAGGTCGATCGGGTCGACATCCAGCGACCAGCGCACCGCCCGTCCGCCGGGCATCGCCTCGATGATCGGCAGCCAGTGGGCGAGCAGCTTGTGCAGCGGTGCACGACTGCTGGCCTGCAGCAGCAGTTGCGCGCGGTGGCGCCCGGCGCGGCGCTCCATCGGTGCCGGCACTGGGCCGAGCAGCTCGATGCCGCTCAGGCGCAACTCACGCAGCAACTGTTCGGCGTCGTTGCAGGCATCGTCGAGAAAGCCTTCGGCCTGGCCCGGCTTGTGCGCTTCGGCGCGCAGCAGGGCGAGGTGAGCGAAGGGCGGCAGGCCGGCGCTACGGCGCTCGCTGAGGGCCTGCTCGGCGAAGGCCGGGTAGCCCTGTTCGGTGAGCTGGACCAGCAGCGGGTGGTCGGCCAGATGGGTCTGGATGATCACCTTGCCCGGCTCTTCCGCCCGCCCGGCACGCCCGGCGACCTGGACGATCAGCTGAGCCATGCGCTCGCTGGCGCGAAAGTCCGCGGAGAACAGGCCGCCGTCGGCATCGAGGATCGCCACCAGGGTCACCCGCGGAAAATGGTGACCCTTGGCGAGCATCTGGGTGCCGACCAGGATGCACGGCTCGCCGCGCTGGATGGTGGCGAACAGCTTGTCCATAGCGCCTTTGCGCGAGGTGCTGTCGCGGTCGACACGCAGCACCGGGATCTTTGGAAAGAGAATGCCCAGGCGCTCTTCTGCGCGCTCGGTGCCTGCGCCGACGGGGCGCAGGTCGACCTTGGCGCAGTCCGGGCATTGCCGCGGCGGGCGCTCGACATGGCCGCAATGGTGGCAGCGCAACTCGCCGGAGCGCTGGTGCAGGGTCATGCGTGCATCGCAGCGCTGGCACTGGCTGATCCAGCCGCAGTCGTGGCACAGCAGGGTCGGGGCGAAGCCGCGGCGGTTGAGGAATACCAGCACCTGCTGGCCGGCTTCCAATGTCTGGCCAATGGCTTGTTGCAGCGGCCCGGATATTCCGGAGTCGAGCGGGCGGCTCTTCACGTCCAGGCGCAGGAAGCGCGGTTGTTGTGCGCCGCCGGCGCGCTGGGTCAGCTTGAGCAGGGCGTAGCGGCCGGCGTGGGCGTTGTGCAGGCTTTCCAGCGACGGCGTGGCGGAGCCGAGGACGATCGGCAGGTTTTCCTGGCGGGCGCGGACCAGGGCCAGGTCGCGGGCGTGGTAGCGCAGGCCTTCCTGCTGTTTATAGGAGGCGTCGTGCTCCTCGTCGATGATGATTAGCCCCGGGTTCTTCAGCGGAGTGAACAGCGCCGAGCGGGTGCCGATGACGATGTCGGCGTCGCCGTCACGCGCCGCCAGCCAGGCGTCGAGGCGCTCGCGGTCGTTGACCCCGGAATGCAGCAGGGCGATGCGTGCGTTGAAGCGGCGGGCGAAACGCTCCAGGGTCTGCGGCCCCAGGTTGATCTCGGGGATCAGCACCAGTGCCTGCTTGCCGGCTTCCAGGCAGTGGCGGATCAGCTGCAGATACACCTCGGTCTTGCCGCTGCCGGTCACGCCGTACAGCAGCGAGGCGTTGAAGCTGTCCATGCCCGACTGCACGGCATTGAAGGCGGCACGCTGCTCGGCGTTCAGCGGCAGCTCCGGCTGCGCCAGCCAGGTGCCGTGGCGCTGTGGTGCGGCGCTGCGGCGGATCTCCACCTGCACTAGGTTCTTCTCCAGCAGCAGGTCGAGGCTGTCCTTGTTCAGCTGCAGCTTGCTCAGCAGGCCATGCGGCACGCCGTGCGGGTGCTGGGCGAGGGTGCGCAGCGCTTCACGCTGGCGCGGCGCGCGGGCCACGCGCGGGTCGTCGAGGCTGGCGTCGGTGGCGATCGACCAGAAACGCTCCTGTCGCGCCTCGGCCGGCTCGCCCTGGCGCAGCAGCACCGGCAGCGCCCAGCTCAGGGTGTCGCCGAGGCTGTGCTGGTAGTACTGGGCAGTCCACAGGCACAGCTTGAACAGCGGCGCGGGCAGCGGTGAGGCGCGGTCGAGCAGTTCCAGCGCGGGCTTGAGCTTGTCGGCGGGCACGTCGCTGTGCTCGACCAGCTCGATCAGCACGCCGACCATCTCGCGGCGGCCGAACGGCACGCGCAGGCGCATGCCCGGCTGCAGGGCGCCGTGCGGCACGCCGGCGGGGGCGCGGTAGTCGAACAGGCGGCGCAGCGGGGAGGGCAGGGCAAGGCGCAAGATCGGGTCGGGCACGAAATACTCCACGTCGAGGCGGCGATGCTAGCATGGCCGCACGTCGCCGAGATTCAGGGCCGGCTTGCAAGGTCGTCGCGCTCTGGTATGATCCGCGGCCTATTTCCGTGCGGTACCCGGCAAGACAGCCAGGTGGCGGCACACCAACCGAGGAAAGTGCGATGAAAGCCGATATCCATCCCCAGTACGAAGAAGTCACTGCTACCTGCAGCTGCGGCAACGTGATCAAGACCCGCTCCACTCTGGCCAAGCCGCTGAGCCTGGACGTCTGCTCCGAGTGCCACCCGTTCTACACCGGTAAGCAGAAAGTGCTCGACACCGGCGGCCGTATCGATCGCTTCAAGCAGCGTTTCGGTGTGTTCGGCGCCAAGTAAGCGTCCGAGCAGGCACGGAAGACCCGATGGGTCATTCCACGTTGTTGAAAAAGGCGTCCCTGGTGGGCGCCTTTTTCGTTTCCGTCTTCTTCACATTGCCGGGTTGGGCCTTCTGCCCGAGTGCGGGCGCGTTGCCGCAGGTGCGCGTCGAGCGTGTGGTCGATGGCGATACGCTGCGCCTGGCCGATGGTCGCAGCGTGCGCCTGGTCGGCATCAATGCGCCCGAGCGTGCGCGTGATGGCCGGCCGGCCGAGCCTTATGCGGAGGCGGCGCGCAAGCGTCTGCAGGCGCTGGTCGTGGCCAGTGATGAGCGGGTCGGCCTGCGTCTCGGTGAGCGCGCCCGCGATCACTACGGCCGCACGCTGGCGCATGTCTATGACGGCGCCGGACGCAATCTCGAGGCCATGCTGCTAAGTGAGGGGCTCGGCTATCAGGTGGCGTTCGAGGACGATGCACTGGTCGCCTGCCAGCGTGCCGCCGAGGTCGAAGCGCGGCGTGGTCGTCTGGGCCTGTGGCGCCAGGTCGAGGTGATTGCCTCGGATGCCGTGCAGCGCGGCGGTTTCACCCTGGTCAGCGGGCGCGTCGAGCGCGTGCAGCGTAACCGTGGCGGGCTGTGGCTGGAGATGCCTGGGCTGGTGTTGCGGGTCGAGCCGAAGCTGCTCGCCCAGTTCGATGTCGCTGCAATTCAGCGCCTGGTCGGGCAGCGGGTGGACGCGCGCGGCTGGGTGGTTGACCGCGCGCGCCGCGGCGGCGTAAAAGCCCATCAAGCCCGCTGGATGCTGTCGCTCACCCATCCCGCCATGCTCGAGGTGTCACCATGATCGTGCGTCTGTCGTTGCTGTGCCTGTTGCTGTCGCTGCTCTCGGCCTGTGCGGTCAACCCGGCCACCGGGCGCAACGATTTCGTGATGATGAGCGAGCAGCAGGAAATCGAGCTGGGCCAGCGCTACAGCCAGGAAATCAGCAAGCAATACCCGCGTGATCCGGACGCGAAGCTGCAGGCCTACGTGCAGACGGTGGGTGAGCGCGTCGCGCGCCACGGCCATCGCAGCAACCTGGCCTACACCTTTACGGTGATCGACACGCCGGACATCAACGCCTTCGCCGTACCCGGCGGGCACATCTATATCCATCGTGGGCTGATGGCCTACCTCAGCTCGGAAGCCGAACTTGCCGCCGTGCTCGGTCACGAGGTCGGTCACGTCACCGCGCGGCACAGCGTTCGTCAGCAGAGCCAGTCGACCGCCTGGGGGCTGCTCGGGCAGGCCGTTGCCGTGGGCACCGGCGTCGGTGCAGCAGGCGACCTGACCAGCGCCCTGGGTGGCGCGTTCGTGCGCGGCTATGGCCGTGACATGGAGCTGGAGGCGGACGGCCTGGGCGCGCAGTACCTGGCCCGCAGCGGCTATGACCCGCAGGCGATGATCGAGGTGGTCAAGGTGCTGAAGAACCAGGAAGACTTCGCCCGCGACCAGGCACGGGCCAAGGGCCAGGAGGTGCCGCCCGCCGGCTACCACGGCCTGTTCGATACGCACCCGGACAACGATACCCGCCTGCGCCAGGTCGTGGCGTCGGCCACGCCACTGATCACCGGAAAGGGTGAGGTCGGGCGGGACACCTACCTGCGCCATCTCGATGGCATGGTCTTCGGTGACTCGGCGGATGCCGGCGTACGCCGTGGTCAGCGTTTCTATCATGCCGGTCTGGATTTCACCCTGGCGTTTCCCGATGGCTGGGACCTGGTCAATCAGCCCGAGGCGTTGATCATGCACCGTGCCGATCAGCAGGCGCTGCTGGTCATGAGCATGGGCCCGCGGCCGCAGGGGCAGAGCGCGGCGCAATACCTGCGGCAGCGCGCCGGGCGGGCGCAGCTGGTGCAGGAAGACAGCTTCCGCCAGGCCGATCTGGATGTGGCCACGGCCGTATTGCCTGGTACGCCGGCGCGGCGGGTGGCGGCGATCGTGCGCGACCAGCAGGCCTATCTGTTCATCGGTGTGGTGAAGGGGCGTGCCTCGCTGGAGAGCGAAGACGAGCACTTCTTGCAGGTGGTGCGCAGTTTCCGTCCGCTGCAGGCTGCCGAGCGCAAGCTGACCGAGCCGCGACGCCTGCATCTGGTGCAGTTTCAGGCGGGGCAAAGCCTGGAAGACTTGAGCAGGCAGATGAGTGGCGAAGGTGACCAATTGGTCCGCTTGCGTCTACTCAATGGACTTTATCCGGATGGGCGACCACGTCCGGGCGATTGGCTGAAAATGGTGCGCTGATTTGCCCCGCAGGGCAGGGCCTGACTGGCCTTGTGGGCGGTTGCCATCTTGCGTATGCTCGCTCGCCTGCGTTTCACAGCAAAGCGGAAATAGCCAACATGTCTGATCTTAAAACTGCCGCTCTCGAGTATCACGCCCAGCCCCGTCCAGGGAAACTGAGCGTCGAACTGACCAAGCCGACTGCCACTGCCCGTGACCTCGCCCTGGCCTACAGCCCAGGTGTGGCTGAGCCCGTGCGCGAAATTGCCCGCGACGCCGAACTGGCGTATCGCTATACCGGCAAAGGCAACCTGGTGGCAGTGATCTCCGACGGCACCGCGATTCTCGGCCTGGGCAACCTCGGCCCGCTGGCCTCCAAGCCGGTCATGGAAGGCAAGGGCGTGCTGTTCAAGCGCTTCGCCGGTATCGACGTGTTCGACATCGAAGTCGACTCGGAAAGCCCGCAAGCCTTCATCGACACCGTCAAACGCATCTCCATCACCTTCGGTGGCATCAACCTCGAAGACATCAAGGCACCCGAGTGCTTCGAGATCGAGCGTGCGCTGATCGAGCAGTGCGACATCCCGGTCTTCCACGATGACCAGCACGGCACCGCCATCGTCACCGCGGCCGGCATGCTCAACGCCCTGGAAATCGCCGGCAAGACCCTGCCGCAAGCCAAGATCGTCTGCCTGGGCGCCGGCGCTGCTGCCGTGTCCTGTATGAAGCTGCTGGTGAGCATGGGTGCCAAGGTCGAGAACATCTTCATGCTCGACCGCAAGGGCGTGATCCACGCCGGCCGCGATGACCTCAACCAGTACAAGGCTGTGTTCGCCCACGAGACTGACAAGCGCACCCTGTCCGAGGCGCTGGACGGTGCCGATGTGTTCGTCGGCCTGTCGGGTGCCAACCTGCTCAGCCAGGATGACCTGAAGCTGATGGCGGCCGATCCGATCGTCTTCGCCTGCTCCAACCCGGACCCGGAAATCAAGCCGGAGCTGGCCCGCGAAGTGCGCCCGGACGTGATCATGGCCACTGGCCGTTCGGACTACCCGAACCAGGTCAACAACGTGCTCGGCTTCCCCTTCATCTTCCGCGGCGCGCTCGACGTGCGTGCGACCCGCATCAATGAAGAAATGAAGATTGCTGCTGCCCTGGCCCTGCGTGATCTGGCCAAGCTGCCGGTGCCGCAGGACGTCTGCGATGCCTACGGTGGTATCTCGCTGTCCTTCGGTCGCGAGTACATCATTCCGAAGCCGCTGGACGCGCGCCTGATCACCGTGATCTCCGACGCGGTAGCCAAGGCGGCGATCGAGAGCGGCGTCGCAACGCTGCCCTATCCGAAGCACTACCCGCTGCAGTCGGTGGATGACGTGTTCAACGGCTGATCCAGCGCTGCAAGAAAAAGCCCCGCAGATGCGGGGCTTTTTTATGGGCGGTCACTGCTGGCAGCGCCGCGCGATAGCGAGCGGTCAGAACAGGTCGATCGGCGCCGACTCGTCTGCTGGCAGCGGGCTGCCAGGAATGCTCATGCCGTCCAGTTCGCTCATCGGCGGTGGCGAGTCTTCGCTCTTGAACAGTTCGAAGTAGGCATCTGGCGCACCTGGCGAAGCCGCGCGCCCGCTGTTCGGGTCGACGCGCAGGGTCAGCAAGCCAGCGGGCTCGCTGGGCAGGTGCTCGGGTTTGTCCTTCAGCGCGGCGCTCATGTAATCCATCCAGATCGGCAGGGCGACGGTACCACCGTACTCGTGGCGGCCGAGGCTTTCCGGCTGGTCGAAACCGGACCAGACAGTGGTCACGTAGTCGGCGTTGTAGCCGGAGAACCAGCTGTCCTTGGACTCGTTGGTGGTGCCCGTCTTGCCGGCCAGGTCGCCACGACCCATGGCCAGGGCGCGACGCCCGGTGCCACGCTTGATCACGTCCTGCAGCATGTTGGTGAGGATGTAGGCGGTGCGCTCGTCGACGATCTGTTCACCAACGATGGGTTTGAGGATTGGCGCGTTCGGGTCCTGTGACAGGGCGATGGCGTTCTGTTCCTCGAGGTTGGCTGCGCTGGTGGCGGTACGGGCCGGGTTGGCGGCGAACAGCAACTTGCCGTCGCGGGCATTGATGCGCTCGATCAGATAGGGCTGAACCTTGTAGCCGCCGTTGGCGAACGCGGTCCAGCCTCCGGCGATTTCCATTGGAGTCAGGTTGGCGGTGCCCAGCGCCAGCGACAGGTTGCGCGGCAGGTCCTGCTTGTTGAAGCCGAAGCGGCTGACGTAATTCAGCGCGTAGTCGATGCCGATGGTCTGCAGCAGGCGGATCGAGACCAGGTTGCGCGACTTGTACAGGGCCTCGCGCAGGCGGATCGGGCCGAGGAAGGTGTTGTTGTCGTTCTTCGGGCGCCAGGCTTCTTCCATACCGGCTTCCTGGAACACGATGGGCGCGTCGTTGACCAGGGTCGCTGCGGTGAAGCCACTGTCCAGCGCGGCGCTATAGATGAAGGGCTTGAAGCTCGAGCCGGGCTGGCGTTTGGCCTGGGCGGCGCGGTTGTAGTTGCTCTGCTCGAAGGAGAAGCCGCCGACCAGGGCGCGGATGGCGCCGTCCTGTGGGTCCAGTGAAACCAGGGCGCTCTGCGCGGCCGGGATCTGGCGGAACAGCAGGGTGTTCTCTTCCGTCTCGCGCTCCACGCGCACCAGGTCGCCGATCTGTACCACGCTGGCCGGCTGCTGCGGGCGCGGACCCAGGCTGTTGGTGTTGAGGAATGGGCGTGCCCATTTCATGCTGTCCCAGGCGACCGGTTGCTCCTCGCCGTTGCGCAGCAGAACCAGGATGCCACTCTTCTCCACCTGGCTGACGATTGCCGGCTCCAGGCCGCCAAGCGTCTTGTACTTGCTCAGCTCGGCCAGCCACGCCTCGCGGGTCAGGCCGGGCAGGCGGGTTTCCGGGCCCCGGTAGCCGTGGCGTTGGTCATAGCTGATCAGCCCGTCATGCAATGCCCTGTTGGCGGCTTGTTGCAGTTGCGCTGGCACCGTGGTGGTGACGCGGAAGCCTTCGGTATAGGCGTCGCTGCCATAGCGGCCGACCATTTCGGCGCGAGCCATCTCGGCGATATAGGGGGCGTTCAGCTCTGGCGGCTGCACGTGGTAGTGCGCATCGATCGGCTCGGCGAGCGCGGCGTCATAGCGAGCCTGGTCGATGGCGCCGAGCTTGAGCATGCGCCCGAGAATCCAGTCGCGACGCTCTTTGCTGCGCTGTGGATTGACCAGCGGGTTGAAGCGCGAGGGGGCTTTCGGCAGGCCGGCGATCATTGCCATCTGCCCGAGGCTTGTATCTCGGATCGACTTGCCGTAATAGATCTGTGCAGCGGCCTCGATTCCGTAGGCGCGGTTGCCCAGATAGATCTTGTTGACGTAGAGCTCGAGAATTTCGTTTTTGCTCAGCTCGCGTTCGATCTGCAGTGCCAGAAGGATTTCACTGATTTTTCGCGAGAAGCTGCGCTCGTTGGTGAGGAAGAAGTTCTTCGCCACCTGCATGGTGATGGTGCTACCGCCGGTTTGAATGTGCCCGCTTGATAGCAACTGAGTGGCAGCGCGCATCAGGCTGGTGAAGTCGACGCCATAATGGTTGGCGAAGTTATCGTCTTCGGCGGCGAGGAGGGCGCGGATGAAGTCCTGGGGGATGTCGTCGAAGCGGATTGGGGAGCGACGCATTTCGCCAAATTCGGCGATCAGTTTTTCCTCGTTGCTATAGATGCGCAACGGGATCTGCAGCTGGATGCTGCGTAGTGAGTCGACGGAGGGGAGGCCGGGGCTTAGATAGAGGAAAGCGCCGCTGAAACTGAGCAACAGCCCACAAAAAACGGCGACACAGGACCACCAGAAAAACTTCAGCAGACGCATTAGGACTCTTGGATTTCCAGATAAAAGAATGAGTTAAGCGTTGGGCAAAGTGAAAAGAGAAAAACTGTTCACATTATAAGCGGAATTTTTGCCGGGTAGCCATTTGCGCTTCTGTCAAGACTGTTATTTAATGTGGAAAAACATAAATAGTCCGTAAGTCGCGGATGCCAATAGGAAATCGGTCGTGCTAGGGCTCTTCAATAAGAAAGCGAATACGCTTCTGGGGATCGACATCAGTTCGACCTCAGTCAAGCTCCTCGAATTGAGTCGCTCGGGAAGCCGCTACAAGGTAGAGGCCTACGCTGTCGAGCCGCTCCCCCCAAATGCTGTTGTCGAAAAGAACATCGCCGAGCTCGAAGGCGTCGGTCAGGCGCTGTCTCGTGTTCTGGCGAAGGCCAAGACGGGGGCGCGTTCGGCCGCTGTTGCGGTAGCCGGTTCTGCGGTGATCACCAAGACGATCGAGATGGAAGCCGGGCTCAACGACGATGAGCTGGAAAACCAGCTGAAGATCGAAGCCGACCAATACATCCCCTATCCGCTGGAAGAAGTCGCCATCGACTTCGAAGTGCAGGGCGTTTCTCCGCGAAACCCCGAGCGCGTCGAAGTGCTGCTTGCCGCTTGCCGTAAAGAGAACGTCGAGGTCCGCGAGGCTGCTCTGGCGCTCTCGGGCATGACTGCCAAGGTCGTCGATGTAGAGGCGTACGCCCTTGAGCGCGCTTATGGTTTGCTGGCCGCTCAGCTCGGCAATGGTCACGACGAGCTGACGGTGGCGGTTGTCGACATCGGCGCCACCATGACCACGCTCAGCGTGCTGCACAACGGCCGTACCATTTATACCCGTGAGCAGATGTTTGGTGGTCGCCAACTGACAGAAGAGATTCAGCGCCGCTATGGGTTGTCCGTCGAAGAGGCTGGTCTTGCTAAAAAGCAGGGTGGCCTTCCGGACGACTACGATGCCGAGGTGTTGCAGCCGTTCAAGGAGGCAGTCGTCCAGCAAGTCTCGCGCTCCCTGCAGTTCTTCTTCGCGGCTGGCCAGTACAACGATGTGGATTACATATTGCTGGCCGGCGGCACCGCATCCATTCCAGACCTTGATCGATTGATCCAGCAAAAAATCGGTACTCCCACTCAGGTTGCCAATCCATTCGCCGATATGGCGCTTGGTAGCAAGGTCAACGCAGGCGCGCTTGCCAGTGATGCCCCTTCGCTGATGATTGCGTGCGGTCTGGCAATGAGGAGTTTCGATTAATGGCCCAGATCAACTTACTTCCATGGCGCGAGCAGCTGCGTGAAGAGCGTAAGCAGCAGTTCCTCGTGTCTCTTGCAGGTGTTCTGGTTGTCTCTGCCGGATTGGTCTTTCTGGCGGGGCAATACCTCGGTGGTGCGATTGAGCAGCAGGGCGCGCGCAACGACTTTGTACGTAAGGAAATTGCTGTGCTCGATGCGCGTATCAAGGAAATCAGTGAGCTTAAAAAGCGTCGTGAGCAGCTGTTGGATCGGATGAAGATCATTCAGGACCTTCAAGGTAATCGACCAATAATTGGGCATGTTTTTGATCAGTTCGTCCGTACTCTTCCAGATGGCGTCTACTTCTCAGGCCTGAAAATGACCGGTGCCTCTATTGCTGTTGAGGGGGCTGCTGAGTCCAATAATCGGGTTTCTAATCTGATGCGAAATTTAGATGCCTCCGAATGGCTCGCTTCGCCAAACCTGACTGAGGTTAAGGCAGTCACTGCTGGAGCTCTGGATCAGGCAAACGTTTTTAAACTCACGGTAAAGCAAACGAAGCCTGGCGCTGAGCTGGAGTCAGATGCGGTGAATGCTGAAAGCAACACTAGAAAGTCAGGTGGGGGAGGTAAAAAATGAGCCTTTCCGATTCTATTGCGTCTTTGAAAAAAATAGAGCTTTCAGAGCTCGACGTAAATAATGTTGGCTCTTGGCCGGCTGCGGTAAAATTTATAGCATGTGTGTTGCTGCTAATAATTGCAGTTGCTCTAGGATATAACTTTTACCTGAAAGATCTTCAGGCCGATCTTGAGGCGCGCCGAGCAGAGGAGTCTGGTCTTAAAGAGCAGTTTTCTACAAAAGCGTTTCAGGCTGCCAACTTAGACGCTTACAAAATGCAGATGGTTGAAATGGAAGAGTCATTTGGCGCGTTGTTGCGGCAGTTGCCAAGTGATACTGAGGTTCCTGGATTGCTTGAGGATATTACTCGAACTGGATTGGGTAGTGGCTTGGAGTTCGAGGAGATTAAGCTTCAGCCAGAGGTTGCACAGCAATTTTATATTGAGCTGCCTATACAGATATCGGTTGTCGGTGCTTACCACGATATAGCGACTTTTGTTAGTGGTGTTGCGAGTCTGCCTCGTATTGTTACTCTTCATGACTTTGAGCTTAAGCCAGAGGGGAAGGACAGTAGCTCTAGGCTGCACATGACTATTCTGGCTAAAACCTATCGTTATAACGATAGCGAGGGGGGGCTGAAGAAATGATTGGCATCCGCGCTATATGCTCAGTATCCCTGGCTCTCTTTATTTCCGGTTGCGGCGGAGGGGGGGATTTCTCTGATTTGCAATCGTTCATGGATCAAGAAAGAGCTCGCCCAAAAGGGGCTATAGAGCCGCTTCCTAAATTTCAGCCATATGAGGCCTTTACTTACAGCGCTTCCGCTATGCGTAGCCCATTTCAGCCGCCAATAAAAGTTGATCTGGCTAGTCAGAAGAAAGGGTCTAAAGATATCAAGCCTGATGAGACTCGTGTACGTCAATTTCTTGAGGGTTTTAATATAGAAACCTTTGAAATGGTCGGTACGCTTGCGAATCAGGGGGCTGCTTATGCGCTAGTGAAAGGCGCTGGCGGCGTGCATCGCGTGAAGGTTGGTGATTATTTGGGTCGAAATCATGGGCGCATTGTTTTAATCGATGAGGCCAAAGTGGATGTGATTGAGATCGTTCCTGATGGTGAAGGTGGATGGCTTGAGCGTCCGCGTAGTATTTCCCTAAAAGAGCGCTCTTAACGGCGGGGTAAAAGTATGAAAAATAAATACGAATCTGCACAACGGAACGGGTTGATGAACATTTCGCTCTCGCAGTTAAGCATTGCTCTTTTAGCTATCGTCTTCGCTCCACTGGTAAGTGCGGCGAATTTGCAAAGTATGGATGTCGCATCGTTGCCGGGTGACAAGGTTGAGTTAAAGCTTTCTTTTGATGAGGCTGTTCTAGCCCCTAAAGGCTACACCATAGAGCAGCCTGCTCGAATAGCTCTTGATTTGCCGGGCGTATCCAACAAGCTCGGTTCGAAAAATCGCGAGCTCGGCGTTGGCAATGCGCGCAGTGTGACGCTTGTAGAAGCGAAAGATCGCACTCGCTTGATTATTAACCTAACAACACTTGTGCCCTATTCTACTCGCGCAGAGGGTAATGATTTATATGTTGTGGTTGGCGATGCTGCGCGTGCGGCAAGTTCCTCTGTCAGTGCGGCGCCAGTAGCGACGGCGACTACCGTTGCATACGCTCCTGGCTCTCGGGCTATTAAAGGCGTTGATTTTCAGCGCGGGGAGCAGGGAGAGGGTAATGTAGTTATAGAGCTTTCTGATCCTTCGGTGAGTCCGGATATTCAAGAGCAAGGTGGAAAGATTAGGCTGAATTTTTCCAAGACTCAGCTTCCAGAAAATCTGAGAGTGCGTTTGGATGTAAAAGATTTTGCTACGCCGGTTCAATTTATTAGTGCCGTTGGGCAGGCTGACAACGCAAGCGTAACGATTGAGCCGACGGGAGCTTATGATTATCTGGCCTTTCAGGCGGATAATAAGCTCACTATTAGCGTAAAACCTCTAACGCTTGACGATGTTGAGAGGCGTAAATCTGAAAAATTTGCATACTCTGGAGAGAAGCTTTCTTTAAATTTCCAGGATATTGATGTTCGCTCTGTGCTTCAGTTGATTGCAGACTTTACAGATTTGAATTTGGTTGCCAGCGATACTGTTCAGGGGAATATTACGCTGCGCCTGCAAAACGTTCCGTGGGATCAGGCACTGGACTTGGTTTTGAAAACGCGCAGTTTGGATAAGCGTAAAGTCGGAAATGTGTTGCTGATCGCGCCTGCTGATGAAATCGCAGCTCGTGAGCGACAAGAGCTAGAGGCAAAGAACCAGATTGCTGAGTTAGCTCCTTTGCGGCGTGAGCTTATTCAAGTCAATTATGCAAAGGCTGCGGATATGGCTAAGTTGTTCCAGTCGGTGACCAGTGTAGATGGTGCCGCTGACGAGCGCGGCTCTATAACCGTAGATGATCGTACAAATAGCATCATTGCTTATCAGACTCAGGAGAGGCTTGATGAGCTGCGTAGGATTGTTGCTCAGCTTGATATACCTGTAAGGCAAGTAATGATTGAGGCGCGTATCGTGGAGGCCAATGTCGATTTTGACAAGGCGCTGGGTGTGCGTTGGGGTGGAAACTTTTGGGTGGGTGATAAGTGGAATGCTTGGGGCAAAAATGGGAACTTGGGCGTTGAGGATGGAGATGAGGGGCAGGTGGGTCGTTTCCCTGGTATAAGAGAAACTCCAGTTAACACCCCATTTGTCGATTTGGCTGCCGCAGGAAGCACTTCAGGAATCGGCATTGGTTTTGTTACCGATAATGCGATATTGGATCTTCAGCTAAGTGCTATGGAAAAGACGGGTAATGGTGAGGTTGTTTCTCAGCCGAAAATTGTTACTTCCGATAAAGAAACCGCAAAAATCCTCAAAGGTTCTGAGGTTCCTTATCAAGAGGCTAGCTCCAGTGGTGCTACTAGCACCTCGTTCAAAGAAGCTGCCCTTTCGCTGGAAGTTACCCCGCAAATTACCCCCGATAACAGAATTATCATTGAGGTCAAGGTCACTAAAGACGCACCTGACTTCTCTAACGCTGCATCGAGCGGTGGCGTTCCTGCAATTAGTAAGAACGAAGTGAATGCCAAGGTTCTGGTTTCGGATGGCGAAACGGTCGTAATCGGCGGCGTGTTCTCGAATACCCAGTCGAAATCCGTGGACAAGGTTCCGTTCCTTGGCGATCTGCCTTTTGTAGGTCGTGTATTCCGGCGTGACGTAGTCCAGGATAAGAAGTCTGAGCTGCTGGTGTTCTTGACGCCGCGCATCATCAATACCCAAGCAGTTGCCATCGGCCGTTGATGTAGTGCGAAACCTGATACTCGTAGGCCCGATGGGGGCTGGTAAAAGCACCATCGGGCGGCTCTTGGCCAAAGAGTTGAAGCTTCACTTCAAGGATTCGGACAAGGAGATCGAGCAGCGTACTGGTGCCGATATCCCCTGGATCTTTGATGTGGAGGGCGAGCAGGGCTTCCGTGAGCGTGAGCAGTTGATGATCGCGGAGCTTTGCGAGCTGAGTGGCGTAGTCATTGCCACGGGTGGTGGTGTTGTGCTCCGCCCGGAGAACCGCGCAGCTCTGCGCAACGGTGGGCGAGTTGTCTACCTGCATGCATCGGTTGATCAGCAACTTGATCGAACGTCGCGGGATCGCAATCGTCCGCTCCTGCGCAATGCCGATCCAGGCAAGGTGCTGGCTGCTCTCATGGAGATTCGTGATCCGCTGTATCGCGAAATCGCGGATGTGATCATTGAGACCGATGAACGCCCGCCACGCATGGTGGTGCAGGAAATCATCGAGCGGCTCGACGCATTATCTCCCCGTTAAAGCAGGCGCATAACTGCGCTATCCTAGTGCCCTTTCAATTCGGGGGCCCCATGCAGACTCAAACTGTCGATCTAGGCGAGCGCAGCTATCCCATCTATATCGGCTCGGGTTTGCTGGCAAACGCCGATCTGTTCAAAAAACATCTTGCTGGGCGTCAGGTGGCCATCGTCACCAATGAGACGGTCGCGCCTCTTTATCTCCAGCATCTGGAAGCGAGCCTGGCCGGCAAGGAGCTGATGTCGGTCGTGCTGCCGGATGGCGAGTCGTACAAGAATTGGGAAACCCTGCAGCTGATCTTCGATGGCCTGCTCAAGGCGCGACATGATCGCAGGACCACCGTTGTCGCCTTGGGTGGTGGTGTGGTCGGTGATATGGCGGGCTTCGCGGCGGCCTGTTACCAGCGTGGCGTAGATTTCATCCAGGTGCCGACCACGCTGTTGTCTCAGGTTGACTCCTCTGTGGGCGGCAAGACGGGCATCAACCACCCGCTGGGCAAGAACATGATCGGCGCGTTCTACCAGCCGCAAGCCGTCGTGATCGATACCTCTGTGTTGCGTACCCTGCCGCCGCGCGAGCTGTCCGCCGGGCTGGCCGAAGTCATCAAGTATGGGCTGATCTGCGATGAGCCATTTCTCGGCTGGCTCGAAGACAACATGGCTGCACTGCGTGCACTGGACGAGTCGCTGCTGGCCGAGGCCATCGAGCGTTCCTGTGCGGCCAAGGCGCGGGTTGTGGGGGCTGACGAGCGTGAGTCCGGTGTGCGTGCGACCCTGAACCTCGGCCATACCTTCGGCCATGCCATAGAGACCCATATGGGTTATGGCGTCTGGTTGCATGGCGAGGCCGTTGGGGCTGGCACGGCGATGGCGCTGGAGATGTCTGCACGGTTGGGCTGGATTTCCGAAGTGGAGCGCGACCGTGGCCTGCGTCTGCTGCTGAGTGCCGGGTTGCCGGTGATTCCGCCGACAGAGATGACCTCGGAGCATTTCCTCGAACACATGGCGGTCGACAAGAAGGTCCTCGATGGCCGTATGCGTCTGGTGCTGTTGCGCCGCATGGGCGAAGCCGTGGTCACCGACGAGTTTCCGCGGGCGGTGCTCGATGCCACCCTGACGACCGATTACCACGCCCTTGTGGCGCGACTTGAACACTAACGAGAGTTCCATGACCAGTTTGCATGCCGACGAGGCCTATCTCGCCCATCACCAGTTCAGTCACGACCCGTTTGCGGCTCGCGTTCCGGGTTTTCGCTTCTTTCCTGCGCAGCGCAAGCCCGTGCTGGGTCAATTGCATCACCTGGCGCGTTACAGCCAGCTACTGCTAGTCGTCACCGGCCCGCTGGGCAGCGGCAAGACTTTGCTGCGCCAGGCGCTGGTCGCCAGCACCAATAAGCAGGCGGTGCTCAGCGTGGTGATTTCTGCGCGGGGTGCCTCGGATGTTGCAGGCGTGCTGCGTCAGGTCGCACTGGGGCTGGGGATCCAGCAGCTGGATATGCGCAGCATCCTGGCGCATGTTGCCCAGTTGGCGCTGACCGGGCAGGAAGTCTATCTGTTGGTGGACGATGCCGAGCAGTTGGCCGATGCCGCGCTGGATGCCCTGTTCACGCTTGCCGCCGGCACCGCTGAGGCGCGCCCGCATGTGTTCCTGTTTGCCGACTCGGAGCTGCTGCCGCGGCTTGAGCTCCTGGCCGATGGCGAAGAGCGCTTCCATGCGATCGAGCTGCAGCCGTACAGCGAGGACGAAACGCGTGAGTACCTGGCGCAGCGGCTCGACGGTGCGGGTCAGGGCATCGAGTTGCTCAGTGATGATCAGGTCAGCGACATTCACCTGAGCTCTGGTGGTTGGCCTGGCAGCATCAACCAGGCTGCCCGTGATGTGCTCATCGAAAGCATGCTTGCCCAGCGTGGTGCAGCGGGTGGCTCCGGCGGCTCGCTGGGTTTACCGAAGAAACATGTGCTGGCCGTTGCGGTGGTGCTGCTCGCGCTTGGCGCGGCGTGGTTCATGCAGGGCCGCAAGAGCACGGGTATCGATATCCCGGCCTCGACCCAGGTGGTGCCTCAGGAGGCGGCGCCGGCAACCGCTGCCGCTCCTGCTCGTCCTGCCGAGTCGGCGCCGGCGCAGAATGCCGCCATTGAATTCTCGGGCTCCAGTCAGCCGCTGCCATTGCCGCTGGTCGGCGAAGCGCAGCCCGTGATCCGCGAGCCGCTAGCACAAGCCTCTGGCATGGCCGAGGGTGAGGAGGGGGGCGAAGCCGAAGGTCTGGCGCCGCTGCCATCAGTTGCTCCGGTTGCTCCGCCGGTCGTGGTTGCGCCGGCAGTTGTGCCGCCGGTCGCTACGGTTACCGCGCCAGCCGCCAAGCCTGAAACGCCCGTGGCCGCTGCTCCCAAGCCGGCTCCAGCGGTCAAGCTCGCGCCTGTCACAACTCCCGCGCCTGTCGCGACCAAGCCTGTCCCTCAGCCGGCTCCGGCGGCGAAGCCTGCGGCGCCGGTTGTCGCCAAGGTTTCGTCGGGTAACGGTTGGTACGCGAGCCAGTCCGGCAGCCACTTTGCGCTGCAGATCCTCGGTACTCGCTCGGAAAGCAGTGCCAAGGCGTTTGTCGCCAAGAATGGCGGTGAGTACCACTACTTCCAGAAACTGCACCAGGGTAAGCCGCTGTACGTGGTGACCTACGGCAAGTTCTCCACCCGTGGTGCGGCGCAGGCTGCGATCAAGTCGCTGCCGGCGAGCGTGCAGGCCGGCAAGCCCTGGCCGCGCAGCTTCGCCAGCATCCAGCAAGAGGCAAGCGCAGGCCGTTGATGGCGCGCGAATTGCCTGTCATTCAGTGACCGGTCGGGATTAACACGAACCGTCGGTCACTGCCTTTCTCTAGCGCGACATAAGCGTTCATTTCGCCGTCACGAAGATTTGTGACGGCAGGGGTGGATATGTACAATGTCTGCCCTTTGCCTGCGCCATGCTGGGGCGTTCCCCTGCGCGCACGGCAGGTAGGTCGATGAATTAGAAAGCAATTTGCCTGTGAAGGCAGCCTGGTGAGAGTCCCTATGAAAGCAGGTCTGTACCATCCTGATGAGTTCAAGGATAACTGCGGCTTCGGCTTGATCGCCCACATGCAGGGCGAGGCAAGCCATCACTTGCTGCAGACTGCCATTGAAGCCCTGACCTGTATGACGCACCGCGGCGGGATCAACGCCGACGGCAAGACCGGTGACGGTTGCGGTCTGCTGATCCAGAAGCCGGATCTGTTCCTGCGCGCCATGGCCAAGGAGCACTTCGCCGCCGATTTGCCGCAGCAATATGCCGTCGGCATGGTGTTCTTCAACCAGGACAGCGCCAAGGCCGAAGCCGCGCGCGAGAACATGAACCGCGAGATTCTCGCAGCTGGTCTGCAACTGGTTGGCTGGCGCAAGGTGCCGATCGACACCAGCGTGCTGGGCACCCTGGCCCTGCAGCGTCTGCCGCAGATCGAGCAGGTCTTCGTCGGTGGTGAAGGCCTCAGCGATCAGGACTTTGCCATCAAGCTGTTCAGCGCCCGTCGCCGCTCCTCGGTGGCCAATGCCGCCGACACCGATCACTACATCTGCAGCTTCTCGGCCAAGACCATCATCTATAAAGGCCTGATGATGCCGGCCGACCTGCAGCAGTTCTACCCGGACCTGGGTGACGAGCGCCTGCAGACCGCGATCTGCGTCTTCCACCAGCGCTTCTCCACCAACACCCTGCCGAAATGGCCGCTGGCGCAGCCGTTCCGCTTCCTCGCCCACAACGGCGAGATCAACACCATCACCGGCAACCGCAACTGGGCTCAGGCGCGCCGCACCAAGTTCGCCAACGAGATGATTCCGGACCTGGAAGAGCTCGGCCCGCTGGTCAACCGTGTCGGTTCCGACTCCTCGAGCATGGACAACATGCTCGAGCTGATGGTCACTGGCGGCATCGACCTGTTCCGCGGCGTGCGCATGATCATTCCGCCGGCGTGGCAGAACGTCGAGACCATGGACGCCGATCTGCGCGCGTTCTATGAATTCAACTCCATGCACATGGAACCGTGGGACGGCCCGGCCGGCGTGGTGCTGACCGATGGTCGCCATGCCGTGTGCCTGCTCGACCGCAACGGCTTGCGCCCGGCGCGCTGGGTGACCACCAAGAACGGCTACATCACCCTGGCGTCGGAAATCGGCGTATGGGATTACAAGCCGGAAGACGTGCTCGCCAAGGGCCGTGTCGGTCCCGGGCAGATCCTCTCCGTGGACACCGAAACCGGCCAGGTGCTGAACACCGACGACATCGACAACCGCCTGAAGTCGCGTCATCCGTACAAGCAATGGCTGCGCAAGAATGCCCTGCGCATCCAGGCGACCATGGAAGACAACGACCACGGTTCGGCCTTCTACGATGCCGACCAGCTCAAGCAGTACATGAAGATGTACCAGGTCACCTTCGAGGAGCGTGACCAGGTCCTGCGTCCGCTCGCCGAGCAGGGCCAGGAAGCGGTCGGCTCGATGGGCGACGACACGCCGATGGCGATCCTCTCGCAGCGCGTGCGTTCGCCGTACGACTACTTCCGCCAGCAGTTCGCCCAGGTGACCAACCCGCCGATCGACCCGCTGCGCGAAGCGATCGTCATGTCCCTGGAAATCTGTCTGGGCGCCGAGCGCAATATCTTCGAAGAGTCGCCGGAGCACGCCTCGCGCGTGATCCTCAGCTCGCCGGTGATTTCGCCGGCCAAGTGGCGCGCGCTGATGACCCTCGAGCGTCCGGGCTTCGAGCGCGAGATCATCGATCTCAACTACGACGAGACCCTGGGTCTCGAAGCCGCCGTGCGCAACATGGCCGACCAGGCCGAGGAAGCGGTGCGTGCCGGCAAGACCCAGCTGGTCCTGACCGACCGTCACATCGCTCCGGGCAAGCTGCCGGCGCATGCGTCGCTGGTTACTGGCGCCGTGCACCACCGCCTGACCGAGAAAGGCCTGCGTTGCGACTGCAACATCCTGGTCGAGACCGCCACCGCGCGTGACCCGCACCACTACGCCGTGCTGCTCGGCTTCGGTGCGTCGGCGGTGTACCCGTTCCTCGCCTACGAAGTGCTTGGCGACCTGATCCGTACCGGCGAAGTGCTGGGCGATCTGTACGAAGTGTTCAAGCACTACCGCAAGGGCATCTCCAAAGGTCTGTTGAAGATCCTCTCGAAGATGGGCATCTCCACCGTTGCCTCCTACCGCGGTGCGCAGCTGTTCGAAGCCGTCGGCCTGTCCGATGAAGTCGTCGAGCTGAGCTTCCGTGGTGTCGCCAGCCGCCTCAAGGGCGCGCGCTTCGTCGACATCGAGAACGAGCAGAAGCTGCTCGCGGCCGAAGCCTGGAACAACCGCAAGCCGATCCAGCAGGGCGGCCTGCTCAAGTTCGTCTACGGTGGCGAGTACCACGCCTACAACCCGGACGTGGTCAACACCCTGCAGGCCGCCGTGCAGCAGGGTAGCTACGAGAAATTCAAGGAATACACCGCGTTGGTCGACACCCGTCCGGTGTCCATGCTGCGCGACCTGCTCGGGGTGAAACTCGCCGAGCAACCGCTGTCGCTGGATCAGGTCGAGCCGCTGGAATCGATCTTCAAGCGCTTCGACGCCGCGGGGATTTCCCTCGGTGCGCTGTCGCCGGAAGCCCACGAAGCGCTGGCCGAGGCGATGAACCGCCTGGGCGGTCGCTCCAACTCCGGTGAGGGCGGTGAAGACCCGTCCCGCTACGGCACCGTGCGCAGCTCGAAGATCAAGCAGGTCGCCACCGGCCGCTTCGGTGTCACCCCGGAATACCTGGTCAACGCCGAAGTGCTGCAGATCAAGGTCGCCCAAGGCGCCAAGCCCGGCGAAGGTGGTCAGCTGCCGGGCGGCAAGGTCAACGGCCTGATTGCCAAACTGCGCTATGCGGTACCGGGCGTGACCCTGATCTCGCCACCGCCGCACCACGACATCTATTCCATCGAAGACCTGGCGCAGCTGATCTATGACCTCAAGCAGGTCAACCCGGCCGCGCTGGTCTCGGTGAAACTGGTGGCGGAAGCCGGCGTCGGCACCATTGCCGCTGGTGTGGCCAAGGCCTATGCCGACCTGATCACCATCTCCGGCTACGACGGCGGCACCGGCGCTTCGCCGTTGACCTCGATCAAGTACGCCGGCTCGCCATGGGAACTCGGCCTCGCCGAAACCCACCAGACCCTGCGCGGCAACGACCTGCGCGGCAAAGTCCGGGTGCAGACCGACGGCGGCCTGAAAACCGGCCTCGACGTGATCAAGGCGGCCATCCTCGGTGCCGAGAGCTTCGGCTTCGGCACCGCGCCGATGATCGCCCTGGGCTGCAAGTACCTGCGCATCTGCCACCTGAACAACTGCGCCACCGGCGTCGCCACGCAGAACGAAAAGCTGCGCAAGGACCACTTCATCGGGACCGTCGAGATGGTGGTGAATTTCTTCACCTACATCGCCGAGGAAACCCGCGAGTGGCTGGCCAAGCTGGGCGTACGCAGCCTCGGCGAGCTGATCGGCCGCACCGACCTGCTGGAAATGCTGCCGGGCGAAACCGAGAAGCAGAAGCACCTCGACCTGTCGCCGCTGCTGGGCAGTGACCACATCCCGGCGGACAAGCCGCAGTTCTGCGAAGTCGACCGCAACCCGCCATTCGACCAGGGCCTGCTGGCCGAGAAGATGGTCGAGATGGCCAAGGCCGCGATCGCCGGCAAGACCGGAGGCGAGTACGAACTGGACCTGTGCAACTGCGACCGTTCGATCGGCGCGCGCATCTCCGGCGAGATCGCCAAGGCGCACGGCAACCAGGGCATGAAGGACGCTTCGATCACCTTCCGCTTCAAAGGCACTGCCGGGCAGAGCTTCGGTGTGTGGAACGCCGGTGGTCTGAACATGATTCTCGAAGGCGACGCCAACGACTATGTGGGCAAGGGCATGACCGGCGGCAAGCTGGTCATCACCCCGCCGCAAGGCAGTCCTTTCAAGACCCAGGATTCGGCCATCATCGGCAATACCTGCCTGTACGGCGCCACCGGCGGCAAGCTGTTCGCCGCCGGTACCGCGGGCGAGCGTTTCGGGGTGCGTAACTCCGGTGCGCATGCCGTGGTGGAAGGCACCGGTGACCACTGCTGCGAATACATGACGGGCGGCTTCATCTGCGTGCTGGGCAAGACCGGGATCAACTTCGGTTCCGGCATGACCGGTGGCTTCGCCTACGTGCTCGACCAGGACAACACCTTCGTCGACCGCGTGAACCATGAGCTGGTGGAGATCCAGCGCATCAACAACGAAGCCATGGAGGCCTACCGTAGCCACCTGCGCAACGTGTTGGCCGAATATGTCGCGGAGACCGCCAGCGAGTGGGGTGCCAACCTGCTCGAGAACCTGGACGACTACCTGCGCAAGTTCTGGCTGGTCAAACCAAAAGCGGCAAGCCTGGGTTCGCTGCTCAGCAGCACCCGCGCCAATCCGCAGTAATTGCGCCTGAAGTAGTTGATGAGGTTTTGAAATGACTGAACGTCTGAACAACGACTTCCAGTTCATCGAGGTCGGGCGCAAGGATCCGAAGAAGAAGCTCCTGCGCCAGCGCAAGAAGGAATTCGTGGAAATCTACGAACCCTTCAAGCCGGCCCAGGCCGCCGACCAGGCACATCGTTGCCTGGGCTGCGGCAACCCGTATTGCGAGTGGAAGTGCCCGGTGCACAACTTCATTCCCAACTGGTTGAAGCTGGTTTCCGAGGGCAACATCCTGGCCGCCGCCGAGCTGAGCCACCAGACCAACACCCTGCCGGAAGTCTGCGGCCGCGTGTGCCCGCAGGACCGTCTGTGCGAGGGTGCGTGCACCCTCAATGACGGCTTCGGCGCGGTGACCATCGGTTCGGTGGAGAAGTACATCACCGACACCGCCTTCGCCATGGGCTGGCGCCCGGACATGTCCAAGGTCAAACCGACCGGCAAGCGTGTCGCGGTGATCGGTGCCGGCCCGGCTGGCCTGGGCTGCGCCGACGTGCTGGTGCGCAACGGCGTGACCCCGGTGGTGTTCGACAAGAATCCGGAAATCGGTGGCCTGCTGACCTTCGGCATCCCCGAGTTCAAGCTCGAGAAGAGCGTGCTCAGCCGCCGTCGCGAAGTCTTCACCGGCATGGGCATCGAGTTCCGCCTGAACACTGAGATCGGCAAGGACGTGACCATGCAGCAGTTGCTGGATGAGTACGATGCCGTGTTCATGGGCATGGGCACCTACACCTACATGAAAGGCGGCTTCCCCGGTGAAGACCTGCCGGGCGTGCACGACGCGCTCGACTTCCTGATCGCCAACGTCAACCGCAACCTCGGTTTCGAGAAGGCGCCGGAAGACTTCGTCGACATGAAGGGCAAGCGCATCGTCGTGCTCGGCGGCGGCGACACTGCGATGGACTGCAACCGCACGTCCATCCGGCAGGGCGCCAAGTCGGTGACCTGCGCCTACCGCCGCGACGAAGAGAACATGCCGGGCTCGCGCAAAGAGGTGAAGAACGCCAAGGAAGAAGGCGTGAAATTCCTCTTCAACCGCCAGCCCATCGCCATCGTTGGTGAAGACAAGGTCGAAGGCGTCAAGGTGGTCGAGACCCGTCTTGGCGAGCCGGATGCCCGTGGCCGTCGCAGCCCCGAGCCGATCCCGGGCTCCGAGGAAATCATCCCGGCGGAAGCCGTGCTGATCGCCTTCGGTTTCCGTCCGAGCCCGGCCGCCTGGTTCAGCGATTTCACCATCGAGACCGACAGCCAGGGCCGCGTCGTGGCGCCGGAGCAGAGCCAGTTCAAGCACCAGACCAGCAATCCGAAGATCTTCGCCGGTGGCGACATGGTCCGCGGTTCCGACCTGGTGGTGACGGCGATCTTCGAAGGGCGTAACGCCGCTGAAGGTATCCTGGACTACCTGCAGGTCTGACGACCCGCGTCGCGGCAAATCGTCGCGATGGACAAAAGGCACGGCACTCGCCGTGCCTTTTGTTTTTGGGTCTGCGAAAATACCCGCACTTTTTCTGCGCCACGGTGCGCGGTGCGCCGGCGATCCGGAAGCCCGCCCGGAGGAGGGGGACGCCACTGGCCGACTCCCGCACACTCTTCCGCCGTGAAGTTTCCCTGCTGATTTCCAGGAACCCTGCCGATGTCCGTCCTGAAGAACGACCGTTTCCTCCGCGCCCTGCTCAAGCAGCCCGTCGACGTCACCCCGGTGTGGATGATGCGCCAGGCCGGTCGTTACCTGCCGGAGTACCGCGCCACCCGCGCCAAAGCCGGCAACTTCGTCAACCTGATGAAGAACCCCGAGCTGGCCTGCGAAGTCACCATCCAGCCGCTGGACCGCTACCCGCAGCTGGACGCGGCGATCCTCTTCTCCGACATCCTCACCATCCCTGACGCCATGGGCCAGGGCCTGTACTTCGAGACCGGCGAAGGCCCGCGTTTCAAGAAGGTGATCGCCAGCATGGCCGACATCGAGGCGCTGCCGATTCCCGATCCGGAGCAGGACCTGGGCTACGTGATGGACGCGGTGCGCAACATCCGCCGTGAGCTGAACGGCCGTGTGCCGCTGATCGGCTTCTCCGGCAGCCCCTGGACCCTGGCCACCTACATGGTCGAGGGCGGTTCGTCGAAGGACTTTCGCAAGTCCAAGGCCATGCTCTACGACAACCCGCAGGCCATGCACGCGCTGCTCGACAAGCTGGCGCAGTCGGTGACCGCCTACCTCAACGGGCAGATCAAGGCCGGCGCACAAGCGGTGCAGATCTTCGACTCCTGGGGCGGCAGCCTGTCGGCCGCGGCCTACCAGGAATTCTCCCTGGCCTACATGCAGAAGATCGTCGACGGCCTGATCCGCGAGCACGACGGTCGCCGCGTACCGGTGATCCTGTTCACCAAGGGTGGCGGTCTGTGGCTGGAGTCCATGGCCGAGACCGGCGCCGAAGCGCTGGGCCTGGACTGGACCTGCGATATCGGCAGCGCCCGCGCCCGCGTCGGCAGCAAGGTAGCCCTGCAGGGCAACATGGACCCGAGCGTGCTGTACGCCAACCCGGCGGCGATCCGCGCCGAAGTCGCGCGCATCCTCGCCAGCTACGGCCAGGGCAGCGGTCAGGTGTTCAACCTCGGTCACGGCATCACTCCGGAAGTCGACCCGGAGCACGCCAAGGCTTTTTTCGAGGCGGTGCACGAGCTGTCGGCGCAGTACCACGGCTAAGTGTGCAACACGATATGAAAACGCCCGGCTGATGCCGGGCGTTTTCGTTTCGGCCAATTCAGTTTCAGTTCAGCTGGGTTGGCTAGTCTGATTCCACACCAACCCCACAAGGATCGGAATCATGAAAACTCGCTACCTCGCTCTGCTCGTCGCTCCGCTGTTCAGCACCGCTGCACTGGCTGCCGGTTACACCGGCCCGGGTGCTCAGGCCATCACCACCGTGGCGGCTGCCCAGGAGGCGGTTGATGACGCCAATGTGGTGCTGCAAGGCCACATCATCAAGAAGCTCGGCGACGAGAAGTACGAATTCAAGGACAGCAGCGGCACCATCACCGTCGAGATCGACGATGAAGACATGCCGCCGGTCGCCTTCGACGACAAGACCAAGGTCAAGCTGACCGGTGAAGTCGACAAGGGCATGATGAAACGCGAGATCGACGTCGACCTGGTCGAAGTCCTGCAGTAACGAACGCGAAAACGAAAACGCCGGCGCAAGCCGGCGTTTTGCTGTGTGGCCTGGGCGGCGTTACTTGACCCGCGCCAGATCACCCTTGAGCGCGACGCCGGCCATGATGGCGCCGGCGTGGCATTCGTAGGTTTTCGGGTCCTTGCGCTCGATGTTCTTGTAGTTGCTGGCGATGTTGACCACCGCATTGGCGCCGGCAGCCTTGGCCGCGTTCTGGAAGCGGATCAGCGCCGACTGCAGGGCCCAGCTGCAGGCACCCTCGTCACTCTTGTTGAAGGCATTGGTCTTCTGGCTGGTGGTCACGCCGGATTTGACGATGCTCGTACCGGCGGGCTGGCCAGCCAGGTAGAACTTCACGCTGCCATCCAGGCGGCCGGCGTTGGTGGCTTCCTGCACGGCGGCCTGGAAGTCGGGGAACAGGGTGGTGTCGCGAGCCTGGCTGACGCTGGGCAGTGCGGCGAGGCAAGCCGCGGCGATGATCCAATGGTGCATTTTCATAGTCGTCTCCTTGAGTGGCTTTACTGCTGCGGGGTACTGCTGGGTCCGAGGTTTTGCGCGATGCGGATCTCCTGCTGGATCACCCGATCGAGGCGTTTCACCAGCGCGTTATAGCGCTTGTGGATCTTGCCGTCCTTGTAGCCGAGGTCCTGGCTGTCGCGGTAGCGGATGTCATAGCGCTCGGCCACGTAGTCGAGGGTGATCGAGGCACTGTGGCCGCGAAAATCCAGGCGTGCCAGCAGGCGATTGGGTTCGTCCTGCTCGATGGTCCATTTGCTCCGTACCAGTGCGCGGACCAGTGCCGGGCGCAGGTCGCTGGCGCTCAGCGCGCCTTGGGCCTGCGCCGCCGGCGGCACCTGCTGGTGGATCACCTGCACCGGCTGCAAACGGCTGCAGGCGGCCAGGCCGAAGAGGGCCAGGGTGAAAAAAGCGAGTTTGATGAAACGGGTCATGCACGACTCCCTGTCGTCGGTTCAGGTCCAGCGCTTGAAGATCAGTGAGGTGTTGACCCCACCGAAGGCGAAATTGTTGTTCATCACGTAGTCATTGCGCATCTGCCGGAACTCGCCGCGCAGGTAATCCAGTTCGCCACAGGCCGGGTCGAGGTCGTCGAGGTTGAGCGTGTGCACGTAGCTGTCGGCATTCATCATCTCGATGCTGAACCAGGACTCCAGTGCACCGCAGGCGCCCAGGGTGTGACCGAGGAAGCTCTTCTGCGAGCTGATCGGCATACGCGGCCCGAACAGGCTGCTGGTGGCCAGGCTTTCGGCCACGTCACCCTGCTCGGTGGCGGTGCCGTGACCGTTGACGTAACCGATCACCTCGGGGCTCAGACCCGCGTCTTCCAGCGCCAGTTCCATCGCGCCGCGCATGGTTGCCTGTTCCGGCTTGGTCGCGTGCTGGCCGTCGGCGTTGCAGCCGAAGCCGACGATCTCGGCGTAGATGGTCGCGCCGCGCGCCAGGGCGTGCTCCAGTTCTTCGAGCACCAGGATGCCGGCACCTTCACCGATCACCAGGCCGTCGCGACCGCTGTCGTAGGGACGTGGCGAGGTGTGCGGGGCGTCGTTCTTCAGGCTGGTGGCGTAGAGCGCGTCGAACACCATGGCCTCGGTCGGGCAGAGTTCTTCGGCGCCGCCGGCGAGCATCATCTTCAGGCGGCCGAACTTGATCGCCTCGTAGGCGTAGCCGATGCCCTGGCTGCCGCTGGTGCAGGCGCTGGAGGTGGGGATCAGGCGGCCCTTGAGGCCGAAGAAGATGCTGATATTGGCCGCGGTGGTGTGCGGCATCATGCGGATGTAGGAGTTGGCGTTGAGGCCGTCGGCCACCGAGTTCAGCAGCATGTTGCCGAACGCCTTGATCTCCTCGGTGCTGCCGGTGGAGGAGCCACAGGCGACGCCCATGCGCCCGTCCTTGATCGACTCGTCGCCGAGCAGGCCGGCATGTTCCAGCGCGCGCTCGGCGGCGTACACGGCGAGCTTGGACACGCGTCCCATGCTGCGAGTCTGCTTGCGGTTCCAGTGCTTGGGCGTGACGAAGTCGTCCACCGGGCCGCCCAGGCGGGTGTTCAGCTCGGTGAAGCGGTCCCACTCGTCCATGCGGCGGATACCGCTCTTGCCGGCGCGGAAGTTCGCCTCGATGGTCGGCCAGTCACTGCCCAGGGAAGTCACACCGGCCATGCCGGTGACCACGACGCGTTTCAACCCGTTCATCAGCACAACCCACCATTCACGGCGAGGACCTGGCGGGTGATGTACCCGGCCTCCTCGGACATCAGGAAATTCACCGCCCCGGCCACTTCCTCGGGAGTGCCCATGCGCGCGGCCGGGATCATCTTGAGGATTTCTTCCAGCGGCACGTGCTCATTGAGCATGTCGGTATCGATCAGCCCGGGGGCCACGCAGTTGACCGTGATCTTGCGCTTGCCCAGCTCGATGGCCAGGGCCTTGGCCGCGCCGATCACGCCGGCCTTGGAGGCGCTGTAGTTGACCTGGCCGCGGTTGCCGATCAGCCCCGACACCGAGGTGATGCAGACGATACGCCCTGGCTTGCGGCGGCGGATCATCGGCATGCTCAACGGGTGCAGGACATTGTAGAAACCGTCGAGGTTGGTGCGCAGCACCTGGTCCCAGTCGTCTTCGGTCAGCGCCGGGAAAGCACCGTCACGGGTCAGGCCGGCATTGCACACCACGCCGTAGTAGGCGCCATGCTGCTCGATGTCGGCTTCGAGAATCTCCCGGCAGGCGGCGCGGTCGGAGACGTCGAACTGCAGGATGCGCGCCTGCTGGCCGAGGGCGAGTATTTCGGCCTGCACCGCTTCGGCCTCGTCGCGGCGCGAGCGGCAGTGCAGCACCAGGTCGAAACCGGCACGCGCCAGACGCAGGGCAATGGCGCGGCCGATGCCACGGCTGGAGCCGGTTACCAGAATCGGGTCACTCATACGGCGGGTTCCTGTAGATAGCTGGCCACCTGGGGCGGACGGAAAACGTTGAGGCGGGCGAAGGCTTCGATGCCGGGGCCGGTCAGCTGGCATTCGAACACGCCCATGCCGTTGTCGTCCTGCAACGAGCGCACGGCCTTGATCTGCAGTTCGACGCCGGCGGGAAAATGTTCGACGTTGCACTGGAAATTACGCGTGCCAAGGAGAAAGCCCAGCTCCACCGGCGCGCCGGCCTGGCGCGCCTGGCAGCCGGCGTAGGCGGCCACGCTCTGCGCCATCAGCTCGATACCGACCCACGCCGGCAGGCTGCCATCGGCGCGGCTGAACAGGCCGCCGGGGCGTACGAGGAGGCGGGTCTCGACGTCCTCGTCGCCGAAGCGCACGACCTCGTCGATGAGGATCATGTCGGCGGCATGGGGGATCAGCTCGGCAATCGGCCAGCGGCTCATGGCTGGTCTCCCAGGATCAGGCTTATGTTGCTGCCGCCGAAGGCGAAGGAGTTGCTCATCAGCCGACGGCCCGCCGTGCGTTGCAGTGTTTGACCGGGTGTGACCAGGCGCAGCGTGGGGGCAGCTGGGTCGGCCTGGCCGTCCCACAGGTGCGGCGGCAGCAGGTTGTCGCGGTTGTATGGGCTCAGGCTCAGCCAGCAGAACGCCGCCTCCAGCGCCCCGGCGGCGCCGAGGGTGTGGCCGGTCAGCGGCTTGCTCGACGAGCAGGCCACGCCGTGGGGGAACACGGCCGCGGTGGCCTGGCTTTCCATGGCGTCGTTGTGCGTGGTCGCGGTGCCGTGCAGGTTGAGGTAGTCGATGTCCTCGGCACTCACCCCGGCGCTGGCCAGGGCCTTGCGCATCGCCGCCTGGGCGCCGACACCGCTTGGCTCGGGCGCGGAGATATGGTGCGCGTCGGAGCTGGCGCCGCCGCCGAAGAAGGCAATCGCTGACGGCTCTCTGCTCATCACGAACAGGGCCGCGCCTTCGCCGATGTTGATGCCGTGGCGGTTCACCGAGAACGGGTTGCAGCGCTCGGCGGAAATCGCCTCCAGCGCCGAGAAGCCGTTGAGGGTCAGGCGGCACAGGCTGTCCACGCCGCCGCACAGGACCACGTCGCAGATGCCCTGCTGCAGCAGACGATGGGCGCTGAGCAGCGCGCGGGCGCTGGAGGTGCAGGCGGTGGAGATGCTGTACACCGGGCCGCACAGGCCCAGCCAGTCGGCGAGGAAGCTGGCCGGCGCGCCGAGTTCCTGCTGCGCGTAGTGATAGTGCGCCGGCAGTTCGCCCTCGTGGATGTAGCTGGCGATGCTCTGGCTGGCCTCGTCGATGCCCGAGGTGCTGGTGCCGAGCACCACGGCGACGCGCTCGGCGCCGTAGCGGGCGATGGCGGCGCGGATCTGCGGCTCGATCTGCAGGGCGGCGGCCAGCAGCAATTGATTGTTGCGGCTTGGTGGCTGGCTCATGCCGCTTGGCAGGGCCGGCAGTTCGCCGCGTACCGCGCCGACGGTGAGGTCGCGTTCGCTGACCCAGCCGGGCTCGGCGCGCATGCCCGAGGCATCGCCGGCGAACAGGGCATCGGCCACCGCCTGCTTGCCTTCACCGAGGGCGCAGAGCAGACCGAGTGCGTTGAGGTAACTGGGCATCAGGAGCCTTCTGGCGACGTCAGGGTGGTGACCCGATAGCTCGGGCCTGCCACGGTGTACAGGGTGAAATTCAGCGGGGCACGATAGTCGATGCGCCACTGTGGAACGAACTGGCGCCGATCAGCGGCAAGTTGCCAGCTGCCTGCCGGATATGTGCTGGAGAGCGATTCGGCTGGCGTCAGGGCGAACAGCAGGGCGGCGAACAGCTCGCGCGCCTCGGCGTTGGGTGGCAGCAGGCCGTCGTTGTGCCAGGCACCGTCCAGCAGCAGCTGGCGCGCCAGCGGCATGCCCAGCGGATCGAGCAGCGACCAGCGCAGCGCGTCCCCCTCGGCCTGCAGCACCAGCAGCCAGTCGCGCTGCTCGCCTGCCTGCTCGCGCTGGATATGCAGCGACAGCGGCAGCGCCGCGACCAGTTGCGGCGCCCGTTCGGGCACTGGCGTGTGCGTGGCGCAGGCGCCGAGCAGCAGGCACAGGGCCAGCAACCAGGTATGACGCATCAGGCGCCCTGCTCGCTGTCGAGGGGTTTGCGCACCGCGGCGTTGACCAGGGTTTCGTCACGCTGGCCGACCGGCTTGGCCTTGCAGATACCCCAGCGTTCGAGCAGGCCGAAATCCTTGGAGCGGCTCCACCACAGGTACGGGTAGGAGACGTTGCGTTCGCCGAACGCGAAGCCCTGGTCGCGCAGCATCGCCAGGTATTCGTCGGCGCTCTTCTGCACCTCCATCGGGTGGCGGAACAGCCAGCGGATCACCCAGGTGTCGATGTAGAACTTGGTCGACTCGGCGAACAGCAGCAGGCCGCCCGGCTTGAGCACGCGCCAGAACTCGGCCAGCGCCTGTTCCTGCTCGACCAGGTGATGGAAAGTCTGGTGGCAGAACAGGATGTCGACGCAGGCGTCAGGCAGGTCGATGGCCGCGCAGTCGCTGGCGATCAGTTGCACCTCCAGGCCCAGGCGCTCGGCCTCGGCGCGCGAGCAGTCGAGGCTGTGCGGGTCGGCATCCAGGCCGATCATCCGCGCCGGCTGGAGCGCACCGGCGAGCAGGCCGAAGGATTTGCCCTGGCCGCAGCCGGCATCCAGCAGCACTGGCGCCTGCGGCAGCGGCGTGTCGATCAGGCCGACCAGGTCGTTGATCGCCACGCGCAGCACATGGTGCTGCCAGACATGGCTCTGCAGGAACCAGAAACCGAACCCGGTTTCCTCGACGTAGGTGCTGGCGGCGTGCTTCATCGGTTCTCCTCAGCCCTGCGCGCAGAGTTCGGCGAGCACGCGCAGGCGGCGGCGCGGCTCGGCCACATAGGGGTTCTTCTCGTCCCAGGCGTAACCGGCGAGGATCGAGCAGATCATGCGGCGGATGTCGTCCGAAGCCTTCTCGTAATAGATGACGTCCTGGAAGGAGCCGTCGTACCAGCCTTCGACGTAGACGCGGAAGGTGTCCACGCCGCGCTTGAGCGGGATGGCGAACTCGTTCTCCCAGTCCACCGCCTCGCCGCTGAGCTGGCGGTGCAGCAGGCCGGCGGCCATGCTCGCCGAGCGCATGGCGATGGTCACGCCGGAGCTGAACACCGGGTCGAGGAATTCCGCAGCGTTGCCGAGCAGGGCGAAGCCCGGGCCTTGCAGCGCCTTGACGTTGGCCGAGTAGCCGTTGATCTCGCGTACCGGGGTGTCCCACACGGCGTTTTCCAGCACCCGGGCGAGCGATGGCGCCTCGGCGACGAATTGCTTGAGGCAGGCTTCCAGGTCGACGTCGCGGCCTTGGTAACGCTTGGCGTCGGCGACCACACCCAGCGAGCAGCGGCCATTGCTGAACGGAATCGTCCAGAACCACACGTCGCGCATCTCGGGGTGGGTGGTGATGAGGATTTTCTCGCGGTCGAACGCCGGGTGATCGATACGGTCCTCGATGTGGGTGAACACCGCGCGGCGCACCGGGAAGTCCGACGGCAGCTCGAGGTCGAGCAGGCGCGGCAGCACGCGACCGTAGCCGCTGCCGTCGAGGACGAAGCCGCACTCGACCTGGTATTCGTGGCCATCGGCCAGGCGACGTACGCTCAGGCGCGGGCGCGCGGCGCTGAAGTCGGCGGCGAAGATCTCCTCCTCGTAGCGTACTTCCACGCCCTGGCGGGCGGCTTCATCGGCCAGCACCTGGTCGAAGTGCGCGCGCTGCACCTGGTAGGTCGAGCCCTTGCCAGCGGTGAACTTGTCGCGGAAATCGAATTCGGTGTAGCGCTCGCCCGAGGCGAAGGCTGCGCCGTGCTTGGTCTGGAAGCCGGCGGCCTGGACCGCTTCGAGCATCCCGGCTTCCTCGACGAAGTCCAGACAGTGCGACAGCAGGCTCTCGCCGATGGAGAAGCGCGGGAAGCGCTGGCGCTCGAGGACCAGCACATCGTGTCCGTTGCGCTTGAGCAGCGCAGACGCGATGGCGCCCGACGGGCCGGCACCAATCACCACGACCTGACGTTGTTCGACTTCAAGAGACTTCATAGCGGCTTCTGGCCTCGTTAATGGCAGTGGTAGACGGACGGGTGCCGAGCAGGGCCGGCAGCAGTGTGGAGAACAGGCTCATCAGCAGCAGGCTGAAATACACCAGTGAATCGATCAGCTGCAATTGCAGGAGCAGGTTGAGGAAGACGATTTCGGTCAGCCCGCGAATGTTCAGCAGCACGCTTTCCTGCCACTTGATCTTCGCCGAGGCCGTCGGGTCGGCCCAGTGCAGGCCGAGCCAGCTGCCGACCACCTTGCTCACCACCGGCAGCACCAGCAGGGCGCCGAGGTAGATCCAGGAGTACTGCTCGCCAACGCCGTGGAAATCCACGCGCAGCACGCCGCAGGTGAGGATCAACGGCACGGCCAGGCCGTTCAGCAGCAGCTTCCAGTGACGTTCCGGCAGCGGCAGGCGGAACGGCTGGCCGAGCCAGGCCAGGCACAGCATGTAGGCGATGCCGAAGACCAGGGCGTTGAGCTTGAGTTGCTGGAACAGCAGCATCAGGGCGAAGAACGGCAGGCTGTAGAACAGGCCGTGGCGCAGGCGCAGCACCTTGTGCAGCACCAGCGGCAGGGCGGCGGCCAGCAGCGGCCAGAGCAGGGCGGCCGGATGGCTGCTGCCCTGGGCCAGGCCGAACAGGCTCCAGCACATGAAGTCCATGAGAATCGCCGCGTGCAGCAGGCGTTTGGTCGCCGCGGGCGGGTAGCCGATGCTCTGCAGGAACAGGTACAGCACCGGGATCGCGGTGATGGAAAACAGCAGGCCGATGCCCACCGCGCTCAGCCAGTTGGGTTCGCCGGGTAGCAGCCAGGCCGCACAGGCAAGGCCGGCGAGCATCGGCACGAGGAAGCTGGGCACGGCGATTTTCAGGCTGGCGGCGCTGACGTCCAGGTCGATCACGTCACTGAGGATGTAGCCCAGCAGCAGGGCGAAGCACAGGCCGTAAGCCAGGTTCAGCCATTCCGGCGCGAGCAGGTCCTGGGCGCCGAGCTGCCAGTGCGGCTCGACCCAGAACAGCAGCAGGGCCGGTATCGCCAGGCTGGCGACCAGCAACTGGCCGACGATAGGGATCAGTCGCCGGCCACCGCCGATCGCGACCAGCGCGTAGAGCGCCAGCGCCAGCAGCCAGAACCCGATAACACTCATGACGCCACTCCTGCGCGCGTGTCGGGGTGAGCCTGCTCACCGTGTTGCGCGCCGGCCCAGGGCGCGAGCAGGAAACTGAAGACCAGGCCGATGCTGATGGTCAGGCCGAAATTGCTTACCGCCGGGGTGCTCGACAGCGCCAGCAGGCCGAACGACAGCCAGGTGGTCAGCGCCGAGATCAGCGTGCCGAGCAGGCTGGTGGCGGCACCGCCGACCCGTTCGCGCATGAGGATCGCGTAGTCCACGCCGATGGCCGTGACCAGCAGCAGGCCGAACAGGCTGAACAGGGTCAGCGGCTGGCCGAGCCAGCCCAGGCAGGCCAGGGCAGCCAGCGCGGCGAGCAGGGAAATCGCCAGCACGCGAGCGGCGCCACGGACACCGAAGACCAGCCAGAGCACGGCGAAGATCAGCACGCAGGAGGCCAGCTTGAGCTCGGCGGCGCTGAGCTGGGTGGCGGCGAACAGGCGGTTCAGCTCGCCGAGGCGGTCGACCAGCTTGACCCCCGGCAACCCCTCGGCCTGGGCGGCGAGCAGGGCGCTGTCGCTGAGACCCTGCAGGCTGACCAGACCCGCGATCTGGCCGTCGCCGGCGTCGCCCAGCCACAGCGGACGCCAGGGCTCGCCGAGCAGGCCGGTCAGCGCTTGATCGATGCTGCGGGTCGGCAGGGCCTGCAGTTGCTGCACTTCGGCGGCGACCATCGGCGCGCTGATACCCAGCGCCTGCAGCGGCTGGCTGGCCGCCGGCAGCTGAGCGAGGGCCTGGCGCAGGCGCGCCTGCTCGCTGGGCGCGGCGATCAGTTGGCTGAGGGCCAGGTAGCTTTTCAGGCTGCCGGCGGCGACTAGGCTGTCCAGGCGTTCGCTGAGCGCCTGCTGGCGTTGCAGCATTTGTTCTTCGTCAGCGGCACGAACCAGGAAGAACTGGCTGGTCGGCTGGAAACCGATGATGCGGCTGATCGCCTTGGACTGTTCGATCAGCTGCGGCGGTGTGCTGGCCCATTGGCGCAGGTCGTCCTTGAGCGACAGCTGAGCGACGCCAGCCGCGCAGAAGGCCAGGAACGCCAGCAGCAGCCAGGGCGTGGCGACGCGCTGCAGCAGGCGTACACGCCAGGCCAGCAGGCGTGTGGCCCAGCCGTGCGGTGCGGCCCAGGGCACGATCGGCACGCGGCCGAGCAGCGCCGGCAGCAGGCACACCGAGCACAGGTAGGAGCCGAGCAGGCCGGCGGACGAGAAGATCGCCACCTGGGTCAGCGCCGGGAAGGGTGTGAAGGCCAGGGCCAGGTAGCCGATGACGTTGGTTGCCAGGCCCAGGCTGAGGCCGAGCAGGGTGGCGCGCAGGGCGTTCCAGGCGTGCCAGGGCTGCAGGGTCCAGCTCTTCGACAGCAGGTGCAGCGGGTAGTCGATGGCTACGCCGATCAGGCTGGCGCCGAGCACCAGGGTCATCACGTGGATATGGCCGAACACCGCGACGCAGGCGGTCAGCCCGGCGAGTACGCCGACCGCGGCCGGCAGCAGGGCGAGCAGCACGCGCACGCGGCGGAAGGCCAGCAGCATCAGGGCCAGGGCGCCGATACTGGCGATGCTGCCCATCAGGCTGATTTCCTCGGTGGCCTGGCGCTGGCCATGGGCGGAATAGAGCAGGCCGCTGCTGGCGAGCAGTTCACCGCCGCTGGCCTCGATGTCGGTGCGGGCCTGGTTGACCAGGGCGTCGACTGCCAGCGGCAGGTTGCCGTCGAAGGCATCGAGGTTGGTGCGTGCGCGCAGGAAGGCCCAGGTGCGGCCGTCGCTTTCCGCCAGCAGCGCGCCACTGAGGTCGAGCTGCAGGTTGTGGTTGCGCGGCAGGCCCTTCTCGATCAGCAGGCTCAGGCCCAGCCAGTCCTGCTCGGTGGCGACCAGGCCCTGGCTGCGGAAGGGGTCGAACAGGTCCTGCACGCGGCGCTCGATGAAGCCCTGCGGGTTGGCGATGAGCAAGTCACGGTCGGTCTTGCCGAGCAGGGCCAGGCGGTTGTCCTGCAGTTGCTGGCGCAGCAGCGGCAGGTCCGATTGCAGCTGCCACTGGACCTTCTCGAACTCGTCCTGCTGTTGCCAGCGCTGGCCCAACTCGGCGGCCAGGCGCAGGGCCTGCTGGCGGTCGGGGTGGCCGACCAGAAGCACCAGCTCGCGGTTCAGCGGCTCTTGCATGCGCTGTTCGGCGCGCTGTTCGAGGGCGCCCGGCGCGCCGCTGGGGACCAGCTCCAGCAGGTTGGCCGAGACCGGGGCGCCGTTGCGCCATTGCCAGCCGGCGACCGCCAGCAGCAAGAGCAGGCAGACGCCGAACAGGCGCGGGCCCCAGTGCTCAATCCGCGAAATCATGACGTTCCGTGTCGCTCAGGGCCGGCCCGGTGAGGCTCTCGGTCAGGCGCAGCACGGTGCTGTCGCCCTGGGTTTCCTTCAGCTCGATGCGTTGCACCAGGGCGCCGCCGCTGATCTGGATTCTGCTGAAGATCTGCTTGAGCAGCACGCCGCGCGGGGTCAGGTCGAGCTGCCAGGCCTCGGCGGTGCCGCTCAGGGCCAGGTCGAAGTCTTCGCGCAGGCCGCTGCTGTCGCCCTTGAGCACGGCGAGGAACAGGCGATTCTGCTGCGCCGAGGCGCTCTGCTGGGCCACCGCCTGCCAGCCCTGCGGCGTGCGCCGGGCGATGCCGCGGTCGTCGATGCGATAGTCCTGCTTGAGCGGCGATTGCAGCAGCCAGAGCAGGCCATGTTCCTTGGCCAGAACGAACTGCCCGGTGCTGGTCAGCGGCTGCGGCAGGGCGCGCAGGTGTTTTTCCTGGATGAACGGGCCGCGCACCACCTCGGGTTGGCTCAGTTGGGCGCCGAGCTGATCGAGGTCGAAGGCCTGCGCCAGCGGCGCGAGCACGGCGAGCAGCAGGGCCAGGCTCAGGCGGCGCATCACGCCAGCACCCGCTGCACGGCGTCGACGAAGACCCTGGGCGAGGCCAGGAGCATTTCGCGGGTGGCGATCTCCACGGCGACCTGCACGCTGCTGCCGCGGGTCATGCGCTCGCCGGTGGCGGCGTCGCTGATCAGGTAGTGGATCTTCAGGCGGTTTTCCCACTCGACCAGGTCGGCGCGCACCTTGATGCGCTGGCCGAACTGGGCGCCGCGGATGTAGCGCAGCTGCAGGTCGATCACCGGCCAGGCGTAGCCGGCGTCACGCATCTGCCGGTAGTTGTGGCCGAGCCTGTCGAGCAGGGCGCAGCGCGCTTCCTCGAAGTATTTGACGTAGTGGCCGTGCCAGACCACTTCCATCATGTCGACATCGAAGAACGGCACCGCCAGTTCGATCTCGACCTGCAGCACGCCGGCGCTACGCATACAGCCTCCAGTGCTGGGCACGGATGCGCACCAGGCACAGGCGCAGCTCGGCTTCCAGGGCGCGGTCCTCGATCACCGGCGGGAAGTCGGCGGCCAGTTGTTCGCGCATCGCTGCGACGGGGGCGGGGATGTGTATCTTGCCGTCGCGCTGGCGCAGCCACACGCCCTGGTTGGCGGCCAGCAGGGTGGCGGCGGCGACCTGTTCGGTCAGCTCCAGGCTGCGCAGGGCGTCGCGCGCGGCGATGGTGCCCATGCTCACCTTGTCCTGGTTGTGGCATTCGGTAGAGCGCGAGAACACGCTGGCCGGCATGGTGTTTTTCAGCGCTTCGGCGGTCCAGGCGCTGGTGCCGATCTGCACGGCCTTGAAGCCGTGGTTGATCATCGCGGTGACCGCCGGCGCGCCGGACAGGTTGCTCGGCAGGCCGTGGTTGTAGCGCACGTCGACCAGCAGGGCGAGCTGGCGGTCGAGCAGGTCGGCGACGTTGCCGACCAGGTTTTTCAGGCTGTCCATGGCGAAGGCGATATGCCCGCCGTAGAAGTGCCCGCCGTGCAGCACGCGCTCTTCCTCGGCATCGATCAGCGGGTTGTCGTTGGCGCTGTTCAGTTCGGTCTCGATGAACTGGCGCAGCAGGCCCAGGCTGTCGGCCAGCACGCCGAGCACGTGCGGTGCGCAGCGCAGCGAGTAGCGGTCCTGCAGGCGGTGCAGCGGCGCGGTCGGCGCGTCGATGGCCAGGTCCTGGCGCAGCCAGGCGGCAACCTGCATCTGCCCCGGATGCGGCTTGGCGGCGAACAGGCGCTCGTCGAAGTGTTCCGGGTTACCTTCCAGCGCCACCACGTTGAGCGCGGTGATGCGGGTGGCCAGCTTGAGCAGGTAGTCGGCTCTGGAGAACGCCAGGCAGGCCAGGGCGGTCATCACCGCGGTGCCGTTCATCAGCGCCAGCGCCTCTTTCGGGCGCAGGGTCAGCGGCGTCCAGCCGAGTTCTTTGTGCACGTCGGCAGCGCTGCGGCGCTCGCCCTTGTACATCACGTCGCGCTCACCGCTGAGGGTGGCGGCGACGTAGGACAGCGGGGTCAGGTCGCCGCTGGCACCGACCGAGCCTTCTTCCGGGATCAGCGGCAGCACGTCGTGGTCGAGGAAGGCCTGGATGCGCTCCAGCAACTCCACGCGTACCCCGGACACACCGTGGCACAGCGACTGCAAGCGCGCGGCCAGCACGGCGCGGGTGCTGGCTTCGTCGAGCAGCTTGCCCAGGCCGCAGCCGTGGAAAGTGAACAGGTGCTTGGGCAGCGCCTCGACCTGATGCAGCGGCACGGCCACCACGCAGGAGTCGCCGTAGCCGGTGGTGACGCCGTAGATCACGCCTTCCTTGTCCAGCAGGGTGTCGAGGAAACGCGCGCCCTTGGCGATCTTCTCGCGGTAGGCAGCGTCGTTCTGCAGGTGCGCACGGGCCTGGCGCTGGGACAGAGCCACGACGTTTTCGATGGT
The DNA here is from genome assembly GCF_014851905.1 of Pseudomonas sp. PDM14. NCBI lineage: Bacteria > Pseudomonadati > Pseudomonadota > Gammaproteobacteria > Pseudomonadales > Pseudomonadaceae > Pseudomonas > Pseudomonas sp. PDM14. Next base: position 1,582,941 of record NZ_JACVAQ010000001.1, on the reverse strand, counting down.
AAGCGGCTGCTCGCCGAAGATCACGGGGTCAGGCTGGTAGGTCGTCATGTGCGTTCCAGAACGGGTAGAAGTTGAACCATTGCAGCGGAGCGTCCAGGCAGCGTTCGCCCAGGCGTTCGGCATAGCGTTGTACCCAGCCGCGGATCACCTCGTCGCGTTCGCTGCGCTTCCACTGGATGCGCTCGCCGAAGGGTTCGAGGATGACCTGGTAACGGCCGTCGATCTTCAGGCAGTTGAGCAGGTTGACTGGGCATTGCAGCAGGCCGGCCAGCAGCCACGGCCCTTGCGGGAAGGCTGCCGGCTGGCCGAGAAAATCCACCCTGACGTTGCGCCCGCCGTGCAACGGTACGCGGTCACCGGCAATCGCCAGCCACTCGCCACGTTCCAGACGCTCGGACAATTGCAGCATGATCGCCGGGTCCAATTCGCTGACCTGGATCAGGCGCAGGTGACTGGCGCCGGCTTCGCCGAGCAGGCGGTTGAAGTGTTCGGCGTGCTTGGTGTGCACCAGCACGTTCATCTGCACCTTCTCGCCCAGCTCGGCGAGGGCGCGACACACCTCGAGGTTGCCCAGGTGCGCGCCAACCAGCATCTGCCCACGGCCGCCGCGCCGCAGCTGGCCGCGCACGTCCTGCGGGTCGACCAGCTGCACCTGGTCCAGGCCGAGTTTGCCGTTCCACACGTCGAGCTTGTCGAGCAGGGTGTCGGCGAAGGTCATGAACTGGCGGAACACCCGGCGCCGGCTCGGCTGCAGTTCGCTGCGTCCGCTCCAGGTGGCGAGGTGGCGCTGGTACTGCCAGATGCTCAGCCGCGCCTGGCGGCCGAATATAAAGAAGTACAGGACGATGGCATACAGCAGCGGGCTGAGCAGGCGCCGGCCGAGCACGCGCACGGCCACCGCGGTGAACTTCATCAGGACGAAGCTGCCGCGTTCGGCCTGCCCGGCCCAGTGCTGGTTGCCGCTGTGCTGGTTCATCCGCGCCAGCGCCTCCAGAGAATCAGCGGCGCGCGCAGCACCATGCCGAAGAACAGCTTGGCGTGCATCTTCGAGATCAGCGCGTTGTCATGGAACAGGCGAAAGTGCGAGAGACCGTCGAGCGGGTAGTGCACCTTGGTCGGCAGCCATTGCATCGGCTGGTTGCGCCAGGCCAGGCGCACGAGGATCTCCGGGTCGAAGTCCATGCGCTTGCCCAGCCCGGTGGAGTCGATCAGCGCCACGGTAGCCGGCAGCGGGTAGACGCGGAAGCCGCACATGGCATCGCGGATCTGCAGCGACAGGCTGTTGATCCACACCCACACGTGGGTCAGGTAGCGCGCATAGAGACGGCCCTTGGGCACGCTGGCGTCGTACTGCGGATAGCCACACACCAGCGCCTGCGGGTGCGCCTGCGAAGTGGCGAGAAACGTGGCGACGTCGGCGAGGTCGTGCTGGCCATCGGCGTCCACCTGCAGCGCATGGGTAAAGCCCAGGCGCTGTGCTTCCCGCAGGCCGGCCATCACCGCGCCGCCCTTGCCCTGGTTGACCGGCAGGCGCACCAGGTAGGTGTTCGGCTCGCTGGCCAGCTGCTGCATGACGGCAGCGCAGGCAGCGCTGGACGCATCGTCGACCAGCACGCAGGGCAAACCGGCCGCATGCAGCGCGGCGACCACGGTGGGCAGCGCGTGTTCGTGGTTGTACACCGGAATCACCGCGCAAGGCTTATGCACTGGCGGCCTCCAGCAGAATTCTCCCCGACGAGCAGGCGGCCTCGCCATTGCGGTAGGCGAAGTACAGCTTGCCGCGTGTGCTGTCGAACCGCAGGCTCAGCTGCAGGCGGTCGCCGGGGCGTACCAACTGCTGGAACTTCAGCACTTCCATGCCGCAGAAGCGCGGCGGCAGGTCGCTGATCAGCTGGCGGGCGAGCTGCTGCGCCCAGTCGATCTGCACCACGCCCGGCAGCACCGGGGTCTGCGGGAAGTGGCCGGTGAAGTGCGCCAGGTCCAAGGGCACGTCGAGTTCGAGCTGCCATTCGCCGTCCGCTTCGACTGCCGTGCGCGGCTCGACGCGGGTTGGCCGTGGCGCGGCGACCAATGCATCCACTGTGGCCTGGGCCAGCTTGCCCTGGCTGCTGTAGGGCAGCTCGGCGAGCAGGCGCCAGCGGCGCGGCAGGGCGATGGCTTCGCAGTGCGCGGCGAGGTAGCGGCGCAGGGTGTCGGTGACGCTGCGCCGACCCTGGTTGCGCAGGGCGTAGACCCCGGCCGGGCTCAGCGCGACCAGCGCTCCGAGGAAGGCGCGGCCTTCCTGGATCATGCCCAGGCGCGCGTCGGCAATCCAGTCGTGGCTGCCCAGGGCCTGCTCCAGCATGGGCAGGGAAATGCGTTTTTCTTCCAGCTTGACGATGCGGTCCAGGCGCCCGCGCAGGACGAAGCGACCGTCGGCCGCGATCTGCGCGGCATCGGCGGTCTGCTCGACGTGGCCAGCCGGCAGGTACGGCGAGGTCAGGCGCAACGCGCCTTCGTCGTTGAGGCTCAGGGCGACGCCGGCGAACGGCTGCCACTGCTCACCGCCCTGACGCCAGGCGATGCCGCCGGTTTCCGAGCTGCCGTAGATTTCCGTCGGCCACTGGCCGAGCTGGTCGTGCAGCAGCTGCGCCGCATCGGCCGGCAACGCGCCGCCGGAGGAGAACACGCGACGCACGCGGCTCAGGGCCGGCCAGTCGAGGTTGTCGCCCATGCGTTTCAATAGTGCAGGACTAGCGACCCAGGCAAATGTTGAGTGGCCCAGGCTTTCACGCTGCAGATCCTCGGGGAAGGGCAGGGCGCGGCGTACGAACGGGCGGCCGGCGCACAGCGGCCAGAGCACGCGGAACAGCAGGCCGTAGATGTGCTGGGCGGCGACACTACCGAGGATCACCGCATCGCCGAGGTCGGTACCCCACAGCTGTTCCAGGGCGTCGACTTCGTTGGCCAGCTGGCGCAGGGACTTGTCGATCAGCTTGGCTTCGCCGCTGGAGCCGGAGGTGCACAGGGTCAGGCGGCACTGGTCAAGATCAAGCCGCTCGGCGACCAGCGGCTTGGCATCCAGCGCGCCCTCCAGCGACGCGACGCCCGGACTGTCCAGCCACAGGTCGCTTTGCGCGGCGATGCGCTGGCGGGTCTGCGCCTGGGCGTCGGCCGGCAGCAGCACGTGCACGCCGGCGCGCCAGGCGCCGAGCAGGGCGATGGCCAGCTCGCCGGCGTCTTCCAGGTACAGCGCCACGCGGCGCACCTGGCGCGCCTGCAGGGCAGCGGCCAGACGCAGGGCGCTCTGGCGCAGCTCGGCGTGGTCGAGGGTCGGTTCGAGCGCCGCCGGGCGTTGTGCCGGGGCATCGAGAAGCAGGGCGTCCAGGCCGATCCAGCTCATGCCGGTCTCCTTGAGTGCTGTCGCACGCGCTGGCGGATCAGCCACTCGCCGGCGAACAGCAGGCCGATCAATCCGTAGGAGATCAGGCCGGTATACAGGGTCCACCAGCTCAGCGGCGCCCACAGGTTGAGGGCGGTCACCACCAGGGTGTTGGCGAAGAAGAACCCCGCCCACACCTGGGTCACCTTGCGCGTGTAGCGCACGGCGATGTCTGGCAGGTTGGGGTCACGCAGGCGGGCGAAGCGTTCGGCCAGCGGCGGACCGTAGATCAGGCTGAGGCCGAACACCGCCAGCAGCATGCTGTTGAGCAGTGCCGGGTACCAGCGCAGCAGCGCCGGTTCACCTGCCAGGCCGAGCACGGCGCAGAACGCCAGTGCAGCGGCGGCCATCCAGCGGCTGCCGGGCTTGCTCCAGTTGCTCAGGGCGCGCGCCAGCCATAACCCGCCGAGAAGGAGGGCGAACAGGCGCGGCGACAGGTGCTCCATGCCGTAATACACGGCGAACGGATAGAGCAGGCCTGCCACCACAAGCAGCAGCCCGAGCAGCTTACTCATGCTCAGGCTTGTGCCGGGGCGTTGACGACCTGCAGCACCGCTTCGACCACGTCACCGACCGTGCGCACCGCCTTGAACTCTTCGGCGGCGATCTTCTTGCCGGTCTGACGCTTGATGTGATCGATCAGGTCGACGGCGTCGATGCTGTCGATTTCCAGATCTTCGTAGAGGTTGGCATCGAGCGTCACGCGCTCGGCGTCGAGCTCGAACAGTTCGACCAGGGCGCCACGCAGGGTGGCGAAAATTTCTTCACGGGTTTGCATCGTCTGCGTCCTCAGGCGGCCTTTTTCGCAGCAACGAAGGCCGCCAGGCTGGCCACGTTGGCGAAGTGCTGACGGGTATCCTTGGCTTCGGCGTCGATCTTGATGCCGAAACGTTTCTGGATAGCCAGGCCCAGCTCGAGGGCGTCCACCGAATCCAGACCCAGGCCGTCGCCGAACAGGGTGAGATCGGCGGCGATGTCTTCCGCGACCATGTCTTCGAGGCCGAGTGCCTCGATGATCAGGTTTTTAATTTCCAGCTGCAGATCGCTCATCTTTTGCGAGCTCCTTCATGAAGTGTTGGTGCAGATGCTCATTGAGTTTGCGCGACGCGATCGGCAACGGCGCCTGCGCGGTGTAGTGCCCCGGGTCGATATCCTCGCCGACCCGCAGGCGGAAGTGGAAACGACGCGACGGAATGCTGTACCAGGGTTCGGCCTTGGTCAGCGTGGTTGGCGTCACGCTGATCACCACCGGTGTCACCACCTGGGCGCCACGCACGGCAATCGCCGCGGCACCGCGGTGGAATTCCGGGGTTTGCCCCGGTGTGGTGCGGGTGCCTTCGGGGAAGATCACCAGCGTTTGCCCGTCCTGCAGCGCCCCAGCCGCTTCGTCGAGCATGTCCATGCTGCCACTGTTGCTGATGTAGCCGGCGGCCCGAATCGGCCCGCGCATGCAGGGATTGTCCCACAGGCTCTGCTTGACCACGCAATTGGCGTCACGAATGAAGGCAATCAGCACCACCACGTCGATCAGCGAGGGGTGGTTGGCGATGACCATCTGCCCCGGTCGGCCCAGGCGGTCGATGCCTTCGACCTCGTAGGTCAGCACGCCGGTGCGGAACATGAACTGGACGAACTGACGGAACACCCAGCTCACCGTGGCACGGGCGCGGGTGCGGCGGGCCAGGGCATCGCCGGGCAGCAGGGCCAGCAGGGGGAACACCAGCACGCGTAACAGCACACCGCCGATGCCGAACAGGCTGAAGCTCGCCGCCGTCGCGATCAGGCGCCACCAGTAGGGCGCGCTGTGCGGGCTCAGGCCTTGTCGAGTGACCAGTTCCATTGCCGATTCTTCCAGTGGTGAGTCAGGGAGGTCTGCCCGCTGCACAGCGTGCGGACCAGGTTCAGGGCGTGCGGCCACTCGCTGCGTGGGCCGCTGCCGGCGCGCAGGCTGAGCTGACAGGTGTCGCCCGGCGTGAGCAGCAGGGCCAGGGCATAGGAAAACGGTACGTCATCGATATACGGCGCATACAGCTGTGGTGGGGTTTCTTCGGCCACCACCAACAGTACGGCCGGGGCACCTTCGCCGAGCAATGTTGCAGCTTCGAGAATGCCCTGCTCGAGGCCGTCGCCTTCGCCGGCTAAGGCGGTCATTTCACTGGTGTCGCCGCGCTGGATCGACCACAGACCGATGATCGCGTTGTGCACCGAGAGGCTGAACTGGGTGGGCGAGAGCGGTTCGTCGCGAGCCAGGTCGGCGAGGATCGCCAGTGTGCGCGGGGTTTCCCCGTGACGGCTGACGAACACCATGGGCAGGTGCGGGTGGGCTTCGGCCAGCGGCCAGGAGACGTGGAAGGCCATGCGCGCGAGGCGACTGAGGCGGCGGCGCTGCATGGCGGGGAGGAAACTGACGTCGGGCTGCTGGCCCTCGTCGGCGACCGCACGCGGCGATGCATGCCAGGCAAGCCAGTCGTCGTGGCTGTCGAGGTCGGGGGCCCAGGCGCGCCATGTTTCGATGTTGAAATGTGTCACGCGCGAACTCTTCCCGCCCCTGCGGGCTTCCTTGTCTACTGCGACTGCCCCCGGCGCATGCGCTACGACGGGGTTATGGCGAGGTGCTGGCATTATCCAGACCCCGGCTGGCATGCGCAAATTTTGACACAATTGCCCGGACGGGAGGTCTTGCAGGATTGTCGTACTTCTCGCCCTTGTCATGCGCTTTGCATAGAATTCCCCGACATTTGGGCGCAACCTGTCGAGGTTTCGTGACCGTTGCCATCGCCAGTCATTGGCCAAGGCGCATGCGGATACCGGCAGGTTTTTCAGGGAGGTGTGCAATGCGGCGTGTGGTTTTCAACCAGAAGGGCGGGGTGGGCAAGTCGAGCATTGCCTGCAACCTGGCGGCAGTCAGTGCAGAGCAGGGTTATCGCACCCTGCTGATCGACCTGGATGCCCAGGCCAACTCGACCCACTATCTCACCGGCCTGACCGGCGAAGAGATTCCCATGGGGATCGCCGAGTTCTTCAAGCAGACGCTGTCGGCCACCTCGTTCCGCAAGAACAAGGTGGACATCTACGAGACGCCGTTCGAGAACCTCCACGTGATCACTGCCACTGCCGAGCTGGCCGACCTGCAGCCCAAGCTCGAGCAGAAGCACAAGATCAACAAGCTGCGCAAACTGCTCGAAGAGCTGGGCGAGGACTACGAGCGGATCTACCTGGATACCCCGCCGGCGCTGAACTTCTACACCGTCTCCGCGCTTATCGCCGCCGACCGTGTGCTGATCCCCTTCGACTGCGACAGTTTCTCGCGCCAGGCACTGTACGGGCTGCTGCGCGAGATCGAAGAGCTCAAGGAAGACCATAACGAAGACCTGGAAGTCGAAGGCATCGTGGTCAACCAGTTCCAGCCGCGCGCCACCTTGCCGCAGCAACTGCTCGATGAGCTGGTGGCCGAAGGCCTGCCGGTGCTGCCGGTCAACCTGATGAGTTCGGTGAAGATGCGTGAGTCGCACCAGGCTTGCGTGCCGCTGATCTTCTTCGACCGCAGCCACAAGCTGACCCAGCAATTCGTCGAACTGCACGACCTGCTGGAGAAGGCCGACTGACTGGCGCAGTGGAAATGAACAAGGGCGCCTGTTGGCGCCCTTGTCGTTTCTACGGTGGAGCCGTTCAGCGCACGACGAAGATGTCGCACGGCGCCTTGTGCAGGAAGTGTTGCGCCAGGCTGCCGAGCAGGGCCTGGGACAGTGCGCTGCGGCCGTGGCTGCCGAGCACCAGCAGTTGTGGCTGACGCTGGGTCAGGCATTCCTGCAGGGTGCGGGGCAGGGTGCCGGGCTGGATGTCATGGCTGAGCTGCGGACCGTTGCTGGGCAGGTTGAGGGTTTCGTCCTGCACCAGCTGGTCGATCAGCGCGCGTTGAGTGACCAGTTGCTCGCTGGCCGGACCGAAGTTCTTCACCGGCTCGAACACGTGCAAAGCATGGATGGAGGCCTCTTCCGGCAGCAGGCGTGCGGCGCGGCCGAGGGCGGTGCAGGAGCAGAGCGAGAAGTCCAGGGCCGACACGGCGCTGCGGTAGGGCTGGTCCTCATCCTGCGCCACGAGCAGCAGGGGGACGCTACAGCGGCGGGCGATGCGGTCGAGGCTGGTGCCGGAGAACAGTTCGTGGCGCTGGTGCTGGGCACCGAGCACCAGCAGGTCGGCACCCAGTTGCTGTACCTGGTCGAGCACCGCATCGGCCGGCTTGCCCTGGCACAGGCGCAACTCGCTGCCGGCAGGGGCGTAGCGCGTCAGGCTCTCGTCGAGGCGCTGCTGGGCTTTGTCCTGTTCGGCCTGACTCAGGCGCGGGTCGAGTACGTGCAGCATGGTCAGGCGGGCATGGTGCTGGCGCGCCAGTTGCGCGGCGCGGCGCAGGGCGAGGTCGGCAGTGCTGCGTAGATCGTGGGCAATAAGGATGTGTCTGATCATGGTCTGTCCTCTTGGCGCGGCGGACGTCGACCGCGCTGTAACCCGGTAAGGGGTTTTCCGTTTTGACACCCAGTGATAGACCCGCTTTGCCCGCGCGGCAAGCCCCGCGCGTCAGTGTTTGCGTAATTGGTACAGGCCTCTACTTTCCGCCACCACTTCGCCACTGGTATCGCGCAGTTGCAGCTCCAGCAGGTACTCGGCCTTGCCCTCGCGTTCGGCTTCGCTCTGGATGCGCTCGATCTCTGCGGCACTCAGTCGCGCCTCCACGCTGATATCGCTGGTCGCGGGGCGGCGGAAGCGCAGGGTCATTTCCTTGATGATCGGGTAGAAGCGTTGGGCGTCGAAGCTGGTGAGGAACAGAGCGCCGCCGGGTATCTCCGCCAGGGTGAAGAGTGCGCCGGCGTATGCGCTGCCGATGTGGTTCTCATTGCCGGCCAGGGGGATGTGCAGGCGCACCAGGCCGGGTTCGAGCACGTCGGCGCGCAGGCCCATGCGGCGGACGAAGGTGATCTTTTCTTCGGTGAACATTCGGGCCAGTTCGAGGGGCAAAGGCATGGTCGGCTTTCCAGGAGGCGATGCTTGCAGCCTAGTCGCCTACTGGCCGAGCACAATGACCGCGCGGCTCGTCGGTGCTGACCGATCCGCTCAGCCTCCGCCCGTTATCGGCACTGCTCAGGCGGCGATGCCCTGGCTGCGCAGCCAGCCGAGCAACTGTGGCAGGGGCAGGGCGCCACTCTGGCGGGCGACTTCCTCGCCACCCTTGAACAGGATCAGGCTGGGGATCGAGCGGATGCCCAGTTGCCCGGACAGTTGTGGGTGAGCCTCGCTGTCCAGCTTGCCCAGGCGGCAGCGCCCGTGCAGGTGTCGCGCGGCCTGCTCGAAGGTCGGTGCGAAGCTGCGGCACGGCCCGCACCAGCTGGCCCAGACGTCCACCAGCAGTGGCAGGTCGCCCTTGCGCTGGGCGGCGAAATTGGCCTGGCTCAGCTCGAATGGCGTGTCGCTCAGGACCGGGTTCTTGCAGCGTCCGCAACGCGGCGCGTCGCCCAGGCGCTCACCGGGAATGCGGTTGAGGCCGCTGCAGTGGGCGCAGGGAATCAGCAGGGGTTCGCTCATGGTGGTCTCTCCTTCGTCTGCCTAACGTGGTGGTTTGGCGGCGGCAAAACAAGGGGCGAGGGTTCGAGTGCGGCTTGGGCGGGCATGGAGCTGCCCACCCGTGAGGGCGCGACGATGCGTGCAGAGGCAGGAGCCGGCGCGGCTCCTGCGGGATGGGTCAGTCGCGGGCAGCGTCCAGCGCCTGGGCCAGGTCGGCGAGGATGTCGTCGCTGTGCTCGATGCCGATCGACAGGCGCACCATGTCGCGCGGCACGCCGGCCTTCTCCAGTTCCTCGTCGTTGAGCTGGCGGTGGGTGGTGGAGGCTGGGTGGCAGGCCAGCGACTTGGCGTCGCCGATGTTGACCAGGCGTACCACCAGCTTGAGCGCGTCGATGAAGCGCGCGCCGGCCGCCTGCCCGCCCTGGATGCCGAACGAGAGGATCGAAGCCGGCTTGCCGCCGGTGTAGCGCACCGCCAGGTCGTGCTCGGGATGGTCCGCCAGGCCGGCGTATTTCACCCAGACCACCTGTGGGTGGCCCTTGAGGTACTGCGCCACCTTGAGCGCGTTCTCGCAGTGGCGCTCCATGCGCAGGGCCAGGGTTTCCAGGCCCTGCAGGATCAGGAAGGCGTTGAACGGCGACAGCGCCGCGCCGGTGTTGCGCAGGGGCACCACGCGGCAACGGCCGATGAACGCGGCCGGGCCGAAGGCGTCGGTGTAGGTGACCCCGTGGTAGGACGGGTCCGGCGTGTTGAGCAGCGGGAAGCGGGTCTTGTGATCCGCCCAGGGGAACTGCCCCGAGTCGACAACGATGCCGCCGATGCTGCTGCCGTGGCCGCCGATGTACTTGGTCAGCGAGTGCACGACGATGTCGGCGCCGTGCTCGAACGGCCGGCAGAGAATCGGCGTGGCCACGGTGTTGTCGACGATCAGCGGCACGCCATGGCGGTGTGCGGCGTCGGCCAGGGCCTTGAGGTCGACGATGTTGCCGGCCGGGTTGCCGATGGATTCGCAGAACACCGCCTTGGTCCTGTCGTCGATCAGCGCTTCGAGGGCGGCGATGTCGTCGTGGGCGGCGAAGCGGGTCTGGATGCCGAAGCGCGGCAAGGTATGGGCCAGCAGGTTGTAGGTGCCGCCGTAGAGTTTGGCCACCGAGACGATGTTGTCACCGGCCTCGGCCACGGTCTGGATGGCATAGGTGATCGCCGCCATGCCCGAGGCCACGGCCAGCGCGCCGACGCCGCCTTCCAGTGCGGCGATGCGCTGTTCGAGTACGTCGTTGGTGGGGTTCATGATGCGCGAGTAGATGTTGCCGGCGACCTTCAGGTCGAACAGGTCGGCGCCGTGCTGGGTGTCGTCGAAGGCAAAGGAGCTGGTCTGGTAGATCGGCACCGCCACGGCCTTGGTGGTCGGGTCGGGGCTGTAGCCGGCGTGGATGGCCAGGGTTTCCAGTTTCATGCGGGGCGTTCCTTCAGGGCAGAGAGAAGGCCGCAGCATGAAAAAGCCCACGGGCCCGGTCAATGCGCTGGAGCAATGAATCGGGCGGTGGGCTAGATCGTTTTCGCCGGTGGCTAGAACCGCTTTGGCGGGTCAGGCCAGTGCCTGGTAGATGTTGTAGGCGCTGATCAGGGTGATCAGGCAACCGACGATGGTCAGCAGGGTGCGCGCCGAGAGCTTCTTGCACAGCAGCGCGGCGAACGGCGCGGCGAACATGCCGCCGAAAACCAGGCCGGCGACCATCATCCAGGTGTCCGGCTGGCCGGCGAGAAGAATGAACGAGGTGGCGCTGGTGATCGTCAGGAAGAACTCGGCGAAGTTGACCGAGCCGATGGTGGTGCGCGGGTCGCTGCCCGAGCCGAGCAGGCTGCTGGTGACCACCGGGCCCCAGCCGCCACCGCCGGCGGCGTCGACGAAACCGCCGAACAGGGCGAGCTTGGCCACGTGCTTGGGTTCTTCGCGCTGGCGTTTCACATGACGGTAGGCCTTGCGCAGGATGTACAGGCCCATCAGCAGCAGGTACGCGGAAATGAAGGGCTTGAGCACCGCGCCGTCGAAGCTGGTGATCAGCACCGCGCCGAGTATCGCGCCGATGATGCCGGGCAGCAGCAGGCGCAGGAACAGCGACTTGTTGACGTTGCCCAGTTTGACGTGAGAAATCCCCGACAGGCCGGTGGTGAACACTTCGGCGATGTGCACGCTGGCGCTGGCCGCAGCGGGTGAGGCGCCGGCGCTGAGCAGGAAGGTGGTGGCGGTGATGCCGTAGGCCATGCCCAGGGCGCCGTCGATCATCTGGGCGAAGAAACCGACGGCCACGGCGCTCCAGAAGGTCGGGCTGCTCAGCGTGCTTTCGATGATCTCCAGGCCGCTGCTGCCGTTGTCACCGAAGAACAGGCGCCAGGCGAGGAAACCGAGCAGGCCGACCAGCACCACCACGGCGAACCACATGGCGAAGCGCAGAACGGGATGGTTGTCGGGGTGCGAGACGTAGTCTTCGACGGGGGGCAATCCCAGCGCTTCATGCTCGGTGTTGACCGGGCTCTGGCTGAAATCGAGGTCACGGATTTTCATGCGGTAAGGCGCCTGACAGCGGGTGGTAGAACAGGCCGGGGTAAAACAGCGGGCCACCTTAAGCGGCTTTCCTTAGAGAGTCTAAGAATGTTTAAGAAGGTTTATATTCGATTTGGTTTTTAGTGACGCGCCGTATCCAGCGGTTGCCTCGCGCTGATTGTCCCGCCTAGTCTTGCCCAGGATTCTCTGGAACTCGCGTATGAACGCCACCGCTCGCCCGTCCACCACCACGCTGGTTCTGCTCGCCTCCCTGTACTGCGCACAGGGCTTGCCGTCGGGCCTGATCGCCCACGCGCTGCCGGTGTTGCTGCGCCAGCACGGCGTCGATCTGGCGTTGATCGGCCTGCTCAAGCTACTGGCGCTGCCCTGGCTGCTCAAGGTGCTGTGGGCGCCGTGGATCGACCGCATTGGTTCGCGCCGGCTCGGCCACCATCGCGGCTGGATCCTGCCGCTGCAGGGCGTGGTTATCGTCTGCCTCGGCGGCCTGGCGCTGCTCGCCCCGCAGCTGCTGTTCGGCCCCGCCGTGTGGCTGTTGCTCGGCACGTTGCTGCTGATCAACCTCGCCGCCGCCAGCCAGGACATCGCCACTGACGGCCTCGCCGTGCGCCTGCTGCCGGAGCGCTGGCGCGGCCTGGGCAACAGCCTGCAGGTTGGCGGCTACAAGGTCGGCATGCTCGCCAGCGGCAGTGGCCTGCTGCTGTTGATCGCCCCGCTCGGCTGGAACCTGTCCATCGCCCTGCTGGCCGCGCTTCTGCTGCTGATGACTTTGCCTATCTGGCGCTTTCGCGAGCGTGAACTGCTGCCGCAGCACACGGAGCAGGCCGAGCGTGCCGGTGCCGGGTTGCTCTGGCGGCATTACCGCGGCCTGCTGGCGCAGCCGGGTATGCTCGCCTGGCTGCTGGTGGTGCTGACCTTCAAGCTTGGCGACGCGCTCGGCTCGCCGATGATCAAACCGATGCTGGTCGACCAGGGCTGGGATACCGCCGCGCTTGGCCAGCTGACCCTGATCAGCAGCCTGGCCGGCATCGGCGGCGCGCTGCTCGGCGGCCTGCTGTACGCACGAATCGGCGCGCTGCGCGCACTGTTGATCTTCGGTGCGCTGCAGGCCTTCGGCATCGCCGGCATGGCGCTGCTGGTGGGGCAGGGCGGCAACGCGGCGCTGGTGTATGGCGTGGCGCTGTTCGAACAGATCGCCGACGGCATGTCCACCGTCGCCCTGTTCGCCGTGATGATGAGCCGCTGCCGCCTGGAGCACGAAGGCGCCGACTTCACCCTGCAGGCCAGTGCAGTGGTCCTCCTCTCCGGCCTGGTCGGTGCCAGCAGCGGCGTGCTGGCCAAGGCCCTCGGCTACCCGACGCTGTTCACCGGCGCCGGCCTGCTCGGCGCGGCGATGCTGCTACCGGTGCTGTGGTACTTCACGCGCAGGACCGGTACGGCGAACGGGATCACAGCGAGCAACTGACGGTCATGTGTTTGCCCGGTCCGCCAGGGGGTCGGCTCTTATTGCTCATACAGACTCCACTGCAGATGGGTGCATGGCTTGATCGGAATTTGGTCTCCAAGGGATGATGGCAAGACGCTTCTACAGGCATTCGGAGTAGCCAATCACTGATTGAGGGGGGAGGGAGGCGTGATGAGAGTCTGCGGTGAGTTCGTTTCATTCATCTGCATGCACGCGCCTGAAGAGACCTCAGGCGCTCATCATGGGCAGGTGTGAGCATGCAGAACCGACATGAAGCGTTGTATGACGAACTGCTCGCGCTCAGCTACGAATGCGTACTCGACAGTTCGGCCTGGCATCGATTGCTGGCACGGCTGAGCGAGGCCAGCGGGCGGCAGAGGGGCATTCTGATGCTCTGGGACGAACAGCGCCCACATGCCCAGGTTTCGTCCTTCTATGCCTGCGAGGCTGATTCGGTTGAGGCCTACAACCGCTACTTCTGCACGCTGGACCCGACGGGGCCACTGCTGGAGCACAGGGACAAGGGGCTGTGGTACCACGACTTCGCCGAGCTGACCGTACAGCAGATCAACCGCAGCCCCTACTACCAGGAGTTCAAGCGGCCTTACGGCATGCGCGGTGTCTCCTGCGTGAAGTTGCAGAAGTCGCAGCAGCAGAGCGCCTTCCTGTCCCTGTTGACCAACCTCGATGCGCGGCAACCGAGCGCCCAACAGCAGGCGCTGTTGACCCGCATCAGCCCGCATCTGGTGCGTACAGCGCAGTTGGCCAATGTGGTGAACGGCCTTGAGCTGGAGCTTGAGGCCCGACAGTTGCTGCAGGCGCAGCACGTCACTCCGCTCTGGCTGGTGAATGCAGAGGGGCGTGTGGTGTTCTGCAACGATGCAGCAGAACGGCGGCTGAAGGAGCCGGGCTTGCCGCTGGTGCAGCGCAATGATCGGCTAACGCTCGTCAGGACGAGTGGAGTTTTTACCGCCATGCTGCGCGCAGCCTGCGGCAGCAAGGGGGCGCCGCGTGCCGGGTGGTGTCGCCTGCCGGAGGCTTCCGGGGGCGAATTGTTGATTACCCCGGTCAATGCCGAGGCATGGTTCAATCTGTATTTCCAGGAACCGCTGGCATTGGTGGCGTTGCTGGACAACCAGCCGCGCACGCAACTGCTTGCCGAGCTGTTCCAGTTGACGCCCGCCGAATGCCGCCTTGCCGAGTTGATCGTGCAGGGCCTGAGTCCCGAAGAATGCGCAGGCCGTATCGGCGTCTCGATCAATACCGTGCGTACCCAGTTGCGGGCGCTGTTTCGCAAGACCGGGACGGATCGACAGGCTGAGCTGGTCAGCCTGTTTATGCGCCTGGGATAGCAGATGAGCGGTGCGCTGTATGGCCGCTATGGACTGGAAGGTCTGAGCGCATCCCGTTCTGGGGGTTGGCTGGCGGAGCCGTTCTCAACGGCTCAGCGCAGTTTGCAGTAGGCCGGGCCTTGTTCATCAGCGGTTATTTCTGCCTCCTTGGTGCGGCAGTAGATGGTTCCCGACTTCGGTATGCCATTGCTGTCCAGAAGAATGTTGTTGGTATTTCTATTGGGGTAGAAATCTACCCATACAAGATCGGATGTTCCAAGGCATTGGGCGACTGCTGTGCCACTGCGGCAACGTACACCCGAAACTATGTAGTTGCAGCTGTTTCTGACAATGTTCGGTGCCAGTGGTGTTGTTTTAAGGCAGCTGTCTTGCTGGTTGTCAGCCTCGCTGTATGCCAGAGTGGAACCGCATAGCAATATGGCTGCTATTGATAATTTGCAGGCGTTCTTCATTTGTATGATTGCCTCTTTAGTGTTGGGTAGTGCTAGGTTTTTTGTTTATTCGTATGTGCCTTTGGCCGTGCAGGTCCAGTCGCCTTTTATATATTCGCTGCGGTCTTCTGACTTGGAACATTCGCAACTTCCAATATCCACCAGTCTTCTCGTTCCCAGCTGCACGCTGATATCGTTCTGCAGCATTTTTCCTGCGCTGGCGCAGGCGGCGGCACGATTCTGGTTGGATGCCTCAACCACCTTTATCTCGCGATCTGCTGCATTGGCCGCGTTCAGCAGAACAAATGATAGGGTGATCATGGTTAGGTGCCGTAGCATGTAAGGTCACTCCTGCGTAAAAGAGCCTTATCATGCGTTTAGCAAATAGGCGGCGCATCATTCATATGGATGATGCGAATTTCTGTGCCGAGTTTTAACTTTTGTATAAGAAGGCAAGTGCTGCTGCGTTGCAGTGGGCGTCATGTCGATGCCGTGGCGTGGGGCTGTTTAAGCTACTTACTGACGAGTATTACATTCGTACTGAGTTTGCCGCGGAGATGAATATATGGGGAAAAGGCGCATATTGGTCGTTGCGCTATATGCATTGCTGGTGGGGTGCGGTGCGCCGCCGAGCAATACGGCAGCGACGCAGAGCTACGCTGCCGAGCAACGGCAGAAGGTGGCGATAGGGTCGGCGCTGGTTGCCATCCACCAGAAGTACATCACCACCCATCCCAAACTGATCCTGAGGGGCTTTGGGTCGGTGATTCTCGTCGCAGGAGAGGTCGCAACGGCTGAGGATCAGCGCCGCATATTCGATGAGGTTTCTGCGATCCCTTCTGCGCAGGTGTACACCTTCACGCTGGTTCGGCAGGTCAATACGCCGGAGCGATTGGCCAGGGACGAGGAGCTGCGAGCCAAGGTTGCCGAGCTCATACCCAGTAGCTACGGGATGGAGGTCTATGTCGTCGACGGACGTGCTGGCGTTGTGGGGCGGCTGCTCACGGAAAACTATGAACCGCTCAGGAATATTCTGACTGGCATCGAACGCAAGGTGCCTGGCGTCGAGGCAGATCCCTATCTGGTTCTGGTCATGCAGGGCAGCTTGAGTCTGATGACCGCGGAGCAGGCCTTGGACATGGGTGACTGGGCTCCCGCGGGAGCCAGGTCCTTACCCCCGATCCGCCCGAGCAATCTGTCGGGCACTGTCACGACCACGGCGATCAGGCCTACAGTGTCGACACCAACTCCGGTCATGCCAGCTGTAACGGTGGCTTCGACGCCTGTGGCATCGCTGCCTGCGACGGACTCTGGCCACGAGCGGGCTGACCCGCGCGGCGGTATGGGGGCAGTGGGTAGCCTGTTGCAAGCCACCGGGCAGATTGCCCAGGCCACGGGTGGACAGGGCTACGAGAGCGGCCTGCTGATGCAGGGTGTGGGCGCTGCTCTGGCGGGCGACGAGGTGGCGATGCAGCAGGCCAATGCTTCTGCGCTGCAGTACCAGGCGCAGCGCCAGGCCGATCAGGTGCAGCAACAACAGCTGGCGCAGCAGCAGGCGCAGGTGGCGATGCTTGCCGCTCAGCAGGCTCAGCAGGCTCAGCAGGCTCAGCAGGCTCAGCAGGCTCAGCAGGAGCGCATGCATGCGCTGCAGCAGCAGAGCTATGACGAGCCGTCCGTCAATCTGCAGACTCCCGGCAAATCAGCAGGCGGTTTCAGTTATACCCCTGCGGTCAATGCCTGCGTGGCCATTCAGCCCAACCCGAATATTCGCCAAGCCAATCAAATGGTGAATACCTGTTCTTTTCCAATACGAGTCACCTTCTGTACGGAAGGCGTGGTGAGCAGTGGGGACTTCAAGGGGCGTCGTGTAGACGAGTGCGCCAAGCGTCAGTGGCGGGGTAACTCGCTGGCGGCGGGAGGCCGGGACCTGCACAACTACAACCATGTGGGGGTGAGCACGGTGTTCATCGCCTGCCCGGAGCCGTTCTACGCTCCTGGCAGCAAGCTGACCTATGCCAATGGCGTGGCGCAGGGGCGCTGCCAAAAATAGCGGGCTGATACAGGTCGATCTCGCCGCCTGCATCCAGCTCAAAAAAAGCCCGCGACGTCCCCCCCTGACAGCCCCAGTCAGGACGAGCAGCTGATTTCCAGGTGCTTGCCCCATTCCGGTGGGCGTTCGGCGTAGCGTTCCATTCCGGGTTGCTCGTCGAACGGCCGCGACAGCACGGCGTGCAGCTCGCGCACCGGGGCGTAGTCGCCGCGTTCGGCGGCTTCGATGGCGTGCTGTGCCAGGTAGTTGCGCAGCACGTACAGCGGGTTGACCGCATGCATGCGTGCACGTCGCGCCTGCTGGCTGCCGCCTTCGCTGGCGACACGCGCGCAATAGCTCTCGGCCCAGGCATCGAAGGCGATGAGGTCGACGAAGTCGTCACGCACGACCTGCACTGCTTCGGCAGCAGGCAGGTCGCCAAGGCGGCGGAAGAACAATGAATAATCCACCGCGCCGCCCTGTTGCATCAGCTGCAGCAGGCGCTCGATCAGTTCGCCGTCCTGCTCTTCGGCACGGGTGAAGCCCAGGCGTTTGCGCATCAGGTCGAGGTAGTGCGCCTGGTACAGCGGCAGGAACAGGTTGATGCTCTCGCGCAGCGATTCGATGCTGACCAGCGGCACCAGGGCCTGGCCGAGGGCGGCGAGGTTCCACTGGCCGATCGGCACCTGGTTGCTGAAGCTGTAGCGGCCGCTGTCGTCGGAGTGGTTGCAGATGTGGTTGGCGTCGAAGTCGTCGAGGAAGGCGTAGGGGCCGTAGTCGAAGGTGATGCCGAGGATCGACATGTTGTCGCTGTTCATCACGCCGTGGCAGAAGCCATAGGCCTGCCATTTGGCGATTAGCTCGGCATTGCGTTCGACGATCTCGCGGAACATCGCCGCATAAGGCTCGGCCTGTTCCTGGCACGCAGGGAAATGGCTGCTCAGCACATGCTCGGCGAGCACCTGCAGCTGCTCGTGCTGCTGGGTGTAGTAGAAGTATTCGAAGTGGCCGAAGCGCACGTGGCTGGGCGCCAGGCGCAGGACCATCGCCGCGCTCTCCTGCTTCTCGCGCCATACCGGCGTGCTCGAGCCGGTGACGCACAGCGCACGGGTGCTGGGGATGCCGAGGGCATGCAGGTATTCGCTGGCGAGGAACTCGCGGATCGAGCTGCGCAGCACCGCGCGGCCATCGCCCATGCGCGAGTAGGGGGTCTGTCCGGCGCCCTTGAGGTGCAGGTCCCAGTGCTCGTCGGCGTCGTTGAGCACCTCGCCGAGCAGCAGGCCGCGGCCGTCGCCCAGGCGCGGGTTGTAGCTGCCGAACTGGTGCCCGGAATAGACCATCGCCCGCGGCTCGGCCTCGCTCCACAGCTTGTGCCCGGAAAACAGCTGGGCGAATACCTCGCTGTCCGCTTCGGCCGGATCGAGGTCGAGCAGCGCCATGGCCGCCGGGCTCGCCACTACCAGGCGCGGCGCGTCGATGGGCTCGGGCAGCACATGGGTGGAGAAGGCATCGCCGAGGCGGGCGAAGCGGTTGTCGAACTGCAGGTCGGTGAGGCGTTTCAACGGCGAGCTCCCGGTTGGCTGAGCGGGCATTGTCGGCGCCCCCGCAGCGTGCGTCCATTCGACGCGATACTGGCATTTTGCGATTGCACTGCCGGCTTGCTACAGTCGCGCCCGCCCACGGACGGGCCAACGCAGGTCGTGCCGTGGCAATCCCTCATTCCTGGTATGGACCACCCCCATGATCAAACGCCTCCTTGTAGTAGGCCTGCTGGCTCCGCTGTTCACCGGCTGCTCCAGCATTCAGAAAGTCGACCCCGTCAGCAGCCAGCGCGGCGAGACGCTGTGTATCGTCGAGAACGCCAAGGTTCGCGAGGGTTTCCTCAACGCCTACAGCCGTGCGGTGAAGGCGCGCGGCATGGTCGTGCAGGTGGTGCCGGCCAGTTCCGGGCCGGACGTCTGTGCGTTGACCTCGACCTACACGGCGAGCTGGAACTGGGACCTGGCGCTGTACATGCGCTATGCGCAGATCGCCGTGTACCGTGACGGCCACAGTGCCGGCGAAGCGGTGTACGACGCGCACACGGCGGGCATGAGCAAGTTCATCGATGCCGACGCCAAGGTGCAGGAACTGGTTGGCCAGCTGTTCCCGGTGGTTCAGTAAGGGTTGCCGAGCGCTTCGATCGCGGCGCTCATCGCGGTTTACCGCCAGCGTTCTGCCTGGCGGTGAGCCTCACGAGCGGCGTTCTGCCGCGCGGATCAACTCGGCTTCGGCTCGGCGTCCGGCACGCTGATGTCGTCTTCGTGGGCGAGCAGCTTGTTGTCGCTGCTGCGGTGGAAGGTGATGTCCATCTTCGGTGTGCCGGCGAGGTTGATGCCGTTTTCCTTGAACAGCTGGTCGACGCGGCGGTTCAGCTCGTCGGTGGCCAGGCCGCGGTCGCCCAGCTCGCGTACGTAGACCTTGAGCTCGTGCTCCAGCGCGGTGGCGCCATAGGTCTTCAGCTGCACGTTGGGCGCCGGCTCGCGCAGCACCCGGCTGTTTTCCTGGGTGGCCTGCAGCAGCAGCTTGCGCACCAGCTCCAGATCGGCCCCCTGGTTGACGTTGAACACCAGCACGATGCGCGTGATGGTGTCGGTCAGCGTCCAGTTGATCAGCTGGCTGGTGAGCAGGATCTGGTTGGGCACCACCACTTCCTTGCGGTCGCTGTCGGTGATGTGGGTGGCGCGGATGCGGATGCGGTTGACCGTGCCGGTGACGGTGCCGATGGTCACCAGGTCGCCGATGCGCACCGGGCGCTCGAACAGCAGGATCAGCCCGGAGATGAAGTTGGCGAAGATCGCCTGCATGCCGAAACCGATACCCACCGACAGCGCGGCGACCAGCCACTGCAGCTTGTCCCAGCTGACGCCGAGGGTGGACAGCGCGCTGACGAAGCCGATGCCGCTGATGGCGTAGGACAGCAGCGTGGTGGTGGCGTAGGCGCTGCCCTGGGCCAGCGACAGGCGTGACAGCACGAGGACCTCGAGCAGGCCCGGCAGGTTGCTGGCCAGGGCCACGGTGATGCCGACGATGATCAGCGCGCCGAGTACGTCGAGCAGGCTGATCGGCACCATGGTCGCGGCATCGGCGGTGCCGCTGCTGTATTGATAGAGGTTGATGTTGTCGAGGTAGGTGAACACGCTGAGCAGGTCCGACCACACCCAGTACAGGCAGGCGATGAAGGTGCCGAGCAGGGCCAGGCGGATCAGGCGCAGTGACTGCTGGTTGATCTGATCGATGTCCAGCTTCGGTTCTTCGGTGGCCACCTCGTTGCCTTCCAGGCCTTCCTTGGGCTGCGCCTGGCGCTTGGCCAGGGCGCGCTGGTAGGCCAGGCGCCGCGCGGCGACGGTCAGGCCACGGGTGAAGGCGGCCTCGACGATCAGCCACAGGGTCAGCAGGTACAGGGTGTCGATCAGGCGCTCGGTGAGTTTCAGCGCGGTGTAGTAGTAGCCGAAACCGACCGCGATCATCAGCGCCACCGGCAGGGCGGTGAATGCCAGGCCGATCAGCAGGCGGAACGGCGAGGCGTGTTCACGCATCGGCCCGGCCAGCAGCAGCTTGCTCATCAGCCAGGTCATCAGGCCGAAGCAGGTGAGGACGACGACGATGCCGATCACGTCCTTGGCCAGTGCGGCCGGCTGGTGCTCGGCGACGGTGACCACGGCGACCAGGGCCAGCACCACCAGGCCGAGGGCGCGCACCTGGCGGGCGAGGTAGGCGACCTGTGGCCGTGCCCAGCGAAAGTGCAGCTCGGCCACGCCGCCGGGCGAGAGGATGCGGTACAGGGTGTAGAACACCAGCCAGGCCTGGGCCATTTCCAGCAGCGCGCCGCCGAACGCGGCGTTCTGCCCGCGGGCGTCGATGCGCAGGGCCAGACCGCCAAGGGCGAGGAACAGGCTGACCGGCAGGGCCAGCAGAATGTTGATGAAGATCGCCAGAGGCGTGTGCAGCTGGCTGTCACGCTTGTAGTGGCCGATGTCCTCGTGCAGGCGCACGAGCTTGTCGTACAGCCAGCTGCGGCGCCACAGCAGGGCGCCGATCAGCAGCAGCAAGGGAAGAAAAAACCAGGGGCGGTCGATCAGGCCTGCACTGATTTCCTGTAGCGCCGAGCCCCACGGCAGGGCGCTGAGCTGCTGTTGCAGGTAGTCGGGGGCCAGGCGCAGCCAGGCGAGGTCCAGCGGCTTGTTGCTGGGAATCCAGAACATCTGTTCTTCGAGGGTCTTGCGTAGCGCGCTGGCGGTGTCCTGCAGCTGTTTCTGGTTGAGCTGCAGGGTGATCGACTCGTTGAGCAGGGCGTTGAATTCGCGGCCCAGGCGGTCAAGCAGCTCGGTGCGCGTGGTGGCCAGCTGCATCAGCGTGGCGCGCAGTTCCGGCGTGGCCTGCTCGGCGGTCTGGGTCGCCAGCAGGCCGTCGACGTAGGCCGGCAGGTTGGCCAGGGTGTCGCGCATCTGCCCCAGCTCGAACTGGTAGAGGCGGATATCGGCGATCTCGTCGGTCAGGTTGCTGTCCATCTCCAGGTGCGGCAGCGCCTGCTTCTGCTGGTAGAGGATCTTCGACAGCAGCAGGCTGCCCTTGAGCACACTGATCTGTTCCTCCAGCGCCTGGTCGGCCTGGCTGACGTTGTCCAGCTGCTGCTTGGTCTGCAGGTTCAGGCGGGTCAGTTCGTTGAGGCGGTCGGTGGCGCGCAACAGGTAGTCGGAGATCTTCAGATTGGTCGCGCTTTCCTGTGCGATCAGGCTATCCGGGGTGGCCTTTTGCGCTTCGCGGGACTGCTCGGCGACGGTCTGCTCGGAGCTTTCCCGGCGTTTGTCGTTGATCAGCGACTGCAGGTCGAGGATTTCCTGTTCGAGGCGGCGGATGCGCTCGGCGAGCAGGTCGTGGCGGGCATTGCCGAGGTCTTGCAGCAGGCTGTTGCCGACCAGTTCCTGGCGGCGTAGCTCGGTCTGCGCGGCGAGCGCGGCGGCTTCGGCGTTGAGCCGGTCGCGCTGTTCGGCGCTGAGCGGCTTGCCGCCTTCCTTGCCGGACTTGAGTGCGTTGCCGATCTGCAGGGTGCGGGTCTGGTTGCTGCTGATTTCCGCCTGGGCGCGCTCCGGGCGCGTCTGTGAGGTGATGATCAGGCTGTTGGCGTCGGCCAGGTCCTGCTGCCACTCGCTGAGCTGGTTGGCGCGCTGGTTGAGCAGGGCGTCGAGCTGCAGTGCGCTGGACTTGCCGTAGCGTTGCAGGGCATTGGCGGGCTCGCTGGCCTTGAGGCGGCCGTACTCGCGCTGGGCGTCGGCGATCTGCCGCGGCGCGTCGGCGAGCTGACGCTTGAGCTCGGCCAGGCGCTTCTCGCTGTCCGCCTGGTTGGCCAGAAAGGTCAGGGTCTGCTCCAGGTTCTGCTGGACAACCTTCAGCTCCGGCTCGGCCAGCTTGCGCTCGGCGAGGGTGTCGAGGCTGCGCTGCACCGCCTCGGCGGACGGTGCTTCGGCGGCGCTCAGGGGGCTGGCGAACAGAAAGAGTCCGAGGAGGGTGGCGGTGCAAAGCGTGCGCAGGGAAGACATGGTCGCGACGGGCGGCTCGGGCAGAAAGGTGCGGCTAATGATATGTCAGGCAGACGGCAGCGTGGATCGAACTGCTGCCGAATTGTCGTACGCCAGTTGAGCCGGTGCGCCATCTCGTCGCTGCGTGTCATGCGGGTGGATTGCCCCCACACGTCCGGCGCGCCGCAGAGGCGACTCAGGCTCTCAGAGAAACAGGCCGGGCTTGGCCTGGCCTTCGGGGAATCTGACGCCGACCTTGCGCACCTTGTTCCCTTCCATCAGGGCCACGGTCCAGGTCAGGCCGTTCCATTCCACCTGGTCGCCGAGAATCGGCTGGCCACCGATCTCGTGGGCGATGAAGCGACCTAGCGGCATCTGCCCGTCGACGTCGTCCAGCTTGAGGCCGTACAGCGTGGCGATGGCAGCCAACTGGGCGTCGGCCTCCAGAACGAAGTCACCGAAGAAACGCAGGTCCTGGCTGCGCTGCGGCGCCTGGCTGAACAGCTTGCCGAGGGCCGGCAGGTCGTGTTCGTGGCCGACCACGCAGAGGATGTCGGCGGCCTCCAGGGTGGTACTGCCGGACGGGTGCAGCAGTTCGGTGCCGCGGAACAGCGCGGCGATGCGCGTGCCGTCGGGCATTTTCAGCTCGCGCAGCGGTGCACCGATGCACCACTTTTCGGCGCCCAGGCGGTAGATGAACAGCTCCCACTCGCTGGTCGGGTGGATCTCCAGGCCGGCACGGGAAATCGGTGCCGGCTGCGGCGGTACGGTGACGCGCAGCAGCCTGGCCGCCAGCGGCAGGCTGGCACCCTGCAGCAGCAGCGACACCAGGACGATGAAGAAGGCCAGGTTGAAGTACAGCTGCGAGTGCTCCAGGCCGGCCATCATCGGGAACACCGCGAGAATGATCGGCACCGCGCCGCGCAGGCCGACCCAGGCGATGAAGATCTTCTCGCGGTCGTGGAAGGCGGGGAACGGGAACAGGCCGATCAGCACCGAAAGCGGGCGGGCGAAGAGGATCATCCACAGCGCCAGGCCCAGGGCCGGAATGGCGATGGGCAGCAAGTCATGCGGGGTGACCAACAGGCCGAGCACGAGGAACATGCCGATCTGCGCCAGCCAGGCCATGCCGTCGAGCATGTGCAGGATGCTGTGGCGCGAGCGGATCGGCCGGTTGCCCAGCACCAGGCCGCACAGGTAGGCGGCGAGAATGCCGCTGCCGTGCATGAAGTTGGTCAGGGCGAACACCAGCAGGCCGCCACTGACCACCAGCAGCGGGTAGAGACCGTTGGGCAGGCTGACGCGGTTGATCAGTTGCAGCAGCACCCAGCCGCCGCCGAGGCCGAGCAGGGCGCCGATGCCGAATTCGCTGAGCAGGTGGCCGACGAAGGCGATGCTGAAATCGCTCTGGCCCTTGGCGAGCATGTCGATCAGGGTCACGGTGAGGAACACCGCCATCGGGTCGTTGCTGCCCGATTCGATTTCCAGGGTCGCCGTGACCCGCTCGTTGAGGCCCTTGCCGCCGAGCAGGGAGAACACCGCCGCGGCGTCGGTGGAGCCGACGATGGCGCCGATCAGCAGGCCCTGCATCATGTTCAGGTCGAACAGCCAGGCCGCGGCCATGCCGGTCAGGCCGGTGGTGATCAGCACGCCGACCGTGGCCATCGACAGCGCCGGCCAGAGCGCCACACGGAAGCTGGAGACCCGCGTGCGCAAACCGCCGTCGAGGAGAATGATTGCAAGCGCCAGGTTGCCGACCAGGTAGGCCATCGGGTAGTTGCTGAAGCCGATGCCGCCGGGGCCGTCGACACCGGCGATCATGCCGACGGCGAGGATGATCACCAGAATCGGGATGCCCAGGCGCGACGACACCGAACTCACCAGAATGCTTGCGCCCACCAGCAACGCGCCGATCAGGAACAGGCTATTGATGGTGGCAGCGTCCACGGGCGAGGCTCCAGGCAAGAAGGGGTAAGGCGATCGCGGGGCGCATGCAGCGTGCATGCCAGCCCGATTCTAACCCGCGACCTGGCGCCGCCCGCAAGCGCCTTTGCCGAATAAATCCGCCACGCGCGGGCGAGCCCGTTCAAGCAGTTAATCGTGGGGGGGCTGGAATGGGGAAGGCGCTTGCGGGCCGTGCGCTCAGGGGCTGAATCGTAGGGTGTGGAGGGGCGCGAAGCCCGCGCTCCATCCGCCCCCCTCGGGGCGCAGGGTGGAGGAGAACGGCGTCGCCCACCCTGGGTTGCCTTGACGTCACGGGTGGTTGATGACGCTGTTGCGTAGGGCGGGCCGTGGGGCTGTGTCAGGTTTGCGCAGGCGAAAAAAAGCCCCGCATGTGCACGGGGCATGAAAGGGGTGAATCGTCGCGTCAGAACCAGGCGTTCTGCATGCTCAGGCAGGTGTCGTCGCGGGCTTCGAGCAGCGCCAGGTCGTGGTGGCAGCTTGGCACTTCCCAGGTCAGGAAGTAGCGTGCGGCCTGCAGCTTGCCCTGGTAGAAGTCACCATCGGCGCTGTCGCCCTGGCCGGCATGCACGCGAGCCAGGCCCTCTTCGGCGCGGATCGCCTGTTCCAGCCAGCGCCAGCCGATCACCGTGTGGCCGAACACCTTGAGGTACAGCGCCGAGTTGGCCAGGCCCTGATTGACCTTGCCCTGCATCAGGTCGCCGAGCAGCGCCAGGGTCACCGCCGACAGGCGTGCCAGCAGTTGCTCCAGCGGCTGGCGCAGGGCGTTCAGGCTTTCATGCTGACTGGCGCGCTGGCAGCAGTCCTGGATCAGCTTGACCAGTTGCTTGAGCGCGGCGCCGCCGTTCATCGACACCTTGCGCCCGAGCAGGTCGAGCGACTGGATGCCGTGGGTGCCTTCGTGGATCGGGTTGAGGCGGTTGTCGCGGTAGTACTGCTCCACCGGGTATTCACGGGTATAGCCGTGGCCGCCGAGAATCTGGATCGCCAGTTCGTTGGCCTTGAGGCAGAACTCCGATGGCCAGGATTTGACGATCGGCGTGAGCAGGTCGAGCAGCTCCAGCGCGGTCTTGCGCTCTTCCTCGGTGGGCAAGGTCTCGGTGTCATCGAACAGCCGGGCGGCGTACAGGCCGAGGTCGAATGCGCCTTCGACGTAGGCCTTCTGGGTCAGCAGCATGCGCCGCACGTCGGCGTGCTCGACGATGGCGATCTGCTTGGAGGCCGGGTCCTTGCCATCCGGCTGACGGCCCTGCGGGCGTTCACGGGCGTAGTCCAGCGAGTACAGGTAGCCGGCGTAGCCAAGCATCACCGCGCCCATGCCGACGCCGATGCGCGCCTCGTTCATCATCTGGAACATGTACGACAGGCCGGCGTGCGGTTTGCCGATCAGGTAGCCGACGCAGTCGTCGTTATCGCCGAAGTTCAGCGCGGTGGAGGTGGTGCCGCGCCAGCCCATCTTGTGGAACAGGCCCGCTAGCAGGGCGTCGTTGCGCTTGCCCAGGCTGCCGTCCTGGTTGACCAGGAACTTCGGCACCAGGAACAGCGAGATGCCTTTGACCCCGGGGGGGGCGTCCGGCAGCTTGGCCAGAACCATGTGCACGATGTTCTCCGAGATCGGCTGGTCGCCGCCGGAGATGAAGATCTTGTTGCCCTTGATCCGGTAGCTGCCGTCGGCGTGCGGCTCGGCCTTGGTGCGGATGTCCGACAGCGACGAGCCGGCATGCGGCTCCGTCAGGGCCATGGTGCCGAAGAAGCGACCGTCGATGATCGGCTGCAGGTAGGTGCGCTTCTGCTCGTCGCTGCCAAAGGCATCGATCAGGTTGGCCACGCCCATGGTCAGCATCGAGTAGGAGCTGGTGGCGGCGTTGGCCGACTGGAAGTGGGCGAAGCAGGCCTGGGACAGCAGGTTGGGCAGCTGCATGCCGCCGGCCTCGAAGTCGCGCGTGGCATTGAGAAAGCCGGCGTCGTGGAAGGCGCGCAGGGCCGGCTCGACTTCCGGGATCAGCACGGCGGCGCCGTCCACGTACTGCGGCTCGTGCTCGTCGTTCTTGCGGTTGTGCGGGGCGAACAGTTCTTCGGCGATGCCACGGGCGGTGCCGATCGCGGCGTCGAAGGTCTCGCGGTTGTGGTCGGCGAAGCGCTCGCGCTGGGTCAGGGCTTCGGCATCCAGCACTTCATAGAGCTCGAAGGCCAGGTTGCGGGAACTGAGCAGGGACTCGGACATGGATATACCTCCGGTGGAATGCGCGGAGTCTAGCTTCGTGAATTAACCGCGCACAGCAACATCCATGAGCGTGATAAAGCGGTAGAACCTGTGGTCGTCCATCCTTCGGGCTACAATTCGCGTCTTCGCGCCCCCCGTCCCCTGGAAATCGCTGCATGAACTACCGTCACGCCTTCCACGCCGGCAACCACGCCGACGTGCTCAAGCACCTCGTCCTCAGCCGCATCATCGCCCTGCTGTCCCGCAAGGAGGCGCCGTTCGTCTGCCTCGACAGCCATGCTGGCGTCGGCCTGTATGACCTCAAGGGTGACGAGGCCAGCCGTACCGGCGAATGGCTGGACGGCATCGCCCGTCTGTGGGATGCCCCCGATCTGCCGGAGCTGAGCGTCGACTATTTTGGCGTGCTGCACGCGCTCAACCCGGATGGCCAGTTGCGCTACTACCCCGGCTCGCCGGAGCTGGCGCGCCAGCTGACGCGCCTGCAGGACCGCGTGCTGCTCAACGAAAAGCACCCGCAGGACGGCCAGCTGCTCAAGGACAACATGAAGCGCGACCGTCGCGTGGCCGTGCACCTGGGCGAAGGCTGGCACGTGCCGCGGGCGCTGCTGCCCGTGCCGGAGAAACGCGCTCTGCTGCTGATCGACCCGCCTTTCGAGAAGGCCGACGAGCTGGAACGCTGCGTCAGCGCGCTCGAGGAAACCATCGGCCGCATGCGCCAGACCGTGGTCGCCATCTGGTACCCGATCAAGGATGCACGCCAGCTGCGGCGCTTCTACCAGGGCCTGGAGAAATCCAGCGCGCCCAAGCTGCTGCGCGTCGAACTGTTCGTCCACGCCCCCGACGACGCCACGCGCCTGAGCGGCTCGGGCCTGGCCATCGCCAATCCGCCGTGGGGCCTGGAAGAGGAGCTGCGTGAGCTGCTGCCGTGGCTGGCTGGCAAGCTGGCGCAGAGCCACGGTGACTGGCGCCTGGATTGGCTCATTGCCGAATGACGCGACTCTGCTGACGCGGCCGCCGCGCCGTGCTCTGCGTAGGGTGCGCCATGCGCACCGGGATCATCTGCGGGCCTGTGGTGCGCGTGGCGCACCTTACGCAAGCCCGATACTTCGCGTTCCCTTCGCCAAGCCTTCTGCCGGCTAGGCCCTAGGGTCCGGCGCGCTCGAACGCGCCCAGGTCGCAGCGGGCGATGCCGTCACCATCACCATCGCGCGGCCGGGTCAGGCCGCGCTGATCGTATTGCGGGCAGGCACCCTCGGCGCTGTCCAGGGCGGCGCTGGTGCGGCGCAAGGCGTGGGCCACCGTGCCGTTGTTTTCAGCCAGCGCAAACAGCTGCCGGGTGAGCACCTGGTGGTTGTCCACGCTGAGGCTGCCGACGCAGTTGCCGGCGTCGCTGCCGAGCAGCAGGCCGCGCACGTTGAGGGCGATGGCGCTGTCCTGCTGGTGGCAGTTGCGCGGCTCGTCGGTTTCGCGCTGGCGGTTGCCCGCGATGATGGCATTGCGCACGCTGACCGTACCGTCGTGGTTGAGCAGGCCGTAACCGTCGTTGTCGGCGATGGTCACGTGGCTCAGCGTGGCGCTGGGCGTACCGCTCGGCTGCGGGTTGTAGCGGTTGCCGTTGTCCAGCGCGGCGCCTTTGTCGCCGCTGTAGTTATCGCTCAGGGTGGCGTTGGTCAGGGTCAGGGTGCCCAGGTTGAGGATGGCGCCGCCCATGCCGTCCGGCATGCTGCGGTTGCCGATCAGTGCCACCCGTGCCAGGTCCGCCGTGCCCTGGTTGAACAGGCCGCAGCCCATGCCCACTTCGTGGTAATCGACGCAGCGGTTGAACTCGATGCGGCTGTCGCGCATCAGCAGCGTGCCGGCGTTGAACAGGGCGCCGCCCTGGCCCATGGTCATGTCGCCACCATCCACCAGGTTGTTCTGTGCCCGCACGCGGTGCAGTTGTGCCGTGGTGAAGTTGGCCAGCGCGCCGCCACGGCTCGGCACGCCGTTGATGTGGGCGTAGGCGCGGTTGTCGCTCAGGGTCACATCCAGCAGGTGCAGGGTGCCGCGGTTGCGCACGCCGCCGCCGTCGTACAGCGTGCTTCCACCGGTCAGGGTCAGGCTGCGCAGGCTGAGGTTGGCGCCGGGCTGGACGTCGATCAGGCGGTCGAGGCGCGCGCCGTTGATCAGCGTTTGCGCCGGGCCGGCACCGATCAGGCTGACCTGACCCAGCAGGTCGAGATCGCCGACGCGGTTGGCGTCTTCTTCGCGGGGCAGGCCTTGCGCGTTGCTGGCATTGGCCAGGCTCAGCACATAGGTGCCGACACCCAGGCGAACCACCGCGGGGCTCTCGGGGGTGGCATTGGCCGCGGCGATGGCCTCGCGCAGGGAGCAGTGCTGCGCGGTACAGGCACCGTCGAACTCATCGAGGAAGGTGGTGACGCGCCATTCGGCGGCCTGGCTCGGCAGGCTCAGGCAGGCCAGCAGGCCGAGGGAACGGGACAGCGGAAAGGCTGAGGGAGCAGGCATGGCAGACCTCGCGGGGTAGGGGAACGGGGACTGCTCGTTCCGCAGATGGACCCTGCGGCGCGAGTCCGGGTTCCCGCCCGGTGGCGTTGGCCTGCCGACTGGTACGTCATCCGGCGTTGCCCCGGATGAGCGACCAGCTGCTCAGTTGCTGCGGCGGTTGACCTGCTCGGCGGCGTGCACGATGTCGGCGCCGATTTCCCCCTCGAACTGCTTCCATACCGGCTGCATGGCCTTGCGCCAGGCGTCGCGCTCCTGGGCGGAGAGGGTGATCAGGTTGACCTTGCCGCTGGCGGCGAGCTGCTCGCGGGCCTCGCGGTTCTGTGCTTCGGCGGCGTTGTTCACCGCGTAGGTGACCTCGTCGATGATCGCGTCCAGTTCGATGCGCACGCTGTATGGCAGCGACGACCAGAACTTGCTATTGCTCACCAGCATGTAGTCGAGCACGCCGTGGTTGCTCTCCACCATGTACGGCTGCACCGGGGCGTACTGCTGGCTATAGAGGTTCGACCAGCTGTTCTCGGTGCCTTGCACGGTGCCGCTGCGCAGCGCTGGCAGGGTGTCGGCGAACGGCAGCTTGACCGCCTTGGCGCCGAGGATCTGGAACTGGCTCTCCAGGACCGGCGAGGACTGGATGCGGAAGGCCAGACCCTTGGCCGCCGCCGGGCTCTGCAGCGGTTGGGTGGCGGAGAGCTGTTTCATGCCGTTGTGCCAATAGGCCAGGCCGGTGATGTTGCGCTTTTCCATGGCGCTGAGCAGCTGGCGACCCTTGGCGCGCTTCTGGAAGCGGTTGACCGCGTCGAGGTCGTCGAACAGGAAGGGCAGGTCGAACACCTGCAGCTTGGGTGTGTACTGGCTGAATTTTGACAGTGACGGTGCCAGCAGCTGGACGTCGTTGTTCAGCAGCGCCTGCAGTTCGTTGGCATCGCCGTACAGGCTGGAGTTGGCGTGCACCTCGACGCGGACCTGTTCGCCGAGGCGCTCCTCGACCAGCTTCTTGAACAGCAGGGCGCCCTGGCCCTTGGGTGTGTCGTCGGCGACCACGTGGGAGAACTTGATCAGCACGGGGCCGTCGGTGGCGGCAATGGCGTTGCCGGTCAGCAGGGCCAGTGCCAGGCCGCTGAGAAACATCTTCATCGGAAAACCTCGGTCAGATGACTGCGAATGTCCATCTCGCAGCTACAGGGGCCGCGGTGAGGCGCGACCATAACGCAGCTTTGTTACGTGCGCACTGCGACCATCGGCGAGGTGTGGCACAGGCCACCGAATTTCAGCGGCGCGGCTGGCGGGGGGCGACGTAGTAGCTCAGTTGCTGGCGCGGATTGAGGTACTCCAGCTCGGCCGCCGGCAGTTGCGCCGGGCGTACGCTGCGGGCGATGGCCAGCTGCGGTTCGTGCTCGAGGTTGACGATCAGCGCCTCTTCCTTGGGCACGCCAGCGTCGTAGAGGATCAGCGTCGGTTTCAGCGGCAGGGTCGGGTGCATGCCGAGCACCAGGCCGTAGCGCTCGTCTTCCAGCTGCACCAGGCTGCCCGGCGGGTAGACGCCCATGCAGCGGATGAAGGCCTTGAGCGCGACTTCGTCGAACAGCTGGCGCTGGGCGAACATCCGCGACAACGCCTCGTGCGGGCTCAGGCCGTCCCGCGGGTTGAGCGGCGTGCACAGGTTGTCGAAGTGGTTGGCGATGGCGACGATCCGGCTCAGCCGGCCGATCTCCGGCTCGTGCAGCTGGCGCGGGTAGCCGCTGCCATCGCAGTTCTCGTGGTGCTCGTGGATGATCCGCTGCACCTCGTCGTCGAGCATCAGTTGCTGGGCGCGACGCAGGCCGTACTCGGTGTGCAGCTGGAAAAACTGTTGTTCCGCACGGGTGCGCGGCTCGGGTTTGAGCAGCACCTTGCTGGGGATCTCCAGCTTGCCCATGTCGTGCAGCAGCGCGCCGAGGCCGAGGGTGTGGCAGGCCTCGGCGTTGAGGCCGAGCTGGCGACCGAGCAGCACCGACAGCACGGTGACGTTGAGCGGGTGGAAGTAGGCGTCGTCGCTGCCCTTGCCATTGATGCTGTGCAGCGCCGCGCCGTCTTCGCCGAGCACCGTCTCGACCAGTTCGCTGACCACCACGCCGGCCTGCTTGAGGGCTTCCTCGGGTTGCGCGCGCAGGGTCTGGTTGAGCGATTTGACCCGCTGGCTGGCCTGGACGAAACGCCGGTCCACTTCGGCCAGGCGCTTGCGCAGCATGCTCAGTTTGGCCGCGCGGGCCTGGCGGGCGATTTCTTCCGGGCTGGGCGGCACTTCGACGGGAGGCGGTTCTTCGATTGGCGGTGGCGCTTCGACCTGCAGTGGCAGCGGCTCGCAGTCGCTGCGCGCAGGGTCGTAGCGCATGCGCTTGAGGCCGAGCGCGCGCAGGGCCTTGAGCTGGCCCTCGTCCTTGATCTTGAATTTGTTGAAGGTGAAGTCGTGCTCCCACCAGCCCAGGTCGAGCTGGATGTAGAGGCCGATGCACAGTTGCTCGGGGTCGATGTAGACGGGCGTTTCTGGCATGCCTGGCTCGACGAAGCGGGGAGACACGGGTTCTTGTTAGGCCGCCACGCAGGCGGCCGGTTCGGGTTATTTAAGCCGGGTGTGGATCAGGGCAGCAGGCACACGCCGGTGCCGCCCAGGCCGCAGTAGCCGGCCGGGTTCTTCGCCAGGTACTGCTGGTGATAGGTCTCGGCGTAGTAGAACGTCGGGGCCTTGGCGATCTCCGTGGTGATCGCGCCGAAGCCGGCGTCTGCAAGTTGCGCCTGGAAGCGCGCCTGGCTGGCCAGTGCCGCGTGCAGCTGAGCGTCGTCCTGGCAGTAGATCGCAGAGCGGTACTGGGTGCCGACATCGTTGCCCTGGCGCATGCCCTGGGTCGGGTTGTGCGCCTCCCAGAACACCTTGAGCAGGGCATCGAAGCTGGTTTGCTGCGGGTCGAACACCACCAGCACCACCTCGGTGTGGCCGGTCAGACCGGAGCAGACTTCCTCGTAGGTCGGGTTCGGCGTATGGCCGCCGGCGTAGCCGACTGCCGTGCTCCACACGCCCGGCTGCTGCCAGAAGCGCCGCTCGGCGCCCCAGAAACAGCCGAGGGCGAACACCGCCTGCTGCAGGCCGGCGGGGAAGGGCGCCGTCAGCGCGTTGCCATTGACGAAGTGTGCGGCCGGCACCGCCTGAGGCGTGTCGCGGCCGGGCAGGGCTTGTTCGGCGGTTGGCAGTTCGAGTTTGTGAGCGAGAATTTGCGAGCGCAGGACCATGATGATTCCTCGGTTCGGCTATGAGGGCGGGTTATAGCGCATCGTGCGCAGCGGGGGCTAGTGGCGTTGCGCTATCAGCGCAGTGCTGGCGAGCGCTGCCGACTACAGGAACAGACTAGATGGCGGCGATCAGGCGCCGCGGCAAGGGTAGCGGCGCAGGCGTTCGGTCAGCTCGCGGCTGGGGATCGGCCGGTCGAACAGGTAGCCCTGGCCGACGTCGCATTTCTGCCGGCGCAGGAAGGCCAGCTGCGCAGGCGTCTCGATGCCTTCGGCGACGACCTTGAGCTTGAGGTTGTGGGCCATGGCGATCACCGCGGAGGTGATTTCCATGTCGTCCTGGTTTTCCGGGATGTCCTTGATGAAGCTGCGATCGATCTTGATCACGTCGATGGGGAATTTCTTCAGGTAGCTCAGCGACGAGTAGCCGGTGCCGAAATCGTCCATCGCCAGGGTCAGGCCCAGAGCCTTGAGGCGCGCCACCTGCTGGCGGGTGTCGTCGCTGCCTTCGAGCAGCAGGCTCTCGGTGAGTTCGAGTTCCAGCAGGTGCGGCGGCAGTTGCTCCTCGTCGAGGATCGCGGCGATCGAGCCGACCAGATCGGGGTCGGTGAACTGCTTGGGCGACAGGTTGATCGCCACCTGCACCTCGCCCAGCCCGAGTGCCGCCAGCTCCATGCTGACCCGACAGGCCTGGCGCGCGACCCACTTGCCGATGGGGATGATCAGCCCGGTTTCCTCGGCGACGCTGATGAACTGGTCCGGGTTGATCATGCCTTTTTCCGGGTGCAGCCAACGCAGCAGGGCTTCCAGGCCGGTGAGCTGGCCGGTGCGCAGGCACAGCTTGGGCTGGTAGTAGACCTCCAGCTCGTTCTGCGTCAGCGCGCGGCGCAGGTTGTTCTCGACGAACAGCTTGTAGTGCGCCTCGGCGTTGAGCGCCTCGGTGAACACCTGCACCTGGTGCTTGCCGTTGGCCTTGGCCTTGTGCAGGGCAAGACCGGCATGCTTCATCAGCGTGTGCGGGTCATCGCCGTGGCGCGGCGCGCAGGCCAGGCCGACCGAACCGGTGACGTTGATCAGCTGGTTGTCGACGAACAGCGGCTTGTCCAGGGTGTGCAGCAGCTCGGCGGCCAGCACCAGGCCGGCGCCCTCGTCGGCACCGTCGAGCAGCACGGCGAATTCGTTGCTGGCGAAGCGCGCCAGGCTGGTGCCCTGGCTCAGGCTGTTGCGCAGGCGCCGCGCCAGGTTCATCAGCAGCTTGTCGCCGGTCTGGTGACCGAGGCTGTCGTTGATCCGCTTGAAGTTGTCGATGTCCACCAGCAGCAGGCTGAACGGCCGGCCGTTGTTGCGCGCAAAACGCTCTTCCAGGCCGCGGATGAAGTACGGGCGGTTGCCCAGGCCAGTGAGGTTGTCGTTGTAGGCCAGGCGCTCGATGCGCTGCTGGGCCAGCTTGTTCTGGGTGATGTCTTCGTAGATGCCGATGTAGTGCGTCAGCTCGCCGTCGTCGTTGTACACCTTGGAGATCGACAGCTGGCCCCAGTAGGGCTCGAGGTTCTTGCGCCGGCTGCGGAACTCGCCCTGCCAGCTGTTGCGCTCGGCGAGGCCGGAGTTGGCGTCGAACAGCAGGTCGCCGAGGTTTTCCAGGGCCGGCAGTTCGGAGATGCGCCGGCCGTGAACTTCGTCGCCGCTGTACTGGGTGATCGAGGTGAAGCTCGGGTTGGCGTACTCGACGCGGCCGTCACGGTCGATCAGCAGGAAGGCGCTGGCGCTCTGCTCGACGGCGCGCTGGAACAGGTGCAGGGCGCTGGTTGCATCGCGCCGCTGCTGGTTGCTCATGACCTGGGCGAACTGGTCGGCCAGCTCGCCGGCGAAGGCGATCTCGTCGGTCTGCCACACCCGCGGCGCGCCGACATGCTCCAGGCACAGCACGCCGACCATCTCGCCGCCGATGCGGATGCTGGCGTCGAGCAGGGCGGTGATGCCCTGGGGCTTGAGGTAGCTCTTGGTCAGCTCCTTGGTCCGCGGGTCGCGCTGCGCCTCGTGGGCGTCGATGGCGCGGCCGCTGTGCAGGGCTTCCAAGTAACGCGGGTAGGGCGAAACGTCGAGCGCGGCGGGTTGTTCGTGGCGGTCGATGTCGCGGCGGTACAGGGCCACCGGTTCCATGCGCTGCTCCTGCAGCAGCCAGATGCCCGCGCGGGCCACGTCGTAGGCCTCGCAGGCGGCCTGGGTGATCAGTTCGGCAGCTTCCTTGAGCGGGTCCAGCGAGGCATAGCGATGACGGGCCAGGCGCACGATCAGGCTCTGCTGCGCGCGCGAGCGGATCAGGTGCTGCAGGTGGTCTTCCTGGGAGCGCTGGTACAGGTCGAGCGAGGTCTGCAGGCGCACGTTCTGTGCTTCCAGCTCGCTCTGGCGTTGCTGTTCCGGGGTGTCCGTGGCATCGGCGGCGCCGACGATCAGGTAGCCGCGCAACAGTTCGCGGCCGCGTTGCTGGAACAGTTCACCGATCTCCAGCAGGTTCAGCGTGCCCTGCGGGCCGTGCAGTTTGTAGCGCACCGTGTAGTGCGGCGCGCTGGCGAGCTGCTGTTGGATCTCGTCGTGCAGGCGGTAGCGTGCTTCGGGTTCCATCAGGCTGGCGTAGGGCGAATCGATCAGCGCGCAGAGGTCGCTGGCGGCGACGCCGAGCTGGCGTTCGCAGGCGGGGTCGAGGAACAGCAGGGCCCAGCTTGGCTCGTTCAAGCGCTCGAAACGCAACATGCCCAGGCGCGAAGGCACTGGCAACTGCGTCACAACCTCGGCCGCCTTACGGCTAGCGGCATCGGGATGGCTTTTCATCAAGCGGTGGGCTTCCAGTATGCTGGCACGGTTCAGGCCCTCGGCCTGGTTCTATCAACCAAAGTTCGGCAAGGGTGCATTATGCAGCTGGGACTGACAAGAAGACTGAGCGGGTTATTGCTGTTGCTGGCCCTGGGCGGCGGCGGGCCCTCCGTGGCAGCAGCGGTCGAGGCCCAGCTCAGCGGCGAAGAGCAGGCGCGTTATCTGGCAGAACTCAAGCGCCTGTACCTGACCAAGAATGAACGCACCGCGCTGCTCGCGCACAGCAATGCGCTGCTCGATTCCTACGCCCTGCGCGCCGCCTACCAGGTGGGCAAGCCACAGCGCAGCGACCTGCGTTACCAGCTGAGCGTCACCGCGCCGGGGGAGCTGGCGGTACGCGAAGAGTCGCGCGCCGAGCAGGGGACTTCGCTGGCGGTGAGCAATCAACGCCTGTCGGTGTTCGGCCTCGATCCGTACATCCACTACGACTGCCCGGCCACCGGTATCGTCTGCGAACTGAAGAACCCGGCCGACGGCAGCCCGTGGATCCGGGTGCTGCGTGATCACCAGGGCGCCGCCGAGCTGGCCAAGGCGATCACCTTCCTGATTCGCAACCTGCAGAAGAGCTGAGTGCCCGGAGGGTGCCGACGAACATGACAAGGCCCGGTTTTCCGGGCCTTGTGCTATCTGAGTCAGTCGTTTGCCTAGAGCAGGCAGAACGGTTCGCTTTCCTTGCGCTGGCGATGGCTGTTCATCGCTTTGCGAAACAGCTCGGCGTTGCTGGCGCTGGCCCGCTGCGCCAGTTCCTGTGCGGCTTCGGCGCTGTCGCAGATGATGAAGAAGGTATTGAGGTAGACGCGCCATTGTGGCGATTCGCCGTCTACCTGTTCGATCCGCACGTCCATCGCCCCGGCTCCTGTGCGCCTGCTGCGGCGCGGTCGGAGTCACCCTAGCACGTCAGGCGTGAGGCGCCTGTGCGCTGGGCGGTTTTCTGCATCACTGCCCGGCAGCGGAAAACGACGGACAAAAAAAGCCCCGCACTGGGCGGGGCTGAGGGGAAGAGGCGTCGAGCCTCAAAGCACAACCTGGATCGGCTTACAGCAGCATGGTGCGGATATCGCCCAGTACTTCGCCGAGGCGTTTGGTGAAGCGCGCCGCGGCGGCGCCGTTGATTACGCGGTGATCGTAGGACAGCGACAGCGGCAGCATCAGCTTGGGCTGGAAGGCCTTGCCGTCCCACACCGGCTGGATGGTCGCCTTGCTCACGCCGAGGATCGCCACTTCCGGCGCGTTGACGATCGGCGTGAAGCCGGTGCCGCCAATGTGGCCAAGGCTGGAGATGGTGAAGCAGGCACCCTGCATGGCATCGGCCGAGAGCTTCTTGGTGCGCGCCTTCTCGGCCAGTTCGGCCGCTTCGGCCGCCAGCTGCAGCAGGCTCTTCTTGTCGACGTCGCGGATTACCGGGACCAGCAGGCCGTCCGGGGTGTCCACGGCGAAACCGATGTGCACGTACTTCTTGCGGATCACGGCCTTGCCGGACGGCGCCAGCGAGCTGTTGAAGTCCGGCAGCTCGCGCAGCAGGTAAGCACAGGCCTTGAGCAGCAGTGGCAGCACGGTGAGCTTGACCCCGGCCTTCTCGGCCACGGCCTTCTGCGCCACGCGGAAGGTTTCCAGCTCGGTGATGTCGGCCGAGTCGAACTGGGTCACATGCGGCACGTTGAGCCAGCTGCGATGCAGGTTGGCAGCGCCGACCTGCATCAGGCGGGTCATCGCCACTTCTTCGATTTCACCGAACTTGCTGAAGTCGACTTCCGGGATCGGCGGAATGCCGGCGCCGCCGGTCGCACCCGCTGCCGGAGCGCTCTTGGCCTTCTGCAGCATGGTCTTGACGTAGGCCTGCACGTCCTCCTTGAGGATGCGGCCTTTCGGGCCGGTGCCGGTGACGGCGGCCAGCTCGACGCCGAACTCGCGCGCGGTCATACGCACGGCCGGGCCTGCATGCACCTTGCTGCCATCGCGCTTGGGCGCGGAGGTTTCCGCAGCGGCAGCGGACAGCGCGGCAATCGCCCGCACTTCGGCGGCCACGTGTGGCGCGGCGCCTTCCGGAACCCGATGCACTTCCGGGCTGGCCGGCGCAGCAGGTGCCGCGGCGGGGGCGGGTGCCGGCGCTGCGGCAGCGCCTGCAACCTTGAGCCTGAGGATCAGGTCGCCGGTGCCGACTTCGGCGTCCAGCTTGACCAAGACCTCTTCCACGATGCCGGCTGCGGGCGAGGGGATCTCCATGGAGGCCTTGTCGGACTCCAGGGTGATCAGCGACTGGTCGGCCTCGACGCTGTCGCCAGCCTTGATCAGCACTTCGATGACCTTGGCTTTGCCTGCCGAACCGATATCCGGAACGTGGATGTCCTGCACGCTGCTGCTGGCGGGCGCTGCCGCAGCGGCGGGTGCGGCAGCGGCAGCCGGGGCCTCTGCTGGCGCCTTGGGTGCTTCCGCGGGTGCTTCGGTCGGGGCTGCAGGGGCTTCAGCCGCCGCGCCTTCGATTTCCAGTTCCAGCAGCTCGTCGCCCTCTTTCAGGCGGTCGCCGAGCTTCACCTTCAGGCTCTTCACCACGCCGGATTTCGGCGCGGGGATTTCCATGGAGGCCTTGTCGGACTCCAGGGTCAGCAGGCTCTGGTCGGCTTCGATACGGTCGCCGACCTTGACGAACAACTCGATAACTTCACCCTCACCGCTGCCGATGTCGGGTACGCGAATCAATTCAC
Source organism: Pseudomonas sp. PDM14 (assembly GCF_014851905.1). NCBI lineage: Bacteria > Pseudomonadati > Pseudomonadota > Gammaproteobacteria > Pseudomonadales > Pseudomonadaceae > Pseudomonas > Pseudomonas sp. PDM14. The sequence continues at coordinate 1,545,038 of NZ_JACVAQ010000001.1, read as the reverse complement.
TCATCGTTTCGCTCCTTAGCAGTCCAGTGGGTTGAGTTTTTCCGGGTTGATGCCGAACTTGACGATGGCCTCGGCCACGATCTTGGGTTCGATATCACCGCGGTCGGCGAGGGCTTCCAGGGCGGCCAGGACCACCCAGTTGCGATCCACTTCGAAGAAGTGGCGCAGCTTCTTGCGGCTGTCGCTGCGGCCGAAGCCGTCGGTGCCGAGAACCTTGAATTCGTTGCTCGGCACCCACTGACGAATCTGTTCGGCGAACAGCTTCATGTAGTCGGTGGAGGCGATCACCGGGCCCTGACGGCCGCCCAGGCATTCTTCCACGTAGGTTTTCTTCGGCTTCTGGCCCGGATGCAGGCGGTTGCTGCGCTCCACGGCCAGGCCGTCGCGGCGCAGTTCGTTGAAGCTGGTGACGCTCCATACGTCGGCGGCGACATTGAACTCGTCACGCAGGATCTTCGCCGCTTCGCGCACTTCCCGCAGGATGGTGCCGGAACCGAGGAGCTGCACATGGTGCGCGGCTTCCTTCTTGTCCTCTTCGAGCAGGTACATGCCCTTGATGATGCCGGCCTCGGCACCTTCGGGCAGCGCCGGCTGCTGGTAGGACTCGTTCATCACGGTGATGTAGTAGAAGACGTCCTGCTGTTCCTCGGTCATCTTCTTCATGCCGTCCTGGATGATCACCGCCAGCTCGTAGCCGTAGGTCGGGTCATAGGTGCGGCAGTTGGGGATGGTCGCGGCCAGCATGTGGCTGTGGCCGTCCTCGTGCTGCAGGCCTTCGCCGTTGAGCGTGGTGCGCCCGGCGGTGCCGCCGATGAGGAAGCCTCGGGTGCGGCTGTCGCCAGCGGCCCAGGCCAGGTCGCCAATGCGCTGGAAGCCGAACATCGAATAGAAGATGTAGAACGGCAGCATCGGCTGGTTGTGGCTGGAGTACGAGGTGCCGGCGGCGATGAAGGAGCTCATGGCGCCCGCTTCGTTGATGCCTTCCTCGAGGATCTGGCCCTTCTTGTCCTCGCGGTAGAACATCACCTGGTCCTTATCCACCGGCTCGTAGAGCTGGCCGACCGAGGAGTAGATGCCCAGTTGGCGGAACATGCCTTCCATGCCGAAGGTGCGCGCTTCGTCCGGGATGATCGGCACGATGCGCGAGCCGATGTCCTTATCCTTGACCAGCTGCGCGAGGATGCGCACGAAGGCCATGGTGGTGGAGATTTCGCGGTCGCCGGAGCCGTCGAGGATGGCCTTGAGGGTGTCCAGTGGCGGTGTCGGAATGCTGAAGCTCTTGGCCCGGCGCTGCGGCACGAAACCACCGAGGGCGGCGCGGCGCTCGCTCAGGTAGCGCGCTTCGGCGCTGCCGGCTTCCGGCTTGAGGAACGGCAGGTTTTCCAGCTGGTCATCTTGTACCGGGATGTCGAAGCGGTCGCGGAACTGCTTGAGGCTGTCGACATCGACCTTCTTGGTGTTGTGCGCAGTGTTCTTCGCTTCGCCCGCGCCAGTGCCATAACCCTTGACGGTCTTGGCCAGGATCACGGTCGGCTGCTCTTTGTGGTTGACCGCCTGGTGGTAGGCCGCATAGACCTTGTACGGGTCGTGGCCGCCACGGTTGAGCTTCCAGATCTCGTCGTCGGACAGGTCGGCGACCATCGCCTTGAGTTCCGGCGAGTTGAAGAAGTGCTCACGGACGAACGCACCGTCCTTGGCCTTGTAGTTCTGGTATTCGCCGTCGATGACTTCGTCCATGCGGCGTTGCAGGATGCCGTCGACATCCTTGGCCAGCAGCGGGTCCCAGAAGCGGCCCCAGACCACCTTGTTGACGTTCCAGCCGCCACCGCGGAACACGCCTTCGAGTTCCTGGATGATCTTGCCGTTGCCGCGCACCGGGCCGTCGAGGCGCTGCAGGTTGCAGTTGATGACGAAGATCAGGTTGTCCAGCTTCTCGCGGCCCGCCAGGGAAATCGCGCCGAGGGATTCCGGCTCGTCGCACTCGCCGTCGCCCATGAAGCACCAGACCTTCTGCTTGCCGGCCGGGATGAAGCCGCGTGCTTCCAGGTATTTCATGAAGCGCGCCTGGTAGATCGCCTGGATCGGGCCCAGGCCCATGGACACGGTGGGGAACTGCCAGAAGTCGGGCATCAGCCAGGGGTGCGGGTACGACGACAGGCCCTGGCCGTCGACTTCCTGGCGGAAGTTGTTCATCTGCTCTTCGCTGATGCGACCTTCCATGAAGGCGCGGGCATAGACGCCGGGGGAAGCGTGGCCCTGGAAGAAGATCAGGTCGCCACCGTGCTCTTCGGTGGGCGCCTGAAAGAAGTAGTTGAAGCCGATGTCGTACAGCGTCGCCGAGGAAGCGAAGCTGGAAATGTGGCCGCCCAGGTCGGAGTCTTTCAGGTTGGTGCGCATGACCATGGCCAGCGCGTTCCAGCGCACCAGCGAGCGAATGCGGCGTTCCATGAACAGGTCGCCAGGCATGCGTGCTTCGTGGGTCAGCGGAATGGTGTTGCGGTACGGCGTGGTGATCGCATACGGCAGTTGTGAGCCGCTGCGGGTAGCCAGCTCACCCATGCGGGTCAGCAGGTAGTGGGCGCGATCTTCGCCCTCTTTGTCGAGAACCGATTCGAGGGCTTCCAGCCATTCCTGGGTTTCGACGGGATCGAGGTCTTGCATGGCTTGCTCCAGGGCGGAAAGGCTTCCAGAATCGAAAGCCTGGGGTCGTGCCCACTTTTTGGGCGGGCGACGCAAAGTCATTGTTGGCCGGGTTCGACCGGCTGTTCTTCTGTAGTTTTACTACAAAAAGACGGCTGATGCAGCGCCTGGGACACAATCTTTAGTAGTAAAACTACAATAAATTGCTGGTGGAAAGCGGCAGCTGCCAGAGGCAGGTCCGCGCTTTCCGCCCTCAAGGATAGACCATGAGCTTGCCGTCACTCGCCGCTTTGCCGGCTGCCCTCAAACCCCTCGCTGATCGCGCCCACGCCCTGCAATTGCCCGCCTCCTGGCCGGTACAGCGGCAGGACGCGTTGCTGCGCGTCTGCGCCGCCAGCGACTTCGTTCACGAGCAGGCGGTGCGTGATCCGCAGCTGTTGCCCGCGCTGGCCGAGAGTGGCGAGCTGGAGCGTGCGTTCACCGCGGGCGAAATGCGTCGGCAGCTGCAGGCGGCGCTCGACGGCTGCGGCGACGAGGACGAGCTGGGCCGCCGCCTGCGGCGTTTCCGCAATCGCCAGCAGGTGCGCATCGTCTGGCGCGATGTCACTCGTCAGGCCGACCTGGCCGAGACCTGCCGCGATCTGTCCGATCTCGCCGATGCCTGCATCGACCTGGCCTATCACTGGCTCTATCCGCGTCACTGCGAACAGTTCGGCACGCCCATCGGGCGGCGTACGGGCGAGGCGCAGCACATGGTCATCCTCGGCATGGGCAAGCTCGGTGCCCACGAGCTCAACCTGTCCTCGGACATCGACCTGATCTTCGGCTATGCCGAGGGTGGCGAAACCGAAGGGGTCAAGCGCTCGCTGGATAACCAGGAATTCTTCATCCGCCTCGGCCAGCGCCTGATCAAGGCGCTGGATGCGATCACCGTCGAAGGCTTCGTCTTCCGCGTCGACATGCGCCTGCGCCCTTACGGCTCGGCCGGCGCGCTGGTGCTCAGCTTCAACGCGCTGGAGCAGTACTACCAGGACCAGGGCCGCGATTGGGAACGCTACGCGATGATCAAGGCGCGGGTGGTCGGCGGCGATCAGGCGGCCGGCAAGCAGTTGCTGGAGATGCTGCGGCCGTTCGTCTACCGCCGTTACCTGGATTTCTCCGCCATCGAGGCGCTGCGCGCGATGAAGCTGCTGATCCAGCAGGAAGTGCGGCGCAAGGGCATGAGCGAGAACATCAAGCTCGGCTCCGGCGGTATCCGCGAGATCGAATTCATCGCCCAGGCCTTCCAGCTGATCCACGGTGGCCGCGACCTCAGCCTGCAACAGCGGCCGCTGCTCAAGGTGCTGGCGACGCTGGAAGGGCAGGGCTACCTGCCGGCGCCGATCATCGACGAGATGCGCCAGGGCTACGAGTTCCTGCGCTACACCGAGCACGCCCTGCAGGCCATCGGCGACCGCCAGACGCAGATGCTGCCAGCTGACGACATCGAGCGGGCGCGAGTGGCGTTCATCATGGGCTTCGACAGCTGGAGCGCCTTCCATGAGCGGCTGATGTATTGGCGCGGGCGCATCGAGTGGCACTTCCGCCAGGTCATCGCCGACCCGGACGAGGAGGAGGGTGTCGAGGCCGAGGTTTGCGTGGGTAGCGAATGGCTGCCCTTGTGGGAGGAAGCGCTGGACGAGGACAGTGCGACGCGTCAGCTCGACGACGCCGGCTTCGGCGAGCCGGCCGCGGCGCTCAAGCGCCTGGTCGACCTGCGCGGCGGCTCGCAGGTGCGCACTATGCAGCGCCTCGGTCGCGAGCGCCTGGATGCCTTCATCCCGCGCCTGCTGGCGCAGACCGTCGAGCACGACAACCCCGATCTGGTGCTCGAGCGCGTGCTGCCGCTGATCGAGGCAGTGGCGCGGCGCTCCGCCTACCTGGTGCTGCTCACCGAGAACCCGCTGGCGCTCAAGCGCCTGCTGACCCTGTGCGCGGCCAGCCCGTGGATCGCCGAGCAAATCACCCGCTTCCCGCTGTTGCTCGACGAGCTGCTCAATGAGGGTCGTCTGTTCAACCCGCCGCTGGCACCGGAACTGGCCGCCGAGCTGCGCGAGCGCCTGACGCGAATTCCCGAGGACGACCTGGAACAGCAGATGGAGGCCCTGCGCCACTTCAAGCTGGCCCACGGCCTGCGCGTGGCGGCCTCGGAAATCGCCGGCACCCTGCCGCTGATGAAGGTCAGTGACTACCTGACCTGGCTGGCCGAGGCGATTCTTGCCCAGACCCTGGCTTTGGCCTGGCGCTACACCGTAGCCCGCCACGGCGTGCCGCGCCGCGCCGATGGCAGCGCCTGCGATCCGGACTTCATCATCGTTGGCTACGGCAAGGTCGGCGGTATCGAGTTGGGCCACGGCTCGGACCTCGACCTGGTGTTCATCCATGACGGCGACTCGCAGGCCGAGACCGATGGCGCCAAGCCGATCGACGGCGCGCAGTTCTTCGCCCGGCTCGGCCAGCGCATCATCCACCTGCTGACCACCCAGACCACCTCGGGCCAGCTCTACGAGGTCGACATGCGCCTGCGTCCGTCGGGGGCGGCGGGGCTGCTGGTCAGTTCGCTGGCCGCCTTCGAGCGCTACCAGCAGGGCGAGGCCTGGACCTGGGAACACCAGGCGCTGGTGCGCGCGCGGGTGCTGGTCGGCTGCGCGCGAGTCGGTGCGGCGTTCGAGCAGGTGCGCGCCAGCGTGCTCGGTCGCGAGCGCGATCTGCCGACCCTGCAGGGCGAAGTCAGCGAGATGCGCGCGAAGATGCGCGACAACCTCGGCAGCCCAGCGACCGCGGCCGGCACGGCGGCGAATGCCTTCGAGCCGACGGTTTCCTTCGATCTGAAGCAGGACGCCGGAGGTATCGTCGATATTGAATTTATGGTGCAATACGCGGCCCTGGCGTGGTCCCGGGAGCACCCGCAGCTGCTGCGTTTCACCGACAACATGCGCATTCTTGACGGCCTGCGCGATGCCGGTCTGATGCCGGCGACGAATGTCGCGCTGCTGCAGGATGCCTACAAGGCCTACCGCGCCGCCGCCCACCGTCAGGCCCTGCAGAAGCAGCCCGGCAAGGTGTCCGGTGAGCAGTTCCACAGTGAACGGCAGGGCGTGATGCGGGTCTGGCGCGAGCTGGGCCTGAGCTGACGAGATACCCCGAATTGCAGTGCCGGCCGGCCACAGACGAGCCGCCCGGCGCCGTTGAACCGATGAACGAAGCGGATACTTGAGGAGCTGGCAACGATGTCGATGGCCGATCGTGATGGCGTGATCTGGTATGACGGCGAACTGGTGCAGTGGCGCGATGCGACCACCCATGTTCTGACCCACACCCTGCACTACGGCATGGGCGTGTTCGAGGGCGTGCGCGCCTACAACACGCCGGAAGGCACGGCGATCTTCCGCCTGCAGGCACACACCGACCGCCTGTTCGATTCGGCGCACATCATGAACATGAAGCTGCCGTTCACCAAGGAAGAGATCAACGAAGCGACCCGCGCCGCTGTTCGCGAGAACAACCTGGAAACCGCCTATATCCGCCCGATGGCGTTCTACGGCTCCGAAGGCATGGGCATCCGCGCCGACAGCCTGAAGGTCCACGTGATCGTCGGTGCCTGGCACTGGGGCGCATACATGGGCGAAGAGGCTCTGCAGAAGGGCATCAAGGTGCGCACCAGCTCCTTCACTCGCCACCACGTCAACATCTCGATGACCCGCGCCAAGGCCAACGGCAACTACATCAACTCGATGCTGGCCCTGCAGGAAGCCGTTTCCGGCGGTGCCGACGAAGCCATGCTGCTGGACCCGGAAGGCTACGTGGCCGAGGGCTCGGGCGAGAACATCTTCCTGGTCAAGAACGGTGTGGTGTACACCCCGGAAGTGACCTCGTGCCTGAACGGCATCACCCGCAGCACCATCCTTACCCTGGCCGAAGAGCTGGGCATCCCGGTGATCGAGAAGCGCATCACCCGTGACGAGGTGTACATCGCCGACGAGGCCTTCTTCACCGGTACCGCCGCCGAAGTCACGCCGATTCGCGAAGTCGACGGCCGTGCCATCGGTATCGGCAGCCGTGGCCCGGTTACCGAGAAGCTGCAGAAGGCTTATTTCGACCTGGTCACCGGCAAGACCTCGGCGCACCCCGAGTGGCGCACCCTGGTCAAGTGAGGAGGCGACGCGGTGCCGGTTCTGCCGGCCCGCCCGGCTGCCGCATGGCGTGAAACGAATAGAACAAGGCAGTGACGGGGAGGCGTGAGCCTCCCTGGTCATTTCCGGAGCCCTGATGAGAATACTGATCGTAGGCCCCAGCTGGGTCGGTGACATGGTGATGGCGCAGACGCTGTTCGTCTGCCTCAAGCAGCGTCATCCAGGCTGCGAGATCGACGTGCTGGCGCCCGAGTGGAGCCGGCCGATCCTCGAGCGCATGCCCGAAGTGCGTGCGGCGCTGAGCTTTCCGCTCGGCCACGGCGTGCTCGACATCGCCAGCCGCCGGCGCATCGGCAAGTCGCTGGCCGGCCAGTACGATCAGGCGATTCTTCTGCCCAACTCGCTCAAGTCCGCCCTGGTGCCGTTCTTCGCCGGCATCCCCGTGCGCACCGGCTGGAAGGGTGAGATGCGCTACGGCCTGCTCAACGACATCCGCACGCTGGACAAGCAGCGCTACCCGCTGATGATCGAGCGCTTCATGGCCCTGGCCTACGCGCCGGGTGTCGAACTGCCGCAACCTTATCCGCAGCCGCGCCTGCAGATCGACGAGGCCAGCCGCGCCGCGGCCCTGGCCAAGTTCGGCCTGAGCCTGGATCGCCCGGTGCTGGCGCTGTGCCCCGGTGCCGAGTTCGGCGAGGCCAAGCGCTGGCCGGCCGAGCACTACGCCAAGGTCGCCGAGCTGAAGATCCGCGCGGGCTGGCAAGTGTGGCTGTTCGGCTCGAAGAATGACCATCCGGGTGGCGAGACCATTCGTGGTCGGTTGATTCCCGGCCTGCGCGAGGAAGTCAGCAACCTCGCCGGGCAGACCAGCCTGGCCGAGGCCATCGACCTGATGTCCGCCGCCGGCGCCGTGGTGTCCAATGACTCCGGGCTGATGCACGTCGCCGCCGCGCTGAACCTGCCGCTGGTGGCCGTGTACGGCTCGACCTCGCCGCAGTTCACCCCGCCGCTGGCCGAGCAGGTGGAAATCGTGCGCTTGGGGCTGGAGTGCAGCCCGTGCTTCGACCGCACCTGCCGCTTCGGCCACTACAACTGCCTGCGCGAGCTCAAGCCGCGCCCGGTGATCGAGGCCCTCGGCCGTTTGGCGGCAGACCCGATCGAGGTCGCTGGATGAGGGTGCTGCTGGTCAAGACCTCGTCGCTCGGCGATGTGATCCATACCCTGCCGGCGCTTACCGACGCGGCGCGGGCGATCCCCGGCATCCAGTTCGACTGGGTGGTGGAGGAGGGGTTCGCCGAGATCCCGGCCTGGCACCCGGCCGTGGCCCAGGTCATTCCGGTGGCCATTCGCCGCTGGCGCAAGAACCTCTGGCAGACCCTGAAGAACGGCGACTGGTCGCGCTTCAAGGCGCGCCTGCGCGAGACCCGCTACGACCTGGTGATCGACGCCCAGGGCCTGCTCAAGAGCGCGTTGCTGACCCGCTACGTCAAGGCGCCGGTGGCCGGCCTGGACCGCGACTCGGCGCGTGAGCCGATTGCCTGCCGCTTCTACGATCGCCTGTATGCCGTACCCAAGGACCAGCACGCGCTGGAACGTACCCGCCAGCTGTTCGCCCAGGCGCTCGGCTACAGCGTGCCGGCTGGGCTCGGAGACTATGGCCTGGATCGCGCGGCGCTGGCCGATGTGGTCGCCCAGCCGTACCTGCTCTTCCTGCATGGCACCACCTGGGCCAGCAAGCACTGGCCGGAAGCCGACTGGCGCGCGCTGACGCAGCGCATGGCCGATGCCGGCTGGGCAGTGCGCCTGCCGTGGGGTAACGACACCGAGCGCGCGCGGGCCGGGCGCATCGTCGCCGGTATCGCCAGCGCTGCGGTACTGCCGAAGTTGAACCTTGCCGGTGTGGCCAAGGTGATCGCCGGGGCGCAGGCCTGCGTGGCGGTCGACACCGGCCTCGGCCATCTCGCCGCGGCGCTGGATGTGCCGACGATTTCGCTCTACGGTCCGACCCTGCCCGGGCGTGTCGGCGCCTACGGCCGCGGCCAGGTGCACCTGTGCGCGACTGGCCCGGATGCTGGCAGCGGCGACCGGCACAAGGCCTGTTTCGACGGGCTGGATGCCGAACGCGTCGGCACCGAACTGGAGGCGCTGCTGCTGGCGCCGGAGGCGGTCTGATGCAACTCGCGTTCGTGCTCTACAAGTACTTTCCCTTCGGCGGCCTGCAGCGCGACTTCCTGCGCATCGCTCTGGAGTGCCAGGCGCGTGGCCACGCCATTCGCGTCTACACGCCAATCTGGGAGGGCGAAGTGCCGGCTGGTTTCGATGTGCGCGTGGCGCCGATCAAGGCGCTGTTCAACCATCACCGCAACGAGAAGTTCAGCGCCTGGCTGGCGGCCGACCTGGCCCGCGATCCGGTGGACCGGGTGATCGGCTTCAACAAGATGCCGGGCCTCGACGTGTACTACGCCGCCGACGGCTGTTACGAGGACAAGGCGCAGACCCTGCGCGCGCCGATCTACAAGCGCTGGGGCCGCTACAAGCACTTCGCCGACTACGAGCGCGCGGTGTTCGCGCCCGAGTCGAAGACCGAGATCCTGATGATCTCCGAGGTGCAGCAGCCGCTGTTCGTCAAGCATTACGCGACCCCGGCCGCGCGCTTTCATTTGCTGCCACCGGGTATCGCCGCGGACCGCCGTGCGCCGGCCAATGCCGCCGAGATCCGCGCCGAGTTCCGTCGCGAGTTCACGCTGGCGGACGACGATCTGCTGCTGGTGCAGATCGGCTCGGGCTTCAAGACCAAAGGCCTGGACCGCAGCCTCAAGGCGCTGGCCGCGTTGCCGCGCGAGCTGAAGCAGCGCACCCGCCTGATCGCCATCGGCGAGGACGACCCGCGCGCGTTCCAGCTGCAGGCCAAGGCCTTGGGCATTTCCGATCGCGTCGAGATCATGAAGGGGCGCAGCGACATCCCGCGCTTCCTGCTCGGTGCCGACCTGCTGATCCACCCGGCGTACAACGAGAACACCGGCACGGTGCTGCTTGAGGCACTGGTTTCCGGGTTGCCGGTGCTGGTCAGCGACGTGTGTGGCTACGCCCACTACATTGCCGAGGCCGACGCTGGACGCGTGATCGCCAGCCCATTCGAGCAGGAGGCCTGCAACCGCATGCTCGCCGAGATGCTTGCCGATGACGCCGCCCGCCAGCGCTGGGGCGCCAACGGCTTGAACTTCGCCGACACGGCGGACCTGTATTCCATGCCGCAGCGCGCGGCCGACGTGATCCTGGCGGAGCGCGTATGAAGCTGATCCTCGCCGAACCGTTCAAGCGCCTGTGGGCCGGGCAGGATGCCTTCGCTGCGGTGGAGGCCCTGCAGGGCCAGGTCTACCGCGAGCTGGAAGGTCGTCGCACCCTGCGCACCGAAGTCGAGGGGCGTGGCTACTTCGTCAAGATCCACCGCGGCATCGGCTGGGGCGAAATCGTCAAGAACCTGCTCACGGCCAAGCTGCCGGTGCTCGGCGCGGGCCAGGAGTGGCAGGCGATCCAGCGTCTCACCGCGCTTGGCGTGCCGACCATGACCGCCGTGGCCTACGGCGAGCGCGGCAGCGATCCGGCGAATCAGCATTCCTTCATCGTCACCGAGGAGCTGGCGCCGACCACCGACCTGGAGCAGCTGACCCTCGACTGGGTGCGCCAGCCGCCGCAGCCGCGTCTCAAACGCGGGCTGATCGACGAAGTCGCGCGGATGACCGGCGACATGCACCGCGGCGGGGTCAATCACCGCGACTGCTACATCTGCCACTTCCTGCTGCATACGGACACCCCGGTGACCGCGGACGACTTCCGCCTCTCGGTGATCGACCTGCACCGCGCTCAGGTCCGTCGCGCCACGCCGCTGCGCTGGCGCAACAAGGACCTGGCGGCCCTGTATTTTTCCGCCCTGGATATCGGCCTTACCCGCCGCGACAAGCTGCGTTTCCTCAAGGCCTATTTCCGCCGCCCGCTGCGCGAGATTCTGCGTGACGAAGCCCGGCTGCTCGGCTGGCTGGAGCGCAAGGCGGACACGTTGTATGCACGCAAGCAGCGCTATGGAGACGCGTTGTGAACAGGAAGTTGATCGGGAGAGTCTGCGTTTGAGTTTTACTGGTTTGAAAGTGGCGGTCATCCCGCCCGCGGCATTGGGCGATACGCTGGTGTACCTGCGTCTGGCGTGGCTGTTTCACCTGGCCGGTGCTAGCGTGCGGTTCCCGGCCAACACCCTGTACTCGGCCCGCGAAAATTTCGAGTGGCTGAGTGTCGAGCCCTACGTCCAGAAGGACTTGCCCGCTCTAAGTGATGAGTGTGACCTGGTCGTCGCCTACTTCAATCAGCTGCCCACCGAAGGCTCACTGCGCGAGCAGTGCCTGGCGCGCAGCAACATTGCCTTGGTCAGTGCAAAGAAGATACCGAGCGAGTTGTGTCTGGATTCGCGCGATGTGCACGTCGGGGCGCGTGTTTACCAGCACGCCGGGATGCCTTTCTGTCTGCATTCCAAGGATGGTCGAACGATGGTGGCGTGGGTCGAACATTACGCCCAGCGTGTCTTTGGCCTTCAGTCCAGTGATCTGCCCATACCAGTACGCTGCAAGTCCGTGCGGCCTGCATCCAATCGGGTGGTGATCTTTCCGACGTCGCCAAAGCCGCGAAAGAACTATTCCCCTGCCGGATTCCTCTCCTTGGCAAATCGCCTGCGTCGCAAGGGGTGGCGGGTCGAGTTTGCCTGCCAGGGGCCTGAACAGGCGCGCTTGAGCAGCGAGTTATCTGGCTTCGAGGTTGTTAGCTTTCCTGATATCCAGGCGCTTATGGCGTATCTGGCGGGGGCGCATGCGGTGATCAGCAACGATTCCGGTGGTGGTCACCTGGGCTCGTTGCTGGGGCTGCGCACGTTCACCATCACCCGCAAGCATGCGCTGTTCGCCTGGCGACCTGGCTTCAACCCGCATAATTTTGTTGTGGCGCCGCTGACGCGCATCAAATGGGGGGACGATTACATCTGGCGCCCGTTTGTGCCTGTCGGGCGCATCGTTTCCAGACTCGGTCAGGCTCCGGTGGAGGGCCGCTGATGAGTGGTTGGTTCGTCGAACCGGCTTATGCCGGGCTGGATGATTTCACCAGCCTGGACAGCGTGTTTGCCATCGAAGGCAAGCGTCTGACCCGTGATCCGCTGTCCGAGGTGGTCCTAATCGAGCGTGACGGCGTGCGCTACTACGTCAAACGCTACTGGGACGCGGGCAAGGGCCTGCGCCATTACATCGGCCGGCCGCGGGTCAAGGCCGAGTGGCAGAACCTCAAGTACTTCGCCAAGTGGGGCATCCCCACGGCGCCGATCGTCGCCTATGGTCTGGAGCGTCGCGCTGGTTCCTTCGTACGCGGGGCGCTGATCACCCGCGAGCTGGAAAATACCGCGGATCTCGCGGCGCTGGCCAGGCACGACGACCCGCGCCTGCGCGATCCGCGCTGGGTAGACGTGGTCAGCCGCCAGCTGGCCCGCGCCACCCGTACGCTGCACGACCATCACTTCACTCACAACGACCTGAAATGGCGCAACCTGCTGGTCGATGACCGCGAGCAGCTGTTCCTCATCGACTGTCCGACCGGTGCGTTCTGGTGGGGGCCGTTGCTGCGCCGGCGGATCACCAAGGACCTGGCCTGCCTGGACAAGGTCGCCAAGTACACGCTGACACGCAGCCAGCGCTTGCGCTTCTATCTGCAGTACCGCGGGCGCGAGCACCTGAGCGCTTCAGACAAACGGCGCATCCGGCAGATCGTTGGCTATTTCGAGGGCAGGGAATGAATGACTTCATCGCCAGCGAGGATCGCGCGCTCCTCGAACGTCACGGCCTCGCCGACTTCGATGCGCTATGGGCGCTGACCCTGGAGGCGGTCGACGAGCCGAACACCGAGCGTGGCGGCTGGAGCAGCGTCTATCGCCTGGATCTGGGCGAGGCGGCCTATTACCTCAAGCGGCAGAGCAACCACCTGACCCGCAGCCTGTTGCAGCCCTTCGGTGAGCCGACCTTCGCCCGTGAGTTCCGCAACATCCAGCGCTACCGGAAACTGGGTATCCCGGCGTTGCAGGCCGCGTTCTTCGCCGAGCGTCGGGTGCCGGGCGAGCGCCGCGCGGTGCTGCTGACCCGGGCGCTGGATGGCTGGCTTGACCTCGACCACTGGCTGGCTGGCTGGGGCGCGCTGCCGCAAACCGAGCGCCAGGCCATTCTCGAGGCCTGTGGTGAGTTGGCCCAGCGCCTGCACCAGGCCGGGCAGATGCACGGCTGTTTCTACCCCAAGCACATTTTCCTGCGCCACGCCGGCGAGGCATTCCAGGCACAGCTGATCGACCTGGAGAAGACCCGTCCGTTGCTGTTCGGCATGCGTGACCGGGTCAAGGATCTGGAGCCGCTGTTGCGCCGTGCGGCGATCTGGAGCGAGGCGGATATACGCCGCCTGCTGGGAGCGTATCTGCCGGATCAGGCCGGGCTGGAGTCTTGGTGGCAGCGCCTGGGCGCCCGCCGTCGGCACAAGGAGGCGCGGCGATGACGCTTGCCGAGCTGGCCGCAGGCGGGCGTGAGCCGGCGCTGCCGTTCACCCTCGAATTGGCCGATGCGGCCGGCCCGGCACCGCTGCGGGTCGAGCGACTGCTGCGCGTGCTGCCGGGGCAGCGCTATGTCGGTGTGGCGGAGTGGCGCGGGCGTCGGGTGCTGGCCAAGTTGCTGGTCGGCTCACGCGCGGCGCGACACTTCCAGCGTGAACTGAGTGGCGCACGCCTGCTCGTCGAGCGGGGGCTGAAAACGCCGCAGCTGCTTGCCGATGGCCTGCGCGAAGACCAGGGTGGCTGGCTGCTGTTCGACTACCTCGACGGCGCGCAAAGCCTGGGTGATGCCTGGCATGCGGTCGAGTCCGAGCCGCCACTCTCCGATGCGCAGCAGGCGGTACTGGGCGAGGCGCTGGCGGCCATTGCGCGGATGCATGCGGTCGGCCTGTGGCAAAGCGACCTGCATCTGGACAACCTGTTGCGTCATGAGGGGCAGTTGTTTGTCATCGATGGCGGTGGTGTGCAGGTGGAAACGCCTGGCCAGCCACTGTCGCGTGGCAAGGTGCTGGAAAACCTCGGGGTGTTCTTCGCCCAGCTGCCGGCTGAACTGGAGCCGTTCACCGAAGAGCTGCTGGTGCATTACCTGCTGGCCAATGGCGAACATGCCCTGCCGCTGGAGGCGCTGCTGAAGGAAGTGGCCAGGGTGCGCCGCTGGCGCCTGCGTGACTACCTGAAGAAGGTCGCCCGCGATTGCAGCCTGTTCTCGGCCCGGATCGGCGCCTTTGGCCTGCGTGTGGTACGGCGCAGTGAAGAGGCGACGCTGCAGCCGCTGCTGAATAACCTCGACCTGCTCACCGAGGCCGGGCACGTCTACAAGACCGGCGGCGCGGCGACGGTTGCCCGTGTCGAGCTGAGCGGCCGACCGTTGGTCGTCAAGCGCTACAACGTCAAGAACCTGCTGCATTGGCTCAAGCGCTTCTGGCGCCCGAGCCGGGCCTGGCACAGCTGGCGTGAAGGTCATCGTCTGGAGCTGCTGGGTATCGCCACGCCCCGTCCGCTGGCGGTCGTCGAGCGGCGCTGGTGCGGCCTGCGCGGGCGTGCCTACCTGATTACCGAATACTGCGGCGGGCAGGATATAATCGCGCGTTTTCAGGCATTCCATGACGGATCGCCCCCGGAAACCGACCTGTTGGCCCTGGATCGCCTGTTCGCTGGCCTGCTGCGCGAACGCATCAGCCACGGTGATTTCAAGGGGCACAACCTGTTCTGGGATGACGGATTGGCTCGCTGGTCGCTGATCGACCTCGATGCCATGCAGCAGCATCGCAGCGCGCGCGGTTTCGCCAGGGCCTATGCCCGCGACCGCGCCCGCTTCCTGCGCAACTGGCCCGCCGAGTCGGCGTTGCACCGGTTGCTCGATCAACGGATACCGCTGACGCCCGCCGTCAGTTCAGAAGATTAAGAGAGGCTAGACCCTTGGCACTGACGATTCTCGGCCTTTCCGGCGCGCTCAGCCATGATCCCTCCGCGGCCCTGTACATCGACGGCAAGCTGATCGCGGCCGCCGAAGAAGAGCGCTTCGTGCGCGACAAGCACGCGAAGAATCGCATGCCCTACGAGTCCGCCAAGTTCTGCCTGGAACAGGCCGGGATCAAGCCGTCCGATGTCGATGTGGTGACCATTCCGTTCGCTCCGATCAGCATTTTCGGCAAGGCTCGCTGGCAGTACGCCAAGCGCTACTGGTACGCTCCGGACCGTGCGCTGGACGCAATCCTGATGGGCAACCGCCGCTACAAGCGTTACCGCAAGAAGATTCAATGGTGCCTGGAACAGCTCGGTTTCGATCTGAAGAAGATCAAGATCGAGCCGGTCGAGCACCACCTGGCCCACGCCGCCAGCGCCTACCACTGCTCGGGCTTCACCGAGAAGACCGCGATCCTTGGCATCGACGGTAAGGGTGAGTACGCCACCACCTTCTTCGGCTACGGCGAGAACGGCAAGATCCACAAGATCAAGGAATTCTACGATCCGGATTCCCTGGGCGGCCTGTACGGCGCGATCACCGAGTTCCTCGGCTTCGAGATGCTCGACGGCGAGTTCAAGGTCATGGGCATGGCACCTTACGGTGACGCGGCCAAGTACGACTTCTCGCGCCTGGCCAAGTTCGAGAACGGCGAGCTGATCATCAACACCGACTACGCCAATGTCATCGGCTTCCGTCGCTACAAGGAAAACGGCAAGGGCTACTACTTCTCGCCCAAGCTGATCGAGTGGCTGGGCCCGAAACGCAACGGCGACATCGCCGACGACCCGTACATCCACTACGCCGCCAGCATGCAAGCGCTGTTCGAGAAGCTGGCGCTGGAAATGATGGAGTACTACCTCGGTGACATCATCCGCGAGACCGGCAAGATCGCCTTCGCCGGCGGCTGCGCGCTGAACGTCAAGCTGAACCAGAAGATCATCGCCCGTGACGACGTGAAGGAGCTGTTCGTGCAGCCGGCCTCCGGCGATGCCGGTACTTCGGTCGGCGCTGCTGCCTACGTCTCGCACCAGCGCGGCGTGCCGGTGGAGAAGATGGAGCACGTCTACCTCGGCCCTTCGTACTCCAACGAAGACGTGATCGCCGCCTGCGCCCGTCACCCGAGCAAGCCGGTATTCAAGCGCATCGACAACATGCCGCAGCGCATCGCCAAGATCATGGTCGATGCCAACCCGGTAGCCTGGTTCCAGGGCCGCATGGAGTTCGGCCCGCGCGCCCTCGGTGGTCGTTCGATCATCGGTTGCCCGAGCGTGGCTGGCGTGGCCGACCGCATCAACGAGCAGATCAAGTTCCGCGAGCGCTGGAGGCCCTTCTGCCCGTCGATGCTCGACACCGTCGGCCCGCAGATGCTCAAGGTCGACCACCCGAGCCCGTTCATGACCTTCACCTTCGAAGTCAACGAAGAGTGGAAAACCCGCGTCGGCGAAGTGGTGCACGAGGATGGCACCTCGCGCGCCCAGGTGCTCAAGCGCGAATACAACCCGCGCTACTACGACATGATGCTGGAGCTGGAAAAACTGACCGGCAACGGCGTGTCGCTGAACACCTCGCTCAACCGCCGCGGTGAGCCGATGATCTGCTCGCCGACCGACGCGCTGAACATGTTCTACGGCTCCGACCTGCAGTACCTGATCATGGAAGACATCCTCGTGGTCAAGGATGGCAAGGACTGGTATGACAACATCTGAGGTTGCGGGGACTGCTCAGGCCTGGGTACTGCAGTTTTGCCATGGCTATGACGGCCCCTTCCTCGATTGCGCGCGGCAGTACGCCGCGCTGTTTGCCGGTACCCGTTACAAGGTCTGCACCGTCTACCTGACCGGCGCGCCGAGTGCCGAAGTCGAGGCCGGGTCGGCTTCCGACGAGGTGATTTTCTTCGACTATTCCAGTCGTGAGGTGCGTGGGCTCAAGCTCAAGGCGATCGCCGACTTCAAGCGCATCGCCGCTTCGCGTAACTTCAGCCTGTGCATCGCCCATCGTTTCAAACCGGTGTACGTCGCCCTGCTGGGCAGCGACCTGCCGGTGATCGGTGTGCACCATGCCTTCGGTGATTACCGTCGGCTGTCGCGCCGGCTGTTCGCCCGGGTGTTCAAGGCACGTCTGGCGCTGCTCGGGGTGTCCGATGCCGTGCGTGACGATATGCGTGCCAGCCTGCCGAGCTGGCCGGACGAGCGTATCGCCACCCTGTACAACCGTCTGGATATCGCCACCGTGCAGGCCGAGCTGCTGGATCGCGGCGCTGCCCGGGCTGCCTTGCAGTTGCCGAACGATGCCTGGGTGATCGGCAATGTCGGCCGCCTGCACCCGGACAAGGACCAGGCGACGCTGATCCGCGGTTTCGCCCAGGCATTGTCGCAACTGCCAACCGGCAGCCTGCTGGCGATCATGGGCAGTGGCAAGCTGGAGCCTGTGCTCAAGGCGCTGACCGTCAAGCTGGGCGTGGCCGATCGCGTGCGGTTCCTCGGCCAGGTAGCCGGTGCTCGCCGTTACTTCCAGGCCTTCGATGTCTTTGCCCTGAGCTCCGACCACGAACCGTTCGGCATGGTGCTGTTGGAGGCCATGGCTGCAGGCGTGCCGTTGATCGGCACCGACTGCGGCGGTGGTCGCGAAGTGGTGCAGGGGGTTGGCCGCCTGTTTGCGCTTGGCGATGCCGACGGCCTTGCTCGCCAGTTGATCGCCGAGGCTGCGGCTGGCACGGAGCTGGCTGCCACGCGCCAGCGCTTGCAGGAGCAGCTCGTGCTGCGTTTCTCGGATCAGGCGATTGCTGAGCAGTTCTGGGCACTGCCCATGCTGGCGAGTCTGCGTGCGTCATGATGGCTGAAACCGCAGTCGACTCCTGGGCCAACAAGGCTCGCGCGCTGGACCGCTACCGCTGGCTGCTGCTGCGCGAGCGTCATGGTGTGCTCGGTAGTGCCCTGCGCTTTGCCCGTGAAGCGCTGGGCGACTGGTGGTTCGGCATGCGTGCCAAACGGCGTCTGGCGACTGAGGTTGCAGGCGAGTCCTGCGATTTTCTGCTGCTGCAATCAGCGCCCAAGGTGATCAAGTTCCAGCGCAAGAAACTGCTGATCGAGGGGCTGCGCGCGCGCGGTCATGGCCTGATCGAAACTGCGCTGGAGGAACCGAAGACGATCTTGCGCCAGCGTCTGCTCAGGCTTCCGCCCTGCAGCGTGCCTACCCGCTACTTCGGGCATGCCGCCTATGCCGAATGGCTGGTGCAGCGGTACCAGCCACGGGTTCTGCTCAACGACCGCAATGGCAGCCTGTATGCCCCCTTCCTGCGCCTGGCGCTGAACCGTCGTGGCACGCTGCTCGTGCACCTGGCGCATGCCACCACGGTGGAAGGCTCGCGTCGCCTGGGTATGAACGACTACGACTACTACTTCCTGTTTGGCCAGAGTTCGCTGGAGGCCTTGCAGGCGCGCAAGCTGCGTTTCGGTACTTCGACGGCGGTACTGGCCGGCTCGCACATGATCGACGGCACCTTCGATCTCCCTCCCGCGGAGGCCGAGCGGCGCGTGCTCTTGGTCCTCGGCGTGGGGCCTGACAAGGAAAAGGAAGCGGGCTACCAGCGTACCTACGACCTGTTGCGTGACTGGGCAGCGGCGAATCCGGGTTATCAGGTGTTGATCAAACCCCATCCACGCAGTCAGGTGCCGTTCTGGCATGAGGCGGCTCGCACGCTCGACAATCTGCAGGTCCTGCCTGCCGATTTCTCACTGGCGGGTGCCTTGAGCCGAGCTTCGCTGGTGGTCAACATCATGTCCAACGCGGTAATCGAGGCGGCATTGGCGCGGCGGCCGGTGATCTATTGCAACCTGAGCGAGGATAAGGACATTTTTGCTCAGGAGCGTTTCTTCGGACCGGTGCTGACAAGTCTTCCAGCATTGCAGGCGCGCATTGTACGCATAGCCGATGAGTACGCTGCAGAAGTTGTCGGAGCATACGACTTCGGTCAGTACCACCTTGCTCATGGCGTGCAGGGGCTACAGGTCAACCAGCAACTGCTTGTTGAGTTGCTGGTGCATGCGGAGCCTCAGTCGCCAATCGAGCGCTGCCTGCTTTGTGAGGCGCTGTAGCATGCGGTGCCTTTCTCACATGCTGTCTTTTGCCAATGCAAATTCAGCTTTTCAGGGTTGATCATGGTTCAGTTTTTGTTCTTTTCTCTGGCCAAGCACCAGAGCATCTATTTTCAACGGCTACTCGACGAAACCGAACTCCAAGGCGAAGTTGTGGTGCCGGCTGATATGCCGTGGCCGCGCCCGTGGAAACTTTCGAGTATCGCCGGGCGCATCGATTGGGATGGACTGATCGAAGAGAAATGTCAGGAGCGTCGGGTCAAGCGCAAATACGAAGGATTTCTGTATCGCCTTCTGCTGCGCCTAGAGCTGGCTTGGGTTGCATTAAGAGTGCACGCGCTGCTAATACGGAAGCAGCCTCAGGCGATAGCCATGTGGAATGGATCGCATCGCTATTGTCAGTTATTGCTGGCACTGCGGCCTTCCGGTTGTCGCACCTTCTTTTTCGAGAACGGCTTACTGCCGGATACAACCACACTGGATACCAGAGGGGTCAACTACCGTAACTCGGTGCCGCGTGACGCGGCGTTCTACCGATCCTATCAGGCCCCTGTCGACGCTACCGAGGCGCAACTTACCTTGGTGCCACGCAAACCGCGCAATACCCGTCTGGAGCCCATCACGTTGCCTGAGCACTTCGTGTTCATCCCGTTTCAGGATGACCGTGATACTCAGGTTCGCCTGTTCTCCCCCTGGATTGCGGATATGCGCGAGTTGTTTGTCTTGGGGGAGCGCCTTGCCGAGGAGACGGGTGTAACGGTGGTATTCAAAGAGCACCCGTCCAGCCGCGAGTCTTACCCCGAGCTGCATCAGCGCTGTCACGAGCGGCTTCTCTTCGCCAACGGTAACGCTACGCAGGAGTTGATCGAGTCCAGCCAGTACGTTGTAACACTGAACTCGACCGTAGGTTTGGAAAGTCTGCTTCTGGGCAAACCGCTACTGACGCTGGGGCAGGCGTTCTTCAATATTCCAGGGCTGGTTATGCACGCGGATTCGCTTGAGGAATTTCTGGCTATCGCCACGACATTCCCTAATTGGTCGCTTGAGCCTGCCATCAGAGAGAATTTCTTGCGCTACATGGCGGCAGAGTACTGTGTGCAGGGGAGCTGGCAGAGCGCCGAGCGGGCTCAGCTTGAAAGGGTTGCTGCAAGAATGCTTCAGGAGTGTTGATGTGTTGAAAGGGCTTTCATTAAGGCAGGATATTCTTGCACGTTGGGCTGTAGTCGGATTTCTGGTTTTCCTTTGTGCTCCTTGGGTGATGTCGAGCAACAAGCACTACCACCAGTTACTGAATGTGCTGTTCTGGTTGCCGGCTTTGCTAGCGCTGTGCCTGGCTGATTTTCGTCGCACCCTCAAACAACCGGAAATGCTGCTGTTCTTTTTGCTGTCTATATGGACATTGGTGGTTCTGGTTGTGCAGGCCGACGAAGACACCGCAAGCAAGGCCAAGTTGCCATTCTATGTATTGCTAAATTTACTTGGAGTTGTCCTTGCTGCTCAGGACTCTCGTTGGCCGTTAGAGCGTGTGCTGCAGGTTTGTATATTGATTGGTGGCGTATTCGCCTTCGCTTCAGCGTTTTACTTCTATTGGAATCATGGTGGCGACAGGTTGATTGCCATCGGTCTGTGGGATAGGGCGATATTGGCCGCCCACGCAGTGGGGGCGCTTGCCGTCTTGGGGGCGCTGCTTTTGTATGGTGTTCCCAAAAAGCCTTGGATTGCTGCTCTGCTTACGCCCGTGATCATCGGCTACGCTGTTTTTCTAGGAATGAGCCAGACCCGCGGTGTATGGCTCGCGTTGCTGGCGGTGCCGATTGTCATACTGCTGGCTCGCCCAACGCGCCTTGGGGTCTTGTTCTTGCTTGCGGCGCTGGCCGGGGTTGCAGCAATTGCCCTGATAGAGCCAGAGCTGTTCTTGCAGCGGGGGGTTTCTCTGCGCCCGGCCCTGTGGCAAGCCGGAGTCGAACTGATCCGGCAGAACTGGCTATGGGGCGTGGGCTTTGAGGCTTACACCATTGCTGTGCCGAACGGCCCCATTCTCTACAGGCACCCTCATAATCTGTTTCTCGATACCGGGGTTCGCCTTGGGGTTCCCGGCCTTTTGCTTTTCCTCGGACTGTGGTGCGCTACTGCCATGCGTGGTTGGCGTAATCGCGATAGTGCTCTTGGGCGTGGGCTTCTTGCGCTTTGGAGCTTTTCCAGCGTGGCGTTGCTGACTGATGGTATCGGTCTGTGGTTGAAGCCTAATGCCGATTGGCTCGTAACCTGGTTGCCCATTTCGCTTGCAGTGGTGCTAGCAATGCGTCAGGGGCGTAGTGAGGCGGCGTCTGGCAGCATTAAGTAGGCTATCTGTCGGCAGGGCGTGTCATTCGCTGACCTGCCCAATTTCCCTCTCAGCGGCAGGTCTTGCTCGCTGCTTCGTAGGCCTTGAGCAGGTCGTCCCAGGGGAAGTTTTCGACTTTTCGACGCTGCAGGTAGTTGTGCAGGTGCTGGAAGTTGCGTCGGATCAGGCCGCGTCCCAGTGGGCGGCCTTTGAAGCGGATGTCGAGAAAGTCGATGAGGCCGAAGCTGCCGTCCGGTGTGTGCAGAATGTTGCCCAGGTGCAGCGAGCGGAAATAGATACCCAGTTCGTGCAGATGACGGATATAGGCGGCGAACGTCGGCAGCAGGCTGTCGAACTCGTCGCGTGCGTCACGGAAAATCTTGTCCAGTGGCCTGCCCTGCAGCGGTTGATAGAGACAGGCGCTGACAGCCTTGTCCCGGTCGATCCAGCACAGCTCGACAATCTTTGGGGTGTGGATGCCGAGCTGTTGCAGGTGCGTGGCACGCTCGGCGAAGCGTCGGGCGTCCGGGCGCAGGCGGGCAAACAGGGGCGTGCGGCGGCTGCGGAAAATCTTCAGCAACTGCCCGTTGGACAGACGAACCACCTTGGGGCCGTGGCTGTCTTTTTCCAGAAGCTCGCCCTGGCTTAGCCAATCTTGTAATTCGTTCGCTGTTACAATCCGCATCTTTTCTCTCTAGCCAGTCGCACGAGGCTCGCCGAATGGCCAATTCTACCCAGCAATCCAGCATGAAGGTCTATCTGCGGTTGCTGAAGTACGTCGTCCCTTACTGGGGCATGTTCGCGATCAGCATCATCGGCTTCCTGATTTTCGCATCCACCCAGCCCATGTTCGGCTACATGCTGAAGTATTTCGTCGATGGCTTGGAGAATCCGGATGCCAGCTTCTTTGCTGGTGTGCCCTATCTGGGGGACGTGCAGTTCCTGGTCGACCTGAACCTGGTGCAGATGGTGCCACTGCTGATTGTGCTGATCGCCATCTGGCAGGGGGTTGGCTCGTTTCTCGGTAACTATTTCCTGGCACGTGTCTCTCTGGGGCTGGTGCATGACTTACGCGTCGAGCTGTTCAACAACCTGCTGGTGCTGCCCAACCGCTACTTCGATAACAACAACTCGGGCCACTTGATTTCGCGTATCACCTACAACGTGACCATGGTCACCGGCGCCGCCACCGACGCGATCAAGGTGGTGGTACGCGAAGGCATGACGGTGATCTTCCTGTTCGGTTCGCTGCTGTGGATGAACTGGAAGCTGACCCTGGTGATGCTGGCGATCCTGCCGATGATCGCTCTGATGGTCAGCAGTGCGAGTAAGAAATTCCGCACACAGAGCAAGAAGATCCAGGCCGCCATGGGAGACGTCACCCATGTGGCCTCGGAGACCATCCAGGGCTACCGCGTGGTGCGCAGCTTCGGTGGCGAGGAATACGAGCGTGCGCGCTTCCTGGCCGTGACCGACGATAACCGGCGCAAGCAGCTGCGCATGGTCAAGACCAACGCCGTCTACACCCCGTCGCTGCAGCTGGTGATCTACAGCGGCATGGCCGTGTTGATGTTCCTCGTGCTGTTCATGCGTGGTGATGCATCGGCGGGGGATCTGGTCGCCTACATCACCATGGCGGGCCTGCTTCCCAAGCCGATCCGCCAGCTGTCCGAAGTCAGTTCGAATATCCAGAAAGGTCTGGCCGGTGCGGACAGTATCTTCGAGCAGCTCGACGACGAGCCCGAGCGCGATACCGGCACCGAAGAGCGCGCGCGGATCAGCGGGCGCCTCGAGGTACGCAACCTGGTCTTCCAGTATCCGGGTGCGGAAAAGCCGGTGCTGGACAACATTTCCTTCGTTGCCGAGCCGGGGCAGATGATCGCCCTGGTCGGTCGCTCCGGCAGCGGCAAGTCGACCCTGGCCAGCCTGATCCCGCGCTTCTACCAGCACGAGCAGGGCGAGATCCTGCTCGATGACCTGCCTGTAGAGCGCTACACCCTGCGCAACCTGCGTCAGCACATCGCGCTGGTCACCCAGCACGTCACCCTGTTCAACGACACTGTGACCAACAACATTGCTTATGGCGCCCTCGGCGGTTCGCCGATCGAGGCCGTGCGCAAGGCTGCCGAGGCGGCCTACGCTGCCGAATTCATCGAGAAGATGCCGCAGGGCTACGACACGCTCGTCGGCGAGAACGGTGTGCTGCTTTCTGGTGGCCAGCGCCAACGCCTGGCGATTGCCCGCGCGTTGCTGAAGAACGCACCGTTGCTGATTTTCGATGAGGCCACGTCGGCCCTCGACACCGAGTCAGAGCGGCATATTCAGAGTGCTCTCGACGAGGTGATGAAGGGGCGCACCACGCTGGTCATCGCCCACCGCCTGACCACCATCGAGAAGGCCGACCTGATCCTGGTGATGGATCAGGGGCGGATAGTCGAGCGTGGTACGCACAGCGAGCTGCTGGCCCTCAATGGCTATTACGCCCGCCTGCATGCCCGCCAGTTCGACGAGGGTGGCGACAGCATCCAGGCGGAGTCGGACGTCTGATGCTGAGTCACCTGCGCGCCTGGCGCGAGAAGGGCTGGGTAGAGATCGATGCGGCCGCCTATGCCCAGGTCTGGCAGCGTTACGGTGGCAGTGTCGCCACCCATCCGCAGGTGATCGAACGGCTGGCCGCGCTGGCCGGTATTCCGGTGCGTTACCTCGGCTGGCGGGTCGATGGCGAGGTGCGTGCCGCTCTGGCGACCTGGGGGCGGCATCTGGCCCTGGCCAAGGATGTGCTGAAGCAACAGGGCAAGCGCGGTCTGTTTGATCTCGGCAACGCCGAGATCATCCTGCCGGTCGCCGAGTCGGTGCAGGTCGCGTTGCGCCATCGCGCCCGTTACGTTTCGGCGCTGAATGCGCCGCACGTCACCACGCTGAGCGAGCAGCCTGAAGGCCTGGCGCTGGCGCGAGAGCCTGAGGAATACAGCAAGAAATTTCGCTACAACCAGCGCCGCGAACAGCGCCTGCTTGAGGAAGCTGGTGGTGTGCTGCGGTCCATGCACGAGCTGGATGCGGCCGAGCAGGCGCGTATCTACGCCGACCTGTTCCAGCGCCGCTGGGGGTTCGAGGCGACCGGTAAGGCGCATCTGGCTGAGGTATTCGGCCTGATGCGCGAATTCATGACCGGCTCGCTGATCTACCTGGGCGACGAGCCGGTGGCGATCCAGATTCTCTACCGCGTGGAGGCGCCGGGCTGGGTCAGCCTGGAGTACATCAACGGTGGGGTCGATCCGCAGAGCCGCGAATTCAGCCCCGGCAGCGTGCTCAGTTTCGTCAACACGCAGACCGCCTGGGCCGAGGCGCGTGCGCTGGGCAAGCCGCTACGCTATTCCTTCGGGCGCGCCGATCGCGAGTACAAGGAGCGCTGGTGCAACCGGGTTCCGGTCTATCAGGTGTAAGGCCATGAGCGCACGCAAACAGCAGTTGCTGAAACGTCATCGCCGCAACAAACGCATCGTACTGCTGATGGCCCTGCTCGGGCTGGTCGGCCTGGGCGTTTTCGTCGCCTGGTGGCTGGTGCCGTTGCTGCTGCTGACGGGGTGGGTCGCGCACGAGGCCTGGTTCGCCGATCACCTGTTCTATGCCGCCGACGAAGACTACCGCTACGACTTCCCTGAGCACACGCCGAGCCATGCGGTGCAGCTGCACGACGGCCTGTTGCGGGTGGCCGGGGATTTCACGCCGGGTGACACGCTGATTCTGGCGCTGGATATCCGTGCCAGCTGGCTCGGGCGCTGGCTCGATCCCTACGTACGGGTTGGTGCGGATCGCCAGGATTTCGAACGGGGTGTCGACGGGCGCCGCTTCCTCAATCTGTCCGGTCAGGGAGCCGACCTGGCGGCAGGGCGCTTGTCGCTGCGCGGACGTTTCTGCACGTTGTCGGCGTCTGCCACGCTATTCGTGTTGCGCAATCCCGACTACGCCGAGCAGCGCCTGATGGTCGTCGCCCCGCATGCGGACGATGCCGAGCTGGCTGCCTTCGGCCTGTACAGCCGTGCGCGTGACGTGAGCATCGTCACCCTGACCCAGGGCGAGATCGAAGCGCAACACTACCAGCGCCTGGGTCTCGACCTGGCGGCTGCCGCGCGCCTCAAGGGTCGCCTGCGCAGTTGGGACAGCCTGGCCGTGCCGCTCTGGGGCGGCGTGCCACAGCAGCGCTGCGTGCAACTGGGCTACTACTGTCTGCAGCTGCCGGCGATGGCCGCGCAGCCGGAGCTGGCCTTTGGCTCGCGCGAGTCCGGCGAACACGATATCCGCCTCGTGCGTCAGCACAACCCGCTGGCGCTGCCGGGCGATGCTGATGGCGAGCCCAGTTGGCGCAACCTGGTTGCCGACCTCGCCGCACTGCTCGAACATTTTCGCCCGGATGTGGTGGTGACTCCGCACCCGGAGCTGGACCCGCACAGCGATCATGTCGCGGCTACGCGCGCGCTGATCGAGGCCATCCAGCTCAGCGCCTGGCCGCCGCGGACGCTGCTGCTGTACGCCAATCATCTGCACGACAACGACCGCTGGCCGATGGGCCCGGCAGGCTCCGGTATCGCCCTGCCGCCAGCCATGGTGGCCTTACCGGCAGATGGCCTGTGGAGCCCGCAACTGGGCGCCGGTACACAAGTGAACAAGGCCATGGCGCTGGCCATGCAGCACGATCTGCAAGGCCCGCTGCCCCTGAAGAAGCGCCTGCGTCGGCTGATCCAGCGTGTGCTGGCCGGACGTCGCTGGCCGGCCAGTGGCGAGGACGAATTCTTCCGCAAGGCTGTGCGCCGCCACGAGCTGTTCTGGGTGCGCCCGCTTGGCGAATGAATGCCGCTGGGCACCGAGGCGGGGCCCGGGCAGGTCGAGCCACCCTCCCTACAATGTTATGATCCGCGTCGATTTTGCCGCTCCGGAGTTGCCATGAAGTTGTCCATGCCGCGTTACGATCAAGCCCCCGTTCTGGTGGTGGGCGATGTCATGCTCGACCGTTACTGGCATGGCGGCACGTCGCGTATTTCGCCGGAAGCGCCAGTGCCGGTGGTGCGCGTCGAGCAGATCGAGGATCGCCCGGGCGGCGCCGCCAACGTCGCGCTGAACATCGCAGCGCTGGGCGCGCCAGCCACGCTGATCGGTGTGACCGGTGACGACGAGGCCGCCGAGAGCCTGCGCGACAGCCTGGCGGGTGTGGGCGTGCAAACCTGCTTCCAACGCATCGACGATCAACCCACCATCGTCAAGCTGCGCGTCATGAGCCGTCACCAGCAACTGCTGCGGATGGACTTCGAAGAGCCCTTCAACACCGATACCGAGGCGCTGGCCCGCGAAGTCGAGCGTCTGCTCGACGGGGTCAAGGTGCTGGTGCTGTCCGACTACGGCAAGGGTGCGCTGAAGAACCATCAGGCCCTGGTCCAGCTGGCGCGCAAGCGTGGCATTCCGGTGCTGGCCGATCCCAAGGGCAAGGACTTCTCGATCTACCGCGGCGCCAGCCTGATCACCCCCAATCTCAGCGAGTTCGAAGCCATCGTCGGGGGGTGCGCCGACGAGGCCGAGCTGGTCAGCAAAGGCGCCAACCTGATGCGCGAGCTGGAGCTGGGCGCACTGCTGGTGACCCGCGGCGAGCACGGCATGACCCTGCTGCGCCCGGATCACGCGCCGCTACACCTGCCGGCGCGTGCCCGCGAAGTGTTCGATGTGACCGGTGCCGGTGACACGGTGATTTCCACCCTGGCCGCCAGCCTGGCCGCCGGCGAGGAGCTGCCGCAGGCCGTGGCCCTGGCCAACCTGGCCGCCGGTATCGTGGTCGGCAAGCTCGGCACCGCGGCAATCAGCGCCCCCGAGCTACGCCGTGCAGTGCAGCGCGAGGAGGGTTCCGAGCGCGGCGTGCTGAGCCTGGACCAACTGCTTGTCGCCATCGAAGACGCGCGTGCCCATGGCGAGAAGATCGTCTTCACCAATGGCTGCTTCGATATCCTGCATGCCGGTCACGTGACCTACCTGGAGCAGGCGCGTGCGCAAGGCGATCGCCTGGTGCTGGCGGTCAATGACGATGCCTCGGTCAGCCGCCTGAAAGGTCCGGGCCGACCGATCAATGCTGTGGACCGGCGCATGGCCGTGCTCGCCGGCCTTGGCGCGGTGGATTGGGTGGTGAGCTTCAGCGAGGACACCCCCGAGCGCCTGCTCAAGCAGGTGCAGCCGGATGTGCTGGTGAAGGGCGGCGACTATGGCATCGAGCAGGTCGTGGGCGCCGATATCGTTACTGCTTACGGTGGCGAAGTGCGCGTGCTGGGGCTGGTGGAGAACAGCTCGACCACTGCCATCGTCGAGAAGATCCGCAGCAAGTGATGCGTCATGGCGCCGACCGCCTGGTCAGCGCCATCCCCCTCAGCCGGCCATGCGCCCCGGCTCGCTTTCCGTTTGCGCCAGGCGCGCCTGCCAGTCCTTCCAGCGGATGCGCTCGTCGCGCACCAGCCAACCGTCTTGTTCGGCAAAGCTTTCCGATAGCCACACGCCGCGCGTGCTGGCTGGGTGCAGGCTGCCTTTTCTCAGCGTGAGCAACTCGTCGGTCGGGCGGCCGTGTTGCAGCGGCAGCAGGTACAGGTCCGGGGTGCGTCGCTCCAGGCGGGCGATCAGCTGGCCATCCTCCAGGCGCTCGTCGACATG
This sequence comes from Pseudomonas sp. PDM14, assembly GCF_014851905.1. Lineage (NCBI taxonomy): Bacteria > Pseudomonadati > Pseudomonadota > Gammaproteobacteria > Pseudomonadales > Pseudomonadaceae > Pseudomonas > Pseudomonas sp. PDM14. The sequence continues at coordinate 1,517,041 of NZ_JACVAQ010000001.1, read as the reverse complement.
GAACAGGCTCGGCGCGCGGCACTCCTTCGGTAGCTCCAGGCGCAGGTCATAGACCAGCTGCAGCGACGCGGTGGGCAGGTGCACATAGGCACGCGGGCGCTCCATCAGGGTCAGGTTTCCGCATTGCACCGGCCGCGCGGCACCGGAGAGCGGACTGAGGCGAAAGTGGCAGATTTCCCGGTAGCGCAATGCCGGCTGGTACGGCGTCGGCAGCCAGGTGTCGCCGAAGCGCCCGCCGAGCCAGCCGTCGGCCGTTTCGATCAGGCACTCTTCGGCGACTTCCTGGATGGCGGTGAGCAGAGGCAGGTTGAGTTCGTGAGCGGGCACGTAGCCGGAGATCAGCTTGAGTACCACGTCGCCGCGGTCCGGGCGGCGCTGGCGCACCAGAATCCAGTAGTCGCGGCCCTGCCAGTTGAGGGTCAGGCGCACGGAGACGCCGAGGTTGGCCAGTTCCGTGGCGAAGTGCTGGTTGTCGTCGATCTGCAGTGGTCGACGGCGCTCGAGCATCTGGGTGAAGTTCAGCGGGCGCCCGAGGCTGCGGTAGTGCAGGCCATCCGGGCCGGCTTCGACGTGCAAGGGTAGCGTCTTGAAAGCGCCGGGGTCTTTGCGGGCGAGTTGTCTCGGCATGTCTGCTCCTGCGGCGATGCTGCCCGTGCTTCCGGCTCCTGTCCGGCCAGGCGGCAGTTATTCGAGTTGTGCAGTGTAGCCGCGGATTACCGCCGCGGCGGTGGCGGCATTCGCCGCAAGATGTTGCGGGTTGATGGTGCCGACGATGGCGCTGCCGACACCCGGATGAGCGAACAGTAATTCGAAACTGGCACGCACCGGGTCCCGTCCGTCGGTCAGGCAGGCGTGGCCGCTGGCCAGCGCCTTCTTGATCAGGATGCCCTTGCCGTGAGCGGCGGCATGGTCGAGTACCGGCTTCTCGCCCTGTTCGCCGAGGTTGTAGGTGACCATCGCGCAGTCGCCCTGTTCCAGGGCCAGCAGGCCGCCGGCCACGGTCTTGCCGGACAGGCCGAAGGCGCGGATCTTGCCTTCGTGCTTGAGCGCGGCAAGGGCTTCGTAGACACCGCTCTCGCGCAGGATGGCGACATCGTTGCCGTCCGAATGGACCAGCACCAGGTCGATGCAGTCCGTTTCCAGGCGCGTGAGGCTGCGCTCCACTGACAGGCGCGTGTGCGCCGGGCTGAAGTCGTGATGCGACTGGCCGTTTTCGAATTCTTCACCCACCTTGCTGACGATCACCCAGTCATGACGCTGGCCGCGCAGCAGCGGGCCGAGGCGTTGTTCGCTGACGCCATAGGCCGGGGCGGTGTCGATCAGGTTGATGCCGAGGTCGCGCGCCTGGGCCAGCAGATTGCGTGCGCTGGCGTCGTCGGGAATGGTGAAGCCATTGGGGTACTTCACGCCCTGGTCGCGGCCGAGCTTGACCGTGCCCAGGCCGAGCGGCGAGACCCGCAGGCCGGTGCCGCCCAGCGGGCGGTGCAGGTCGTGCAGGCTCATGGCAGCAGCTCCTCCCAGACCGGCCTGGCCAGCGGCGGGCGTGGCAGCTCGGGCAGCGCCGGGGCGTTGCCGGGCTGGATGCCGTCGCGGCCGAGGGCGGCCAGCACGCGGTCGCTGAAGTCCGGCGACAGGGCCAGCTTGGTCGGCCAGCCCACCAGCAGGCGGCCCTGTTCTGCGAGGAAGGCGTTGTCCGGGCGCACCAGGCCGGATTGCGCCGGCTCGGCGCGGTCGACGCGTAGGGTGGCCCAGCGTGCGTCGTTGAGGTCGACCCAGGGCAGCAGGTCGCCCAATTCCTTCTGCGCGGCCTTGATCTGCGCAGCCTCGTCGCGGGCCACGCCGTCGGCTTCGGCGATATCGCCACCGAGGTACCAGACCCACTGGCCGTCGGCGGCCGGGTGGCTGGTGACGGTGATGCGCGGCTTCGGCCCACCACCCAGGCAGTGCGCGTACAGCGGCTTCAGGCTCTCGCCCTTGACCAGCACCATGTGCAGCGGGCGCAGCTGCTGCTTGGGCTGCTCGACGGACAATGCGCTGAGCAGCTCGGCGTTGCCCTGGCCGGCGCTGAGGACGATGCGCTGAGCGCGGATCTCACGGCCGTCGACGCGCAGGCCGACCAGCTCGTCGCCCTCGCGCAACGGCTCGATGCGTTGTCCGGCGAGCAGGCTGTCGCCGGCCAATTCGGCCAGGCGCGCGATCAGGCTGGGCACATCGACCACCAGTTCGGCCAGGCGATAGACCTTGCCCTTGAACTTCGGGTGCTGCAGCGCGGGCGGCAGCTGCTCGCCCTTGACCTGGTCGACACGGCCGCGCACTGCCTTGCTGGCGAAGAAGCTGGTCAGATTGCCGGCGAGGGTGCCGGGCGACCACAGGTAGTGCGCGGCGGAGAGCAGGCGCACGCCGGAGAGGTCCAGCTCGCCCTGGGCATCGAGGGCTTCGCTCCAGCGCCGCGGCATGTCGGCGATGGCTTCCGAGGCGCCAGTCAGTGCACCGTGCAGGGCGTACTTGGCGCCGCCATGGATGATGCCCTGGGACTTCAGGCTCTGCCCGCCGCCGAGGGTGGCGTTCTCCACCAGGATGGTGGCGTAGCCCTGCTGGCGCAGGCGGGCGTTGAGCCAGAGGCCGGCGATACCGCCGCCAACGATCAGGACATCGGTGCTGAGAGCTTGGGACATGCACGGGGCTCGCTGGAAAACAGGCGCGCAGTATAACCCCGCGCCTGGCGCTGCAGACCGATCAATGGCCAGTGGTGCTGGAGAACAGCTGAATCACCAGCACGCCGGCGATGATCAGGCCCATGCCAAGCAGGGCCGGCAGATCGAGTTTCTGGTCATACAGAAACAGCGCGGCGATGCTGATCATGACGATGCCCAGGCCGGACCAGATCGCATAGGTCACGCCAACTGGAATGCTCTTCATCACCAGGCTGAGCATCCAGAACGCGGTGCCGTAGCCGACGATCACCAGCGCCAGGGGCAGCGGCTTGCTGAAACCGTCCACGGCCTTCAGCGCGGTGGTGCCGATGACCTCGGCGGTGATGGCGATGGCGAGGTAGATGTAGGCGTTCATGGCGCGCTCCAATCAGGTTCTCGCGCATTCTCGCACGGCCCTTTGCTAAGCTGCGCGCCCATGAACCGAGCTCTCTATACCCTGCTGCTGCACCTGGCCCTGCCCCTGATTGCCGTTCGCCTGCTGTGGCGCGCCTGGCGCGCGCCCGACTACGCCAAGCGCGTCGGTGAGCGCTTCGCCATCGGCCTGCCGCCCATGCAGCAGGAGGGCATCTGGATTCACGCCGTGTCGCTCGGTGAAAGCATCGCCGCCGCGCCACTGATTCGTGAACTGCTGGCGCGCTATCCGCAGCTGCCGATCACCGTCACCAACATGACCCCGACCGGTTCGGCGCGTATCCAGGCGCTGTTCGGCGCACGCGTCCAGCATTGCTACCTTCCCTACGACCTGCCCTGGGCCTGCGCGCGCTTCTTCCGTCATGTGCGACCGCGTCTGGCGATCATCATGGAAACCGAGCTGTGGCCCAACCACATCCACCAGTGCGCGCGGCATGGCGTGCCGGTGGCGCTGGCCAATGCACGGCTGTCCGAGCGTTCGGCGCGCGGCTACGGCAAGCTGGCCAGGCTGACGGCGCCGATGCTCGCCGAGCTGAGCCTGATCGCCGCGCAGACCGAGGCCGAGGCCGAGCGCTTCCGCCAGCTCGGCGCGCACCCGGCGTGCGTCGAGGTGACCGGGTCGATCAAGTTCGACCTGCGCGTGGATCCGGAACTGCTGGTAAGCGCCGCCGAACTGCGCGCCAGTTGGGGCGCAACGCAGCGCCCGGTGTGGATTGCCGCCAGCACCCATGCCGGCGAAGACGAGATCGTCCTGGCTGCGCACCGCCAGCTGCTGGCGCGACAGCCGCAGGCGCTGCTGATTCTGGTGCCGCGGCATCCCGAGCGCTTCGCGGCGATGGCCGAGCTGAGCGAGCGTGAAGGCTTCACTACGGTGCGCCGCTCGCACGGGCAGGCGGTAACTGCCGGGACCCAGGTGCTGCTGGGCGACACCCTGGGCGAGCTGCTGTTTCTCTATGCGTTGGCGGATCTGGCGTTCGTTGGCGGCAGCCTGGTCGAGAACGGCGGGCACAACCTGCTCGAGCCTGCCGCGTTGGGCAAGCCGCTGCTGAGCGGGCCGCACCTGTTCAACTTCCTCGAGATTGCCGCCCAGCTGCGCGCGGCAGGCGACCTGGTCGAGGTGAATGATGCGCGGACCTTGTATGACGCCGTGCAGCGGCTGTTCGCCGAACCGTCGCAAGCTGCAGCGATGGCCGAGGGCGGGCTGAGCGTGTTGCGCGCCAACCAGGGCGCGCTGGAGCGCTTACTGGCTGGCTTGGCGCGTCTGTTGCCGACGTCGCCACAGGCCTAGCGCCAGCAGGCGTAGGGCGCTGCCGCCCAGCGCCACGACCAGGCAGGGCAGCCAGACCCAGCGCGCTTCCGAGGCGAGCACGTCGAGCCCGCGCTGACTGAAGAAACCGTGCAGGAACGGCGAGACTTCGATCGGTCGCCACGGCAGGAAGAAGCGCTGCTCGTTCCAGGGCCACAGCCAGGCCACGCCCAGGCCGCCGTCGGTGGCGGCATCCAACAGGCTGTGTGACGCGGTCGCCAGGCTGATCCAGCAGAAGGCTTTGAGCGGGCCGCAGCCGAGCAGGCGGCAAGCCAACGCACCGAGCGTGCCGCACACTCCGGCGAACAACAGTGAATGACTGAAGCCGCGATGCCCGAAGGCGTCGGCGTAGGCGATGCCGAGTTTGAATGCCAGCACGTCGGCATCGGGCAACAGGGTGAAGAGCAGGCCGGCGAGCAGTAGGCGCGGCGGGATGGTCCGCGGGCCGAGGGCCAGGCCCACTGCCAGCAGCGGCAGCGGGTGGCTGATCAGGGTGGTCACGGCTGGGCGGCGTTTTCGTGCATGCGCGCCAGCTGGCGTTCCAGCAGCGACGGGTAGGGCTCGAGCAGGCGCTCGACGCAGCTGGCGCCTTCCGGGCTGGCGATCGGGCGGATGCGCGCGCGCTGGCGCACCAGCGGGTCGTCGGCAATGGCGCGCTGTACTAGCAACAGGTTGCGACTGTGCTGCGACAGCGCCAGGGCGTCCTGGGCGGCATCGCTGAGCAACAGATCGGCCTGGCTCGGTGCGTTGAGTTCGTCGCTGCAGGTCAGACCCAGTTGCAGCTGAAGGGTGATGCCGCTGTCGGCGACTTCGATCTGCAGGGCATGGCCGAGGGCACGCATCAGCTCGCCGCAGCACAGGGCGTGGGTCAGGTAGTCCTCACCACTCTGCGCGCTGCCGAACAGCATCAGGCTGCTGCCGTCGTTGAGGGTGTAGAGCTTGCCCTGGTACAGCGCGGCGGCCTGCTCCAGGTGATCGCGGTAGCGCTGCAGCAGGTCGAGCAGGCGGCTGCGTGGCAGACGGCGCAGCTGTTCCTGGGCGCCGAGCTGGATCGCCAGTACGGCGCTGTAGCCGGGCTCGCGGGGCGGCGCCTCGGTGACCGCTGTGGCGGGTTCGTAGATCGGCGCTTCACTGTCGTCGCGCAGGTCGACGAACGGGTCGTCATCCACCTCGCGGACGCTGGATTTACTGTCCCAAGGCGCGTCCTGATCGTCGTCGAACGGCGTCTCGTGCAGGTTCGGTACGTCGAACTCCTGCTCGTCGTCGGCGTAGTCCGGGTCGAGGTCCATTTCGGCGTACGGGTCTTCCGGCAGCGCTTCGGGTTGCGGCTTTTCCGGCACCAGGCGTGCCTGCAACTGACGGGCGAGGTCACCGATTTCGTCCTGGCGGCCGGCGCCAGGTGCGGGATCATCGGGGTCGCGCAGCCACACGCGCAGCTGCAGCAGGGGTGTGGAGATGTGCCGGCCCAGGCGCAGGCTGAGGGACAGGGTCAGCGCCAGCAGAATCAGGCTGAGCAGGCCCATGCTCTGCAGGCTGATGGTCATCGGCTGCTGGAACTGTTCCATGTCCAGGCTGATGCGCAATTGCCCGGCCATCACTTCCTGGAAGGTGATCGGCGTGGAATACAGGCCTTCGGTCTCGCCGAGCAGGCTCTGGCTGGGGCGCGAGCCGGCTTCGGCGAGGATGCGGTTGTCCACGCTGTAGATCGCCGCGTGGGCCACCAGCGGGTTCTTCACCAGGTTGCTGAGCAGGACGTTGAGGCTGAGGATGTCGTTGGACACCAGCAGCTCGGTGGCCGAGGTGGCGGTCTGCACGATCAGGCTGCGGCCCACGGCGTCGGCCTGTTGCTGCATGGCCTGCTTGAACTGCATGCCCATCACCCAGGCGTAGATCACCAGCGCCAGGGCGACCAGCAGCAGGCTGTGGCTGGCGATACGCAAGGCCAGCGGTACGCGCCGTTGACGCAGGGCGTGAAACAGCAGGAGGAAGAAATTGTCGGGTTTGACCTGAGCGGGCCGGTTCACAGAGCGCGGCTCTTCTTGAAATGGAATTGTCGCGCAGTATAACCACCACCCCCCGGAGGGCAAAGCGGCGCACGTGCCCTGTCATCGGTGAAACTGGTTAGAATGTGCGCCTTTTCATGGGGCCGCCGCGCCTCGTCGATCCAATTGCGAGCCTGGGAGTTGCCGCCTTGCGCGAAATCGTCCTGATCAACATCACCGGGGAAGATCGCCCGGGGCTGACCGCAGCCGTCACCGGGGTCCTCGCCCAGGGCGGCGTGAACATCCTCGACATCGGCCAGGCGGTGATCCACGACACCCTGTCGTTCGGCATCCTGGTGGAAATCCCGGATACCGAGCAGGCCTCTTCGGTGCTCAAGGACGTGCTGTTCACCGCCTACAAACTCGATCAGCAGGTGCGCTTCACCCCGGTCTCCGAGTCGGACTACCAGCAGTGGGTCGGCGGTCAGGGCAAGCCGCGCTACATCGTCACCCTGCTGACGCGCAAGGTCACCGCCGAGCAGCTGCAGCGGGTCAGCTCGATTACCGCCAAATACGGCCTCAACATCGACCACATCGATCGCTTGTCCGGGCGCATGCCGTTGGACACCCCTGCCGACCAAGGCAAGGGCTGCATCGAGTTCTCCGTGCGTGGCGAGCCGGCCGATGCGGTGGCGCTGCGTGCCGAATTCCTCAGCGTGGCCCAGGAGCTGAACGTCGACATCGCCTTCCAGCGTGACTCGCTGTTCCGCCGCAACCGCCGTCTGGCGGTGTTCGACATGGACTCGACGCTGATCGAGGCCGAGGTCATCGACGAGCTGGCCAAGGCTTACGGCGTGGGTGACAAGGTTTCCGAGATCACCGAACGAGCGATGCGTGGCGAGCTGGATTTCCGTGCCAGCTTCAAGGAGCGCATGGCGCTGCTGCAGGGGCTGCCGGAAACCGTGCTGGCCGATATCGGCGCCTCGCTGCGCCTGACCGAAGGCGCCGAAGTGCTGTTCGCCGAGCTCAAGCGCCTGGGCTACAAAACGGCGATTCTCTCCGGTGGCTTCAGCTATTTCGCCAAGCAGCTGCAGGCCAAGCTCGGTATCGACTATGTGTTCGCCAACGAGCTGCAGATCGTCGATGGCAAGGTCACTGGCGTGGCCGTCGAGCCTATTGTCGACGCCCAGCGCAAGGCCGATCTGCTGCGCGAGCTGGCGGACAAGGAAGGCCTGCGCCTGGAGCAGACCATCGCCGTCGGTGATGGCGCCAACGACCTGCCGATGCTCGGTCTGGCTGGTCTGGGCGTGGCGTTCCGCGCCAAGCCGCTGGTCAAGCAGTCGGCCAAGCAGGCGATCTCCACCCTGGGGCTGGACGGTATCCTCTACCTGCTGGGTTTCCGTGACCGCGACGGTAGTGAGTGACAGTTTCGCCGTCATAAAAAAACCGCCGAAGGGCGGTTTTTTTATGGGCGGGTGGCGCGATCACTCGTCGCCGGAGGAAAAGTCGTAGTTCATCGACTGGCTCGGGCCCTGCAGGTAATGGCCCTGGATGTAGTTGACCCCGGCCTGCCACAGCGTTGCCAGCACGCTGGCGCTCTCCACGAACGGCACGATGGTCAGCTTGGCCTGGGCATGCAGGCTGGCCAGGAGGGTCTTCAGCGCCTCCTGATTTTCCGCCGAGGTCAGGTCCTGGGAGAACGAGCCATCGACCTTGACGAAGTCCACGCTCAGGTACTTCAGCGTGTTGAACGGGTTCAGCGCGCAGCCGAACTGGCTCAGGGCGACCTTGCAGTGCAGCTCGGCCAGGCCCTGGGTCAGTGCCTTGGCCTGTTTGAGGTAGGCGATGGCGTCCGGCTCGCTGATCTGGAATACCAGCGCATCGGATGGCAGGCGCGCAGCCTTGAGGGCGACACTGAGCCACGGTAGCAGGGTTTGGTCCTGCAGACTGCTGGCGGACATGTGCACAAACAGGCGGGTGGCGTGGCCCTTGCTGCGGTGATCGGCGAGCAGCTTGATCGAGTTGAGGATCACCCAGCGGTCGATCTTCTCGGCCAACCCGGCATCGCGCGCGGCATTGAGGAAATCGGTCGGCGGGACCTCATCGCCCTGCGGGCTGAGCAGGCGCAGGAGCACTTCGTAGTGCTCCTCGCTGTCGCCGCGCAGGCTGATGATCGGCTGGAAAAGCAGGCGGAAGCTGTTGTTCTCCAGTGCCTGCTGGACCATCGCCACCAGGCTGCCGCGGCTGGCGGCGGCGGCCAGTTCGTCGGCCGGGTTGTACAGCTTGATCGCGTTGCCATCGCCGAGTTCGTCGGCACAGCGGTGCGCGCGGTCGACCACTTCCTGGGCCTTGGCGGTCTTCTCGCTGAGGCCGGCGACGCCGATCGACAGGGTGGTCTGTACGGTGCGGCCGCTGACGTCGAACAGATGGCCTTCGACCTTGGCCAGCAGGCTGGTCAGTTGCTCGGTGGACTGCTCGGGAGCGATGCCCGGCTGCAACACGGCGAACACGTCGTCACCGAAGCGGGCGAGTTGGGCATTGCCCGGGAAATGCGCGCGCAACAGATGGGCGATATCGGTGAGCAGCATATCGATGCCGGCCAGGCCGACTTCGGCCAGCAGCGTGGCGTAACGATCGACGCGGATATAGGCCAGGCTGGCGACTTCGCCGGCGGTCACCGCGCGCTGTGCGGCGCCATCCATCAGCTCAAGGAAGTGGGTGCGGTTGAACAGGCCGGTGACCAGGTCCTGGCTGCTGATTTCGCGCAGCTTTTCTTCCAGTTCGGCGTTGTCGTTTTCGGCGCGGATCACCACCTGGATGCAGGGTTCGCTGTCGTAGGTGGCGGGCGAGAAGCCCATGCGCGCCTGGAAGCGCTGGCCGTCGGCCTTGACCCCGGTGCAGGCCAGTTCGGCGGTGCCGTCGGCCGAGTAGTTCTTCAGGAAGTCCTTGAACGCCGCCTGGTTCTCGCTGGCGATCAGGTCGATCATCGGCATGCCTTCGAGTTCGTCGGCATCCTCGTAATCGAACAGCTGCAGGTACGCGCGGTTGGCGTAGATGTGCATGCCGTCGTGAACGTAGGTGATGGCATCCACCGAGCTGTCGAGCAGCAACTGGCAGCGCTTCTCGGCTTCGCGCAGGGCGACTTCGGCGGAGCGGCGCGCACGGCGTTCTTCGAGGTTGGCCAGCTCACGGTTGGCGACCAGAATCAGGCGTTCGTCTTCGCCTTGCGGCAGGGCGTCCTGGGCGCCGAGGCTGAGGGCCTCGGTCACGGCGTCGGAGTCGTTGCCGTCGATCAGCTGGATCACCGGAATGTCCTTGGCCTGGCGGCGGATGGCGGTGATCGCTTCGTTGGGGTCGAGGTTCTCGCTGCTCGGTGCGGTGATCAGCAGGTCCCAGCTCTGCTGCAGGGCTTCGGCCAGGTTGTCGCTCGAGGTGATGCGATGTACGCGCGTGGCGCGGCCGGCATTGCGGAACAGGCTAACCAGGCGCTCGGCCTCGTTCTGCGAATCCTCAAGAATCAGCAGACGTATAGTTTTTTTCTCGATGGCCATGGCTTATCTGTGCGGCGCCGAAGAACGGGCGCAAAAAGGCGACAAAAGGTAGGGTCTTGGCAATCTACAGCGACTTCCAGAGTGAGTCAAAGTCTTCCTCGCCGCCCTTGGCAGGGCTGCTCGGGGCTGTGACGGAGGTCCCGGACGTCGGGGTTTCATCGTCCAGTTTGCGGTACTCAAACTGGCTGAAACTGCCGGTGCTGGTCTGCCGGCGGCTGAGGATCGCACGCAGTTCCTGGCCATTGAGGTTGATGCTGACCTTGTTGCTTTCCTGGAACGGCAGGCGCGGAGTGAGCAGGGTGGCCGGGCGGGAGATCGCGCTGATTGCCGGCAGCAGCAAAGCGCGCAGGTAGTGGCTGTTCTGCTCGCTCTTGCGCACCAGTTGCAGGCCACAGGGCTGCGCCTGCGGGGCGATCAGCTCGATGCCCATCTGCGTGCCGCCGCCGCGGACCTGGCGAATCCAGCGCACCACCGCCACACTCCAGGCCTGGTTCGGGGCGTCCTGGATACCCAGCAGTTCGCCGGCCTGCATTTGCGTCGGCACGTCTTTCTGCCAGCTCAAGCAATAACCGCCGGGGCTGTGGTTGATGATCGGCAGCTCGTACAGCGGGTAGGTCTCGGCCTTGTTGGCGAGGTCTTCCTCGGCGTTGGCATTGGGCCGGCGGAACTGGATTTCCTCGAACGGCAGGCCGTTTTCCCAGTTGTTCACGGCCTGGGCATCGAAGGCGCCGGACCAGATGTCCGGCTCATCCTTGTTGATCGGTTTGAACACGGCGGCCTTGGTTTCTTCCGGGCGTTTGAGCACGTCGTTGAAGTTCTTCTGCCCGGCGAGGAAGAAGTGCACGGCGCTCATGCCGATGCACAGGGTCAGGCTGCCGCGGCCGACGCTGCGCTGGAAGGTGCGCTCGGAGATGTCGCCCCAGGCCGAGCTCAGGTGCTGCAGCAGATCCAGGCTCATGCCGTCGGGGACCGTGAGGCGCTGAGGATCGCGCGACTCCGCTGGCAGCAGCAGGTGCTCCTTGATCGCGTCGACCAGCACATGCGGATCGAGGCCTATCAGGTTGTGCAGGTCGCTGTCCTTGTACAGCGACTTGTAGCGAGGCGGACCGTCCTGCTGGGGGGCGACCACGAACAGGCTCTGCGGCTGGTCGGCAGGTTGCAGGCTGGCCATCGCGCTCCAGCCTTCCAGGGCCTCGGCGAGCCGGGCGATGCCGCTCTGGCGCATCTGGTTGCAGCGGGCGCAACCGAGTAGCAGCGCGGCGAGGTAGGTCTGCTCCTGGCTCAGGCTCTTGCAGCTGGACTGGCTGTCGACCACTTGAGTGCGTTGCAGGCTGAACTGGCGAGCAATGCGGTTGAGCTGGTGCAGCTCCAGCCACAGGCCTTCCGGCACCGGGCAATAGAGCTGGCTGGCGCGTATCAGCGGGCCGTAAAGCGCATGGCTGGCGCGCTGCAGGGCGATGGTCAGCACCTGGGCGCGGTCCTTGCCGAAGCGAGGCACTTCGCGGGCGACGATCAACTTGTAGCCGATGGCCAGGTGGTTCTGCAGGGCCTGGCAGAGGTTGGCGACCTTGCGCGGGCGTTCATCGAGAACGATCGACTGATTGAGGAAGTGCCGCTCCAGGTGGCGACAGACGAAGTACACCTCGGGGCGCAGCAGTTCGAGCAGTTGCAGACGGTTTTCCGTCGGGGTTTTCAGCTGGTTGAGTTCGACCAGGCTCTGGTAGAGCTGGCGTGCAGTTTCACCGATATTGGCCTTGGGCAAACCGGCAATCCAGCGTTTCAGGTCGCGCGGACTCGCATCGCAAAAAGACAGCCCCTGCTTGTCGGGAACGGGAACGCGCAAATGCAGGTGAGGGCTTTGTTTATCCATACCAAATCGTTGTCCGTTGGCTCTGGCGCTTATTCCAGAAAGGCTCGTCGGCTGACGGTTTTCCGAACTCTAGCAGTATCGCGCCAGAGCTGCAGCCAGGGTTCTGGCACAGGGCCAGACTATTGATTGAGACCGTGACACGGATGTCGCCGTTCCCTCAGGTATTCGTGGGCAAGCCGGCCACCGACTCGCCGGGGCTGACGCGCACCCAGCCGTCGTCAACCCGCAGCACCGCGCTGGATGCCCAGGCGGCCATGTCCTGACGGCGGCACACGCCGGTATTGCCCTGGCCTGCGCCGGCCAGCACCTTGTAGATCACCTGGTCGCGCATGCCGCGCCCCGGTTTGCCGGCGTCGATCACCTGGCGTACGGCCCAGGCATTGCCCGGCTGGCCATTGCTGTAGCAGGCGCCAAGAACGATGTCGGCCGCCTCCAGGCGCTGGGCCTGGGCGTGCTGCTGCGCCAGCTGGACGATTTCCAGCAGGTCATCGAAACGGATGTCGATGTAGGAGTCCACCTGGCGCAGCGCATGGTAGAAATCTTCCGGGCTCAACCCGCCCGGATTACTGATCGGTGCGGGTTGCCGGGCCAGCGCTGCGGGATAACGGCGCCAGGGGAACAGGCAGTTGAACAGCACGGCAACCAGCAGCATCACTGCCGCGTTGAGCAGCACCGGGCTGAGCACGAAGGCGAAGCCGAGGTCGTGAACGGCCTGGCCGCCAATCACGGCGCTGAGGGCAGTGGCACCGCCCGGCGGATGGATGCAGCGGGCGTACTGCATCACCAAGATCGCCAACGCCACGGCCAGTGCCGGGGTGAACGGCGAGTCGGGCAGGAGCATCTGGCACGCCACGCCGACTGCCGCGGAGAGACCGTGGCCGCCGATCACTGCCCAGGGTTGCGATAGGGCGCCGTGCGGTACGACGAACAGCAGCACAGCGCTGGCGCCCATCGAGGCGACGACCCACAGCGCGGCCTCGCTCGGCAGCAGCCAGTGGGTGACGGCGTAGATCAGACCGATGCCGATCAGTGCGCCCAGGGTGGCCAGGTATTTTTCCAGGTGGCTGGTGGCATCCTTGCCCCAGCCGAGCAGGCTGCGCAGGCGCGCCCAGGGCGACGCCGGTGGTGTGTGCGGTGCGGGCATGCCTCAGGCGTTGCGCGGCTGGGCCAGGGCCTGGCCCATGCGTACCGGGCTGCCGGCAACCAGGCCTTCGGCCCATTGCACCTGCTGAGGGCCGAACAGCACGATGGCGGTCGAGCCCAGTTTGAAGCGACCCAGTTCGCCACCTTTGTCCAGCTCGATGGCGGCGCGTGCAGCTTCATCGTAGCGGGTGGTCTTCAGCTCGCGCTTCGGCGGGGTGATCAGGCCGGCCCAGACGGTTTCGATGCTGGCGACGATCATTGCGCCGACCAATACCACGGCCATCGGCCCGCGTTCGGTATCGAACAGGCAGACCACGCGCTCGTTACGGGCGAACAGTTCGGGGACGTTTTCCGCGGTGGTCTGGTTGACCGAGAACAGGCGGCCGGGAACGTAGACCATTTCCTTCAGGGTGCCACCGAGCGGCATGTGCACGCGGTGGTAGTCCTTAGGCGAGAGGTAAATGGTGGCGAAGTCGCCGCCCATGAATGGCGCAGCGCGCTCGGCATCGCCGCCGAGCAGTTCGAGCACGCTGTAGCTGTGACCCTTGGCCTGGAACACACGACCCTGTTCGATCGGGCCGAGCTGGCTGACGGCGCCGTCGGCCGGGCAGAGGATCGCGCCCGGGGCGTCGTCGAGCGGGCGTGCACCGTCTTTGAGGGCGCGGGTGAAGAAGGCGTTGAAGTGCTCGTAGGCGGTCAGGTCTTCGACCTGGGCTTCGCTCATGTCGACCTGGTACTGCTTGGCGAACCAGCCGATCAGGCGGTCCTTGAGCCAGCTGGCGCGGCATTCGGCGGCAAAGCCGATCAGGCGCGACAGCAGGTGGTGTGGCAGCAGGTACTGGCTGAGGATGAAGAGACGCTGTTTCATGAAAATTCCTTGCAGGTTCGGACCTGTTTCTCGGCTCCGCCGGCAGCGGCGGAGTCAGGCGAAAAGAGCAGAGTGGCGCGCAGTTTACGGGCTGAGGCGGCGCCTGCCGAGGCGATTTTTGCAGGCGTCGCCGATACAGAGTCGCTCAGTGCTCGACCGGCGTATCCGCAAGGTTGCCCCATTCCGACCATGAGCCGGCGTAGGCCTTGACCCGCGGATAACCCAGCGCCTTGGCGGCGAGGTAGGTGAAGCCGGAGCGGCGGTGCGTCTGACAATGGGTGATGACCTCCTTGTCCGGCGTGATGCCCAGCTGGGCGAGCACGTCGGCCATGTCGGCGCGAATGCGCAGGCTGCGTTGAGGGTCCATGCCGGCGGTCCATTCGAAGTTCACTGCGCCGGGGATGTGCCCGCCCTTGGCCGACAGCACTTTCTCACCGCTGTATTCGGCCGGTGCGCGAGCATCCCAGATGGCCAGGTCCGCGGCGCCGAGGCGGCTCTGCAGGTATTCGCGAGTGGCGGTGGGTGCGTCGCTCAGCGTCAGGCTGACGGGGGCACTGGCCGCTGGCGGTACGTCGTGCGACAGCGCCAGGCCGTCGCCGAGCCAGGCCCGCAGGCCGCCATTGAGAAAGTGATAGCGGTGATGGCCGATCACGTCCAGCAGCCAGATGAAGCGCCCGGCCCAGCCGCCGCCTTCGTCGTCATAGACCACGTACACCGCGTCGGGACCATGGCCGAGTTCGCCGAACAGGTTTTCCAGTTGCGCCTGTTCCGGCGCCAGGCCCGGAGCCGGTGGCTGGCCGAACTGGGTGCGCTTGCTGTCGATCCAGCGTGCACCGGGAATATGGCCCTCGGCATAACGCGCGGCAGGACTCAGGTCGACCAGGATCAGCTCGGGCGTCGTCAGGCGGGCGGCCAGGTCGTGCGGCTCGATCACCAGCGGCAGGGCGGAGAAGGCGGACATGCGGGGTCTCCGAAGACGGGAATGGGGGAGCGGATTGTAGCGGAAAGCCTATCCACCACGACGGGCGAAGGTGGCCAGGCCGCGCTCGATGCATTGCACGGTTTTACCGAATACCTGCAGCTGCTGATCGCTGATCGGCGCACCGTTCTGGTCGGCGACCAGCAGCATGACCACGCGCTCGTTGCTGGCCAGCGAGCGCAGCAGCAGGTGCTCGCTGGGGAACAGGGTCTTCAACTGGCCGGGCAGCAGGGGAGAGAATTGCGCGATGTTGGCAGGGGTCATGCGCAGCTGGCCAGGCTGGGCGAGGAGCTTGCGCAGTACCTGGCTGTGGGTCGGGTCGAGGCGCAGCTGGGCGGCACCATCCGGGAGGCCGGCGGCCTGCTGCGCGATGAGGCGGGTGTGATTGCGGTCGGCGAGTAGCAGCAGGACGCGCGGCATGCCGCTGGCGACCAGGGCCGTGCGGGCGCAGTCGGTGAGCTGGATGACGTTGGCGAACGGCGTGGTCGGTGCCAGCAGGCGCGAGCACTGTTCCTTCCATTCATTCGGCTCGGCCTTGGCTTCCACGGTGGCGGGCGGCAGGCGCAGGCGGCAAGCATCCCATGGCCACAACAGGGCAATGGCCGGGTGCCAGAGGCTGGGGGCGGCGTGCTGGCGGGCGCTCTGTGCGGCCTGCTGGTGGATCAGTTGCTGCACTTCGCCCAGCGGCACCTGCAGGTACAGACCGGTCAGGCGCTGCCAGCGCAGGGTGTGCGGGCAGCTCCAGTTGTGGTGCGCGGACACGGCCAGGCCGTTGGCCAGCAGGATGCTGTTGCCCGGGTGGGTCAGCCAGCGGCGCAGGTGCGGGTCGTCGTCGAGCATCTGCTGCTGGTGCAGCGGGTGCTCATTGTCATGGGCGATGTGCAGGGCCTTGACCAGCAGGCGGCGGTCCTCGGCGAGCAGGCAATAGCCCTGCGCGATCCACTCCGGCAGGCGCCAGTGCTGGGCCAGGGCCAGGCCCAGCTGGATCAGCGATACGCCGAGCAGTTCGCGCTCGACCCGTGCGGCCGGCTCGCCCTTGGCCAGCACGCGTTGCTCCCAGATGCCGAGCAGTTCCGGGCGGGCGTAGACCAGCGGCCAGAGCGGGGCGAGAAACAGCAGGCTGCTCCAGTGAATCTCCTGCCACAGGCGCGCCAGGCGCGCGGCGAACAGACCGCTGGCCTGCTGGGCGGCGTGCAGGCTGATCAGCTGCAGCTGGGCCAGGGCTGGCGGCATGTCGTCGTCGGCGAGGGCAGGCATCTGCATGACGATCGCTTCGGCGCGCTTCAGGCCGAGGCGGTTGAGCGCCATCTCCAGGCTTTCGGCGGGTTCGCTGAAGCCGCTGCTGCTGCGATTGGCTGCGCGCATCAGAGTGAGGGCGATAGCCGGGCTGTTCTGCACCACGTCCGAGATGTCGCGCAGCGAGCGGCGGCTGTCGACCAGGTTGCGACGTACCAGTTCCTGCTGGCTGGCGGCAACGGGCAAACGGACCCCATCCAGCTGCTTGAGCCAGGCCTCGAGTGTCTGCGGTGCGGTCTTCGGAGAGTTCATGCTGCTTGAGCCAAACTGGCTTTTCGCCTTTACTGGCTATAGTCTGGCGCAATAGTTCCGATAAATAGAAGGGTTGTTTTCAACGAGCCCCTCCGACTCACCTTCTTAAGTTCATTTCTTCATGGCAAAAATTCTCGGCATTTTGGTCGTATTCGGCAGTGTGCTCGGCGGTTTCATTCTGTCGGGCGGCAAGTTCATGGCGTTGATCCACCCCTTCGAGGTGATGATCATCGGCGGTGCCGCACTGGGTGCGTTCCTCCAGGCGAACCCGGGCAGCACCTTCATGACTGTCTTCAAGAAGTCGCTGAAGATGTTCAGCTCGCGTTTCACCCACGGCTTCTACCTGGAAGTGCTGAAGCTGCTCTATGAGATCCTCAACAAGAGCCGGCGCGAGGGCATGATGGCCATCGAGGCCGATGTCGAGGACCCCGCTGCCAGTCCGATCTTCAGCAAGTACCCGTCGGTGCTCAAGGATCCGGCCATGACGGCGTTCATCTGCGACTACCTGCGCATCATGTCGTCCGGCAACATGGCTCCGCACGAGCTGGAGGGCCTGTTCGACATGGAACTCAATGGCATCAAAGAAGAACTGGAGCACCCCTCCCACGCTGTGGCCAAGGTCGCGGACGGCATGCCGGCCATGGGTATCGTGGCGGCGGTGCTGGGTATCGTGATCACCATGTCGATCCTGGCGTCCGCGGACAACGCGCAGATCGGCGAGAAAGTGGGTACCGCTCTTGTCGGTACGTTCCTCGGCATTCTGGCGTCCTACGGCTTCTTCGGTCCGCTGGCCGATGCGCTGGGGCACGATGCCAAGGAAGAATTGAACCTCTACGAAGCGATCAAGGCGACCCTGGTGGCCTCCGCCTCGGGCATGCCGCCAACTCTGGCCGTGGAGTTCGGGCGCAAAGTGCTGTTCCCCGCGCACCGACCGAGCTTCAGCGAACTCGAACAGGCCATGCGCGGTAGCTAAGGCCCATGGAAAACAACCAGCCGATTATCGTAAAGCGCGTCAAGAAGATCGCTGGCGGCCACCACGGTGGCGCCTGGAAGATCGCCTTCGCCGACTTTGCCACGGCGATGATGGCGTTCTTCCTGGTGATGTGGCTGATGTCCTCGGCCACCCCGGAGCAGAAGAAAGCCATTGCCGGTTACTTCCAGGATCCCATCGGTTTCACCGAAAGTGCCAGCCCCTATGTCATCGACTTGGGCGGTACGCCGACCCCGGCGCCGGACCGTACGCTCAACCCGGATATCAAGGATTCACCGGACGCCCCCGAGTCATCGGTCGACTCGGTGAACGACATGCAGGCCGCCGACGCCGAGCAGGCGGAAAAGCTTGCCGAGCAGGTCGAGAAGGAGCGTCTGGAACTGTTGCTGCAGGAGCTGCAGACCAAGGTCGACGAGAACCCGCAGCTGCAGAAATTCAAGGACCAGATCCTCTTCGAGATCACCCAGGACGGCCTGCGAATCCAGATCATGGATGCCGAGAACCGGCCGATGTTCGACCTCGGCAGCGCGCGCCTACAGCCGTATTTCGAAGACATCCTGCTGATCCTCGCGGAAACCATCATGACCGTGCCGAACAAGATCAGCGTCAGCGGCCACACCGACGCCAAGCCGTTCGCCGGTACCGGTGACTTTGGCAACTGGGAACTCTCGGCCAATCGGGCCAACGCCGCGCGGCGTGCGCTGGTCGCCGGCGGTTACCCGGATGACAGCGTGGCGCGCGTGGTTGGCTATGCCTCCTCGGCACTGTTCGATCGCGAGGATCCGCTCAATCCGGTCAACCGCCGCATCGACATCATCGTCCTGACCAAGAAGGCCCAGCGCGATATCGAGGGTGGGCAGAGTGGCGATGGCGCCGGAAGTGAGGCGCCGCCCGCCGAGGACGGTGCGACCGCGCCGGGCGAGGCACCTGCAGCGGATGCGCCGCTGCAACCGCGCGACCTGCGCCAGAAGCTGAACATCTTCGAGCAGGGGGCGCTGCAGTTCGACGAGCCGAAGGAGTAGGGCGCTCGAGCCCATAATGAACAAGGCCGCGATGATCGCGGCCTTGTCGTTTTCAGCGCTCTGCTTTCAGTATTCCGCTTCCGGCAGGCTGGCAATGATGTGTCGGTAGCTGGCCATCCGTTGCGGCTGAATGCGACCGTCCTCCAGCGCCTTGAGTAGCGCGCAGCCCGGTTCGCGGTCGTGCTTGCAGTCGCGGAAGCGGCAGGTGCCAAGCAGGTCGCGGAACTCGATGAAGCCGGCTTCGACGTCATCGCGGCTGACGTGGCCGAGGCCGAACTCGCGGATGCCGGGGGAGTCGATCAATTCGCCACCGCCGGGGAAGTGGAACAGCCGCGCGGTGGTGGTGGTGTGCGTGCCCTTGCCGGTCAGCTCCGACAGTGGGCCGACGCGGGTGTCCACGCCCGGCAGCAGGCTGTTGACCAGCGATGACTTGCCGACACCCGACTGGCCGACGAACACGCTGACGTGACCGTCCAGGCGCGCCTGCAGCTTGTCCATGCCGTCGCCTTCGTGGGCGGACACTTCCAGCAGCGGGTAACCCAGCTGGCGGTAGGTGGTGAGCAGGCCGTTGAGGTGTTCGGCGTTGTCCTCGTCGACCAGGTCGGCCTTGTTCAGCAGCAACTGCGGCTGGATGCCGGCGTGCTCGGCAGCGATCAGGTAGCGGTCGATCAGGTTGGCGTGCGCGTGCGGCAGCGGGGCGAAGACGATGACGATCAGGTCGACGTTGCCCGCGACCGGCTTGAGCTGGCCACGCATGTCCGGACGGCATAGCTCGGAAGTGCGCGGCAGCTGGGCGACGATTACGCCATTGCCCTGGTTGCCGGCACGCCAGACCACGCGATCACCGGTAACCAGTGTCGGCAGGTTGGCGCGCAGGTGGCAGCGCTGCACCTGGCCGGCGAGTTCACCTTCCAGCGCCTCGACCTCGACCTGTACGCCGAAGTGGGCGATGACCAGGCCAGTCTGCTCCGGCCCCAGGTCGCCACCCTCGAGTTCTTCGAGCATGCGCGATTCGCGCTTGGCGGCGCGGGCGGCACGCTCTTCCTGAACCTTGTCGATGCGCCAGTTCTGGCGACGGGTGAGTTGGCGTTTGGCCATGACCTTTCCGGGGTGAGAAAACGGCCGCGAGTTTAGCACGCGCTGGCTGCCGCCCGTCCCGGCTGGTACAACTGGGCGCGCTCGATGGCTGGTGGATTCCTTTTCATGTCCGATTTTCTGCGTGTGCGCTACCCGGCTGTGCGCGCCTTGCTGGCCCAGGTGCTGGCGCTGGTTGCCGTGGCATTGCTGCTGATCGCCTTGCTGCAGCTCGGCAACTGGCGTGTGCCGCTGTGGCAGGCCGCACTGTTGCAGGGGGTGTGCGCCGCCGGCCTTGGCCAATGGCTGGGGCTGCGCCGCTGGTGGCTGCCGCTCAACTTCGCCTTCGTGCCAGCGCTGCTGGCATTGCAGGCGCGCGAGTTGCCGTCCGCCTGGTTTCTCGGCGCCTTCCTGCTGCTGCTGTTGATCAACTGGAACAGCTTTCGCGAGCAGGTGCCGCTGTACCTCAGCGGCGCGCGCACCCGTCGGCGTCTCAGTGAGCGCCTGGTCGACTGGCCAGCCGACTTCCGCTTCATCGACCTTGGTTGCGGCCTCGGCGGCACGCTGGTGCAGCTGGCGCGTGACTACCCGCAGGCGCGCCTGGTCGGCGTGGAAACCGCGCCGCTGGTGTTCCTCTGCGCCTGGTTGCGCTGCCTGCCGCGGCGCAATTGCCAGGTGCGCTACCGCAGTCTGTGGCACGAAGACCTGGCGCCGTACGACGTGGCCTACTGCTTTCTCTCGCCCGCCCCGATGGGACGGTTGTGGCAGAAGGTACAGACGCAGATGCGCCCAGGCAGCCTGCTGATCAGCAACACCTTCGCCATTCCCGACGTGCCCGCCGATGAAGTGATCGAGCTGGACGACTGGCGCGATTCGCGTTTGCTGATCTGGCGCCGCTGACCGCTGCTAAACTGTCGCGCATTATCGAGGAGAGCTTTTCATGCCGCAGAACCCCAATAACCTGATCTGGATCGACCTGGAAATGACCGGTCTGGAACCGGAGCGGGACGTCATCATTGAGATGGCGACCATCGTCACCGACAGCGACCTCAACATCCTCGCCGAAGGCCCGGTAATCGCCGTGCACCAGAGTGATGCGTTGCTGGCCGGCATGGACGAGTGGAATACCCGTACCCACGGCGAGAGCGGCCTGACCCAGCGCGTGCGCGAGAGCACCATCGGCCCCGCCGAAGCGGAGGCGCAGACCATTGCCTTCCTCGAGCAGTGGGTGCCCAAGGGCAAGTCGCCGATCTGCGGCAACAGCATCGGCCAGGACCGCCGCTTTCTCTACAAGTACATGCAGAACCTGGAAGCCTACTTCCACTACCGCTACCTGGACGTATCGACCCTGAAGATCCTCGCGGGTCTGTGGGCGCCGCAGGTCAAGGAGGGTTTCCAGAAGCAGGGCACGCACCAGGCGCTGGATGACATCCGTGAGTCGATCGCCGAGCTGCGTTACTACCGCGCGCATTTCCTCAAGGTCTGACGCATTCAAGAAAGCCCGCCCAGTGCGGGCTTTTTCATGCCTGGCCGTGGCGCTGCAGGGCCCAGCTGACGTGCTCGCGGACCAGCTCCGAGGGGTAGTCGCGGCGCGCCTGCAGGGCCTCCAGCACCGGAATGCTCGACGGCGCGTTGCCCAGGCCCACGGCCAGGTTGCGCAGCCAGCGTTCGTAGCCGGCGCGGCGCAGGGGCGAGCCTTCGGTACGACTGAGGAATTCGTCCTCGTCCCACAGGAACAGCGAACTCAGTGCCACGTTGTCCAGGCCGTGACGCGGCTGGAAGTCGTTCTGGTCGGTCGGACGGGCGAAGCGGTTCCACGGGCAGACCAGCTGGCAGTCGTCGCAGCCGAACACGCGGTTGCCGATCAGCGGGCGCAGTTCCAGCGGAATACTGCCCTTGTACTCGATGGTCAGGTAGGAAATGCAGCGCCGCGCATCCAGCACATAGGGGCCGACGAAGGCGTTGGTCGGACAGATGTCCAGGCAGGCGGTGCAGCGCCCGCAATGCTCCGTGCCGTGGGCGGCGTCGACCGGCAGCGGCAGGTCGACGAACAGCTCGCCGAGGAAGAACCAGCTGCCGGCCTTGCGGTTGAGCACCAGGGTGTTCTTGCCGATCCAGCCGAGGCCGGCCTGTTCGGCAATGGCTTTCTCCAGCACCGGCGCGCTGTCGACGAAGGCGCGGTAGCCGAACGGGCCGATGGCCTGCTGGATGCGCTCCGCCAGTTGCTGCAGGCGCTTGCGGATCAGCTTGTGGTAGTCGCGGCCCAAGGCATAGCGCGACACGTAGGCTTTTTCCGGCTGGGCCAGGCATTCGCTCATGCGCGTGTCGCCGGGCAGGTAGTCCATGCGCAGCGACACCACGCGCAGGGTGCCGGGCACCAGCTCATCCGGGTGGGCGCGCTTGCTGCCGTGGGCGGCCATGTAGTCCATCTCGCCTTGGTAGCCGGCATCCAGCCAGCGCTGCAGGTGCTGCTCGTGCTCGCCCAGCTGCACGTCGGCAATGCCGACCTGCTGGAAGCCCAGCTCGCGGCCCCAGTCCTTGATGGACTGCGCCAGGTGCGCGAGATCGGGGAGGGTGGCGGACATGTCAGAGGGGAAACCGGAGGCGAGGTGGGTATAATTCTGCCAGACCTCGCTGGAATCGCCGAACCATGTCGCTCGCTGCAGACCAATTACCGCTGCCTTTGTACTCCGCCGCCCAGGTGCGTGAGCTGGACGCGCGCCTGATCGCTGCCGGCACGCCGGGCTACGAACTCATGCAGCGTGCCGCCCGGGTAATCTGGCGTGCGCTGCAGCGGCGCTGGCCGCAGGCCGGGGAAATCACCGTGCTGGCCGGGGCCGGCAACAATGCCGGTGATGGCTATCTGGTCGCGAGCCTGGCGCAGCGGGCCGGCTGGGCGGTACGCGTGCTGAGCCTGGGCGATACCGACCAGCTCAGCGGCGATGCAGCCCAGGCCTGCGCCGATGCGCGCGGGGCAGGCGTACCGGTCGAGCTATTCGGCGTCGACAGCGTGCTGCGTGGCGTGCTGGTCGATGCATTGCTGGGGACCGGTTTTCGCGGTGAGCTGCGTGCGCCCTATGCCGTCGCCATCGAACGGATCAACGCCAGTGAGCGGCCGGTGCTGGCCGTGGATATTCCATCCGGGCTGAGCGCCGACAGCGGGCATGTTGCCGAGCAGGCGGTGCGCGCGGACCTCACCGTGAGCCTGGTCGGACTGAAAATCGGCCTGTTCACCGGCGATGCCCCGGATTGGGTGGGCGAGTTGGTATTCGATGACCTGCAGGCCGACCCACAGCTGGTGGCACAGCAGGCGCAGGCTGCCGTACGCCTGGCCCGCGAGACGCTGCCGCGCCTGGCGCCGCGCGCGCTGACCTCGCACAAGGGGCGTTTCGGTCATGTGCTGGTGGTGGGCGGCGACCGTGGTTTCGGCGGCGCGGCCCTGCTCTCGGCGGAAAGCGCGCTGCGCAGCGGCGCCGGCATGGTCTCGCTGGCGACCCGTGCCGAGCATCTCGCCGCGGCGCTGGCGCGTCGCCCCGAGATCATGTGCGCGGCCGTCGAGTCGACCTATCAATTGCCCGACCTGTGCGACAGGGCCGATGTGCTGGTGGTTGGTCCCGGCCTGGCTCAGGCCGCCTGGGGACGCAGCATGCTCAGTGCGGTGGCGGCGAGCCGGCGGCCGCAGGTGTGGGACGCCGATGCGTTGAATCTGTTGGCGGCGGGCGTGGTCGAACTGCCCGCCGACAGCGTGATCACCCCGCACCCCGGCGAAGCCGCGCGGCTGCTGGGCTGCAACACCGCCGAGGTACAGGCGGATCGCCCGGCGGCGGCGCTGGCCCTGGCGCGGCGCTTCCAAGCGGTGGTGGTGCTCAAGGGCGCGGGCAGCCTGGTCGCCTCCCCTGATGGGCGCCTGTTGCTGTGTGATCGCGGTCATCCGGCCATGGCCACTGCCGGCCTCGGCGATGTGCTCGCCGGGTTGGTTGGTGCGCTGCGTGGTCAGGGGCTGGATGCGTTCGACGCGGCCGCCCTGGGCGTCTGGCTGCACGCCAGCGCCGGCCAGCAGGTGGGTGAGCAGGGGCGCGGGCTGGCGGCCAGCGATCTGATACCGGTCATTCGTCAGTTGTTAGAGGAGCATTCGCCATGTCAGGCGTGACGTTGTATGCAGAGGGCGAGGACGCCATGCTGGCGCTCGGTGCACGCCTGGCGGCGCTCACCGAGGGGCGCGGGGTCATCTTTCTGCATGGCGACCTGGGGGCCGGCAAAACCACGCTGTCGCGCGGCATCGTGCGTGGCTTCGGGCATGTCGGGGCGGTTAAGAGTCCGACCTTCACCCTGGTCGAGCCTTATGAGCTGGGCGACACCCGTGTCTATCACTTCGACCTGTATCGCCTGGCCGACCCGGAGGAGCTGGAGTTTCTCGGCATCCGCGATTACTTCGACGGCGATGCGCTGTGCCTGATCGAGTGGCCGCAGCGCGGCGAGGGCGTTTTGCCAAAGGCCGACCTGGACATTACCATTAGCCCCCAAGAGGCTGGCCGTGCGCTGCATTTGCAGCCACATAGCGCGCGCGCCGAGGCTTGGTGTGCGGCCTTATAAGAATCTGTATATAAAAGTGGGGAAGGCTATGCGCATGCGCGCGCTGTTCAGCGGAGTAGGGTTGTTGTTGGCGGCGCTGGCCGTCGACGTGCTGGCCGCGACGGAAGTGCGTAGCGTGCGCCTGTGGCGTGCCCCGGATAACACCCGCCTGGTATTCGACCTGTCCGGCCCGGTGCAGCACAGCGTGTTCACCCTGGCTGCGCCCAATCGCATCGTCATCGACGTCAACGGCGCCCAGCTAGCCGCGCCGCTGGACAAGCTGTCCCTGAGCAATACCCCGATCACCTCCGTGCGTTCGGCGCAGCGGTCGCCGACCGACCTGCGCCTGGTTCTCGATCTGTCCGCCATGGTCACTGCGAAGAGCTTCACCCTGGCGCCGAACCAGCAGTACGGCCACCGCCTGGTCGTCGACCTGTTCGATCAGGATGCCGCTGGTGCCTCCATCGTCGCGCCGGTGACGCCGCCGACGCCGAGTGGCGCTGGTGGTGCGGCGGCGCAGATCCCCGAGCCGGTGGTGCCGAGTGTGCCGGCGGTCAAGCTGCCGGATGCCCCGGCCGGCAAGCGTGAAATCGTCATTGCCATCGATGCCGGCCACGGCGGCGAAGACCCCGGCGCGCTGGGTCCGAACAAGAGTGTGTTCGAGAAGAACGTGACCCTGGCGATTGCCAAGGAACTGCAGCGGCAGATCAACGCCGAGAAGGGGTTCCGTGGCGAGCTGGTGCGTACCGGCGATTACTTCATCCCGCTGCGCAAGCGCACCGAGATCGCCCGCAAGAAGGGCGCCGACCTGTTCGTCTCGATTCACGCCGACGCCGCGCCGCGCTCCTCTGCCTTCGGCGCCTCGGTGTTCGCCCTGTCTGAGCGTGGCGCTACTTCGGAAACCGCGCGCTGGCTGGCCGACAGCGAGAACCAGTCCGACCTCATCGGCGGAGCCGGCAACGTCAGCCTGGATGACAAGGACCGCATGCTCGCCGGCGTGCTGCTCGACCTGTCGATGACCGCGTCGCTGTCCTCCAGCCTCAATGTCGGGCAGAAGGTGCTCGGCCACATGGGCAGCATCACCCCGCTGCACAAGCGGCGCGTGGAGCAGGCCGGGTTCATGGTGCTGAAGTCGCCGGACATCCCATCGATCCTGGTTGAGACCGGGTTCATCTCCAACCCGAACGAGGCCAAGAAGCTGGCCAGCCGTGGCCACCAGCAGGCGCTGGCGCGCTCGATCACCGCCGGTGTGCGGCAGTTCTTTCAGCAGAATCCACCGCCTGGCACCTATGTGGCCTGGCTGCGTGACTCGGGCAAGATCGCGCCGGGGCCGCGCGAGCATGTGGTCACCTCCGGCGAGAGCCTGGCGCTGATTGCTCAGCGCTATCAGGTCAGCCTGGCTGCGGTGCGCAGCGCCAATTCGTTGAAGACCGATACCATCAAGGTTGGCCAGGTCCTGCGGATACCGGCGACCTCCCTGGCTGCGCAGCCGTGAGCGGCGGGGCACGCATCCAGCTGCTGACGCCGCGGCTGGCCAACCAGATTGCCGCGGGCGAGGTGGTCGAGCGCCCGGCGTCGGTGATCAAGGAGCTGCTGGAAAACAGCCTCGACGCTGGCGCGACGCGCATCGACGTCGAGGTCGAGCAGGGCGGCATCAAGCTGCTGCGCGTGCGCGATGACGGCGGTGGTATTCCCGCCGAGGATCTGCCGCTGGCCCTGGCGCGCCACGCGACCAGCAAGATTCGCGAACTCGAAGACCTGGAAAGCGTGATCAGCCTGGGCTTTCGTGGTGAGGCGCTGGCC
Source organism: Pseudomonas sp. PDM14 (assembly GCF_014851905.1). Lineage (NCBI taxonomy): Bacteria > Pseudomonadati > Pseudomonadota > Gammaproteobacteria > Pseudomonadales > Pseudomonadaceae > Pseudomonas > Pseudomonas sp. PDM14. The sequence continues at coordinate 1,491,207 of NZ_JACVAQ010000001.1, read as the reverse complement.
TCGATCAGCTCCGTCGCCCGCCTGACCATGACCTCGCGCACCGCCGACGCCGACCAGGCCTGGCAAGTTGAGACAGAGGGGCGCGACATGGAGGCGCGGGTGCAGCCGGCCGCGCATCCGGTGGGCACCTCCGTGGAAGTGCGCGACCTGTTCTTCAATACCCCGGCGCGGCGCAAGTTCCTGCGTGCCGAGAAAACCGAATTCGACCACCTGCAGGAAGTGATCAAGCGCCTGGCGCTGGCGCGGTTCGACGTGGCTTTTCACCTGCGCCACAACGGTAAGACGGTGTTCGCCCTGCACGAGGCGCCGGACGAAGTCAGTCGCGCGCGCCGCGTGGCGTCGGTTTGCGGCCCTGCATTTCTCGAGCAGGCGCTGCCGATCGAGATCGAGCGCGGCGGCTTGCGCCTGTGGGGCTGGGTTGGCCTGCCGACCTTCTCGCGCAGCTCGGCCGATCTGCAGTACTTCTACGTCAACGGCCGCATGGTGCGCGACAAGCTGGTCGCCCACGCGGTGCGCCAGGCCTATCGCGACGTGCTGTTCAATGGTCGCCATCCGACGTTCGTGCTGTTCCTCGAGATCGATCCGGGCGTGGTCGATGTCAACGTGCACCCGACCAAGCATGAAGTGCGCTTTCGTGACGGGCGCATGGTTCACGACTTCCTTTACGGCACCCTGCATCGCGCCCTGGGTGAAGTGCGCCCCGAAGATCAGTTGGCAGCGCCGGCGGCTGTTGCTCAGATGGTGCGACCTACCGGCCAGGCGGCCGGCGAGTTCGGCCCGCAAGGCGAAATGGGGCTGGCGGCCAATGTGCTGGAGGTGACGCCGCCAACATCGGTGTGGCGTTCGGCCGGCGCGGGCTACCAGGCGCCGCGCCCCGAACCAGTGTTCGCCACCGGCGAGGCGCAGGCCGCCTACCGCGAGTACGTCACGGCGATGCCGGAGTCGATGCCTGCCGGGCTGCCACAGAGCCAGGGCGATATCCCGCCGCTCGGCTACGCGCTGGCGCAGCTCAAGGGCGTCTACATCCTGGCCGAAAACGCGCAGGGCATGGTGCTGGTGGACATGCACGCGGCGCACGAGCGCATCACCTACGAGCGCCTGAAGACGGCAATGGCCAGTGAGGGGCTGCGCGGCCAGCCGCTGCTGGTGCCTGAATCGATTGCCCTGAGCCAACGCGAGGCCGATTGTGCCGAAGAGCACGGTGAATGGTTCCAGCGCCTGGGCTTCGAGCTGCAGCGCCTGGGCCCGGAAACCCTGGCGATCCGTCAGACCCCGGTGCTGCTCAAGCAGGCCGAGGCCACGCAGCTGGTGCGCGATGTGCTCTCCGATCTGCTCGAATACGGCACCAGTGACCGTATTCAGGCGCACCTCAACGAGCTGCTGGCAACCATGGCCTGCCACGGCGCCGTGCGTGCCAACCGACGCCTGACCCTGCCTGAAATGAACGGTCTGTTGCGCGATATGGAGCAGACTGAGCGCAGCGGCCAGTGCAACCACGGTCGTCCGACCTGGACGCAGCTGGGCATGGACGACCTGGACAAGCTTTTCCTGCGCGGCCGCTAGATCCCGCGCCGCGCCTGGAGCGCTTCCCAAATGCCTTCGCTACCACCCGCCATTTTCCTCATGGGCCCCACCGCTGCCGGCAAGACCGATCTGGCGATGGCCCTGGCCGATGTTCTGCCTTGCGAGTTGATCAGTGTCGATTCGGCGCTGATCTACCGTGGCATGGACATTGGCACGGCCAAGCCGGATCGCGAGACACTGGCGCGGTATCCCCATCGCCTGATCGATATTCGCGACCCTGCCGAGAGCTACTCGGCTGCGGAGTTTCGCGCCGATGCACTGGCCGCGATGGCCGATATCACCGCGCGCGGGCGCATTCCCCTGCTGGTCGGCGGCACCATGCTCTATTACAAGGCACTGGTGGACGGCCTGGCCGACATGCCCAGCGCCGATCCGCAGGTGCGTGCAGAGCTGGAGGCGCGCGCGGCTGCCGAGGGCTGGGCTGCACTGCACCGCGAGCTGGCGGAGGTCGATCCCGAGTCGGCGGCGCGCATTCATCCCAACGATCCGCAGCGCCTGATTCGTGCGCTGGAGGTGTACCGCGTCAGCGGTTTGAGCATGACCGCACACCGGCAGCGGCAAACCGCTGAAAATAGCGGGTTAGACGCGCCAGCCTTGGCACGTTTGCCTTATACTGTGGCGCACCTCGCCGTTGCGCCCCTGCAGCGTTCCGTGTTGCATGCCCGAATCGCTTTGCGTTTCGAGCGCATGCTGGAACAGGGCTTCATCGAAGAGGTCGAAGCGTTACGCCTGCGCGGTGACTTGCACGCAGGCCTGCCGTCGATTCGTGCGGTTGGTTATCGCCAGGCCTGGGACCACCTGGATGGCAAAACTAGCTACGCCGAGATGACGGAGCGGGGAATCATCGCGACACGCCAACTGGCGAAGCGGCAGTTCACCTGGTTACGCAGCTGGCCACAGCTGCATTGGCTGGACAGCCTGTCTGATGACAATCTGCCTCTCGCCTTGAAATACCTGAACTCGGTCTCCATATTGAAGTGAGACCTATTCGGCGGTCGTCTATCCTCGTTTTGAGCGTGATACGGCATAAGCCATTTTTGCTTTACTACTTTTGATCCCCTACAGGAGTGCGGCACATGTCAAAAGGGCATTCGCTACAAGACCCTTACCTGAATACCTTGCGTAAGGAACGCGTACCGGTTTCCATCTATCTGGTCAACGGCATCAAGCTGCAGGGCCAGATCGAGTCGTTCGACCAGTTCGTTATTTTGCTGAAGAACACCGTCAGCCAAATGGTCTACAAACACGCTATTTCCACCGTTGTCCCAAGTCGTCCAGTACGGCTGCCAAGTGCTACCGAAGGCGAGCAGACCGAGCCGGGCAACATTTGACGGGAGCCTGCCTTGTTCTTTGAGCGCCACGGAGGTGGTGAACGAGCCATTCTCGTCCACCTGGAAGGTCAGAATCCCGAGGCGCGCGAAGATCCGCAGGAATTTCGCGAGCTTGCACTTTCTGCTGGTGCGGACATGGCGGCTTTCGTCAATGTCTCGCGCCATCAGCCTACCGCCAAGTACCTGGTCGGTAGTGGCAAGGTCGAAGAGCTGCGTGACCTGGTCAAATCCGAAGCGGCCGATCTGGTCATCTTCAACCACACCCTCACACCCAGCCAGGAGCGCAACCTTGAGCGCGCTTTTGAATGCCGGGTGCTTGATCGTACCGGTCTGATTCTCGATATCTTCGCCCAGCGGGCGCGTACCCATGAAGGCAAGCTGCAGGTCGAACTGGCTCAGCTCGATCACATGAGCACGCGCCTGGTGCGCGGCTGGACTCACCTTGAGCGGCAGAAAGGCGGTATTGGCCTGCGCGGTCCGGGTGAAACCCAGCTGGAGACTGACCGCCGCCTGTTGCGTGTGCGCATCCGGCAGATCAAGCAGCGCCTGGAAAAGGTTCGCAGCCAGCGTGAGCAGGCACGGCGTGGGCGCAAGCGTGCGGATATTCCATCGGTGTCGCTGGTGGGTTACACCAACGCCGGCAAGTCCACGCTGTTCAATGCGCTGACCACTTCCGAGGTGTATGCCGCAGATCAGTTGTTCGCCACGCTCGACCCGACGCTGCGCCGGCTCGAACTGGATGATTTTGGTCCCGTGGTGCTGGCCGATACGGTGGGATTCATTCGTCACCTGCCGCACAAGCTGGTCGAGGCCTTTCGTGCCACCCTCGAAGAATCGAGCAACTCCGACCTGCTGTTGCACGTGATCGACTCGCACGAGCCGGAGCGTGATCAGCAGATCGAACAGGTGATGGCGGTGCTCGGCGAAATCGGCGCCAACGAGTTGCCGATGCTCGAGGTGTACAACAAGATCGATCTGGTCGACGGCGTCGAGCCGCAGATCCAGCGCGATGCCGATGGCAAGCCGCAGCGCGTCTGGTTATCGGCGCGCGAAGGCAAGGGGCTGGACCTGTTGCGTCAGGCGGTCGCCGAGTTGCTCGGTGACGACCTGTTCGTCGGCACGCTGCGCCTCTCGCAGAAACTGGGGCGCTTGCGTGCACAGTTCTTCGAATTGAATGCGGTGCAAAGCGAGGCGCACGACGAAGCAGGCGATATCCTGCTGGCGATTCGTCTGCCGCGCGTGGAGTTGAATCGGCTGGTCAGTCGTGCTGGCTGGCAGCCGCAGGAATTTATCGAGCAACACACTTTGCAATAAAGCCTGCACCATCGTTTTTGCGGCGCAAGGCAGGCATTCTGTAGCATTGGGCGGCGCGCCGCGGGCGCGTCTTTGCTTTATCAGATGGAGAGCGCTATGGCTTGGAATGAGCCGGGTGGCAATTCGAACAATCAGGATCCCTGGGGTGGCCGCAAAGGCGGTGGCCGGCAAGGACCGCCTGATCTCGACGAAGCCTTCCGCAAGCTGCAGGAGAGCCTCAACGGCATCTTCGGCGGCGGCAAAAAACGCAGCGGCAACGGTGAGGGTGGCGGCGGCTTCGGCCTGCTCGGCATCGGTCTCGGCTTGCTGTTCCTGGTCTGGCTGTGGAATGCCGTCTATATCGTCGATGCCCAGGAGCAGGCTGTGATCCTGCGTCTCGGCAAGTATCACGAAACGGTGGGGCAGGGTCTGAACATCTACTTCCCGCCGATCGACAAGAAATTCCAGGAAAACGTTACTCGTGAGCGCTCCTTCACCAAGCAGGGGCAAATGCTGACCGAGGACGAGAACATCGTCGAAGTACCGCTCACCGTGCAGTACAAGATCAGCAACCTGAAAGACTTCGTGCTCAACGTCGATCAGCCGGAAGTGAGCCTGCAACACGCCACCGAGAGCGCGCTGCGCCACGTGGCGGGTTCGACCACCATGGATGAAGTGATCACTCTAGGTCGGGAGAAGATGTCGGTCGACGTGAGCAAGCGTCTGCAGGACTTCCTCGACAACTACGGCACCGGTATCACCGTTACCCAGGTCAACATTCAGCGCGCCACGGCTCCGGCTGAGGTCAAGGATGCGTTCGACGACGTGATCCGTGCCCGTGAAGACGAGCAGCGCGAGAAGAACCAGGCGGAAAGCTATGCCAACGGCGTGGTGCCCGAGGCGCGCGGTCAGGCTCAGCGCCTGATCGAAGACGCCAACGGTTACCGTGATGAAGTGGTTTCGCGCGCAGAAGGTGAGGCGGATCGCTTCAGCAAGCTGGTTGCCGAATACCGTAAGGCGCCGGAGGTCACGCGTCAGCGCCTGTACATCGACACCATGCAGCAGGTGCTGAGCAACACCAGCAAGGTGCTGGTGACCGGCAAGGACGGGCAGAACAACCTGCTGTACCTGCCGCTGGACAAAATGATCGAGGGGCGCAGTGGCAACAACAGTTCCAGCAGCGCATCGACCACAAGCAGCGATACGGCTACCCGCATCATCAACGATCTGGAGCAGCGTGATCTGCGTTCGAGGGAGAGCCGCTGATGAGCAATAAATCGCTGTTTGCCCTGATCGGGGCCGTAATTCTTGCTGTCGTGGCGTGGAACAGCCTGTACATCGTTACCCAGACCGAAAAAGCGGTGCAGCTGCGCTTCGGTAAGATCCAGGTGGCCGATGTACAGCCGGGTCTGCACCTGAAGATTCCGGTGGTCAACCAGGTGCGCAAGTTCGATGCGCGCCTGCTGACGCTGGAGTCGCCGATCCAGCGCATCCTGACCCAAGAAAAGAAAGCGGTCATGGTCGATGCCTACGCCAAGTGGCGTGTGGCGGACGCCGAGCGCTTCTACACCGCGACCTCGGGCATGAAGCAGATTGCCGACGATCGCCTGTCGCAGCGTCTGGTTTCCGCACTGGCCAACCAGTTCGGTACCCGTACCTTGCATCAGGTGGTGTCCGGCGAGCGTGACAGCCTGATGGCGGCCATCACCAGCTCGCTGAACACCATGGCGCAGAAGGAACTGGGCATTGAGGTGGTCGACGTGCGCGTGAAGGCAATCGACCTGCCGAAAGAGGTGTATCGCAGCGTCTTCGACCGCATGGCGTCCGAGCGTGAGCGCGAAGCTCGCGAGCACCGCGCCAAGGGTAAGGAGCTGGCCGAGGGTATTCGCGCAGACGCCGATCGGCAGAAGCGTGTATTGCTGGCTGAGGCCTACCGCGAATCGGAAGAAGTGCGCGGTGATGGCGACGCGAAAGCGGCCGGCATCTACGCTGCGGCCTATGGCCAGGACTCGGAGTTCTACGCCTTCTATCGCAGCCTGGGTGCTTACCGCGAAAGCTTCTCCAGCAAGGGTGATGTGTTGGTGCTTGATCCAGAGAGCGAATTCTTCCGCTATCTGCAGCAGTCCAAGCCCTGAATCGACGCACTCCGGCGTGGCCATTCGGCCCGTCGGGGTGACCGTCGGGGAAAACGTGTTATCATGAGCCAGCCGGGTAAAAAGCCCGGCTTTTTTGCGTCTGCAGGAACCATGTTGCAGGAATTCGGCATCGCTTTACGGTTGATGTCGCTCGGAAAGGCTTCTGTCTTTTCTCTATCCGCGGCATTGGCGCAGGACGTTTGCACGGCTGATGCGACTTCTGCATGTTGCCAGCTGAGTGCCACGGGCCATCCAGCATGCTGCTGGGATTCGCTCTCCTGCATCTGCTTCACTGAAGGCTTGCCGCCCGGACCAAGAGGGGAATGGCGAAATGGCAACGGTAGACCGCTGGCTGCTGCCAGATGGCATCGAAGAAGTACTCCCGCCCGAAGCTGCACGTATCGAGGCGGCACGCCGTCAGGTGTTGGATCTGTTCCAGCGCTGGGGCTACGAGTTCGTTGTTACCCCGCATATTGAATACCTCGAATCCCTGCTCACTGGAGCTGGCCAGGATCTGGATCTGCGCACCTTCAAGGTGACCGATCCGCAGTCTGGTCGCCTGATGGGCTTTCGTGCCGACATCACGCCGCAGGTGGCGCGTATTGATGCGCATACTCTGCGTCGCGAAGGCCCGAGCCGCCTGTGCTACGCCGGCAGCGTGCTGCATGCGCAGCCGCGTGCGCTGTCCACCTCGCGCAGCCCGATTCAGCTGGGTGCCGAGCTGTACGGCGATGCTAGTCCGGCGAGCGATGTCGAAGTCATCAGCCTGATGCTCGACATGCTCGAGCTGGGCAAGGTGCCCGACGTGCACATGGATCTCGGGCATGTCGGCATCTACCGTGGCCTGGCGCGTGCGGCCAATCTTTCCGGCGAAGTCGAGCAGCAGCTGTTCGATGCATTGCAGCGCAAGGCGGTCGATGAGGTCGCGGCGCTGACCGCCGATCTTCCTGATTCGCTGGCCAGCATGTTGCGTTCACTGGCGGAGCTGTGCGGCAGTCGCGATGTGCTGGAGCTGGCGCAGGCCTGCCTGGTCGAGGCGCCGGGCGAGGTGCATGCGGCGCTGGATGAGCTGGTCGCCATTGCCGATGAGCTGGAGCTGCGTTACCCGGAGCTGCCGCTGTATTTCGATCTCGGTGAGCTGCGTGGCTATCGCTACCACACCGGCGTGGTGTTCGCTGCGTTCGCTCCGGGTGTCGGCCAGTCGATCGCCCAGGGCGGTCGTTACGACGACATCGGTGCCGATTTCGGCCGCGCGCGTCCGGCAACGGGGTTCTCGACCGATCTGAAAACCCTGGTCAGCCTCGGTGACATGCTGCTCGACGAGCCGGCACCGGGCGTCTGGGCGCCGGATGTACATGATGTTTATCTGTGGCGGGCTGTGCAGCGTCTGCGCCGTGAAGGCGTGCGCGTGGTGCAGGCGTTGCCTGGACAGGAGATTGATGCAGCAGCGGAGGCGGCCTGTGATCGCCACTTGCAGTTGCATGAAGGACGTTGGCAGGTGGCGCCTCTGGCGTCCTGATTGATTTTCCGCCGGCCCTGGTCGGCATCGAGCTTGCGCAAAGAGGAATCGTGTTATGGGTAAGAATGTCGTGGTCCTGGGCACCCAGTGGGGTGATGAGGGCAAGGGCAAGATCGTCGATCTGCTGACCGAGCAGACCGCTGCCGTCGTTCGCTATCAGGGCGGTCACAACGCCGGCCACACGCTGGTCATCGATGGCGAAAAGACCGTACTGCATCTGATCCCGTCCGGCATCCTGCGTGAAGGTGTGCGCTGCCTGATCGGCAATGGTGTGGTGGTTGCCCCAGACGCCCTGATGCGCGAGATCACCAAGCTGGAAGAGAAGGGTGTGCCGGTGCGCGAGCGCCTGCGTATCAGTCCATCCTGCCCGCTGATCCTCTCCTATCACGTGGCCCTCGACCAGGCGCGCGAGAAGGCGCGCGGCGATGCCAAGATCGGCACCACCGGCCGTGGCATCGGCCCGGCCTACGAAGACAAGGTGGCACGTCGCGGTCTGCGCATTGGCGACCTGTTCCATCGCGAGCGCTTTGCCGCCAAGCTCGGCGAGCTGCTGGACTACCACAACTTCGTGCTGGTCAATTACTACAAGGAGCCGGCGGTCGACTTCCAGTCCACTCTGGATGAGTGCATGGAGTTCGCCGAGCTGCTGCGCCCAATGATGACCGACGTCACCGCCGATCTGCACGAGCTGCGTCGCGCCGGCAAGGACATCATGTTCGAAGGCGCCCAGGGTTCGCTGCTGGACATCGACCACGGCACCTATCCCTATGTCACCAGCTCCAACACCACCGCTGGCGGTACCGCCACCGGTTCCGGTTTCGGCCCGCTGTACCTGGATTACATCCTCGGGATTACCAAGGCCTACACCACCCGTGTCGGTTCCGGTCCGTTCCCGACCGAGCTGTTCGATGAAACCGGGGCTTTCCTGGCCAAGCGTGGTCACGAGTTCGGTTCGACCACCGGTCGCGCCCGCCGCTGTGGCTGGTTCGACGCCGTGATCCTGCGTCGCGCCATCGAGATCAACAGCATCTCCGGCCTGTGCCTGACCAAGCTGGACGTGCTCGACGGTCTGGAAAGCATCCTCATCTGCACCGGCTACAAGGATGCCGAAGGCAACCTGCTGGTCGATGCGCCGACCGACGCCGACAGCTACATTGGCCTGCAGCCGGTGTACGAGGAGCTGTCGGGCTGGAGCGAGTCGACGCTGGGCGCCAAGAGCCTGGAAGAGCTACCGGCTGCGGCTCGTACCTACATCAAGCGCGTGGAGGAGCTGGTCGGTGCGCCGATCGACATCATTTCCACTGGGCCGGATCGCAACGAAACCATCGTTCTGCGTCATCCCTTCGCCTGATTCCCGTCTGGGTGCGAAAGAGGCCGCCATTGTGCGGCCTCTTTTCGTTGTGCTGCCCGCAGGCGGGCGTCTGGTCGGCACGTCCCTTGCTGTGGGCTATACATTCCTGAGGTTGCCGCCATTTCCGTGGCGGATGTTGGAGAGGTAGTCGCCGTGTCTTCGGTTCTCGCATTGCTGCGCAGTCGTCTGTTGCTGCCGGTATTCATTGCTCTGGGTGTTGCCTTGCTGGTGCAGGTTCTGGTGGCGGTTGCCCTGACTCGGGGCACGATCGCCGGTCTGGTCGAAGACCTCGATCGTCGCCTCGGTAGTGACACCGAGCGCCTGGCGACCGAACTGCAGGCGGCCAGCGCCGAAGTTCAGGGTGGCCTGTCCAGTCTTGCCGGGCAGACGCGTGAGCGCCTGAACGCTGGCCTCGCGGCGCGCCTGCAGGAAGAGCAGGGGCAGATGCGCGGCGTGCTGGAGCGCAGCCTCAAGCAGTCCGCTGACGATTCCGCGCAGTTGCTGGCGGCCGTGGCGCCGAAAGCCATCTGGGATAACGATGTGCCCGCGCTGACCGAATTGGTGCGCATGGCGCACCGCAATCCGGCAGTGCTGTTCGTGGTCTATTCCGATGCCCAGGGGCAGCGCTTGACCCGTCATGTGAATCGGCAGGATCCGCGTGTGCAGGCCCTGCTCGTCAAAGGCGAAGGCAAGGGAGCGCTGGACAAGGTGATCAGCGCGGCGCGTGGTGATGCGTCGGTGTATGTCACTGAAGTCGGTATCAGTCCAATGGGTTCGGAAATCGGCAAGGTACTGCTGGGTATCTCCACTGCGGCTGTCGATGATGAGCTGGCGGCGCTGGACAAGCGTTTCCTGACCCTGACCAGCGATGCCGGTGAGCTGGTTTCCGACAGCCTCAGCGGTGCAGTGGCCGAGAGTGGCACCGCGCTGGCGGCGCGCCTTTCCGCGGCGCGCGAGGCTGCAACCGGCATGAGCGTCGGCAGTCGCGCCGCAGTAGAAGATGCGGCTGCTGGTCTGCGCTGGAATATCGGGCTGGGCCTGGTGTTGGTCGGTCTTGGTGTTCTCCTGGTGCTGGCATTGGTGCTCGGCCAGCGTGTGCTCAGCAAGCTGCGCCTGCTGGAGGCGGCGCTGGACGATTTGGCGGCGGGTGAGGGCGATCTGACCAGGCGCGTAGAGCTCAACAGCCACGACGAGATCGGTGACATGGCGGCGGCAGTCAATCGGTTCATCGCCAAGTTGCAACCCATCGTGCGCGAGGCGGGCGATGTGGCGCTGCGCACCGGCGAGGAGATTCGCAATCTTGGTGTGCGCAGTGCTGCGGCTGAGTCGGCGGCGGCACGTCAGCGTGACGAGGTTGCCGGCAGTTTGCATGCGCTGGAAGAAATGGCTGGCGCGGCGCGGGCGGAAAACCAGGCGATGCAGGATGCCCAGCAGCGAGTGGGGGCGATTCGCCAGGCGGCCCACGACAATGCGGCCATTGCGGCGCGGGTGGGTGGGTTGATCGAGGCGTTGGTGGCGCGCGTGGACAGTGGCTCCGCGGTGATCGAGCGTCTGGCGCGGCAGAGCGAACAGATCGAAGTGGTCCTCACCGTCATCCGTTCGATTGCCGAGCAGACCAACCTGCTGGCCCTCAATGCCGCGATCGAAGCGGCGCGTGCTGGCGAGAGCGGGCGCGGCTTTGCCGTGGTGGCGGATGAGGTGCGTGCGCTGGCGAGCAAGACGCAGCAGTCGACGGGCGACATCCAGGCGCATATCACGGCGCTGCAGCAAGGTGCGCGTGAGGCGGTTTCAGTCATTGGTCAGGCGGGCGATCAGGCGGCCGAAGGCCTGCAGGCGTTGCGCGACAGTGCGCGGTTGCAGCAGTCGGTTCAGGCGTCCGTCGATGAAGTGCATGAGGCCATCGATGCGGCCAGTCGGGCGGCGGCGCATCAGGCTGATGGGGCGAATGCCGTGCGCGGGCGGGTCGAGGTGATTCACAGCGAGGCGCAGCGCGCGGCCCGTGAGGTCAGCGAGACGGCTGCCAGTGGTCGGGTGCTCGACGGCCTGGTTGCGCAGCTCAAGGCGAGCTTCGCTCAGTTCAAGGTCTAGCACGAGGAGGGCGCCGGCACGCTGTCGGCGCGGCTTCTGCAAATCGGGAAGGCAGAAAAGACAAAACCGAGCCAGTGGCTCGGTTCTGTTTGAAGAGTGGTGCCCAGGAGAAGACTCGAACTTCCACGGTGTTGCCACCGCTAGGACCTGAACCTAGTGCGTCTACCAATTCCGCCACCTGGGCACATTGCGATGATTGCTCACCGACTTTTTGCAGCTTTCTATCGTTTTACCGATACGGCATGCTGCGCCGTTAAAAACGAAACCGAGCCAGCGGCTCGGTTTCTGAAGAGTGGTGCCCAGGAGAAGACTCGAACTTCCACGGTGTTGCCACCGCTAGGACCTGAACCTAGTGCGTCTACCAATTCCGCCACCTGGGCACGGGAAACAATGATTGCTCAGCGTTTCCGTGGTACAACGTCTCAGCAACGTTGTGGGCGCGAATAATACGGTCGGTGTTTTTTCTTGTAAACCCCTGACGGCAAAAAAATTATTGTCGCGGGAAAAGCTGACCCCGGTGCCGTTTCGCGCTTCAATAGGCACATGGCACACACATCTATATATGCGTAAAGGTGATTTCACTTAATGGCCGATTGGCAATCCCTCGACCCTGAGGCCGCCCGCGAGGCGGAAAAATACGAAAACCCCATCCCCAGCCGTGAGCTGATTCTGCAGCACCTCGCCGAGCGTGGTTCGCCCGCAGCTCGCGAGGAGCTGGTCGCTGAGCTCGGTCTGACCACCGAGGAACAGCAGGAGGCTCTGCGCCGCCGTCTTCGCGCCATGGAGCGCGACGGTCAACTGATTTACACGCGCCGCGGCACCTACGCCCCGGTGGACAAGCTCGACCTGATCCGTGGCCGCATCAGCGGGCACCGCGACGGCTTCGGCTTTCTCGCCCCGGACGACGGCAGCGACGACCTGTTCATGAGTCCGGCGCAGATGCGCCTGGTGTTCGACGGTGACCGTGTCCTCGCGCGGGTTGCCGGCCTGGACCGCCGCGGCCGTCGTGAAGGCGCGATCGTCGAAGTGATCGAGCGCGCGCACGAAACCATCGTCGGGCGCTACTTCGAAGAAGGCGGCATCGGCTATGTAGAAGCCGACAACCCGAAGATCCAGCAGGAAGTGCTGGTCACTCCCGGCCGCACCGGCAATGCCAAGATCGGCCAGTTCGTCGAGATCAAGATCACCCATTGGCCGACGGCGCGTTTCCAGCCGCAAGGCGACATCATCGAAGTGGTCGGCAACTACATGGCGCCGGGCATGGAAATCGACGTTGCACTGCGCAGCTACGACATCCCGCATGTCTGGCCGGAGGCGGTGGTCAAGGAAGCGCGCAAGCTCAAGCCTGAAGTCGAAGAAGCCGACAAGGAAAAGCGCGTCGACCTACGGCACCTGCCATTTGTCACCATTGACGGCGAAGACGCCCGCGACTTCGACGATGCGGTCTATTGCGAGAAGAACAGCAGCGCCTGGAAGCTGTTTTCCGGCGGCTGGAAGCTCTATGTCGCCATCGCCGACGTGTCGCACTACGTCAAGGTCGGCTCGGCGCTGGACGAGGAAGCCACCAAGCGCGGCAACTCGGTGTACTTCCCCGAGCGCGTCATCCCGATGCTGCCGGAAGAGCTGTCCAACGGCCTGTGCTCGCTGAACCCGCATGTCGATCGCCTGGCCATGGTCTGCGAGATGACCATGTCCAAGGCTGGCAAGCTGGTCGACTACCAGTTCTACGAGGCGGTGATCCACTCCCATGCACGCCTGACCTACAACAAGGTCAGCTACATGCTGGAGCAACCGAAGAGCGCCGAGGGCAAGGCCCTGCGTACCGAGTACAAAGAGATCCTGCCGGACCTCAAGCAGCTTTACTCGCTGTATCAGGTGCTGCTGAGCGCGCGTCACGAGCGTGGCGCCATCGACTTCGAGACTCAAGAGACCCGCATCATCTTCGGTGCCGAGCGCAAGATCGCGGAGATTCGCCCGACCCAGCGCAACGACGCGCACAAGCTGATCGAGGAGTGCATGCTGGCGGCCAACGTCGCCACCGCGCAGTTCATGCAGAAGCACGAAGTGCCATCGCTGTATCGCGTGCATGCCGGCCCGCCACCGGAGCGCCTGGAAAAGCTCAAGGCGTTTCTCTCCGAGATCGGCCTGTCCCTGCACAAGAGCAAGGACGGCCCGACGCCGAAGGACTATCAGAAGCTGCTGCAGAGCATTCGTGAGCGGCCGGACTACCACCTGATCCAGACCGTGATGCTGCGTTCGCTGAGTCAGGCGGTGTACAGCGCCGACAACGGTGGGCACTTCGGCCTCAACTATGAGGCGTACACCCACTTCACCTCGCCGATCCGTCGTTATCCGGACCTGCTGGTGCACCGTGCCATTCGCAGCGTGATCCGTTCCAAGCTGGATACGCCGCACGTGCGCCGCGCTGGCGCCACCAACATGCCGCGTGCGCGCATCTACCCGTACGACGAGCCGGCGCTCGAGCAGCTCGGTGAGCAGTGCTCGATGACCGAGCGACGTGCCGACGAAGCCACCCGTGACGTGGTCAACTGGCTCAAGTGCGAGTTCATGAAGGACCGCGTCGGCGAGACCTTCGAAGGTGTGATCACCGCAGTGACCGGCTTCGGTCTGTTCGTCGAGCTCAAGGACATCTACGTCGAAGGCCTGGTGCATGTGACTGCACTGCCGGGCGACTACTACCACTTCGACCCGGTCCATCACCGCCTGGCCGGTGAGCGCAGCGGCCGCAGCTTCCGTCTCGGCGACAGCGTCGAGGTCAAGGTCATGCGCGTCGATCTCGACGAGCGCAAGATCGACTTCGAGATGTCCCAGGCGGCTATCGATGCGCCAGTCGGGCGCAAGCGCAGTGGCGTTCGCGGCGAGGCCGCGGCCAAGGCGCCGGCCGAGCGTGCTGGGCGACGCAGCAAGAGCGAGTCGCCTGTCGCCGGTAATACCGATGTGCAGAAGAGTCGCGACCTGAAGAAAGCGCTGCTGTCCGGTGCCAAGACTGGCAGCAAGCCGGCAGCCGGGCGTGGCGGCGAAAAGCCGTCCAGCCACCGCAAGGGGCCGCCGAAGGCTGGTGCTGCGCCGTCGTCCGCCAAGCCACGTAAGCGCAAGGCCAAGCCATGAGTGCGCTGGAAAAAGTCTATGGCGTGCACGCCGTAGAGGCGTTGCTGCGTCACCACCCGAAGCGCGTCAAGCAGCTGTGGCTGGCGGAAAGCCGACAGGATCCGCGGATCAGGGTCCTGCTCGATCTCGCCGGGCAGAACCGCGTGCCCGTCGGGCAGAAGGATCGCCGCGAACTGGATGAGTGGGCCGAAGGCGTGCACCAGGGCGTGGTGGCTGAAGTCAGCCCGAGCCAGGTGTGGGGCGAGGCGATGCTCGAAGAGCTGCTCGACCGTCGCGAAGGCCCGCCGCTGCTGCTGGTACTGGACGGTGTGACCGATCCGCACAACCTCGGTGCTTGCCTGCGTACCGCCGATGCTGCCGGCGCGCTGGCGGTGATCGTGCCCAAGGACAAGTCGGCCACGCTCAACGCCACAGTGCGCAAGGTCGCCTGTGGTGCTGCTGAAGTGATTCCACTGGTCGCTGTGACCAACCTCGCGCGCACGCTCGAGAAACTCCAGCAGCGCGGCCTGTGGCTGGTCGGCACCGCTGGCGAGGCCGAGCAGGAGCTGTATCAGCAGGACCTCACCGGGCCGACCGTGCTGATCATGGGCGCCGAAGGCAAAGGCATGCGTCGCCTGACCCGCGATCACTGCGACTACCTGGTGAAGCTACCGATGTCCGGTAGCGTCAGCAGCCTCAACGTTTCCGTCGCAACGGGCGTCTGCCTGTTCGAGGCGGTGCGTCAGCGCAAGGCGGCCGGCAAAGCCTGAGCCGCTTGCGCGTTATCGCCTGCGTGTCCGGCCGGGCATGCAGGCGCTGTTCTCGCTGCTCAAATAATCACCAGTTCGCCTTGCGCCTGGCAGGGGGCTTCACTAGAATGTCGCCCCTTGCCGTGATGGCAGGCGTTTTCGCGCCTACCTTCCGGCAAGCTCAGAACGAGTCATTCACTCCTTGCCTGACCATCTTTTGTTGGCAGGCTACAACCCGTAAGGAGCATTCATGCGTCATTACGAAATCATCTTTCTGGTTCACCCGGACCAGAGCGAGCAAGTCGGCGGCATGGTCGAGCGTTACACCAAGCTGATCGAAGAAGACGGCGGCAAGATCCATCGCCTGGAAGACTGGGGCCGTCGCCAACTGGCCTACGCCATCAACAACGTTCACAAGGCTCACTACGTGATGCTGAACGTTGAGTGCAGCGGCAAAGCCCTGGCCGAGCTGGAAGACAACTTCCGCTACAACGATGCCGTGATCCGTAACCTGGTCATCCGTCGCGACGAAGCCGTTACCGGCCAGTCCGAGATGCTCAAGGCTGAGGAAAACCGCAGCGAGCGTCGTGAACGTCGCGATCGCGTTGAATCCGACTCCGCCGAAGGCGAAGACGGCGACAACAGCGACAGCAACGACAACGCTGACGAGTAATCCACAGATCTATTGAGGAGCCACTGTCATGGCACGTTTTTTCCGTCGTCGTAAGTTCTGCCGTTTCACCGCCGAAGGCGTGAAAGAGATCGACTTCAAGGATCTCAACACCCTGAAAGCGTACATCTCCGAAACCGGCAAGATCGTTCCTAGCCGTATTACCGGTACCAAGGCCAAGTACCAGCGTCAGCTGGCGACCGCTATCAAGCGCGCCCGCTACCTGGCCCTGCTGCCCTACACCGACAGCCACGGCCGCTGAGACCGGAAGGTCGACAAGTAGTAAGGGATAGATCGCATGCGCGCCATTGCTGAGTTCATCATGCGCGGTCGCATGCAGGCCACCCTGGTGGTGGTTGGTTCGGCGGCTTTGCCGCTATTGTTCTGGTTGAGTGCTGCCGCTAGCTGCCTGGTGCTGCTGCGGCGGGGTCCGAAGGATGCCGTAGGTATCCTTGCCTGGGCGATGCTGCCGGCGTTGGTCTGGTGGTATTTCGGTGAACCGCGCACCTTGCTGGTGTTGCTGGGCTCACTGGGGCTGGCGTTGATGTTGCGCGCCGGTCAGTCCTGGGTTCGCGTGCTGCTTGGCAGCATTGCCGTCGGCCTGGTGTTCAGTGTGGTTCTTGGAGCGGTGTTCCGCGAACCCATCGCAGAGTTGGCGACGCAGTTGCAGAAACTGATGCCGCAGATGCTCGATGGGGCCTACCAGCAGTTGTCGGTAGAAGAGCGAGCGCGTCTGGAGTCACTGATTGCACCGGTACTCACTGGTTTGATGGCTGCGCTGCTGCAGATCGTCAGCCTGCTCTGCCTGATGCTTGGGCGGTACTGGCAGGCGGTGTTGTACAACCCAGGTGGTTTCGGGAGCGAGTTTCGCGCCCTGCGACTGCCGCCGATGCTGGCCTTCGGCTTGCTCACGGCGATGCTCCTCGGGCCGAATTTCGGTGTGGAGCTGGCCATGTTGACGCCGCTGTGCAGCGTGCCACTGGCATTTGCCGGGCTGGCGCTTTTGCATGGGCTGTCCGCGTCGGGGCGTCTGGCCAAGTTTTGGCTGGTGGGGCTGTACGTATCGCTGCTGCTGTTTTTGCAGCTGGTTTATCCGTTACTGGTGGCCTTGGCCATCGTCGACAGTCTGATTGATTTTCGTGGCCGCCGAGCGCCAAAAAACGACGCCGGCCCCACGAACGGTGAAGGTTAAAAGTTAAGAGGTAAGACCCAAATGGAAGTTATCCTGCTGGAAAAAATCGCCAACCTGGGCAACCTGGGCGATAAGGTCAACGTCAAATCCGGTTACGGCCGCAACTACCTGCTGCCGCAAGGCAAGGCTACTGCTGCTACCGCTGAAAACGTTGCTGCGTTCGAAGTTCGCCGTGCCGAACTGGAAAAGGCCGCTGCCGAGAAGAAAGCTTCCGCTGAAGCTCGCGCTGCCCAACTGGCTGAGCTGGAAGTGACCATCACTGCCACTGCCGGTGACGAAGGCAAGCTGTTCGGTTCCATCGGTACTCACGACATCGCTGATGCCCTGACCGCCGCTGGCGTCGAAGTGGCCAAGGCTGAAGTTCGTCTGCCGAACGGTACCATTCGCCAGGTTGGCGAGTTCGACGTGGCCGTGCACCTGCACACTGACGTTGAAGCAACCGTACGTGTTGTAGTCGTCGCCGCCTAAGGACTCGTCCTTGGTCAGCCGACTTGCGGTCTTGCGCTGACGCGCCGGCCTGCAGACAATCGGGCACGGCATCGCATTCGCGGTGTCGTGCCCTTTGTTTTTCTGAAGAGCCTTTTGCAAAACCGGTTTTTGTAAAAGCCTCTGCGTGTTGGAACCACAGGTGCCATGAACGACATCAGCCTCCCTCAGCAGTACGACCTGGAAACCGCCGCACTCAAGGTGCCGCCGCATTCCATCGAGGCCGAACAGGCCGTGCTGGGCGGTTTGATGCTGGACAACAACGCTTGGGAGCGGGTCCTCGACCAGGTCTCCGATGGCGACTTCTATCGGCATGACCATCGCCTGATCTTCCGCGCCATCTACAAGCTGGCCGAGCGCAACGCGCCGTTCGACGTGGTTACCCTGTCCGAGCAGCTGGACAAGGAAGGCCAGCTGTCGCAGGTCGGCGGCCTGGCCTACCTGGGTGAGCTGGCGAAGAACACGCCCTCGGTGGCCAACATCAAGGCCTATGCGCAGATCATCCGCGAGCGCGCGACCCTGCGGCAGCTGATCGGCATCAGCGCCGAAATCGCCGACAGTGCCTACGCGCCGCTGGGGCGTACCGGCGAGGAAATCCTCGACGAGGCTGAGCGGCTGATCTTCCAGATCGCCGAGGCGCGGCCGAAGACCGGCGGCCCGGTGGGCATCAACGACATCCTGGTCAAGGCCATCGACCGCATCGACTCGCTGTTCAACGCCGGCGACGCGATCACCGGGCTGTCCACCGGTTTCAGTGACCTGGACGACCTGACCAGTGGCCTGCAGCCGGCCGACATGGTCATCGTCGCCGGGCGTCCGTCGATGGGTAAGACCACCTTCGCCATGAACCTGGTGGAGAACGCCCTGATGCGCAGCGACAAGGCGATCCTCGTCTACTCGCTGGAGATGCCCTCGGAATCCATCGTTATTCGTATGCTCGCCTCCCTGGGGCGCATCGACCAGACCAAGGTCCGTGCCGGCCGCCTGGACGACGACGACTGGCCGCGCCTGACCTCGGCGGTCAACCTGCTCAACGACCGCAAGCTGTTCATCGACGACACCGCCGGCATCAGCCCGTCGGAGATGCGTGCACGCACCCGGCGCCTGGCCCGCGAGCACGGTGAGATCGGCCTGATCATGGTCGACTACCTGCAGCTGATGCAGATCCCCGGCTCCAGCGGCGACAACCGGGTCAACGAGATTTCCGAGATCTCGCGCTCGCTCAAGGCCCTGGCCAAGGAATTCAACTGCCCGGTGATCGCCCTGTCGCAGCTCAACCGCGGCCTGGAGCAGCGCCCGAACAAGCGCCCGATCAACTCCGACTTGCGCGAATCCGGGGCTATCGAGCAGGACGCCGACATCATCATGTTCGTCTACCGCGACGAGGTCTATCACCCGGAGACCGAGTACAAGGGCGTAGCCGAAATCATCATCGGCAAGCAGCGTAACGGCCCCTTGGGCACCGCGCGCCTGGCGTTCCTCGGCAAGTACTCGCGCTTCGAGAACCTGGCACCGGGCAGCTATCAGTTCGACGACGAATAAGTCGTTACCCGGTAATCCTGCTGCGCTTCGCGCAAGCTGTGTCGCGTGGTGCTCGCCTCCTCATGAGCAGGCGTTCACTGCGGGGGCCGCACTCCAGGCTTCTTGCCTGCGCGATGCTCTCGACGGATTGCCAGGCAACGCCGCATCCCCGGGTTCGGCTGGCACAGATCAATGAAAACGGGCGCCCAGCGGTTAAGATGGGCGCCCGTTTCGTTTGTCTGGAGCCTGCTGCATGCGCCCTCTCGTCGCCACTGTCGATCTGGCCGCCGTTCGTCACAACTACGCCGTGGCCAAGCGCTGCGCGCCGGGGCGTCAGGCCTTTGCCGTGGTCAAGGCGAATGCTTACGGCCATGGTGTGCGCGAGGTGGTCACGGCGCTGCACGATGACGCCGATGGCTTCGCCGTAGCGAGCCTGGAAGAGGCCGCCGAAGTTCGTGCCATGCACGGCCAGGCGCGCATCCTGCTGCTGGAAGGCTGCTTCAGTGCCGACGAGCTGCCTATCGCCGCGCGCCTCGGTCTGGACCTGATGGTGCGCAGCGCCGAGCAGGTCGAGGCGTTGCTGGCGGCGCAGTTGCCGCGCTCGCTGAACGTGTGGCTCAAGGTGGATACCGGCATGCACCGCCTGGGCCTGTCGCCGCAGGTTGTGCGCGCTGCCTTCGCGCAACTGCGTGGCGCAGCGCAGGTGTCCGAACTCAACCTGCTCAGCCATTTCGCCTGCGCCGACGAGCGTGGTCACCCGCTGACCGAGCAGCAGGTCGAAGTGTTCCTCGATCTGCTCGACCTGGATTTCGACCTGCGCAGCCTGGCTAACTCGGCGGCGCTGCTGACCGTTCCGGCGTCGCACATGGACTGGCTGCGGCCGGGGATCATGCTCTACGGCGCCACGCCGTTTGCTGACCTCAGCGCCGCCGAGCTGGGGTTGAAACCGGTGATGAGCCTGACCGCGCAGCTGATCGCGGTGAACGAGGTGGCGGCCGGCGAGACGGTCGGCTACGGCACCGCCTGGGTTGCCCGGCGGCCGTCGCGCATTGGCATGGTCAGCTGCGGCTATGCCGATGGTTACCCGCGCTCCGCGCCGAGCGGCACGCCGGTGGTGATCCGTGGCCAGCGCGTGCCGCTGGCCGGGCGCGTGTCGATGGACATGCTCGCCGTCGACCTCACCGACCTGCCCGAGGCGGTGCTGGGGGATGCGGTGGAGCTGTGGGGCACGCAGCTGCCGGTGGACGACGTGGCGCGTGCCGCCGGCTCGATCGGCTACGAGCTGCTGACCAAGGTCACGACGCGGGTGCCGCGGCGCTATCAGTCCTGAGTTCGCCCGCCGCCTCGGCATGGCGGGCGAGAAAGGCGTCGATCAGTGCGTTCACTTCCTGCGGGTTTTCCAGTCCGGCCAGGTGCGCGGTGCATGGCATCACCACGAATTCGGCGCCGGGGATCGCCTCGGCCATGACGCGGGTTTCCGCGACCGGGAACACCCGGTCTTCCTCGCCGGCGATGACCAGCACCGGCCGGCGGATGCCGGCTAGCAGCGCGCGCTGATCCGGGCGGCGCGGCACCACGCTGCTCACCGCCCAGGCCACCGAGTCCGGCCGGCAATGCGCCAGCGCAGCGCCGATGCTGGCCAGCACCTGGGGCCGCTGCGCTTCGCTGGTCGGGTCCGACGAAGTTACCCACCACCAGGCGCTTGAGCACGCCGTCCAGCCCGAGCAGGCGGGCGAGCACCGCCAGCAGCGGGAATTCCAGGCGGTGCTTCCAGCCGGCTGGCGAGGCGGTGGCGTTCATCAGCACGGCCACGCCGAGGCGCCCGGGATAGCGGGCGGCGAAGGTCGCGCCAATCATCCCGCCCCAGGAATTGCCGACGAAGTGGCCCTGCGCCAGGCCCAGGTGATCGAGGACCTCGACCAGGCAACGGGCGCACTCGTCGAAGGCGAAGTGGCGCTGCAGTGCCTCGCTATCGCCGTGGCCGGGCGGGTCGATCAGCAGTACGCGGTAGCGCCCGGCGAAATGCTCGGCCTGGGCCTGCCACATGCCGCCGCTCATCAGCAAGCTCGACCAGAACAGCATCGGCATGCCGGTTCCGCCGCTGTCGCGTACGCGCAGGCGCCCCAGGCAGGTGGGGATGTCGTGACTGTGCAGCGAGGCGAGGGCGGACATGCGGCGCTCCGGCGTGAAGGAATCTTCACTGTAGGCGCTCGCGCGGCGTTCGGGCGCGGGCTGATGGAGGCCCATCAGCCCCGCTTATGTCCGGGCTCAGCTGCCCAGCAGGACGAAGCCCGAGCGGCCCTGCTGCTTGGCGCGGTACAGCGCCTCGTCCGCCACCTTGTACAGCGCGGCGAACTGCCCGGCGTGCTGCGGGTAGAGGGCGACGCCGATGCTGATGGTTACCACCAGCGAGGTGTCGCGGTAGGTCACCGGCAGCGCCAGTTCGCGCAGCAGCCGTTCGGCGACCTCGCGGGCATTGCCTTCGGCGTTCGGGCCGCTGACCAGCACGGCGAACTCGTCGCCGCCGAGGCGCGCCACCAGGTCGTTGACGCGCACCTGCTCGCGCAGGCGCTGGGCGATGGTGCGCAGCATCAGGTCGCCGGCGTCGTGGCCGTGGGTGTCGTTGATCGGCTTGAAGTGGTCGAGGTCGATCAGCAGCAGGGCGACGGATTCGCCACGGCGCTCGGCATCGGCCAGGGCCGCGTCGACCCGCTCGATCAGGTAGCGACGGTTCGGCAGTTCGGTCAGGGCATCGTGGTAGGCCGCGGTTTCCAGTTCGCGCTCGCGTTCGCTGAGGCGCTGGTTGGCCTCGGCCAGTTCGGCGGTGCGCAGGGTCACGGCGGCCTGCAGGTCATCGGCGCTGGCCTGCACCTGGGCCAGGCGCGCGGTCTTCTCGCGGTCGGCGCGCTGCAGGGCCTCGGCGGCTTCCTGTTTGAGCAACTGGATGCGGTAGGCGAGGGCGAAGGAGAACATGATCGATTCGGCCGCCACCGCCACCGGGAACACGTAGGAGTTCCACGGTGCTGGCTGGATCACGCCGGTGGCGCGCAGCAGGAGCAGGTTGACGCTGCCGAGGATCATGCCGAAGCCGCCGAGGTAGAGCAGCGCCGGGAAGTAGCCCTGGCGCCAGCGGCGGAACGACGACCACAGCGAGGCGGGGATGGCGGTGAGTGCCAGCACCACGAAGACCCAGGCGCCAACCGCGCGCAGGCCGAAGGCGTTGCTGACCACGGCGATCACGTAGAGCACGCAGGCGAAGGTTAGCAGGTGATGCGCCCAGGGCACGAAGCGGCGGGTCTGTAGCAGGGTCTGGGTGAAGCGGCAGGCGCTGAAGCCCCACAGCGCCGGGATGCTGATGCGATCGAGCCAGAACGGCACCGGGCCGTCCGGCCACAGGTACTGGAAGCCGTGGCCGGTCATCGCCAGGATCATCAGCAATGCGCCGGTGGTGGTCAGCACGTACCAGAAGTAGGCGGCGTCGCGCAGGCTGAAGAATATGAACAGGTTGTACAGCAGCATGGCGAAGATCACGCCATAGACCAGGCCGAGGAACAGGTTTTCCCAGGTGGCCAGGGTACGGATGTCGTCCAGTTGCCAGGCCTTGAGCGGGAAGGCGTTGCCGGCCGGGTCGTAGGTGCGCAGGTAGAAGGTCAGCGGCGCCTGTTCGCTCAGTTCCGGCAGGCGCAGGAGGATGCGTCGGTAGGGGTGGTCGCGGCCCGTGGCGAAGCTGGTGGACTCGGCGGACAGGCGTTCGTGCCAGCCGCCCTGGCCGTCGGGCAGGTACAGGCGCATGTCCTTGAGGGTCACCGAGGCGACTTCCAGCCACCACTGCGCCGGGGCGCCCGCGCTGCGCTGCAGGGTGACCTTGATCCACCAGGGACTGCGGCTCTGGCCGACGCTGGCCTTGCCGTTGGCCGGCGTGAAGCGTGCCTGCACGTCTGGCGTGTCGAGGTCGCCGATGCTCAGCTGCGCGCCGCGGTCTTCGAGGAGTTCGATGCTGTCGTTGAGGCTGCGGCCGCTGTCTCCGGGGCCAAGGTGCAGCGAGTCGGCATTGGCCGTGCCGAGGGTGCACAGGCTGACGAGAAGGAAAAGGATGATGGAGCGCACGCGGGAAGTACTCCTGACGCCGGAGCTTTGTGGTTTTTTTGCGAAGTATACCGGCTGGCTGGCGCCTGGCGAGCCGGCTGTCGTATCGAATAAAGACCGTGCGCAGCGGTCGGACTTGTTCATTTTTTGTGCTATATTTCGCGCCCCGTGAAACGCCCGTTGATCAAAAAATATGCAAGCCGCCAAGCCGCTGTTCGATTATCCCAAGTACTGGGCCGAATGTTTCGGACCCGCACCCTTCCTGCCGATGAGCCGGGAAGAGATGGATCAGCTCGGCTGGGATTCCTGCGACATCATCATCGTCACGGGTGACGCGTACGTCGATCACCCGTCGTTCGGCATGGCGATCATCGGCCGCCTGCTGGAGGCCCAGGGCTTCCGCGTCGGCATCATCGCCCAGCCCAACTGGCAGTCGAAAGACGATTTCATGAAGCTTGGCGAGCCCAACCTGTTCTTCGGCGTCGCCGCCGGCAACATGGACTCGATGATCAACCGCTACACCGCGGACAAGAAGATCCGTTCCGACGACGCCTACACACCCGGCGGCCTGGCGGGCAAGCGCCCGGATCGCGCCAGCCTGGTGTACAGCCAGCGCTGCAAGGAAGCCTACAAGCACGTGCCGATCGTGCTCGGCGGCATCGAGGCCTCCCTGCGCCGCATCGCGCATTACGACTACTGGCAGGACAAGGTCCGCCACTCGATCCTGATCGACGCCTGCGCCGATATCCTGCTCTACGGCAACGCCGAGCGCGCCGTGGTCGAGATCGCCCAGCGCCTGGCCTACGGGCAGAAGATCGAAGACATCTCGGACATCCGCGGCACCGCCTTCATCCGTCGCGACACGCCGCAGGGCTGGTTCGAGATCGACTCCACGCGTATCGACCGACCGGGCAAGATCGACAAGATCATCAACCCCTACGTCAACACGCAGGACACCCAGGCCTGTGCCATCGAGCAGGAAAAAGGGCCGGTCGAGGACCCCAACGAAGCCAAGGTCGTGCAGCTGCTGCCGAGCCCCAAGCTGACCCGTGACAAGACCGTGATCCGCCTGCCGTCGTTCGAGAAGGTGCGCAACGACCCGGTGCTCTACGCCCACGCCAACCGCGTGCTGCACCTGGAAACCAACCCGGGCAACGCCCGCGCGCTGGTGCAGAAGCATGGCGAAGTCGACGTGTGGTTCAACCCGCCACCCATCCCAATGACCACCGAGGAAATGGACTACGTGTTCGGCATGCCCTATGCGCGCGTGCCGCACCCGGCGTACGGCAAGGAGAAGATCCCGGCCTACGACATGATCCGTTTCTCGGTGAACATCATGCGTGGCTGCTTTGGCGGCTGTACGTTCTGCTCGATCACCGAGCACGAGGGGCGGATCATCCAGAACCGCTCCCACGACTCGATCATTCGCGAGATCGAGGAGATGCGCGACAAGGTGCCGGGCTTCACCGGCGTGGTCTCCGACCTCGGCGGGCCGACCGCCAACATGTACCGCATCGCCTGCAAGGATCCGGAAATCGAGCGCCATTGCCGCAAGCCGTCGTGCGTGTTCCCGGGCATCTGCGAGAACCTGAATACCGACCACAGCTCGCTCATCGAGCTGTACCGCAAGGCCCGCGCGCTGCCGGGGGTGAAGAAGATCCTGATCGCCTCGGGCCTGCGCTACGACCTCGCCGTCGAGTCGCCGGAGTACGTCAAGGAACTGGTTACCCACCACGTCGGTGGCTACCTGAAGATCGCCCCGGAACACACCGAGCGCGGTCCGCTGGACAAGATGATGAAGCCGGGTATCGGCAGCTACGACACCTTCAAGCGCATGTTCGAGAAGTACTCGAAGGAAGCGGGCAAGGAGCAGTACCTGATCCCGTACTTCATCGCCGCGCACCCGGGCACCACCGACGAGGACATGATGAACCTCGCCCTGTGGCTCAAGCGCAACGACTTCCGCGCCGACCAGGTGCAGGCTTTCTACCCGTCGCCGATGGCCACTGCCACGGCCATGTACCACTCGGGCAAGAACCCGTTGCGCAAGGTCACCTACAAGAGTGACGGCGTCGATATCGTCAAGAGCGAGGCGCAGCGCCGCCTGCACAAGGCCTTCCTGCGTTACCACGACCCGAAGGGCTGGCCGATGCTGCGCGAGGCGCTGGAGCGCATGGGCCGCAGCGACCTGATCGGCAACGGCAAGCACCAGCTGATCCCGACCTTCCAGCCGAAGACCGACGAGTACCAGAGCGCGCGGCGCAAGAACTCGACCCCGGCCGGCAGCAAGAAGGTCGCCGGCAACGGTGGCGGGCAGGGGGGCGGCAAGATCCTCACCCAGCACACCGGCCTGCCGCCGCGTGGCAGTGACGGCAGCAACCCGTGGGACAAGCGCGAAGAAGCCAAGGCCGCCGCCCAGGCGCGCAACCAGGCCGCCGCCAGGGCGCGTGCGGGCGAGAAGGGCGGCAAGAAGAAATCCGGCAAGCGCCCCGTCGCACCACGCTGATCGCCGCGTCTGACGTGCACCGTCCGAGCTCGCAGAGGCTCCTCGTTGCACACGGCGCACGTCTCGACAGGTATGCGCACCACGCAGGCTCGTACCGGCTAACCGGCGCCGTGGCTGCGGAAGTGACCGACGTACGCCTTGTCGACCTTGAGGATGTGGTGGATCAGCCACTCCTTGAGCAGCTCCAGCGCCTCCATGCCCACCGCTTCGCCCTGCTCGTGACGACTGAGCAGCGACATCACCTGGCTGCTGAACAGGTTGTGCTGGGCCAGATGCGCCTCGCTGTGCGGGTAGTCCGAACGGATGAACAGCGTCTCCTCGACGATGAAGTGATTCATCGTGTAGTCCATCAGGCCTTCCAGCAGCTCACCGATCTGCGCGGGTTGCGCTGAACCCTGCATGGCGTCGTGCAGCGCGTTGGTCTGGTCGACCAGCCAGCGGTGCTGCTCATCGATCTCGGCAATGCCGACCTGCAATTCCTCCGTCCACGGCATGAAGGCCATGCTGCACGCTCCTTGTTGTTGGTGTGTCGCGGCATCTTCCAGACTGGCGAAGAAGCGTCCTTGACCGGCATCAACGATTGCGCGCATTGCCGTTCGGCAGGCCGGCGCCATTTTTGTGCGGCCGATGGTGCGGTGTCGACGGCCAGCCCTGTTATGGTGCGTGGGTAATTGGCAAGACGCGGGAAACCGCGAAAAAGGCGCTGGCATAACTCTTGCGCAGCTCAGGTATCGTCCAGGCTCGCAGGAGGCCCGCCGTGTCGATTCATGTCGCACTGCACCATGTCACCCATTACCGCTACGACCGCCTGGTCAACCTCGGGCCGCAGATCGTCCGCCTGCGCCCGGCGCCGCACAGCCGTACGCGCATTCTCTCCTATGCCCTGAGCGTCGAGCCGGGCGAGCACTTCATCAACTGGCAGCAGGACCCGCAGGGCAACTACCTGGCGCGTCTGGTGTTCCCGGAAAAGACCCGCGAGCTGAAGGTCGCCGTCGACCTGGTCGCCGAGATGGCGGTGTTCAACCCGTTCGATTTCTTTCTCGAGCCCTATGCCGAGAAGATCCCCTTCGCCTACACCGCCGGTGAGCAGCGCGAGCTGGCGCCGTACCTGGTCAAGCTGCCTGCCGGCGCGCTGTTCGCCGACTACCTCGCCGGCATCCCGCGCCAGCCGCTGGCCAGCGTGGATTTCCTGGTCGCGCTGAACCAGCGCCTGTCGGCCGATATCGGCTACCTGATCCGCATGGAGCCGGGCGTGCAGACGCCCGAGGAAACCCTGGAGAAGGCTTCCGGCTCGTGCCGCGACTCGGCCTGGCTGCTGGTGCAGCTATTCCGCCACCTGGGCCTGGCCGCGCGCTTCGTCTCCGGCTACCTGATCCAGCTCACCGCCGACGTGAAATCCCTCGACGGTCCCAGCGGTACCGAGGTCGATTTCACCGACCTGCACGCCTGGTGCGAGGTATACCTGCCCGGCGCCGGCTGGATCGGCCTCGACCCGACCTCGGGCCTGTTCGCCGGCGAAGGTCATATCCCGCTGGCCTGCAGCCCGGAGCCCTCTTCGGCAGCGCCGATCAGCGGCGGCGTCGACGAGTGCGAAGTGGAGTTTGGCCACGAGATGCGCATCGAGCGCATCTGGGAAGCGCCGCGCGTGACCAAGCCCTACAGCGAGGAGCAGTGGCAGGAGATCGTCGCGCTCGGCCAATGCATCGACGACGACCTCGAGCGCCAGGATGTGCGCCTGACCATGGGCGGCGAGCCGACCTTCGTCGCAATCGATTACCCCGACGACGGCGAGTGGAATACCGATGCCCAGGGGCCGAACAAGCGGCGCCTGGCCGGCGAACTGTTCCACCGCCTGCGCGAGCATTACGCGCCGAACGCGCTGGTGCATTTCGGCCAGGGCAAGTGGTACCCCGGCGAGCAACTGCCACGCTGGTCGCTGAACTGCTTCTGGCGCAAGGATGGCGAGCCGATCTGGCAGGACGCTGCACTGTACGCCGACGAATCGCGCTACTACGGCGCCGATGCGCGCCTGGCCGGGCGCTTCCTCAACACCCTGGCCGGGCACCTCGGGCTGTGCGCCGAGCACGTGTTCCCTGCCTACGAGGACTGGCTCTACTACCTGTGGCGCGAACGCCGCCTGCCGGCCAACGTCACCCCGGATGATCCGCGCCTGGCCGACCCGCTGGAGCGCGAACGCCTGCGCAAGGTGTTCAGCCGCGGCGTCGGCGATGTGGTCGGGCATATCCTGCCGCTGGCGCGTAGCGAGAAGGGCGAGCAGTGGCAGAGCGGGCGCTGGTTCCTGCGGGATGAATACTGCCGGCTGATCCCTGGCGACTCGCCACTGGGCTATCGCCTGCCGCTGGACTCGCAGCCCTGGGTCAGCGAATTCGATTACCCCTACGTACAACCGCAGGACCCGAACCAGACATTCGCGCCGCTGCCGCGTCGGCAGCAGATCCAGCGCCAGCTGCGCACGCCGCTGTTCCCCCATGCCCGTCAGGAAGTGGCCGAGCAGAAGGCCCCGGAACCTTTCGAGTCGGCCGCCGGGGTGATCCGCACCGCGCTGTGCGCCGAGCCGCGCGATGGTCGGCTGTACCTGTTCATGCCGCCGCTGACACGCCTGGAGGATTACCTGGAGCTGGTCGCAGCCATCGAGGCGACCGCCAGCGAGCTGCGTTGCCCGGTGGTGATGGAGGGCTACGAGCCGCCGAGCGACCCGCGCCTGCAGTACTTCCGCGTGACCCCGGACCCGGGCGTGATCGAAGTGAATATCCACCCGGCGGCGAGCTGGGACGATCTGGTCGAACGCACCGAATTCCTCTACGAGGCGGCGCGGCAGACGCGCCTGTCCAGCGAGAAATTCATGATCGACGGGCGTCACACCGGCACCGGCGGCGGCAACCACTTCGTCCTCGGCGGCGCCACGCCGGGCGATTCGCCGTTCCTGCGCCGCCCGGACCTGCTGCGCAGCCTGATCAGCTACTGGCACAACCATCCTTCGCTGTCCTACCTGTTCAGCGGCCAGTTCATCGGCCCGACCTCGCAGGCGCCGCGTGTCGACGAGGCGCGCAACGACGCGCTCTACGAACTGGAAGTGGCCTTTGCGCAGATGCCCGAGCCGGGCCGCGACTGCCCGCCGTGGCTGGTCGACCGCCTGCTGCGCAACTTGCTGGTGGACGTCACCGGCAACACCCACCGCGCCGAGTTCTGCATCGACAAGCTGTACTCGCCGGACAGCGCCAGTGGCCGTCTCGGCCTGCTCGAGCTGCGCGCCTTCGAGATGCCGCCCCATGCACGCATGAGCCTGGCCCAGCAGGTGCTGCTGCGCGGCCTGGTCGCGCGCTTCTGGGACGAACCCTACCGCCCGGCCAAACTGGCGCGCTGGGGCACCGAGCTGCACGACCGCTTCCTCCTGCCGCACTTCATCGAGCAGGACTTCAGCGACGTGCTGCATGAGCTGAATGTGTTTGGCTATCCCGTGCGCGCCGAGTGGTTCGCGCCGCACTTCGAGTTCCGCTTTCCCAAGGTCGGCGACTATCAGGTCAAGGGCATCGACCTGGAACTGCGCCAGGCCCTTGAGCCTTGGCACGTGCTGGGCGAGGAGGGCGCGCCGGGCGGCACCGTGCGCTACGTCGACTCGTCGCTGGAACGCATGCAGGTGCGCCTCGACGGCCTGGCCCCGGACCGCTACGTGCTGACCTGCAACGGCGTGCCAGTGCCGTTGCAGCCCACCGGCAAGGTTGGCGAGTTCGTCGGTGGCGTGCGCTACCGTGCCTGGCAGCCGCCGAACTGCCTGCAGCCGACCATCGGCGTGCACGCGCCGCTGGTGTTCGACATCGTCGATACCTGGATGAGTCGCTCGCTGGGCGGTTGCCAGTATCATGTCGCCCACCCGGGCGGGCGCAATTACGAAACCCTGCCGGTCAACGCCTACGAGGCGGAAAGCCGGCGCCTGGCGCGCTTCTTCCGTCTGGGCCACACCCCGGGCACACTGAGCGTCGCCGAGCCCATTCATAATAATGAACTGCCGATGACGCTGGATCTGCGTAGAAGTTGATTGCCACCCTGCAGGGGCTCGCATGCTACGGCCCGGCACCCCGCCAGCCGTAGGCTGCGCGGGCACCCTGCAGGCTGATTTGCGGCCTTGAAGGCCCGCAGCAAACTGACTTCTACAAGAAACGTGCTTTCAGCGCCTGATACTGAGCCTTGCCATGCCTGACCTGCTTGCCGATTACCCGCAGACCGATGCGGCCTATCACGAACTGCTCGACGCCCGCGGCGGCATCCGCTCGCACTGGCGGCGCCTGTTCGAGCAGTTGCAGCGCAGCAGCCCGGCACAGTTGCAGCAGCGTCAGGACCTGCTGACCCGGCAGATCCAGGAAAACGGCGTGACCTACAACGTCTATGCCGACCCCGAGGGCGCTGATCGCCCGTGGGAGCTGGACCTGCTGCCCAACATCATCCCTGCCGACGAGTGGCAGCAGATCGCCGCTGGCGTGGCCCAGCGCGCCGGCCTGCTGAACAGCGTACTGGCCGACCTCTACGGCCCGCAGCAACTGATCGCCGATGGCCTGCTGCCGACCGAGCTGGTGTTCGGCCACGACAACTTCCTCTGGCCCTGCCAGGGTATCCAGCCTCCGGGCGGCACCTTCCTGCACCTGTATGCCGTCGATCTGGCGCGGGCGCCGGACGGCCGCTGGTGGGTCACCGCCGACCGCACCCAGGCACCTTCCGGCGCCGGTTACGCCCTGGAAAACCGCCAGATCGTCTCGCGCGCGTTTCCCGAGCTGTACCGCGATCTGCGCGTGCAGTACCTGGCCGGTTTCTTCCGCACCCTGCAGGACACCCTGGCGCGGCAGGCGCCGGTGGAGGGCGACGAGTCGCCGCTGGTGGTGCTGCTGACGCCGGGGCGCTTCAACGAAAGCTATTTCGAACACCTGTACCTGGCGCGCCAGCTCGGCTACCCGCTGGTCGAAGGCAGCGACCTGACCGTGCGCGACGCCACTGTCTACCTCAAGACCCTGGCCGGCCTGCGCCGGGTGCACGCGGTGCTGCGCCGGCTGGACGACGACTTCTGCGACCCGCTGGAACTGCGCACCGACTCCGCCCTCGGCGTGCCTGGCCTGCTCGAGGCCGTGCGCCAGGGCCGCGTGCTGGTGGCCAACGCGCTGGGCAGCGGTGTGCTGGAGTCGCCGGGCCTACCGGGTTTCCTGCCGGCCATTGCGGAAAAAATCTTGGGTGAAGCGTTGCTCCTGCCGAGCATCGCCAGTTGGTGGTGCGGCGAGCCGCCGGTGCTGGAAGAGGCGCTGAGCAAGCTCGACGAGCTGCTGGTGCGGCCGAGTTTCCCTTCGCAGAGCTTCGCCCCGCAGTTTGGTCGCGACCTCGACGAAGCGCAGCGCGCCGCCCTGGCCGAACGCCTGCGTGCGCGGCCCTACGCCTATGTGGCACAGGCCCTGGCGCAACTCTCGCAGGCGCCGATCTGGCAGGCCGAGGAGGGCCGCTTGCAGCCCCGGGCCATCGGCATGCGCGTGTTCGCCGTGGCCAGTGCCGAGGGTTATCGCGTGTTGCCCGGCGGTCTGACCCGCGTGGCGGCCGAAGCCGATGCCGAGGTGGTGTCAATGCAGCGCGGCGGGGCGAGCAAGGACACTTGGGTGCTCGGCGAGCGGCATGCCGGCGGCGAGCCCTGGCAATGGCTGCGACCGCTGGGTGTGGCCGACCTGGTGCGCAGTGACCCCTATCTGCCGTCGCGGGTGGTGGAGAACCTGTTCTGGTTCGGCCGCTACAGCTCGCGTTGCGAGGACGGTGCCCGCCTGCTGCGGATCATGCTGGCGCGCTACGTCGACGACGATGACGACCCCCAGGCCTTGCAGACCGCCCTCGGCCTTGGCGAGCGCCTCGGCCTGCTGCCCGATGCCAGCGAGGGCGAGCTGGAAGAGCGCCTGTTGCAGGCCGTGCTCGGTGCCGAGTGGCCGGCCAGCCTGCGTGCCAACCTGCAACGCCTGCAGTGGGCCGCCGGTAGCGTGCGCGGCAAGCTCTCGCGGGAGAACTGGCAGGCGCTGATCGAACTGCAGCGCGAGGCTCAGGCCCTGGAAGCGCAGCAGGCTGATCTCGGCGAGCTGCTGGATTTTCTCAACCGCTTGCTGATGTCCCTGGCGGCGCTGTCCGGCTTTGCCCTCGACGACATGACCCGCGACGACGGCTGGCGCTTCCTCGTGCTGGGCCGTTGCATCGAGCGCCTGCAGTTCCTCGCCGAAAGCATCGCCGACTTCCTGCGCAGCCAGGCCGTGCACGATCAGTCGGCGCTGGAGTGGCTGCTGGAACTGGGCAACAGCAGCATTACCTACCGCACTCGCTATCTGGCCTCGGCACAGCTGATCCCGGTGCTCGACCTGCTCCTGCTCGACGAGCAGAACCCCCACGCCGTGCTGTTCCAGCTGCGTATGCTGCTGCGCTCGCTGGAGCGCCTGGGCGAGAGCTTCGAGTTCGTCGCCGACAGCCGCCTGGGCGAACTGGAAGAGCGGCTCTGCGCCTTCAACCTGGGTAGCCTGGAGAACCCGCTGTTCGGCCAGGCCGGCATCCGCGCCGTGCTCGGCGGCCTGGCCGACCTGCTGCTGCAGATCGCCGCGAGCGCCGGCGAGGTGTCCGATCAACTGGCGCTGCGTTTCTTCGTGCATGTGGACGCCAGCCGCGGGACGCTTTCGTCATGAGCAGGGCGCACTATCAGGTGCTCCACGACACCCACTACCGCTACTCGGCGCCGGTTTCCCTGGCCCAGCAGCTGGCCCACCTGTGGCCGCGCGAATGCACCTGGCAGCGCTGCCTGGAGCGCCACCTGACGGTGACCCCGCAGCCGACGCGGCGCCTGGATGGCCTCGATGTGTTCGGCAACCCGTTGACCCGGCTGGCCTTCGAGCGCCCGCATGACGAGCTGCGGGTGATCGCCTGCCTGCGTGTCGAGGTGCTGGCGCGCGAAGGCCTGGAATTGGCCGACTCACCGGCCTGGGAGGCGGTGATCGCCGGGCTGCGCTACGCCGGTCAGGCGGTCGCTGCCGAGCAGCTGGAGGCGGCGCGCTATCGATTCCAGTCGCCGTACGTGCACCTCAAACAGGTCTTCGTTGAGTTCGCTGCCGAGGCCTTCGTGCCGGGTCGGCCGCTCTTGCTGGCAGTGCGCGCGCTGATGCAGAAGATCTTCGATGAATTCACCTTCGACGCCGAAGCCACCCAGGTGGCGACGCCGCTGGTGGAAGTGCTGGAGCGCCGCCGCGGCGTGTGCCAGGACTTCGCCCACCTGATGCTCGCCTGCCTACGCTCGCAGGGCCTCTCGGCGCGCTACGTCAGTGGCTACCTGCTGACCCAGCCGCCACCCGGCCAACCGCGCCTAATCGGTGCCGACGCCTCGCACGCCTGGGTCTCGGTGTACTGCCCGCGCAACGGCTGGGTCGACTTCGACCCGACCAACAACCTGCTGCCGGCGCTGGAGCACATCACCCTCGGCTGGGGCCGCGACTTCGCCGACGTCTCGCCCCTGCGTGGGGTCATCCTCGGCGGCGGCAGCCACGACCCTGAGGTCAAGGTCACGGTCATGCCGCTGGGCGAGCCGTTGCAGGTCGCTGGCTGAGCTTCTGATCCGAAGTCGCCGGGAGTAACGCCGTGCTTTGCATGGGGCTCTGGTGAGTGCTTGGTGCAGCCTACGGCTTCGCGCCGCTTGTAGGGGGCGGGGATGAGGGCTCAGGCCATGCACCTGGCTGGCTGCCTCATGCACTTTCGGCGATATGGCGCAGCGAAAACAGCAAATCGCAGGCAATAAAAAGGCCGGCTTGTGGCCGGCCTTCAGGGGGTGGTATTGGCTTATTTTTGGTAAGCCGCAACCGCCTTCAGAATTGCTTGGCGGGCTTCGTCAGCGTTGCCCCAACCTTCGACCTTGACCCATTTGCCTTTCTCGAGATCCTTGTAGTTCTCGAAGAAGTGCTTGATCTGCTCGATCAGCAGCGGAGGCAGGTCGGTGTATTCCTGTACGTCTTTGTAGATGGTGCTCAGCTTGTCGTGCGGCACGGCGATCAGTTTGGCGTCGCCGCCGGCTTCGTCGGTCATGTTCAGCACGCCAACAGGGCGGCAGCGGATGACCGAGCCCGGCGCGACCGGGTACGGGGTCACGACCAGCACGTCGAGGGGGTCGCCGTCATCAGCCAGGGTGTGCGGGATGAAACCGTAGTTGGCCGGGTAGAACATCGGGGTGGCCATGAAGCGATCGACGAACAGGCAGTCGGTGTCGTGATCGATTTCGTATTTGATCGGCGCGTGGTTGGCCGGAATCTCGATGGCGACGTAGATGTCGTTAGGCACGTCTTTGCCGGCCGGGACTTTGCTGTAGCTCATGGTGGGCACCCCAGGGTTGGGCCAAAAAAAGTGGGCGGATTATAGGCACATTCCGCCGGCGTTACTACGCCCAGCGGCTCAGCCTTTGGTCGTGGCTTGCTCGTCGTCGCGCGTCTGCTGGTAGTCCGGGTGTTCGGCCTGCAGGCGCAAAAGGCGCTGCAGCGGGTCCTGGCGGTAGAAGGCGGCGAGCTGGGTGTAGACCGCGGGAAACGCGTCGCGGAGCAGGTCCGGCGCGCTGAAGAAGTACTCGCTGGTGACGGCGAAGAACTCCGCCGGGTTCTCTGCTGCATAGGGATCGATCGCGGTCTGCGCGTCGGGATTGGCGTCGAGCGTGGTGTTCATCGCGTCGTAGGCCTGTTGCATGGCACTGGCCCAGGCTTCGATGTGCATGCTGCGGTGCAGCGGCGGCAGGCCGTTGGCGTCGCCGTTGAGCATGTCCAGCTTGTGTGCCAGCTCGTGGATCACCAGGTTGTAGGCGTCCCAGCCGCCACTGGCCTGCACGCCGGGCCAGGCGAGGATGACCGGGCCCTGCAGCCAGGCTTCGCCGCTGTGTTCGCCGTCCCACTCGTGCTCCACGCCGCTGGCATCGCGGTGGCGCTGCGGGCTGACGAAGTCGTCCGGGTACAGCAGCACTTCGTGGAAGCCCTGGTACCAGTTGAGGTCGGCCAGGTGCAGCAGCGGCAGCTCGGCCAGCGCCGCGAGGCTCAGGCGGTCTTCCAGGCTCAACTCGACGCCGGGCAGGGCGGTCAGGTGCTTGGCATGCAGGAACAGCACGGCGCGTTCGAACAGGCGCTGTAGCTCCGCCTCATCCAGTCCGTCGAGGATCGCCAGGCGTTCGCGCACCACGGCCCAGTGTGCGGCGGTGTAGGGCGCACGGGCGAGGATGCGCTGGCGGCGCCAGGCACGCAGGGACCACATGCTGTCAGCGGGCCGGGTCGGCGGCGTGCGGCGCGCCGAGCGAGTGGCGAATCACGCCGATGAGCATCGGCAGCAGCGACAGGAGAATCACCGCGACGATCATGAACGTCAGGTTGTGCTTGATGAACGGCACGTTGCCGAAGAAAAAGCCCAGGCTGACCAGGCCGCCAACCCAGAGCAAGGTGCCGGCGATGCTGAAGCAGAGAAAGCGCGGGTAGTGCATCTTGCCGATGCCGGCGACGAAGGGGGCGAAGGTGCGCAGCAGCGGCAGGAAGCGCGCCAGGGTCACCGTCTTGCCGCCGTGGCGGGCGTAGAAGTCCTGGGCGCGCAGCAGGTGGTCGCGGCGGAAGATCCGTGAGTTCGGCTTGTTGAACAGCCGTTCACCGCTGCCGCGGCCGATCAGGTAGTTGAGGCTGTCGCCGGCGATGGCCGCGATCATCAGCAGAGCCGCGAGGACGAAGGGGTCGAGGCTGCCGCTGGCGGACATGGCGCCGGCGATGAACAGCAGGGTGTCGCCCGGCAGGAACGGCATCACCACCAGGCCGGTCTCGCAGAAGACTACTGCGAACAGGATCGCGTAGATCCAGGTGCCGTAGCTGCTGACCAGCAGGGTCAGGTAGCTGTCGAGGTGCAGGATCAGGTCGAGCGGGTTGAGGTCCATTGGACACCAGGCATGAATCCGGAGCGGCAGTATAACGCCCGCGCGCCCCGCATCAGCCAGCGCCTCGTGGTCGACCGCCGAGGCTCGGGGGAATCAGTCCAGCGGCAGGACGAAGTTCTTGAACTCGGTGTCTTC
The DNA here is from genome assembly GCF_014851905.1 of Pseudomonas sp. PDM14. Lineage (NCBI taxonomy): Bacteria > Pseudomonadati > Pseudomonadota > Gammaproteobacteria > Pseudomonadales > Pseudomonadaceae > Pseudomonas > Pseudomonas sp. PDM14. The sequence continues at coordinate 1,455,498 of NZ_JACVAQ010000001.1, read as the reverse complement.
GCGGAAACCGATCGACTCGTAGGTCTTGTGTGCGGTCTCGAAGTTGATGCTGGAGGCGACGCGCATGCGCACGGCGTTGGTGCTCTTGGCCATCTGCTTGGCGGTCTGCAGCAGGCGGTCGGCGACCAGCATGCGGCGGGCGTCCTCGGCGACGAAGATGTCGTTGAGGATCCATACGCGCTTGAGCGACAGCGAGGAGTAGCTAGGGAACAGCTGGCAGTAGCCCAGGGCCTTGTCTTCGTCATCGGCCAGCGCCAGGTAGATCACCGACTCTTTGCGCTTGAGGCGGTTTTCCAGAAACTTGCGCGAGGAGTCCGGCAGCGGCAGTTCGCCATAGAACTCGCGGTACTTGATGAACAGCGGGGTCAACAGGTCCAGGTGCTCCAGGGTGGCTTGGACGATGCGCATGGCGGGCCTCGGCGTCTGTGGAGAGAGGGGCTGGCGTTGCAGGTGTTGTGCCAGTGGTCAGCTCGGATGCTGCCTAAAGCGACTGGAAAGAGCAATCCAAGCGAGCGTTTGATCGCTCGCACGCGGCGCAAAAGCGCTGCTCGGGCTCCGAAGCGCAGGCCCTGCTGTGCTAACCTGCCGCCAGTTCCGCCGGGGCTTCCCGGCCTGTTTCGAGGTCATCGATGCACATCCACATTCTCGGTATCTGCGGCACCTTCATGGGCTCCCTGGCGGTCCTGGCGAAAGCGCTCGGCCACCGCGTCACCGGTTCCGACGCCAACGTCTACCCGCCGATGAGCACCCAGTTGCAGGCCCAGGGCATCGAACTGATGCAGGGCTACGAGCCGGCGCACCTGCAGCCGGCACCGGACCTGGTGGTGGTGGGCAACGCACTGTCGCGTGGCAACCCGGCGGTGGAATATGTGCTGAACCAGGGCTTGCCGTATGTCAGTGGCCCGCAATGGCTGGCCGACCATGTGCTGCAGGGCCGTTGGGTGCTGGGCGTGGCCGGCACCCATGGCAAGACCACCACCAGCAGCATGCTGGCCTGGGTGCTGGAACATGCCGGCATGAGCCCGGGTTTTTTGATTGGTGGCGTACCGCAGAATTTCGCGGTGTCGGCGCGCCTGGGCGAGACGCCGTTCTTCGTGGTCGAGGCCGATGAGTACGATAGCGCCTTCTTCGACAAGCGCAGCAAGTTCGTCCACTACCGCCCGCGCACGGCGATCCTCAACAACCTGGAATTCGACCACGCGGATATCTTCCCGGACCTGGCCGCCATCGAGCGGCAGTTCCACCACCTGGTACGCACCGTGCCGAGCGAGGGTCTGGTGATTCATCCGGCTGGCGAGCAGGCCTTGCGCCGGGTTGTCGACATGGGCTGCTGGACGCCGGTGCAGACCACCGGTGACGGCGGCCAGTGGCAGGCGCGCCTGCTCAGCGAAGACGGCTCGCGTTTCGAGGTGCTGTTCGACGGCGCCGTGCAGGGCACGGTGGCGTGGGAGCTGACGGGTCGCCATAACGTCGACAACGCTCTGGTCACTCTCGCCGCCGCGCGCCATGTCGGTGTGGTGCCGGAGCTGGGCATCGCCGGCCTGAGCCTGTTCAAGAGCGTCAAGCGGCGCATGGAGAAGGTCGCCGACGTACAGGGCGTGACCATCTATGACGACTTCGCCCACCACCCGACAGCCATCGCCACCACCCTGGACGGCCTGCGCAAGCGCGTCGGCAGCGCCCAGGTGATCGCTGTGGTCGAGCCGCGCTCCAATTCGATGAAGCTCGGCGCGCACCGCGACGGCCTGGCCGATTCCGTGGTGCAGGCCGATCGCGTGTACTGGTACGCGCCCGCCAATGTCGGCTGGGACCTGGCGGCCACGGTCGCCGGTTCGACGGTGCCGACCGAGGTCTGCGATTCGCTGGAGGCGATCATCGCCGGGGTCAAGGCGCATGCCGCGCCGGGCACCCAGGTGGTGGTGATGAGCAACGGCGGTTTCGGCGGCCTGCACGGCAAGCTGGCCGCAGCGCTGGCCGAATAGCTGAAGGCGCAGCCCCTTTCCCTCCGGGAGAGGGGAAACAAGCATTCCGAGGAGTCCCCATGAGCGGTCCCGAACGCGTCACCCTGGCCATGACCGGTGCCTCCGGCGCGCAATACGGCCTGCGTCTGCTCGACTGCCTGGTGCAGGAAGAGCGCGAGGTGCACTTTCTGATCTCCAAGGCCGCGCAGCTGGTGATGGCTACGGAAACCGACGTCACCCTGCCAGCCAAGCCGCAGTCGATGCAGGCCTTCCTCAGCGAATACACCGGCGCCGCACCGGGGCAGATCCGCGTCTATGGCAAGGAAGACTGGATGGCCCCGGCGGCCTCCGGCTCCGGTGCGCCGACGGCGATGGTGGTGGTGCCCTGTTCCACTGGCACCCTGTCGGCGATTGCCACGGGGGCCTGCAACAACCTGATCGAGCGTGCTGCCGACGTCGCCCTCAAGGAGCGCCGCCAGTTGATTCTGGTGCCGCGCGAGGCGCCGTACTCGAGCATCCACTTGGAAAACATGCTCAAGCTGTCCAACCTCGGTGCGGTCATTGTGCCGGCGTCGCCCGGTTTCTATCACCAGCCGCAGACCATCGACGACCTCATCGACTTCGTCGTCGCGCGCATCCTCAACCTGCTGAATATTCCCCAGGACATGCTGCCGCGCTGGGGCGAGCATCACCTGTCCAGTGATGACTGAGTGCCGTACTCGCGCCCATGGACTGGTGCGCCTGCTGTGTCTGCTGGGCGTCGTTTGGGTGAGCGGCTGCGCCAGCGTGCGCACGTTGGATGCGGCCAAACCGGGCGCGCCGATCCTTTATTCCGGCACGCGTCTGGACTGGTATGCGTTGCAGGGTGGCTGCTGCCCGCTGGACCGTTTCGGTGCCGAGGCGCCGCAGTACGCCGGGCTCGATCTGCCCGCGAGTGCGCTGCTCGATACGCTGTTGCTGCCGTTTGCGCTGGCGGCGGAGCTGGGTGTTGGCCTGGGTGTGACCGGCGGGAATTGAGGCTTCGCCAGTGTCGTGTCGGTGCGGGGTGGCTTTTATGCCGTCAGGCTTTCGAGGGGGCTTTGGTGCGCATCGCTTACCGGAAGGCCTATTCGCGCTGAAGCGAAAAGCCTTGCCGGTGTTTGCGAGGATTTAAGCGCGCTCGACTGCCAGGGCCACGCCCTGACCGCCGCCGATGCACAGCGTGGCCAGGCCTTTCTTCGCGTCGCGGCGCTGCATCTCGTGCAGCAGGCTGACCAGCACGCGGCAACCGGATGCACCGATCGGGTGGCCGAGGGCGATGGCGCCGCCGTTGACGTTGACCTTGTCCAGGCTCCAGCCCAGCTCCTTGGCTACCGACAGGGCCTGTGCGGCGAAGGCTTCGTTGGCTTCGACCAGGTCCAGGTCGTCGATGCTCCAGCCGGCCTTGCTCAGCGCGCGGCGGGTGGCGGGAACCGGGCCGATGCCCATGATCGCCGGGTCGACGCCTGAGCCGGCCGCGGCTGCGATCTTCGCCAGCACCGGCAGCTTCAGCTCGGCGGCTTTCTCGGCGCTCATCAGCAACACGGCGGCGGCGCCGTCGTTGAGGGTCGAGGCGTTGCCGGCGGTGACGGTGCCGTCCTTCTGGAACGCGGGCTTGAGCTTGCCCAGGGCCTCGGCCGTGGTGCCGGCGCGAGGTTGTTCGTCACGGGCGAAGGCGACCGGGTCACCCTTGCGCTGCGGGATCAGCACCGGGGTGATCTCGCCGTCGAAGCGACCGGCTTCGATGGCCGCGCTGGCGCGTTGCTGTGACGTGGCGGCGAAGGCGTCCTGCTGCTCACGGCTGATGGCGTATTTGGCGGCGAGGTTCTCGGCGGTGATGCCCATGTGGAAGTCGTTGAAGGCGTCCCACAGGCCGTCCTGGATCATCGTGTCGACGACCTTGCCATGGCCCATGCGCATGCCTGTGCGGGCCTGCGGCAGGACGTAGGGCGCCAGACTCATGTTTTCCTGGCCGCCGGCGATGATCACCTCGGCGTCGCCACAGGCAATGGCCTGGTAGCCCAGTTGCACGGCTTTGAGGCCGGAGCCGCAGACCTTGTTCAGGGTGAACGCCGGCACGCTCTGCGGCAGGCCGGCCTTGATCACGCTCTGGCGCGCAGGGTTCTGCCCGGCGCCGGCGGTGAGCACCTGGCCGAGGATGACTTCGTCGATCAGTTCGGCGTTCACGCCGGTTTGCGCGAGCAGGCTGCGGATCACCGTGGCGCCGAGCTCGACGGCAGGGATCTGGCTCAGCGAGCCTTGGAAGGCGCCGATGGCGGTGCGGGTGGCGGCGACGATCACGACTTCACGCATAGGTTCTCCGGGTCAGGCAGGTAGGGCCGGGCGCACGCGTGCCGCGATTGGCGGCATGCGCAGAAAGCGAGGAGTTTAAAGGCCGGGTCGGGTGCTGAACAGTACGACGGGGCGCAGATGGGTCGATTAGCGACCGAGACGGCGCAGTTCGTCGGATTCGACCACGCGAACGCCGTTGCCGTCTTCCAGGGCCAGGCGCCACAACGCGCGGGCCAGCACGGCGGCATGGATGCCACGGTACTTGCCCGGTAGCCAGCGCATCAACGGCGCAGCCAGGCGTTCGCCCAGGCGGAACTCGCGGCGCGGGCCGAGCAGCAGGGAGGGCCGTGCCAGGGTCAGCTGCGGCCAGTTCTGCGCGATCAGCGCCTGTTCGGTTTCGCCCTTGACCCGGTTGTAGAACACGCCCGAATCGGCGCTGGCGCCCATCGCGCTGATCACCAGCAGGTGCCGTGCGCCCAGCTCGCGGGCGCGCTGGGCGAAGGCCAGGACCAGGTCGTGATCGATCGCACGGAAAGCCTCCTGCGAGCCGGCCTGCTTGATCGTCGTGCCCAGGCAGCAGAACGCTGTCTCGAAGCTGCCCTGCAGGGTTGGCAGCAGGGTGGCCAGTTCACCGATCGGGTTGTCCAGGTGTGCGTGCTCGGCCAGCGGGCGGCGACTCGGCGCGAGTACGCGGCTGATGGTGGGCTCGCTGAGCAGGCGATCGAGCAGGTGTTCGCCGGTCAGGCCGGTGGCACCGGCGAGGAGGATGTGTTGAGGCGTCAGGTACATGCTGTGCTCTCCGCAGATACGTCCAGCTTAGAAGTTTTTGAACGAATGAACCGGCTGGCTATGCCGCTTCACTCGTTTTTCTTCGCGGTGGCGCTCTGCAGGGCCTCCTTGGCCTGGCTTTCGCGCAGCTGTTTCCAGTGCTGGAGCACGGCCTGCGGTGCCCACAGTTGCGGCTCCGATGGTTCGAAGTCGTCGTCCTTCTCCCATTGGGCAACTTTGCCCTTGGCCAGTTCGAAGGCGCGTTGCAGGTCATCGGTCTCGTTGAAGGCTTCGGCGAACAGCGCACGGCCGAAATAGGTGAAGTCGTTTTCTTCGGAACAGCCGAAGGACACCCGGTCGGCGCGGGCGGCGGTCATCACCAGGGTCTTGTCGTCCTTGATCGGCTCGATGAAGCCGCCGGAGTAGCAGGCCGAGATCACTACCACCTTGTAGCGGTCGTGCAGCGGCTTGAGCAGCGCAGCGAATTCGCTGGCGGGCAGGCTGTCCAGCTGCAGACGCGGCTGGGCGATGCTCAGCTGGTGATCGTCCGAGCCGTGGCTGGTCAGGTAGATGAACACCAGGTCTTCCTTGCCGCTGCGTTCGGCCAGGGCGCGCACCGCGCGGGTCAGACTCTCGCGGGTGGCCATCGGGCGGTCGGCGAGGTGGTCGCGGTGATTGCTCAGGGTGATGCCGCCACGCGCGCCGAAGCGCTCGCCGAGCAGCTTGGTGACGTAGTCGGCCTCGCGCAGGAACACGCTCTGCTTGCCGTCGCCGGCCAGGGTCAGGCTGTAGAGTTCGGTGGCCGGGGTGGACGCGGGCACGGCGGCGATGGCCTGTTCGAGCAGGGCACCCTGCTGCAGCAGGCCGACCTCCAGGTCATCGGCGATCGACTGGCCCTGGGCGTCGCGGATCAGCTTGCCGCGCTGCCAGGTGCCGCGTTGCTGCGTGCCGTCGGCGAGGGTGAGGAGGCCCTGGCCCTGGTACTGGTCGTTGGCGAATTCGCCGGCATAGGTGCCGCCGTCGGCCAGGCGCAGGGTGCCCTGGCCGTTGAAGCGCCAGTAGCGGAATTCGCCGAGGTAGTGGCGCCCGTCGACGCCCTTGAACTCCCCCTTGCCGTCCAGCGAGCCGTCACGGAAAGAGCCCAGCCAGACATCGCCATCGGTGTTCTGGTAGCGGCCCTTGCCGTGGAACAGGTCGTTGCGGAACTCGCCGCTGTAGCGCCCCTCGCTGTCGTTGACGTAGGTGCCGGGGCCGTTGAGCACGCCGTTCTTGAAGGTGCCGCTGAGCTGGCTGCCGTCCTGGCTGCGCAGGCCTTCGCCGTCGGGCTCGCCATTCTTGAAGGTGCCCTGGTAGGTGTTGCCGTTGCCCCAGTCGAGCACGCCGTTGCCGTGGTACTTGTCGTTGCGGAAGCCGCCGCGGTAGCTGGTCGCGCCTTGGACCAGGTGGCCTTCGCCGTGCATGCGGCCCTGCTTGAAGCCGCCTTCGTAGCGGGTGCCGTCGGCGTAGATCAGCGTGCCCTGGCCGTCGAACTGGCCCTGGCGGAACTGGCCGATGTAGGACTCGCCGTTGGGGCCGCGCCATTCGCCCTGGCCGTCGCTCTGGCCGTCCTTGAAGTTGCCGGAAAACCAGCTGCCGTTGGCGTAGTCGAGGCGCCCCGGGCCCTGTAGCAGGCCGTCGATCACCTCGCCACGGTAGCGTCCGCCATCGGGCAGTACGGCGTCGGGCGGCAGCAGTGGTTCGCCGTCACCGCAGGCGGCGAGCAGCAGGGCGAAGGTCAGCGGGGCGAGAAGGCGGGGCATGGCAGACGTCCTGGTCGGTTCATGCGGCGAGTATGCCGGAGTCAAACGAAAACGGGGCGCCAGTGCGCCCCGTTTTGCCAGCGACTGAATCAGACGAAACAGAGGCTCAGCGGCTCGGCGATGTAGGCGGGTTTTTCCTCACCGTCGATCTCCAGGGTGGCCTGGGCCTTGATCAGCCATTGGCCTGCACGCTTCTCGGTGACTTCGAGAATGCTCACGGCCAGGCGCACGCGGGAATTGACCTTGACCGGCTGGATGAAGCGCACGCTGTCGAGGCCGTAGTTGACGGCCATCTTCAGGCCTTCGGGCATGATCATCAGGCCTTCCATCAGCTTCGGGATCAGCGACAGGGAGAGGAAGCCATGGGCGATGGTGGTGCCGAAGGGGGTGTGCTTGGCCTTGACCGGGTCAACGTGAATGAACTGGTGATCACCGGTGCATTCGGCGAACTGGTTGATACGCTCCTGGTCGATGGTCAGCCAGTCGGAGCGTCCAAGCTCCTTGCCAACGTAGTCTTGCAGTTGTGAAACGGGTACTGACGGCATAGATCCTCCTTGAGGATGCAAGTTACTTAGTTGTTTTTGGTGGTGAACCTTGCTGGCCCTAGATCAGCATGACTGCGCGACAGGGTCAAGCCCGCAGTCTGCGGCTTATGGCCTGCCCTCAGGCGTGTCTATAATGGCCGCCCCAACCCGCCGGAGGTTCTCATGCTGCTACGCGGCCTGACCTGGCTGGTGCTGTTCCAGTTGCTCGGCACCGCCCTCAATGTCCTGTTCTTCAGCATGCTGCCGGGGCCGATCATCGGCATGCTGCTGCTGTTCGGGTTTCTCCTGCTGCGCGGTGAAGTGGGCGCACCACTCAACGAGGCGGCCGTCGGCCTGCTGCGTTACCTGCCCCTGTTGCTGGTGCCGCCGGCGGTGGGAGTGATGGCCTATGCCGAGGCCATCGCCGCGGATTTCTGGGCGGTATTTGGTGCCCTGGCGTTGTCGCTGGTGCTGGCGCTGCTGTTCGCCGGCTGGCTGATGCAGAAGCTCATCGACCGTCAGCTGCGTCGCGAGGAGCAGTCATGAATCCGGATTGGCAGGCCGCCCTGCAGGCGGTGATCCATCACCCGCTGTTCGGCGTGGGCATCACCCTCGGCGTGTACCAGCTGGCGCTGGCTGCCTACGAAAAGACCCGCTGGATGTTCCTGCAGCCGGTGCTGGTGTCGATGGCCGTGCTGATCGGCGTGCTGCTGCTCTGCGGCCTCACCTACCAGGAGTACCGCGACAGCACCTTCCTCCTCAGCGTGCTGCTCGGCCCGACCACCGTGGCTCTGGCCGTGCCGCTGTACCTCAACCTGCGGCGCATTCGCCAGTTGCTCTGGCCGGTGCTGATCACCCTCAGCGTTGCCGGCGTGGTCGCCACCGGTCTGGGCGTGTTGCTGGCCTGGCTGTTCGGCGCCGACCACATGATGCTGATGACCATGGCGCCGAAGTCGGTGACCTCACCGATCGCCATGCTGGTGGCCGAGCAGATCGGCGGCGTGGCCGCGCTGGCCGCGGTGTTCGTGCTGATCACCGGCGTGCTCGGGGCGATGGTCGGTCCCGAACTGATGCGCCGCATCGGCGTGCATCACCCGGCCGCGCAGGGCATGGCGCTGGGCATGACCGCGCACGCGGTGGGCACCTCCCGCGCGTTGCAGGAAGGCGAGGAATGCGGCGCCTTCGCCGCGCTGGCAATGAGCCTGATGGGCATGGCCACGGCGGTGGTTCTGCCGCTGGTGATCGCCCTGGTGGCGTGAGGTAAGGCGATGAGTTATCCGCTGTTTCCCCTGCACACCGTGCTGTTTCCCGGTTGTGTGCTCGACCTGCAGATCTTCGAGGCGCGCTACCTGGATATGGTCAGCGCCTGCATGCGTCGCGGCGAGGGCTTTGGCGTGGTCGGCATTCTCGAAGGCGAGGAAGTGGGCGAGGCGGCCGGCCAGCACGTGCAGATCGGCTGCGAAGCGCTGATTCGCGACTTCCAGCAGCGCCCCAATGGCCTGCTGGGCATTCGTGTCGAGGGCGGCCGGCGTTTTCTCGTGGCCAGCACTCAGGTGCAGGCCGATCAGCTCAGCGTGGCCGATGTAGTGTGGCTGGACGAAGCGCCCGATGCGCCGTTGCTGGGCGAGCATGCCGACCTCGCTGCGCTGCTCGCCACCCTGGCTGAACACCCGATGGTCGCCGGCCTGGGCATGGGCGGCGTGCCGAGCGGGCAGCAGGCGCTGGCCAACCAGCTGGCCTACCTGCTGCCGTTCAGCATCGCGCAGAAGGCTCAGGTGCTGGGCCTCGATACCCCGGCCGAGCGACTCGAGCTGCTGCAGGAGTTGCTCGACCATCTGCAGGGCGACATGCTCGCCTGAGCCGCTTCAGCCCCGGCTCACGACCTCGTAGGATGCGCCGTGCGCACCGGCAAGCCCGTAGCTGGCGTCTGGTGCGCCTGGTTCACCCTGCGGCGATCCCACTCAGTACTTGTACTGCTCCAGCGCTTCCGGCAGGGCAAAGGCGCTGACGCCGCCGAGCAGGGCCAGGGTCGCCGGCAGGATCAGCCACCACACCCGCGGGCTCAGCGCGGGCAGCGGAATCCGCCACTGCAGGAAGGCCAGGCACGCCGCGCAGACGGTGCCGGCGAGCAGGCCGCCGGCGAGGATGTCGGTGGGCCAGTGCACGCCCAGGTAAACCCGCGACAGGGCGATCATCAAGGCCGGGAAGCTGGCCAGCAGCATCCAGGTCAGGCGCATGCGCGGGGGCTGGCCGCGGCCGGCCAGCACGCCGAGGGCGAGGAAGCAGGCGAATGCCGCCGAGCTGTGGCCGCTGGGCAGGCTGAAGGTGTCCAGCGGCTGCAGCAGCACGTCCGGCCGGGCACGGGCCAGGAGCAGCTTGAGGCCGGCATTGGCGAGGGCGGTGAAAAGCATGCAGCAGCCGACGAACAGGCCGGCACTGTAGCGTCGGCAAAGCAACAGCAGCACGGTCAGCATCACCCCGGCGGCGACCTGGGTGTCGAAGTTGCCGAGCCCGGTGATCAGCAGGGCGGCGGTGTCCAGGGCGCTGTTGCGCTGCTCCTGCACCAGGGCCATCAGGCCCTGGTCGAGGGCGGCCAGTTGCTGCCAGCCGATCAGCAGAGCGGTGAGCAGCACGGCGCACATCGCGGCAGTGCTGGCGGTGGCCCAGCGCTGGTCGCGCAGGCTGCTCTGGATCATCACGATGAGCATCACGGCAAAGGCGCCGGCGACGATCCCGGCGGCGCTCCAGAAGCCATCCGGCAGTGGCAGGCGCAGTGCCGCACCGGTGGCCCAGCCCGGCAGCATGTAGGCCACGGCCCAGCCGGCGGCCGCGATCACGCTGACCAGGATGAAGCGCACCAGCGGCATGTCGAGCATGCCCGCGACCATCGGCAGCATCGGCCGCAGCGGACCGATGTAGCGGCCGACCAGCAGGCTGGCGACGCCGTAACGCTGGAAGTAGGTTTCCGCGCTGCTCAGCCACTCCGGGTGGTCGCGCAGAAATGGCAGGCCGCGGATGTTCTGGTGAAAACGCCGGCCGAGGGCGTAGGAAATCGCGTCGCCGAGCAGGCCGCCGAAGTAGGCCAGCAGCAGGGTTTCCCCCAGCGTCAGGCTGCCGCTGCCGGCGAGTACCGCGAGGGCGAACAGCACCACTGTGCCGGGAATCAGGATGCCGGCGATGGCCAGGCATTCCAGGCAGGCGATGATGAAGATGCTCGCGCCGAGCCACTGTGGATTGGCTTCCAGCCAGAGGGTCATGGTGTGGAACCACTCGCTCATGGGTACAACTCCTGTTCGACAAGCTGATGGGGTGTGGCATGCACGTGGTAGTCACGGCCTTCGACCTGGCCACGGCGGATCGGGTTGCGTGTGGTTTGTCGGGCGAATGCCGCATCGACGAAGCGATAGGGCAGGTGTTCGTCGCGGCCGAGGGGAATGCCCAGGCGGGTGGTCTGGATGATCTGTGCCGGGCGTTCGCCCACGTCGTCGACGAACAGGCGCTGCGGGTCGAAGCGCTGCGCGTCCCACTCCGCTACCTTCAGGCCCAGCGCCTTGCACAGCAGGGTCTGACCGGCGCACAGGCGTGTGCTCGGGCGTGGCATGCCGCTGGCGTCGGGGTTGTTCGCCTGCATGCGCTGCAGGGCGTCGGCGGCGCAGTGGGCATCGATCCACGGCGCGGCGGATTTGATCAGTACCGCGTTGCCGGGGCCCTGGGCGCTGAAGTTCAGCGAGTCACCGCCGCGGGCGTAGTACATATAGATGTGCCCACCGTCGAGAAACAGCGCGCGGCGCTTCTCGGTGTAGCCAAGCGAGGCATGGCTGCCTTTCTCGGCGGCGTAGTAGGCCTCGGTCTCGATGATGCGCGCGGCGAGCCAGTGGCCGTCGTGGCGGTGGCGAATGACCTTGCCCAACAGCTCGCGCGCCAGGGTCTGCGCGTCGCGGTCGAAGAAGGCGGCGGGCAGTGGGCGGGCGTCGGGCCAGGGCTGGGGCGGGGCGTCGCGCATGGGCAGTCCGGCAATTGAATGGCGGCGATCTTAGCAATGCGTCGGCGCAGCGGGGCTGAAACTTGTCGCTTTTTGTATACCCGGCGGCCCGTCTGCCGGGCAGCGCTGGGCGCGGGGCAGCGCTGCCGCTATAATCAGCCCCTTTTTCCCAACTGCCAGACCTCCGCCGACCATGACTGAGTCCGTGCTCGACTACATGACCCGCCTGGGCCGCGCCGCGCGTGATGCCTCGCGGGTGCTCGCACGCGCCAGCACTGCGCAGAAGAACCGCGCCCTGCAGGCCGCCGCCAATGCCCTCGACGCTGCCCGCGCCGAGCTGACCGCCGCCAACGAACTTGACCTGACCGCCGCCCGTGCCAACGGCCTGGAGCCGGCCATGGTCGACCGCCTGGCGCTGACCCCGGCAGTGATCGACGGCATGATCGAAGGCCTGCGCCAGGTCGCCACCCTGCCGGACCCGATCGGCGAAATCCGCGACATGCGCTTCCTGCCTTCGGGCATTCAGGTCGGCAAGATGCGCGTGCCGCTGGGCGTGATCGGCATCATCTACGAGTCGCGCCCGAACGTGACCATCGACGCCGCCAGCCTGTGTCTGAAGTCTGGCAACGCGACCATCCTGCGCGGCGGCTCCGAGGCCATCCATTCCAACCAGGCGATTGCCCGCTGCATCCAGCTCGGCCTGGCCGAAGCCGGTCTGCCGGCCAGTGCCGTGCAGGTGGTGGAAACCACCGACCGCGCCGCCGTCGGCGCGTTGATCACCATGCCCGAGTTTGTCGACGTGATCGTGCCGCGCGGCGGCAAGGGCCTGATCGAGCGCATCAGTCGCGACGCCAAGGTGCCGGTGATCAAGCACCTGGACGGCGTCTGCCACGTCTATATCGACGTTGCCGCCAACCTCGACAAGGCCATTCGCGTTGCCGACAACGCCAAGACCCAGCGCTACTCGCCGTGCAATGCCATGGAAACCCTGCTGGTGCACAGCTCGGTTGCCGCGCAAGTGTTGCCGCCGCTGGCCGCGATCTACCGCGACAAGGGCGTCGAGCTGCGTGGTGATGCCGCGACCCGCGAGCTGCTCGGCAGCGACGTGCTAGAAGCGAGCGAAGACGACTGGTACGCCGAGTACAACGCGCCGATCCTGGCGATTCGCATCGTCGATTCGCTGGACGCGGCCATCGAGCACATCAACAAGTACGGCTCGCAGCACACCGACGCGATCATCACCGAGAACTTCTCGGACGCACGGCGCTTCCTCACCGAAGTGGATTCGGCCTCGGTGATGGTCAACGCTTCGACGCGTTTTGCCGACGGCTTCGAGTACGGCCTGGGCGCGGAGATCGGCATCTCCACCGACAAGCTGCACGCCCGCGGCCCGGTCGGTCTGGATGGCCTGACCAGCGAGAAGTACGTGGTGTTCGGCGACGGACACATCCGCACCTGATGGGCGAACGCAGCGCGCGACGCATCGGGATTCTCGGCGGCACCTTCAACCCGGTGCACATCGGCCATCTGCGCGGCGCCCTGGAAGTGGCCGAGCAGGTGGCGCTGGACGAGCTGCGGCTGATCCCCAGCGCGCGTCCGCCGCACCGCGAGACGCCGCAGGCCACCGCCGAGCAGCGCCTGGCGATGGTCGAGCTGGCGGTGGCCGGCGAAGCGCGCCTGCGGGTGGATGACCGGGAGCTGCAGCGGCAGACGCCGTCGTTCACCATCGACACGCTGGAGTCGTTGCGCGCCGAGCTGGCGGTCGACGATCAACTGTTTCTCCTGCTGGGCTGGGATGCCTTCTGCGGGTTGCCCACCTGGCAGCGCTGGCAGGCGTTGCTGGAGCATTGCCATATCGTTGTGCTGCAGCGGCCGGATGCCGACAGCGAGGCGCCGGAAGCGCTGCGCGATCTGCTGGCGGCGCGCAGCGTGGTCGATCCGCAAGGCCTGACGGGCCCCGGCGGGCATATCACGTTTGTCTGGCAGACCCCGCTGGCGGTGTCGGCCACGCAGGTACGTCATCTGCTGGCACAAGAGCGTTCGGTACGTTTTCTGGTACCCGATGCCGTGCTGGCCTATATCCATGCGCACGGGCTGTACCGTGCGAAAACCGATTCATGAGGTAACGATGCAAAACGAAGAACTGGTCAAGGTCGCCATTGCGGCCCTCGAAGACGTCAAGGCGCAGGACATCACCACCATCGATGTGCGCGGCAAGACCAGCGTCACCGATTTCATGGTGATCGCCAGCGGTACCTCCAGCCGTCACGTCAAATCCCTGGCCAACGAAGTGCTGGAGAAGGTCAAGGAGCACGGTGTGCGCCCGATCGGCAACGAAGGCCTGGAAGGCGGCGAGTGGGCCCTGCTCGACCTCGGCGACGTGGTCGTCCACGTGATGCAGGTCGCTACCCGTCAGTTCTATGACCTCGAGCGTCTGTGGCAGGGCGCCGAGCAGAGCCGTGCCCAGCACCAGGATCTGCCGGAGTAAGTTCGCCCCGTGCGTATCAAGCTGATCGCCGTGGGCTCGCGCATGCCGCGTTGGGTGGAGGATGGCTGGCAGGAATATGCCAAGCGTCTGCCCGCCGAGCTGGCCCTCGACCTGGTGGAAATCCCGCTGACCACGCGTGGCAAGAATGCCGACGTGGCGCGGATGATCCGTCAGGAAGGCGAGGCCATGCTGGCCAAGGTGCAGCCGGGCGAGCGCATCGTCACCCTGGAGGTGACGGGCAAGCCGTGGAGCACTGAGCAGCTGGCGGCCGAACTGGATCGCTGGCGCCTGGATGCACGCACCGTCAACCTCATGGTCGGCGGCCCCGAGGGGCTGGCGCCGGAGGTCTGCGCGCGCAGCGAGCAGCGCTGGTCGCTGTCGCCCCTGACGTTGCCGCATCCGCTGGTGCGCATCCTCATCGGCGAGCAGATCTACCGCGCCTGGACGGTGCTGTCCGGCCATCCGTACCACAAATAGAACGCCATCGAGTAAGTAGTCGCAGATGCCGCAGCCGATCCGCCTGAAGGACCACGAGAAGGATGCCCGCCTGGTAAGGCGGCGCGTGGTGGTCGGCGCCGTGGTCGTGCTGCTGCTGACCTGCGTGCTGATCGCGCGCATGTACTACCTGCAGGTGATCCAGTACGAGTACCACTCGACCCTGTCGGAGAACAACCGCGTCCACGTGCAGCCGATTCCGCCGACCCGCGGGCTGATCTTCGACCGCAACGGGGTGATCATCGCCGACAACCGGCCGAGCTTCAGTCTGACCCTGACCCGCGAGCGCGCCGGCGAATGGGAGCAGGTGCTCGACGTGATCGTCGAGGTGCTGGAGCTGACCGCGGACGACCGCGCCCTGTTCGAGCGACGCATGCGCCAGGGCCGACGCCCGTTCGAGCCGGTGCCGATCCTCTTCGAGCTGTCCGAGGAGCAGATCGCCCGTATCGCGGTGAACCAGTTCCGCCTGCCCGGCGTGGATGTGGCTGCCCAGCTGGTGCGCCACTACCCGCAGAAGGAGCACTTCGCTCACTCGGTCGGCTATGTCGGGCGGATCAACGAGAAGGAGCTCAAGGAACTCGACCCGGTCAACTACAGTGGCACTCACCACATCGGCAAGACCGGCATCGAGCGGTTCTACGAGGACCAGCTGCACGGTGAGGTGGGTTACGAGGAAGTCGAAACCAACGCCCGCGGGCGCGTGCTGCGTGTGCTCAAACGCACCGACCCGAAGCCGGGCATGGACCTGATTCTGACCCTCGACGTCAAGCTGCAGGAAGCCGCCGAGGCGGCGCTGGACGGCCGTCGCGGCGCCGTGGTGGCGATCGAACCGTCGACCGGCGAAGTGCTGGCGATGGTCAGCCGGCCAAGCTTCGACCCCAACCCGTTCGTCACCGGCATCGGCTTCCAGGCCTATGCCGACCTGCGCGACTCGATCGACCGGCCGCTGTACAACCGCGTGCTGCGCGGGCTGTATCCGCCGGGGTCGACGATCAAGCCGATGGTCGCCGTGTCCGGTCTCGATGCCGGTGCCGTGACACCGGCGACGCGGGTGTTCGACCCAGGCTTTTATCAGTTGCCCAACTACGACCACAAATACCGTAACTGGAACCGTACCGGGGACGGCTGGGTGAACATGGAGATGGCGATCATGCGCTCCAACGACACCTACTTTTACGACCTCGCCCACAAGATGGGCATCGACCGCATGCACGACTACATGAGCCGTTTCGGCTTCGGCCAGAAGGTCTCGCTGGACATGTTCGAGGAGTCGCCGGGGCTGATGCCCTCGCGCGAGTGGAAGCGCGCGCGCTACCGCCAGGCCTGGTACCCGGGCGAGACGCTGATCCTCGGCATCGGCCAGGGCTACATGCAGGCCACGCCGTTGCAACTGGCCCAGGCCACGGCGCTGATGGCCACCCGCGGCAAGTGGATTCGCCCGCACCTGCTGCAGAGTGCCGAGAACAAGACTCCGCAGCAGATGGTGGCCGAGGGCCTGCTCGAGGCGCCGGCAAATCCGGCCGACATCGTCATGCGCGATCCGAAGTCCTGGGACTACGGCCGCTTCGGCATGGAGCAGGTGATGCATGGTCCGCGCGGCACCGCGCGCAAGGTCGGCGACACCGCCCTGTACCGCATCGCCGGCAAGAGCGGCACGGCGCAGGTGGTGGCGATCAAGCAGGGTGAGAAGTACGACCGTTCCAAGGTCAACGAGCGCCACCGCGACCACGCCCTGTTCGTCGGCTTCGCCCCGGCCGAGGCGCCGAAGATCGCCGTGGCGGTGATGGTGGAGAACGGCGAGTCCGGCTCCGGCGTTGCCGCGCCGGTGGTCAAGCAGGTGATGGACGCCTGGCTGCTCGGCGAAGACGGCCTGCTCAAACCCGAATACCGCCCGCCACAGCCGGCGCCAACCACGAGCGTCAGCCCATGAACAGCAACTTCGACCGCACCCTGTCCCAGGAAGACGTGCTCAAGCGTCGCGCGACCCTGCTGCAGCGGCTGCACATCGATGGCTGGCTGCTGCTGATCTTGCTGATCCTGGGGATCGGCAGCCTGTTCGTCCTCTACTCGGCCAGTGGCAAGCACTGGGACCTGCTGATGAAGCAGGCCAGCTCGTTCGGCCTGGGGCTGGTGGCGATGTTCGTCATCGCCCAGTTCGAGCCGCGCTTCATGGCGCGCTGGGTGCCGCTGGCCTACCTGGTCGGCGTCGGCCTGCTGGTGGTGGTGGAAGTCATGGGCCACACCGCGATGGGCGCGACGCGCTGGATCAACGTGCCGGGGGTGATCCGCTTCCAGCCGTCGGAGTTCATGAAGATCATCATGCCGGCGACCATCGCCTGGTACCTGGCGCGGCACAACCTGCCGCCGCGGCTCAAGCACATCACCATCAGCCTGATCCTGATCCTCATCCCGTTCGTGCTGATCCTCAAGCAGCCGGACCTCGGCACCTCACTGCTGATTCTCGCCTCCGGCGCTTTCGTGCTGTTCATGGCCGGGCTGCAGTGGCGCTGGATCGCCGGCGCCGTGGCCGCCGTGGTGCCGATCGCGGTGGCCATGTGGTTCTTCGTGCTGCACGACTACCAGAAGCAGCGCGTGCTGACCTTCCTCGACCCGGAAAGCGATCCGCTGGGCACGGGCTGGAACATCATCCAGTCGAAGGCGGCCATCGGTTCGGGCGGGGTTCTTGGCAAGGGCTGGCTGCTCGGCACCCAGTCGCACCTGGATTTTTTGCCGGAAAGCCATACGGACTTTATCATTGCCGTGCTGAGCGAAGAGTTCGGGCTGGTCGGAGTGTGTATCCTGCTGTTCGTCTACCTGCTGCTGATCGGTCGCGGCCTGGTGATCACGGCTCAGGCGCAGACCCTGTTCGGCAAGTTGCTGGCAGGCAGCCTGACCATGACGTTCTTCGTCTACGTATTCGTTAACATCGGCATGGTCAGTGGCCTGTTGCCGGTGGTGGGGGTGCCTCTACCCTTTATTAGCTACGGCGGAACTCATCTGGTGACGCTGCTGTCAGGGTTTGGGGTTTTGATGGCGGTCCACACCCATCGCAAGTGGATCGCACAGGTTTGATAAGAGTGAATAATTTGAAACAAGCATCGCGCGGCTGGCTGGTACGTGGCATCCAAGGGCTCGGCATGGCCGGCCTGCTCGGCCTCGGCTCCTTCGCTGCCGCCGGTGACTACGAGGGTTCGCCCCTGGTCGCCGAGTTCGTCGCCGAGATGACCCGCGACTATGGCTTCGCCGGCGAACAGCTGGTCGAGCTGTTCCGCGAGGCGGAGCGCAAGCAGGCGATCCTCGACGCCATTTCCCGCCCGGCCGAGAAGGTCAAGCCGTGGAAAGAGTACCGGCCGATCTTCATCACCGATGCGCGCATCAGCAAGGGTGTGGATTTCTGGAACAAGCACGCCGATGCCCTGGCCCGCGCCGAGAAAGAATACGGCGTGCCGGCCCAGGTGATCGTCGCGATCATTGGCGTGGAAACCTTCTATGGCGGCAACACCGGCAGCTGGCGCGGCATCGATGCGCTGTCCACGCTGTGCTTCGATTACCCGCCGCGCTCGTCGTTCTTCTGCAAGGAGCTCAAGGAGCTGCTGCTGCTGTCGCGTGAGGAGCAGGTCGATCCGCTCAGCCTGAAGGGTTCCTACGCGGGCGCCATGGGCCTGCCGCAGTTCATGCCGAGCAGCTTCCGCGCCTATGCGGTGGACTTCGACGGCGACGGCCACATCAATATCTGGAGCAACCCGGTGGACGCCATCGGCAGCGTCGCCAGCTACTTCAAGCGCCACGGCTGGGTTGCCGGCGAGCCGGTGGTTAGCCGCGCGCAGGTCAAGGGCGACCAGGTCGACAGCGGCCTGACCCAGGGCCTCGACCCGGTGAAGAACGTCGGCGAGCTGCGTGCGCTTGGCTGGGCCAGCGCCGATGCGCTGCGTGACGACACCCGCGTCACCGCCTTCCGCTTCGAGGGCGCCGAAGGCGCCGAGTACTGGTTGGGCCTGCCCAACTTCTACGTGATCACCCGTTACAACCGTAGCGCGATGTACGCCATGGCCGTGCATCAGCTGTCCGACCTGTTGCTCGCCAAGCGGAGCGGCCAATGATCGCTGCCTTGCAAGTCCCCCTGCGTGCGTTAGCGTTCGCCGCCCTTGGCGTGGCGCTGGCCAGCTGCTCCACCAGTAAGCCGACGCCGCCGGTACAGGCCGGTGGCCCCGTGTCCGGTCCGGGCGATTACAGCCGCCCGCACCGTGATGGCGCGCCCTGGTGGGATGTCGACGTCTCGCGCATCCCCGATGCCGTGCCGATGCCGCACTACGGGCGCTTCAAGGCCAACCCCTACACGGTACTGGGCAAGACCTACTACCCGATCAACGACGCGCGTCGCTATCACGCCGTCGGTACCGCGTCCTGGTACGGCACCAAGTTCCACGGCCAGGCCACCGCCAACGGCGAAGCCTACGACCTGTACGGCATGACCGCCGCACACAAGACCCTGCCGTTGCCCAGCTACGTGCGCGTGACCAACCTGGACAACGGCCAGAGCGTGATCCTGCGCGTCAACGACCGCGGCCCGTTCTATTCCGATCGCATCATCGACCTGTCCTTCGCCGCGGCGAAGAAGCTCGGCTATGCCGAAAGCGGCACTGCCCGGGTCAAGGTCGAGGGCATCGACCCGCACGAGTGGTGGGCCCAGCAGGGTCGCCCGGTGCCGATGGTGCTGGCGCAGCCGAAGATGGCCGAGGTGGTCCCGGCGCAGCCGCAGGTCGCCAGCGTGGCCCAGCCGGTCGAGGTCTACACGCCGCCGCCACAACAGCACGCCGCGGCTGTGGTGCCGGTGCAGATCGACGCAAAAAAAAACGATTCAGTCGGGCCGTCTGGCCTGTATCTCCAGGTGGGCGCCTTCGCCAATCCGGACGCTGCGGAACTCCTCAAGGCCAAGCTGAGCGAGACGGTGGCTGCCAAGGTGTTTATCAGCTCGGTGGTGCGCAACCAGCAGATCTTGCACCGCGTACGCCTGGGGCCGATCAGCACTCAGGGTGAGGTGCAGCAGCTGCAGAACAGCGTGCGCCTGGCCAATCTCGGGCAGCCAACGCTGGTACGCCCGGACTGAACCCTTTTCGTCCACCGGCCCGAGCCGTAACGGGTGGGTGGGGAATGCAGCGTGAGCCCGCTCGCGCTGTGCCATTGTTGAACTGCCATTCAGAGAGACGGATGAATATCTCCCGCTTTGCCAAACGCCTCAGCCTGCTCGCCATCCTCTTCACCGCGCCGCTCGCCCAGGCCGCGCAAGACCCGATCATTCCGGCCGCGCCGCAACTGGCCGCCAAATCCTACGTCCTGATGGACGCTGCCAGCGGCAACGTCCTGGTGGAGAACAACAGCGATCAGCGCCTGCCCCCGGCGAGCCTGACCAAGCTGATGACCGCCTACATCGCCACCCTGGAAATCCGCAAGGGCAAAATCGGCGAGCAGGACCTGGTCACCGTCAGCGAGCACGCCTGGCGTACCGGCGGTGCGGCATCCGGCGGCTCCACCATGTTCCTGCCGCTGAACAGCCAGGTGAAGGTCGATGACCTGCTGCACGGCATCATTATCCAGTCCGGTAACGACGCCAGCATCGCCATCGCCGAGTACATCGCCGGCAGCGAAGACGCCTTCGCCGACATGATGAACGAGACCGCCGCGCGCCTGGGCATGCAGAACTCGCACTTCATGAACGCCACCGGCCTGCCGCACCCGGAGCACTACTCCAGCGCCCACGACATGGCCATCCTGGCCCGCGCCATCATCAACGAAGACCAGCAGCACTACGCGATCTACTCGCAGAAGGAGTTCCACTGGAACAACATCCGCCAGGGCAACCGCAACCTGCTGCTGTGGCGTGACAGCACCGTCGACGGCCTGAAAACCGGCCACACCGAAGAAGCCGGCTACTGCCTGGTGGCTTCTGCCGTACGCGACGGCGCGCGCATGATCACCTCGGTATTCGGTACCGACAGCGAGAAGACCCGCGCCGCCGAGACGCAGAAACTGCTGACCTACGGCTTCCGCTTCTTCGAGACCCAGACCTTCTACAAGCAGGGGCAGGAACTGGCCCAGGCGCAGGTCTGGAAAGGCGCCACCCGTCAGGTCAAGGCCGGCCTCGCCGCCGACCTCAGCCTGACCCTGCCCAAAGGCCAGGCCAAGCAGCTGCAAGCCGGCATGACCCTCGAGCCGCAACTCGAAGCCCCGATCAAGCAGGGCGACGTGATCGGCAAGGTCGAAGTGAAACTGGGTGAAAAGGTGGTACACACCGCCGACCTGATCGCCCTCGAAGCCGTAGAGGAAGGTGGCTTCTTCCGCCGCCTGTGGGATAGCATTCGCCTGTTCTTCTACGGTTTGTTTAACTGAGAAGCTGCCACCGACTCGCCGCGCGCGAGCGGACTCGCTTCCACGACAACCAAGGACGCCCCTACCCGGGGCGTTCTGCTCTGATCGGGCCACGAGCCTGCGGATGCCATGACTGACACTGACGTACAACCCCCGAAAATCGAGTTCCCCTGCGAGCGCTACCCGATCAAGGTGATCGGCGATGCTGGCGAGGGCTTCACCGATCTGGTGATCGAGGTTATCCAGCGCCACGCGCCTGAAGTCGATGCCAGCAACCTGGCACAACGCGACAGCCGTACCGGCCGCTTCCTTTCCGTGCAGGTGCTGATCACCGCTACCGGCGAAGAGCAGTTGCGGGCGATCCATCTCGACCTGAAAGCCACCGGCCGCGTACACATGGTGCTCTGATGCCGCTCTCCGTGAGCGTGCGTGAGCTCAATGGCCTGCAGCCCTACGAGCCGACCTGGCACGCCATGCAACGCTTCACCGACCAGCGCGACGCGCAGGCCGAGGACGAGATCTGGCTGCTGCAGCACCCGCCGGTGTTCACCCAGGGCCAGGCCGGCAAGGCCGAGCATGTGCTGTTTCCCGGTGACATCCCGGTGGTGCAGGTCGACCGTGGCGGCCAGGTGACCTACCACGGCCCCGGCCAACTGGTGGTCTACCTGATGCTCGACGTGCGTCGTCTCGGCATCGGTGTGCGTGACCTGGTCACGCGCATCGAGCAGAGCCTGATCGACCTGCTCGCCGAGTATGGCGTGCAGGCTGCCGCCCGCGCCGATGCGCCCGGTGTCTACGTCGGTGAGGCGAAGATCGCCTCGCTCGGCCTGCGCATCCGCCGCGGCTGTTCGTTCCACGGCCTGGCGCTGAACGTCGACATGGACCTGGAACCGTTCCGCCGGATCAATCCCTGCGGCTACGCCGGCCTGCCGATGACCCGGTTGTGCGACCTGACTGGCCCGCTAGAATTTGCCGAAGTGAGTGCCCGATTGCGCGCACAGCTCGTCAAACACCTCGATTACGCTGAACAGAAGACCCTCACGGGCGGACCCGAATCGCGATGAGCACGATAGAAGTAGCGGGCAAGGGCCCGGCCAAAGTGGAAGTCGGCGTCAAGCTGCGCGGCGCGGAGAAGATGGCGCGCATCCCGGTCAAGATCATTCCCACCGAAGAACTGCCGCGCAAGCCGGACTGGATTCGCGTGCGCATGCCGGTATCCCCCGAGGTCGACCGTATCAAACAACTGCTGCGCAAGCACAAGCTGCACAGCGTCTGCGAAGAAGCCAGCTGCCCGAACCTTGGCGAGTGCTTCAGCGGCGGTACCGCGACCTTCATGATCATGGGCGACATCTGCACCCGCCGCTGCCCGTTCTGCGATGTCGGCCACGGCCGGCCGAAGCCGCTGGACGCCGACGAGCCGATGAACCTGGCCGTGGCCATCGCCGACCTGCGTTTGAAGTACGTGGTGATCACCTCGGTGGACCGCGACGACCTGCGCGACGGTGGTGCCCAGCACTTCGTCGACTGCCTGCGCGAGATCCGCAAGCTGTCGCCCAACGTGCAGCTGGAAACCCTGGTGCCGGACTACCGCGGGCGCATGGATGTGGCCCTGGCGATCACCGAGCAGGAGCCGCCGGATGTGTTCAACCACAACTTGGAAACCGTGCCGCGCCTGTACAAGGCCGCGCGCCCGGGTTCGGACTTCGAGTGGTCGCTGGACCTGCTGGAAAACTTCAAAAAGCGCGTGCCGCACGTACCGACCAAGTCCGGCCTGATGCTCGGCCTGGGTGAAACCGACGAAGAAGTCATCGAGGTCATGAAGCGCATGCGCGAGCATGAAATCGACATGCTCACCCTCGGTCAGTACCTGCAGCCGTCGCGCAGCCACCTGCCGGTGCAGCGCTTCGTGCACCCGGACACCTTCGCCTGGTTTGCCGAGGAAGGCACGCGGATGGGCTTCAAGAACGTCGCGTCCGGCCCGCTGGTGCGTTCGTCCTACCATGCCGATCAGCAGGCGCATGGCGCCAAGAGCTGAGGGCATGCACGTTCGAGAGGCCCCGAAAGGGGCCTTTTCGTTTCTGTGGACAGGTGAAGGAAGGCGTGGGTAGCGATGGCTGAAGTGCTGCAACTGCAACGACTCGCTTCACCTGTCGGCGAGATCCTGCTGGTCACCGACGAGCAGCAGCGCGTCCGTGCCCTGGATTTCCACGACTATGCCGAGCGCATGCACAAGCTGCTTGGCAGCCACTACGGCGCGTATCAGTTGCGCGAGGGTAGGGCTGGCGGTGTTGCCTGGGACGCGCTTGGCGCCTATTTCGCCGGCAGCGTGACGGCGCTGGATGAACTGGTGGCCTTCACCGCCGGCTCGGCCTTCCAGCGCCGGGTGTGGGCGGCGCTGCGCCAGGTGCCCTACGGCAGCACGTCGACCTACGGTGTGCTGGCCCAGCAGCTCGATTGCCCCAAGGGCGCGCGTGCGGTTGGGTTGGCCAATGGTGCCAACCCGATTGCGATCATCGTGCCCTGCCACCGCCTGATCGGCGCCAATGGCGCGCTCACCGGTTTCGCTGGCGGCCTGCAGCGCAAACGCTGGCTGCTCGAACACGAGCGGCGTCATGCGCCGCAGCCGTCGATTCAGGGTCAGTTGTTCGGCGGCGAATCCTGAGCCGCCACCTTTTCCCGGTCGAGCAGCGCACGCTTGCGCTCGACGCCCCAGCGATAGCCTGACAGCGCGCCGTCGCTGCGCACCACGCGATGACAGGGAATCGCCACGGCCAGTGCGTTGGCCGCACAGGCGCCAGCCACCGCGCGTGTCGCTGAAGGCGAGCCGATGCGTTCGGCGATCTCGGCGTAACTTGCCGTGCTGCCTGGCGGGATGCTCAGTAGCGCCTGCCAGACGCGTTGCTGAAACGCCGTGCCGCGGATGTCCAGCGGCAGGTCGAGGCCCAGCCCTGGCGCTTCGACGAAACCGACCACGCGTGCCACCAGCGCCTCGAATGCTTCATCGGCACCGATCAGTTCGGCATTGGCGAAGCGTTGCTGCAGCTCATCCAGCAATGCTTCCGGCGTTTCGCCGAGGAGGATCGCGCAGACCCCGCGACTGCTCTGCGCCACCAGAATCGCACCCAGCGAGCACTGGCCGATGGCGAAGTGGATCGGCATGGCAGCGCCGCCTGCGCGATAGTCGGATGGGGTCATGCCGAGCATGCCGGCAGCCTTGGCGTAAAAGCGCCCGTTGGAGTTGAAGCCGGCTTCGTAGATCGCATCGGTCACCCGTGCCCCGCCTTCCAGTTCGTGGCGTACGCGCCGGGCCCGTTGCGCGTCGGCGTAGGCCCTGGGCGTGAGCCCGGTGTGCTGCTTGAACAGGCGATGGAAGTGCGAGTTGCTCAGGCCGACCTGCGCGGCCAGCTGTTCCAGTGACGGTGGCTGCTCGGCCGCTTCGATCAGGCGACAGGCGTTGGCGATCAGCTCGGCGTGCTGGCTCTGGCGCGAGGCCTGCTCGGGCGTGCAGCGCTTGCACGGGCGGAAGCCGGCGCGTTCGGCGTCTGCCGATGTAGCGTGGAAACTGACATGCTGCGGCTGGGCATGGCGCGACGGGCAGGAAGGCCGGCAGTAGATGCCGGTGCTGCTCACGGCGAAGACGAACCGGCCGTCGGCGGCCGGGTCACGGGCCAGCACGCTGGCCCAACGCGGATCATTCTGAACCTGGGCCGCGTGGGCGGCCCGTTGTGCGGAAAGAGACATGGCGAACGCTCGACTGGGCGATTGATGCCTGCACCCTAACAACCTGCCCGGCCGGTGGCACTCCGGGTCTTGCTTTCAAATTCGCCGGCGTTATTGCGCGCGCAGGCGTTGCAGCAGGTGCTGGGTCGGGTAGCCGTCAGCTGGCAGACCGATGCTCTGCTGAAAACCGCGGATCGCCTTGCGCGTGTTGGCGCCGATGATGCTGTCCGCGGCACCCGGCTCGTAGCCGCGGGCGGCGAGCTGTTCCTGCAGTTCGATGCGTTCGCTGCGGCTCAGCGGCAGGTCGTCGCGCGGCCAGTTCTGCGGCAGCTGCACGCTATTGTCGAAGCGCTGGCTGAGCAGGCCGACCGCCAGGGCGTAGGCCGACGAGTTGTTGTACTTGAGAATCGCGCGGAAGTTGCCGAACACCAGGTAGGCCGGCCCGCGATGCCCGGCCGGCAGCAGCAGGTAGGCCTGCTCGTCGGCGCGCACGGCCACGGCCGGCACCTTCACGCCCTGCTCGGTCCACTCGGTGACGGTCTTGCGCACGTCGCTGTCGGCCAGCGCGTAATCGAAGCCGCTGGGGAGTGCGACCTGATAGCCCCAGGGCTCGCCGAGCTTCCAGCCGGACGCCTGCAGGTAGTGTGCGGCGGAGGCCAGGGCGTCGGTGCTGGAATTCCAGATATCGCGGCGGCCGTCGCCATCGAAATCGACCGCGTGGCTGTTGAAGGTGGTCGGGATGAACTGGGTCTGGCCCATGGCGCCGGCCCAGGAGCCGAGCATTCCGGCCGGGGCGATGTCGCCGTGCTGGAGGATCAGCAGGGCGGCGAGCAATTGGTCTTCGGCGAACTGCGGGCGCCGGCCTTCATAGGCCAGAGTCGCCAGCGAGCGGATCACCGACTTGTCGCCGGTGAACTGGCCGAAGCTGCTTTCCATGCCCCAGATTGCCACCAGCACGTTGCGGTCGACGCCATAGCGCTGCTCGATGGCGGTCAAGGTGCCGCTGTGCTGGGCGAGCAGGGCCTGGCCACGGCGCACGCGGGTGGCGGAGATCGCGCCGTCCAGATACTCCCAGACCGGGCGGGTGAATTCGGGTTGGCTGCGGTCGGCCTTGACCACGCTGAGGTCCGGGCTGACGCCAGCGAAGGCACGGTCGAACAGCTCGGCCTGTACGCCGACGGCGAGCGCTTTCGGGCGGAAGGCATCGCGCCAGGCCTCGAAGCTGATGCTCGGTTCGGCGGGCAGTTGCTCGGTAGTGGCGCTGTTGCCGGGGGCGGCATTTACCGTGCTGGCGGGTGCCAGGGTCGGTGTGTCGAGGGCGGGCGTGGCGTTCGGGGCTTCGGCGCAGGCGCTCAGGGCGAGGGCGGTGCAGAGCAGCAGGCCGGGCATGCGGCCGGAAGTAGCAGGATGGAACATTGCGGACGTCTCGGACTTTTCAATCAGAGGCCGACCTTAGCACGCTGGGGCCTTTTCAGGCGGCCATAACGCAAGAAGCCTCCCAGTTTTGCTGGGAGGCTTCGCGGCGGTAGCTGCCTTTGCCTTTCTTCGGTGCTTCCTGGCGGCAGCGGAAGAGCGGTTGGGCGATCAGTGATTTGGCCTTGTTCGGCCGCTTGGGAGTCTTGCTCATGGCCAGTCCTGGAACGTGCGTCCGCGACGTTGCGGGCGGCGCGGATCATGCGCCGCCGTACAGAAGATGTCCAGAGGCTGGCGGGGTGCTATTCGCCCAGCGGCAGGCGCTGGCCGGCCATCTGCAGGACCAGGCGGCCGAGGCTGCTCCACGGGTCGCCGGGTGCCTGGCCCTTGACCTGGGCGTCGATGCGCTGGGCATCGATCAGCAGCTGGTTCCAGCGGCTGGCGGAGTGGCGTTGCAGGGCCTTGCTGATGAGCGGGCGGCGTTTGTCCCAGACCGGCGGGCGGGCCGCGGCGAAGGCCTTCTCCAGCGGGATGCCCTGGCTGAACTGCTGGGCCAGGCTGGCCAGCTGGCGCAGTTCGCGGGCCAGCATGACGACGATGAACAGCGATTCCTGGCCCTCGCCACGCAGCCCTTCGAGCATGCGCAGGGCATGGGCGGCCTCACCGTTGAGCACGGCATCGATCAGGCCGAAGACGTCGTAGCGGGCGCTGTCGGCGACGGCGGCCTGCACGGTGGCGGCGTCGATCTGGTTGCCCTCGGCAAGCAGCTTGAGCTTCTCGACCTCCTGGGCGGCGGCCAGCAGATTGCCTTCCACGCGCGCGGCGATCAGCTCCAGGGCTTCCTGGGTGGCGGTCATGCCGGACTGCGCCAGGCGCTGGCGAATCCACTGCGGCAACTGGTTGGCGTCCACTGGCCAGATCTGCAGGAACTGGCTGTTCGGGCCTTCGATCAGCGCCTTGGCCCACTTGGTCTTCTGCGTGCTGCCGTCAAGCTTGGGCAGGCTGATCAGCAGCAGGGTGTCTTCCGGCGGACGGCCGAGGTATTCGAGGATCGCGGCGGTGCCCTTGTCGCCGGGCTTGCCGTTGGCGATGCGCAGTTCGATCACGCGCTTCTCGGCGAATAGCGAGAGGCTGGCGCCGGCTTCGTAGAGCAGGCCCCAGTCGAAGTTGGCTTCGGCGTGGAACACCTCGCGCTCGCTGAATCCCTGGGTGCGGGTGGCGGCGCGGATGGCGTCGGCGGCTTCCTGGCACAGCAGGGGATCATCGCCGCTGATTACATAGACCGGGGCGAGGCTGCCTTGCAGGTGTTTGCCGAGCTGGGCGGGGTTGAGTTTCATCGCTATAGAGGCAGAGGGCCGCGTGTGCGGCCCTCGTTCGTCTTACTGGCTGATCGGCAGCTGGATCGGCGACTGCTGCGGTGCCGACTCCTGCTCGGCGCGACGTGCCGCGGCGGCTGCTTCGGCTTCGGCCTGGGCGCGGATTTCCGCGTCCTGCTGGCGTTGTTCCAGCTCGGCCGGGGTGATCAGCTGCAGGCGCAGAACCATGCGCTGAACCAGCTCGCGGCGCATTTCCTGGCGCAGCTGAGTGGATTCCTGATCGGAACCGATCAGGTTGTTCTCGTCGTGCACGTAGGTGTTCTGCACCTGCAGGGTGTCGTTGAACAGCAGCAGGTTCTTCGCGCCACGGATCTCGTAGTCGAGCTCGGTGCTCAGCGCGTATTCGGCGCTGCGCGAGTTGCCGGTGTAGCTGGCGGTGCGGCGGGTTTCCGCTTCGCGAGCCAGGACCAGCTTGTACGGCGCGCCGCTGTGCACGTTGACGCCGCTGCTCTCGAGCACCTGGTGCAGTTGCTTGTAGGTGTCGCCGTAGGCGTTGCGTGCCTGCAGGTCGATTTCCTTGAGGGCGAACTCGGCGGTGCCGGTGCCGCGCAACTGGAAGCCGCACGCGCTGAGCAGCACAGCCAGGCCGATTACCATCAGATTCCGTTTCATCATTCTCTTATCCCCTTGGCAAATCACGGCGCCGTTGCAGGCATGGCGCCGCGTTTAATCAGTTGGCGACTGTTCAGTTTTGACTGTTTCAGTTGGCGACGATGTTGACCAGCTTGCCGGGCACCACGATGACCTTGCGAATCGCCAGGCCCTCGGTGAAACGCAGCACGTTTTCGTTGGCGCGGGCAGCCGCCTCGACCTCTTCGCGGCTGGCGCTGGCCGGCACGTCGATCTGGCCACGCAGCTTGCCGTTGACCTGGATGACCAGGGTCAGGTTGTCCTGCACCAGGGCTGACTCGTCGACCTGCGGCCATTGCGCGTCGATGGCGGCGCCCGTGTGACCCAGCTGCTGCCAGAGTTCATGGCAGATGTGCGGGGTGATCGGTGCCAGCAGCAGGGTCACGGCTTCGAGGCCTTCCTGCAGCAGGGCGCGGTCCTGGGCGCTGGCGGTCGCAGCCTTTTCCAGTACGTTCATCAGCGTCATCACCTGGGCGATGGCGGTGTTGAATTTGTGGTGCAGGCCGACGTCGTTGCTGGCCTGCTTGATGGCCAGGTGCGTGGCACGGCGCACGGCTTTCTGCTCGTCGCTGAGGCCGGTGGTGTCCAGCGTGCCCGGCAGGCCGGCGCTGACATGGCTGTGGGCCAGGCGCCAGACACGGCGCAGGAAGCGGCTCGCGCCCTCGACGCCGGAGTCGGACCATTCCAGGCTCATGTCGGGTGGCGAGGCGAACATCATGAACAGGCGGCAGGTGTCGGCGCCGTAGGCATCGATCATCGCCTGCGGGTCGACGCCGTTGTTCTTCGACTTGGACATCTTCTCGGTGCCGCCGATCTCCACCGGCAGGCCGTCGCTGGCCAGCTTGGCGCCGATGACCTTGGCTTTGGCATCACGCTCGACGATCACGTCGGCCGGGTTGAACCAGTCCTTGCCGCCGTTATCCAGCGTGCGGTAGTAGGTCTCGGCGACCACCATGCCCTGGGTCAGCAGGTTCTTGAACGGCTCGCTGGAGCTGACCAGGCCTTCGTCGCGCATCAGTTTGTGGAAGAAGCGCGCGTAGAGCAGGTGCAGGATGGCGTGTTCGATACCGCCGATGTACTGGTCCACCGGCAGCCAGTGGTTGGCGGCTTTCGGGTCGACCATGCCCTGGTCGTAGTGCGGGCTAGCGTAGCGGGCGAAGTACCAGGACGACTCGACGAAAGTGTCCATGGTGTCGGTTTCGCGCTTGGCCGCGGCGCCGCATTTCGGGCAGCTGCAGTCATAGAACTCGGGCATCTTCGCCAGCGGCGAACCGGCGCCGTCCGGTACCACGTCTTCGGGCAGCACGACCGGCAGCTGGTCTTCCGGCACGGGCACGTCGCCACAGGCGTCGCAGTGGATGATCGGGATCGGGCAGCCCCAGTAGCGCTGGCGGCTGATGCCCCAATCGCGCAGGCGGAACTGGGTGCGTGCCTGGCCGAGGTTTTTCTTCTGCAGGGTGATTTCGATGGCGTCGAAGGCGCCGGCGAAATCCAGGCCGTCGAACTCGCCGGAGTTGATCAGCTGGCCATGCTCGCCATAAGCGGCCTGCCACGGCGCCGGGGTTTCATCGCCGGCGCTGGTGCGGACCACGGCCTTGATCGGCAGGGCGTACTTGCTGGCGAATTCGAAGTCGCGTTCGTCATGCGCCGGTACGGCCATCACCGCGCCGTCGCCGTAGTGCATCAGCACGTAGTTGGCGACCCACACCGGCAGCTTCTCGCCGGTCAGTGGGTGGGCGACGAACAGGCCGGTGGGCAGGCCTTTCTTTTCCTGGGTGGCGATGTCGGCTTCGGCCACGCCGCCACGTTTGCATTCGTCAATGAAGGCTTGCAGCTCGGCGTTGCCCTGCGCGGCCTGGGTGGCCAGCGGGTGCTCGGCGGCGACGGCGACGTAGGTGGCGCCCATCAGGGTGTCGGGACGGGTGGTGAAGACCTTCAGCGTGCCTTCACTGCCGATGCTGGCGGCGTCATAGGGGAAGCTGACTTCCATGCCGCGCGACTTGCCGATCCAGTTGCGCTGCATGGTCTTGACCTGTTCCGGCCAGCCATCCAAGTCGTCGAGGCTGCTCAGCAGCTCATCGGCGTAGGCGGTGATCTTGAAATAGTACATCGGGATTTCGCGCTTCTCGATCAGCGCGCCCGAACGCCAGCCACGGCCGTCGATGACCTGCTCGTTGGCCAGTACGGTCTGGTCGACCGGGTCCCAGTTGACGGTACCGTTCTTGCGGTAGATCACGCCTTTCTCGAACAGGCGGGTGAACAGCCACTGTTCCCAGCGGTAGTAGTCCGGCTTGCAGGTGGTGACTTCGCGCGACCAGTCGATGGCCAGGCCCAGGCTTTTCAGCTGGGTCTTCATGTAGTCGATGTTTTCGTAGGTCCACTTGGCCGGGGCGACCTTGTTCTTCATTGCGGCGTTTTCCGCCGGCATGCCGAAGGCGTCCCAGCCCATCGGTTGCAGCACGTTCTTGCCCTGCATGCGCTGGTAGCGCGCGATCACGTCGCCGATGGTGTAGTTGCGCACGTGGCCCATGTGCAGCTTGCCGCTCGGGTAGGGGAACATCGACAGGCAATAGAAGGTGTCCTTGCCTGGTTGTTCGCTCACTACAAAGGATTTTTGCGCGTCCCACTGGGACTGCGCGGCGGCTTCGATTTCGCGGGGCTGATACTGTTCGTGCATGGGTTTTCGGCGCTGGAATGAGGGCTTACGAGGAACGCCGTAGCATACATGAGCGCCCCGGACCGAGGGAAACCTTGATTGTCGCCGGTGCCGCGGCGCGCCGCCGTTTGTCGCGCTGGACGATCAGGGACGGCGGCGACGCTAAGCTTGGCTGACAGGTCGTTGAAATGATGAGGTTGCCGGTTGTGGCGACGTGCAGCGGCCTGTCAGGGTGGAACGTGCAAGCCTGGTGAGGTGCTCGATGGCAGAGTTGCGGCGTGCTGATGCGGGAGGTGGGCTTTACGAGCGCCTCCTGCAACGCCTTGCCCTGGCGCTGGATGAGGCCGACACCGCCACCCGCCTGCGTGATGCGCCGCCTTCGGAGCTCGAGTTGCGTGGCCTGACCCCAGCCGAGCTCGAGCTGATCCGCGCCTACCTCGACCATGACCTGCACTGGCTGCGCGGCTGGCACGCGGCCGCCGAAGAGCTGGCACTGATCGAGAACGTGCCGGCGCGTGACAAGGCTGGGCGTTCGCCGAGCAAGGGCTTCAGCAAACCGTCGAGCAAGCTCAAGCCGCTGCTCAAGCGCCGGCAGAAACTCTGCTGCGCGCTGTGTGGCGCGGCGGCCGAGTGGCAACGTGGCGAAGGGGTGCTGCCCTGCATGGCCTGTGGCTCCAAGCTGTTCCGTACCGGGCATCCGCGCTAGGCTTCGCGGGCACGGGAGGTGCCCATGGAGCTGCGTTTTTTCATCAAACAACTGATTCTTCCGCCGGGCGGGCTGTTGCTGCTGATCCTGCTGGCCTGGGTGCTGTGGCGCCTGCGTCCGCGGCTGGCGAGGCTGTGTTTTGTGCTCGGTTTCGGTGGTTTGTGGGCGATGAGCCTGCCGGTGGTGGTCGAGCATGCAGCGCGCCTGATCGAGCGCGAGCCGGCTTTGGTCGAGGCGCAATGGCATTCGCTGGGCGAGCGCGCCGAAGTGATCGTCGTGCTGGGCTCCGGGCGTGAAGCAGCCGACCCGGCCTGGGGCAGCGATCAGCCAAGCCCGACTGCGCTGGAACGCTTGCGCTATGCCGCGCGTCTGCAGCGCGCCACCGAGCTGCCGGTGCTGATCAGTGGCGGTTTGCATTATGGCGAGCCACCCAGCGAGGCCGCGCTGATGGCCGATGTGCTGCAGCGTGATTTCGCCGTGCCGACCGAGTGGCGTGAAGAACGCAGCCGCACTACGTGGGAGAACGCCCAGTACAGTGCCGAGCTACTGCGTGCCCAGGGCATTCGCCGCGTGGTGCTGGTCACCCAGGCCTCGCACATGCCGCGCTCGCGCTGGTGCTTCGAGCGTGCGGGGCTTGAAGTGGTAAGCGCGCCGCTGGGCTTTCTCGGTGTCGACAGCGCCCGCCCGCTGGGTGGCTGGCTGCCGGAAGGGCAGGCCTTCTGGCAGAGCACGCGGCTGCTCAACGAGGTCATCGGCATGGCCGTCTACCCGTTGCTCTACCGCGAGTGAGCTAACGCTGTGGGCCTTATCTGAGCGGCCTTTGTAGAGTGCGCGTGCGCACCAAGGCCACGCCGAGGGGCGGCGCACCTACGACGAACCCGGTGCGTGTGCGCTGTGTTATGCGAGGCGAACGGAACGTGATTCCTGGCGCCGCGCCCACAGCGCCCAGCCCAGCAACACAACGCAAATGCCCGCCAGCGGCCAGCCACGCCAGATCAGGTAGGGCGTCAGGCCTTGCATGGCCTGCACTTCACCGTACAGCACGGCCTGCTCGAACTGCGGAATCTGCGCGGTGATGCGTCCCTGGGGGTCGATCAGCGCGGTGACGCCGTTGTTGGTCGAGCGGATCATCCAGCGGCCGGCTTCCAGGGCACGCATTTGCGCCATCTGCAGGTGCTGCAACGGGCCGATCGAGGTGCCGAACCAGGTGTCGTTGCTCACCGTCAGCAGCAGGTCGCTCTGCGCGGCGAGGCTGGCGGAGAACTCCGGGTAGACCACTTCGTAGCAGATGAACGGGGCGATCTTCAGTCCCTTGGCCTGCAGCAGCGGCTGGTCGGCCGGGCCGCGGGCGAAGTCGGACATGGGCAGGTCGAAGAAGGCGATCAGCCCGCGCAGCAGTTCCTGCAGTGGCACGTACTCGCCGAACGGCACCAGCTTCTGCTTGAGGTAGGTGCCCTGGCCGTCGCCGACCACGGTGAGGCCGTTGTAGTAGCGCTTGTCACCGTTCTCGTTGGCCTGGCGCACCGGCACGCCGGTGATCAGCGCGGCCTTGCGATCGTTGGCGACGCGACCGAGGAACTGCAGGTAGCCCTCGGCGAACTCCTTGAGCACCGGCACCGCGGTTTCCGGCCAGACGATCAGGTCTGCCGGCTGGCTGTTCAGGGTCAGGTCGCGGTACAGCACCAGCTGCGCCTCGAGCTGGGCCGGGTCCCACTTGAGGTTCTGTTCGACGTTGCCCTGTACCGCGGCGACCTTCAGCGGTGCGCCGTTGGGGCTGGTCCAGGCCTTGTCCTGCAGCACCAGGCCGGCGATCCAGGGAGCCAGCAGGAGAACCAGTGCGGCGACGAGGGTGGGCTTGTGTGTGCGCAGGCGCGCCAGGTTGATCAACAGGGCGGCGCTCAGGGCTAGGCTCAGCGAGATCAGCCACATGCCACCGACCGGCGCCAGCCCGGCCAGCGGGCCATGCAGCTGGCTGTAGCCGGCATAGAGCCAGGGGAAGCCGGTGAGGAACCAGCTGCGAAAGGCTTCCTGCACCAGCCACAGGGCGGCGAAGGCCAGGGCATCGGCCAATGGTGCTTCGCTGCGGCGCAGCCAGCGCGCCCACAGCCAGCTGCTCAGGGCGAACAGCAGGCCGAGGCCGCCGGTGAAGCCGAGGGTGAGCAGCGCTGCCAGTGGCAGCGGCGCGGAGCCGTAGTCGTGGATGCTGACGTAGACCCAGCTGGTGCCGCTGACGAACAGGCCGAATCCGTAACACCAGCCGCGCAGGGTCGCCTGGCCGGGTGTCAGGTCGCGCAGGCCGAGGTAGAGCAGGGCGATGGAGAGGATGGCCAGCGGCCAGATGTCGAACGGAGCCAGGGCCAGGGTGGTGGCCGCGCCGGCGAACAGCGCCAGCAGGTTGCCCGGCCAGCCGGGTCGGGTGATCCAGCGCATCGGTATTCCTTGAGTGAAGTCAGGCGGCAAGGGTACTGGAAGGCAGGAGAGGCAGGAAGCGGATGGGGTAACTTCCGCGCAAGCGCCTAGCGCAGAGGTGTGGGTAAGGCTCGCGCTGAGTCAGATGCCCTCACCCCGGCCCTCTCCCGGAGGGAGAGGGGAGGCACGGGTTAGCGCTCCAGCGGGGTCAGACGCAGCAGGTGCACGCGACGGCTGTCGGCGCTGAGAACGCGGAAGCGGTATTCGCCGATCTCGGTCACTTCGTTGCGCTTGGGCAGGTGGCCGAAGGCGCTCATGACCAGGCCGCCGACGGTGTCGAACTCGTCGTCGGGGAATTCGCTGTCGAAGGTGCTGTTGAAGTTCTCGATGGGGGTCAGCGCCTTGACCAGGAAATCGCCGCTGGGCAGGGGCTTGATGTAGCTGTCTTCCTCGACATCGTGCTCGTCTTCGATGTCGCCGACGATCTGTTCCAGCACGTCCTCGATGGTCACCAGGCCGGCGACGCCGCCGTATTCGTCGATGACCACGGCCATGTGGTTGTGGTTGGCGCGGAATTCGCGCAGCAGCACGTTGAGGCGCTTGGACTCCGGCACGAAGGTGGCCGGGCGGAGCATGTCCTTGATGTTGAATGGCTTGCTGCCGTTCTCCAGGATCAACGGCAGCAGATCCTTGGCCAGCAGGATGCCGATGACGTCGTCGACGCCTTCGCCGCTGACCGGGTAACGCGAGTGGGCGGCCTCGATGACTGCCGGGAGAAACTCCTGCGGCGTCTGCGTGGCCTTGATGCTGATCATCTGCGACCGCGGCACCATGATGTCGCGCACTTGCAGGTCAGCGACCTGAATTGCGCCTTCGACGATGGTCAGGGCTTCGCTGTCGAGCAGCTTGTTCTGGTGGGCTTCACGCAGCACTTCCAGCAGTTCCTGACGGTTTCTCGGCTCATGAGCAAAAGCCTGGGTCAGTTTGCCCAGCCAGGACTTCTGCTCGTTGCTCGATCGGTCTTCGCTCATGGTGTTTTACTCGGCAGCCTTCTATCTGTTGGTTGATGGCAATCATTCGTCAGCGGCATAAGGGTCCGCATGACCCAGTTCGGACAGCAAATCGCGTTCCAGTGTTTCCATTTCTTCGGCTTCGTCATCGTCGATGTGGTCGTAGCCGAGCAGGTGCAGGCAACCGTGGATGACCAGGTGCGCCCAGTGCGCCTCGCGGGTTTTGGCCTGTTCCTGTGCTTCACGCTCGACCACCGGCACGCAGATCACCAGATCGCCGAGCAGGGGGATGTCGAGCAGCGGTTCGCCGCCCGGTCCGTCGGGAATGTCGGCGGGGAAGGACAGCACGTTGGTGGCGTAGTCCTTGTGCCGCCAGGTGCGGTTGAGTTCGCGGCCTTCGTCTTCGTCGACCAGGCGAATGGTCAGCTCGGAGTCGGCGCTGCGCTGGCGCAGGGCCAGTTCACACCAGCGGCGGAACTGTTCCTCGCTCGGCAGCGCGCTGGCGCCGGACGCATTCTGCAGGTCCAGTTCAAGCATCGTCGCGGCTGTCCCGGCCTTCGCTCTTGCCAGCCTGGCGATCCTCGAAGCGCTCGTAGGCTTCGACGATGCGCTGTACCAGCGGATGGCGGACCACGTCCTTGGGCTTGAAGTGGGTGAAGGTGATGCCCGGTACGTCGCGCAGTACCTCGATCACGTGCGCCAGGCCGGACTTGGTGCCGCGCGGCAGGTCGACCTGGGTGATGTCGCCGGTGATCACGGCGGTGGAGCCAAAGCCGATCCGGGTGAGGAACATCTTCATCTGCTCGAGGGTGGTGTTCTGACTCTCGTCGAGAATGATGAAGCTGTTGTTAAGCGTACGGCCGCGCATGTAGGCCAGCGGGGCGATCTCGATCACCTGCTTCTCGATCAGCTTGGCCACCTGCTCGAAGCCGAGCATCTCGTAGAGTGCGTCGTAGAGCGGACGCAGGTACGGGTCGATCTTCTGTGCCAGGTCGCCAGGGAGGAAGCCGAGTTTTTCCCCCGCCTCGACCGCCGGGCGCACCAGCAGGATGCGACGCACCTGTTCGCGCTCCAGCGCGTCCACGGCGCAGGCCACGGCCAGGTAGGTCTTGCCGGTACCGGCCGGGCCGACGCCGAAGTTGATGTCGTTGTCGAGGATCGCCTTCACGTAGCGCTGCTGGTTGGTGCCGCGGGGCTTGATCACGCCCTTGCGCGTGCGCAGGGTGACGCCGGCGTCGCTGCGCGGGTTGTTGCTGAGGTCTTCCAGGCCGGATTCCTGCAGGTAAAGGTGGACGATGTCGGGCGACAGTTCGGTGCCCTTGGTTTCCCGGTACAGGCGACGCAGCAGGTGTTCGGCGGATTGCGTGTGGCCGGCGTCACCGACCAGTTCGAACTGGTTGCCGCGGTTGCGGATCTCGATGCCCAGGCGCTGTTCGATCAGGCGCAGGTGCTCGTCGAATTGCCCGCAGAGGTTGGCGAAGCGGCGTGCTTCGAAGGGTTCGAGGATGAAACGATGGGGTTCTATGGGCGCGTTCAAAGTGGTGTGGTGGCCGCCAGTCGGCTGGGGTAATGATCGGAGGATAACCCCACTCGCCCGAGGGTGAAAGGTCGGGCGACGGGGTGAGGCTAGCTTTTGGTCTACTTGCCGTTCAGTTGATCAGGCTGCCGCGCAGGGAGTGAGGCAGGGCGTCGTCGATGTGCACGTCGACGAACTGGCCGATCAGTGCCGGGTTGTCGCTGCGGAAGTTGACTACGCGGTTGCTCTCGGTGCGGCCCTGGAGCATGCCCGGGTCCTTCTTCGAGTAGTCGCTGACCAGAATGCGCTGGATGGTGCCGGCCATGCGTCGGCTGTTCTCGAAGCCCTGCTGGCTGATTCTGTGCTGCAGGCGCGCCAGGCGCTCGCGCTTGGTTTCCTGGGCGATGTCGTCGGCCAGATCGGCGGCCGGTGTGCCGGGGCGCGCGCTGTAGACGAAGGAATAGGAGAAGTCGAAGCCGACGTCTTCGATCAGCTTCATGGTCTGCTCGAAGTCCTTCTCGGTCTCGCCGGGGAAGCCGACGATGAAGTCCGAACTGATCAGGATGTCCGGTACGGCCGCCTTGAGCTTGCGGATGCGCGACTTGTATTCCAGCGCGGTGTGGTTGCGCTTCATCGCCGCCAGCACGCGGTCGGAACCGGATTGCACCGGCAGGTGCAGGTGTTTGACCAGCTCGGGGATTTCCGCGTGGGCCTGGATCAGTGCGTCGGAGAACTCCAGCGGGTGGCTGGTGGTGTAGCGGATGCGGTCGATACCGTCGATGGCCGCCACCAGGTAGAGCAGTTCGGCGAAGTCGCAGATGCTGCCGTCGGCGGTGTCGCCGCGATAGCCGTTGACGTTCTGGCCGAGCAGGGTGACTTCGCGCACGCCGTGTTCGGCGAGGTGGATGATCTCGGCCAGCACGTCGTCCAGCGGGCGGCTGACTTCTTCGCCGCGGGTGTAGGGCACCACGCAGAAGGTGCAGTACTTGCTGCAGCCTTCCATGATCGAGACGAAGGCGCTGGGGCCGTCGATGCGCGGCTCGGGCAGGCGGTCGAACTTCTCGATTTCGGGGAAGCTGATATCGACCTGGGCGGTCTTGGTGATGCGCGCGGCGTCGATCATTTCCGGCAGGCGGTGCAGGGTCTGCGGGCCGAAGACCACGTCGACGTAGGGCGCGCGATCACGGATCGCCGCGCCTTCCTGGCTGGCCACGCAGCCGCCGACGCCGATCACCAGGTCGGGGTTCTCCAGCTTCAGCTCGCGCCAGCGGCCCAGCTGCGAGAACACGCGGTCTTGGGCTTTTTCGCGGATCGAGCAGGTATTGAGAAGGATCACGTCGGCTTCTGCCGGGTTCTCCGTGACTTCCAGGGCCTGGTGTTCACCCAGCAGGTCGACCATGCGCGAGCTGTCGTACTCGTTCATCTGGCAACCGTGGGTTTCGATATAGAGCTTCTTGGCCATCTGTACTTCGTCGGGGTGGTTCATCAGGACCGCGCATTATAGGGGGCGCGCGGCGTGCTTCCTAGGCTTGCCCGTCCGGCAGCTGTGCTATGCTTCGCGCCCCTTCAATACCCGTGGTCAATTTCTGCCATCCATGAGCAAGCGCGAACCCATCTACAAGGTGATATTTCTCAACCAGGGCCAGGTGTACGAGATGTACGCCAAACAGATCTACCAGAGCGATCTGTGGGGCTTTCTGGAAGTGGAGGAATTCGTCTTCGGTGAGCGCACCCAGGTGGTGGTCGACCCCAGCGAAGAGAAGCTCAAGGCGCAGTTCGAGGGCGTGGTGCGCAGCTTCGTGCCGATGCATGCCATCGTGCGGATCGATGAAGTCGAGCGTCTGGGTACGCCGAAGATCAGCGAGGCCAAGGGTGGCGGCAACGTGATGCCGTTCCCCATGCCGATGCCTGACAAGTAAGGCATTCCCGGCGCGCTGTCACTGTCCTGGAATGGGATCGAACGGCGAGCCACCGATGTTCTGCAGCTCCAGCAGGTAGCTGCGGAAGATCTGTCCGAGGACCTGGCTGGCCAGCTCCATCTCTTCTCGTCCCATCTGCGCGGCCACTTGGTCGGCGCTGTCCATCGCCTCGTCCGAGCCGTTGACCGCGGCCATCTTCAGCACGATATAGGCCTGCACGTTGTTGGCCTGCACGCCCTCGCCACGAAAAAACATGGTGCCCAGGCGCAGTTGCGCGTCGGCATTGCCTTGCAGCGAGGATTGTTCGAACCAGTGCAGCGCCTGCTGCAGATCGCGTTCGGCGCGTTTGCCGTCGTAGTAGAACTCGCCCAGTTCGTACTGCGCAGCAGCATCGCCCTGGGTGGCGGTTTCCTGGC
Source organism: Pseudomonas sp. PDM14 (assembly GCF_014851905.1). Classification (NCBI taxonomy): domain Bacteria; kingdom Pseudomonadati; phylum Pseudomonadota; class Gammaproteobacteria; order Pseudomonadales; family Pseudomonadaceae; genus Pseudomonas; species Pseudomonas sp. PDM14. The sequence continues at coordinate 1,417,034 of NZ_JACVAQ010000001.1, read as the reverse complement.
AGGTGGCGAGGGCTTGTTGCAGGTCTTCAGGCGCGGTGTTCAACGAGCAACGGCCGGTGGCGGGCACCAGCAGGGAGTTGCCGCCGGCGTACGCCAGCAGGGGTTGAACTAGCAGCAGGCAACCCAGAAGCAGGGTGCGGCCGGTGCGTCTCATGAAAATCACAGCGCCTCGCGAAACCGACGGGTGTCGACCCGGCCGACGAACGCGCCGGCTATCGCATTATGGGATAAGCCGGTGCGTGGTTACAAAGTCTTTGCAGGTTTTCTACCTGGCAGGCCGCTGCCAGTCCTGCCGGGGCGTCCGGCAAGACGGCACGGTATGACTCACGCCAGTTTGGCGAAGGCGCGTTCGGCGGCGTCGAGGGTCAGCTTCAGCTCGGTCTCGCCGTGGGCGATGGAGGTGAAGCCGGCTTCGAAGGCGCTCGGCGCCAGGTACACGCCGCCATCCAGCATCAGGTGGAAGAAGCGCTTGAAGCGTTCGGCATCGCTGGCCATTACGTCATCGAAGGTGACGATGTCGTCGGCGCCGCTGAAGTACAGGCCGAACATGCCGCCGGCCTGGGTGGTGACGAAGGGAATGCTTGCTGCATCGGCGCGCTCCTGCAGGCCGGCCAGCATGCGGCTGGTGTAGTCGCTCAGTTCGGCGTGGAAGCCCGGGCGGCTGATCAGCTTCAGGGTGGTCAGGCCGGCAGCCATGGCCAGCGGGTTGCCCGACAGCGTGCCGGCCTGGTAGACCGGGCCGAGCGGGGCGATGCGTTGCATGATTGCGCGTTTGCCACCGAAGCAGCCGACCGGCATGCCGCCGCCGACGATCTTGCCGAAGGTCGACAGGTCCGGGGTCACGCCGTAGTGGGCCTGGGCGCCGCCAAGGGCGACGCGGAAACCGGTCATCACTTCGTCGAAGATCAGTACCACGCCGTGCTGGTCGCACTGCTCGCGCAGGCCTTCGAGGAAGCCCGGCGCCGGCGGCACGCAGTTCATGTTGCCAGCGACTGGCTCGACGATGATGCAGGCCACGGTCTGGCCGACTTCGGCGAGCATCGCCTTGACCGCTTCGAGGTCGTTGAACGGCAGGGTCAGGGTGTGTTTGGCGAAGTCCGCCGGTACCCCGGCCGAGCTTGGTACGCCCTGGGTCAGCAGGCCGGAGCCGGCTTTAACCAACAGACTGTCGGAATGCCCGTGGTAGCAGCCTTCGAACTTGATGATCGCGTCGCGGCCGGTGTAGCCACGGGCCAGGCGGATGGCGCTCATGGTTGCCTCGGTGCCGGAGCTGACCATGCGCACCATTTCCATGGACGGCACGATGCTGCACACCAGGTCAGCCATCTCGGTTTCCATGGCGGTCGGCGCGCCGTAGGACAAGCCGTGCTGCAGCTGGTTGCGCACCGCATCGAGCACGTCCGGGTGGCCGTGGCCGAGGATCATTGGGCCCCAGGAGCCGACGTAGTCCACGTAGCGCTTGTCGTCTTCGTCCGTCACGTAGGCGCCGGCGGCGTGCTTGAAGAACAGCGGCGTGCCGCCGACGCTCTTGAAGGCGCGAACCGGCGAGTTGACGCCGCCGGGGATATGTTTCTGGGCGTTGGCGAACAGCGTTTCGGAGCGGGACATGACGGACTCTCTATAAAAGCAGGGTGAATGGGTCAGGCGAATAGGGCGCTGAAGGCGCGCGCGCGGCGCTCCACTTCGGCGCTGCTGTCCGCGGCGAACAGGGCGTGGACGACGGCGATCAGGCTGGCACCGCGCTCGATCAGCGGGGGCGCGTTCTCCAGCGTGACACCGCCGATGGCGACGATCGGCAGGCTGAAGCGGCTCTTCGCCTGCTCCAACAAGTCCACCGTGGCAGCCGGCGCGCCGGGCTTGGTCTGCGAATTGAAGAAGCGCCCGAAGGCGATGTAGCTGGCGCCTTCGGCGACCGCCTGCTCGGCCAGTTCGAGACGAGCATGACAGGTGGCACCGATGATTGCCTTGCGCCCGAGCAATGCGCGGGCTACTCCGAGCGAACCGTCGGTCTGGCCAAGGTGCACGCCGACGCCAAGGCGCGCGGCCAGTTCGGCGTCGTCATTGATGATCAGCTCGGCGTGGTAACGGGCGCACAGTTCGCGCAGGGCCTCGGCTTCGCGCAGGCGCCGCGCGGCGTCGCTGGACTTGTCGCGGTACTGCAGCAGGCGCACGCCGCCTTTCAGTGCGGATTCGACATAGGGCAACAGCTTGCCGTCGCCGAGCAGCTGGCTGTCGGTGATGGCGTAGAGCCCACGCAGCGGACGTTTCACTGGGCGAAGTCCAATGGCAGGCGGCGTGGCACGAACTGGCCACGACCCGGCTGCTCCGCATCGCGCAGGGTGCGCCAGGTGTAGTCGAGGGCCGAGCGCACGGCGCTGCTCAGTTCTTCGCCCAGGGCCAGGCGGCCGGCGAGGGTGCTGGCCAGGGTGCAGCCGGAGCCGTGGTAGCTGCCGGGCAGGCGCTGGCAGGTGAAGGTGTAGCGGCTGCCATCACGCGAATAGAGGCGGTTGTGCACTTCGCTTTCGTCGCCGTGGCCGCCGGTGATCAACAGGTGTTGGATTTTCGGCAGCAGCTTCTCGGCACACTCATCCGCGGTGCCATCGGGCAGCTCGGCGAGGATGCGGGCTTCCGGCAGGTTTGGCGTGGCAATGGCAGCGACCGGCAGCAGGCGTTCGCGCATGGCGAAGCCGACGTCGTCCTTGCCCAGCGAGCCGCCACCACCGGCGCGCAGCACCGGGTCGCAGACCAGTGGGATGCCGGGCAGCAGCTGCATGATTTCCAGCACGGTATCGACCATCTGCACCGAGCCGAGCATGCCCAGCTTGACGGCGGCCACCGGCAGGTCGGCGATTACCGCATGGGCCTGGGCCAGTACCCACTCGCGGTCGAGCACGCGGAAGTCGGAAACGTTGACGGTGTCCTGCACGGTCAGGGCGGTGACGGCGGGGGCGGCGTGGCAGCCCTGGGCGAGCAGAGCTTCGATGTCCGCCTGCAGGCCGGCACCACCACTGGGATCGTGGCCGGACAGGCAGAGGACGACGGGACGGGAGTTGTGTCTGTTCATGGCCGGCGAGCTTAACACTTGCCGGCGGGGCGCCCAAACGCTGCGCTCGGAAGTCGGCGTGGCGACGCTGGAAATAAATCGACACAGCCCCTAGAGTGGCCGCATTCCAATCAAACGAACCCCGCGTGCGGCGGTGTCGGAGCAGGCGGGCTCCGGTTCGCGCGACTGGGTTTATGCGGGGCGGCATGCGTCATTGTCTGTTCATCTTCCTTGCGCTGTACGCGCTGCTGGCCAGGGCCGTCGATGTCGACGAGCACACCCAGCGCCTCTCGCTGGGGCCGATGATCGAGGTCTTCGAGGATGTGCGCGGTGATGCGACCATCGAGGACATCCTCTCGCCGGCTCTGCAGGGCAACTTCCGCCCGCAGCAGGCGCAGGTGCTGAACGCCGGCTACAGTCGCTCGGTGTTCTGGCTGCGCGTCGACCTGCAGTACGTGCCGCGCGCCACCCATGCCACGCAGAGCTGGTACCTGGAGCTGGCCTATCCGCCGCTCGATCACATCGAACTCTATCTGCAGGACGCCTCCGGGCGTTTCCGCCTGGCCCGGCGCACCGGCGACACGCTGCCGTTCTCCAGCCGCGAGATCGCGCAGAACAACTACCTGTTCACCCTTGACCTGCCGCCCAACCAGCCGCAGCGCGTCTACCTGCGTCTGCAGAGTCAGGGGTCGATGCTCGCGCCGCTGACGTTGTGGTCGGCGCAGGGGCTGCTCGAGTACCAGCCCAAGCGCATCTACGTGCTCGGCATCATCTATGGCGTGCTGCTGGGCATGCTGATCTACAACCTGTTCATCTTCCTCAGCGTCCGCGACACCAGCTACCTCTACTACATCCTTTATATCGCCTCGTTCGGCTTGTACCAGATCTCCGTCAACGGTGCCGGCATCGAGTATTTCTGGCCCGACAACCCCTGGTGGGCCAATGCTTCCACGCCGTTCCTGATCGGCTCGGCGGCGCTGTTTGGCTGCCAGTTCTCGCGCAGCTTCCTGCACACCGCCGAGCACAGCCCGTGGATGGATCGCCTGCTACTGCTGCTGATGGGCTGCGGCGGAGTGGTGATGGTCATGTCGCTGACGTCCAGCTACGGCCTCGCCCTGCGCCTGGCGACCTACCTGGCGCTGCTGTTCACCGTGGTGATCTTCAGTGCCGGCATGCTCGCCTGGCTGCGCGGCATGCGCGTGGCGCGCTACTTCATCATCGCCTGGACGGCGTTCCTCGCCGGTGGGGTGGTCAACACCTTCATGGTCCTCGGCTACCTGCCGAACCTGTTCATCACCATGTACGCCAGCCAGATCGGCTCGGCGCTGGAGGTCGGCCTGCTGTCGCTGGCGCTGGCCGACCGCATCAACGCCATGCGCGAGGAGCGCACGCGCATCCTGCAGGAGGCCAGCCACGAGCTGGAGACGCTGAACCGCGAACTGGCGACCAGCAACCGCCTGAAGGACGAATTCCTCGCCACCGTCACCCACGAGCTACGCACGCCGATGAACGGGGTGATTGGCTCGCTGGAGCTGATGCAGACGCTCAAGCTCGATGTCGAGCTGGAGCAGTACCAGAAGACCGCCGCCAGCTCCGCGCGCGACATGATGCACATGGTCAACGACATCCTCGCCCTGACCGAGCTGCAGGCCGGCAAGCTCTATCCGCGGCGCGAGCCGTTCAGCCTGCGCGGCCTGTTCGACGGGCTGCAGGCGCAGTACTGCGCCCGGGCGCTGGGCAAGGGGCTGCAGTTTTCCGTGAGCCTGGAAGACAGCCTGCCGGACACCCTCGAAGGCGACGCCGGCAAGCTGGCGCAGAGCCTTGGCTATCTGATCGACAACGCCATCAAATTCACCCGCGCGGGTAGCGTCAGCGTGCGTGTCAGTGCCGCCGGGCCGCTGGCCGGCAGCATGCCGCTGCGCATCGAGGTGATCGACACCGGCATCGGCTTCAGCGCGCCGGGCGATGGCAGCCTGTACCACCGCTTCAAGCAGCTCGACGGTTCGATGACCCGCGAATACGGCGGCCTCGGCATCGGCCTGGCGATCTGCCGGCAGCTGGTCGAGCTGCTCGGCGGCAACCTGCGGCATGACTCGCTACCGGGCGCCGGCAGTACCTTCGAGCTGACCCTGCAACTGAGCCTGCCGGTGCAGAGCGCGAGCCAGGCGCCGAGTGGCCGCCGTGTCGGCGGCCGGCCGCAGCGCCAGCCCGAGCAGTGCACCGTGCTGGTGGTCGAGGACAACGCGATCAACCAGTTGGTGACCCGCGGCATGCTGCTCAAGCTCGGTTACCGCGTGCGCACCGCCGACAACGGCGTCGAGGCGCTGGAGCACCTGCGCCGCGAGCCGGTGGATGCCGTGCTGCTCGACTGCCAGATGCCGGTGATGGACGGCTTCGCCACCTGCCGCGCGCTGCGTACGCTCCCCGGCTGTGCCGAGCTGCCGGTGCTGGCGATCACCGCGCACAGCCACAGCGGCGACCGCGAGCGATGCCTGGCGGCGGGCATGAGCGACTACATGGCCAAGCCGGTCAAGTTCGTCGAACTGCAGACCCTGTTGCACGACTGGGTGCTGTGCCAGGCACCGGCTCCTACCCCCGCCGACTGAGCCCTATCAGGTCATTTACGCCAGCTTTTTTGGCCGGTATCGCGTCTTCACGCAAAGTCTGAATCATGATTCACTGGTCTTACCTGTGCAGCGGGCGTCGCCGTTCGCAGGCCTCGACCACTCATGACCAAGGACTGTGCTCATGACCTACCGCGTGACTGCCACCCGTCTCGACCGCGACCAGGAACTTCGCGAACGAATTCTCGCCTGCGCCCTGGCGCGGGTCATCGAAGGCGGCTTCGCCAGCCTGACCATGCAGGAGCTGGCCGAGGACGTCGGCATCGCCACCGGCAGCCTGTACCGCCACTTTCGCGGCAAGGGCGAGTTGGCGGCCGAGGTGTTCAGCAGTGCCTGCCGTATCGAGGTCGACGTACTCGGCGAGATTCTCCGTGGTGCCGGTACGCCGGCGCAGCGCCTGGCTGCCGGCATCGAGCAGTTCGCCGCGCGGGCCTGGCATAGCCGGCGGCTGGCCTTCGCGCTGATCGCCGAGCCGGTGGAAACCGAGGTCGACGAGCAGCGCCTGCTGTTCCGCGAGGCTTACGCCGAGCTGTTCATCGAGCTGCTCGAAGCCGGCGTGCAGAGCGGCGATTTTCGTGTCACCCAGCTCAACCTGACCGCCGCCTGCCTGGTCGGCGCGATTGCCGAGTCGCTGGTCGGGCCGTTGTCCCCGCCGGCCCGAGCGGCCCGCGAGGCGGGCCTGCCGGTCATCGAACTGGCCGCGGTCAGCCAATCCCTGGTCACTTTCTGTCTGCGCGCCGTTGGCGCCCCGGAGTCCTGATATGTCTGCCCAGCTGTTCGCCGAAACCCACGAGGTGTTCAACCAGGTGCCGCCGCTCGACGGCGCCAACCTCTACCGCATCGATCTGCCGTTGCAGGAGTGGACCCGACATTTCGGCGGCGGTTGGGCCGAGGATCGCCTGCACACCTACGGCGCCCTGGCCGGCGGCCCGCTGATGGCGGCCGGCTTCCTGGCCAACGAGAACAAGCCGGTGTTCAAGAGTCATGACCGCTACGGCCATCGCCAGGACCTGGTCGAGTTCCACCCGGCCTACCACGAGCTGATGCGCACGGCGATCGAGCATGGCATTCCCTCGCTGCCCTGGACCGACCCGCGTGCGGGCGCCCAAGTCGCCCGCGCCTCGCTGAACTACCTGCACAACCAGGCCGAGGCCGGCAACGCCTGCCCGCTGACCATGACCTACGCCAGCGTGCCGGCGCTCAAGCTGCAGCCGGAGCTGGCGAAGATCTGGCTGCCGAAGATCCTCGCCACCGAGTACGACCCGCGCAACGTGCCGATCGAGCAAAAGGCCGGTGTCACCATCGGCATGGCGATGACCGAGAAGCAGGGCGGCACCGACGTGCGCGCCAACACCACCAAGGCCCATCCGATCGGCATCCCCGGTCCGGGCCAGGCCTACGAGCTGGTAGGGCACAAGTGGTTCTGCTCGGCGCCGATGTGCGACGCCTTCCTCACCCTGGCCTACACCGACAAGGGCCTGTCGTGCTTCCTCCTGCCGCGGCACCGCCCGGACGGCACGCGCAACGAGTTTTACATCCAGCGCCTGAAGAACAAGCTGGGCAACTGGGCCAACGCCTCCAGCGAGGTCGAGTACCGTGGCGCGCTGGCCTGGATGGTCGGCGAGGAAGGACGCGGCGTGCCGACCATCATCGAGATGGTCGCGCTGACCCGCTTCGACTGCATGATCGGCTCCAGCAGCCTGATGCGTCAGGCCCTGACCCAGGCCGCGCACCACTGCGCGTACCGCCAGGTCGGCGGCCGCGTGCTGGCCGAGCAGCCGCTGATGCAGAACGTGCTGGCCGACCTGGCCCTGGAGAGCGAGGCGGCGCTGGCGCTGACCCTGCGCATGGGCCGCGCCCTCGATCACGCCCACGACGAGCAGGAGGAGAAATTCGCCCGCCTGGTCACCGCCATCGGCAAGTACTGGATCTGCAAGCGAGCGCCGGCAATGATCAACGAAGCCGCCGAATGCATGGGCGGCGCCGGCTATGTCGAAGACACCATCCTGCCGCGCCTGTACCGCGAAGCGCCGGTCAACTCGACCTGGGAAGGCTCGGGCAACGTGCAGTGCCTGGATGTGCTGCGTGCCCTGTCGAAGGAGCCGGGTGTGCTCGACGCGCTGTTCAGCGAACTGGGCGACGGCCATGGCGATGCGCGCCTGAAGGCACAGATCGGCAAGCTGAAGAACGCCTTTGCCGATACCGGTGACATCCAGTACCGCGCCCGCCAGCTCACCGAGGAGGTGGCGGTGACACTGCAGGCCAAGCTGCTGCTCGAGGGCGGTAATGCGCGGGTCTCCGATGCCTTCATCGCCAGTCGCCTGGGCGAAGGTGGCCGGGTCTACGGCACCCTGCCGCGCGGCGCCGATGTCGAGGCGCTGGTGGCACGCAGCACGCCGCACCTGGCGTAATGCGATGCCGGGCTCAGGGGCGCTTCCAGATCACCTTGCCGGTATTGCCTTCGGTGACCAGGTACTGGTCGCTGAAGCGGTAGCGCGCCGCCGGCTGGAAGGCGTCATGGCCCTGCAGGCGAACCATCAGCGTGCCGTTGTCGGCGTACCAGTTGCCGCTGTATTGCAGCGTGCCGGGGCTGTCGTAGTTCCAGTTCTCGCCACCGCCAACCGAGCGGCTCCACTGCGCCACGCTGCCGTCGGGGTTGAGGCGCAGGGTCATCACGGTGGTGAACGAGGCGAAGCTGGCGCCGCCGCTGTTGATCATCTTTTCGTTGAGCCAGGTGCCGACCAGCGCCGGGTCGAGTTGCCCGCTCGTGTTGTTCGGGGCGCTTGCCGCCGGGCTGGCCGTACTGCGCTGAAACAAGGCATCGCGGCTGACGGTATTGCCATTGCGCGGGTCGCGGGCGGCGATGCGTGTCGTCAGGCTGTCATTGACGTAGACCGCTTGCAGCGTGGCAACGAACTGACCGGAGGCATCGATGATCTGCGCGTCCAGGCGTTGGCCATCGAAGCTGCCGCGCACGTTCAGGCGCAGGCTGGAGTTCTCGATGTACAGGCCTTCGACGGCAGTGCCCTGGCTGCGCAGGTGCAGTTCGGTGGGTAGGCCATCCAGGGTGGCGCGGTACTCGCCGTCGAGGGTGGCGGCCAGGGCCGTCTGGCCGAGCAGCAGGAGCATCATCAGTCCGAACACACCGCGCATGGTCAGCGTCCTTGTGGCGAGGGAAGGGGTACGCCGGAAGTCTAGCAAGGCGGCTGCGCCGGGCAGGTGCGGCGGTGCGTATTCAGCGAACATTTCACCCGAGGAGTCGATATGCAGGCACATCCGCGTTACCGCGAACTGGTCGAGGCCGGCTTCGCCGCGGCCAATTTCATCGGCGACCTGGGCATTCACCCGACCGCCTGCGGGCCGGGTTGGGTCGAGGCCGAGCTGACGATCCAGTCGCGTCACCTGCAGCAGAACGCCTTCATTCATGCCGGCGTGCAGGCCACCCTGGCCGATCACACCGCCGGCGCGGCGGCAGCCACCCTGGTTGCCGATGGCCAGACCGTGCTGACCCTGGAGTTCAAGCTCAACCTGCTGCGCCCGGCGCGTTGCGAGCGCCTGCTGTGCCGCGCCGAGGTGCTCAAGGCCGGGCGCCAGGTGACCGTGGTCGAGGCCGAGGTGTTCAGCCTGGAAGGCGGTGAGAGGCGCCTGTTTAGCAAGGCCACCGTGACCCTGGCGGTGGTGCCGATTCCCGAGCAGGCGACGAATGGTTGACCGTTCGCTCAACTCTGCGCCCACGCCGTCGATAGCCTGAGCAGGGTCATTTCAGGGTTCGAACATGTCCACTCCGATTTCCACGAACACGCCGGCGCTGCCGGCCACGCGCAGCACGTTGCCGGCACGTGGCACCGAGCAGGCCGCGACCACCCAGCCCGCCGAACAGGAAGCGGCGGCGGGTGTGCAGGTGACATTCAGCGATGCCATGCGCGAGCGCATGGTGTCGATGCGCAAGGCCACCAGCGCCCTGCGCGCGCACAGCGAGCAGGCCAGCGAGGCGCGCAAGCAACAGGCGCGCGAGCGCATCGAGCAGATTCGCGAACGCATCAAGATGCTCAAGATGCTGGTCGCCTCCATGGGCGGCATGGCGCCCAAGAGCGTGCTGCGCGAGATTGAGCAACTGGCGCGTTCCCTCGGCCAGGCCGCATCGGTGCTCAAGGAAGGCTCGGGTTCCTCGAGCAGCTCGTCGGCCGGCAATGTCGGCAGCGTGACGATCGATGGCGCCGAGGGTGGCGACGCCGATGTCGATGCTGCAGCCCAGGCCGCAGGCGACGGTGGCAGTATGACCGTCGTCGCGCCTGTGGTGGTGGAAAGCGCCGAGCCTGCCGAAGAGACCGTAGCCGAAGGCCCCACGGAGGCCGAAGCCGCGCAGTTGAAGAGCGAGGCCGCTGGTGCCGAAGCCGAAGCGGCGGCCGAGTCGACCCAGGGCGAGGAAGACGCTGCCGGGCCGACCTCCACGCGCGAAAGCGACGACCGCCAGCAGCGCCGCGACGACGCCGAGCTGATCCGCAAGGCGGTCAACGAGCTCAAGGCGCTGCTGGCGCTGATGCGTGCGTCGGTGAGTGTCGATGACGAGGAGTCGCAGAAGACCGTGAAGCGCATCGAGGAGCAGATCGCCGTCAGCGAGAAGGCCGCGCAGTCGCTGAGCATGGGCAGTGTCTCCAGCGTCGATGGCAGCCTCGCCGCCGCCGTGGGCAGCATCTCCATCAGCGTCTGACGCCGGGCGGCCGGCCTACCCTTGTGCGTCGCGAGCAGGCAAGATGAAAGCGCTCGTACAGACAGGATGCCGCCCATGAGTTTCACCGCCGATTTCGTCCTCGCCACCACCGCCGAAGAGGCCGTCGACCGCCTCGCCGAGCTGCACCGTCAGGCCACCGGCGCACTGAGCCAGGCGCTCAAGCGTTACCTCAAGGACCGTGTGCAGCCCGCGCCCGCCGAGCGCGCGCTGTTCCGCTACCCCGAACTGCGCCTGACCTACCTGTGCCAGGGCGATGAAGTGCCGAGCACCACCCGTGCCTACGCCAAGGTGCAGGTGCCGGGCACCTACTGCGTGACCGTGACCCACCCGGACGCGTTTCGCGGCTACCTGCTGGACCAGCTGCGACCACTGATGAACGACTTCACCGTCACCGTCGAAGTCGGCATCAGCCAGCAGAACATTCCTTACCCCTACGTGGTCGAGCAGGGCGACGAACTGGCTGGCTCCGGCGTAACCGCTGCGGCGCTGGCGCGGGTCTTTCCCAGCACCGACCTGTCCGCCGCCAGCGATGGCACCGCCGACGGCCTGTACGACTGGGAGAACATCGACCCGCTGCCGCTGGCGCTGTTCGACGCCGCGCGGGTGGACTTCTCCCTGCGCCGCCTGGTGCACTACACCGGCAGCGACTGGCGCCATGTGCAGCCGTGGATCCTGCTGACCAACTACCACCGTTACGTCGACCAGTTCATCCGCCACGGCCTGGCGCGCCTGCGCGAAGACCCGCGCTTCGTGTGCATGGTGCTGCCGGGCAACGTGATCATCGAGCGCGACGTCAGCGAGGCCGACGCCCAGGCGGTGGCCGATGCCGTGGTCTGGCACCGCTACCAGATGCCGGCCTACCACCTGATCGCCGCCGATGGTCACGGCGTCACCCTGGTCAACATCGGTGTCGGCCCGTCCAACGCGAAGAACATCACCGACCACCTGGCCGTGCTGCGCCCGCACTGCTGGCTGATGATCGGCCACTGCGGCGGCTTGCGCCAATCGCAGACCATCGGCGACTACGTGCTGGCCCACGCCTACATGCGCCGCGACGGCATCCTCGACCGGGTGCTGCCGCCGAACATTCCCATTCCGGCCCTGGCCGAGGTGCAGCAGGCATTGCAGGAGGCGGCGGCGCAGATCACCGGCGAGCATGGCGAAGCGCTGAAGAAGCGCCTGCGTACCGGCACCGTGCTGACCTACGACGACCGCAACTGGGAGCTGCGCTGGGCCCAGGAGCGGCCGCTGATCAACCTCGCCCGCGCAGTGGCGGTGGACATGGAAAGCGGCACCATCGCAGCGCAAGGCTATCGCCTGCGGGTGCCCTACGGCACGCTGCTGTGCGTGTCGGACAAGCCGCTACACAGCGAGATCAAGCTGCCCGGCGCCGCCGGCGCGTTCTACGAGCGCGCGGTGACCCAGCACCTGCACATCGGCATCGCCGCGCTCGACCTGCTGCGCTGCCAGCTCAATGCGCTGCACTCGCGCAAGCTGCGCAGCTTCGACGAGCCGCCGTTCCGCTAGCGCGTCAGCCCAGTGCCAGGTGCAGGATCGGGAAGGGTCGGCCGCCGTCGTCCAGTGGCGAGCGGCGCTGCACCGTGAAGCCCTGGCTCAGGTAGAAACCGAGGGCTTTCGGGTTCTGTTCGTTGACGTCGACCTGGGTGGCGCCCAGGCGCTCGATGGCGTCGCGCAACAGGGCCTTGCCGATGCCCGTGCCGTGGGCGAGCGGGTCGACGAAGAGCATTTCCACCTTGCCCTCGGCAAAGCCGAGAAAGCCGACGACGCGACCGTCCGCGGCGCGGATGCCGCTCAGCTGCAGTTGCGGGAAGTACTGTTCGACCAGCAGCGGCTTGAGCAGCTGTATGTCGGCTTCTTCGAGGAAGTCATGGGTGGCGCGCACCGCGGCCTCCCAAACCTCGAGCATGCGCGGGAAGTCGGCGGAGGCGGGTGTTTCGATCGGGTTCGGCATGGCGTGAATCGTGTGGCAGAAATGAAGGGGCGGATCATGCCGCTGATCCGCCCCGTCTGTCACTTGCTGGCGTCGAGCACCACGCGGTAGCGAGCCTTGCCAGCGCGCAGGTGGTCGATGGCGGCGTTGACCTGGCTCATCGGGAAGTGCTCGACCTGCGGCACGATCTGATGCCGGGCGCAGAACTCCAGCATGCTGGCCATCGACGCCGGCGAGCCCACGGGGGAGCCGGACAGGCTCTTCTGTCGCGGGATCAGGGCGAACACGTGCACCGGGATGGCGCTGGGCACGATGCCGACGAAGTGCAGGCGACCCTTGCCGTTGAGGGTGCCGAGCAGGGCGTTCCAGTCCAGGTCGGCGCTGGCGGTGACCAGAAGGAAGTCCAGGGTGCCGGCAATCGCCTTCATCGCGTTGCTGTCGGTGGAGGCGACCACCTTGTGCGCGCCGAGCCGCTGCGCTTCTTCCTGCTTGCTCAGCGAGGAGGTGAATGCAGTGACTTCGCAGCCCCAGGCGTTGAGAAAGCGCAGGGCCAGGTGGCCGAGGCCGCCGATGCCGACCACGCCGACGCGGTCGGTTGGTTTAACGCCGAACTCCAGCAGCGGGCTGAACACCGTGGAGCCGGCGCAGAACAGCGGGCCGGCCAGGCTCGGATCGAGGCCTTCGGGCAGGGCGATGGCCCAGGCCCAGTGCGCGCGCACGCGGTTGGCGAAGCCGCCGTTGCTGCCGACGATGGTCGGTTTGACTTTGCCGCAGAGCTGGTGCGAACCCTCCATGCACGAGCTGCAGTGCATGCAGCTGCCCTTGTACCAGCCGATGCCCACGCGCTGGCCGAGTTGCAGGCCACGGACCTGATCACCGAGACGGACGATGGTGCCGACCACTTCATGGCCGGGGACGAACGGGTAGCGTGCGTTGCCCCATTCGTTGTCGATCATCGACTGGTCGGAGTGGCAGATGCCGCAGTACTCCACCGCCACTTCGACGTCTTCGGCGCCGAGCGGGCCGGGGGTGAATTCGTGGCGTTCCAGCGGGGCGCCGGCCGCCGTCGCGGCCCAGCCGGTGAAGGTGTCGAGTATGGACTCGGAAGTGCTCATGCAAGGGGCCTCGATTCGATGAAAATGACTGTGCAGCATAGTCGCACTGCGCGCGCGATGGGGGCTAGATAAGGCGCGCTGATGATCCGGGCGTGGCCTCGGTTACACTGCGCGCTTCGTCAGCCAGCCCGGATCGTTCATGTCGCGTGCGCCCCGCCCCCCGCAGTCCCGCTCTCGTCCCGCCCCGCGCCGCGTGGCCAAGGCGCCGCCGGCCGAGCCGCGGCTGATTGTGCTGAACAAGCCGTTCGACGTGCTCACCCAGTTCAATGACGAGCAGGGCCGCGCCACCCTCAAGGACTTCGTCGCGGTCACCGGCGTGTACCCGGCCGGGCGCCTGGACCGTGACAGCGAGGGCCTGTTGCTGCTGACCAACGACGGCCAGTTGCAGGCGCGTATCGCCGACCCCAGGCACAAGCTGGCGAAGACCTACTGGGTGCAGGTGGAAGGCGAGCCGACGGCGGAGCAGATCCAGCAGCTGCGCGACGGCGTGCAGCTCAACGACGGGCCGACGCTACCGGCTGGCGCACGTCTGCTGGACGAGCCGCAGCTCTGGGAGCGCGTGCCGCCGGTGCGTTTTCGCAAGAGCGTGCCGACTGCCTGGCTGGAACTGGTGATTCGCGAGGGGCGCAACCGTCAGGTACGGCGCATGACCGCGGCGGTCGGCTTGCCGACCCTGCGGCTGGTGCGGGTGAAGATCGGCCCCTGGAGCCTGGACGGGCTGCAGCCCGGAGAGTGGAAGGATCTGCCGCCAACGTTGTAGCGGCGAGAACCGGGCGTCAGCTGTGGATGCCGCGGGTCACTTCGATGATGTAGGTGATGATCGGCTTGGCGATGAAGGCGAACAGGCACAGGCCCAGGCCGAGAAACAGGATCGCGGTGCCCAGCTTGCCGGCCTTGGACTTCTTCGCCAGGTCCCAGATGATGAAGCACATGAACACGATCAGGCCGCCGACGAGGACGTACATCATCAGGGATTCGAACTGTTCGGTTTCCATCGCGACCTCGGGGTACGGCAGGGCAGGGTGAGCGGCCGGCGATTATACGCCGCCAGGCCGGGCCTGGCAGCTGCGACAGGCTGCCACTGTTCAGATGGTCAGGTGGTTGAGCGGCAGCTCGGTGCTGGCGATGATCTGCTGCAGCACGAAGCTGGAGCGCACGCTGGTCACTCCTTCGATGCGCGTCAGCTGGCCGAGCAATAGCTTCTGGTAGTGATCCATGTCCGGTACCACGACCTTGAGCTGGTAGTCCGCATCCATCCCCGTGACCAGGCTGCACTCCAGTACTTCCGGGCACTGGCGAATCACCGACTGGAAGTGCTCGAAGCGCTCCGGCGTGTGCCGGTCCATGCCGATCAGGACGAAGGCGGTCAGGCTCAGGCCGAGCTTCTTGCGGTCGAGCAGGGCCACCTGGCGGGCGATGTAGCCGTCGTCCTCAAGCTGTTTGACCCGCCGTGAGCAGGGTGATGGCGACAGCCCGATGCGCTCGGCCAGTTCCTGATTGGAGATACGCGCGTCGCGCTGCAATTCCGCCAGAATGCGCAGGTCGTAACGATCAAGCTTGTTCATTTTTCACCTAAGTTATCCGTTTATTGCGCTGATATCTTGTATCAGGGAAATAAATTGCGCAATTCGCTCTTCGCTCAGCAATCTTAGCAATCGCCTGCCGCCGCCCACTGGTTAAGCTTTGTTCCAGTTTCATGGCCCGGACGCAATGTCCATCCGCAACGCCCAATCAGGTGCTGCGGCGCCGGCGGTCCTACCGGATCGTGCAGGCCCCCGGGTCCGCACCGCCCAACCAGGCGGGCGAAGAAAGCGGCGACACAATCGCCAGTACAGGACACGTAGTCCCTGAGGGGGAGGCCATGGGCCTCCCCCTTTTTCTTTGCCTGCGGCACTATCGGCACATGAATATCAACGATGAACTACGCCGCCGTGCCGGCCTGCTGTTGTGGAGCTTCGCGCTGCTGGGCGCCTGCTGGCTGGCGCTGCGGGCCGGACAGCAACCGCCGGCACCCGCCAACCGTGAGGAGCGAGTGGAAGCCGCCTTCGTCGCGCTGGCGCAGTCCGCGCGCCGGGCGCCGCTGGTGCTGCTCGGCGATTCGATCACCGCCGGCCACAGCTGGAGCGCTGGCAACGACTGCACGGCGCCGCTGAACCTGGCCGTCTCCGGCGCCCAGAGCGGCGACCTGCTGCGTCATCTGCAACTGGCCTCGACGGCCGGCGCCGAGCGGGCGCTGCTGATGGTCGGCATCAACGACCTGCGTCACGGCGTGGCTTATGAGCGGCTGCTGGAGAACTACCGGAATGTGCTGATGAGCCTGCAGCAGGCAGGCGTGACGCCGGTGCTGCAGTCCACCCTGCGGGTCACGCCGCTGCACGAGAACCACCAGGCGATCAACCAGCAGGTCGCCCGGCTGAACGCCCAGTTGCAGGCGTGGGCCCGGGAACACGGCTGGCAGTATCTGGATGTGCAGGCCGCCCTCGATGCGCGCAGCTATCGAGTCGACGGCCTGCACCTCAGCGCCGATGGCTACCGTGCATGGGCGCAGCTGCTAACGCCGACCCTGCGCGAGCGGCTGTGTCCGGGGGTTGACCCGGAGCACCCGCAGCCGACGGCACACCCCACGACTGCCGTGCCGGTGCACGGCTGATCAAGGCCGGCGCCGATCAAGCAGATGCGCTACGACTACCTGGACGAGCCCATCCTGCAGAGGCCGACGGCGTTCGTGTTGCTGCCTGAAACGCCGTTGCTGACAGGCGCGGCGGGCTGCGTCGTGTTGCCGCAACCCATATGAACCGGACGCCGAGTGGTGCAGTCTTCAGCCTGGCCCTTTCGCCTTTCTGCCAAGGAGACATTTCGAATGATCCGCAAACTTGTGGTTGCTTCCGCGCTCAGCCTGGCCAGTCTGCCCCTCTTCGCCGCCGAGTGTGCGGTTGAAGTCCACTCCACCGACCAGATGACCTTCGAGACCAAATCGATCGACGTCAGCAAGAGCTGCAAGACCTTCACCGTCACGCTCAAGCACGTTGGCACCCTGGCCAAACAGGTCATGGGGCACAACCTGGTCGTCGCCAAGGCCGCCGACGTCAGCGCCGTGGCCACCGACGGCATGGCCGCCGGCCTGGACAAGGACTACGTGAAGGCGGATGACGCCCGCGTGCTGGCGCACACCAAGATCATCGGCGGCGGCGAAACGGCCACCACCACCATCGACGTGAGCAAGCTCGAAGCGGGCGTGCCGTATCAGTTCTTCTGCTCCTTCCCGGGGCACGTGGCGCTGATGAAAGGCGACCTGAAACTGGTCGACTGATCGGCGTGAAGGAAGCCCTGGCCCAGCCAGGGCTTCTGCTTTCAGCCCGGCAGGGCGACCGTTACCGGGTCGGCATGCACCAGCACTTCGGCACGCGGGTACTGCTCGCGAATCGCCTTCTCCACCGCCACGCACAGACCGTGAGCGAGCTTCAGCGGCAGTTCCTCGGGTAATTCCAGGTGCAACTGCACGAACCAGCGCGTACCGGAAATCCGCGTGCGCAGATCATGTACACCGAGGACACCGGGCACCGCACAGGCCAGCTCCTGCATGCGCGCGCTGACCTCCGGCGCCAGCTCCTCATCCATCAGCACCGCCACCGCCTCGCGGACGATGCGCAGCGCACTCCACAGGATGTAGGCGGCGATGCCCAGGCCGAACAGCGCGTCCAGGCGTTGCCAGCCATACGCGGCGAGCGCCAGGGCGAGGAGAATGCTGGCGTTGAGCAGCAGGTCGGAACGGTAGTGCAGCGAGTCGGCGCGGATTGCTGTCGAGCCGGTCACCCTCACCACGTGGCGCTGGAACAGCAGCAGGGCGCCGGTCATCAGCAAGGACAGCAACATCACCGTGATGCCCAGTGCCGGCGCGCCGAGCGGTTGCGGGTGTTGCAGGCGCTCGACCGCCTGCAGGGCGATGAGTACGGCGCTGGCGCCGATGAACAGTGCCTGGCCGAGCCCGGCCAGCGCTTCCGCCTTGCCGTGCCCGTAGCGGTGGTCGTCATCTGCGGGACGCAGGGCGTAGTGCACGGCGATCAGGTTGAGCAACGAGGCGGCGCTGTCGAGCAGCGAGTCGGTAAGGCCGGCGAGCAGGCTCACCGAGCCGCTCAGCCACCAGGCCAGCGCCTTGGCCAGGGTCAGCAGCAGCGCCGTGGCCAGTGCTGCGGCGCTGGCCAGGCGCATCAGTCGGGCATGATCGACGCGGGTTGTCATAGCGGCTCGGCTCGTGTGCCGAGTAGCGGCACCGACTGGCCCCTGGCAGTCAGCGCCGCGTTCATCAGGCCTGCGGGCGCAGACCGTATGCAGCCAGTTGCTCGACGCTACCGCTGTGCTGGATCAGGCGCGGGTCGTCCAGCGGCAGGTCCTGGCCGATTTCCTGGCTGATGATGGCCTTGAGCAGGGCATGGTCGATGCTGCCGTCCGGACGGATGGCGTCCTGGAGTTTTTCCGGGGCGACGCTGTACTGGTTGTCCGGCAGGTAGATGGCGCCGGTGGCGAAGTCGATGCCGAAGGCGATCAGGCCGGGGAGCACGTAGAAGAGGATGCCGATGGCATTGAGACCGGCGACGACCGGGTCGACCTTGCCTTCGATCTGGCCGCGACGGTCGGGGAAGAACAGCGTGCCGCAAGCGGTCAGCTGGGTCAGCAGGGTAACGGCGAGAACGCCGCCGATAACACGTGAGCTCGTGCGCATGAGCACCTCCTGGAAATGATGCAGCACTATACCAAGGCCTTTGTGGCAAAAGCAGGGTGGCCGGGTTGCGTGCCGACTGAATCTTCGACCCCGGCGTGTGCCGCGCAGTTCGACCGCCTGCCGCTCTATAATCGCTGCCCTGTCCGTGAAAAGCCGCCATGACACCATTACCTATCGACGCCGTTCTGCCAGCCCTGCGCGTCGCCCTGCGCGAGCGCCACGAAGCCGTGCTGGAAGCCCCGCCCGGTGCCGGCAAGACCACCCGTGTACCGCTGGCTCTGCTCGACGAGCCGTGGCTGGCCGGGCAGACCATTCTCATGCTCGAACCGCGGCGTCTGGCCGCGCGCGCGGCGGCCGAGCGCCTGGCCAGTGAGCTGGGCGAGGCGGTCGGGGACACGGTCGGTTACCGCATCCGCCTGGAGAGCAAG
Organism: Pseudomonas sp. PDM14; assembly: GCF_014851905.1. Lineage (NCBI taxonomy): Bacteria > Pseudomonadati > Pseudomonadota > Gammaproteobacteria > Pseudomonadales > Pseudomonadaceae > Pseudomonas > Pseudomonas sp. PDM14. The sequence goes on along the minus strand of NZ_JACVAQ010000001.1, from coordinate 1,398,421 downwards.
GTCGGCCCGCGTACACGCATCGAGGTGGTCACCGAGGGCATCCTCGCTCGCCGTTTGCAGGATGACCCGGCACTGGACGGCGTCGGCCTGGTGATCTTCGACGAGTTCCACGAGCGCAGCCTGGATGCCGATCTGGCCCTGGCGCTGACCCTCAACGGCCGTGAGCTGCTGCGCGACGAGCCGGCGCTGAAGGTGCTGCTGATGTCCGCGACCCTGGAGGGCGAGCGCCTGTCGACGCTGCTCGGCGATGCGCCGGTGGTGCGCAGCGAGGGGCGCATGCACCCGGTGGAGATTCGCTGGGGCAGCATCGCGCAGCCAGGCGAGCGCATTGAGCAGCGGGTGCTGCAGACCACCCTGCAGGCACTGGCCGACGAACCCGGCAGCCTGCTGATCTTTCTCCCCGGCCAGGCCGAGATCCGCCGCGTGGCCGAGCGCCTGGGCGAGGCCCTGGAAGGCCGGCGCGATGTGCTGCTGTGCCCGCTGCATGGCGAGCTCGACCTGAGTGCCCAGCGTGCGGCGATCGAGCCGGCGCCTGCCGGCCTGCGCAAGGTGGTGCTGGCGACCAACATCGCCGAGACCAGCCTGACCATCGACGGCGTGCGGGTGGTGATCGACGCCGGCCTGGCGCGGGTGCCGCGCTTCGACCCGGCCAGCGGCATGACCCGCCTGGATACCCAGCGCATCTCCCGCGCCAGCGCCACCCAGCGTGCCGGCCGGGCTGGGCGCCTGCAGCCAGGGGTGTGCTATCGGCTGTGGTCGGAGAGCCAGCACGAGCAGCTACCGGCCTACGCCACGGCGGAAACCCTCCAGGCCGATCTCGCCGGCCTGGCCCTGCAGCTGAACCGCTGGGGCGTGGCGCCCGCCGACCTGGCCTGGCTCGATGTACCGCCGGCAGCGGCCTTCGCCCAGGCTCAGGACCTGCTCGGTCGTCTCGGTGCGCTGGAGCGGCCGGGTGTGCTCAATGGCCACGGCCAGGCCATGGCCGAGCTGCCGGCGCATCCGCGCATCGCTCATCTGTTGCTGCGTGGCCAGGCGCTGGGCCTCACGGCCTTGGCCTGCGACCTGGCGGCGCTGCTCGGCGAGCGTGACATCCTGCGAGACCAGGGCGCCGACCTGCACAGCCGTATCGCCGCCCTGGCTGGTGAGGCCGGAGCCCGTGCCGCGCGCGGTGGCGTACAGCGTACCCGCCAGCTGGCCCGGCAGTTCCGCGGCCTGTTGCGTGACGGCGCGCGCCCGCGCGAGGCGGTCAGCGATGCCGCGCACCCGCGCTGGCTCGGCTGCCTGCTGGCGTTCGCCTACCCGGACCGGGTGGCGCGCCAGCGCCGCGCCGGTGGTGGCGACTACCGCCTGGCCAATGGTCGCGCTGCGCAATTCGGTGAGCCGGACGCGCTGATGAAACACGAGTGGCTGGTGATCGCCGACCTCGGCAGTCGCCAGGGCCAGCGCGAGGAACGCATCTACCTGGCGGCCGATCTCGACCCGCAGCTGTTCGACGAGCAACTGGCCGAGCAGGTCAGCGTGCGCGAAGAGCTGGAGTGGGACGAGCGTGAAGGCGTGCTGCGCGCCGAACGTCAGCGCAAGGTCGGCGAGCTGGTGCTCAGCCGCGAAGCGCTGACCACCCTGGACGAGGCGGCGCGTACGCGGGCGTTGCTCGGCCTGGTGCGACGCAAGGGCCTGGAGCTGTTGCCGTGGACGCCCGAGTTGCGCCAATGGCAGGCGCGCGTGGCGCTGCTGCGCCGCCTCGACCTGGCCGCCAAGGGCGACAGCACCTGGCCGGATGTCAGCGATGCGGCGCTACTCGCCAGCCTGGAAGACTGGCTGCAGCCATGGCTGGGCAAGGTCAACCGGCTCAGCCATTTCGCCAACCTCGATCTGCCTGGCATGCTCACCACGCTGTTGCCCTGGCCGCTGCCGCAGCAGCTCGACGAGCTGGCGCCGCGCACGCTGAGCGTGCCGTCCGGCTCGCGCATCGCCATCGATTACAGCGAGGAGCCGCCGGTGCTGGCGGTGCGCCTGCAGGAGCTGTTCGGCCTGGCCGCTACGCCGACGCTGGCCGGCGGGCGGCAGAGCGTCAAGCTGCACCTGCTGTCGCCGGCGCGGCGACCGGTGCAGGTGACCCAGGACCTGGCGAGCTTCTGGGCCAACACCTACGCCGAGGTGAAGAAGGACCTCAAGGGCCGCTACCCGAAACACTACTGGCCCGATGACCCGCTGATCGCCGAGCCGACCGCGCGCGCCAAGCCGCGGCGTTGATCAGTCCAGGCTGAGGTCCAGGCTGCTGGCGTCGAGTTCTTCGTAGGCGCGGTCCAGGGCTTCGAGCAGCGCGGCGCTGCCTTCGGCATGCCGCGAGACGATGAAGCGCGACTGCAGGCGTTGCAGCACGGTGTGCGGCAGCGGGCTGATGCCCAGGCGCTTGCGCGTGGCTTCGGTGGGCGTCTGGTAGTCGAGGAGGAAATCGCCGCGCTTGCGCAGGAGCATCTCCAGCGCGGCGGCGTGGCTGCCGGTGCGGTGCAGCTTGAGGCCGAGCGCCTTGTTCTCGAGCATGTCGTTGATCGGCTTCCAGTAGCTGTAGCCGTTGATCAGGATGATCCCGCGTCCGGCCAGGCCGTCGGGAATGTCCGGTGGCGGGGTATCGCTGCGGTAATACAGGGCCAGGTTGAACTCGCCGAACGAGTTGCGGCTTTCCAGGGTATGCCCGCGCAGTTCGGCCTTGCCGCCCGCACCGGGCCACAGTTGCACGCTGCCATCCTGAAGGCCGGCGTACAGGCGCGCGCCGGGCAGTGAACGGTATTTGCCGCGATAGCCGGCATGGCGCAGCAGGCGCTCGGTCAGGACCAGCACCGAGCCGCGTGGCTGGCCGTCGATGTCGGTCCAGGAGTAGGGCGGGAATTCGTAGTAGCCGACGTTGACCGGCTGCAAGGCGTCGTCTGCCTGCGCGCTGGTGCAGGCGCAGCACAGTAGAGCCAGAAGGGCAGTGAGGATGGATCTCGACATGGTCTGCTACGCGGCTCTTGGCCGTCTTTTTGTAATGTCAGTGGCGCGTGCTGGTGAGAATGGAACCGCGGGCAGGCTTTGTCCAGCGTTCAATCCAGGGGCAGCAACAGGCGCGCGGCGAGGGGCAGGTGATCGGAGATGCTCAGCGTGTCATTGCTGCGCACGCGGGCATCCAGGCGGCTCAGGCGCGGGCTGTGCAGCAGGTAGTCGACGGTGCGTCCGCTGCCGGCCAACTGCGGGTCGTTGGGGAACTGGGTCAGCCAGGTGGCCTGGCCGGCTTCCTCGGCCGTGGGGATGCTCGGGTAGCGCGCGAGCAGTGGTGCCAACTCGCTCGGCTCGCGGAAGCTGGCACGCTGCGCCTCGCTCAGGCGTGGGTACTGGCCGGACGGCAGCAGGTTAAGATCACCACCGAGAAGCCAGGGTGTGCGCTGGTTTTCCAGTTGGTCGAGCAGGCTGGTGGTCACCGCCAACTGGCGGGTGGCATCGTCGCCCTCGGCCTTGGGCTCGGCCAGTTGGGTGTTGATCACCGCCAGTTCCTTGCCATTGCGCAGCGGCAGGTAGCTGACCAGCAACGCGTGCTTGGCGCGGAATGGTTTGGTCAGGATGTCGGCACGTGGCTGGGGCAATTGCAGGCGCTCGGCGCGGGCGATGCGGAAGCGGCTGAGAGTGCCGAGCTTCATGCCGACGCTGCCCATGATCTTCGGGTGTGGCACGAACGCAGCCTGCCAGTAGAACGCCTCACTGCTGCACGGGTAGACGTCGCTGAGGCGTTCCTGCAGCAGTTGCAGCTGGTTCTGATAGTCGCTGGCGCGGGCACCGTCGTGGAGTTCCTGGAGCAGGACGATGTCCGGCTGCTCGTCGCGCAACACGCGCGCCACTTCATCGAGGTTGTAGGCCAGGTCGGCGGCGGTGGGGCGCAGGTCGCGGCCGCTGCCGTCGGCGAGGTCGTACCAGAACACGTAGCGTTTGCCGGCCAGGTACTGCACGTTCCAGGTCATCACCTTGATTGCCTGGCCCGGCTGCAGCAACGGCGCGTCGGCCTTGCACATCAGCGGCGCGGCCTCGCGCGAGGCGGGGTGCCAGGTGAGGCTGTAGATCACGCCCGAGAGGACGATCAGCACGCTCAGCAAACCGAGCAGAAGGGTACGCAAGGGACGGGGCAGGGTCATCGGCCTGGCTGGAGGTCTGGGCTGGAGGGCACGAGCATACCGGAGATGTGCGCCCGCGGCATGCCCGGGCGCACGACGGCTCAGTGGTCGTGTGGCGGGTGGGGCAGGTTGCTGTCCCAATAGGCGGCTTCGATCTTGTGCCCGTCGAGGTCACGCACGAAGCAGCCATAGTACGGCGCGCCATAGTCCGGACGCGGGCCGGGAGCGCCATCGCTGCTGCCACCGGCGGCCAGGGCAGCGGCGTGGAAGGCTTCGACCGCTGCCTGGTCGGGGGCGACGAAGCCGAAGTGGCTGCCGTTGCCGATGCTTGCCGGTTGGCCGTCGATGGGCTTCTGCACCCAGAACTCCGGGTACTCGCGACCCCAGGCGACCGCGCCGGGGTGCTCCATGATGCGCTGGCAGCCGAGGGTCGGCAGCACGCGGTCATAGAAGGCCACGGCCTCGTCGAAGCGGTTGCTGCCGATGGACACGTGGGAAAGGATGCTCGGGTTCTGTTCCGACATGCATGTGTTCCTTGGTCAAGGGTGGAGGTCAGCTGGCTTCGCCGCTTTCGGTGATCGGTGGGCTGCACAGCATGAAGCAGCGAAACAGTACGACGGTGGAGAACAACTGGAGGAAACCGTTGAGGCAGTCGAGCAGCAGGCTGCCGACCGCATCGCTCTGCTGGCCGAGCAGGCGCAGGGTCCAGTCGTCGAACAGCCACAGCGGCACGATCACCAGCAGCACGCAGGCGAGCAGCGACCAGAAGTGGCCGACGGTGAGCAGGAAGCTGTCGCGCATCGCCTGCAGCGGCGTCAGCCCGCGCAGCACCAGCAGGTATTCGGCGAAGGCCAGCTTGACCATCACCCACAGCGCCGGCAGCACGAACACACTGGCGGCGAGCATGATCAGCAGCGTGCTGATCCCGGCCAGCACGGCAAACGCCGGCCACAGCGGCACGGCGGCGGCCAGCAGGTTGCGCGTCGACGGGCGCCGGCCCTGGCTGCGCGCATCGAGCAGCAGGATCAGCGCGGCACTGTACAGCGGGTAGAACAGCAGGCTCACCAGCAGGCCATAGGCTGGCGCGTGCTCAGGGCTGATCTGGCTGATCAGCACGGCGCGCACGATGCATTCGAGGGCGACCAGGGGCAGGCACAGCGGTGCGATGCGGCCCAGGTTGCGGGTGAAGAAGAACAGCGCGTCTCGCAGGATATTGAGCGGATTCATCGGCAGGCATCGAAGGCAGTTCAGTCCTGCAACTTTAGCCGATGGCCGGAACATGCGGTAACCCGCGCGGGGCTGACGCATAATGGCCGCCGCATTCACCCACAGGCCGTCCCGTGAAGAAAATCGCTCTGTTCGCCGATGTGCAGAACCTCTATTACACCGTCCGCCAGGGCCACGGCTGCCACTTCAACTACACCGCGCTGTGGGCCGAGGTGAGCGGCGCCGGGCAGATCGTCGAGGCCTACGCCTATGCCATCGACCGCGGTGACGCCAAGCAGCGGCAGTTCCAGCAGATCCTGCGCAACCTCGGCTTCGAGGTGAAGCTCAAGCCGTTCATCCAGCGCAGCGACGGTTCGGCAAAGGGCGACTGGGATGTCGGCATCACCATTGACGTGCTCGACTGCATCGGGCGGGTGGACGAAGTGGTGCTGGCTTCCGGCGACGGCGACTTCGACCTGCTGCTCGACAAGCTGCGCAGCCGCGGTGTGGGCAGCAGCGTGTACGGCGTCGACGGGCTCACCGCGCAATCACTGATCCGTGCCGCCGATCGTTATGTGCCGATCGACGGCGCCCTGCTCCTGAAAAACTGAGGAAGCTGCATGCACGACCGCATTGCCGTCATCGACTTCGAAACCACCGGCATGTCGCCGGCGCAGAATGCCCGGCCGACCGAGATCGGCGTGGCGATCATCGAAGGCGGTGAAATCGTCGAGCGTTACCAGAGCCTGATGAACGCCGGCGCCTGGGTGCCGCCCTTCATCGAACAGCTGACCGGCATCAGCAACGCCATGGTGCGCAGTGCTCCACCGGTGGCGCAGGTGATGGGCGAGGTGGCCGATTTCGTCGGCAGCACGCCACTGCTGGCGCACAACGCCGCCTTCGACGCCAAGTTCTGGGACGCCGAACTCGGCCTGCTGCGCCGTCGCCGGCAACAGGAGTTCGCCTGTTCGCTGCTGCTCTCGCGGCGCCTGCTGCCGGAGGCGCCGAGCCACAAGCTGGGCAACCTCAACCACTGGGCCGGCCTGCCCAGCACCGGCCAGGCGCACCGTGCACTGGCCGATGCGGAGATGGCGGCCAACCTGACCCTGCTGCTGGCCCGCCGCCTGCGCGAGCGCCACGGCGTGCGCGAGGTCAACCACGCCTACCTGTGCGGGCTGCAGAAGCTCTCGGCGGCCAAGGTGCGCGCCTTGCTCAAGGCCTGATGGGCGTTGCGGCGGTGTAGCGGGTAAACTGCGTGCCTGTTCCTCCTTTCGGTTCACCTGCCATGACGTTCGCCTCCCTCGGCCTGATCGACCCCCTGCTGCGCGCCCTCGACGGCCTCGACTACCGCACGCCGACGCCGGTGCAGGCGCAGGCGATTCCTGCCGTGCTCAAGGGCCGCGACGTGCTCGCGGCAGCGCAGACCGGTACCGGCAAGACCGCCGGCTTCGCCCTGCCGCTGCTGCAGAAGCTGACGATGGAAGGCAGCCAGGTGGCAAGCAATTCGGTGCGCGCGCTGGTGCTGGTGCCAACCCGCGAGCTGGCCGAGCAGCTGCAGCAGAGCATCCAGCAGTACGGTCAGCACCTGCCGCTGCGCAGCTATGCGGTATACGGCGGGGTCAGCATCAACCCGCAGATGATGAAGCTGCGCAAGGGCATCGACCTGCTGGTCGCGACCCCTGGCCGGCTGCTCGACCTGTACCGGCAGAATGCGGTGAAGTTCGACCAGCTGCAGGCGCTGGTGCTGGACGAGGCCGACCGCATGCTCGACCTGGGCTTCTCCCGCGAACTCGACGAGCTGTTCACCGCGCTGCCGCGCCGCCGCCAGACCCTGCTGTTCTCCGCGACCTTCTCCGACGCGATCCGGCAGATGGCCAAGGAGCTGCTGCGCGACCCGTTGAACATCGAGGTCAGCCCGCGCAACGCCGCCGCCACCAGCGTCAAGCAGTGGCTGATCCCGGTGGACAAGAAGCGCAAGAGCGAGCTGTTCCTGCACCTTTACCGCAACAAGCGCTGGGACCAGGTGCTGGTATTCGTGAAGACGCGCAAGGGCGTCGACGAGCTGGAGCAGGCCCTGCTGGCCGCCGGCATCGCCGCCGACTCGATCCATGGCGACAAGCCGCAGCCTTCGCGCCTGCGTGCGCTGCAGCGCTTCAAGGCCGGTGAAGTGCGGGTGCTGGCGGCCACCGATGTGGCGGCGCGCGGCCTGGATATCGACGACCTGCCGCTGGTGGTCAACTTCGACCTGCCCATCGTCGCCGAGGACTACGTGCACCGCATCGGCCGCACCGGGCGTGCCGGCGCCACCGGGCAGGCGGTGTCGCTGGTTTGCGCCGACGAGGTGCAACTGCTCTCCGCCATCGAGGTGCTGATCCGCCAGAGCCTGGCGCGCTATGAGGAATCGGATTTCATTCCCGATCACCGCGTGCCGCAGACCGATGCGACCGGCCAGGTGCTGAAGAAACCGAAGAAGCCGAAGAAACCCAAGGTGGTCGGCGGCAAGGGCGGTCTGGGTAAGTGGATGGAGGCCGACGAACCGTCTGCCCCGCCAGTGAAGGCCGTGCGCAAGGTCCCGAGTTTTGGCGGCAAGCCGAAGAAGAAGCCCTGATCGACAGCGGGGCCAGGTGGCAACGTAGGGTGCGCCATGCACACCGTTGAGTTCGCGGATGCTTGTGGTGCGCATGGCGCACCCTTGCAGCTACAGCTACAGCTACAGCTACGGCGCGACGCTGCCGGCCTGCAGCTTGTGCATGGCCGCTTCGGTCATGTCGTAGAGCATCACGCAGACGTGCTCGATCTCGCCCATCGACGCGCCCAGCGGCAGGATGGTGATGTTCTGGTACATGAAGTCGGCGCGCCCGGTGATCGGCTGGTAGCTCTTGAAGTGCAGCAGGTAGGGGCGCTGCTCCCACAGGCTGAAGGTGCGCGTGCCGAGTTTCAGGGACGTTTCCACCTTGCGCCGGAACCAGGGCTCGTCGACCTCGGGGTAGAGGTCGAACAGGCTGCGCCCCTGCACCTCGTCCGAGCCCAGGCCCGAATGGTTCTCCATGAAGCTGTTCCACACCTCGATGCGGTAGCTGCGGTCCAGCACCAGCACGCCGACATCCAGGCACTGGACGATGTCGAGCAGCCAGTGCACCTCCTTGATATCGATCTGCGCGGGCATGGGCTTACTCCTGTTCCATGAGGTAGTAGATCTTCTTGGTCAGGCGCGACAGCGAATCCTCGGTGAACAGCAGCAACAGGTCGAAATGCACCGCGTGGCCTTCCAGGCTGTAGCTGATCTCCACCGCCAGGGTGTTCTTCCAGCGTTCGCGGTTGAGGCGGATCAGCTGCTCGATGGCCGAGTGCTGGCCGAGTAGCTGCGGGTGGCCCTGGGAGAAACGCACGTCGATCTGCTCGGCGATGCCGGATAGGCAGGCGCCGGTGAGGATGCTCGCCAGGTCGAGGAGCATCTCCGAGGTTTCCGTTTCGTTCTGTGGTTGCCAGCCGAGCAGGTTGGCGATGGCGCCGATTTCCAAATCGTGGAACAGCAGCAACGCCTCGCCGGCGATGGCGTCGCCGATGAAGCCCTGGCACACCGCGCTCAGGCGCTGGCCGCGCTGGGCGTCGAGCAGGGCCATGTGCAGTTCGCTGACTTCGAAGATGTTGACCTGGGGGATCGGCAGGCGCACGAAGGTGCCGAGCACCTGCGCCAGCAGGGCGGCGGCGCGGCCCATGGCGACGTTGCTGACCTCGCGCAGGGCGTCGCGGAAGTTGACCTTGAGTGCCAGCTCCGGGCGCGGCGCGGTGGGGGCCAGGGGCGGTTCGAGGTCGAGCAGGCCGAGGCGCTGCAGGGTGGCGCGAACCTCCTCGGCGGGCGCCGGCTTTTTGATGAAACCCAGTGCGCCGAGTTCCTGCACGCGGCGCATGGCTTCTTCCTGAACGTCCCCGGAAACCACCACCACCTTGCAGCTCAGGCCTTCCGCGCGCAGCTGGGCGAGCACCTGGTAGCCGTCCATTACCGGCATGGTCAGGTCGAGCAGGACGACCCGGCCGAGGCCCTGGCGGATCGCGGCCAGCGCTTCCTCGCCCTGGGTCGCCTGGGTGATGCTGACCGGCCATTCGGCGGGCAGGGCGCGGATCAGCTGTTTGCGCGCCATCGCGGAGTCGTCGCAGACCAGAAGCGGAATCACCGTAGGGGCACCACGCTCGAATTAGGGTGTTGAGCAAGCATAGACGCTGGCTGCGCGGCGGATGTTCAGTCCGGCGCGTCCTGCGCATCGAAGGTGAAGGTATTGCGCCCGGCACTCTTGGCCCGGTACATGGCGCGATCCGCCTGCTGCACCAGGGCCTGGATATCGTCGCCGTCACGGGGGAACAGGCTCACGCCCATGCTCGCGTGGACCTGCACTTCGTGGCCGTCGAGGAGCATCGACAGCTGAAAGCGATCATGCAGCTTGTGCAGGATGCTCAGCACCTGCTGGGTATCTTCCACCACCTCGAAGAGGATCACGAACTCGTCGCCGCCCAGGCGCGCCACCGTGTCGCTTTCGCGGGTTGCCGAGCGCAGCAGGTTGGCCACCGCCTGCAGCACGTGATCGCCTAGGGCGTGGCCGAGGGTGTCGTTGAGTTGCTTGAAGTGGTCGAGGTCGACGAACAGCACCGCCAGCGGCTTGCCGCTGCGCCGCGAGTTGGCCAGGGCGTGGTCGAGGCGCTCGAAGAACACCCGGCGGTTGGGCAGGCCGGTCAGCGGGTCATGCCGGGCCAGGTGTTCGAGGGCGTGGCGGCCGCTGTGCAGCTCGTCGAGCTGACGGAGGATTTCTTCCTGCAGGCGCGCGAAGCTGCGGGCGAGCAGGCCGAGTTCGTCCTCGCGGCGCTCCGGCAGCGGGCTGACGCGCCGCTCGCGGGCGAACAGCTGTACGGCGTCGGTCATGTCCTTGAGCGGCCGGGTCAGCGCGCGCGAGGCGATGATCGCCAGCGCCAGGGCCGCCAGGCTGAACAGCACGACGATCTGCGCGATACGTTCGCCCAGGCGGGTGGCGGCGTTGAGCACGTGGCGTTCCGGTTGGGCCAGGCCGAGGATGACGAAGCGCTCCTGGCTGCGCGCGCTGACGTCCAGGCGCACGAAGGCGGCAACCAGGCCCTGCTGCTGGTCATCCGCAGCGGGGCGACGGCTGACCAGGCTTTCCTCCGCGCTGTCGTCGAACAGCTCGGCGACGTGGGGGAACTCGTCCTGGATGAACAGCCGACGACCCTGGTCGAAGCCGAACGTGCGGCGGTGGTCGGGGTGGATCAGCAGGTCGCCCCAGCGGTTGCTCAGGTACACCTGGTAGTAGCCGGGCAGATCGCTCTTGAGGGTGGCGAACAGCTGGTCGAGGTCGATGTTGATGACGATCAGGGCAAAAATCACGCCCTGCTCGTTGGCCAGCGGCGTGGACACGTGCAGCGTCGGCTTGCCCAGCCCGGAGTGCGCGCCCTGTTCGTGGTTGATCACGATGGGCGACAGGCGGATCTCGCCGGGGCGCATGCGCAGGGTGTCGAAGACGTAGGCGTAGTGGCCCTTCTCCTGCAGGTCGCTGCCGCTGACGCGCAGCAGGTTGTCGCCGTCGCGGTCCATGCGCACCTGCTCCAGGCCGTGGCCGGCGGCACTGATCAAGCGGATCTGCATGTACTCCGGGTGCACGGCGAGCAGCGCGCGGAACAGCTCGGCGAGGTGATCCTCGGCTTGCTCGCGCCCGGCTTCGTCGACGGCCAGCGGCAGGGTGCGGGCATCGGCGACATCGGCCAGCAGACGTGCATCGACGGCGATCGCTTCGACGCTGCTGCGCAGGTTGCGGCCGAGAACCTGGGTGGCGGTGAGCAGGTCGCGCTCGGCGGCCTTGAGCAGCATGTCGCGGCTGCTGACGTAGGAGTAGTAGCCGGTCAGGCCGGTGACCAGTACGCCGAACAGCGCCAGCAGGCAGCCGAGCTTGAAGGCGATGCCGAACCTCATGGGCGCTCCTCCAGCGGCGGCCGTTCGCCGGAGATGATGCGTTGCCAGAGAGCGGCGCGGCGCTGGTCGTCTTCCACCGGGCGCAGCCAGATCAGGCGACCGGGCTGGCCGCTGTCATCCGCTTCCTGCAGGGTGTTGGACAGGCCCTGGCGCTCGGTCAGCGCGCGGCTCGCTGGGGGCTCCAGGCTGTAGTCGATCCATGCCTCGGCCAGTTCGACATTGCGTGCGCCGCGGCTGATGGCCCAGCAGTCGAGCCAGGCCAGCGCGCCCTCGCGAGGAATCACGTAGCCGACGTCGGCGCCGGCGTCGCGCAGCTGCTTGAGCTGCTGGCGGCCGTAGTTGGCGTAGAGCAGGGCGACCCGGTGGTCGCGAAACAGGGTGGCGGCTTCTTCGGGCTGCGAGTAGAAGGTCAGCACGTTGCGGCGCAGGGCGATGAGCTGTTCGGTGATCTGCGGGAAGTCGTCGCTGGCGATCACGAACGGGTCGCGGCCGCGCGCCTGGCTGGCGATGGAGAAGTTGTGGCTGGCGGTGTTGAAGGCCAGCACGCGGCCTTGCAGACGCGGGTCCCAGAGGCTGGTGATGGAGTTCGGTGGCGCGCTGAACTGCTGTTTGTCGTAGATCAGGCCCATGTCCGAGTAGGTGTAGGGAATGGCGTAGACCTGGCCATCGTGGCTGATGCCGGGGATGCGCCGGTAGTCGCGAAAGCGCCAGAGCTGGCGCGTGGTGTTGCCGATGCGCGCCGGCTGGATCGGCTGCAGCAGGTTCTCGCTGACGTAGTAGGCGATCTCGGCGGTGTTGGCGGCGATCAGGTCGTAGTCCCCGCCCTGGTTGTGCGCCATCTTGCTGCGCAATGCTTCGTCGCTGCCGACCAGGGTGACCTCGACATCCACGCCGCGGCGCTGTTCGAAGGCGTCGACCAGGTCGGCGTCGGCGTAACCGGGCCAGGCGAGGATGCGCAACACCTCGCGCTCGGCATGGGCCGGCATGCAGAACAGGGAAAGCAGAAACAGCGAGGCGAGGGCAGGGCAACGGTACGACATGGCAGGAGCCCGAATGCGAAGGCGCTCAGGCAGTGTATACGATGGCAAAGTGCCTTGCCGTTGCGCGTGTCGCCCCGGCTCGCGAGGGCTTCAGCGCGCGGCGTCGTCGTTCGGGCAGTGGCCGCAGGCGCCGGCGGCATAGGCGGCGAGCAGGCTGCGCAGAAAGCTGCTGAGGTTCATCGGGCGTCTCCTTCGGTGGGGTGACGCCATCCTAGGCGAGCGGCCACGGGCGCGGCCCGTTGATTGTCTCGATGAAGGCGATAGAGTCGGGCTCAGTCGAAGTGGCTGTGCGCCAGTCGGGTCGGCCGGCCGAGCAGTTGCAGGGCGCGATCCGGGTAGTCGGTGATCAGGCCGTCGGCACCGAGCTCGAGCAGGCGACGCATGGTCGGCTGTTCGTTGATCGTCCACAGCTGCACGTGCAGGCCGCGTTCGTGGGCGCGTTGCAACAGGCTGGCGTTGGCCACGGTGAGCATGCCGTGCTGCTCGGGAATCTGCAGGGTCTGGTAGGAGGGCGAGAGCAGCTGGCCCAGGCCGAGCCAGTTGAGGCCGACGAGGATGCGCACCGACAGCGGGTCGGCCGACGTGGCGACGCTCGGGCAGAGCTTGCGGAAGCGCCGAAGGGTGCGTTCGTGGAAGCTGCCGACGATCACCCGTTCGGTCTGCTTGCTGCTGTGCAGCAGGTTGCACAGCTGTTCCTCGATGCCGGCTTCGGCGCCCTTCATCTCGATGACTTTGGGTTGTTCGGGCAGGCGCTCGAAGATCTCGCTGAGCAGCGGGATGCGCACACCTTCACCGCGGTAGGGAAAGCTCTGGCCGCCGTCGGCAGTCCAGCGGTAGCCGGCGTCGAGGCGTTGCAGCTGGGCGAGGGTGAGTTCGGCGACCGCGCCGCGGCCGTCGGTGGTGCGGTCGACGGTGGCGTCATGGATTACCACCAGTTGGCCGTCACGGGACAGGTGCACGTCCATTTCGATCATGTCCACGCCCAGGGCGCTGGCCCGCTCGAAGGCGAACAGGCTGCTCTCCGGCCACAGGCCCTTGCCGCCGCGATGGGCAACCACCAGCGGGCCGTTATCGGCGAGGGCGGCGAGTACGGGTGGCGTCTGCGCGGGCTGGCTGTAGCGCGACAGGGCGAACAGCGCGAGGCCGAGCAACAGCAGGGGCAGAAGCAGCATTCGGGCGAATCGGAGCATGTACGGCGTCCTTGCGAGGGAGGGCCAGCGCGCGACTAGCGGCGCCTGGCAGCCCCCATCAGACGTTCTGCTGGCGCCTGCGTCAAGGCCGCAGGCGCCACGTCGAGGGGCCGCTCAGCCTGCCAGCAGCCAGGCGCCGGCACCGGCCGACGCCGCGCCGGCGATACGTACCAGCGGCGCCGCGGCACGCGGCAGAAAGCGCACCAGGGCGTAGCCGATGGCGTGCAGGCTGGCGGTGGCGACGACGAAGCCGGCGGCGTAGCCGAGCGGGCTGGCCAGCTCCGGCAGTTCCAGACCGTGGGCGACGCCGTGGGTCAGGGCGAACAGGGCGGTGAGGGCAACCGAGACGATCATCGGCAGGCGCGCGGCGACTGCCACCAGCAGGCCGAAGGCGAGTACCGAGGCGGCAATGCCGGTTTCCATCAGCGGGATTTCCAGGCCGTTGAAGCCAAGCAGGCCGCCAATCAGCATGGTGCCGACGAAGGTCAGCGGCAGTACCCAGCGGGCAGCGCCGCTCTGCTGCGCTGCCCAGAGGCCGACGGCGAGCATCGCCAGCAGATGGTCGAGGCCGAATACCGGGTGTGCCAGGCCGGCCATCAGGCCGGAGTCGCCGTGGCCAGGGTGGGCGAAGGCCAGGGCCGGAGTGAGGAACAGGGCGAGGGCATACAGGCTTTTACGCAGGGTCATGTTGATTTCCTTCCAGTGGTCGATTTAGCGAGCGGCTGGTGCAGCGGCTTGCAGACAAGGTTCTCAGGCGGCGGTGAGCATGCCGTGCCGTTCAATGAAGGCGATGATCTGGTCCAGCCCCTGGCCGACCTTCTGGTTACTGAAAACGAAGGGCTTGTCGCCGCGCATCTTGCGCGTGTCGCGGTCCATCACCTCCAGCGAGGCGCCGACCATGGGCGCCAGATCGACCTTGTTGATCACCAGCAGGTCGGATTTGCAGATGCCCGGACCGCCCTTGCGCGGCAGCTTGTCGCCGGCCGACACGTCGATCACGTAGATGGTCAGATCGGAGAGCTCCGGGCTGAAGGTGGCGGACAGGTTGTCGCCGCCGGACTCGACGATGATCAGGTCGAGACCGGGGAAGCGCCGGTTGAGCTGCTCGACCGCCTCCAGGTTGATCGAGGCGTCCTCGCGGATCGCCGTGTGCGGGCAGCCGCCGGTTTCCACGCCAATGATGCGCTCCGGCGCCAGGGCCTCGTTGCGCACGAGGAACTGGGCGTCCTCCTGGGTATAGATGTCGTTGGTCACCACGGCGAGGTTGTAGCGCTCGCGCAGGGCCAGGCACAGGGCCAGGGTCAGGGCGGTCTTGCCGGATCCGACCGGGCCGCCGATACCGACGCGCAGGGGTTGGCTGTTCATGTGTGCTTCCTTATCAAGAGCGGAATAGACGGCTGTACTGGCGCTCGTGCGCCATGCTCGCCAGGGCCAGGCCGAAGGCGGCGCTGCCCCAGTGGGCGGGTTCGAGTTCACTGGCCTGGCGCTGCGCCTGGTCGAGCAGCGGCAGTAGCTCGGAGGTCAGGCGCTGCGCGGCCTGCTGGCCGAGTGGCAGGGTTTTCATCAGCACCGCCAGCTGGTTCTCCAACCAGCCCCAGAGCCAGGCGGCAAGGGCATCCTGCGGGTCGATCTGCCAGGCGCGGGCCGCTAGCGCCCAGGCCAGTGCCAGGCCTGGTTCGTCGACCTGCTGGAGCAGCTCGCGGGCTGTTTCGTCGAGTTCCGGCAGGCCCTGCAGCAGTTGTTGCAGCGAGTAGCCCATCTGCCGGCTTTCCAGCTGCAGCTCACGGGTTTCGCGGCTGGCGCGGTGGCGTTCGGCGAGTGCCAGCAGTTCGGCCCAGTCGTCCTGCGCCGCGGCGCTGCAATGGGCCAGCAGCAGCGGTGCCTCGAAACGGGCCAGGTTGTGCAGTAACTGGTCGGCGATCCAGCGCCGCGCGCCGTCGGCATCCTTGACCCGGCCCTGTTCGACGGCCATTTCCAGGCCCTGCGAGTAGCTGTAGCCGCCGATGGGCAGCTGCGGGCTCGCCAGGCGCAGGAGGTTCCAGGCCTTGTTCATCGGTTCAGACCCGCACGCCGAACTGGTGCAGGCGCGGCGCGTAGCTGAACTCGGCCTCGCCGGCGTGGGAGTGGTGGTGGCCGCCGCCGTAGGCACCATGTTCCGGCTGGAACGGTGCTTCGATGACGCAGGTAATGGCGCCCAGTTGGTCGAGCATGCCCTTGAGCACGTAGTCGTCGAGCAGGCGCAGCCAGCCGTCGCCGAGCTGCAGAGCGACGTGGCGGTTGCCCAGGTGGTAGGCCGCGCGGGTCAGCTCGAAGCTGCTTTCGCAGGTGACGTGCAACAACGCTTCCGGGTGGGCGACGATGCGCACGATGCGGCCGTCTTCGGCACGCAGGAAGTCGCCGTCGCGCAAGGGCGGCTGGCCGCGTTCGAGGAACAGGCCGACATCTTCGCCGTTGGCGCTGAAGCAGCGCAGGCGGCTCTTGCTGCGGGCTTCGTGGGTCAGGTGCAGCTCTTCGTCCCAGTGGGGTTGGGCGTCGAGGCGGTGGTGGATCACCAGCATGGGAGGGTTCCAGCGCTAAGAATCAGTGCTGGTCTAGAGCAAGGGGCTTGCCAAGGGCGCCGCAGGCGCATGCTCAGGCGCTGCGCCGGGTTGGCGTGCCTGATTGTGAGGCTTTGCGTGTATCGTTTTGGTGCGTGCTGATTTTTATTGCGCTGTATTGGTGCTTATTGGCTGTCGCCGTGACCCAGGCCGTGCCAGTGCTTGGCACCGATGAAGATGAAGCGCAGCTGCTGGACCATCTTCGATTCCGGCATCAGGTGCGGTGGTAGCGAGTCGGACGGCGGGTCGATGAGTTCCGGCAGGGTGGCGAACACGGTCTTCACCACGAGGTCGGAGACCACGTCCAGCGCTGCTTCGTCGAGGTGCGGGGTGCGGTTCATCAGCTTGAGGTCGGCGGCCAGTTCGTTGGTGATCTGCTGGCGCAGGCTGGCGATGGCCTGGCGCACCGGTTGCGAACCGCCGTACTGCTCGCGGGCGAGGAAGAGAAACTGGTTGCGGTTGAGGTTGACCGCATCGAGGAAGATGCGCGTGCTGGCCTCGATGATGCCACCCAGCTCGAACTCGCTGCGGCGCACATCGCGCAGGGTGCGGCGGAAGGTTTCGTCGACTTCGGCGACCAGTGCCAGGCCGAGGGCTTCCATGTCCTGGAAGTGGCGGTAGAAGCCGGTCGGCACGATCCCGGCGGTGCGGCTGACTTCGCGCAGGCTCAGGCTGCAGAAGCCACGACCGCTGTCCATCAGGCTGCGCGCCGCATCCATCAGGGCCTGGCGGGTCTGTAGTTTCTGTTCGGCGCGTGGCGACATGGCTCTCGGTGTTCCGGCTGGAGGCGGTCTTGCGGCGCACTCTAGCAAATGCCCTCCGCGGTCGTCGAAAAGCTTTTTCAGTGCACGAGTGTTGACTGAGTGCTGGTCACTTGCCATCCTGTGAACAAGTGTTCACTGAGATTTGCTCGCATGCGCCTGCTTCCTTTCTTTCTCGTTCGCTGCCTCGCCCGCCCGCTGCAACCACTGCGTGCACTGGTACGCCGACGCTGGCTGCGCGAGGCGGAGGTCGATGCGCTGCTGGCCGGGCTGCATCCGGCATGGCGGCTCAACCGTGTGTTCGCCGAGGTCGAGGGGCGCGAGTGGGTGGCCGATGACATGCTCGCCCTGCGTCTGCGCTGCAATGGCAACGCCCGCGGCTGGCGGGCCGGCCAGCACGTGCAGCTGTACCTGCCGCTGGACGGTGTGCGCTACAGCCGCAGCTACAGCCTCACCCGCGTCGGCCGGGGTGGCTGCATCGAGCTGGCGATTCGCCGGCAGCCGGGCGGGCGCCTGTCCAATCGCCTGCTCGATCACCTGGCCGTCGGCAGCGTGCTGGAGCTGGGCCAGGCCCAGGGCGATCTGCACTGGCCGGCGCAGTCCCGCGGGATTGCCCTGCTGGCCGCCGGCAGCGGCATCACGCCGTTACTCGGACTACTGCGCGAGGCGCTGGAAAAGGGCTTCGTCGCGCCGGTCAGTCTGCTGCATTACGTGCGCGAGCAGGGCCAGCGTGCGTTCGCCGAAGAACTGCAGCAACTGGTGGCGCGCTACCCCAATTTCACTGTGCGCTGGGTGCTGACCGGGGCCACAGCGGCCGAGGCCGGCATGCTGCGCGGGCGCTTCTGTGCCGAGCACCTCGACGTGCTCGATGCCGACAGCGTGTTGGCCTGCGGCCCGGCGCAGTTCGTCGACAGCGTGCGGCAGAACTGGGCTGGTGCGTTGCAGTTCGAGGCGTTCACAGCGCCACTGCGGGTCGCCGGGCTGGCGACCCAGGTGCAGCTGGACTTCACCCGCAGCCGCGTGCAGGGCCAGGGCGACAGCCAGCGCAGCCTGCTTGAACAGGCCGAAGGCCTCGGCCTGCGCCCGGCCCACGGCTGCCGCCAGGGCATCTGTACCAGCTGCACCTGCACCCTGCTCAGCGGAACCGTGCGCGACCTGCGCGACGGCACGCTGTTCGGCGAGCCGGGACAACCGATCCGTCTGTGCATCAATGCGCCCCATGCCGACGTGGCCATCGACCTGTGAACCCACTCAACCCACCCGGAGGCGAACATGCGCAGTGACCGAGAACTGACCCCGCAGGAACTGGACGCCTTCGGCGCTGAGCTGGATGACTTGCGCCGCCGCACCCTGGCCGACCTTGGCGAGGTCGATGCGCGCTACATCCGTCGCGTGCGCAGCGTGGTGCGGCTGTGCTGCTGGAGCGGGCGCGCTCTGCTGATGGCTGGCTGGTTTCCACCGACCTGGCTGCTCGGCACGCTGCTGCTGGGGTTGGGCAAAATCCTCGAGAACATGGAGCTCGGCCACAACGTCATGCACGGCCAGTACGACTGGATGAACGACCCGGAACTGACCGGGCGCACCTACGAATGGGATATCGCCGGGCCCTCCAGTTTCTGGCGGCATACGCACAACCATGTGCACCACACCTGGACCAACGTCATCGGCATGGACGACGACGTCGGCTACGGCGTGGTGCGGCTGTTCCCCGAGCAGCGCTGGAAGCCCTTCTATCGTTGGCAGCCGCTGTGGGTGACGGTGCAGGCGTTGCTGTTCCAGTACGCCGTGGGCATTCAGCACCTGCGCCTGGACAAGCTGATCAAGGGGCGCATCAGCAAGGAGGAGGTACGCCCGCTGGCGCGCGAGTTCAACGCCAAGCTGCTGCGCCAGTGGGGCAAGGACTATGTGTTGTTTCCACTGCTGGCCCTGCTGCTCGGCACCAACGCCCTGGCAGTACTGGCCGGCAACGTGCTGGCCAACCTGCTGCGCAACCTGTGGACCTTCGCCATCATCTTCTGCGGGCACTTCACCGAACGTGCGGCGGTGTTCAGCGCCGAGTCGGTGGTCGGTGAAAGCCGTGGGCACTGGTACCTGCGCCAGTTGCGTGGGTCGAGCAACCTGAGTGGCGGCAAGTTGCTGCACATCCTCAGCGGCAACCTCAGCCACCAGATCGAGCACCACCTGTTCCCCGACCTGCCGGCCCGGCGCTATGCCGCGCTGGCGGTGGAGGTCCGCGAGATCGCCGCGCGCTACGGCCAGGTCTACAACTGCGGCACGCTCGGCGCGCAGTTCGCCACGGTGCTGCGGCGCATCTGGACCTATCGCCTGCCCAACGAGGAACCTGCGTTTAGCGCTGGAACGAGCAGGTGAGATAGCGGTTGCTGAAGCCGTAGCGCAGCATCGAGCCAAGACGCGCGAACAGGTACAGCGGCCGGCGCTTGTAGTAGAGCAGCACGGCGTTGCCGACACCCTCCGAGCGGTGCTGCTTGGCCTGGTCCGGGCGCTTGGAAAACAGCCCCTTGAATTGCCACCACTGGATCTGCTCGAAGTGCTCATGCGGGCGCAGGCCGTGCTGGCGGAACAGGGCGAAGAACGAACGGCGGCTGAAGTCGTGCAGGTGGTGCGGGTTGCCGTCCAGGGTTGGGGTGATCGGCACCGAGGCGATCACCCGGCCACCCTCTGCCAGCAGTCGGGCGTAGTTGTCGATCAGGCGTTGCGGGCTGGGCAGGTGCTCAATGGTTTCCAGGCTGACGATGCTGTCGAACGGTTCTTCGGCGAAGCGCTCGGCGTCGGCGCAGACATAGCGCAGATTGGGCAGCTGGTAGTGCTGCTGGGCGTAGGCGATGGCGGCAGGGTCGATGTCGACGCCGGTCACCTGGCGCTGCGGGTTGCGCTCGGCCAGCAGTGCCGTGCCGTAGCCACAGCCGCAGGCCATGTCGAGGATGCGTTGGCCGTGCAGTTGGCGGGCGGCGAACTCATAGCGCTCCATGTGGATGCGCAGGGTGTTCTGGTCGTCCGTGCTGTGCGGGTCGAGATCCTTCGGGTAGATCCGCTCGATGGTGTGCATGCTGGTCGCTGGGTCAGTGACTGGAGGCGGAACTATAAGTCAGCGTGCGGTACACGCCCACCCTTGACGATGTGCGCTGATCGGCAGGCATAAAAAAACCGGTGAGTGCTGGGCATTCACCGGTTGTTGGGTGGAGCGCTGACTGGCCTCAAGCGGTAGCGTCCTGTGCAGTGCTGGCAGGGATCAGGTCACTCTGCTGGCCTTGCTTGGTCTTGAAGTAACCGCTATCGGCGACGAAGGTGCGCTTGTTGGTAGTCGAGCGTTCTACGTCTTTACCTTGCTTGGTTTTGAAGTAGCCACTGTCTGCCACGTCGTTGCGCTGGGCTGCCGGAACCAGGTCGCTCTGTTGACCCTGTTTGGTCTTGAAGTAGCCACTGTCGGCGAAGAAGGTGCGCTTGTTGGTGGTCGAGCGTGCTACGTCCTTACCTTGCTTGGTCTTGAAGTAACCGCTGTCGGCGACGTCATTACGCTGGGCTGCCGGAACCAGATCGCTCTGCTGACCCTGTTTGGTTTTGAAGTAGCCACTGTCGGCGAAGAAGGTGCGCCTGTTGGTGGTCGAGCGAGCGACGTCCTTGCCTTGCTTGGTCTTGAAGTAGCCGCTGTCCGCTACGTCGTTGCGTTGCGCTGCCGGAACCAGATCGCTCTGTTGGCCCTGCTTGGTTTTGAAGTAGCCACTGTCGGCGAAGAAGGTGCGCTTGTTGGTGGTCGAACGAGCGACATCCTTGCCTTGTTTGGTGTTGAAGTAACCGCTGTCGCTGAGGTCGAAGCGTTGTTCGAAAGTGCTGTTCAGGGCACGGTTCACTTCATGGGTGATGCTCGATTTGGCTTCGCCGAGAACCGGTTGCGGTTCGTTCTGCGGAAGGGCAAACACTGCAGTGGAAGAGAAGGTTGCGGCGATCAGGGTAGCGAGAAGAGACGTTTTCATTTTTAGGCACCTCGTAGGGGGTAAGTGAGTACGGGGCCTATGTTCGTGGCGCGCGCCCTGATGCGGAAGTCAGGGTTTCGCATAGTAAAGATCACGCTCAATGATAGCTGCGCGAAGCCCTCTGGACCGAGGGCTGCAGCGGTTCAGAGGGGGCTGCGGCGCTTGCGCCACTGGCCCCATTCGAAGCCCATTACCACCAGCAGCGACAGCGCGAAGGGCAGCAGCAGGTAGAAGACACGGAACACGATGAGCGCGGCCAGCACGTCTGCCGTGGGCAGTTCCGGCATGGCGGCGAGGAAGGTCACTTCGAGTACGCCAAGGCCACCTGGTGCATGGGACAGCAGGGCCAGGGAGAAGGAGGCGAGGAACACGCCGAGTACCACCAGGTAGCCCGGATTGCTCTCTGCCGGCAGTGCGTAATAGATGATCGCCGCGGCGCAGGCCAGCTCCAGCGGACCGGCCAGCAGCTGGCGACCGACGATGCCCAGGCGCGGGTATTCGACATGCAGTTTACCCAGCTGCAGCGGCTTGAACTTGAGCCACGAGCCGAGCACGTAGAGGCCGACCAGGCCGAGCATGAACAGGCCGATCGACACCGACAGCCACGGTCCGACATCGGCCACGCGCTTGATCAGTTCCGGCTGGCAGACCAGCACGGCACCGCCGGACAATAGCGCGCCGAGGGCGAAGGTGAAGGAGCAGAAGACGATCAGCAGGCCGATCTCGGAGGGTGTCAGGCCCTTGCTGCTGTAGGCGCGGTAGCGCACCACCGCGCCGGAGAACACCGAGGCGCCGATGTTGTGGGCCAGGGCGTAGGTGGTGAAGGAACAGACCGTGATGAACCACCAGGAGATCTTCTTGCCCAGGTGGGCGATAGCGATGCGGTCGTACCAGGCCAGCGCCACGTAGGCACCGAGGGTCGCGCCGGCTGCCATCAGCCAGTTGTGGGGGCGAATCGCGTACAGGCTGTCGGAAAGCTCATCCAGGGAGATGGTGCGGATTTCCTTGTACAGCAGGTAGCACGAGAGCACGACTGCGACCAAACCAATCAGGGTCCAGATCCAGTCGCTCCTTTTCATCATCGGCGGTGGCTCCTTGAACCTGTAGGGTTGGTTGGGGGGTGGATAGTCATGAGACGCCGCGGCGGGCGAGGTGTTGCAGCCCGTTCGCCAGGCGGCGCCGAGGGCAAATCGCGGTGCAGTATCAGGGAGCCGGCGACGCGGCTCAAGCGATTAGCTCTCGCCGGGCGTAACCAGCTGTTACGACATTGCAGCAGACGCCGCGCTGGCGGGCGTTGCCGCAAGTCAGCAAATGCGCTGATCGCCAGCTGCGGCCTGCAGGCGGATGGCGATGAACTTGGAGGTGGGCGTGTGGCTGCCCAGGCCGGTGCTCGCCAGTGGCACCAGCGGGTTGGTTTCCGGGTAGTAGGCGGCGGCCTGGCCGGCTGGGGTGTCGTAGGCGAGCAGGGTGAAACCGTTGACGCGGCGCTCGACACCGTCGTCCCACAGCGACAGTACATCGACCTTCTGTCCCGGCTCGAAGCCCAGCGTGCGGATGTCGTCCGGGTTGACGAAGAGCACGTCGCGCATGCCGCGTACGCCGCGGTAGCGGTCATCCAGGCCGTACAGGGTGGTGTTGTACTGGTCGTGGGAACGCAGGGTCTGCAGGACCAGGTGCGGCTTCTGCGCCTGGCTGCGTACCTCGGCGGGTAGCAGATCGGCGGGCAGTTCGTCGGCGAGGAAGCGGGCGCGGCCGCTGGAGGTGTTCCAGGTGCGTGCGCCGGCGGCGTTGCCCAGGTAGAAGCCGCCGGGCTTGGCGAGTTTCTCGTTGAAGCCGGCGAAGCCGGGAATGGTCGCGGCGATCAGATCGCGGATGCGTGCGTAATCCTCAACCAGCCAGGACCAGTTCACCGGTTGCGTGCCGAGCGTGGCCTGGGCGATACCGGCGACGATGGCCGGCTCCGAGCGCATCTGCGCCGACAGGGGCGTCAGCTGGCCCCAGGAGGCGTGGACCATGCTGAACGAGTCCTCCACGGTCACGGCCTGCGAGCCTGCGGCCTGGAGGTCCAGGTCGGTGCGCCCCAGGCACGGCAGGATCAGCGCCTGGCGGCCGTGCATCAGGTGGCTGCGATTGAGCTTGGTGCTGATCTGCACGGTCAGCTCGCACTGCTGCAGGGCCGCTTGGGTGCGTGGGCTGTCTGGGGTGGCCTGGGCGAAGTTGCCGCCGAGGCCGATGAACACCTTGGCTTTGCCGCTGGCCATGGCCTCGATGGCTTCCACGGTGTTGTGCCCCTGGGCGCGCGGCACGGCGAAATGGAAGTGTTTCTCCAGGGCGTCGAGCAGGGCCGCGGGTGGCCGCTCGTTGATGCCCATGGTGCGGTCGCCCTGCACGTTGCTGTGGCCGCGCACCGGGCACAGACCGGCGCCGGGCTTGCCGATGTTGCCGCGCAGCAGCATCAGGTTGCTGATTTCGTGGATGGTCGCCACCGAGTGGCGGTGCTGGGTGATGCCCATGGCCCAGCAGGTGATCACTCGTTCGGCGCCGGCATACAGGTGCGCGGCCTGTTCGATCTGCGCCCGCGGCAGGCCCGACTGTTGCTCGATCTGCGCCCACTCGGTACGTGCGACTTCATCCAGCCAGGCCTCGAGGCCTTCCGTGTGTTCGGCGATGAAGGTGTGGTCGAAGACGCTGCCGGGGCGTTCCGCTTCCCACTGCAGGAGGAATTTGGCCATGCCGCGCACGGCCGCCATGTCGCCGCCCAGGTGCGGGCGGAAGTACGCGGTGCTGGTCGGCTGGTCGCCGTTGCTGAGCATCTCCAGCGCCTGTTGCGGGTGCTGGAAGCGTTCCAGGCCGCGCTCCTTCAGCGGGTTGAAGCAGACCACGCGGGCGCCGCGCTGCACCGCCTCGCGCAGCGGTTCGAGCATGCGCGGGTGGTTGGTGCCGGGGTTCTGGCCGAAGACGAAGATCGCGTCGGCATGCTCGAAGTCGGCGAAGGTCACCGTGCCCTTGCCCACGCCGATGCTCTGGCCGAGGGCTACGCCGCTGGCCTCGTGGCACATGTTCGAGCAGTCGGGAAAGTTGTTGGTGCCGTAGGCGCGGACGAACAGCTGATAAAGGAAGGCGGCCTCGTTGCTGGCCCGGCCCGAGGTGTAGAACTCGGCCTGGTGCGGGCTGCTCAGGCCGTTGAGGGTGACGCCGATCAGGGCGAAGGCGGCGTCCCAGCTGATCGGTACATAGCGGTCGCTGTCGGCGTCGTAGCGCAGCGGTTCGGTCAGGCGGCCCTGGTATTCGAGCCAGTAGTCGCTCTGCTCGCGCAGCTGGCTGACGCTGTAACGGGCGAAGAAGTCGGCGCCGATGCCGCGCTTGGTGGCTTCCCAGTTCACCGCCTTGGCGCCGTTCTCGCAGAACTTCACCGCGCCGCTTTCCGGCGAGTCGCCCCAGGCGCAGCCGGGGCAGTCGAGGCCGCCGTTCTGGTTGGTCTTGAGCAGCGCGCGCAGGTTCTTCAGCGGCTGTTTGCTGTCCAGCCAGAAGTGCGTGACGCTGCGCAGCGCGCCCCAGCCGGCGGCTGCGCCGGTGTACGGTTGGTAACGCGGCGCGGCGCTCATGGGCAGTCCTCGGCAGGCGCCGGGCTGTAGACGCGCGGGCCGCTGTGGTGGGGCAGGTGGATCAGGTTGAGGCGATGGCGGCGCGCCCAGTCCACCGTCAACGCGGTGGGCGCGGAGAGGCTGACCAGTGTGGCGATCCCGGCGCGCACGGCCTTGTGCAGCAGTTCCAGGCTGCAGCGGCTGGTGACCACGGCAAAGCCGTCGCGGGCGGGCAGCCCTGTCTGGGCGAGGGCGCCGATCAGTTTGTCCAGGGCGTTGTGCCGGCCGATGTCTTCGCGGCACAGGCGCACCGCGCCCTGCGCGTCGATGAACAGCGCGGCATGCAGCGCGCCGCTGCTGCGCGCCTGGTGCTGCACGGCGGCGATGCGCTGGCGCAGGTCGAGCAGGTGGCTGGCCGGCGGCAACGGGCTGGCGGGCAGCTGCGGGAGCTGTGGCAGCGCCTGCTCCAGCGCCTCGACCCCGCACAGGCCGCAACCGCTGCTGCCGGCCAGATGCCGGCGCTGCTGCTTGAGAGCCCAGAAGGCGCGGCTGCTGATCTGCACGTCGGCGTGCAGGGCGGCGCCGGTGCCGCTCAGGCGGATGTCATAAATGTCATCGATGGTGGCGACCAGGCCGGCACTCAGGCTGAAGCCGCGGACAAAGTCCTCCCGGTCGCCGGGCGAAACCATCATTACCGCCTGGCTGATGCCGTTGTAGCTGATGGCCAGCGCGCATTCCTCGGCCAGCACCGTGGCGGCCGGGGTGGCGGTGTCGAGTTCGACGTAGGCATAGGCCTGCTCGATGGAAGAGGCGTTCACGGGTGCCTGGCGGGCGATAGGGTGGGGCATGAAACGGCCCTCTATGGCGACATGGAGTGTTTTTCAGCCTAGGCCGCCGGGCCTGTTGCGTCTAATCGCTGTTGCCGATGAACTGATCGATGTGCTCTATCGCTAACCGGCCCCTGTGCTTGTTGGTTGCGTTGCACTCAAAGGTCAGGTGCTGCGCACCCTACGGCGCAGCCAGCAGGCGCTGCGCCTCGGCGAAGCAGGCCTCGGCCACTGCCGAACGGGGCGCGCTGCGGCGCAGGATCAGGCTCAGTGGGGCGAGGGTGTGGGCGTCGGCGATCGGCGTCAGCACGAGGTGCTGGCTGAGGGTTTCCAGGCCGCTGTCGAGCGGCATGATCGCGCAGCACAGGCCGGCATCCACCGCCTGCAGCAGCTGATGCACGGCATCGGTTTCCAGGCGTGGGCGCGGGGCCAGGCCACGGCTGCGGAAGCTGTGGTCGATCGACTGGCGGAAATGCATGCCGCTGGAGAGCAGGCCCAGCGGCAGGTCGATCAGCGCCCCCCAGCTCAGCTGCTCGGCGTCGAGCGCGAAGTGCCGGCGGTCGTGCAGCAGGCCCATGCGCGTGTCGGCCAACTCCAGGCTGGTGAAATGCTGGCGGTCCAGGCGCTCGACGTAGGACAGGCCGAGGTCGAGCTGATTGCGCCCGAGGCGTTCGAGAATCTGTTCGCTGCTCAGGGCGAACAGCTGGAAGCGCAGCTCCGGGTGCAGCGCGGCGAAGCGGCCGATCAGGCGCATCGGGTCGAAGCCCGCCAGCGGCACCAGACCCAGGCGCAACGTGCCCACCAACTGACCGCGGCAGGCGGCGGCCTCGGCATACAGGCCGTCTTCGGCAGCGAGCAGGTTGTGCGCCCAGCTGAGCACCCGCTGCCCGGCTTCGGTGAAGCCCTCGAAACGCTGACCACGTTGCACCAGCTCCAGGCCCAGCTCGTCCTCCAGGTTGCGCAGGCGCATGGACAGCGTCGGCTGGGTCACGTGGCAGCGTGCGGCGGCCTGGCCGAAGTGACGGGTTTCGTCGAGGGCGACGAGGAACTTGAGCTGTTTGATGTCCATGCGGGCTCGGCGGCGAGGCGGGTCGAAGGCGACCATCGGCGACGATACTGGGCTGGCGCGCAGCTGTCAGCCGCGGCGAGCGAGACCGGCTGGCCGGTGGAATCGAGGGGCTGCCCGGATGCGCTACCTTAAGAGCCTGTTCATCAGCGCCTGGTGGCCTCATGCATGGCGCCCGGCGACAACAATAAAAGCAGGCAAGCATGACCCTGGATGAAGCGCATGGCCTGACCATGCAACTGGACGCGCTCTACCGCACCGAGTCACGACGGGTGCTGGCCACCCTGATCCGCCTGCTCGGCGATTTCGACCGCGCCGAGGAGGCGCTGCACGAGGCCTTTCGCGCCGCCATGGAGCAATGGCCGCGCGATGGCGTGCCGGCCAATCCGCGCGCCTGGCTGGTTTCGGCCGGACGTTTCAAGGCCATCGACGAACTGCGCCGGCATGCACGCCTGCAAGCCCTCGATGAGGCCCCCGAGCCGCTGGACGAGACGCCGTTCGACACCGAGCTGCTGGAAGACGACCGCCTGCGCCTGGTGTTCACCTGCTGCCACCCGGCGCTGGTCGCCGACGCACAGGTCGCCCTGACCCTGCGTGAGGTCTGCGACCTGAGCACCGAGGACATCGCCCGCGCCTTTCTCAGCACGCCGAGCACCGTGGCGCAGCGCATCGTGCGGGCGAAGAACAAGATCCGCGACGCGCGCATTCCCTATGAGGTGCCGGGGCGCAGCGAGCTGCCCGAGCGGCTGGAGGCGGTGCTGCGGGTGATCTACCTGGTGTTCAACGAAGGCTACTTCGCGTCGTCCGGCGAGTCGTTGATGCGCACCCAGCTGTCCGCCGAGGCCATTCGCCTGGGTCGCCTGCTGGTCGAGCTGCTGCCCGAGCCGGAGGCACAGGGCCTGCTGGCGCTGATGTTGCTCAACGAATCGCGGCGCCCGGCGCGGCTGTCGGCCCGTGGCGAGGCGATTCTGCTGGATGCCCAGGACCGCCGCTTATGGGATCGCGCACTCATCGCCGAAGGCGAGGCGCTGGTGCTGCAGGCGCTGCAGTCGCGACGCTTCGGCCCATACAGCTTGCAGGCGGCCATCGCTGCCGTGCACGCCGAGGCGGACAGCATGGAGAGCACCGACTGGGTGCAGATCGTCGGCCTCTACGACGCCTTGCTACGTACCACGCCATCGCCGGTGATCGAACTCAACCGCGCGGTGGCGGTGGCCATGCGTGACGGTCCCGAGGCCGGTCTGGCGCTGATCGAGCAACTGCTCGCGGCGGGCGAGCTGGCGGACTATCACCTGGCCCACGCGGCGCGTGCCGATCTGTGCCGCCGTCTCGGCCAGCACCAGGCGGCTCGCACGGCCTACCAGCGCGCGCTGCAACTGAGCCAGCAGGGCGCCGACCGTCAGTTTCTGGAAAAACGCCTGGCCGAACTGCCGCCCGGTTGAGTGTCTATGCCTATGGGCGCAGGCCGGAACGCCCAGCAGAGGCCCGCCGAAAAATATTTGCAGCCGTTGTCGATTGCGCCGAACGCCACACGACTACTGGATAACACCGCAGCGAAATGCCTGGGAGAACGCCATGAAATACCTATGCCTGGTCTACAGCGACGAGCAGGTGCTGCACGACCACCCGGACAGCCCGCGTGACGAAGAGTGCTTCGCCTACGCCAACAGCGTGCAGGCCAGCGGCCGCATGCTTGCCGCCGAGGCCCTGGAGTCGGTGCAGACCGCCACCACCGTGCGTATGCGCGGCGGCAGGCTGTCCATCACCGACGGCCCGTTCGCCGAGACCAAGGAGCAGCTCGCCGGCTTCTACCTGGTCGAGGCCCGCGACCTCAACGAGGCGTTGCAGATCGCCGGGAAGATTCCCGCCGCCCGCGTGGGCTGCGTCGAAGTGCGCCCGGTGCGCGAACTACAAGTCTGACGTCACCCTTCTCCCACGGGAGAGGGGCCGGAGCTGAAGGGTGGTTCGCCACTCGCCGCGCGCGGTCTCACACGGGCCGAACATCTCCGACTTCACGCCTGTCCCAAGGAGACGGGTTACCGAGCAGACGTTACTCACCAGGAGAAGCCCCGATGAATCCTGATCAGCCGAAAGTTGTCAGCCGCGAAGCGTGGCGTGCCGCGCGCATCGCCCTGCTGGCAAAGGAAAAGGCCTTCACCCGCCAGCGTGATGCGCTCAACGCCGAGCGCCGGCGCCTGCCGCTGGTCGAGGTGCACGAGGACTACCGCTTCCTCGGCCCGCACGGCGAGGTGCGCCTGCTCGACCTGTTCGAGGGGCGCCGCCAGCTCATCGTCTACCACTTCATGTACCTGCGTGAACACGGCGAAGGCTGCGACGGCTGCTCGCTGGTGGTCGACAACATCGGTCACCCGGCGCACCTGCATGCCCGCGACACCAGCCTGGCACTGGTCTCGCGTGCGCCGCTGGCGGAAATCGAAGCGTTCCGCCAGCGCATGGGCTGGACACTACCGTGGTACTCCTCGTTCGAGAGCCGTTTCAACTACGACTACCACGTCAGCCTCGACGAGAACGTGGCGCCGGTCGAGTACAACTACCGCGATCGAGACGAACTGCAGCGCCTGGGCCAGGACTATCACCTGGCGGGCGAGCAGCCTGGCGTCAGCGTGTTCCTGCGCGACGGTGAGCGTGTGTACCACAGCTACTCCAGCTACGGGCGTGGCCTGGACCTCCTGGTCGGTACCTACAACTACCTGGACCTCACGCCGCTGGGGCGCCTGGAAGGCTGGGACGGCATGCCCGACCTTGACGGACAGGGCACCCGCTGGTGGCGCCTGCACGACAGTTACCAGTCCCCGGCGCCGAGTTGCTGCGCCGATCACCGCAAACCCGCTTGACGGAAACAGGAGAATGCACATGAACACCTACCATCCGCATACCGCGCTGAGCGCACTGCTCGAAAAATGGGTCGAGGGCAATCGGGCCAAGGATGTCGACGCCATCATCCAGCACTACAGTCCGGACGTCGTCGCCTTCGACGCCATCCTGCAGCTGCAATTCCAGGGCCGCGAGGTCTACAAGGCGCACTGGCTGAACTGCATGCAGGCGTGCAGCGGGCCGACCACCTTCGAGGTGCGCGAGTTGCACCAGGAGTCCGAAGGCACCATCGGCTTCGGCCGCTTCATCGCCTACTGCAGCGGTACGGACGCCGAAGGCAACGTTCACGGCTGCCTGATGCGCGTGACCCAGATCTACCGGCTGCTCGGCGCCGAGTGGAAGATCGTCCACGAACACTTCTCCGTGCCGTTCGATCCGGAGAGCGGTGCGGCGATCTTCGAGCAGCAACCCGCCGCCTGAACGCCATGAGGGCGCGCCATGCTCGCAAGCATTCTGTTCGTCGTGGTACTGCTGGTGGCCATCCTGCTGGTCGTGGTGGCCATGCGCCCGGCGCCGTTTCGCATCGAGCGCTCGCTGCTGATCGCCGCGGCGCCGCGCACCCTGTTCGACCAGGTCGACGACCTGCGCCAGTGGCATCAGTGGTCGCCCTGGGCCAGGCGTGACCCGGCGATGCAGGTGGAGTACGCCGGCGGCACGCGCGGGCCGGGCGCGGAGTATCACTGGTCGGGCAATCGCGAGGTGGGCAAGGGCAACCTGACCATCAGCGACAGCCGCCCCGGCGAGCTGGTGCGCATGCAGCTGGAGTTCCTCGAACCGTTCCGCGCGAGCAACGTCGCCGAGTTCCGCTTCCAGGCGGAAAGCGGCGGCACGCGGGTGCTGTGGAGCATGAGCGGGCGCAATGGCTTCGTCGGCAAGCTGATGGGGCTGCTGTTCGACATGGACGCGATGCTCGGCAAGGATTTCGACCAGGGCCTGGCCACGCTCAAGGCCCGTGCCGAGGCGGCGCCAGCCGGCTGAGTGTCGGCGAGAGCGGCTTAGCTGAGCGGGGGCGCGCGCTTTTCCCTACAATTGCGCTTTTCCTGCCAGACGAGGAGCTCCCGTGCAGTCGGTGATCTCGGTCGAAAACCTGAACAAAACCTACGCATCGGGCCACCCGGCCCTGCAGAACATCAACCTGCAGATCGACAAGGGCGAGATCTTCGCCCTGCTCGGCCCCAACGGCGCCGGCAAGACCACGCTGATCAGCATCATCTGCGGCATCGTCAACCCGGGCGACGGCCATGTCCGGGTCGGTGGCCACGACATCCGCAGCGATTACCGCGCGGCCCGCTCGCAGATCGGCCTGGTGCCGCAGGAACTGGTCAACGACGTGTTCGAAACCGTCTGGGCGACGGTCAAGTTCAGCCGCGGGCTGTTCGGCAAGAAGCCCGATCCGGCCTACCTGGAACAGCTGCTGCGCGACCTGTCGCTGTGGGACAAGCGCAACGCCAAGATCTTCGAGCTGTCCGGCGGCATGAAGCGTCGGGTGATGATCGCCAAGGCGCTGTCCCACGAACCGTCGATCCTGTTCCTCGACGAGCCCACCGCGGGCGTTGACGTCGAGCTGCGCCGCGACATGTGGAACATGGTGCGCAAGCTGCGCGAGCGCGGCGTGACCATCATCCTCACCACCCATTACATCGAGGAGGCCGAGGAAATGGCCGACCGCATCGGGGTGATCCGCAAGGGCGAGATCATCCTGATCGAGGACAAGGACGTGCTGATGCGCAAGCTCGGCAAGAAGCAGCTCACCGTGCAGCTCAAGCAGCCGCTGCAGCAGGTGCCGGCCGAGCTGGCCGAGTTCTCGCTGGAACTGGCCGATGACGGCCATGAGCTGGTCTACACCTTCGACGGCCAGCACGAGCACAGCGGCATCGCCGAACTGTTGCGCGACCTTGATCGCCTCGGCATCGACTTCAAGGACCTGCAGTCGAGCCAGAGCTCGCTGGAAGATATCTTCGTCAACCTGGTGAGGGCGAACGCATGAACCTCTATGCCATCCGCTCCATCTACCTGTTCGAACTGGCGCGCACCTGGCGCACGCTGCTGCAGAGCATCGCCACGCCGGTGATCTCCACTTCGCTGTACTTCGTGGTGTTCGGCTCGGCCATCGGTTCTAGCATGACCCAGGTGCAGGGTGTGAGCTACGGCGCGTTCATCGTGCCGGGCCTGATCATGCTGGCGCTGCTCACCGAGAGCGTGTCCAACGCTGCGTTCGGCATCTACATGCCGAAGTATTCGGGGACCATCTACGAGCTGCTGTCGGCGCCGATTTCGTTCTTCGAGATCGTCATCGGCTACGTCGGCGCGGCGGCGACCAAGTCGATCATCCTCGGCCTGGTGATCCTGGTCACGGCGCGGCTGTTCGTCGAATTCGAGATTGCCCACCCGTTCGTCATGGTGCTGTTCCTGGTGCTCACGGCGGTGACCTTCAGCCTGTTCGGCTTCATCATCGGCATCTGGGCCGATGGCTGGGAAAAGCTGCAGATCGTCCCGGCGCTGATCGTCACGCCGCTGACCTTCCTCGGCGGCAGCTTCTACTCGATCAGCATGCTGCCGCCGGTGTGGCAGACCATCACCCTGTTCAATCCGGTGGTGTACCTGATCAGTGGTTTCCGCTGGGCCTTCTATGGCGTATCGGACGTCAACGTGGCGGTGAGCTTCGGCATGACCATCGGCTTCCTGCTGCTGTGCATCGCCATCGTCTGGTGGATTTTCAAGACCGGGTATCGGTTGCGCCAGTGATTGGGGGCAGTGTGATCCTTCGGCCAGAGCGTTTGCGGTGATGCACGGATGGAACCCTCTCCCTCCGGGAGAGGGCAGGGTGAGGCAGGCGGCCCCAGTTCAAGCCCGGAAAGTCAGCCTCAGCCGAAAGCCTCAATACGCCCGCTGCCTCAGCACTCGATAATATTCACCGCCAATCCCCCGCGCGCCGTCTCCTTGTACTTGCTCTTCATGTCCGCGCCCGTCTGGCGCATGGTGCGGATCACCTTGTCCAGCGAGATGAAGTGCCGGCCATCGCCGCGCAGGGCCATGCGTGCGGCGTTGAGCGCCTTCACCGAGCCCATGGCGTTGCGCTCGATGCACGGCACCTGCACCAGCCCGCCGACCGGGTCGCAGGTCAGCCCGAGGTTGTGCTCCATGCCGATTTCCGCGGCGTTCTCCACCTGGGCGATGGTGCCGCCGAGCACCTCGCACAGCGCCCCGGCGGCCATCGAGCAGGCCACGCCGACCTCGCCCTGGCAGCCGACTTCGGCGCCGGAGATCGAGGCGTTTTCCTTGTACAGAATGCCGATGGCCGCGGCGGTGAGCAGGAAATTGATCACCCCGTCGTCGCTGGCGCCGGGCACGAAGCGCCGGTAGTAGTGCAGCACCGCCGGGACGATGCCGGCCGCGCCGTTGGTGGGCGCGGTGACCACCCGCCCGCCGCTGGCGTTCTCCTCGTTCACCGCCAGGGCGTAGAGGTTGACCCAGTCGAGCATGGTCAGCGGGTCGCGCAGGCTGGCTTCCGGGCTGGCGCTCAATTGCTGGTACAGCGCGGCGGCGCGGCGGCGCACCTTGAGCCCCCCGGGCATGATGCCCTCGTTGCGGCAGCCGGCCGTGACGCAGTCCTGCATCACCTGCCAGATCGCCAGCAGGCGGCTGCGCGTTTCCGCTTCCGGACGCCACACCGCCTCGTTGGCCAGCATCAGTTGGCTGATGCTGAGGCCGTGTTCGGCGCACAGGGCCAGCAGTTCCCTGGCGGTGGTGAAGGGGTAGGGCAGCACGGTGCTGTCCTCGACGATGCGATCCAGGCCGGCGGCTTCCTCATCGACGACGAAGCCGCCACCCACCGAGTAGTACTCGCGCGCGCGCAGTTGCAAACCGGCCGCGTCGAACGCGCGGAAGATCATGCCGTTGGGGTGAAAGGCCAGCGGTTTGCGGATCAGCGCCAGGTGTTCCTTCTCGACGAAGCGGATGACCTTCTCGCCGCCCAGGTTCAGCTCGCCGCGCGCGCGGATTTGCGCCAGGCGCGGTTCGATGGTGGCGGTGTCGATACTGTCCGGCTGGTCACCCTCGAGGCCGAGTAGCACTGCCTTGTCGCTGCCGTGGCCCTTGCCGGTGGCGCCGAGCGAACCGTACAGCTCGGCCCTGATCGTCGCGGTCGCGCCCAGCAGGTTCTCGCGGCGCAGGCCGTCGACGAAACGCGCGGCCGCGCGCATCGGCCCGACGGTGTGCGAGCTGGACGGGCCGATGCCGATCTTGAACAGGTCGAAGACGCTGAGTGCCATGACGGGTTCCACCAAGGGGATCGGCTCAGCTTAGACCCTGAGTCCGGCTGGCCGAATACAGGATTGCGACAGACAAGGTGACCTGGTGCGCGCAGTGCATGGCCCGGACGGCGCGGCGTGCCGGCCATCGCGCTGGCTGAACTTAGCGTTGCGCCGCTGCTTCTACCGAATGACGCCCCGTCTCCGAGGAAGCACCCATGCGCACCCTGCAACAGTTCTCGCGCGGCCTGATCGCCGCGACGCTGATCACCCTGGCCGGCACCGCTGCCGTGGCCGCCAGCGAAAAGATCGACGATCAGGACTTCATCGAGGAAGCCTCGGCCAGGGGCATCGCCGAAATCGAAACGGCCAGGCTCGCCCTGGAAAAAAGCACATCGCCGCAAGTCAGGGACTTCGCCAACGCCATGATGGCCGACCACACCGTGGCCAATCAGAAACTGGTCGCCCTGGCGGCGACCAAGAACCTCGAAGCCGCCGATGAGGCGGCGCTGGTCAACCAGGCCAAGGCGCTGGTTCTCAAGCTGCGCGGCGAGGCCTCCTTCGACAAGGCCTACGCCAATAACCAGGTGGTCGCACACGGCGAGACCGTCGAGCTGTTCCGCAAGGCGGCGCGGTCCACCGATGCCGACATCAGCGGCTTCGCCACCACCATTCTGCCCAAGCTGGAGCACCACCTGCAGCAGGCCGAAGAATTGGCTGCCACGCTCGGCGCCGACCAGTAACGCGTCGCCAGCGGTTTCGCGACAGGCAGGAAAAAAGCCCGGATCATCCGGGCTTTTTCACGCCTGCTTACTGCGCTCAGCCCTTGCTGTGCCCCGCTGAGCTCCCGGCGTTCGACCATGCCGCGTGGGCCGGCCATGCCCCACACCGCCAGGCCGATCACCGGGAGCAGGCAGATGCCGTGCCCACAGGTCGAGCCGCAGGATGATCACGGCCGCACCGATGAAGAGCAGGATCGGGGGATTGAGCATGGCGGCATTCCGTGCTCAATGGCTGTGACGCTCAGGCTCGTTGCCGCCGCGGCAGGCAGTTCAGGTTTGCCGCGGGACGACGTTCAGCGCACCACCAGTACCACCTTGCCCTTGACGTGGCTGTGTTCGAGGAAGTCCTGCGCTTCGGCCACCTCTTCCAGGGGAAAGGTCTTGCTCAGCACCGGGCGCACCTGGCCGCTCTCGATCAGGCGGGCGATCTTCTCCAGTTGCTCACCGTCGGGTTCGACGAGGAAGAACGTGCCGATCTTGCCTTGCGCCTCTGGCCGCTCGCTCTTTGGTTCGCTGAGGGTCGACACCAGCCTGCCGCCTTCGCGTAACACGGCCCAGGAGCGCTCCTGGGTTTCTCCGGCGACCAGGTCGATCACCAGGTCGATATTCTGGCAGATGTGTTCGAAGTGCTGCGCCTCGTAGTCGATAGCCAGGTCAGCGCCAAGCGAACGGAGGAATTCCAGGTTCTCTGCCGATGCCGTCGCATACACGGTGGCTCCCGCCGCCTTGGCCAATTGCACGGCAAAGTGACCGACGCCGCCGCTGGCGCCGTGGATCAGCACCGACTGCTCGGCTTGCAGCTTTCCATGGTCGAACAGCGCCTGCCACGCGGTCTGCGCCGCCAGAGGGACACTCGCCGCCGTGGCGAAGTCGAGCTTGGGCGGCACCGGCGCGACGTAGCTGGCCTTGACCAGCGCATAGTCGGCATAGCTGCCATCGGCGCCGACCATGGAGAACACCGCGTCGCCCTTGCGTACGTTGCTCACACGGCTACCGACCGCCTGGACGATGCCGGCCAGGTCGCGGCCCAGGGTCAGCGGCAACTGGTCGGCCTGCACTGGCGGGAACTGGCCTTCGCGAATCTTGTAGTCGACCGGGTTGATGCTCGCCGCACCGACCTGGATCAGTACCTCGTCGGGCGCCGGGGTGGGAATCTCGACACTCTCCATGTGGATCACATCGGCGCTGCCAAACTGGTGGATCCGCGCTGCGTTCATGGTGGTCATGGGGTTCTCCTGAAACATGAGGGACAGAGCGGCTGACTGCCGGCGTCGCGCCGGGTTCACGCCGCCTGCCGAATGGCCTGGATTGTGATCGGTTACCGCTGGCGCGACCGGCGGCAGCTAAATCAGCCTGAACACCGCATGGCTCTAGGCTCTCGAAACAGATGAGCCCACTGCCTCGTGACGTGATCGCCATGCCCACGCAAAAGCCTGATACCCCACAGCGCGACCCACAGCCGCCCACGCCGCGGGACGAGAAGCGCGAACCGGGCGGACATGCCCCCGAACGTCGGGAGCCCGATGAACCGGTCCACCCGGACGAACGTGGCCCCGTCAAGCGCGAAGACCCGGAGACGTTGCCGGACGACCCGGACATCGCCGGCGAAGACGGCTCCAACCAGCCGAGCTGAACGCCGCCATGCCGAGGCCGCCCGAGCAGCTCGAGCTGTTTCCCGAGGAGGATGCTCCGCCCGTGGACATGCCCGTCACCCTGGTGCCGCCCCCCGTCACCGACCTGGCCGCGGTGCTGCGCGAGCATGCCGAGCCGTTGCCGGATATCGATTCGCCGCAGTTCGCCACTCTGTTCGACCGTTTCGCCGATGCACGGGTGGTGCTGATCGGCGAGGCCAGCCACGGCACCGCCGAGTTCTACCGTGCCCGCGCCGCGATCACCCGGCGGCTGGTCGAGCAGCACGGCTTTGGCATCGTCGCCATCGAGGGCGACTGGCCGGATGCCAGCGCCATCGATCAGCACGTGCGTGGCCTGCCGCGAGTGGTCAGTCGTGAGCCGCTGTTCGGCCGCTTCCCCAGCTGGATGTGGCGCAATCGCGAGGTCACCGAGTTCATCGCCTGGCTGCACGCCTTCAACCAGCCGCGCGTGCTCTCCGAACGCGTCGAGTTCCGTGGCCTGGACATCTACAGCCTGCGCAGTTCGATCAGCGAAGTGCTGGCCTACCTGGAACGCACCGACCCAGCCCGCGCGGTCCATGCACGGGCCCGCTACAGCTGCCTGACGCCCTGGCAGGACGATCCGGTGGCCTACGCTCAGTGGGTCGAATGGGCCCGCCGTGACGCTTGCGAAGACGCCGTGGTCAAGCAGCTGCAGGCCCTGCTGGCGCAGCGCGTGGCGACGCCGGCGGAGAGTGACGAGGCGCTGTTCGACGCCGAGCAGAACGCCCGTGTGGTGCGCGCCGCCGAGCAGTACTACCGCAGCCTCTATCGCGCCGGTGAGTCGTCGTGGAACCTGCGCGATACCCACATGTTCGACACCCTGCAGCGGTTCATGAAACACCGCGGCCCGGAAGCTCGGGCGGTGATCTGGGCGCACAACTCGCATATCGGCAACGCCGCGGCGACCGAGATGGGCTGGCAGGGGCAGCTCAGCCTCGGCCAGCTTTGCCGGATTGCCTGGGGCGAGCAGGCGGTGCTGATCGGCATGGGCACCGACCGCGGCGACGTGGCTGCCGCCGACGACTGGGACGGCCCGCTGCAGATCAAACAGGTGCGCCCGAGCCTGGCCGACAGCTGGGAGCAGCAGTTTCTCCTGGCCGGCGTGCCGGCTTCGCTCACCGACTGGCGCGGCGCCGAGCGTGCGGCCTTTCGCGCGACCCTGAGCACGGCGTTGCTGCAGCGGGCCATCGGCGTGATCTACCGGCCGGACAGCGAGCGCGCCAGTCACTACTTTCAGGCCGTGCTCGGCGAGCAGTTCGACGCCTACCTGTGGTTCGCCGAAACCACGGCGGTGGCGCCAGTCGGCCAGGTGTCGTCGAGCAGCGCTGGCGAGGCGGACACCTATCCCTTCGGCGTCTGAGAGGGCGGATGTCGGCGGCGCATGCGGGAAAGGCCGCAGCGGCCGCCGGGCAACGTAGAATCCCGCCCGAGAAATAGCGTTTCGAGGTCGTACAGGTGGATCTACAGCAGGGCTTCGTCCTGACCCGGCATTGGCGCGACACGCCCGCAGGCACGGAAGTCGAATTCTGGCTGGCCACCGATCACGGCCCGCGCAAGGTGCGCCTGCCGTATCAACCCTCGGTGGCGTTCATCCCTGCCGAGCAGCGGGCGCGGGCCGAGGTGGCGCTGCGTGGCGAGCGCGATGTGGAGCTGCGTCCGCTGGGGCTGCGCGACTTCCGCCAGCGCCCGGTGCTCGGCCTGTACTGCCGCCAGCACCGCCAGCTGATGAACCTCGACAAGCCGCTGCGCAAGGCCGGTGTGGACATCTACGAAGCCGACATCCGCCCGCCGGAGCGCTACCTGATGGAGCGCTTCATCACCGCGCCGGTGTGGTTCGGCGGCGTGGCGGACGCCGCGGGTCTGCTCCACGAGGCGCAGCTGAAACCGGCACCGGACTACCGCCCGCCGCTGCGCCTGGTCTCCCTGGACATCGAAACCACCGCCCACGGCGAGCTGTATTCCATCGCCCTCGAAGGCTGCGGCCAGCGTCAGGTGTACATGCTCGGCCCACCCAACCGCCAGGCACAGGTGGACTTCGCGCTCGAGTATTGCGACAGCCGCGGGCAGCTGCTGGAACGCCTCAACGACTGGTTCGCCGCCCATGACCCGGATGCGATCATCGGCTGGAACCTGGTGCAGTTCGACCTGCGCGTGCTGCACGAGCACTCGCAGCGGCTAAAGGTGCCACTGCGTCTGGGGCGTGGCGGCGAAGTGATGGGCTGGCGCGCCCACGAAAGCAGCAACCACTATTTCGCCGCGGCTGCCGGGCGCTGGATCATCGACGGCATCGAGGCGCTGCGCTCGGCCACCTGGAGCTTCCCCTCGTTCAGCCTGGAGAACGTCGCGCAGACCCTGCTCGGCGAGGGCAAGGCCATCGACACGCCATACCAGCGCATGGACGAGATCAACCGCATGTTCGCCGAGGACAAGCCGGCGCTGGCCACCTACAACCTCAAGGACTGCGAACTGGTCACGCGGATCTTCGCCAAGACCGAGCTGCTCACCTTCCTTCTGGAGCGGGCCACGGTCACCGGCCTGCCGGTGGATCGCAGTGGCGGCTCGGTGGCGGCCTTCTGTCACCTGTACATGCCGCTGATGCACCGCCAGGGGTTCGTCGCGCCGAACCAGGGCGAGCGCATGCCCGAGGCCAGCCCCGGCGGCTTCGTCATGGATTCCTCGCCGGGCCTGTATGACTCGGTGCTGGTGCTGGACTACAAGAGCCTGTATCCGTCGATCATCCGCACCTTCCTGATCGACCCGCTGGGACTGATCGAGGGCCTGCGCGACCCCGACGAAAGTGCTTCGGTGCCAGGCTTTCGCGGGGCGCGTTTCTCCCGCAGCCGCCACTGCCTGCCGGCCATCGTCGCCCGCGTGGCCGAGGGCCGCGAGGCGGCCAAGCGCGAGGGCAACGCGCCGCTGTCGCAGGCACTGAAGATCATCATGAATGCCTTCTACGGCGTGCTCGGCTCCAGCGGTTGCCGTTTCTTCGACCCGCGGCTGGCCTCGTCCATCACCCTGCGCGGCCACGAGATCATGCGCCGCACCCGCGCGCTGATCGAAGCCCAGGGCCACGTGGTGATCTACGGCGACACCGACTCGACGTTCGTCTGGCTCGGTCACGCACACGACGAGGCTGACGCCGCGCGCATCGGCCGCGCGCTGGTGGCGCACGTCAACCAGTGGTGGCGCGAACACCTGCAACAGGAATTCGGCCTCGACAGTGCGCTGGAACTGCAATTCGAGACGCACTTCCGGCGCTTTCTGATGCCGACCATTCGGGGCGCGGAGGAGGGCAGCAAGAAGCGCTACGCCGGCCTCAAGCGCCTCGCCGATGGCAGCGAGGAGATGGTCTACAAGGGCCTGGAAACCGTGCGCACCGACTGGTCGCCGCTGGCCCAGCAGTTCCAGCAGGAGCTGTACCAGTTGATCTTCAACCGCCAGCCGCACCGCGAGTACGTGCGCGATTTCGTGCGCCGCACCCTGGCCGGTGAACTGGACGAGCTATTGATCTACCGCAAGCGCCTGCGCCGGCGCCTTGACGACTACCAGCGCAACGTACCGCCGCACGTGCGCGCCGCGCGCCTGGCCGACGAGTACAACGTGCGCCAGGGCCGCCCGCAGCAATACCAGCGCGGCGGGCGCATCAGCTACCTGATGACCGTGGCCGGCCCCGAACCCCTGGAAACCCGCCACGCGCCGATCGACTACGACCACTACGTGACGCGCCAGCTGCAACCGGTGGCGGACGCCATCCTGCCCTTCGTCGACGACGACTTCACCGCGCTGATCGATGGGCAGATGGGCTTGTTCTGAGCGTCTTGCCTGCCGCACCTGGCGGCAGGCCGGCGTGGCTTACCAGCGCAGCGAGACGCTGCCCAGCACGGTGCGTTCTTCACCCCAGTAGCAGCGCCCGGCGTTGTTGCAGCCGGCCACGTATTCCTGGTCGAAGAGGTTCTTCGCGTTGATCTCGGCCGACCAGTGTTCGTCGAGGGTGTAGCCGATGGCGGCGTCGACCAGGGTCACGTCGCCGGTGTCCAGCGTGCCATACAGCGATGCGGCGGTGTAGGCGAAGGTGCTGTCGAAGTGGCGCACGCCGCCACCAACGTGCAGGCCCTTGAGCATGCCGTCGAGGAAGCGGTAGGTGGCCCAGGCCGAGGCCTGATTGCGTGGCACGCCGGTCATCTGGTGACCTTCGAGCAGCGAGCCCGGTGCGTCCTTGGTGATGCGTGAGTCGGTGTAGGTGTAGGCCGCGGTGACGTTGAGGTTTTCGCTCAGGTCGCTGTTGAGTTCCAGCTCCACGCCCTTGGCGCGGCTCTCGCCGACCTGGCGGTAGTCGTTGGCAAGGCTGTCGAAGATCACGTCATCCTGTTTGCGCAGGTCGTACACCGAGGCGGTCATGGAGGTGTTCCAGCCCTTCGGCTCGTACTTCACGCCCACTTCGTACTGCTCGGCGGTGGTTGGCTCCAGCGGGCCCGAACGGCTGGTGGTCTGCTGGGTCGGGGCGAAGGCGGTGGAGTAGCTGATGTACGGCGTCACGCCGTTGTCGAACTGATACATCAAGCCGGTCTGCCAGGTGAAATCGCTATCCCAGTAGTCGATGTCGGCGGCCGCGTTGGTGGTGCCGGGCTTGTTGCGGTACTGGCTGTTGACCCGGTCGAAGCGGCCACCGAGGAGGAATATCCACTTGTCGTACTTGCTCTGCAGCTGGCTATAGGCGCCGTACATGTCCTGGTCGAGCTGGGCGTTCTGCACGGCGATCGTGGTGTTCGGCGTGCTGGTCCAGACCGGGTCGAAAACGTTGATCACGCCGCCAAACCCGGCTTTCCAGTTCTGGTTGAACGAGGTGCGGTCGAAGCTGGCGCCGAGCAGCACGGTGTGATCGACCTCGCCGCTGGCGAAGTGGCCTTCGAACTGGTTGTCCAGCGAGTAAGCCAGCGACTTGTTGCTGCGATCGTAGGCGGTGTAGGTGACGTTGGTGCCGAAGCCACCGCCGTTCAGTGCGCCCGGCCAGGTCTCGCGGCGATCGATGCGCGATTGCATGTAGCGCGAGTTCTGGCGGAACTGCCAGGTGTCGTTCAGCTGGTGGGCGAACTCGTAGCCGAGGGTCCAGATTTCCCGCTCGAACTTGTTCCAGTCGGGGTGGCCGAGCAGGGTGTTCTTGTCGATCTTGCCGTTGGGGTTGTCGAGCAGCGTGCCGGCGGCCGGGTAGCCCAGCTCCATCAGCGTGCGGTCGCGCTGGTAGGTGGAGAGCAGCGTCAGGCTGGTGCTGTCGGCGAGGTTCAGGGTCAGCGACGGGGCGAAGTAGAAGCGGTCATCCGGCTGGTGATCGACCTGGGTGTCGGCGTTGCGCCCGAGCAGCACCACGCGCCCGAGTACGTTGCCTTCATCGGTCAGCGGCCCGGATACATCGACGCCGAG
The DNA here is from genome assembly GCF_014851905.1 of Pseudomonas sp. PDM14. Lineage (NCBI taxonomy): Bacteria > Pseudomonadati > Pseudomonadota > Gammaproteobacteria > Pseudomonadales > Pseudomonadaceae > Pseudomonas > Pseudomonas sp. PDM14. The sequence goes on along the minus strand of NZ_JACVAQ010000001.1, from coordinate 1,357,024 downwards.
CTGGCGGCGGTTGTTCGAACCGTAGGTGAGCTGTACTTCGCCGCGCTGTTCGGCGGTCGGCCGCTTGCTGACCATGTTGACCACACCGCCCGGCGCGTTCTCGCCGTAGAGAATCGATGTCGGGCCGCGGAACACTTCCACGCGCTCCAGGCCGTAGGGTTCGCTGGTACTGTCGTAGCGGTTGCCCTGCACCCGCAGACCATCGCGCAGCAGGCCGTAACCCCAGTCGGTGGCGTTGAAACCGCGAACGAAGAACAGGTCGCCGGCCAGGCCGTCACCGGCAGCGAAGGGCGGCGCGAAGATGCCCGGCACGTAGCCGAGGACTTCGGTGAGGGTCTGCGACTTCTGGTCTTCCATGCGCTGGCGGGTGACCACCGAGATTGAACGCGGGGTTTCCGCCAGCGAGGTGCTGGTCTTGCTCGCCGTGCGGCTGGCTGGTGCTTTGTAACCGCGGTCGTCCGACAGGCCATTGCCGTTCAGGCTGGCGCCGATCACCGAGGTGGCATCCAGTTGCAGCGCGCCGTTCTGCGGCGCCGGTTGCAGCACGTAGCCTCCACCGCTCTGCGCCAGGGCCTGGATGCCGCTGCCTTCGAGCAGGCGCGCCAGGCCCTGGGCGACGGTGTAGCGGCCGTTGAGGCCTTTGCTGGTCTTGCCGGCGGTCAGGTCGTTGTGTCCGGCGAGGAATATGCCGGCCTGGTTGCTGAACGCGGTCAGCGTGCTGCCCAGCGAGCCGGGCGCGATGCTGTAGAGGCGTTCGCCGGCCTGCGCCTGCTGCGTGGTTTCGGCGTGGACTACGGCGGCCGGCAGCAGGGCCGGTGCGAGCAGGGCGACCGGCAGGGCGAGTGCCAGAGGGCGCAGGGCGAAGCGGGCGGTGAAGTGGGCAGGCAAAGGCATGATGTCCCCAGTTTCGATTCGGTGATTGAGCGTGTCTGTTGGGGGTTAAACCGAACGAAACGGAAAAAGGGGAACTGCCAAAGAATATTTTTTTGCAGGAGGGTCAGGCCGGTTCGACGCTGACCCACCAGGGCATCAGGCGCTGCACGCGAACCGGCAGCGCCGCACTGAGCAGCAGCAGGGCCTGGTCGGTGTCGTCGAGCGGGAAGGCCCCCACCACCGGCAGGCTGGCGACGGCGGGGTCGCAACCGAGGTAGCCGTGGCGGTAGCGGCTCAACTCGTCCAGCAGTTGCCCGAGCGGCATGTTCTCGGCGACGAGCACCTGATTGACCCAGGACTCACCGGCGGTCTGCGCCGGGCCGGGCTGGGTGATCGCCAGGCGGGTGAAGTCGACCTGATGCCCGGCGTCGATGACTTCGATCTTGCCGCTTTCGCGGGTGCTGACTTCGACGGCGCCCTGGTAGACGTTGAGGCGGGTGAGGTCGTCCATCTGCTTGACGCCGAAGCGCGTGCCCAGTGCGCGCATGCGTCCCTGGGCACTGTCGATGAGGAACGGGCGCGGGTCCTTGGCAGTGTCGATCAACACCTCACCGAAGTGCAGGCGCAGCAGGCGCTGCTCGGCGCTGAAGTCGGCATCCACCGCGCTGATCGCGCTCAGCCACAGGCGCGTGCCGTCGGCCAGCACGGTTTTGCGGGTTTCCCCGGTGCGCGTGGCGAAGTCCGCCGTCCAGCTTCCGACCAGGCGCGGCAGCGGCGTACTGCGCCAGGCGCTCCAGCCGAGCATCGAACCGGCGCCCAGCACCATCAGGCTCTTCAGACCCTGGCGGCGACTGAAGCGGCCGGGTTCGCTGTGGCGCAGCATGCGGCTCGCACTGTCACGCTCGCCTTCGGCCTGCAGTGGTGCGAAGCGCTGGCCGACGCGTTCGACGTAGCGCCAGGCGTCCTGATGGTCGCCATGCTGGTCGAGCCACAACTGCCACTGATCGCGTTGCTGCGCGGTGCTGTTTTCGTCGTGCAGCAGCACATACCAGTTGGCCGCCTGTTGCAGGCTGGCGTGGCTGAGTTTCTTCTCCGACTGCGCCATGTTCGTCACTCGATCAGCAGGCCGTCGAGCTCGGCCTCCAGCACGGCGCAGTGCAGGAAAGCCTGGGCCAGGTATTTCTTCACCATGCGCTCGGATACCCCGAGTTCCTCGGCGATGCTGCGGTACGGCAGGCCGTCGATCCGCGCGAGGAGAAAGGCTTGGCGTACCTTGCTCGGCAGACGCAGCAGCATGGCATCGACTTCGTGCAGGGTTTCTATGATCAGCGCGCGCTGTTCCGGCGATGCCTGCAGGTGTGCGGGGCGCGCGGCAAGGGATTCCAGCCAGGCCTGTTCCAGCTGTCGACGCCGCCAATGGTCGATGCACAGGCCGCGGGCGATGGTCGCCAGGTAGGAACGCTCGCCACTGAGGCCATCGAAGCTGCGCGGGCGCAGCAGCACGCGCAGGAAGGTGTCCTGCAGCAGGTCGGCAGCATCGAAGCGGCTGCCCAGGCGACGATGCAGGAAGCCGAGCAGCCAGCGCGAATGGCTGACATACAGAGAATGGACCGACGGAGCGTCAAGCGGTGGCGTCGAGGACACGGCAGGTTCCGGCGCCGATGCGCCTCAAGTGCAGATGGGAATTAGTTTCAATAATACTGGCCAAGTCATGGCGCTGCAATCAGCTGCTGCCGGGTTTCGACATAGGGGCGGCGGGGCATGGCTCTTGCTTCGCATACGCCGGAAACGCCGAAGGCCGGGGATGCCGGCCTTCTGGTGGTGAATTAATGTCGCTGGGCTCGATAACAGTGCAGGATATGCGCTGCCCGCGGCCTGTCAGCCTCGCTGTCACACGTGGGTGCTAGTGTCCGCGCTCTGCGGGTAATCGTTGCGATTCATATTGGGCCATGCAGGCTCTCCGTTACAGCCAGCAAGGATGCCGTTGATGTCGTTGTCGTCGAAATGCCTGGAGCGTGTGCTGATCGTCGGCACGCTGGTACTGCTAGTGTGGTTGCCGCTACCGATTGGCAGCAACCGCGACTGGTCCGTTGCGCTGCTCGTGCTGATGTGTGCGTTGCTCGGCGTCGGCTGGGCGATCAACACTCTGCGGCGCAACCGCGAGAGTGGCCCGACGCTCAAGGCCGGGTTGCCGATGCTCGGCCTGCTGCTGCTCTGCCAGGTCTGGGTGCTGGTGCAATGGCTGGCGGGGCTGACGGTGGACGGCGGCAGCACCTTCCAGAGCCTGGTGCTCGGATGTGCGTACTGCCTGCTGTTCCTGCTGGTGGTCGACCTGTTCCGCACCCGCAAGCGCTTGAGCCTGCTGCTGGCGACGCTGGCCGTGAGTGGTACGTTCCAGGCGTTCTTCGGCGTGGTGATGACTCTGTCGGGCGTGGAGAGCCTGCTGCTCGTCGCCAAGACCAGCTACCTGGGCGATGCCACCGGCACGTTCATCAACCGCAATCACCTGGCCGGCTATCTGGAAATGACCCTGGCCTGCGGAATTGGCCTGTTACTGGCGCTACGCGACGAGCGCCCGTTTCGCTGGGTCAACCTGCTGGAGGTGCTGCTCGGGCCGAAGGCGCGCCTGCGCCTGGCCCTGATCCTGATGATGATCGCGCTGGTGATGAGTCACTCGCGCATGGGTAACACGGCGTTCTTTGCCAGCCTGATACTGGTCGGTGCGGTGTTCCTGCTGGCGGACAAGGCCAATCGCCTGCGCAATTCGGTGATTCTGGCCAGCTTCGTATTGCTCGATGTGCTGATCGTCAGCCAGTACTTTGGGCTGCAGCGTCTGGTTGATCGAATCACCAATACGCAGTTTCACAGCGTGATGGTCGATGGGCAGATGGTAGAAGCCAACGAGTTGCGCGACGATGTGTTCGCTCAGGCCATCCCACTTGCGCGGGAGCATTGGCTGGCCGGGCATGGCGCCGGCACCTTCGAGGTGGTGTTCCCGCGGGTCGCCGGCGAGGAGATCGCCTACCACTTCGACCATGCCCACAACGACTATCTGCAGTTCGTCATCGAGTACGGCGTGCTGGGCAGCCTGCCGCTGCTACTGTTCGTGCTCTGGGCGCTGTACCAGGCGCAACGCGCCATGTGGCTGCGCGAGTCGGTCTACCGGAGTGGCGTGGGGTTTGGTGCCAGTGTGGGCATCGTCGCACTGTTGATTCACTCGCTCGCCGACTTCAACCTGCAGATCCCGGCCAACGCGGCGACATACGTGGTGATCTGTGCCATCGGCGTGCTCGCCAATCATCACTATCGTGAGCGCCGGGCGCGACCACGGGGCTGAGCGCGTCGCTCTAGGCCTCGTCAGCAACCCGACGCGTCGCGATCTGCCGGTTGATCCCGCCCGCCACCATGAGCCCGATGAGGACGCCGGTGATGTTGGCGACCATGTCGCCGACCGACGCGGTGCGCATCGGCAGCAGGCCCTGGCCGAGTTCGATCAGCAGCGCCAGCATCAGGCAGTAGAGCACCATCCAGAATGCCTGCACGCGAGGAAAGGCCAGCCGCGCGCTGCATACCAGGGCCGCGAAGGCGGCGGCGTGGTGCAGCCAATCCTGGTGGTTGAACACCTGGGGCACCGGTTCGCTGCGCAGCCCCGCGAAGAGGATGACGACCAGAACGGCGGCAAAGCATGTGATAGAAGCGAGCCTGACCATACTCATATCCCGACTACTTGATATGCAAAGGTTTTTGCAGCGGTTCCTATGGTACCGGGGATGGGCGGGCGATGGGTTTCAGATGCGCTGGAACGGGCGGCATTGATCAACTGCGTGTTTCAGCTTTATCGCACGCCGCCACGAATTATGGTTACAGGCTGGGCTTGGTCTCGATGCCTGTTTGGCGTCGGCTCCAGCGCTTGCCCAGCGCGATACCCGGCAACTCGATGTAGCGATAGGTCAGGCTCGATATGATCAGCACGCCGATCAGCTGCAGGACCACCAGCAGGTTGTTGAGGAGGGCGGAGCCGGTGTTGATGTAGCGGCTGGCATCGCCGGATGCTGGGTTGGGCAGCTCGATCAGCAGGTTCATACCGGTGAGTTTCCCGGCCACGATGAGGGCTGCCGATGTCATGAACAGCAAGGCCGCATGAGTCATGTAGATCGAGTAGGACAGTGTTCCCAGCCATTTGAACGGACGATGCACCAGCAGCGCTGAGCAGGCCCCGGATTCGAAGGCGAATACCAGTATCGCCAGGCAGAACAGCGTGCTGAGCAGAATGTCCTGAGGCGTCGTCGCCAGGCTGAGAACCAGCACGATGGCGCCGAGTACCGTCGCCTCCAGTGCTGTTGCGACAGGACGGCTGAGCCGCCAGTGCTGGATCTTGCTGTAGAGCGCATGGGTCAGCACGCCAGCGAAGAAGCAGCCGAGGCCCTTGAGTGCTTCCTCTGTCAGGACGTCGCTCCTGAGGTACAGCGCGATGAAGGCGAAGAGCGCAATGGCGCTGAATACCGGTCGCGATTGGCCAGGCACTACCACCATGATCAGGGCGAACAGCATGTAGAGGTAGTACTCGATGCTGATGCTCCAGGCGGGATAGTTGAAAGACAGCGGATTGAATCCTGGCCACCAGGACTGCAGGAGCAGGAGATTGGGGGCTATCTCGGCAGTGCTGCGAGGCCCGGTAAAGCTGGCGCTGCCGAAGGTCATGCCGTAGTGCTCGGCCAAGACTTTTAGGCATTCGATGCCGATGAATACCGCCAGCATGACCACGTGCAACGGGTAAAGACGCGCGGTGCGGGTGATGGCAAAGTGGCGGACCTGCTCCCAGTCGTGCAGACGTCCGGCATAGTTGTGGTAGAGCACGAAGCCACTCAAGACGAAAAAGAACTCCACGAAATAGAACGAGTTCCTGAAGAACGTGAGCTCGGTGAAACTCAGCAGTGCATGAGAGTGATAGATCACCACTGCTAGCGCGAAAAGCCCTCGAAAACTATCGAGCACCTGAAATCGCTTCATTGCGTTGTCCTTGCCAATTGATAGGTGAAAGTTACAGCACGGCAGCTACAAGGGCTTTCAGTAGGCCGTGTGGTGCGAAGCTACTTCTGTGCGGAGACGACCGGGTCGAATACCTGGCGGAAGAGTGGGGTCAGCAAATCGCCGCCTCTCTCGTTCATGTGGTCGTCATCGGAGTAGATGGGCTGACCATCCCGGTCTCCGTAGCAGCGCCCATCCCGGCACAGGTAGGGTAAGGGGTCGAGGATCTTCACCCCGCAACGTTCAGTTGCCAGATCCTGGGTCCTCCAGGCGAATGCATTGCGCTGGTGATACTCCTCCAGCGATATCGATACCCTCAGCTGCTCGCCACGCAGTAGTGCCCGGCCCATGATCTTTGGTACATCGACCTTCAACTCGGGAATGGGGCGCAGCATATACACCTGTCGGTGCCTGGCTAACGCACAGGCAGTTGCGATGATGCCTTCGCGCATCGTTTCCAGGTACTCGGGGCTGCGCGAAGCGAAGGGTTCTGTCAGGTACAGGGACGGGACCGATAGCTGCCTGAATTTTTCCGGTTCGTTGGGACCGAAGAGCGCATTCGATGTTCGATTGATGATGATCACCGGCGAGTCTTGCAATGCCGGGTCGTCGTCATTTGCCACTTGGCTGACGAAGCCTCCGCAGGTGTAGGCCGGATCGCCGACCGACTTGATACCGGCGATGGTGGGGCAGTGACTCATGGTCATGTCGAGAATATGCAGCTTTGTGCTTGGCAGTGAGCGTTCTACCGCGCGAACCAGTGCGGCAGCGTGACTGTCTCCGACCACGATGGCCCCCAGCTTCGCTCCACCGTAAGTGCAGCGCGGAACGGCGGTAGAGCGCTCATTGGGCAGGCATTCGTCCCGGCGCGGGTTGATGTTCTGCGCCGCATTGAAGACTTGCTCGATAGTGCCGGGCAGGCGCCCTGGAATGCCGTGCATGATTGCGATGGCCAGACCAGGCAGCAGCAGCGCCAGACTGGCAGCGGCCAGGCTGACAGCGCTGAGCCCGGCCCGCATGCGATTCAGTATGCGGCTGGCCGATTGCTCCACGAGACGATAGGACAGGGCCCCCAGAATCAGCGAGGCCAGCAAGCCGATAGCAATCGCACCGGGTTGCTCCTGCAGTTGCAGGTAGTTCAGCGCCACCACCACTGGCCAGTGCCACAGGTACAGCGAATAGGAGCAGTTCCCCAGCCATTGGGCGACGGGGGTGGCGGTCCAGATCGAGCTCTGCCGAGCAGCGGCCAGGATCAGCATCGCACCCATCACCGGGACCAGTGCGCGCCAACCTGGCCAGGCGCTGCCTTCGTCGAACAGGATGCAGGAGCCGATCACCAGGGCAAATCCGCTGGCTTCCAGCAGCTGGCGCTGCCGACTGCCCAGGCGCAGCTCGCGGGCCAGGAGAAACACCACGCCGCCCGCGAGCATTTCCCAAGCCCTGGTGGGCAGCAGGTAGAACGCCGGCACCGGCTTGATCGGCGTTACCAGTACGCACAGTAGAAGCGACGCCAGCAGAGCGGCGGCGATGGCAATCAGCTGGGTTTTCCGCCCCGGGCGGATCTTCCACACCAGGGCCATCATCACCGGCAGGAGCAGGTAGAACTGCCACTCCACGGACAGCGACCAGGTATGCAGCAGCAGCTTGTCTCGTGAGGCGCTGTCGAAGTAACCGTCTTCGCGCCACAACACGATGTTGGACACAAAGGTCAGGGCGCTGAGCACATGCTTGCCCAGTTTCTCGTAGTCCAGCGACGGTAGAACGAACCACCCCGCCACGGTCAGTACCAGGCAGAGGCCCAGCAGGGCCGGCATTATCCGCCGGGCGCGCGACAGGTAGAACCCGAGGATGGAGAACGGTCGGGTGGCGCACGCATCATTGCGTTCCAGGCCTTTGATGATGATTCCGGTCATCAGAAAGCCGGAGATGACGAAGAACACATCTACGCCGATGAAACCGCCCGACATGCCTGCAATGCCAAAATGAAACAGGACAACGGATACCACTGCCCACGCTCGTAGGCCATTGATATCCACTCGGAAGTCCGTTGCATTCGCTTTCATCATCGTGTGCTCTTTGCGCACGCCGACGCCATCCTGCACTGGTCTCTGACGGCATGCGGTTTAATGGGCTGGCGCCTCGGGAGAGGGGGCCATGTGCGGGGGGCTATTTACCGTTCAGGTAGAGCTGCTCGAAGCAGAAATTGGTTGCCTCTACGTACCCTTCTGCACTCCCGCAGTCGAAGCGCTGACCTTTGAACCGGTAAGCGAGTACGCAGCCGCTCTTGGCTTGCTTGAGGAGGGCATCGGTAATCTGGATTTCGCCGTTCTTGCCTGGCTCGGTATCGGCGATCAGGTCGAAGATATCCGGGGTGAGGATGTAGCGGCCGATGATCGCCATGTTCGAGGGGGCATCTTCAGGCTGGGGCTTCTCCACCATGCTGTGCACGCGGTAGAGGTCCTCACGAATCAGCTCACCGGCGATTACGCCGTACTTGTGCGTCTGGTCCGCGGGCACTTCCTGAATGGCGACGATGGAGCAACGGAACTGGTTGTACAGCTTGATCATCTGGGTCAGTACACCATCGCCGTCGAGGTTGATGCACAGGTCATCCGCCAGCACGACGGCAAATGGCTCGTCTCCAATCAGCGGACGCCCGCAGAGAATGGCGTGCCCCAGGCCATTCATCGCAACCTGGCGGGTATAGGAAAAAGTGCAGCCTTCGATGAGTTCGCGAGTACCGGTGAGGAAGCGTTCCTTGTCGGTGCCGCGAATCTGATGCTCCAGCTCGTAGCTGATATCGAAGTGGTCTTCCAGAGCACGCTTGCCGCGACCGGTGACGATGGCCATGTGTTGCAGGCCGGCGTCGCGGGCTTCCTCGACGCCGTACTGGATCAATGGCTTGTTGACGATAGGCAGCATTTCTTTGGGCATGGCCTTGGTGGCTGGCAAAAAGCGCGTACCGTAACCGGCCGCAGGAAATAGACATTTGCGGATCATGGAGGGCTCCTGGGTCAGGAAAGTGGGTAGTAACGGGTATTAGTGCGCGTATCCCTGAGGATTGGCTGATTGCCAGCGCCAGGTGTCCTGCATCATTTCCTGCAGGCCACGCCGGGCTTGCCAGCCCAGCTCCCTGGCGGCCTTGCCGGGGTCGGCCCAGCACTCGGCGATATCGCCGGCGCGGCGTGGTACCAGTTGATAAGGTACGGGTCGGCCGCTGGCCTGTTCGAAGGCGTGGATCATCTGCAGGACGCTGTAACCGATACCGGTGCCGAGGTTCCAGATGTGCACACCACTGCGGCTCCTGATGCCGTGCAATGCTTTCAGGTGGCCGTCCGCCAGATCCTGAACATGGATGTAGTCGCGCACGCCGGTGCCGTCGATGGTGGGGTAGTCGCCGCCATATACCGGCAGCTGCTCGATTTTTCCGATGGCCACCTGACTGATGTAGGGCAGCAGGTTGTTGGGGATGCCGTTGGGGTCTTCACCAATCATGCCGCTGCTGTGCGCACCGATCGGGTTGAAGTAGCGCAACAGGGCGATACTCCAGCGCGCGTCGGATGCGCACAGGTCGCTCAGCATCCGCTCCACCATCAGTTTGGAGCGCCCGTAGGGATTGGTTGGCATGTTGGTCGGGTAGTCTTCGCAAATGGGCATTCGTGTCGGTTCGCCGTACACCGTTGCCGATGAGCTGAACGCCAGCCAGAACACCTCTGCTCGTGCCATGGCCTGGCATAGACACATGCTGCCCACGACGTTGTTGTCGTAATAGTCCATGGGCTTGCGCACGCTTTCCCCGACGGCTTTCAGACCCGCGAAATGCAGCACAGCGGTAAAGGTGCGACGGGAGAACAGATCATTCAGCAGGGTTGTATCGCGAATGTCGCCCTGAACGAATTCAGGTTTCCTGCCGCAGATCTGCGCTACTCGTCGCAGCGATTCGGCAGAGCTGTTGCTGAGGTTGTCGAGCACCACCACGTCGTAGTTCGCCTCCAACAGCGCCAGTGTCGTATGAGAGCCGATGTAGCCGGCTCCCCCCGTGACCAGAACGGTGTCGTTCATGCTGATGACTTCGTGGCGTACTCAACGCCACTCCTCCGGGCAGCTGCTCTTCCAGTCGGCGAGAGCAGAGGCGAGGCTGTACTGGTAGGCGTACCCGCTTTCCACCAGGTAGTTGGGCAGGATGTTGTTGGAACGCACCAGCTTGCGGATGCGCACTGGACTGAAGGGGTGTTTGATGCCCAGGGGGCGAGCGATCAGGTCGATGGTGTAGGCCACGCCGAGCAGCAATGGGTAGGGCACGGCCGGCACCTTGCGCTGGATGACGGCGACATCGCATACCGCTTCCACATATTCCTGAATGGAGGGTCCGGGATTCATGGTCATGTTGAACAGCGAGAAATTCTTGCCCTGGTCCTTCTGCCGCTGCAGAACCCAGCACATCGCCACGCACAGCTCCTTGACGTAGGTGCCGGCCTTGCGGGTGTCACGATTGCCCATGTAGAAGAAGTAGCGCTTTATCACCGCCTTTATCAGGCGCGATACGTTGCCGCCTTCGCCGGCACCGAACACGACACCTGGGCGCACGATGACCAGGTGGCGGTTGGTCTTGTCTGCGGCCAGCCAGCTCTGGTGGATCTTCTCCGCTGCCAGCTTCGAACCACCGTAAGCGGTTGCGGGCACGGGCAGCGTACGCTCGTCCTTCTGCTGTTCGCTGGGGCCGTAGGGCGAGATCGAGCTGGTAAAGATCAGGTCGTTGCAGCCACGGTTCTCGGCCCAGGCGCAGACGTTTTCCGCGCCCAGCAGGTTGGTCTCGTAGTACTCGAAGTCCTCATGCCCCGGCTCGCGGTGCACGGCAGCGAAGTTGGCGATCAGGCTGACCTTCTCCTCGGGGCGCCAGGCGATGGTCTGGCGCACATCGCCTTTGATCTCGACGATCTGCGACGCTTCCTGGACCAGCCGGGTGCGATAGGGGAATGGCTTGTCGGCCACCTGTTCCTTGTCGAACAGGTAGATCTTGTCGTATCCGCCTTGCGCCAGCAGTTGCCTGGCGAAGAACACGCCGATAAACCCCGAGCCTCCAAAAATCACAGCACAGTTCATCTGGTGGTCTCCTAGGACGGTAATACAGGGGCTGCCAATGCAGGCACGCTGATGCTTGTGACTTCGGCATTCACCGCCGGCGGCACGCGCCCGTACTTGTCTTCGAAGCGCACGATGTCGTCTTCGCCCAGGTACGGGCCGGACTGCACCTCGATCAGTTCCAGAGGAATCACGCCGGGGTTTTCCAAGGCGTGAATCTGGCCGATGGGGATGTAGGTGGACTGGTTTTCCGTGACCAGGAAGGTGGTGTCGCCATTGGTGACTTTCGCCGTGCCGCTAACCACGATCCAGTGCTCGGCACGGTGGTGGTGCATCTGTACCGACAGCTTGGCGCCCGGCTTCACCGTGATGTGCTTGACCTGGTAACGATGACCCTCGTCGATCGAGTCGTAGACGCCCCACGGGCGATACACCTCGCGATGGTTGATGTGTTCCTTGCGATCGTCGCGCTTGAGCTGCTCGACGATCTTCTTCACGTCCTGCACCTTGTCCTTGTGCGCCACCAGCACGGCATCCTTGGTCTCGATGATGACCAGGTCTTCCACGCCGACCACCGACACCAGGCGGCTGTCCGCATGCACGTAGGTGTTGCGGCTGCCCTGGTCGAGCACGTCACCCTTGAATACGTTGCCACGCTCACCCTTGGCGCTGACGTCCCACAACGCCGACCACGAGCCGATATCACTCCAGCCAGCGTCCAGTGCCACCATCACCGCGTCGGCGGTTTTCTCCATGACGGCGTAGTCGATGGAGTCGTCCGGGCATGCGCTGAACGCGACCGCGTCGATGCGGGTGAAGACCAGGTCCTGTTGCCCGCCCGCCAGCGCCTTGCGGCAGGCGTCGAGAATTTCCGGCTGGAAGCGTTCCAGCTCCTCCAGGTAGCGGCTGGCGCGAAACATGAACATGCCGCTGTTCCAGAGGAAGTCTCCGCTGGCCAGGTAGTCGGTGGCGGTGGCCAGGTCGGGCTTCTCGACGAACTGGTTGACCGCGAACGCATCGCCGCCCAGCGGCTGGCCTTTCTCGATGTAGCCGTAGCCGGTTTCCGCGTGGGTCGGCACGATACCGAAGGTCACCAGCTTGCCCTGTTCGGCCAGGGGCAGGGCGCTGCGCACACTGGCGTGGAACGCCTCGACATCCGCGATCAGGTGGTCGGCGGCGAGCACCAGCAGGATCGGGTCCTGCGTCTCGCTGTATGCCTGCAGGGCGGCCAGCGCGATGGCTGGGGCGGTATTGCGGCCGGTTGGTTCGAGCAGGATGCTGGCGCTGTCCAGGCCCAGCTGGCGCAGTTGCTCGGCCGCGAGAAAGCGATGCTGCTCGTTGCAGATCAGCCGCGGCAAGGCGGCGTTGAGCCCGTCGAGGCGCTTGATGGTGGCCTGCAGCATGGACAGGTTCGAGTCGGCGAGCGGCAGGAACTGCTTGGGGTTGAGCTGGCGTGACAGTGGCCACAGGCGCGAGCCGGTGCCACCGGCCATGATGATAGGAAGCAGCATGGTGATCTCCTTTTAAGCCTGGCAATCGGAAAGGGCAGGGCGCGCAGTATTTAGCGCAGGGCGAGCAGGTGGCGCTGACGGGCCATTCAGGGCGGCCTCGACGAAGGCCGTGATACGTTGTTTGAAGATGCGTTTATCGAAGGTGGCGGCATGCGCGTGCAGTTCGGCCGGATTGAACGAGAAGGCGCCGTTTTCCAGCTGTTGCACCGCGGCGATCAGGGACTCGACGTTCTGCTGCTCGAAGAGGATGCCGGTCTTGCCGTGAATCACGGTTTCCAGCGCGCCGCCCTTGCCGTAGGCGATCACTGGCGCGCCGGCCGCCATGGCCTCGACGGGGACGATGCCGAAGTCTTCCATGCCTGGGAACACCAGGCCGCGGCAGCGTTGCAGCAGGTCCTTGATCTCGGCGAAAGGCTGGCGCCCCATCAGCCTGATGTTGGGTTTGGCCAGGCTTTTCAGGCGCTCGAACAGCTCGCCTTCACCCACTACCACCAGTGGCAAGCCGAGCTGGTTGAAGGCCTCCACAGCCAGGTCCGCTCGCTTGTAGGCGACCAGCTGGCCCAGGCACAGGTAGAAGTCGCCGCGCTCGGCAGTGGGGCTGAACTCATCGGTGTTGACCGGCGGGAAGATGACTTCGGCATCGCGGCGGTAGAACTTGCGGATGCGCGCGGCGACGAAGCCGGAGTTGGCGATGAAGTGGTCGACGCGATCGGCGGACAGTCGGTCCCATACCCGCAGCCAGTGGGCGACCAGAGGGAACAGTGTACGGATCAGCCGTCCGGCACCGCCCAGGTACTCGTGGTACATGTCCCACACGTAGCGCATGGGCGAGTGGCAGTAGCAGATGTGCACGGCATCCGGGCGGGTGACCACGCCTTTGGCCGGCCCCGACTCGCTGCTCAGGATCAGGTCGTAGGCGCTGAGATCGAGTTGCTCCAGCGCCAGCGGCATGAACGGCAGGTATTTCTGATAGTGCTTCTTCGCCCCGGGAAGACGCGAGATGAAAGTGTTGTGGATCTTCCCGGTGAACGTCGGCGGCAGCGCCTGGCGCACGACTTCTTCGTTGCATACGTGGATGTACAGGTCGGCGTTGGGAAACAGCTCGACGAGTGCCGCGCACACGGCTTCGCCACCGCGGTTGCTGAGCCACCAGTAGTGGATGATTGCGACGTTCATTGGAACTCCCTGATTACCTGAAGAAGGCTGGCGGCAGATGTTTTCCAGCTGTAGCGGGTGATGTTGTGGGTGCCTTTTTCCCTGAGGCTTTGCGCCAGCTCGGGATCAGCGATGAGCTGGTCGATCCTGTCGGCAATGTCACGCACGTCATGGGGCGAGCAGTACAGCGCGGAGTCGCCACAGACTTCCGGCAGGCTCGCCGCGTTGGCGACGATGACCGGGCAGCCGCAGGCCTGGGCTTCCAGTGGCGGAAGGCCGAAACCCTCGTAGAACGACGGGTAGATGAAGGCCGCGGCACCGCTGTAGAGGTCGATCAGTTGTTCGTCAGAGACGCGCCCCAGCAGCTTGATGCGGCTGTCCGACTCGATCTTGCGCAGCAGACCGGGGTCGGCGAAGTTCTTGTTCAGCGAACCGACGATGTAGAGCGCGTGGCTGTTCTGTTCGAGCAAGCTGAACGCGTCGATCAGGCCATGAAAGTTCTTCTGCTGATTCAGCGACGACACCGCCAGCAGGTAGGGCTGCGCAGCGCTGTTCGGCCGTGGTTGAAACGAGCCGGAGACCGCATTGGGAATGACCACCACCTTGTCAGCCGGCGTGTTGTAGATCGCGCAGATTTCCTGCTTGGAAAAGTGGCTGACGGTCAGCACTTTGAGCGAGCGTCTGATATTCCAAGGTGTGGCCAATTGGTAGGCCAGGCGGAACTTCCAGGAGAAGTTTTCGGGGAACCGCTCGAAGGCGACGTCATGCAGCGTCGAGATCTTGTTGCCATATAAAAGCGGTGCGGTATTGGCCAGGTTGATCAGCAACGGCGAACCATTGCGCCTGAGGAATTGCGGCAGATCGATCTGCTCCCAGGCATGGCCGGTGCGGCTGCCGATGATCTGCACGTCCAGCTGCCTGGCCAGTTCGGGGTGCACGATGTTGCCCGGTGCGACGAACCGAATCGTTGGCATGAGCTGCTTGAGCTGCAGGCTGATTTCCAGGGAATAACGTTGAACGCCGGTGATGGCTTGCGTCAAAAAGCGCGCGTTGACATAGAACAAGCTGAACATCCTGTATTGAACGAACCACGCAGGGGATTACAGCCGCGCAATCACTGTGTGTTGCAGGCCGGAAGGTTGGAGAAGTTCATCGAGGACAGGCGTTTGATCTCTGGAAGCTTGACGATCATCTGCTGCCGAGTCGTGCTGAGGGTGTGGATGAACTGCACGAGCTTGCTGGCGAATGCATCCGGGTTCTGGATGATTTCGTGAGCGCTGGACAGGTTGCGGGTATCCAGGCCGAAATGCTTCATCAGCCCTTCCATCTTGCCCTTGTACTCGATGCCGAAGACCGGTGTGCCTGCGCCACAGGAGGCGATCATCAGGTGCATGCGCCCGCTCACCACCCCATCCATGTATTCGGCGACGCCTTTCAGCTCGGCGGCGCTCAGGCGCGCTTCAGGTTTGAACACGTAGCTTGCCAGGTCCTCCCCGAGCTGTTGTTCGACCAGATTCAGGCAATGGTGGTCTGCGGATGTACCGCGGAAATCGTGCTCCAGTAGCACGACGCTGATGGCGTTCTCCTGGATCAGCTGGCGAATCACATGTGAGAAGTTCTGCACGACCTGACCGATGTTCTGCCGTTCTTCCAGCTCCAGCAGCAGGGGGTGGAGGTTCAGCCCAATTACCGTCCGAGCGAGCGCGTGCTGTTTTTCAACCCAGTTTCGGGTTGCGCGCACGGCTTTGCTGCCATGCTGCGGCTGCAGGAGAAAGGCCACGTCGGCGACCAGATTGGCAGAGGCACTGGTCAACTGCTTGAATCGCGCGAAGGACAAGGGATCGCGCAGGTTGAACACCACCCGGTCGGAGAACTCGTCGAGCAGCAGCTTGAGCTCCTTGTAGGGGGTCTTGCTCACGCTGAAGCCCGTGATCACGCAGTCCACCCCGCGGCGCGCGAGCATGTCGGTGAGCATCAGTAGCTTCGCGGAAAATACCGGGCTGTAGCTGCCATCCAGCACGTCGGCGCCGACGGTAACGCTGGCGCAGATGTTCTTGTGTTTCATCAGGTCGATGGACTGCTGCAGGCTCAGGCTCTCATCCAGTGCCCGCAAGGGCTCGATACCCAACTCACAAGCGCAGGTATCAGCCGCGTCGCTTTCAGTGGCAACAATGAAGTGCACATCGGGCCATCGGCCTTGAAAGTGGCTGATGATCGCGGTCAGCATCGCTTCGTCGCCCTTCGAGGCGAGCAGCAGTGCGGGATCGGATGGAATCAGCAGAACCACCGGTTCGGATTTGTCGCACGGCCAGGGAGTGCCATCCCGGCTGGTGCGCCATGCCTTCAACAGAGAACGGTATCTGTAATCTAGATAGGTAGTTCGAAGGCCCAGGTTTCTCCAGATGTATTTCAACGGTGCTATGAACATAACTTTCCCAGTATTGATTCATCATCTTGGTGTGTGCCTTAGGTGATCGCCTCTCCCTAGTTGGGGATGACTTCAGGCACGCGCGCGGGTGGTCGCTTTCCTCCTTCATTCGTCGGTTGGTGGTGGTGGCAAATCATGCGTTTGCCTGAGTGTGATCAGGGTTCGCCTGCGTCAGCGCGGCAACCATGACCCGTGCCGATCTACCCCAGCTCTGAATGTCGCCCAGAGCCTCCCGAGGGGCAGTTCGCGTAAACAGGGCCTGCTGCGAGAGCGCGGCCTCAAGTCCGTGAGCATCCGGTGACACCACCTGGGCCTGGCCGCCGGCGGCCTCTTTCAGTTCGGCTACATCCGACACGATCACCGGGGTGCCGACTGCCCGCGCCTCCAGGACCGGCATGCCGAAACCTTCGTACAGTGACGGCATCACCAGCACCTCGGCCAGGGCGAAGATTGCCGGCATCAGTTCGTCCGGCACATAGCCCGGCAGGACGATGCCCTGCTCGGCGTTGGCCTCGATGGTGCGAGCCAACTCCTGGTTCTGCCAGCCGCGTGCGCCTACCAGTACCAGGCGATGATCACGAAGCTCCCCACGCTTCTTCAGCTGTACGAATGCCTCGATCAGCGCGCCAATGTTCTTGCGTGGCTCGAGGGTTGAGACCGCAAGGACATAAGGCGGGACGACGCCCTTTTCTTTCAGGGCCATCAATGCCGTTTCTCGCTGGCTGGGATCCAGCGGGCGGAAGTCATCGCGTACGCCGGGGTAGACGATTGCATCGGCACGCCGGCTCACCCAGTGCTGCAGACGGTCCGACGTTCCTTGTGAGTTCGTCAGGATCATCGCTGCGCTTCGTACGTCACGATCAAACCAGAGCAGGTGGGAGTACAGGGTGACCTTTTCCATGGTCTCCGGTACCAGGTGATGATTGAGGTCATGCACCGTGACCACTACCCGTTTGGCGCTGTGCCTGCCGGGGTGGATGGTCCGGCCTGCCCAGAACACGTCGAGCTGATCACGCTTGGCGAGTTGGCAGCCGCGTAATTTCAGCCAGAGGAACGAGGGCAGCTTGCGCGCCAGTGGCCAGGCTTCGCGCCGTACCGTCCAGCGCGAGGAAGGCAGCGCGATCTCATCAGCGCTGAGGCGCGTGTAGACGAAGAACTGGGTCGTGGGCAGCAGGCTTTCCAGCTCACGGCACAGGTTGAAGATGTACTGGCCAACGCCTGAAAGTGGTTTGCGTAGGGCATCGCCGTCTATGCCCAGCCTGCTCACGTCCTGAGGCACGTTAGGTGATGTGCCTTGCATGCAAACGCTCCTTGAGTTGACTCATGCAACAGTGAAAGTGAAACGATTTTTCCGCTGAAACGAATCCGCGTTGGTTTCAAAGGTCCACGGCACGCATCGGATGCAGCTTGCCCGAGAGCAGATCCAGGCCGGCGCGCAGGTTGCCGCGCAGACGCCCGGGAAAGTCCTTGATGCGGACTTTGAGTGCGGTCTTGATCAGGTTGGAGAGGATGTTCTTGCTCATCAGCTTGAAACCCATGGATTTGCTCATGGTGCCCTTCTTCATGAGAAAGATCGGGTTGGCTATCTGCGAGTAGCCAAAGCGCACGCCACTGGTGCGGCCGGAGCTGACCCCCAGGTGCACCCCCCGGCAGGCGGATAGCAGGACGAGTCGGCCGAACTGGCGGGAGCGACTGGAAAAGTCGATGTCTTCCTGCCAGGCGTACATCGGCAGTTGCTCGTCGAAGCGCAGGGCTTCGGCGGCAATGCCGCGGTAGGCCATGTTGCAGCCGTACAGGCCGGTCAGCGGCCTGGCTTCCGGCGGCGTGGTGCGTAGCTTGTCCGACGCTTTTTCACCGCTGATGTAGCGGACGGCATCTTCTTCGGAAATCCCGAACTCACTGGTCACGCCATCGGCCAGGACCAGGCCGTTGATGCCGACCACATCCGAATGCCTGGCGAAGGCGCTGGCGGCGTTCGCCAACCAGTCATCGGCCGGTCGGAAGTCGTCATCGAAGAAGGCCACGAACCAGTCGCTGGCAGGTAACTGCGCTACGTGAGGCTGCAGTGCATCCAGCCCGGCATTGCGCTGAATGGTGGCGCCCGCACTGGCCAGACGGAGGCTGGTCAGGCCACTTGCCACCGAGGGGTGCGCGTCCAGTCCTTCGATGTCCTTGGCTTCGCTGCCGACCACGGCGATGTGGACGGGCCGGCTGCTCTGACGCGCGAGGAAGTCGAGGAGGATATAGGTTTGCTTGCTGCGCCCTTTGGTGGCGACCACAACGAATGGGTTCATAGCGATAGTCCGTTATTTTTTGAGGTCGAAGATGCGAGCCAGAATGCCCATTCTCCAGCAGAAAAATGTCAGGCCGATGCACACGAGCGATTCACCGAACAGCCGCGCGTAGGCCATGCCCATACCGCCATAGGCAATGCCCAGAGGGATCGCGCAGGCGATGCTCAGCGCCGCACCCGTCAGCACGATCTTGGCCAGCAGTGCTTCCTTGTGCAGCGGAATCAGCACATAGCTGCTGAGGATCAGGGTGGTGGCGCTGATCGGGAAAAGCACCGACAGGCATTGCAGGATGTGCACGGTTTCGTCGAATCCCGGGCCGAATATCAGCGGCACGATCCAGTGCCCCAACAGCAGGCTGCACAGCAGGCCGCACAGGCCGATGCCGACCAGCAGCAGCAGCGCCTTGCGGATGAGCGCGTGGGCACCATCCCTGTCGTGCACGAACAGGGCAGTGATGCGTGGTACGAAAATCTGTCCGGCGGGGCCCATTACGCTCAGGCCGACTGCGACCAGGCGCTCGGCCGCGCCAAAGGCGCCCACTTCGGCGGGGGTGGAGATGATGCTCAGCAGGTAGGTCGACGAGGACACCAGCAGGGCCGAACTGCCGGAGTACAAGAACACCGTACTGGCAGAGCGGATCAGCACCGCGCCGTTCGCGACGTCGAAGCGGGCGTGGGAAATTTCCTTCCTGACCCACCAGTGCGCAGTCGCCAGTACCAGGCTGCCGGAGCAGAGCAGTGACAGCAGTACCAAATTGACGTCTTCGGGGCCGCGTACCAACGACAGGATCAGTGCCAGGCTCACGGCAAAGCCGAGCACTTCAAGCTTCACCGCGTCCCTTGGGCGTCCGCTGCCGGTGTAGTACCAGCCGAGGTTGAAGGCCGAGACGATCCCCAGTGCCGCTGCCGCGAACCCGGCGCCAGGGTGAGTGGAAAGTACCGGCGACATCTTGATCGCAATGCCGGTGCCGATCATGGCCAGCACGCTGAGCAGCAGGCGGGCGCTGACATGCTGGGAGAACAGGCCGGCATACTGGTCCGTGCTCGCGGTGGCGATGGAGCGCATGCCGAATGTGCCAAAACCCCATTCGACGAAGCGCCAGACGATGGTCATCAGCGACATGGCAGCCAGGACCACACCATAGCCCTCGACACCCAGCACCCGGCCGTAGAAGGGGATCAGCAGCAACAGGTACAGGTAGCGCAGGGTGTAGGCGAGGTAAACGAATACGAAGTCGGCGCGGGACTGTTTACCGCTTGCAGGTGTGTTCATGGTTTAGGCGGTGTCGGCAGAAAATCATGGAGGTGTTGCCCGGCATGGGGCTTTCGAGTGTCCGCAAGAGACTGCTGCCGGCGTTTCAAGTCGGTTATTGCCAAGGCCAGTGCCGTGCCGAATAGCCAGGCGTTGTAGCTGCCGAAATCGGGTGTGGTCGCTGCCAGCAGGGCCACGATAAAGACCGGGACATAGGCGAAGCGAATGCCCCGCATCATTGCCACGTTGACGCCATCTGCGCGGTAGCTCAGCCTGCGGCGCAGGGTCTGGTAGACGAAGAAGAAGTAGAGCCCCCCACCTATCAACCCGGTATTGCTGAATACCGCGGCGGCAAAATTGGAGGTACGGGTTGAGCCCAGGCCGACGCCCATGCCCCAGCTATCCAGCAGGGCCTGCCAGCCGACAGCGGTCCACATGCTTCTTTCTTCATAAGAGCTGGTGGAGGCCTTGTTCAGGACCATCTCGTTGACCTTTTCGATGATCGGGTCCAGCAACGCCGGATTGAACAGAATCACCAGCGCCACTCCGGTCAGCCCGCTCGTGGCCGTCCAGAATTCAAAGCCGAGTCCGCGATGGCCGAGCATGTCTGCCGAGCCTGCGCTTTTGCGCCAGGCCCAGTCGATCACTGCCGTCAGCATGAAGATGAACAGGCCGACGTAGGCCGACGATGACGTCGACAGCCAGACGAACAGCAGCAGCAGCAACACCAACCCGGGTGCAACCTGCTCGCGTAGCCAGCGGTCCGCCATGGCATGGCGCAGGAAATACATCAGACACAGGAAGCACAGGCACAGGTTGCCGTAGGCCGACGCCTCCGGCATCAGGCCGACCACCCGCTTGCCGCCCATGATCTGCACTTCGGTCATCAGGGCATAACTGGCTGTACGGAAAGGCTCCAGCACGGCGCTCAAGGGGACGTACTGACTGAGGTAGTCGAGCATTCCGGTGACGATCGCCAGAGCAGCGCCCATGCACATGGCCTTGAGGGCTTCTTGGCGCATGTGCTCATCCAGCATCATGCGTGCGAATGCGAGTACGCCGAGTATCGAAATGCCCAGGTAAGCCAGCTGGGAGAAGTTCTGTGTGCTGGGCGCAAGCGGTTCACCCAGGGTAAATGCCAGCAGGCGAACGGGGATGATGGTGATCTCGCCGTAGAAGAGCCTGGGCATGAACAGGGTGGCCAGGATCGCCACCAGAAGAAACAGGAAGAGCCAGAGTGCACGCTTGGGCGACAGGGCCGTGACCGTAAAGAAATACGGCCCCGACGCATCGCACAGGTTACGCAAAATGATCAGCAGCACCACCATCGGCGTAGGCGTCAGGGTCAGTCCGCCGGTCAGTTCGGGTGGCACCACGGCGAATGCCCCGAATGCCATGGAGCCGAAGAACAGGTAGAGCAGAAGCGCACGGTTGCCGAACAGGCCGAACAGCGCGAAGGCCCAGAAGATGATGATTGGAATGACTTCCATGTGTCGCTCGACCAATTATCCGGAGTGATTCCCTGGCCCGTCTGCGCGCCAGGGATAGTGCATCAATAGATGTTCTTGGACAGCAACGTGAAGGGCGTCTTGATGATGATCTTGATGTCCAGCCACAGCGACCAGTGATTGATGTAGTTGAGGTCTTGGTTGACCCGCTGTTGCATCTTCTCCACGGTTTCGGTCTCGCCGCGATGGCCGGTGATCTGCGCCAGGCCGGTGATGCCCGGTTTGATGCGATGGCGAGCCATGTAGGCGCGGATCTTGTCGGTGTAGTAAATGTTGTGCGTGACCGCGTGTGGGCGGGGGCCGACCAGTGCCATCTCGCCGAGCAGCACGTTGAACAGTTGCGGCAACTCGTCGATCGAGGTGCGCCGGATGAAGCGCCCGACGCGGGTGATACGGTCGTCGTTGCGAGTTGCCTGCTTGACCACGTCGTCGTCGTGAACCCGCATGGAGCGGAATTTCCACACCTTGATTACGTCGCCGTTCCAGCCGTGGCGTTCCTGCTTGAACAGGATCGGGCCGGGTGAGGAGCGTCGCACCGCAATGGCCACGGCGATCATCAGCGGGCTCAACAGAATCAGGGCGAGGAGTGCCAGGCTGCGCTCCATCGTTTCCTTGGCAAGCAGAGCGGCCGGGTGCGAGCTGATCGGGCTTTCATTGAGGTAGATCGCCGGCATGTGCTCGATTTCCGAGATTGACTGGTTGAGCAGCAACATACTGCCGAAGTCAGGAATCCACACCACGTCGACACCCATGTCGAGCAGGTCGATGTAGATCCCCTCGATGTGGGCCACCTCTTCCAGCGGCAGGGCGATGTAGACCCGGCGAATCCCTTCGGCTTCGATGACCGCACGCAGATTGACCAGGCTGCCCAGTACCGGCAGGGCAAGCTCTAGATTGGTATCGCTCTTGTCGGTCGCGATCATGCCGATCAGTGGCACACGGCTGGGGTGGCGCAGTTTTTCTGCCAACTCGATGGCGAGCGCGCTGGTGCCGACGATCACCGAGCGTCGCTCCTTGCGCAGCTTGCGCGAGTGAATGC